>NZ_CP104202.1:72500-1272500 GCF_025244685.1 Chlorobaculum sp. MV4-Y | reverse complement strand
TTGTTATTCCCAATATCATTTCGATTTTTCGTCCATGAATACCGATCAGGTTCGCATAGCGCTCGTCCAGATGAGCTGCGTTGAGAATCCGCAGGAAAACCTCCAGAAAGCGCAGGAGCGCATCCGCCAGGCTGCCGCGGGCGGGGCGAACATCGTCTGCCTGCAAGAATTGTTTACGACGCTCTACTTCTGCCAGACCGAGGAGTACGAGCCGTTCGGGTACGCCGAGCCGATTCCCGGCCCCTCGACCGCAGCATTGCAGGAGCTGGCCGCCGAACTCGGGGTGGTGATCGTGGCGTCGCTGTTCGAAATTCGAGCGCGTGGCGTGCACCACAATACGGCAGCGGTGATCGACGCCGACGGCAGCTACCTCGGCAAGTACCGCAAGATGCACATTCCCGACGACCCCGGCTTCTACGAGAAGTTCTACTTCGTCCCCGGCGACCTCGGCTACAAGGTGTTCGATACGAAATTTGGCGCGATTGGCGTCCTGATCTGCTGGGATCAGTGGTACCCCGAAGCCGCGCGACTGACGGCGTTGCGCGGAGCTGACATTCTCTTTTATCCCACGGCCATCGGCTGGGCGACCTCCGAGACTTCGGACACGGTTCGCGCAAGCCAGCGGCAGGCATGGAAGACCTCGCATCTCGGTCACGCCGTGGCAAACGGTGTGTTCGTAGCCGCCGCCAATCGCGCGGGCACCGAGGGCGATCTGGAGTTCTGGGGCAACAGCTTCGTCTCCGATCCATTCGGCCAGGTGATCTCGGAGGCCGCGCACAACAACGAGGAGATTCTCTATGCCGACTGCGACCTGTCGAAAATCTCCTTTTACCGCTCGCACTGGCCATTCATGCGCGACCGCCGCATCGACTCCTACGGCGACATCACGCGGCGCTGGATCGACGAATAAACCGTTATGATGATGAACCTGTTTGGCCAAATCATTCTTTTTACACTTATCGGCACTTGGCTCATCAAACTTGCCGCCGATCTTTTAAACCTCCGTGCTGCGTCGCCGACGCTTCCCGAGGCGTTTCGCGACGTGTATGATCCGGCGGACTATCGCCGCTCGCAGGAGTACCTCCGGGCCAACACCAAATTCTCACTCATCAGCTCGACCTTCGATCTCGCCCTGCTGCTCGTTTTCTGGTTCGCGGGCGGCTTCAACGCGCTCGACCAGCTTATTCGCGCCTGGGGCTTCGATCCGGTTATCAACGGCGTGCTCTACATCGGCGCGCTGCTGCTGTTTCAGAGCGTTGCCGACCTGCCGTTCAGCATCTACCATACTTTTGTGCTCGAAGAGAAGTTTGGCTTCAACAAGACCACGCCGAAGGTGTTCGTGACCGATCTCATCAAGACGCTTCTGCTTGCCGTGCTGATCGGCACACCGGTGCTGGCTGTGATCCTCTGGTTTTTCCAGAGCGCTGGGCCGCTCGGCTGGCTTTGGGCTTGGGGCGGCGTGACAGCGTTCAGTCTGCTTCTGCAATATGTTGCGCCGACCTGGATCATGCCGATGTTCAACAAGTTCGAGCCGCTCGAAGATGGCGAGCTGCGCAAGTCGATCATGGATTACGCTGCCGAGGTGCGCTTTCCGCTCACCGGAATTTACGTCATGGACGGCTCCAAACGCTCGGCGAAGGGCAACGCCTTTTTCACCGGATTTGGCAAGAACAAGCGCATTGCCTTGTTTGACACGCTCATCAAGAACCACTCGACAGGCGAGCTGGTAGCCGTTCTGGCGCACGAAATTGGTCACTTCAAGAAGAAACACATCCTCATGTCGATGGTGCTGAGTATGCTCAACCTCGGCGTGGTTTTCTATCTCCTTTCGCTCTTTATGAACAACCGGATGCTCTTCGAGGCTTTTGACATGCAGGAGACCTCGGTGTATGCGAGTCTGCTCTTTTTCATGCTGCTCTACAATCCGGTCGAGTTCATCATTTCGATTCTGATGCAGATGCTCTCCCGGCGCAACGAATTCGAGGCCGACCACTATGCTGTCACGACGTATCGAAATGGCGCACTTTTGGCTGACGCGCTCAAGAAGCTTTCGCGGCAGAACCTCTCGAACCTGACGCCGCACCCGTTCAACGTGTTCCTGAACTACTCCCATCCGCCGGTGTTGCAGCGCGTTCAGCGGATCGAAGCGGCTGCCCGGCACTGAATCTTTTTACCCTACTTTTCCAAGTCCAACGTACCGATGAGCGAACCGACCTATTTCATGCCGCCCGAGTGGGCGCCGCACGCCTCAACCTGGCTTTCGTGGCCGCACAAACTCGAATCGTGGCCCGGCAAGTTCGAGCCGGTTCCGGCAGTCTTCGCCGAGCTGGCCTATCAGCTCAGCCGCTCCGAAACGGTCAACATCAACGTGCTCGATGACGCGATGGAGGCCCAGGCACGCGAACTGCTGAAGGAGCGCGATCCCGAAGGGCGCTACGCCGGGCGTATCGTCTTCCACCGCATTCCGACCAACGACGCCTGGTGCCGCGACCACGGCCCGAACTATGTCATCCGCACGCAGGACGGCAAGCGTGATAAAGTCATCATGAACTGGGAGTACAACGCCTGGGGCGGCAAGTACGAACCATACAACGACGACAACGCCGTGCCGGAGCGTGTGGCGAAGATTCAGGGCTTGCCGATGATTTCGACCGGCATGGTGCTCGAAGGCGGCGCGATCGACGTGAATGGCGCGGGATTGCTGCTCACTACCACCGCCTGTCTGCTCAACCCCAACCGCAACCCATCGCTGAGCAAGGAGGAGATCGAAGCGCAGCTCAGGCGCTATCTCGGCATCGAAAAGGTGCTCTGGCTCGGCGATGGCATCGCAGGCGACGATACCGACGGCCACGTCGATGATATGGCTCGCTTCGTCAACGAAAACACTATCGTCATCACGGTCGAGGACGATCCGGAGGACGAAAACTACCAGATTCTCCAGGAGAACTACGAGCTTCTCAAAACCATGACCGGCCTCGATGGCAAGCCCCTGAACGTCGTCAAGCTCCCCATGCCCGAGCCGGTGTATTATGACGGCGAACGCCTCCCCGCTAGCTACGCCAACTTCTACATCGCCAACACAGTAGTTCTCGTCCCAACCTACCGCTGCCCCCGAGACCAGCAAGCCATCGACATCCTGCAACAATGCTTCCCCGGCAGGGAGGTTGTGGGTATCGATTGCAGTGATCTCATCTGGGGCCTCGGTGCGATTCACTGCGTCACGCATGAAGAGCCGGCGATTTAAGGTTAACAGGTTTACTGTTTGTGTCATTCTGCAGGGGTGATTACGACGACGATGTTTTTGACGATGTTTTTTCCATAAGTAGGAAGGAATAAAAAAGCGACCCATCTCTGGTCGCTTTTTTATTTCCCGATATCCTGAGCCTGTGCCGCTCTTTTCTTTTTGCTTGGTAAACTATTTTTGTTGATAATGGGTTTTTCTTGCTTGATATTCGGAAGAGTTTATTGTGCTTATAATTAATTAAGAAATAGTGCTTGTTTTTCCTTAATTTTGTCGCGAGACGATAAGGTAGGTAGTATCGGATTCCACAAGCCGGCTTATTTTTTATCCATAGTAAATCCAGGGAGTAAAACCATGTCAGAAGAGGCCAAAGACCTGCAAAAAGAACTTGCCAGGCGTAAACGGATGGCAATCGACATAGCATCGCAAATCCATGATATCGTCGAAGATTCGCTCTGGGTAGACTACGAGAAGATGCCCGGCCTTTCCAAAAAACTTGTGGCCGCTGTGCAGGAGGCCAACAAGTTCAAAGCCGACAATGGTCTCTCATGAAATCTCTATGCTGTGAGTGAGGCGAGGGGGCGCTGATGCCCTTGGGACCTTTCAAAATCATTATAAACGCCAAGAGGCTGTCACGGTTTCGCTTCCGGAACAGCCTCTTTTCATTTCGTGTATTTGTCGGCAGTGTGCGAGTTCTGCTGTTTGTCAGGTGTTGGCTGAATCGAGCATTTTGCAGTTTTCATCCACGATCTTTGCCGATTTCTGCAACAGGTCGAGGTCACTCTGGTCGAGCTTGATTTCGTAGATGTGCTCGACGCCGTTCTTGCCGAGCTTGATAGGGACACCGACGAATGTGCCGTCGATGCCGTACTGTCCGTCGAGGCTCACGGCGCAGGTCAGCACGCGCTTGCGATCCAGTACGATTGCCTCGACCATCTCGACCACCGACGCTGCCGGAGCGTAGAAGGCCGAACCCTGTTTGAGGAAGTTGACGATCTCCGCGCCACCGTTGCGGGTGCGCTCGACAAGCTCCGCGATCCTTTCAGCGGAAATGAGGTCAGACACTGGAATTCCCGCCACCGTGGTGTATTTGACCACCGGCACCATCGAGTCGCCGTGGCCGCCGAGCACGCAGGCGGTCACATCCTGCATTGAAACGCCAAGCTCCATGGCGATGAAGGAGCGGAAACGCGCCGAGTCGAGCACACCGGCCATGCCGATGACCCGCTCCTTCGGCAGTCCGCTTTTCTGCCAGGCCACGTGCGTCATGATATCGAGCGGGTTGGAGACCACCACGATGATCGGATTTTTCGAGTGCTCCATGATCTTTCCGGTCACTTCGCGGACGATACCAGCGTTCATCGTGAGCAGATCCTCGCGGCTCATTCCGGGCTTTCTCGGCAAGCCGGCGGTTATGACCACGATGTCGGAGTTTGCCGAATCGGCGTAGTCGTTCGAACCGCTCACCTTCGTGTCGAACAGGCCGATCGGGCCGCTTTCATACATGTCAAGTGCTTTTCCCTGAGGTATGCCTTCGACGACATCGAGCAACACAAGCTCTCTTGCAAGCTGTTTTTCTGCAAGACGGAAAGCCGTGGTTGCCCCAACGTTGCCTGCGCCAATAACGGTGATTTTCATAATGCACTTACGGGTTTTGGTTTCTGTTGGAATGATGCCCTTGCCTGGTAGCCGCAGGGGACATATTTAGAATCAGCGACGCCGCTGAAAATCCGGGAGTCGCAGCCACTCGCCAGTCAGTCGGGACAAAACGTCGTCGGGAGTGATTTGTTAAACCTCATTGAAACGGATTTCCGTGGGAATCCGCATTGTGTGCTCAAAAAACTTGAATTCAATACGTTCGGCAAGAGCTGCCTTGCCGGGAATATATACCAAGAAGCCCGGTGCTTCCGGTTAGTAGCGGAAGCAGCAGGTGAAACGCACAAGTCAGTGATTGGGCAGAAAAAGCGCCAGGCACCTGCGCCCGAAGGGTCAGTAGCGTTTCAATCGGCGATGTATCGGGATGCTCATAGAGCGTAAAAAAAGCAAGCCGTTAACGCTTGTCCGGCTTGCTTTCAATATAAGTGTAATGCATCTCCACCCAAATCAGGAGGGGATGATATCGACCTGTTTTTTGTTGTTGCGGCCGTTTCTGAAGTGAACGGTGCCATCGACGAGGGCGAAAATGGTGTGATCCCTGCCGAGACCAGCGTTGTCGCCCGGCTTGATAGCCGTGCCACGCTGGCGGAGAATGATGGTGCCTGCGTTGACCACAGAGCCCCCAGCGGCTTTTACGCCGAGGTATTTCGGATTGCTGTCGCGGCCGTTTTTGGTCGACCCGCCACCTTTTTTATGTGCCATGAGACAAAAAAATTTGTGTTATCAATTCCTGTTCGTTCAGAGTGACAGCACTTCGACCTGGGTCATGTGCTGGCGGTGTCCATTGCGTTTCTGGAAACGTTTGCGGCGTTTTTTGCGGAAGACGACGATGGTCTCGTCCCGGACGTGGTCAAGAACCTTGACCGTTGCGGTGCCTGCTTTCATGGCTGAATCCGCCTGATTGACCTGCATGAGAGTCTTCACTTCGATAACGTCGCCAGCGGCGGCCTTCTGCTTGGGGACAAAAATCTTGTCGCCTGCTTTTACCAGATACTGTTTGTCGGAAATCTCGATCAGCGCCTGCATCATTAGTAATAGTTTGGTGATAAAGAGCAAGAATATACAAGAAAGAAACTGTTTTTCAAATCGTTACCCTGATCTTTCACAGAGATGTTCAGCGCAGAAAAAATGTTACGAGCAGCACAATGCCGAACATGCTGAACGAGATGGTGAAAAGCCGGTACCAGGCACGATATTTCACCGCGTCGCAGGGGTAGGTGATGGGCTGGATCGCCTTGACGATGTAGCCCATCGTGAGTGCAATCTGGAGGATTATCAGGCCTATCTTGGCGAAGACCCACGGATGCCATCCTTCGTAGAAGTGCGCGAGGAGCAGGCCGGAAAGCAGTACCGAGATGACAGCTACGTCAGCCACCTTCGTTTCGAGTTTGATGAAGCGGCGCAGGAGCAGCGAGTACTCTTCGGCCTGCTTCTTTTCGCCGGTCAGGCCGGGTTCGAGCGTTTTCAACAGAAAGAGGGTTGCGAAGATCGTGCCGAACCAGGCGGCGAAGCCCGTGATGTGTATGACGCGCAGAAGAGCGTGAAAGTCCATGAGAGAACGATGGTTGATTGCCGGATAAAATGGTGATCCAAAATATGGAGTTGCCCAGAGCTTTTCAAGCTGTCTTGCAGACTTGTATATTTATGGCCGCTGCTTTAGTTTAACTCTCCTTTCGGTACACGACAATCTCATCCCGCGATCTCATCATGGCAAAAAGCGCTCAGGGCCGCACAAAAGAACCGACACCGATGATGCGCCAGTATCTCGATGTCAAGGAGCGTTATCCGGGCTATCTGTTGCTCTTCCGCGTGGGCGATTTCTACGAAACTTTTCTTGACGATGCGGTCACGGTTTCGGCGGCGCTGAATATCGTGCTGACAAAGCGCTCGAATGGCAGTGCCGGCGAGATACCGCTGGCCGGGTTTCCGCATCACGCCAGCGAAGGGTACATCGCCAAGCTGGTAACGAAAGGGTTCAAGGTGGCGGTGTGCGACCAGGTGGAAGAGCCGGCGCTGGCCAAGGGGATCGTCAAGCGCGAGATCACCGACATCGTGACGCCGGGCATCACCTACAGCAACAAGATTCTTGACGACCGGCACAACAACTACCTCTGTGCCGTTGTGCCGGTGAAGCGCGGGCGCGAGCACATGGCGGGCGTGGCGTTTGTGGACGTGACCACCGCCGAGTTTCGCATGACCGAACTGCCGCTCGGCGAGCTGAAGGATTTTCTTCAGTCGCTCCGCCCCTCCGAAATTCTGATCTCGTCGCGCGACAGGGAGCTTCACGAATCCCTCGCCAAAAGCCTCTTCAGCGGTGCGCTCTTCACAACGCTCGACGAGTGGATGTTCACCGATGAGCAGGCGGCGCGAGTGCTGGAAAACCACTTTAAGACCCATTCGCTCAAGGGCTTTGGCATCGAAGGGTACGAGGCAGGGCGGATTGCGGCGGGAGCCATCCTGCAATATCTCGAAGAGGCGAAGCAGGGAAGCCTGAAGTACCTCGTGCGGATCGGACTCGTCGAGAGTGGCGAAACCATGACGCTCGACATCCAGACGCGGCGCAATCTCGAAATCATCTCCTCGATGCAGGACGGCACGCTGAACGGCAGCCTGCTCGAAGTGCTCGACCGGACGAAAAACCCGATGGGCGCGCGGCTGCTCCGGCGCTGGCTGTTGCATCCGCTCAAAAAGCTGGAGCCGGTGGTGCATCGGCACGACGCGGTCGGGGAGCTGCTCGATGCGCCGGAGCTGCGCGAAGCGGCGCGGCAGGCGCTCGGCGGCATCATCGATCTGGAGCGGGCGCTGGCCCGCATCGCCACCTCGCGGGCCATGCCCCGAGAGGTGCGCCAGCTCGGTTCGTCGCTCGCGCTGGTTCCGCAGCTCAAATCCCTGCTTGAGGGCTGCCAGTCGCTCCGGTTGCGTGAACTGGCTCTGCGGCTCGATCCGCTGCCGGAGCTGGCCGACACTATCGAGCGTGCGCTCGATCCCGAAGCGTCGGGAACTTTGCGCGACGGCGGCTACATCCGCGCCGGGTATCACGCGGAGCTCGACGAGCTGCGTGCGATCTCGTCGGGGGCGCGTGACCGGCTGCTTGAAATCCAGCAGCAGGAGCGGCAGCGCACCTCGATTTCGACGCTCAAGGTGCAGTACAACAAGGTGTTCGGCTACTACATCGAGGTGAGTCGCGCCAACAGCGACAAGGTGCCGGAGTATTACGAAAAGAAGCAGACGCTTGTCAACGCCGAGCGCTACATGATTCCGGCGCTGAAGGAGTACGAGGAGAAGATTCTGACCGCCGAGGAGAAGAGCCAGTTGCTCGAACACCGGCTGTTTCAGGAGCTGTGCGCCGCGGTTGCCGAACAGGCGGCCTCGATCCAGACGACCGCTGCTGCGCTGGCCGAGCTGGACTGCCTCGCCTGCTTCGCGAGTTGCGCCGACGAGTTCGGCTACTGCCGTCCGGCGATGAACGAGGGCATGGAGTTGTCGATCACGGCGGGACGCCATCCGGTGCTCGAACGCATTCTCGGCGCGGACGAGCCGTACATCTCAAACGACTGCCATGTCGGCGCGAGCCAGCAGCTGCTCATCATCACCGGTCCGAACATGGCCGGTAAAAGCTCCTATCTGCGACAGGCGGGCCTCGTCGTGCTGCTCGCGCAGGTGGGCAGTTTCGTGCCCGCCGAGTCTGCCGAAATCGGTCTGGTTGACAGGATTTTCACCCGCGTCGGCGCGTCGGATAACCTCACCTCCGGCGAGAGCACCTTCCTCGTGGAGATGAACGAGGCGGCGAGCATCCTCAACAACGCCACCGAGCGCAGCCTGCTCCTGCTCGACGAGATCGGGCGCGGAACCAGTACTTTCGACGGCATGTCCATCGCCTGGTCGATGTGCGAGTACATCCACGACCAGCTCCGCGCACGCACACTCTTTGCCACGCACTACCACGAGTTGGCCGAGCTGGAATCGCGCTTCGAGCGGATCGTCAACTTCAACGCCACGGTGGTCGAGACCGCCGATACGGTGATCTTTCTGCGCAAGATCGTGCGTGGCGCGTCGGACAACAGCTACGGCATCGAGGTGGCCAAAATGGCCGGAATGCCGCCGGAGGTGATCGAGCGGGCGCGGGAGATTCTGGCCGGAATGGAGAGGCGCGAGGTCGAGGTGCCGGTGCAGCGGCAGGCTTCATCGCAACTCATGGCCCGCCAGATTTCGCTCTTCGAGGAGGAGGAGAGCCGCCTGCGCAAGGCGCTGTCCGGCATCGACATCAACCGCCTTACGCCGCTCGACGCGCTGATGGAGCTGAAGCGCTTGCAGGAGATCGCGCTCGGCAAAGGAGCGTGATTCACATGAGCGACGCGACTCGAACCCGTTCGGTTCTCCTTATTTTCGTGCAGGCCTCAAGTGGCGTCGATGGCGCGGCGTCGCTTGAAGGCACACCCAAATCCGGACTCGCCCTGCTGAAAGATCGCGCCATGAGTGCCGTCATCAAGCGGGCGCAGTTCGCCATTCCGCCGCTCTCGCTCATGATTCTCAGCTCGGTCGATGTTCCCGGTGTCCGGCAGGAGATCTGCGACCTTCGTTTCGACAAGCTGCCGCTCGACAGGTCGTGGGATCTGGTTGGCATCAGCGTCCAGACCGGTGCGGTCAAACCGGCCATCGAGGTCGCCTCGCTCTTCCGCGAGCGCGGCGTGCCGGTGGTACTTGGTGGGCCGTACGTCTCGATCTTTCCGGAGCGCTGCCGCGAGCACGGCGATACGCTGGTGATCGGCGAGGCCGACGAGCTGTGGCGCGAGGTGCTCGAAGATCTGCGGCGCGACGCACTCAAAGCCGAGTACCGGCAGGGGGCTTTTCCCGATCTCTCCGCACCGCGCCCGGTCGATAAATCCGCGCTCCAGATCAACCGCTACTTCACGACCAATGTCGTGCAGACCACGCGCGGATGTCCCTACAGTTGCGACTTCTGCAATGTGCACGTCATGAACGGCCACAAGCTGCGCCACCGTCCGGTCGGCGAGGTGGTGCGCGAGGTGGAGCAATTTCTCAAGCAGGATCGCCGCATCTTCTTCTTCCTCGACGACACGGTTAACGCCGACGCGGCCTATGCCGCCGAGCTGTTCTCGAAGCTCATTCCATTCAACATCAAGTGGGTTGGCCAGGCCACCACGCTGCTCGGCGAAAATCCGAAGCTGCTCGACATCTTCGCCCGCTCCGGCTGCGGGGCGCTCCTGGTGGGCATCGAGAGCCTCGCCGACGAAAGCAACCGGGCGCACCACAAATTCCACAACCCCGCCGAGCGGCAGGTGCGTTGCATCCAGGAGATTCGCAAGGCGGGCATCTGCGTCTATGGCAGCTTCATCTACGGCCTCGATGGCGACACGCTCGCCATGCCGGAGCGGATCGACGCCTTCATCGACGAGGCGGGTGTTGACGTACCCGGCATCAACCTGTTGCGCCCGATTCCGGGCACCGGCGTGTTCGATCGCCTTGCCGCCGAGGGACGGTTGCTGCACCCGAGCTACAACCACGACGCCTTCCGCTTTTCATGGGGGCAGGAGATGCTTTACTATCCAAAGCAGATGAGCCTCGAAGAGTTCATCCCGAGCTACACCGAGCTCACTTCGAAAGTTTTCACCCCCGCCGAGCCATCGAACGGGCGATGCGCGCTCCCACGCTCCGCTCGGCAGTGCTGATGTTCAACATGCTCTACGTGCACATGTACGGGTTGTCGAGAAAGGATTTGCGGCGGCAGCTTGCGGAACTCAGCTTAGTGCGCTGATCTCTTCTTCGAGCATCTGCTGCATGTAGAGGTCGGCGTAGTAGCGGCCGTTCTGGAGCAGCTCTTCGTGGGTGCCGCTTTCGGCGATGGCGCCGTCGTGCAGCACGATAATGCGGTCGCAGTTCCTCACAGTCGAGATTCTGTGGCTGATAAGCACGATGGTGGTTTCGGGCAGCTTCTTGAGCAGGCCGTCGAAGATGCTGGCCTCGGTGGCGGTATCGACCGCCGAGAGCGCGTCGTCGAGCACGAGAATCGATGGATGCCACCGGAGCGCCCGTGCGATGCAGGCACGCTGCTTTTGGCCGCCCGACAGGTTGATGCCTTTTTCGCCGAGCATCGTGTCGAAGCCATCCGGAAAATCGGTCACATCATCGTGCAGCATGGCGATCCGGCTCGCTTCGATCACGTCAATACCGCCGCCGTTGCTGCCGAAATCGATATTGTTGCGGATCGTGTCCGAAAAGAGGAAGTTCGACTGCGGCACGAAGCCGATGGTGCGCCGGATCGCGCCGAGCGACAGGGATTTTATATCCTGCCCGGCGATGGTGATGCGCCCGTTCGTCGGGTCGTACAGGCGCGGAATCAGGTTGACAAGCGTCGATTTGCCGGAGCCGGTTGCCCCGACGATGGCCACCTTCGTGCCCGGCTCGACGGTGAACGAAATGTCGTGCAGCACCTGGCGGTCGGGCTGCGAGGGATAGGCAAAGCCGACATGCTCGAACGCCAGCTCACCCTTGAGCGGCTTCTTTGTTTCGCTCGCCTGTCTGGAGGTCGGTTCGACGATCTCTGGCTTCGCGTTAAATATCTCATCCAGCCTGCCCTGCGCTGCTGCCGCCTTCTGGATGATGTTGGTCACCCAGCCGATCGAGATGATCGGCCAGCTCAGCATCGTTACGTAAACCACGAACTGGGCGATGTCGCCGATGCTCATCGTACCGTTTATCACACCGAGGCCGCCCGCCCAGATGACCGGTATTAGCGATAGCGCTGTCATCGCGGTCAGCACAGCCATGAATCCCGCCTGGATTCTGCCGAGCCGCAGGTTCTTGTCGTAATAGTCACGGTTCAGTGCCTCGAACCGGTTGGTCTCCCACTCCTCGCGATTGTAGTTTCTGACCACCCGGATGCCGGAGATATTCTCCTGCACGAGGTTGGTGATGGAGGCGTAGTTCTCCTGGATTTTTTTTGACTGAAACTGAAGCGAGACGCCGGTTTTGTAAACCGACCAGCTCAGAAATGGCGCAGGAAGCAGCGCGAAAAGCGTGAGGAGCGGAGAGATGGCAAGCATCGCGCCGATGGCGAAGAACAGCCGGAAGAGCGTGTTGATCGAGTACATGATGCCCGGCCCGAGAAAGTCGCGGATGGCGTTCAGGTCGTTGGTGCCGCGTGAAATCAGCTCACCTGATCCGGTGGTGTCGTAAAACGAGGCGGAGAGGGTTTGCAGGTGCGAGTAGTAGTCGTTCTTCAGGTCGAACTCGATATGCCGGGATGTGACGATGATGAGCTGGCGAACGAGATAGAGCGTAATGCCGCTAAGGGCGGCGAAGAGAATATAGAGGCCGGTCTTGTGCAGGATTTCGTGCATCTCGAACGGCTTGCCCATGAGGTCAATTGCCTCGCCGAGATAACGTGGTGCGGCGATGGCGAAAAAGTTGGTGGCGACAACGCACACGATGCCAGCGGCAAGCGATTTCCGGTAGCGAAAAAGATATGGGCGCAGGGCCAGCAGATTTTTCATCCGTTCTTTTTTGATGTGACGCACTTAATGTATAATAAGTGAAGCGAAATCAAAACGGACTTCTACGATGGCCTTTGAATCAAGCAAAAGTTACTATTCGATAGGTGAGGTAAGCCGGATTTCCGGCATTCCCGCTTACCTGCTCCGCTACTGGGAGGACTATTTCAGCGAGCTCGCTCCTGCAAGGGACACTCGAGGGAACCGGCGCTACACCAACCGGGATATTGCCATGGTGCTCAATATCAAGGATCTGGTGTACGAAAAAGGGTACAAGCTGAACAAGGCGAGCCAGATGGTCAAGGGCGGCAAGGTTGATAATGCTGGTGCTGATCACAAAACCAACGAGATACTGAAACTGCAGAAGCAGCTTTCAAAGGAGCAGAAAGAGTTCGAGATCACCGGCGAGCGCCGAAGGATGCTGCTTCTCGAAATCAAGGATGAGATCGAGGATATTCTGGAGCTTCTGGGGTGAGTGATAAAAGAGGCGAAGATGAGACCCTCTTGCTCATATTGATTCTGCGGTAGATGTCTTAACTCAAATTGTTATCAAAATCGGGGTCTGACTCGGTTTTGATTCAATAAAAAAAAGACCGGCACGAGGGCCGGTCTTTTTTTGCATTCGAAACTATTGTCGCTTGCTTACTGAGCGTACAAAACTTCAAACTGTCCGACGCCGCCTTTGCAGACGTGCTCGACCCAGCGGGCATAAGCGCCACCGCTCCAGCGGTACTCTTCGAGGTTCTGCGAACGGTACTGAGGCGCCGCATAACGAATCTTGTAGCCTTTTGGCAGGACAACCTTGAGCTGGGCATCAACATTGAAGTTGTTGAACTTGCCAACCATGCCGTGGTGAACCAGCGGAATGAGCGGGTGGTTAAGGATTCTGCGGAGGCCGCCGCCTGCATCGACCGATACGCCGGGGAATTCGCCGTCAACCTTGACTTCGATACCCTGCGAGTCGGAGCGGAAACCAGCTTCAACCTGTGCGGGCCTGTTAAGCTTGTCTGACGGGAAGAGCTCCGCCCAGCGGGAGATAGAATCGACCATACCGGAACCGCCGTGCGAGAAGCGCCAGCGGGAAACGCCGACCGGACCTTTAGGGCCACTCTCAGTGTTCAGGCCGTTGACCTCGATCCTCGAAATTCTCTGGCCGCCTTCGTTCAGAGCAGTAAAGGCGGGGCCGATAAACCAGAAGTCACGGATCCAGTCGTTGAACGCGCCGGTGCTGCCAATGGCTCTCACGGTACCTTCCCAGGTATCAATGAGGTCGTTGTTGTCGAGCGGAACTTTCATGAGGATGTCATGGAACTGACGGCCCTGCATGTAGATCGGGTTGGGCACGTTGCGGCGGACCGCGTCGGAGCGGTAGTAGTACATGTTCACTACGGAGCCTTCAAAAGAGAAGGTGTGGCTGAAGTCGCCAACCGAGACCATGCCTTCACCGACGGAGATCCTTCTCTCCTTGGTTTCGTTGGCGATGTCGGCCTCGATGGTGAGCTTGTTCTTGGTGCTGTCGACAATCGACTCGAAAACGGCGGAGATGCGAACGAAACCTTTTGCCGGATCGAGCGGTTTTACATTCAGCTTGACATTGCAGTCTGCAGGAAGCAGAGGGCTGGCCGGAGGTACGTTGACCTTAGCCCGGGCCTTCACCTTTCCCCAGGAGCTGGAACCGCCTTCAAGTACGATTTCATAATCGGAGTGAGCGGTCGTCACGTCGTTTGAGCCGAAAAGAGCCATAATGATTCTCCTTTTTCTGGTGGCGTTTAAAATGGTATTTTCAGGAAAAACACTGGGTTGCTTCCTGTTATAACAGCTTGAAACAAATTTAAAGAATAAATATTAATAAGTAAAGTAAAATATGTCTCTTCCCGGCTTCCGGCGCCCATCTCTCAGTTTCCTTTCAATGGTGTTTGCAATGACTCAGGCGAGCTGTTTCTGTCCATTATCCTGTTCTGTAAAGGGGCGTCGTCATGAGTGATGCTGATAAAGGCGCCTGGCCTCGTTTACTCTCGAGAACTTTTTTTCTGCCACTCCTAAGCGGCCTGCTACTCGGTATCTCCTTTCCGACCTGGCCCACCGTTCATCTCGAACCTCTTGCATGGATAGCCCTGGTTCCGTTATTGCTTTCTCTTGAACACGAAGAACGTTTCGGCCCTTTTTTCAGAAAGAGCTGGATGGCGATGCTTTTGTTTTGTCTCATCACGCTCTGGTGGGTATGCCTCGCCACCATGGTTGGCGGCATTCTCACCGTGTTTGTGCAGTCACTCTTTTCAAGCGTGCCGTTGGTGGTGTTTTACTATTTCAAGAAGAGAGCCGGTTTTCGATCAGCCTTGCTTGCTTTGCCTTTTATATGGACGGGGTGGGAGTGGGCTTACATGCAGCAGGATTTTTCGCTCGGGTGGCTGACCTTCGGCAATTCGCAGGCCAATCTGCTCTGGATGGTACAGTATGCCGATTTGACAGGCGTTTGGGGAATCAGTTTCTGGCTGTTGACTTTCAATGTGCTTGCGCTGTTGCTTTTCAGGGGAAAGGAGACGTTTCAGGTGAAGGCGGGTATCGTGATGGTCATGCTTGTGATGATTGCTACTCCGCTCTTCTACGCGCGGCAGGTTTTCCGGAATACGGCGTTGGATAATACTTATTCTAAAGTACGCGTTGCGCTGGTGCAGCCGGATATCGATCCTCATGAAAAATGGGATGGCCTCGGCCCGGAAGAGACCCTGTCACGGCTCTACAGCCTGACCGGGCAAGCGGTGCGCGGGGAGCGTCCGGAGCTGATTATCTGGCCGGAAACCGCCATACCGTTTTATATCCGCTTGCCGGAAAACAAGCCGTACATGGACTCGGTCATGCGCATGGTCATGCGCTGGGATGCACCCCTGCTGACCGGATTCCCTGATGAGGTGCCGGTCTTCCCGAACTCTGCGAGGGGCGAGGCTGTGGCTGCTTCCGGGGTGGAGTATGCCGCTTACAACGCCTCTATGCTTCTGCGTCCGGCAGGTGGCCCGGTGCAGATTTACCGGAAGATGCGCCTTGTGCCTTTCGGAGAGCGGGTTCCCTATTCGGAATATTTTCCGTGGCTGGAGAAGCTCAGCTTTTCGATGTCGGGGATATCGAGCTGGGCGAAAGGACGGGAGACTACCGTTATGCGCTTTACAAGTCGTGAAGGGCAGTTGGTCAGGATGGCCAACATTATCTGCTATGAATCGATTTTCCCCGGTCAGGTATCGAAGTTTGTCAGACGAGGTGCGCAGTTCTTGACTCTTGTCACTAACGATGGCTGGTATGGCACTTCATACGGTCCATGGCAACATGCGGCCATCGGCAGGCTCCGCTGCATCGAAAACCGCCGGGCTATGGCCCGCTGTGCCAATACCGGTGTGACGCTCTTCTACGATACCTGTGGGCGCAGTTACGCTGAAACGCCCTGGTGGCAACAGTCGGTGCTGACTGCCGATGTGCCACTTGAAAGCGGTATCACTTTTTACACGATCCATCCGGATTTGGTGCCCCAGGCATGTTTGGGGATTGCTGGTGTGCTGGCGCTGGCGGCGGTGGTGAGGAAGCGACGGTAGGCGAAAACGTGGAGGTTGTGGGCAAGAATATTTAATTCTCTCTACAGCCCGTACTCCTTGATTTTGCGGTAGAGCGTCCGCTCGTTGATACCAAGGGCCTGTGCGGTCTTGCGCTTGTTTCCGTCGAATTTTGCCAAGGCCTCCCCGATGGCGCGTTTTTCCAGCTCTTCGAGCCTTACCGGAGCCTCATCTTGGGCCGCAGGCGCTGGTGAAGTCTGTGCGAGTGGCTGTGCAGGGAAAGCCGGCAGCAGCAGCGGCGACGTTGGCTGGCGGTAGAGGAGCGCCTGTTGAAGCATCTGCCGGATTTCGCCGATCTCCTGGCGGAGCTGGATGAGGCTGCTGTAGATCAGGTTCAATTCGTTTTTCTCCGATTTGCCGGGTTCATGCACCAGCCCCTTGTGGCGGCTGCGCTGCACCAGATGTTTTTCGAGAATATCGGGAGTGATCTTCTTACCCCGTTCGAGGATGAGCAGCGATTCGATCAGATTGCGCAGTTCCCGCACGTTGCCCGGCCACGGGTAGCGCAGCATCAGCTCGCCTGACTCCTGACTGAATCCCTCGAAGGCGATGGCGTGCTTCCGCTCGAACTCGTGCACAAAGTGTTCGGCCAGCATCAGAATGTCACTGCCGCGCTCCCGCAGCGGTGGAATGAGCAACTCCACGCTTCTGAGGCGGTAGTAAAGATCCTCTCTGAAGTGCTTTTCAGCAACCGCCTGGTTGAGGTTGCGGTTGGTGGCCGCGATGATCCTCGTGTCCGTAGAGATCGTTTCCGATGCACCGACCCGCTGAAACTGGCCGGTTTCGATGACGCGCAGAAGCTTGACCTGCGTTTCGAGCGGCATTTCACCGATTTCATCCAGAAAGATCGTGCCTTTGTCAGCACTCTCGAAGTACCCTTTTCTTGCCTGTACCGCACCGGTGAAGGCACCCTTTTCATGGCCGAACAACTCAGATTCGAGAATGCCCGACGGGATCGCACCGCAGTTGACCGGGATCATGCTTCTGCCCGCCCGGCGGCTGTGGTCATGGATGAAGAGGGCCAGCACCTCCTTGCCAGAACCGGTTTCTCCAGTGATGAGCACCGTGACGTCAGTATCGGCGACCTGCATGGCCAGCTCCCTGAGCTGGACGATGCCCGCCGACCGCCCGATGAATTCGATGCTGCGGCTCATGCTCGCTTGATCTGTATCATGGTCATGGTTGCGGTGGCACGACGATTGATTCGATCGGAAGCGTGCGCGCGAAAGCTACGGCCTCCTGCTGGGTCGTGAATGTGCGTCTCAGGCGCACTTTGTAGACTCCGTTGATTTGCTGCACCCGGGCCGGGGCTGTGTATTGTAGCTGCGCGACCAGCTGCTCGGCATTGGTGATGCTGTCAAAGCTGCCGAACTGAAGCGTGAAATTTCCCCCCGTAGTCTGCGCAGGGGGTGGTGCCATCTTGGTGCTGACGGTGTCACCTTTGCTTGTGGCACGGGCAGGGGCAACTGGCGGAGGCGTGCGTTTGAGTGACGAATCGGGCTTGCTGGCAGACTGGTTTGGCTGAAGCGGCTGGGCGATGGCCATCACTGGAGGGCGCGAATCCGACGAAGCCCTCGCCTGCATGACCGGCAGGCCGGGGGTAGTCGATACTGCAAACTCATAAGCAGCCAGCCGCGAGCTGCTTATCGGATCGAGTTGAGGATCGGGATGCTCCTCAAGCTGTTTCCGGTACAGTTTTGCCGCTTTCGGGCCATCTTCGGTCAGGAGCGCCTCGACGAGAATCTTTTCCGAGGGCTTTGTGAGTTGCTTGCGGATTTTTTCCAGTAAATAAACCTTATCTTCTCTCACATCTTTCACGATTTCGGAAGCATATGAGGTTTTGGCCGCCATTGCCGCGGGTTGCTGGCATGGCAAGCTCATACCAGCCATGACGCATAGAAAAATGAATAGAGGATTACGCATCGTGAACATGGGTCGGTGAGAGATTCGTTGCACAGTTTCAGCCCGCCGGAGTATCCCTGCGGCAGGGTCTTAGAGTGAATATGGGAAATATTTTACGATAAAATCAATCGCTCCATGAAGCACTTTTCGGTCAAAGCCTGCGCCAAAATCAACCTCGGTCTGCTCATCACCAGCCGCCGGGCTGATGGCTATCACACTCTTGAAACGATTTTCGCGCCAATCGACTGGTTCGATACCCTTGAATTCACCGAGTCTGACGCCATCTCAATGGAGTGCACCAATCTCGATCTGCCGGTTGATGACTCGAACCTCTGCATCCGCGCTGCCAAAGCGCTGCAGGAGCATACTGGGGTGAAGCGCGGGGCGGCTATCAAGCTGGTAAAACGGGTGCCGTTTGGCGCGGGTCTCGGCGGGGGGAGCAGCGATGCGGCGGCGACGCTCAACGCTCTGTGCAAGCTCTGGCAGATCGACGTGCCCTCGGCAGAGCTGCACAAACTTGCCGTCAAACTCGGCGCAGACGTGCCCTATTTCCTCGAAATGAAAGGACTTGCCTACGCAACGGGCATCGGCGAGGAGCTCGAAGACCTCAATCTTGCCCTGCCCTGGCACGTGGTGACGGTCTTCCCGGAGGTGCAGGTGCCGACCGCATGGGCCTACAAAAACTTCCATCGTCAGTTCGAACGCCCGGTGCCCGACCTGAAAACCCTTGTTCGCCGTCTCTGCAACGAGAGGGACACGTCGGTACTCGGCGTTTTTGAGAACGATTTCGCCTCGGTGGTGTTCGAGCACTATCCGGTGGCGCGCGAGGTTCGCGACGCGCTCGCGGCCTCTGGCGCCCAGTTCGTCTCGCTCTCCGGCAGCGGCTCTGCGGTTTATGCCCTTTACAAAGAGCGCTCCGACGCGGTCAAGGCCGCCGAAGCGATGAGCGCCCGCTTCCGTGTCAACATGACTCCGGCAGGTTTCCGGATGAAGTGAGAGGGGAGGGGCGGGGGAATCCTTTTTACATTCAGGCGGGCTTCAGCCCGCGCTGGACATTAAAAATCTTGCAACGAGCATTGCCCCGGCTTTCAAGCCGGGGTGGAGGTTTTCCATAAAAAGAAATTGGGCTAAAGCCCAGATTTATTTTGTTTTATCCATAAACCCCGGACTGAAGTCCGGGGCAATTGTTCAAGAGCTTTCATCGCCTGAACAATAATCTATCCCATCATCCCCGGCGGTTTGCGCTCAGCATGGTTTCGAGCTGCGAGGCGAAGAGCTTGGTGTCCTCGTCGAGGAAGTGAGATGACTGGAGCCTTGCCCGCTTGACCACTGAGTAGTCGATAGTCGCGTCGAAGCTGTGCTCGCTGAACATCGGCGCGGATGCCGCGATTGATCCGTCGGGTGCGGTGACTGCCGAATTGCCCCAGTAGGTGAAGCTGTCCTCGTTGCCCACGCGGTTGACGCAGGCGACGTAACAACTGAGCAGAAACGCGCTGGTCGAAGCGATGGTTTGCCACTGCGTCACGATGGCCGGAACGCCCTGACCGGGTGAGAGGCGCAGCGGGCTCGACATGAGCACAAGCAAAAGCTTCGCCCCCTGGTGGGCCAGCAGGTAGGGCACCGACATATGCCAGAAATCCTCGCAGATAGCGACACCGACCTTGCCGATGCGTCGCGAGGTCACGGTCTCTATCTGCCGTCCCGCCGAGAAATAGCGCAGCTCCTCGAACATGCCGTAGGTCGGCAGATAGATCTTTCGGTGCACGCTCCGGCCCGCGCCATCCTCGAACATGAAAGCCGAGTTGTAGACGCCGTAGTCGTCGCTCAGTTCGATTCCCCCGCAGAAGATACAGATGTCGCGGCTCAGCTCGCGAAGTGGATCGAGCCGCCGGTCGTCGATGTGCATCGCCATGTCTTGCGCGGCGTCCTGCACGTTGTAGCCGGTCAGCGACAGCTCCGGAAAGGCGATAGCGTCCGCGCCGTTCCGGATCGCAGTTTCGATGGCTGTGATGTGCCGTTCGAGATTTTCCTCGAAATTGGCGAGCGTACAGTCCGACTGGACGATTCTGAGCTTTGACTTGAGCATCGGTTCTCTCAATGGTAAGGATAGAAAATATAGAAAGTTGCGGAGATGATCGCCAGCGCGGTCATGCCGGCGTTGATCTCGCGGAATCTTCCCGCCAGCGCCTTGATGACCACCCAACTGATGAAGCCCATCGTGATGCCGACGCCGATGTTGAAGGTGAAGAGCATCATGACGATGGTCAGAAAGGCGGGGAGCAGCTCGGTGTAGTCGTTGAAATCGAAGTAACCCGCAGATTCGATCATGAACATGCCCACCAGTACGAGCACTGGCCCGTACGCTTGTGGCGGCACAATGGTCAGGATCGGCGCGAAGAAGAGGGCGAGCAGGAACAACCCCGCCACCACGAGTGCCGTGAAGCCTGTCTTGCCGCCCTGTTCGATGCCCGAGGCCGATTCGATGAACACCCCTGCGGTGGTGGTGCCAAAGAGCGCGGCAGCGGTGGTCGAGAGTGCATCGACAAGCATTGGCTTTTCGATCTCCGGCAGGTTGCCGTTCTCGTCGAGCAGCCGGGCGCGGGCGGAGAGGCCGATCAGCGTGCCCATCGTATCGACGAAATCCATCACCAGCACGCTCAGGATTACTCCGACGAAGCCCCAGGTGAGGGTGCCGGTAATATCGACCTGTAGCCATAGTGGCGCGACCGAAGGCGGCAGGCTGAAGGGGGTTTGTGGAAGTTGCAGCAAGCCGAGCGAGAGCATCAGCGTTGTCGTTGCAGCCATGCCGATCACCAGTGCTCCGGTGACTCTGCGCACGAGCAGCGCGCCAGTGAGAGCCAGACCACCAAGGCTGCAGAGTACCGGAATTGTTGTCAGATCGCCGAGCTTGACCGGAGCGCCGGGGACGCCGAGTGCCACCACGCCCATGTTGGAAAGGCCGAGGAAGGCGAGGAAAAGGCCTATGCCCACCGCAAAGCTGTGCTTGAGCGTTGGTGGAATCGCTTCGGCCAGCCACTTGCGAGCGCCGGTGAGCGTGATGAGCGTGAAGAGCACACCACTGGCCAGAATCGCGCCGAGCGCTGTTTGCCACGAATAACCGAGCGTCTTGACCACCGTATAGGCGATAAAGGCGTTTTCGCCCATGTACGGCGCGACGGCGAAGGGGCGCTTTGCATACAGGCCCATCAGCACCGTGCCGAACACCGCTGTCAGGATGGTGGCGGTCATCGAAGCGCCGCGCGGCATTCCGGCGGCTTCGAGGATAGCCGGGTTGACCACGATGATGTAGGAGAGCGTAAAAAAGGTGGTCAGGCCCGCCAGAAACTCCTGCCGGTAACTCGTTCCGTGCCTGTCGAATTCAAAGAAGTTCCGCATGGGTGTGATAACTGATAAGTTCCGATAATGGTGAAAAATACGAATAATGCGACAGAATCCGTATCCGGGAGCGATTCACAATAGACATGACTGGGGAGTGATTGAAAATAGTTCAGTTTTCTGTTTGACACTTTCTTGCGGTTTTTTATTTTGGACTAAATAAGTCTTATTTAAGGATCAAAAAAACAATCATCAAAAAGGATACAATCATGAGTGTACTCGTAGGCCGTCCAGCCCCGGATTTCAATGCAGCTGCAGTCGTCAACGGCTCGACCTTCGTCGATTCCTGTCAGCTTTCAGCGTATCGGGGCAAATATGTCGTGCTGTTTTTCTATCCTCTCGACTTCACTTTCGTTTGCCCGACGGAGTTGCACGCTTTTCAGGAGAAGATCGATGAGTTCAAAAAGCGCAATGTCGAGGTGCTCGGCTGCTCGGTAGACTCCAAATTCTCGCACTTCGCCTGGCTTAACACTCCTCGTAGCAAAGGCGGTATTCAGGGCGTCACCTATCCGCTTATTTCCGATATCAACAAGACCATCGCCAAGGATTACGACGTCCTCACCCCTGACGGCAGCGTGGCGCTCAGGGGCCTTTTCCTGATCGATCGCGAAGGTGTGGTGAAGCATCAGGTGGTCAACGATCTCGGCCTCGGCAGGAACATCGACGAGGTGCTCCGTATCGTCGATGCGCTTCAGTTCACCGAGGAGTTCGGCGAGGTCTGCCCGGCCAACTGGAACAAGGGCGACAAGGCCATGAAGCCGACCGACGAGGGCCTTAAAGAGTATTTCGCAGAATAAGTTAGGGCAGCTTCGACAGGTATGGGCTGCCCTCGATTTAAAAGCTTCCCTGCAATGCAGTATCGCGGGGAAGCTTTTTTTATGGCAAAAAGTGGGCGGCGAGGAGGATGAAAACTGTAGGGATGGGTATGGTGCCCGCCCCGTTCTGCAATTTCTCAGTACGCCTTGGCGAACACCACCTTCTGCGATGCCGGGTTGCTGCTGCGGATGCAGGTTCCCGGTTCGTCCATGTTGTACTGCTGGCGGTATTCCGCGTCAGTGGGTATCACCCGAATTGTGGCTTTGGTCTCCTCCTTGATGAGCGCTTCGGTTTCAGCCGTGCCGTCCCAGTGGGCGATGACAAATCCTTTTTCTACGTTTGCCTTGAACTCTTCCCATGTTGCGGCTTCGACCGTGTTGTTCTGCCTGAACTGGAGAGCGCGGTCATAGAGGTTTTGCTGGATGTTGTTCAGTATCTCCTCGATATTGGCCGGAAGCGCTTCATCGAGCAGCAACTCGGTCTTTTCGAGCGTGTCGCGGCGCGCGGCGATGCACTTGCCCTGCTCGATGTCGCGCGGGCCAAGCTCGATCCTCACAGGAATGCCCTGCAATTCGTACTCAGCGAACTTCCAGCCGGGTGAGTTGTTCTCGCTGTCATCGACGAAGGTCGGGATTCCGTGATGGTTCAGCGCCCTGGCGATGAAACGCGCATGAGCACGAACTTCGTCTTTGTTGCCCTTGAGGATCGGGATAATCACCACCTGCCGTGAAGCGAGTTTTGGCGGCAGTACGAGGCCCTTGTCGTCGGAGTGCGCCATGATGAGCGCGCCAATGAGCCGTGTTGAAACGCCCCAGCTCGTTGCCCACACATAGTCGAGCACGCCCTCTTTCGTCTGGAACTGGCAGTCGAACGCTTTGGCGAAGTTCTGGCCGAGGTTGTGCGAGGTGCCCGCCTGCAGCGCCTTGCCGTCCTGCATCATCGCCTCGATGCAGTAGGTGGCGTCCGCGCCCGCGAACTTCTCGCTCTCGCTCTTCTTGCCGACGATCACCGGCATCGCCATGTACTCCTCGGCGAAGGTGCGATAGACGTTAATCATGCGGATCACCTCCTCCTGCGCCTCTCCCGGCGTGGCGTGGGCGGTGTGGCCCTCCTGCCAGAGGAACTCGGTGGTGCGCAGGAACAGGCGGGTGCGCATCTCCCAGCGCACGACGTTGGCCCACTGGTTGATGAGAATCGGCAGGTCGCGGTACGACTGGATCCATTTCTTGTACGACGACCAGATGATGGTCTCCGAGGTGGGGCGAACGTAAAGTTTTTCAGCCAGCTCCTCGCCGCCGCCATGCGTCACCACGGCGCACTCCGGCGCGAAACCCTCGATGTGTTCGGCCTCTTTGGCGATGAAGCTTTCGGGGATAAACATCGGGAAGTAGGCGTTCACATGGCCGGTTGCCTTGAACATGCCGTCCAGCGCCGCCTGCATCTTTTCCCAGATGGCGTAGCCGTTCGGGCGGATGACCATGCAGCCGCGAACGTCCGAATAGTCGGCCAGTTTTGCCGACCGGACAAGGTCGATATACCATTGAGAGTAGTCCTGCTGCCTCGAAGTGATTTTATCAGCCACGGTAATGCTTGCGATTTGAATTATGAGGAAGTGCAAAGGCTGGGTGCCTCCGCGCGAATACGGTTTTATAAAAGTAATGAAATGAAAGCAGATAACATCGTTCAGCCGGAACCGTTCACTGTTCGAACTTTTTCATCTTCTCCATGAGCTGGCGCAGATGCTCTTTCTGCTGCTTGTCGATGTTGGTCTGGCCGGGTTCGGTTTGCCGGTAGCCCGCCGGAACGCGAAAGCTTGATGTGGCAACCAGTTTCGGGGTAACCTTTTTCAGCTCCATGATATAGAGGCCGTTCTCGTTCTTCTGGACGATTTTGACCGGAAAGCCATCGACGCCGTTTTGCTTGAGCACGCGCGAAAGCGAGGTGTTCGACAGGCGTGGATTCTGTGATTGCAGAAGCCGGAAGGTCGAGAAGTCGGCCAGCCCCTTTGAAATCCAGAGATCGAGCGTGTCGGTGCTGCTCGTGAGCCGCACGTGCTCGCACGGGTAGCCCTTGACTGTTTCCGGGCCGACGCGCATGAAGCGGTAGTTGCTGTCGAAATCGAGCAAGGTAGCGCTCTCGGCGGCGCTCCGCAGGTTCATGACGCTCCAGCTTTTCGATTTGTGATTCACGATGGTCGCCTCGTCGGGTCGGGCGCTGCGGGTGATAATGGTCGTTTTGAGCGGCTCGGGAATCCGGTCGAGCTGCATGGTCATGTCCATCTTCTGATCGCGCGTGCCGAACAGGTAGGTGATACTGGCCGTGCCGTTCGGCATGGTGAGCTTCATATTCATTTCGCCAGTGAACGCCGCGTGGGCGCTCGCCGGGAGGGCGAGAATGAGGAGAAGCAGGGTTGCGAAAAGGCCTGGTAGTCGTTTCATCGGTCAGAATCGGTTGCTGGTGTTTGGCAAAATATCGCAAAAAAAACGGAGGCGGAAAGAACAGCTTGTCTATTTTTCGACGTTATTTCGAGGCGTTTCTTTTTGTAGGGGCAGACCTGCGTATTCCCCCTGTTGGGCTCTACCCTTCGCTCATCTGAAAAAGCGTATCTTCAACGAGCATCGTGCGATAAAAACCAATCCGTCAGAAGAGCTCCATGAGCACCAAATCCATCACCCATGCCAGCCCGAACAGGCCTGCGGCGCAGCCCGAGAAAAGTTCTGACGCCCCGGTCGAGATCAAAATCCCGCAACGGATAGTGAACCTGCCGGTTGTGCCTTCGAAGAAGCTTCTCAGAAATATCGTCGTGCTGGTTTTGTCGGCAATAGCGCTTGCCGCCGGGTGGTTTTATTTCTCTTTTTAAAAGTATTGAGCCGTAGTCATTTCTATCGGTTTTCTCCCATTGCCTCGCCCCTCCAAAATTCGTAAATACCTCCCAATTCCATAACCCAAACCGCCAGTCATGCCCGAAGAGAAAGTGTGGAGCCTTGTCGAGCTGCTCAGGACGACCATCGCGTTTTTTGCCGAGAAGAAGATCGACGAGCCTCGTCTTTCGGCGGAGTTGCTTTTGGGGCATGTGCTTGGGTTGCAACGGCTTCAGCTTTATCTCGATCACGAGCGGCCGTTGACGCTCAAAGAGCTTGAGGCGTTCCGGGCGGCTTGTCGGGAGCGGATGCAGGGGAGGCCGGTGCAGTACATTGCGGGTGAAGCGTTTTTTTACGGCTACCGGTTTTTCGTTGATGAGCGTGTACTGATTCCTCGTCCGGAGACCGAGCTGGTGCTTGAACATGCGATGGAGCGGCTTGCCACAAGTGGCCTCGCGTCAGCAGATACTCCGTCGATTCTCGACGTCGGCACCGGCAGTGGTTGCATCGCCATCACGCTCGCACTGCGGCTGCCGGGCGCTCGCGTCACCGCAGCCGACGTTTCTGCCGATGCGCTGGAGGCGGCCCGCCGCAATGCCGAGGCGCACGGAGTAAGCGAGCGCATCACCTTCGTCGAGGCTGACGTGCTCAGCGCTTCGTTTGCCGATGCTGTTGGCGGTCCGTTCGATCTGCTCATCTCCAATCCACCCTACATTCCGGAAGCGGAGTGGACGACACTGCAAACGGAGGTGAAGCAGTACGAGCCGCGCCTTGCGCTGGTTGCGCCGAAGGGTTTCGAGTATTACGAGAGCATCGCCGCCGCCGCTCCCGTGCTGCTTCGCAAGGGGGGCGTGCTCTGCTTTGAGCTTCATGCCGACGGTGCGGAGGGCGTCAAAAATCTGCTTGGCACCGGCTTCGGTGACATCGAGGTCATGCAGGATTACAACAAGCTCGACCGAGTGCTCTCCTGCATTGCGGAGTAAGCCCTTGCGGTTCATTCAAAGTTAATTTTCTGTATATTATTTGCCGTTGTGTGACACGGGTCTCTAAGCAACTATCGGGGCTTTTACGTTGTTGATGAATACCGGTCACAAGCGGTTTTGCCGCACGGCTACATGCGCAATCAGTATTCAAGTACAGGCAGTTACCAGATGAATTATCGTGATTTGACCCTGCGTGAACGTCAGGTTCTCGGTATTATCATACAGTCATACGTCGTGTCGGCGATGCCGGTCGGTTCGCGCACCATCGCGCGAAACTATAACCTCGGCCTGTCGGACGCCACCATTCGCAACGTCATGGCCGACCTGGAAGCGGACGGTTTCATCAGCCAGCCGCACACCTCCGCCGGTCGGGTGCCGACCGACAAGGGGTATCGCTATTACGTTGATCTGATCATGAACGTCAGCCGGATCGATGAAGAGGAAAAGCGGATGATCGATGATCGTTTCAGCAGTCGCAATTCGGAGCTGAAAGGCACATCTGCCGAGGTGCTGGGCGCGGCGGCACGGGTTCTGGGCAGCATCTCGCGGCAGCTCGCCGTAGTGCTGCCGCCGAGGCTCTCCAACGCGGTTTTCGAACGCCTTGACATCGTGCAGCTCGCCTCGTCGCGGATCATGGTGGTCATTGCCATCCAGTCGCTCTTTGTCAAGACCATCGTCATGGAGTTGAACGCGGAAATATCGCGGCAGAAGATTGATGCCGTGGTCGATGTGCTCAACGAACGCCTCTCGGGGCTGACGCTCGAAGAGATTCGTAGCACCATCGGCAAGCGCCTTTCGGACTTCAAGGGCAGCGAGGGGCTGATGAACAGTATCGTCAGCTCAGCTGATACGCTTTTCGATGAATCCTCCATTCTCGAACGGCTCTATGTTTCGGGCACCGAGAACATCGTCGATCAGCCCGAGTTCAAGCATCCCGAGAAGGTGCGCGACATCATCACCATGATCGAGGACAAGTTCGGCATGGCCAGGCTTGTCGATAACGCGGTTCCCTCAGCACTTCGCCAGATTCGCGAGTGCGAGGTGGCCATCAGCATCGGCACCGAGAACCGCACAGGCAACGCCGCCGACCTGACCATTGTTTCGTCGCCCTACTTCGCGGGCAAGATGATCGGCAGGGTTGGCGTCATGGGGCCGAAGCGGATGGATTACGAGCACGCCGTGCGCGTGGTGAACTACATGGCGGGCTGCCTCTCCGAGGCGCTCTCCGGAAATAATTAATTATCAATACTTTAGCTGCAATTATGACTAAAAAGCACCACAAGGAACAGGAAGAGATACAGGAGACTATCAACACTGAGGCGGCTGAGACGGCTGCCGAAGAGACGGCGGCGATTCCTGCGGCGACCGAGGCGGACATGGAGGCCGAAATTGCGGCGAGGGACGCCGAAATCCAGAAGCTTCGCGAAGAGGTGATGCGCCGCGCCGCAGAGTTCGAGAACTTCCGGAAGCAGAAGGAGCGCGAAGCCGCGCTGTCCGGTACGCGAATGCTGGAGAACACGGTGCGCGACCTGTTGCCGCTGATCGATGATTTGAAGCGCCTCATGAGCCACATTCCTACCGAAATGCAGGAGATGGCCGCGGCAAAACCCTTCATTGAGGGGGTGGAGCTGATCCGCAAAAACTTCATGTCGCTGCTCGAGCGCAAGGGAGTCAAGGAGATTGAGGCCAAAGGCAAGGTGCTCGACGTGAACTTCCACGAAGCGATCACGCAGATCGATGCGCCGGGTGCCGAACCCGACACCATCGTCGAGGAGTACCAGACCGGCTACACGCTTGGCGACAGGGTGATCCGTCACGCCAAGGTAATCGTCGCCAAATAACCAGGTTCAGATATAAATAGTGAGAGTATAAACGATGAAGAGAGATTACTATGAAGTTCTTGGCGTCAGCCGATCGGCGGACAAGGATGAAATAAAGAAGGCTTACCGCAAGCTGGCCCTGAAATATCACCCGGACAAGAATCCCGACAACAAAGAGGCCGAGGAGAAGTTCAAAGAGGTCAACGAGGCGTACGAAGTTCTGAGCAACGATGACAAGCGCCGCCGCTACGACCAGTTCGGCCATGCGGGCGTCGGTTCGTCAGCTGCCTCGGGAGGCGGTCCTGGTGGCGCGGGATATGGTGATATCAACGATATTTTCAGCGCTTTCAATGATATGTTCGGTGGCGGCAGTGGTCGGGCGCGAAGCGGCGGATCGCCATTCAGCGGTTTCGAAGATGTCTTTGGCGGCGGCTTTTCCGGCGGTGGCGGCGGACGCAAACGCTCGGCTGGCATTCACGGTACTGACCTGAAGATTCGCCTTAAGCTGACGCTCGAAGAGATCGCAAAGGGGGTTGAGAAGACGCTCAAAATCAAGAAGCAGGTCATCTGCCAGGAGTGCAACGGTACCGGTTCGAAGAGCGGCAAAACCGAGATCTGTCCGACCTGCCACGGAAGTGGCGAGGTTCGCCAGGCTACCAAGACGATGTTCGGGCAGTTCATGAACATCTCGGCCTGCCCGACCTGCGGCGGCGAGGGGCAGGTGGTCAAGGATCGCTGCACCTCCTGCTATGGCGAAGGCATCAAGCAGGGCGAAACGACCGTCAAGATCACCGTTCCTGCGGGGGTGCAGGACGGCAACTACCTGACGCTTCAGGGGCAGGGCAATGCGGGACCGAGGGGCGGAGCGCCTGGCGACCTGATCGTGGTGATCGAGGAGAAGCCGCACAAGCAGTTCAAGCGCAACGGCGACGATATCATCTACGATCTTTCGGTCGGCTTCCCCGATCTGGTTATGGGCACAAAGATCGACGTGCCGACGCTCGATGGTCACGTTAAACTGACCATTCCGGCGGGCACCCAGCCGAACACGATGCTCCGCATTGGTGGCAAGGGCATCGGCCACCTGCGAGGCGGCGGCAGCGGCGACCTGTACGTCAGGGTGAATGTTTTTGTGCCGAAAGATGTCAGCGGCAAGGATCGCGACCTGTTGAAGGAGCTGAAGAAATCGACTGCCATCTGCCCGAACCATGGCGATGAAAACCATGAAAAGAGCATTTTCGAAAAGGCGAAGGATATTTTCAGCTGAGGCGTTGTCAGCTTTACTGATGCCAGAAAAAATAAAAAGCCGTCATCGCGAGGTGACGGCTTTTCTGTTTGTATCGAGTTTTCTGCTTCACATACCCATGGAGCTGGAGCGGGCCGCATCGAGCACCTCTGGCGTAATGTAGGTTATCCCGTTCTGTTTGGCATAAGTGTACAGGGCGGCCTTGATCTTGTCGACGAAAAATGGTGGCAGGTTGTTGACCAGCTCTCGGGCCTCATCGCTCCACTGAAGCTTTTCGGCGCGGAAGCCAGAACGGGGTCTGCTCGACCGGCGGTACTCCTCGTCGATCTCGTCCACGAAGTCGGCGATGATCTCTTCGTCGGCTACCTGATGCGGAGCGATCACCTTTTCGGCGAGAATTCTGTTACGAATCAGATGAATCTTGAGCTGCGGCAGATAAAGTGTCTGGGCCATTGGTTCGGGGCTTCCGCAGGTTACGAAGAGCGCGACACTCTTGTTTCGCAGATAGCGTTTCAGGTTGCTTTGCACCAGTGCGCCAAGCAGTTGCGAAGAGACTACCAGGTAGTATACGGGAGCGCCGAGGATCACGACATCGAATTCACTGACGAAGCTGTAGTCGGCCGTCGCCTTGCAGCGGGCTTTCTCGACATAGGCTCCGGTTTCAGCGAGCTGCTGGCCAATCGAGTCGATCAGTTTGTCGGTTGAACCGCCAGTGGAGCGGCTGTCATAGAGGATAATGGCTCTCATCTGGCGTTCGTTGTCGGGAGTCATAGAGTAAGTTTTGTTGAATCAGCGTGCCTTGTCGTAAGCATCCAGAATGTTCTTCGTGAACTCCGCGATCGCGTTCTGATCGCTGGTCTCTGCGGGAGCGAATGCTTTTTCGGCAAGGATCACCGGGTTGTCGAGATGCATTTTGAGTTGTGGCAGGTAGAGGAACTGCGCCATCGGCTCTGGACTGCCGCAGATGACGAAGAGCGCCACTTTCTTGCCTTTGAGGACGGCTCTCAGGTTGCTCTGCGAGAGCGAACCACTGAGTTTCGAGGCGACGAGCAGATAGTAAATCGGCGCGCCGAGAATCACAAGATCGAACTCTTCAACGAAGCTGTAATCGGCGTTGGTCTTGCAGCGGGCTTTTTCCACATACGCTCCGGCCTGGGCAAGATTTCTGCCGATAGCATCAATCAGCCTGTCTGCAGAACCGCCGACGGACATGCTGTCATAAAGGATAATGGCCTTTTTTGGCGTGTCGATGGTGCTGGTCATGGGCGTTGGCGTTTAGGTTGAGCCTGACTCCGAAATGTAGTTCAATAATAAGACATTACTCTTTCACGGCAAAATCGGGAGGGGCCAAGCTGATCAACCATTCCTCTCATAAGTCCCATAAGAAAAATGCTGTTTACAACGCAAAAGGGCCACCTTTTCAGGCAGCCCTTCTGATTAAAAACTTCCGAGGTATCGGAGCTTACACGAACTTCGAGTAGATGCCGAGCAGGTCAACCACGCGGGTGGCGTAGCCGAGTTCGTTGTCGTACCACCCGACGATTTTCACCATGTTGCCGGAGCTCATGGTCAGCGGCGAGTCGAAAATGCAGGAGTGGGCGTTGCCGACGATGTCGCAGGAGACGATCGGATCGACGTTGTAGTCGAGGATACCCTTCATCGGGCCTTCGGCGGCAGCTTTCATGGCGGCGTTGATCGCCTCCTTGGTGGCCTCTTTTTCAACGATGACCGACAGGTCGGTGACCGAGCCGTCCGGCACCGGAACCCTCATGGCGAAACCGTCGAGCTTGCCTGCCAGTTCGGGCAGCACTTCGCCGATCGCCTTGGCTGCGCCGGTCGAGGTCGGAATGATCGAGCAGGCAGCGGCACGCGCACGGCGCAGATCCTTGTGCGGAAGATCGAGGATGTTCTGGTCGTTGGTGTAGGCGTGCACGGTGGTCATGAAGCCCTTGACGATACCGAAATTCTCGTGGAGAACCTTGGCCATCGGAGCGAGGCAGTTGGTGGTGCAGCTCGCGTTGGAGACGATCTCCTCAGCGCCGGTGATGCTCTTGTCGTTGACACCCATGACGATGGTGGCGTCAACCTTGTCCTTCGCGGGAGCGGAGATGATCACCTTCTTCGCTCCCGCGGCGATGTGCTTCGAGGCGGCTTCGCGGCTGGTGAAGATGCCTGTCGATTCAACCACAAGGTTCGCGCCGAGCGAGGCCCAGGGAAGCTGAGCGGGATCTTTCTGCGCGCAGATGGCGATGGTTCTGCCGTTGACGACCAGATTGTCGCCTTCGATCTTGACTTCACCGTTGAATTTCTTGTGGGAGCTGTCGTATTTGAGGAGGTGGGCAAGGGTTTTAACATCGGTCAGATCGTTGATTCCGACGATCTCGATTTCAGGATTCTCCATGGCCTGTCTGAAAACCAGACGGCCAATGCGGCCAAAACCATTGATACCAACTTTTACTTTCGCCATAACAGGTCTTTATATATGGGTTTAACAAAAACGATAATGATCGCGGCCCAGTTCCGGATTGTTGCCTCGACGGCGTCACTCGTTCTCCGGGACTGAACAAAAATCACAAGATAAAAAGATAGAACTTCGCCGGTGAAATCTTTATGAATTTTTTTGAAAACTTTCGGCCAGCATCTCCTTCAATCCGCTGAAACTGCCGTTGCTCAGGAGCACGACCACGTCGTCCGGCTGTTGTTCGGCCTCGATGAAACGGACAATATCTTCCGGATAATCCTCGCCTCCTGCGGCAAAAACGCGTTTGCCGTTCGCCTCCAGCTCTCGGCACAAGAGCGCCGCATCAAGCCTTTCTTCGGGGGCGTAGCGCTCCGGGCGGTTCACCTTGCCGAGCACCACGATTGCGGCATCTCCGAAGCATTCCGACAGTTCGTGCTGGAAGATGTTGCGGCTGGTGGTGTTGGAGCGCGGTTCAAAACAGGCCACGATACGCCGACCGGGGTAGCGCTCCGCAATCGCGCCGAGCGTCAGGCGGATAGCCGTCGGATGGTGCGCGAAATCCTCGATGAGTGTTACGCCGTCCGCATATTCGCCAACCAGCTCCATGCGGCGTTTCGGGCGCTTGAAGCTGCCGAGGCCCCGTGTGATCGACTCGAAGCTCACTCCGGCGCGGATTGCCGCCGCCGTTGCCGCAAGCGCGTTCATCACGTTGTAGTTGCCGAAGAGCGGCACCCTGACTCGTCCGATCGCGTCGCCATTGCGCACGACTGTGAACGAAGTGCCATCAGTATCTGTCGCTATGTCCGTCGCCGTCCACTCCGCGTTACCGTTCAGGCCGAAGGTCTCGACGCGGCAGAACGCTTTTGCGGAAACCTCCATTGCAACGGGATCGTCTGCATTGACGACGAGCAGGCCACTGGACGGCACGAGGTTCACCAGCAGGCGGAAGCTCTTCTTGATGTCTTCGAGTGAGTCGAAGATGTCCGCGTGGTCGAACTCGACGTTGTTGATAATCGCAATATCGGGGCGGTAGTGCAGAAACTTGCTGCGCTTGTCGAAAAAGGCCGAGTCGTACTCATCGCCTTCGGTCACGAAAAAGCCCGGCTCGGAGAGGCCCGACGGACGGCAGCCGTCACCGAAGTTCTCGGGAATACCGCCGATGAGGAAGCCTGGAAGAAGGCCACCCGTTTCGAGCAGCCACGCGGCCAGCGAAGTGGTCGTGGTCTTGCCGTGCGTGCCCGCCACCACGATCGAGGTGTGGCGACCGATCAGTTCGCGCCGTACCAGCTGCGGCATTGAAATCAGCTCCATGTGCTGATCGAGTGCATATTCAAGGTCAGGATTGCCTCGGCTGATCGCGTTGCCGACTACCACCAGGTCGGGTGTGGCGCTCTTGAGGTTCTCCGCCGAGAAGCTGTTGAAATAGCGGATGTTATGGTTTTCGAGATAGGTGCTCATCGGAGGATAGAGCTGCGTGTCCGAGCCGGTGACAGCATGGCCCATGTGCGAAAGCGCCACGGCGACCGAAGCCATTGCCGAGCCGCCGATGCCGATGAAGTAGATGGAACTCATGGATGGTTTTGCGATTAGTTGGAAATCTGTGAACTCTCGCCGGCTTTTTTCTTGCTCAAAACCGGTATCGATTTCGATGAATAATAGTAAGTAAAATCGACACTTGAGCAAAACAGAGCGCTGTCTGTCCGAAGTTTCGGGATTGAGTCGATGAATCCGTATAATATCAAATCGAATTTTTTCAGGAACATCATCTTAGCCCAATAAAATTATGCAGTTCATCGACCTCATCACCCAGAAAAACCGCATCCGCGAGAACCTCATGAAGCGCATCGAGCGGATCATCGACAGCGCCCAGTTCGTCATGGGGCCGGAAGTGCTCGAAGCCGAGAAAAAGCTTGCCGAGTACGTCGGCACGAAGCACTGCGTTTCGTGCGCATCCGGCACCGACGCGCTGCTCATTCCGCTCATGGCCAAAGGCATCGGCCCCGGCGATGCGGTGCTCACCACGCCGTTCACCTTCGTGGCCACCGCCGAGGTCATCAGCCTCGCGGGCGCGACGCCAGTGTTCGTCGATGTGCTGCCCGGCACCTTTAATATCGACCCCGACGGCGTCGCTCCGGCGGTCGAAGAGGCTCGCAAAAAAGGGCTGAATCCGAAGGCGCTGATTCCGGTCGATCTGTTCGGCCTGCCCGCCGAGTACGACCGCCTCGAAAAGGTGGCCGCCGAGCAGGGACTTTGGATTTTGGAAGACGCCGCGCAGGGCTTCGGTGGCACGGTTGGCGGCAGAAAGGCGGGCAGCTTTGGCCTCGTTGGCGCGACCTCGTTCTTCCCGGCCAAGCCGCTTGGCTGCTACGGCGACGGCGGTGCGATATTCACTGACGACGACGAGCTGCTTGAGCTGCTGATCTCCGTCCGCGTGCACGGGGGCGGTTCGGACAAATACAACAACGAGCGCATCGGCCTCAACGGCCGCTTCGACGCGATTCAGGCCGCAGTCATCAACGAAAAGCTCACCATCTTCGACGACGAACTCGATCTGCGCAACAAGGTCGCCGCCGCCTACAGCGCCCGTCTCAAGGGCCGCGTCGTCGTTCCCGAAGTGCCCGAAGGCTACACCTCCTGCTGGGCGCAATACTCCATACTCGCCAACTCGACGGACGACCGTACAAAGCTCATGGCGGCGCTGAAGGACGCGGGCATCCCCTCGGCGATCTACTACCCGATTCCACTACACCTTCAAAAAGCCTACGAAAATCTCGGCTACAAACCGGGCGACTTCCCGGTTTCGGAAGAGTTCAGCGCAAGGGTCTTCTCCCTGCCGATGCATCCGTATCTGAAGGAAGAGGAGATCGAGCAGATTTGCAGGGTGATTACAGGGGCGTGAGAGAAGTCCTGAGCTGATGAATCAAAGCTTTGGTCTAACGTGCAAAAAAGCGATGAAGTTGGGATCGATTGTTTTCTGGCTTCATCGCTTTTTTTTCCCCTATGATTGGGATGTTGCCATTTTCCCCCCATCCTTCGCCTCCCTTGCCCGCAGCCACATGCCGCCGAGCATCACCAGCAGGTTCACCGCGCCGACGATGATGAAGGGGGCTTTGGGACTCATGCCGTCGAAGAGGCGGCCTCCGGTGGTGGTGATGAAGAGGATGCCGATGGCTCCGCTGATGTTGAAGGCGCCGATGACCGAGCCGCGAGCCTCCTTCGGGGCCTCCTGGCCGATGAGCGATTGCGAGCCGAGGAAGGCGCTGATCTGGCCGATGCCGAGCAGCACGAAGAAGATGAGCGAGTACGTTTCGAGCGGGTTGCCGATCAGCGCCAGAGAAAGGTAGCCCACGGCGGCGAGGCCCATGCAGAGGGTGAGCGCCGTGACGCGGTTCCAGCGGTCGATGAAGATGCCGATGACCGGCGCCCAAAGCAGCGCGGCTGCCTGCGAAACGATGAAGATGAAGGTGCCTTTTTTGACCGCTTCGGCGGGTTCCATGCCCATGGCGATGCCGGTGGTCATGCCCCAAAGCGGCACGAAGGTGCCGATGATCGACTGGTCGCCGCGCGCCACGAACGCTGCCGCGTAGGAGAGCAGAATCCTCGGATTGCGGGCGTGGCGGAATCCGCTGGTAAGCAGCTCTTTGACCGGCAGGCGCTCCTCGTGGCGCACCGGGGTGCCGCCCTTGAGGCCCCAAAAAAGCACGATGGCCGTCAGTGCCGCCGTGCCCGCAACCGCCGCGTGCGCCCAGAGTCCAGCCTCGGTGCCGCTCATGCCGTCAGCCACGAGCGTCTTGGGCAGGCCACCGAAGAACTGGTTCAGGATGACGATGCCGAGTCCGTTCAGGAATCCGACAATCGCGATGAGCTTGCCGCGCGAGCGCTCTTTCGGGTAATCGACCAGCACGGTGGCCAGTCCGCTCGTCACGGCTACCACGCCGACGGCATAGATCATGCGGGCGACGGTGAGCTGGAACACGTTGGTCACGAACGGGTAGTAGAGGTAGGCGATGGCCAGAATGATGAAGCCCACGGCATAGACCGGCTTTCTGCCGATGCGATCCATGATTGCCCCGGTCGGCCCGAAGAGCAAGAGCGTCACGATCTCCGTCCAGAAGACCAGATCGCCGCTGATGGTGCCCTGCTCCGAGACCGGAATGCCGAGATGCTCGTTGAGAATGTAGGCCTGTCCGATGGAGACGAAGGTGACCATGCCGATCGAAAAGAACGACGCGAACAGGAACGCCCATGCATGGCGGGGCATTACGGACGCTGCCAGTTCGATAGGGCCTATTTTTGCGTGAGAGGTGGAGTCGGTCATTGGGCTGGAGGTGCGGTGGGTGTGGTTGACGATGCCGTTTTCAGATAAATCGATTTTCGGTGATTCGTCGTTTTCAGGGCAAACTTGCGTGTTCGTTCTTTACCAAATCCATCATCACTTTTCCCCGCACGCCTGCAATTGGCCGTCCTGCATGTGGAGGCAGCGGTCGGCGGTGGCGGCGAACTCTTCGTTGTGGGTGACGATGACGAACGCGGTCTGGCGCTCTTTGCTGAGCGTGGCCATCAGTTCGTAGAGCATTCGGCTGTTGCGGCTGTCGAGGTTGCCGCTGGGTTCGTCGGCGAGCACCAGCTTCGGGTTGTTCATGAGCGCCCGCGCGATAGCGACGCGCTGCTGCTCGCCGCCCGACAACTCCGAGGGGAGGTGGTCGAGGCGTGCTTTGAGGCCGAGCTTTTCGAGCAATACGGTGGCCCGCTCCTTGGCGGGCTTGAGCTTGCCGGTGCCGATGAACTCCGCCATCGCCACATTTTCGAGCGCTGTGAAGTCCGAGAGCAGGTGGTGGAACTGGAAAACGAAGCCGATCTTGCGGTTGCGGAAAGCGGCCAGTTCCTTTTTTGAGAGCAGGCAGCGGCTTCCCTGAAAGATTGGCGCTCCGTCGAAGCGCAGTTCGCCTTCGTCCGGCGTGTCGAGCGTGCCGAGCAGGTTGAGCAGCGTGGTTTTGCCGCTGCCCGACGCGCCGATGACAGTCACCATTTCGCCCGGCGCGACCGAGAGATCGATGCCGTCGAGAATGCGCATCGGCGGCTGGCCGGGCAGGGCGTACGATTTGACGAGCTTGCGCGCTTCAAGCATCAGGCGGGCCTCACCTGTCCCTGGCCGGTGATCAGCCATTTGTAGCTGCACAGCTCCTTGAGCGCCATCGGGCCACGCGCGTGCAGCTTCTGTGTGCTGATGCCGATCTCCGCGCCGAGGCCAAACTGTGCGCCGTCGGTGAATGCGGTTGAGGTGTTGGCGTACACCGCCGCCGCGTCCACGCGCTTCATGAAGGCGTCGATGGCCGCCTGATCCGACGCGATGATCGCTTCGCTGTGCTTCGAGCTGTGGCGGGCGATGTGGTCGAGCGCCTCTTCGAGATTGGCGACGGTTTTGATCGACATTTTCAGCGAGAGGAACTCCGTGCCGAAGTGCTCCGGACTGGCCATTTCGAGCAGCTCGTCGGGGTAGCGGCCAAGCAGCTTGTAATAGGCCGGTTCGTCGGCGTAAAGCTGCACCAGTTTCTCTTCGAGCAACTCCACCAGCACTGGCAGGTCGTCGATGCGGCTCTCGTGCACAATCAGCGTGTCGAGCGCGTTGCAGACGCTCGGGCGGCGGGTTTTGGCGTTGAAGATGATGTCGCGACCCATCGTGAGATCGCCGCTCTGGTCGAAGTAGGTGTGCACGATGCCCGCGCCGGTTTCGATCACCGGCACCGTGGAGTGCTTGCGGGCGAAGTCAATCAGCGCCTGGCTTCCGCGCGGAATGATGACGTCGATGTAGCCCACCGCGTTGAGCAGGACGTGCGCTGCCTCGCGTTCGGCGGGCAGGAGGTAGATCATGTCGGGATCGAGCTCCCGGTCGCGGATGACCGTCTGGATCAGATTCACGATGGCGATGTTCGAAAACGCCGCGTCGCTGCCGCCTTTGAGCACTGTGGCGTTGCCCGATTTCAGGCAGAGCGCGAAGACGTCAAACGTCACGTTCGGGCGCGATTCATAGATGATGCCGACTACGCCGAGGGGCACCGAGACCTTTTGCAGTTCGAGACCGTTGGGCAGCGTGCGCTCTTCAAGCACGCGGTTGAGCGGCGAAGGCAGGGCAGCTACGTTGCGCAGGTCGGAAGCAATCGCGTTCAGGCGAGCTTCGTTCAGGAGCAGACGGTCGTAGCGCGGATCGGCGGGGTCCATGCGTTCGAGGTCCATGCGGTTGGCTTCGAGGATCGCATCGGAGGCTGCGGGAATGCGGTCGGCAAGTTCGACGAGCAGGCCGTTGATGGTCTCTTCATTGAGTGTGACGATTTTGCGGCTTGCGTTTTGTACGGCCTGGAGTTGTTTGACGATGACTTCGTGTTCGGTCATGGACGCTGCTCCTTGAAAAAAGGATTGTTGAATGATCGTTGACGCAAAAGATAGTCAATATCTGGTAACTGGCGCAATGGCGCCTGCCGCGGAATGATTTTTGAATTGAAGAAGCACAACCTGGTTACCATTTTTTACATTTATAGTTGTACAACGCCAGCGCAAAGAGCATTTGGCTTTTTGGTGGCGCTTTTGTCCGTTGATCGGTAAACGATTATTTGAGGGAGGTTGTATGGCTGCGATGAATGAGGATAACCACCATGCGGCGCAACGCGCCCGGATGCTTCTGACGCAGATCGCGCCCAATTTTCTTGATCCGAAACACGAATGGCAGCGGATTTTTGCCGAGCTGTGGGGCACTTTTCTGCTGGTGCTCGTGGCAGCGGGCGGCCCTGTGGCGGCGACGAGTTCCGGCAACCATACCGGTGATGCGCTCCTGCCGGTTGCGCCCGGCCTCATGGTGATGGCGATCATCTACTTCATGGGTACGGTGAGCGGCGCGCATCTCAATCCTGCCGTTACTCTGGCGTTTGCCATTCGCCGCAATTTCCCCTGGGTTCGCGTGCCGGGCTACATCCTTGCCCAGGTCGCCGGGGGATGGCTGGCCGCGCTCTTTCTCGGCTTTATGTTTGGCGACGGAGCTGTTGCAGCGGGCTTGACCCTGCCCGGCCAAGAGGTTACGCCGCTGAAAGCACTCATCATTGAGGTTGTGCTGACTGCCGCGCTGGTCAACACCATTCTCGGTACCTCGTCGGGTGCCCGGAACATCGGCACCAACGGGGCGATTGCCGTTGGCGGCTACATCGCGCTGGCAGGCATGTGGGCCGCGCCGGTCAGCGGAGCCTCGATGAACCCGGTGCGTTCGCTGGCTCCCGCACTCGTTTGCGGTAATACCGGGCTTGCCTGGGTTTATGTTGCCGGGCCGATCGCCGGTGCGTTGATCGGCGTAGTCTTTGAATGGATTCTGAAAGGGCCACCCACCACCGCAGGAACCATCGCTGCGCAGGGCACGCTCGACATCGACGACAAGGAAGAGTAGTCGCCTGCCGGTCATGTTCCACAGCTCGATTTTCCGTTGTTTCTGTCGTTGATGGTGCACAGCAGAAAAACACCGACAGTCAGGAGTGAACGAAGCGAACCCGTGATTGCTGTTGTTACGATTTATTGAGTTACGGGGCATTGGGTTTCTTATCTTTTGTGTAGAAGATTTATAAATCTTCGACGGTATGCCGTGAACGGCTTTTTGTCCGGCTTAGCTCCATTTCTTGTTTTGATTCCGTTGTATTCAGTGTGCCAAACCTTGTCGATAGGGCTAAATCAACCGGCAACCATCCGTTTCGATCGAAATAAATGTACATGACCCGCGCCCTGCGGGATGACGTTTCAAGTGTTTTTTCGTTGCACTTTCCTCAATCATCTTTTTAAAAGGAGGGCTACTCATGAAACGGAGCATACTTGCGGTGATGCTTGCGGGCTTTTTTACTCTGCTGGCTGTCCAGCTCGATGCCGCAGGGCTTAAAAAGGCGCTCATCATCTATCACAATGATTGGGGCAACACCCCGACCGAGCTGAAAACCGAACTTCAGAGCCGCGGTTACATGGTCACCATGACCGATAGCGGTACCTCGGGCCTGAACGCGCTGACCACATTTTCCACTCTTCTTGCCTCAGGAGACCAGCTTGTTGTCTATCTGGCAGGCCACGGATGGAATCCGCGCTGGAACCGCAGTGACACCTCAAAGGGCACCGCTGCGTCGCATTTCATTGAGTTCAATTCTGGCACACTCTCCGTCAGCCAGCTTGCGCCACTGTTTGAAAAAATCGCCAACAACGGGGCGAGCCTGACAGTGATCGACGGCAGTTGCAATGGCGGTGAGTCGGTGCTCTACGGCATGGGAAAGAATTATTGCATCATGGCTACCACCGGTGTTTACTCTCCGAGTCTGACCGGCTTCCCCGTTCCTTCCAATGCCATCGATAAAGATTCAGCACCGGCGGCATTCGGCATGTGGTGGGACACTCATAAAACCGCAAGCTGGCTGAATGGGCAGATCGTGCTTGCCCTGCCGGAGCGCATCAACCAGCGCCTGTTCAGGAACGACAATACCGACATCACCAATCTGTCGCTCTTTCTGCGGCCTTCGATCGGTCTTCTGACCGGTCTCGACCTGGGCGGGTGGAACCTGCATTATCAGTATTGCTACCTCTACCGCCTGATCTATCCTGATGATTACGCCGCGCTTGATGCTGCGGAAAAGGCCAAATTCACCAACAGCGTCGATACCTACCTTTCCTCGATGCATGGCTATTCCGATCCGGCGCAAACCTTCTTCAGCAGGCTCGACAGCTATCTGAACAATTCTATGCTTCTCAACTCCGCCGCTTCGATCTATGCCGCCAGTTACACCAACGTCTGGAAAACCCTGGCCAACGACCCGGCCTGGAATGTCAGCGGCGAGCCCGGAAAGTACGCCTCGCAGATGAAAGGCGTGACACCGGATGCCTATGTCGGTACAGCGGGCTTCATGAAGATGGCCGGTGAGATCGACTTTCTGATGACCGTGCTCAAGACCGGCTATGCCGAGCAGGAAGATCTGCTCCGTCAGATCGATGCTGCGGCCAAGGATCTGTACGGCCCCGTCAACGTAGCCAAAATCATCAAACTGACTCCGGTTCAGAAAGCCTGGCCGCCGGAATCCGCAGAGCAGCTCAAGAAGTTCAACAACTTCGAGCGCTTTCTGCTCAACAGGTTCGAGCTGATCGACAGGAATCTGAAAATCGACCGGCGTAACCTCATGATGAATCCGTCAGCCGCGCCAGCGGGCCGGCCGGTGATGCGGCTTATGCCTCTTCGTAACCTCAATCAGCTCAATCAGCCTGCCGTTGCCGCTGGCGGCAAGTCCGATGCCAAACAGATAATCGACCTGAGCATGCAGAAGTACGAGCCGGGCTTCAAAACCGTTGTGCCGGTCGAGAAGGTCGGCATTTCGTACAACCTCATCAATGCCATGAAAAAGCAGAAGCTCGAAGAGCTGATCGGCAAGTTCAAGGCCATTTCGCCCACATTGTCCTATGCCGAAGGCCGCATCAGCTTTCTGCTGTCGGTCGTCGAGGACTCGATCAGCAAGGTGCAGGGCAGCAACGGATGCTCCTGTGAACAGAAAACTTTCTGAGCGCCAGGAAACAGCCTTGTAAAGCAAAAAGCCCGAATAACCTCTGCCAGGTTTATTCGGGCTTCTTGCTATTCAGCTGTCCGGCTGGTCACTGCCGCTATGTTACTGTTTATGCTTCTTGTTATTGTCAAGAAGAACCGGGCGGTAGTGCTCGAAATTTTTCAGAATCGTACACAAACCTTTGCTGACCGTTGTTTGCGGCTCTTCGCAGATGGTGACAGCGAGTCCGGTCTCGGACTGGATTTTCTTGTCGATGCCGCCCAATAACGCACCGCCTCCCGCCAGATAAATGCCCCGTTCGAGAATATCGACCGCAACATCGGGCTTGTCGGCAAGTACCTCGATGCACTTTTTGATTGCGGTCACGATCTCCTGCAGCGGCGTCGTGATGATTTCCCTGAGGGCCGCAGTGCTGATCTCCTGCGTATCTGGAAAGCCGGTCAACAGGTTGAACCCTTTGACCGTCATCCGGCTTTCCCGGTCAGACCTGTCGTTGGCAGCGATGTTCAGCTTGATATGTTCGGCGGCATATTCGCTGATGGCCAGATTGTTCTGTTCCCTCAAGCTTTCGATGATCGCATTGTTGATCTGGTTGCCTGAAACGGCGAGCGATTCACCTGAAACAATACCGCCAAGAGAGATGATCGCGATTTGCGTGGTGCCGGCTCCCAGATTGACGATCAGGTTGGCGACAGGCTCGAACGGGTTCAAGCCGGCGCCTATTGCCGCAGCTATCGGTTCCAGTACCAGCCAAGCCTCTTTGGCGCCCAGGTGTTCCGCCATATCGAAGAAAGCGCGTTTTCCCACTTCCGTGATGCCAAGAGGTATGCTAACCACAAGCCTGTGAATGCCGAAGAGAATCCTGGGCTTTACATGGTGCAGCAGCTCCCTGAACAGTTTCTTGGCATTCTCGTAATCACCGATAATTCCGTTGGTTACAGGCATGATGGTCTGCATGCCCGGATGCATTTTCTGGTGCATGTTGAGGGCCTCGTGTCCAAAGGCAATCAACTGGCCCGATTCGCTTTCAACAGCGACAATCGTCGGCTCATTGACCACGATGCCCTGATCCTTTATGCACATCAGGGTGTTTGCCGATCCGGGGTCAAGACCAAGGTCAACAAAGGTTTCTATGTTCAAGACGTTTCCTAAGATCATCCCTCAGGTTTGTTTGCAGTTGAAGAGCTACTGATTCCGATGTTGTCCTGTTGACTCTGGTAAAGATGAAAGGCTGTGTTTACATTGCCGATATGTGGTCTGATTACTATCAAATATCTCATATGTCAGTCGGTATGGAATGGGCTTCTCTGTGAGACCTTCTTCGGACTACAGTTATAATAAATGCCAGAGTGGCAGAATTTGTTCACTTGCCGTAAATGTGAGGCGGTCGGTAATGTTGAGGCTGATAAGCCGCTGAGCGAACTTTTTTGATCGCGAACCAGTATCTTGAATGAGCCAGTCTTGTCCCGTCCGATTCATTTCTTTTCAACGTTATTATCCGGAAAAGCCATGCGCGCAACAGTCTCTTTCGACAGGAATCTGCCACTTATCGGTGTCAACGAAAAAGGGCAGCACACGTTTTTCGATGGAAAGCTTGACCCTTCGATTCCTGCCATTTATGCCTCTCCCATGGAGATTATGCTCCAGTCGCTTGCGGCCTGTTCCATGATGGACATCATCGCCATTATCGGAAAAATGAGAAAGGAGCTGGTCACCCTCGATGCCTCGCTCAAAGCTGCTCGTGCTGAAAACCATCCGAAAGTTTTTACCTCGATTCATGTCAGCTTCAGGATGTGCAGTCCTGATTGCACCAAGGCGGATATCGACAAAGCCGTCGGGCTTTCGATGGAAAAATACTGCAGCGTGGCTGCCATGCTCAAGGCGTCGGGATGCAAGCTTACCTGGGACACGAAAGTCGTTGCCGAGTGAGTGCCCGGAATATTTTCCCACTCTTTTCTCCCGATCCCTGGATTATCGTTTGTTGGGCCTCAGCCTTTTGCAGGTTATAGCTTCAACAGAAGCGTCTCTTTCCCGGTGGCGCTTGTGAATTTGATGTATTTTCTTTGCCTATCAATGAGTTCATGCCGGGCCGTTATTTCCCGATTTCCTGCCATGTTAAGCGGCCTTCGATTCGACCTGTAGTCAGTACGTCTCTTTGTTGCTCTGCGCGATCCGATACCTGTTGATACTTTGTTCCTGAGATTGCCTGTCGTTCTATCAAAACGACGAGGAGGGAACTCATGAGCCGGAAGTTCAGAGCGGTTTTTGCGTTGCTGTATCTGGTTGCGGCGGCGGCGTGTTCGCAGGTTCATTACGTCACGGCTGACAAGATCAGGGAAACGCTTCCTCCTGCACCGATTGTCGCCGGATTCGATATCGACGACACCGTTCTCTTCTCCAGCTCCAGCTTTTACTATGGCGTGAACAATCACGACGGCCCCAATGGCAGAAACAAATACCTCACAGGCGGCAGCTTGTGGCATTCCTCGGTGTTCTGGAACGATATGAATCGTTAGTTCAACAAATTAAGCATCCCGAAAGCTTCCGGCAATGCGCTGATCCAGATGCACAAGCAGAGGGGAGACACGATTTTCTTCATCACCGCCCGTGACAGCTCGAAGGTCAACATTGTGCCGAAAATCCTCGAGCCATGTTTCGACTTGAAGAAGGCCGAGGTGATTTTCACCTGCAACCAATCCAAAACGCCTTCGATTACGGCTAAACAGGTGAAGGTTTACTACGGCGACTCCGACACCGACATTACCGCTGCGAAAGAGGCCGACGCCCGTCCGATTCGCGTCCTCCGTTCGCCGCTTTCGACGAACAAGACTTCGTACAAGGAGGTTGGAACGCTTGGCGAGGCGGCGTTGAGGGATTCGGAGAATTGATGGATTGGGTTGCTAAAGGTTGTTATAAGTATTACCTTTTTGCAAAAGGAGGTTTAGATATGTCAAAAACAAAGACTAAGGGCGTCAAATTAGACGACACCACCCATAAACGGCTTGAGGAATTGGCTCGAATCCGTGACAGGTCCCCCCACTGGCTTATGTGCCGAGCTATCGAAACCTATCTGGATCGCGAGGAAAAGTACGAGGAGGAAAAGCGTGAGGATATGGATCGCTGGGAGCGTTATCAATTGACCGGGATTGCTGTAACTCATGAAAAAGCCGCTGAATGGCTTGAAAATCTGGCAGAAGGGAAGGTGACCGCGTGCCCGAGATAAAATGGCTTCCGGAAGCATTGGTAGATGTTGAACGACTTCATGCATTCTTGCATGAAAAAAGCCCTGATGCAGCATCACGAGCAGCAAGGGTCATTCTTGATGGCGCTGGTTTGTTGCAATCGATACCGGAAATCGGGCGTCCGATGAACGACGAAACGGGCAGACGTGAACTTGTCATATCGTTCGGAGCTGGAGCGTTCGTTCTCCGCTACATATGGGACAAAAACGATACAGTGGTTATTATTCGCGTATGGCACAGCAGGGAAAACAGGTGAGAATAGTGTTTTTATTTATTGGGATTTGTCAGTTAGAACAGGGGGGTAATTATGACTATTCGAAAATAGCAATGATTAAAACCAGAATAAGCATAGCCACAGTTTGGTATATGCCGCCAGACTTTAACAGAAAAAAGATTAAAGATTGAAGGTCTTCTGTTTTTGAAATAGTTGATGAAATCGAAAGCTATACAATATCCTGGAATTCAGATGGTGACGGCTGGGAATTTACCGATAACGCCCTTGAAAAAGTTTTACCGAATAGATTTAATGGTGAGTTTCTGATCGCCATTGTAAATATCCCAATAGAGCATAATTGGTATTCAAGGCGTTTATCGGCTAATAGGGCCGTCATTTCTTTTCACGAGATAAAGGAAATCCTTAGATTTTTCAATATCCCTCTGGAAAATATCGTATATCGTCTTCTTTATGCATATACCTTGGCTTATAAGCGTAATGAGAATCGTATTCTAGAAACAGTGGAAATTTCAAGTTATACTCATGATGAGGCGAGGTGTTGTTTGTTTGATATGAATGGGATTAAATGTGATGTTGTATATTTGTGTCACAATCCCATAATCTGCTCAGATTGTGTGGAGCGGTTAAGGAGGGAACGAGTCTCTGACGAAATGATTGCTCTATGTCAAAATGAAATTAAGCGAATAAGGAAGTCGATGTTTTATAGAATTGCAGACTTTATTAAAAAAATCCATCCGGGGCACTTGCTATTTCTGGAATAACTTCAATCGTTTTAGGTGTTGTTGGATCTGTGCTCAGCTCATATGTATTTGAGGTTATTAATAAAGCTTCAGTTTCTCCGTAGGTTAATCTTTTGAGCGGCTTTTTTTGTACTGATGTAGTCAAATGGGAATTTATTTTTGGTAATCCTTCAGATTATTTAGCTTCATTTCCATCCTTCATCATTCTTTCTCACCATCTGAATCACCAGTTTCATTCCACAAGCCTGAGCGTATCTGCGGAGGGTGTTCAGCGATGGGGAGTGGGCCTGGCTGCCAAGGCTGGATTCGATTCTTCCTACAATCGGTTGCGACACACCCATTCGAGAGGCAATTTCTGCTTGGGTCAAGTACCGTGTTTTCGTTTCCAGCAAAGTCAGCTCATGTCTACTACCGCCTGCTTTTCAGTACAACCTGGCGCATCAGTAAAACCACAAGTATCACCGCAGCAACGATCAGCATGGCGGCTGTTGCTGTGATCCAGTTGCCTCCTGCGAGGAGGGCGATGGGGTTCCATGAGGCTTCGGTGGTGATGCGGCCTTCGGGTTTGGCGTAGCGTTCGGGTATCGTTGCAATGCCGTTCTTTTTCGGGAACGACGAGAGGTATTCGGCGAGGGCGACCCATTCGCGCAGCGGCTCTCCATTCCGTGTTACCGTAAGCTTGTTTTCATCTTTTTTGCCCACCGGATTGCCAGCTTTGTCTCTCGGCGTGATCGTCAGGAGCCCGAAAGATTTTGTGTCGATCAGGTCGATGAGGCTGGCCAGATAGGAGTTGATGGCCACGCTGTAGAGGCGCTCTTTTTCAATCAGTCGATAGCGGTTGTCGGCCCCTTCGATTTCGATTGAGGTCACGCGGTCGAACAGCACGCGGTTGGGGTTGTAGCTGAACCTGATGCCGGAGAGGCTCAGGAGGGCATCCTTTTTCGACGGGGCGATGCTGGTGTGGACTTCGAGCAGGTTTTTCAGGTCACTGCCAGTGAGATAAATGACCACGATGGTGTTGCCGCAATAGCCGTATTGCACCGGGCCGAGCGAGGCGGTCTGGAAAACGTCCGACACGCGGATGTCGCCTTTGAAGAGCGACGAACGGATGCAGCCGAGCACATCGACAGCGGTGTCGATATGGCGGCGGTGGCCCTCTGCCTCTTCGACGGCGCAGCGGTAGGCATCGGTGACGAGGTTGCCGAGACCGGTTTCGCCGGGTTTGGCATAGGTCTCTTCGATGGTCTGGCCGTTGAACGGCTGAAAGGCGAGCACCTGGTCGAAGCGGTAGCCGAAGTGCGAGAGGTAGCGCTCTTCGACGAGACTCCGGAAGCCGTCGATGGTGCGGGCGATATTCCGGTCTTCCGGCACGCTCGCATCGATTTTCCGCAGGTGGTATCCCGTCACCTCAATCTTGCGGTTCTTACCGACCTTCAGATCAAGCACGCCGAGCCATGTGCCGTACGATCCGGCGGAGACGATGAGCGTTTTTCCCGCCTTGATCGGCAACTGCAGAATCGTGTGGGTGTGGCCGCTGACGATGACGTCGATGCCGGGTGCGGCAGTGGCGAGTTTTTCATCTTCGGAGTGTGCTTTGTCCGGACTGGTGCCGCTGTGCGACAGGCAGATGACGAGGTCAACCTTTTCGCGCTCCTTCAGAATCTTCACGGTTTTTCTTGCTGCTTCGACTGGATCGGAGAAGGTGACTGGTCTGGCGAAGCTCGCGTCTTCGGCTGCATCCTTGCCGAGCAGACCGAAAATGCCGATGTGCAGCCCGTTGCGCTCGATGACCGTATAATCGCGCACCGGGTAGTCGCGAAAAACCTGTTTCAGCGTGTCGTCGCCCGGGTCGCTGTCGCTGAAGCGGAGGTTCGAGATGACCAGTTGAGGCAGCACCTGCGCTTTGGCGCGCGCGGCGCGGAGCATTCCGGCAGCACCGGATGGGCGGAAGTCGAAATCGTGGTTGCCGAAGTTGGCGACGTCGTAACCCATCGCGCCCATCAGGCGAAGTTCAAGTGCTTGCTCCGGCAGGACGGTATGGTAGAGCGTCCCCTGGGTGAAGTCGCCTGCATCGACAAGAAGCGTGTTCCCGTCCGTCCGTTTGCGCTCCTGTTCGATCGCTCCGGCCAGCCGGGCGTAGCCGCCGACATCCCGTACGGTTCCATTGCGTGCAATTTCGTGATGTGGCGAGAGGTGCGAGTGCATGTCGTTGGTGAAGAGCACGGTCAGCCTTTCCGGCTCTGCAAAAACAATCGTTGCCGGGAGCAGGTGCAACGCGGCGACGAGTGAAACGATAACCATCAGCAGCTCGAACCGGCGCGGTTTCACTGGCCGGTTTCCGGAATCCGGATGAAAGAAGCGGGGCAAGGTGTGGTGGTCGATCATGCGTGGATACTGATGTTGCTGGCGGGCTCGTTTGCGGTGAACAGCAAACCCCCGGCCTCGATTTGCTGAAGCCGGGGGTTTTGATCGGGCAATTTCTGGGCTGTTACTTTCTCAGGTACTGGAAGCTCGGGTCGGGACGGCCCACGAAGCAGGAGCGGGTGAAGCCGTACTTTTTGATGATTGCAAAGGCTGTTCTCGCTTCGCTTTCTTTGCCGCCGAAATCGAAGAGCCAGTGGCTGCCATCGACGATTTTCCAGTTTCCGCCGATGTTTCTGACCTCGATGGTGTTGGGATTGAAGCTCACGCAATCCTCGCCGGGCATGCTTCCCTGGGGCGCGTTACCGCTCACCAGCAGATAGTGGAAGCTTGGATCGGGACGGCCCACAAAGCAGGAGCTGTCCATGCGATAGTATTTGATGACTCTCAGCGCTTGCAGGGCTTCCGCTCTTTTATCGCCAAAATCGAAGAGCCAGTGGTTGCCATCGACGATCTTCCAGCGTCCATCGATGTTTCTGACGGTCGTGGTTACCGGGTTGAACGACACGCAATCCTCCTGGACGGCTGGCGCCGGCATGGGGATCGGGCCGGGCATTGGCCGCATCGGCATAGGACGGAACTGACGTCTGAACGTGTAGACATCCGTGTAGTTGCTGCGGTTGCTGTTGTCGGTGAAGCGGGTAAAAACTTCGGCGCGAATCATGTTGTTGCCCGCCGGTTTCACGACGACCAGCGTCTGGCTGAATCCTGTGGTGTAAACGGCGGAGACGGCCTGCGCACGCGTTTCGATCGGGCTGGAAACGTTCGGCGCGTAAGGGTAGGCGTTGACTTCGCCCCAGTCGCAATCCTGCGGGTGGCATTTGCCCCAAGCGTGCATTCTCAGGTCGTTGGCGTTCCCGGTGATGACCAGGGTCGTGATGCCCCCGGTGTTCGGATCGGTGTTTTTCCAGTTACCGGTAAACTGGTTCAGGGCCGCAAAGCTGATCGAATAAGAGAGCAGGAACATGATCGCCAGCGCGGCGGACAGGAAGGTTCTTTTCATGTATTCTCCTGTTAGTGGTTTATAGAGAGAATCAGAAAATCGGTAATGCACCAGAAAGTTAGAGATTCTTCTGCTCAATAAAAAATAACAGGGGTGCATTTCGGGTGGAGTTGAGAGGCTGCTTCAGTTATGCCGTTGAGACAGCCTCTCATATTGTGTGAAGCGTTTTCGATGCTCAATCCATGAACGTGACGCAATCCGGCTTTTTGGGCGGGGCGTCGGGCCAGGGAGTTGCCGGGTAGCCGACGGCTGCCGCGGCGTAGGGCTGGTAGCCTTCCGGGAAGGTGATGCCGAGTTCCCTGAACTTCGCCTTGCCTTTTTCGGTGGCATGGTACATCATGATGGCATTCGTCCAGCAGCTTCCGAGGCCGAGCGAGGTGGCGGCGAGCAGCATGTTCTCCATGGCGAGCGTGCAGTCGTACTGCGCGGCAAGCGCTCCCGGATCGCCGGAGATGATAACCATCAGCGGAGCATGGTAGAAGACGCTGAACCCCTCCTGTTTGGCGATTTCCCGCAGCGCTTCGTTTGTTGATTCGAGGAACGCGCTCTTGCAGTGCTCTTCGAGCTTTCGGAGCAGCTCGGGGTTGCGGATGACCGTGAAGTGCCACGGCTGCTGGTTCATGGCGCTGGGAGCGTGACGGGCAGCCTGGAGCATCAGGTCGATATCGGCCTTTTCGACTGGATCGGGACGGTAGGCACGCACGCTGCGGCGCTTGAGGATCGTGGAAATGGTTTCGTTCATGGCGCTCTCTGAATCTTGATTTACAACGAAAAAATGTGCCAACGTGAATCGTTTCATGGCGATCGCTTGACGTGGATACTCTGTCTTGAAGCGGGATCGAGCACTTGATAGTTCCGGTTCGCATGCAGATCGGCCAGGCGCATCAGCGACCGGACGTGACAGTGCTCGCGTTCGGGCGCACTCCAGCGGTAGCCGTCCGCTGGTTCCTTGCCGCGCAGGAGCTGGCTGAGCTTGGTTTCGTGGTAGGTGAGGTCGATGAAAACCCGCAGGTCAACTCTCTCGGTGCGGATGGCGTAGAGGCCGTCGATGACGAGCACCCGGATATTGTTGAAATCGGTAACCAGTTCATCGACCTCTTCGGTGATGATGTTGATGCAGGGCACGGAACCCTTGCGGTTCTGGCGGAAATCGTCGATGTTGCGATGCAACAAGTCCCAGTCATACTCTTCCACGCCGACCAGTTCGTAGTTGTTGCTGATCCGGTGTTCCCGGCGGTCGAGGGGATAGATGCGGTGGTAGTTGTCGGTATGGAGAATCTTGACACGGATGCTTTGAGCTTTGAGCAACAGGGCGAGCGAGTGAGAGATTTCCGGTTTTCCTGCCCCGATTCACCCGATATGGCTACGACGAACTTTCTGCCCTGTCCCTCTGCCTTTCCAGCAGTTCGAGGTCATCGGGCACGTGGTCAAAAATGGCTTTGGCCGCTGATTTGTGCTGATCGTTGATCAGCAGAACATCTTCCAGCATAGAGCGTTACTCCGTTACTTCTTGGTGGCGCGGCTGCATATTTAGGGCGCTTTCTGAGAGAAAAGTTAATTCTTTTCTTCGAGAATTTTTCAATGGAAAGTATGACGTGGCGGTTCAGAAGTGATTGGTGAGCTGCAACGGGTGTGCCGTGACTGGTGAGAATCGGGATTTGTTGTCTGTGTCCGGAGGCCGGGGGAGCTGACCGGTGGGGTTTTGATCCTTTGCTTCTGCTTGTTTGCGGATTCTGATGCGCTTGCCGGATTTGATCCGCTTGATGCGCAGGGCGTTTTTCGCGGTGGCGTTGACCAGAAGATAGATGTTGTTTCTTCCGACGCGGATATCGCATTTGCGGATGGTGAGGCTGTCGATGGTCAGATCGATGGTTCTGCTTGCTTTGGCTCTGGAGACCGCGCTGGTGATGATTTGCGGCAAGCGGTTGACGAATGAGCCGATCTGCACGTCGAGCCGCGTGGCGATGCTGTCGCGAATGGCGTCGTGCAGCAGGAGTTCGCCGGTGCGGACAACCGGCTGGCCGGTATCGAGGGAGTAGTTGAAATTGTCGATGCTGATGGTGTCGGTCGGTATGTCGTAGCGTGGCCGTCCGCTCATGATGACGTGGCCTTTCAGGTCGCGGTCTGTCATGATGGCTACCGAAAGCCCGCTTGACGAACCGTATGCTTCGACGCTGCGTACGACGATGTCGTATCCCGAGCGGCTGAAGCTCCGGTTCATGAAGAAATCATTGAGGTGCCTGTTGATGCTGGCGAAGGGGGCCAGGGAGTAGAAGTTGACATCGGAGATGGTCGAGATGCTGTCTCTTGGCGTTTGCCGGAACCGGGGCAGCGGCGTTGGCGGAAGCATCGCCGTGGTGTCGGTCAGCATCCTCATGCTGGTTCTGATGCGGGTGTTGCAGACTATGGCCCTCCTGTTCAGGGCGATGTTACCGGTGATGCTGTTGCAGCGGAAACGAAGCCAGACGGGCAGCGGCTTTCGCGTTAGCACAATCGGTTTTTGCAGATCATGCCAGACCTCGCCAATGGTGGGGGAGAGACTTGCCGCTTTGTGGATTTCGGAGTCGAGAAGGGCGGTCAGGCCGCGGCTGTTACCGGTGAGCAGGGAGTCGACGTCAGCCCGGATGTTTTTGCAGAACGGCCCGATCTTGACCACCGGCTCCTCTTCCCACCGAACATCCACGATGCGGAATCGCGTCCGGAGACGCCAGTTCCGGTCGAGCGAGATCGGCGTCGAAAAGGTGAAGATCGCTTTGGCGCGAACCGGCCTCACCAGCAGCTTGGCCAGGGACTTCCCGAGGCGGCTGTCGGTGAGCCGCGCTTCCGCCGAAACCGGAAAGGTGCAGAAGAGCTGGCGACCATTCGAGCTAATGGTGATGTTCTCCTCCCGGGTCAGGGCGAGGCTGATGCGCTCCTTGTGCTTTTCTTGCAGCCACAGGTCGGCGTTCAGAAAGTTGCCGCGAATCTTGCCGTTCAGGTAGTTGGCCAGTACGGCGTGTTCGATGCTGATGGGCAGGTTGCAAAACGATGACGGGCGTTCGAGTTCGACGTCGCTCTTCAGAGGCACGGGGGGTTTGGTTTTGAGGATCGTATAGCTTTGGTGCAGCCAGAAGCCGAGTGCAGCCAGCAGGCTGGCCACGAGGCCGGTGACGAGGAGGGCTTTTTTCATCTTGCCTGTTTTCCGGATGGAGGTCGGCAAAAGCTGGAGAACTCTTTGAGTAATATTGAAAATATAATACGCATTCTCACTGCAGCTTCAAAATGGTCGGGGAGCCGGTATGCGTGCAACAGGACGCGGGAAACCAAATATGGTGGCAAGATGTTCGGGCAGATGATTTCGATGAACTCTACTCCATTTCCGCCATGAACACTTACCGTATCGCCGTGTTTGTCGGCAGCATCAGGCGTGAATCACTGAACCGCAGGCTTGCCGACGCGCTCATCCGGCTCGCGCCCGCCGACTTTACGTTTTACCACCTGAAGATCGATGACCTTCCACTCTACAATCAGGATGATGAGGAGCATCCGACCGAAGCGATGCAGCGCCTGCGGCGTGAGATCGCCGAGGCTGACGGCCTTATGATCGTCACACCCGAATACAACCGCTCGATTCCCGGTCTCCTCAAGAACGCCATTGACCACGGCTCGCGCCCCAGCGGCCACAACGCCTGGGAGGGCAAACCGGCCGGCATGATCGGCGTGTCGCCAAGCGCTTGCGGCACGGCGATGGCCCAGCAGCATCTGCGCAATATTCTCGCCGTGCTCGATGTTCCCACAATGGCCCAGCCAGAAGCCTTCATCGGCTATTATGATGGATTGTTCGACGAAGCGGGATGCATCGGCCTGAAAAGCCGCGACTTCCTGCAAAACTGGATGAACCGCTTTGCCGCGTGGGTAAGGCTGCACGCCCGGCGAGTTTCTGAATGACTGGCGAAAAGACAGTGGGCGTTACGGCACCAGATACAGATGATCGTAGTGGATGACCGGCTTGTGGCCTTTCTGTCCCATCGCTGAGCGGGCTTTTTCGGCGGTGCAGGAGGCCATGCCGTAGCCGATGACCTTGCCATCTCCGGAGCAGATGCGGATGACATCGCCGCGCAGAAAGCTTCCTTCGACGTCGGTGATGCCGATGGGCAGGAGGCTCGTGGCCCTTTCGCCGGAGGTGAGGGCGTCGATGGCGCCCTGGTTGATGATGACTGCTCCCTTTTCGAGTCCTTCGCTGAGCGCGATCCAGCGCTTGCGGCTCTGCTTGGGCTTCTGGGCGATGAACTTCGTGCCGGTTTTTTCGCCCTTCGCGATCTTCTGCAAGATGCCCGGGGTGGTGCCGTTGGCGATGTGTACGGTGATGCCGAGGCGCGAGAGTTTGTGCGCAATGGTGCACTTGGTGAGCATTCCGCCGCGCCCGAACTCCGATTTTCCGGGGCGGATGTACTGGCTGAAGTTCTTCGAGTCGGGATCGATCTCTTCGATCACCGGGTTGCCCTCAGTTTGCGTATCGAACAGGCCGTCCACGTTGGAGAGGATGATGTGCGCATCAACCCGCAACATCGAGGCGATGAGGCCGGAAAGTTCGTCGTTGTCGGTGAACATCAGCTCGGTGACCGCTACGGCGTCGTTCTCGTTGACGATCGGCACGATCTTCTGCTGAAGCAGTGCTTCGAAGCAGGTGCGCATGTTGAGGTAGTGCTGGCGGTCGCGGAAATCGCCCTTCGTAACGAGCAACTGTGCGCCGGTCATGCCGTGTTTTTCGAAACGGTCGTTGTAGGCGTTGATGAGCCGGATCTGCCCGGTGGCGGCCAGCACCTGCCGCGTTTCGACCGGCGTCAGATTGCCGCTGAGCGACACGATGCCGCGCCCCGCGCCGACCGCGCCGGAGGTGACGAGAATGACTTCGACGCCGCCCTGCATGAGCGAGGCGATCTGCGAGGTCAGGCTGTCGAGAATCGCCGGATCGAGCTTGCCATCGCGCCCCGTGATGACGTTGGTGCCAACCTTGACGACGATTCGTTTGTAAACCGGATGTTGGTGACTCATGCCTGTTCGCCTTACTTCATGTGTTCCTGACTGAAATGCAATCCGGCGATGCCCGCGATGATCAGGATCAGGGAGATCACCTTGAGCGCGTTTATTCCTTCTCCGAACCAGAGCACGCCGATTGCCGTGATGAGCGCCGTGCCGAGCGCCGACCAGACGGCGTAGGACATACCGACAGGCAAAGTCCTGAGCGCCAGTGTGAGGAAAGTAAGACTCAGGCCGTAAAAAACGAAAATCAAAACCGATGGTACCGGCTTGGTGAAGCCCGCCGAGAGCTTCATGCTGGTGGTGCCGGAGACTTCGGCGACGATAGCGAGGATCAGGTAGAGCCAGGGCATGATTTTCGTTGTTTCAGGCTTTCTGTTTGTGCTTGTTTTTGATCCGCCCGGCGCAGGCCTCTTTGTCGAGGCACTCCCCGAACAGCTGCAAGCTGAAGCTGCCGAGCGAATAGCCGTGCTCTCCGCAGAGTTTTTCCATCATGCCGGGCAGTTCGCTGCTCGTTGCTTCCGACACATGGCCGCACTTCAGGCAGATGATGTGCAGATGGTTGGCCACGCCCCAGGATTTTTCGTAGTGGGTGTGCTTGTGGCCGAGATCGATCTTGGTGACGAGGTTGAATCTGAAGAGCAGGTCGAGGGTGTGATAGACCGTGGCCCGTGAAATGGCAACACCCTTTTCGCGCAGCCGGACAAAAAGTTCGTCGGCATCGAGATGGGTGTTTGTGCGATAAATCTCCCTGAGTACGCTGAGTCGCTCCTGGGTACATCGAAGCCCCTCATCCTTCATGAAAGACTTGAAGAGGTTTTCGACCTTTGCCGTTGTGTCGCTGCTTTTTTTGCTCACCTGATCTCTGTTGCTCTTGCGTTAGCCGGATGATTGCTTTTTTCATTGCTGAAATGTACCGTTTTTCGCTGAATTACTTGTCGGTACTGCGTGCATCGGGTTCAGGTAATGCCTGTGGAAAAAGGGTGAAAATCGTACATTCCAGTTTTTATGGGCCTGCTGGCGGGGCAACTATTAGCAACTTCCGAGGGGTTTTTTCAATAACGGAGTGCTTTTGTCCTTTACCGTTTCAGCAAAGCCGGTGCTTCCGCGTGCCGGCGCAATTCAGAAGAGAGAGCATGATTTTACCGATTAATACATACAGCGACCCGGTACTCGCCATGAAAGCCAAACCTCTGAAAGGGGTCGATTCAGCAATTGAGGAGCTGATTGCCGAGATGTTCGACACCATGTACAAAGCGCCAGGCATCGGTCTTGCTGCACCGCAGGTGGGCCACTCGCTACGCCTGGTAGTGGTGGATATTTCCACAATAAAGGAGTATGCCGATTTCAAACCGATGGTGGTGATCAATCCGCGCATCGTTTCGGTTCGTGGGCGCAACATGATGGAGGAGGGGTGCCTCAGCGTGCCTGGTGTCGCAGGTGACGTCGTCCGCCCGTCGTCGATCACCCTGCACTATCGCGACGAGAAGTTCGAGGAGCATACCGCCGATTTTCACAGCATGATGGCCCGTGTGCTTCAGCACGAGATCGACCATCTCGATGGCACGCTCTTCGTTGACCGCATGGACAAGCGCGATCGTCGCAAAATTCAGAAAGAGCTTGATGCTATTGCTGAAGGACGGGTGAAGGCCGACTATCCGCTGGCCCGTGATGCCAAACGCGTTGAAGCGGAGGCCTGACCGGTGGGGTTGAGAGTTGTTTTTATGGGAACTCCGGAGTTCGCCGTTCCTTCGCTGCGCCGTATCGCGGCCATGACGCCACGCTTCGAGACGGTGCTGGTCGTCACCGGCTGCGACAAGCCGCGCCGCAGCAAAAACTCACCACCTGAGCCGACGCCGGTCAAACAGGCGGCGCTCGAACTGGGCTTGCCGGTGCTCGAAGCTGACGATGTTCGAAGCCACGACTTTGCCGTGCGAATCGCCGCGGCCCGTCCCGACGTGATCGTGGTTGCCGCTTTCCGCATCCTGCCTCCCGAGGTGTTCGAGCTGTCTGCACTGGGGACCTTCAACCTGCACGGCTCGCTGCTTCCCGCCTATCGCGGAGCCGCGCCGGTCAACTGGTCGATCATCAATGGCGATGCTGAGACTGGCGTGACCACTTTTTTCCTTCAGAAGTCGGTTGATACCGGCAACATCATCACGATGGATCGTACGTCGATTGGCCGCGACGAGAACGCTTTCGAGTTGCTCAATCGCCTTTCGGAGATCGGTGCGGGCACCGTCGAACGCACGCTGAAGATGATCGCCGATGGTGCGGTGACTCCGCAGAAACAGGATGAGCGGCTCGCCACGAAAGCGCCGAAGCTGACCCGCGAGAACACCCGTATCGACTGGAACCAGCCGGTGCAACGCCTGCACGACTTCATTCGCGGTCTTGCGCTGAAACCTACCGCATGGACGACTTTCGGCGAAAAAAGCCTGAAAATCTACAAGGCGAAGCCCTGTGCCATTGAAGCCGCGCCGGATGAACCGGGGACGCTACGCATCGCGGACGGGCGGCTGCTCGTGGCCGGGACCGACGGCTGGCTCGAACTGCTCAGCGTGCAGGCCGAGGGCAAAAAGGCGATGGATGGTGAATCGTTCGCTCGCGGACTTCGCGCCGGAGAGGAGAGGCTTCGCTTTTTATGAACGCTGCCGGGCGGTACGTCACGATTTTCTTTTTATATTCACTGGCTTTATTATTACTACGCCCGCCGCCGTTGCGGCGAAGCGGTATTGTAACTATTATTACTCGTTAGAACAGATACTTATGCCTTCGACAGGAACAGAAGTCGGCATGATCAGAAATTTCTGCATTATCGCCCATATCGACCACGGCAAATCGACCCTTGCCGACCGGCTTCTCGAAGTGACCCATACCCTTGAACGCAACCAGATGTCCACCGCCCAGGTGCTCGACGACATGGATCTCGAACGCGAGCGCGGTATCACCATCAAGAGCCACGCGGTGCAGATGCGCTACAAGGCGAAGGATGGGCAGGACTATATTCTCAACCTTATCGACACGCCTGGTCACGTCGATTTCAGCTACGAGGTTTCGCGCTCGCTGGCCGCGTGCGAAGGCGCGCTGCTCGTCGTCGATGCCACGCAGGGCGTCGAGGCGCAGACCATCGCCAACCTCTACCTTGCCATTGAGGCAGGTCTCGAAATCATTCCGGTGATCAACAAAATCGACCTGCCCTCTTCGGATGTCGAGGGTGTAGCGCGACAGATTATAGACCTGATCGGCGTCAACCGTGACGAAATCCTTCAGGTGTCGGCCAAGGCCGGCATCGGTGTGGACGAACTGATGGAGGCGATCGTGGCGCGTGTGCCCGCACCGGCGGATAACCGCCAGATGCCGCTCCGTGCACTCATTTTCGACTCGGTATTCGACGCTTATCGTGGTGCGATTGCCTATATCAGAATCGTGGACGGCGTGCTGAAGAAAGGAGACCGGGTGCGCTTTTTCGCCAACGACAAGATTTTTCTTGCTGACGAAATCGGCACCATGAGCCTGAAGCGCAATCCGGCCGATACCCTCGAAGCAGGCAACGTGGGTTACCTGATCTGTTCGATCAAGGATGTCAAGGATGCCAAGGTTGGTGACACCGTGACGCTGCTCGACAATCCCGCTTCGAAGCGGCTTGCCGGCTATAAGGATGTGAAACCGATGGTGTTCAGCGGCCTCTATCCTGTCGAATCGAATGAGTTCGAGGATCTGCGCGAGTCGCTTGAAAAGCTCTCGCTCAACGACGCCTCACTGGTCTACACGCCCGAGACCTCGGCGGCGCTCGGCTTCGGCTTCCGCTGCGGCTTCCTCGGTCTGTTGCACATGGAGATCATCCAGGAGAGGCTGGAGCGCGAGTACGGCGTCAACATCATTACCACGGTGCCCAACGTCGAGTACCGCGTGATCATGACCAGCGGTGAGACTGTCGAGGTGGATAACCCTTCGAAGATGCCGGAGACGACCAAGATTAACTGGGTCGAGGAGCCGTACGTGTCGATGCAGATCATCACCATGTCGGAGTACATCGGCAACATCATGAAGCTTGGCATGGAGCGTCGCGGCGAGTACAAGAACACCGACTATCTCGACACGTCGAGGGTGAATATTCATTTTGAGTTCCCGCTCGGCGAGGTGGTGTTCGATTTCCACGACAAGCTCAAGTCGATCTCCAAAGGCTACGCCTCGATGGATTACGAGTACATCGGCTACCGCCGTTCCGATCTGGTCAAGCTCGACGTGCTGCTCAATGGCGAGCCGGTCGATGCCCTGTCGTCGATCGTGCACCGCTCGAAGTCCTACGAGTGGGGGCGCAAGCTCTGCCAGAAGCTCAAGGGCATCATTCCCCGCCAGATGTACGAGGTGGCGATTCAGGCGGCCATCGGCAGCCGGGTGATCGCCCGCGAGAGCATTTCAGCCATGCGCAAGAACGTGCTCGCCAAGTGCTACGGCGGCGATATCAGCCGTAAGCGCAAGCTGCTCGAAAAGCAGAAAGAGGGCAAGAAGCGCATGAAGCAGGTCGGCCGGGTCGAGGTGCCGCAGGAAGCCTTCCTTGCCGTTCTGAACATCGATGAATAACAGTGACAGGTCAGAAAATCAGCACGGTTGCGCTGGAACTTAAACCGCTTGACGTCCAAAAAGTCGTGTGTACGGTTGAGCATTCCGGTAATGCCTGTAAAAAAAGTTGAAGTGTGAAAAAACAGAACACGACCTCCAAAGAAAAAAACGGTAAGGCCCAATCGCGTGAATGGTTCGAGGCTCTTGTCATTGCCGCCCTGGTGGCGACAATTCTCAGGATGTTTGTTATCGAGTCATACAGAATCCCGACGGGTTCGATGGAAAAAACGCTGCTTGCCGGCGATTTCCTTTTTGTCAACAAGTTTGTCTATGGTGCCAAGGTGCCTTTTACTGATATCTCTCTGCCCAAAGTTCATGATGTCAGACGAGGTGATATCATCGTCTTCAAGTTTCCTCGCGACAGGAGCCTGAACTACATCAAGCGCTGCATTGCTCTGCCGGGAGACAATCTTGAAATCCGGAACCAGCAGGTTTACATCAACGGCAAAGGGATGCAGTTGCCGCCTCACGCCCAGTTCATTGGCATAAAAATGCCGGCAGGCGTGCCTGAGTTCCAGATTTTCCCGAGTATGTCCGATTATAACAAGGACAATTACGGGCCTCTCCGCATTCCGCGTAGTGGCGACGAAATCACGCTTACGCCAGGGACCCTTCCGTTGTATCGGGATCTGATTGCCTACGAGGGGCATACGGTCAGCCTGGTCGGCGATCAGGTGTTCATCGATGGCCAGGCGGCAAATCGCTATACCGTCGCCCGTAACTACTATTTCGCTATGGGTGATAACCGCGACAACAGCCTTGACAGCCGTTACTGGGGTTTTCTTCCTGAGAGCGACATAGTGGGACAGGCCATGATGGTGTACTGGTCATGGGATCCCGATCTGCCGCTGCTTTTCGATCCGGTTGAAAAGATTGCCTCTATTCGCTGGAATCGCATCGGGTTGGCTGTTCACTGAACGCTGTTCAGCAGGATGGCTCGACAGACCTTGCGCAGGGTGAGCAGTTCGTCTGCCGTGTTGAACGGGACGAAGCTGATGTCGGCGCATTCGATACGAAGTTCTTCAATTTGAAATGCTGGTCGGCTTGCTCTTTGGTTTTCAGTGCCTCCGACCGAGGTCAGCTCCAGCTGTTTGAGCGTCAGTGAATTCAGGTCGGCTTCTGACCTGAGCGAGCCGATGTCGATCCGGTATTGCTGGCCGGTTTCAGCGGCGAAGATTTGCTTGAGGTGGTGTTTGAAGTTGTGATTGAGCCAGAGATTCATCGACACCCAAACCAAGAGATAAGCCGAGGCGAAAATCATTCCCGGAGAGAGTATAAGTGCGGTGAGCCACTTCCGGCCGGATCCGCTTGCCATGTTCATGGCGACAGCTCGCTGATTACCGATGGGAGACACCTGCCTGACGATCATCGCTTTTGATATGGTTGTTAGCAGCCTGAGTATTATGCTGTGTTTATAAGTGTAACAATATAGAAACAGCGAAGATGTCATACTATGAATTTTTTACCTTATCGTAGCATCCACTAATTCATGATCAGATCTTTTTCGGACCATACGGCCGAGCCGGCAGAGGAGCCATTCTTTATTCTGGCCCCTCTGGTCAGAACCTTTCAGGCTGATACGGAAACCCCGGTGTCGGTGTACCTCAAACTCCAGCGCCCTTACTCCTGCCTGCTCGAATCGGTCGAAGGGGAGGAGCGCATGGCTCGTTATTCCTATATCACCGTTGATCCGGTAGCCGTACTCAAGGGGACGGTTGGCGGAGAGATTACGCTCGATGTTCGTGACGAGCGTTTCCGCCGGTTGTCTGCCATTGTGGAACAGGAGCGCGACCTTCGCGCCGTCGTAGATCGCTGCATGGCGATGTTCTCTTCCGAAAAGCTGCCGCGCTGCAAGAGCGGTTCGCAACAGATGAGCACCTCCGGTGTGTTCGGTTACTTCGGTTATGACACCATGCACCTCATCGAAAAGATTCCCGCTGCCGAGCAGCCAGACCCGGCGGGGATGCCAGACCTTTGTTTGCTTTTCTGCGACACGCTTGTCATCTTTGATAACGTGATGCGCAAGCTCTTTCTCGTGGCCAACTATCTCGATGACTCCGACCGCGCGCGCGCCGACCGCAAAATCGACGAGCTTGTCGCACTGTTGCAGAAGCCGCTTGTGCCTGCTCTCGTGCCGTTCCAGCCCGAGAAACCGGAGCCGGTTATATCGAACACCACGCGCGACGAGTATTACGCCAAGGTGCTCAAGGCCAAGGAGTACATTCTAAGCGGTGACATTTTCCAGGTGCAGATTTCGCAGCGCCTGAAGCGCAAGCTGCACACCCGTCCGTTCGATGTCTATCGCGCGCTCCGGACGATCAACCCTTCGCCTTACCTCTATTTCTTTGACTTCGAGGATTTTTACGTCGTCGGCTCATCGCCCGAACTGCTGGTCAAGGTGGAGCGCGACCACACCGGGCGCCGCATGGTCGATACCCGCCCCATTGCCGGAACGCGGCGGCGAGGCGAGAGCTTCGAGGAAGACGAGCGCAACGCCCGCGAGCTGATCTCCGATGAAAAGGAGCGGGCCGAGCATCTGATGCTCATCGACCTGAGCCGCAACGACATCGGGCGCATCGCCAAAATCGGCACGGTCGAGACCAACGAGATGATGGTGATCGAGAAGTACTCGCACGTTATGCATATCGTCAGCAACGTCCGGGGTGAATTGCAGGACGGTCTGACGGCAATGGACGCCTTCTGGTCATGCTTCCCGGCGGGAACGCTGACCGGCGCGCCGAAGGTCCGTTCCATGGAGATCATCTACGAACTGGAGAAAGAGAAGCGCGGCCTTTACGGCGGCGCGGTGGGCTACCTCGATTTCCGGGGGCAGCTCAACACCGCTATCGCCATTCGCACGATGGTGATCCGCGACGGCGTTATCTACTTCCAGGCGGCGGGCGGCATTGTGGCCGATTCGACGCCGGAATTTGAGTACGAAGAGACCATGAACAAGATGAGAGCAGGCCTGACGGCTCTTGAAAGTATTGAGACTTTTGTCTGATAAACTTTTAAACCGAAGACAGCTATGAAAAAGAAACTGACTATGCTTAAATCGGCAGCGCTGGTATCTGTGGGAATCACCGCCGGGGCGCTCGCTTTTTCCAATCTCGATTTTCGTTTAACGGAGGCGGGGTAACGGTTTTACGGTTTCCAGTCACCCCAACTCGAGTATTGCGGCTGAAACCCTTCGCAACCATCCGATACGGACGCTCAACGATTTCAATGATGCTTTTGTGGAGATTGCCGAGTCAGCTACCCCATCGGTGGTGACGATTTATACTGAAACCGAAGTTGATCGCCAGATTATGACCCCCTTCGATTTTTTCGGCAAATCGTTTGGAGAGATGTTCAACTTCCCTTTACCTGAAGAACCGAATGTTCGCAAGGAGGTGATCCATGGACTGGGATCGGGTGTGATCGTCAGCCAGGATGGCTATATTCTGACCAACAACCATGTGATCGACCAAGCGGGCTCCATTTCGGTGATGACCTCTGATAACCGGAAATTTACGGCGAAGATCGTCGGCAAGGATCCCCGTACTGACCTGGCCGTGCTGAAGATTTCCGCTTCAGGTCTTAAACCGATCGCTATAGGCAACAGTGACAGGCTGCGTGTCGGCGAGTGGGTGATCGCTATTGGCAGTCCGCTTGGCAAGAGTCTCGCCCGGACGGTGACCCAAGGCATTGTCAGTGCAAAGGGCCGGGTTAATGTCGGGGTGGCCGATTACGAGGACTTTATCCAGACGGATGCAGCCATCAATCCAGGAAACTCGGGCGGTCCATTGGTGAATATCGGGGGTGAACTGGTGGGCATCAATACGGCGATAGCCAGCCGCACCGGCGGGTTTGACGGTATCGGCTTTGCCGTGCCGTCGAACATGGCGTACCGGGTCTATACCTCGCTGGTTAAAAACGGCAAGGTGGATCGCGGCTATCTGGGAATTTCCATCCAGGACGTCGATGAGAATATTGCCAAAGGACTGCACCTGAGCACGGTGCAAGGGGCACTGGTCGGCACGGTATTTCAGGGTAGCCCGGCGGCTAAGTCGGGTCTGAAGACCGGGGATGTCATCCTCGAATTCAACGGGCGCCAGGTGAGCAGCGCGGCAGAATTGCGCAGTCAGATTGCCAGTCAGGCCCCTGGCAGCGATGCCGTTGTCAAGATCAACCGTGACGGCGCTGTGTTTACCGTAAATGTGCGTCTCGAATCGCAGCCGGAAAGCGCGGTAACCTCGGCAGAGGGGGGCGTGGCCGCGAGCGAGCTTCTTGGTTTCTCGGTCTCTCCGCTGAATGCTGAAATAGCAGGAAGGCTGAATATGAAAGCCAACTTACACCGGATTGTTGTGACATCGATCAGAAAATCGAGCAAAGCCTTCTCGGTTGGCCTCCGTCCGGGCGACGTGATCATATCCGTCGATAAAAAGCCGGTGGACTCGGTTGCGGCATTTAATGCAATCGTTAAAAACAAGAAAAAGGGCGATCTGCTCTTCCTGCTGGTCGAGCGCGGATGGAGCCGGATGTATTTTGCGTTTAATCTGTAATGCTCTTTGCCCGCAGAATAAAGTTTTCTAAATTCTTTTAAACGAAGTAAAGTCAGCCAGGCTGCTGACTTTACTTTTTTGTTTGCCAAACCATCGCTGCTGTAACGTCTGGTGATCATTCGCTTTTCAGCATCGCCAACCAAAACCATGAACTGACATGAGTGATCGAATTTATCTGACACGGGATGGGTATAACCGGCTCAAGGAGGAACTTCACCTGTTGACGACCGAGACCCGCAAAGAGGTACTTGAAAAGATTGCTGAAGCTCGCTCGCATGGAGACCTGAGTGAAAACGCCGAGTATGACGCTGCCCGAGAAGAGCAGTCGCAACTCGAAGCGAAGATCGGTGAAATCGAAAATAAACTGGCATCGGCTACTATCCTCGATCCCAAGCAGATCAAGACTGATCGGGTTTATATTCTCACATCGGTAAAGCTACGTAACCTGGATGCCGAGAACGAAGTTATCGAATACACCCTTGTTTCGTCCGAGGAGGCCGATTCCGATCTTGGCAAAATATCCGTGCGTTCTCCCGTCGGTCGGTCGCTGATTGGCAAGTCGGTCGGCGACAAGGTTACCATCAGCGTGCCGAAAGGTGAGCTGCATTATGAAATCCTCGATATTTTTGTTAAATAGCGAGCCAATTCAAACACCATATTTATGGGAAAACGTCAGATAATTTATACCGCCAGCCAGATCGGTGGAGCCCGTGAGCTGCTCGACAAGGAAATCAATCTTATCACCAAAGAGCAGCGGGTGTGGCACGGCTACGTCACGGCCATCGATCAGGACAAGATCGAACTCAAGGACTCCCGCTTCTGGAAGCACACCTTCAAGGTGGCCGATATCGATAAAATCTACCGCGAAGTCGTAACCGATTACTGATATGCGCAGAAAAATTGTGGTCGGCAACTGGAAGATGAACAACACCATCGCCGAATCTGTCGAGCTGGCAACCGCGATTGCCGAAAAGGTCGGCGGCGACGGCGTGACGTGCGAGGTTGGCATTGCCCCCACATTTCCGGCATTGCACGAGGTCGGAAAGGTGATCGAATGGAGCGGCATTAGACTCTGTGCCCAGAACTGCCATTACGAGAACGAGGGTGCATTCACCGGTGAGGTCTCCACGCGGATGCTTGCTGCCGCCGGATGCAGCTACGTCATTCTCGGCCACTCCGAACGCCGCCAGTATTTCTGCGAAACCAGCCAGATCGTCAACCGCAAGGTTCAGAAAGCGCTTGCCGAAGGACTGTCGGTCATCATGTGCGTCGGAGAAACGCTCGACGAACGTGAGTGCGGCGTGACCGCCGACATCGTTACCACGCAGGTGGTCGAGGGGTTGGCCGATGTGACAGACATCACCAGTCTGGTGATCGCCTACGAACCGGTATGGGCTATCGGCACCGGCAAAACCGCCACCAAAGAGCAAGCTCAGGATGTGCACGCGATGATCAGAGCGAAAGTCGCCGAACTCTACGGCCAGCAAGCGGCGGATCATCTCAGAATCCAGTACGGCGGCAGCGTCAAACCCTCCAACGCTGCGGAACTGTTCGCCATGCCCGACATCGACGGCGGCCTCATCGGCGGCGCGAGCCTCAATGCCGACGACTTCATGGCGATTGTCGAGGCGGCAGGGTAAAAAGCAACGGCTTTATATTTCAGCTTTTAAAGGCTGCTCAGTGATTGGGCAGCCTTTTTGCTTTTATGGGGGCTGATTCAGGCCTGCGTAGAGTTCGCTGTTGATCTCGAACCTCCACGATCCCTTGCCGACGGTGACGATGCGTTACGCTAAGAACGAGGCTGCTGCTGGCGATGCCCCGACAAAATCACCTTCCGCGCCTCGCAGAGCTTGTTCACGGTGCCGAAAGCGGTGATTGATTTACGGGGGTTTTGGTTGGTGATGCCGGTGAGGGTGGGGTAGTGATGGGGGTTGGTTTTGTCGGTGGATTTGCGGTAAACTCCTTTTTTGAGAACAAACGCTGATTGGTCGGTCGCGTTTGAACAGATGAGTGTTATGCTGATCCGTATTGAGATACTCCCCAAAAATAGGACGGCTGGTTAAATTGGATCAACAAAAACCCAGCAGTCACTATGAAACAAACACGCCGCAAGTTTACGCCTGAATTCAAAACAAAGGTCGTCCTGGAAGCCCTCAGTGAACGGCTTCCCATGGCAGAACTCGCCCAGAAGCATGAGCTTCATCCGAACCAGATCACTCAATGGAAACGGGAGTTCCTCGACAAGGCCTCCGATGTCTTTTCGAAAGGTGAAAAGGCTAGGAAAACCGAGCAGGATTATCAGCAGGAGAGCGAAGAACTCTACAAAACCATCGGCCAATTGAAGGTTGAGGTCGACTGGCTCAAAAAAAAATTGCAGTCGTAAAATCGCTCTCGGAACGACGCTCCATGGTTGAGAAAGAACATAGCGGTATCAGCATGCAACGCCAGTGCGACCTGCTTTCGATCCACCGATCAGGCCTGTATTATCAGCCGATAAAGACCTCGAAGCTGAATCGTGAGCTCATGCGGCTGATTGATGAGCAGTACCTGCTGAGGCCATACTACGGCGTTTACCGTATGTGGCAATGGCTGAGTATGGACAAAGGCTACAAGATCAACCTCAAACGGGTACGGCGGCTCTATCGCCTTATGGGTCTGGAAGCCATCGGCCCCAAGCCGAACACCTCGAAACCGGCGCCGGGCCATAAGGTCTATCCGTATCTGCTCCGGGGACTTGCGATCAAGCACAGCGACCATGTTTGGGCAACTGATATCACCTATGTGCCGATGGCCCATGGATTCATGTACCTGATGGCCATCATCGACCTGAAAAGCCGCTATGTGCTGAACTGGTCGGTGTCGAATACCATGGATGCCAAATGGTGTGCCGAGGTCTTGCTTGAAGCCGTGCGGTTGCACGGGGCACCCAAGATTCTCAACACCGATCAGGGCAGCCAGTTCACCAGCGAGGTCTTTGCCGAAGCCGTCATCACAGAGTCCAAGTCTGCACTCTCCATGGATGGCAAAGGCCGAGCAATTGACAACGTCTTCATCGAACGGTTATGGCGGAGCGTCAAGTATGAGTACATTTACCTGAACCCACCAGCCGATGGTCTCGAACTCTACAAAGGCCTGAAGCATTGGTTCAACGACTACAACACGGTTCGTCGCCACAAAGCGCTTGATGGTCAGGTTCCGGCAAAAGTCTATTCTGCCAATAAACGACTGATTCCGAAAGCCGCATGAACAAACTTATTTTCTCTCGATAGCTGTCCTATAACTGGGGAGTACCTCAGTCAGGAATTAAAGCTGATGCCGTTGTGGCAGGCCCTTTTCCGAGTAGCTTGTTAAGCAAACTTGTTAAAAATATCTGTTTTTCACTACGTGAATTCCAGAGATCTGGGCGCATAAAGTCACCTAACCGACTATCGGCAAACACCCATTGTCTATCGAATGATCGATAAGCGTATGGTAAAAAAGGAGGTGCCGGTGAATTACTCGGTAGCTGATCGAGTGTTTTGCTCGCGTCTTCGCCTTCAAATAGCAAAGGGTACTTCAGACTTGTTTTCCTGTCGCGGGTTTCTTTGAAAACTTCTGCTCGGTTTTGGGCAAAGAGAAACCCTCGCCAACGTCGCTCAAGAGTTTCTATGTCAGGGCCTATCGGCCAAGTACGATTCATCTTGCACCCCGAATGTTGCCAAGGCATTAAATCTGTCAGCAATGGCAAGGTGAAATAATCGCCTGTACCTTCCGGGCTGAATGGTGCTTGCCAGTCGTCGGGGCACTCATGCCAGTCGAGGGATGCGAAGTTGGTGATGGCGTCGAGCGCGGCGAGTTTTTCGTTGCGGCTGCCTTCGATTCGGGTGTAGCGGACGGTAGCGGGTTTGTCCAAAGTGGCGTTACTCGAACGCACGGCAATGGCGATGGCGACGGGGGTCTGAATGGCGAAGACGTTGTCGCTTTGCCGCGTGCCGCGGCCTTCGCCGCCGAGGTCCAGAATCCAGATTTCATCGCAATGGCGGCCCGTGTGCTCGCGCATTCCGCAAAAAGCATCGCCGTTGAGATAGCTTGAAGCGCTGATGAAACTTACTACTCCCGGGCCGTGGGTAGTGGGAAATTCGAAAACTTTCCAGAGCGCCCAGCGCCAGAAATAGACGTAGAGATTGTGGAGATTTTTGATGTGAACGCCGTGCCCGGCGGCGACGGCGGGGTCGATGAAATCGCGGAAGATCGCGTCCGCGCCGTTCGGCTTTCCGCCTTAGCGCACCCAGTTGCCGGTTCGCGCCTTGTTCTCGCCGGTCGCGGCTTCGTGCCGGTCGTACGGCGGATTGCCGAGGCAGACGATCACCGGCACGCTGTTTTTGACCTTCAGCGCTTTTTCGTGCTGGTCGGAAATCGGTTTCAGATAGTACGACAACACCAGCGGCTCGGTGTCGGGGCTTTCGAGCGTGTCGGTGAGATAGACGTGCGTACCATCCTTCGGCAGCAACGCGCCACGGTCGCGCAGAGCGCGGCTGACGCGGAGTTCGGCCACGGCGTAAGGCCCGGCCATCAGCTCGAAGCCGTAGAGGTTCCGGGCCAGCCCCGTCGCCTGGCCCGCGACGGCTCCCGCCCCTTGTTCAGTCTTGATTCGCTTGAGGGCGTGTTCGATGACGCCGAGCAGGTAGGTGCCGGTGCCCGTTGCGGGATCGAGCGTCACGACGCCGGGATCGGCAAAGCCGAGCGGCATGTTCAGGCGGTTGACGAGCAGGTCGTCGATCAGGCGCACCTGGCAGCGCACTACCTCAACGGGCGTGTAGTAGGCTCCGGCATCCTTGCGCAGCTTGGGATCGTAAGCGGATCGGCCCCTTCGCTGCGTCCGAGCAGGAGCGCGAACGCCACGGCGAAACCGGCTGTCTTGTCGATTTCTTTGATGCAGAAGCGCTTGCACGCGAGGTTTCGGCACTGCTCGGTGATCCGGAAAGGCGGCGCCTCCTCGGCAATCGTGCCCGCCAGTTTGTCCAGCGCTACTACGATCTCAAGCGCATCTGCCGGCCGGGGCAGATCGAATGGGTAGAAGGGCTTTTGGCCCGGTGAGTGGAAACCCGAACTTTCTCGGGAACTTGTTTCGCTTCTGCTCTATTTGAGGATAGAAATATCGCTGAACAACCCGGAAGTTATGGACATTACTATGAAACATCGCCTGGAGAATATGCTTGAATATCTTGAATCGGAGAGCTATCTGATGGCGTACAGGACGCTGAATGCGATTGTTACGGAGAATGAAGCATCAGGCGAGTTGCCCTCTCTTGAAACCTCGACGGCTCTCGACGTGATGCAGACTTGCCTCCGCATCATTGTCGGCGACAGGGTGGGGCACCCCGAAGTGGCGAAGCATTTTGCCCAGACGGTCAGTTTTTACGAGCGTTTGGCCTTGCTTCTGACAAAGAAGCTTCTGGGCGACGATAGTGCTGCCGCTGAGGTCGATATTCTCCTCTTCTGTCACGACGCGCTTGCCAAGCACAGGCGAAACTGAATTTGCTGCATGAAGCGAGCGGATCACGAAACGATTTATCCGGTTTTTCTTTTTATGGTATCATATGAATAATTGTTCATGTGTTTATGGTATCGATGACTGAAAAAGATGACGGACTTTGCCTGGAGAGGTGTGATCATCCCGATATGGTCGAGTCTGTGCGTCAGGCTATGCCGGATGAGAAGCAGCAGCAGGATCTGGCGCAGCTTTTCAAGGTACTCGGTGACCACACGAGAGTGCGGATGCTCAATGCGCTTTACCGCTCAGAGCTGTGCGTGTGCGATCTTACTTCGATTCTCGGCATGAACCAGTCGGCGGTGTCGCACCAGTTGCGGGTTCTCAGGGATGCCAAGATCGTCCGGTCGAGAAAGCAGGGCAAGAACGTCCTCTACGCACTCGATGACAGCCACATTGCCGAACTCATCAGGATCGGCTTCGAGCACGTGCAGGAAAAGTGATGCTCGATTTTTTTTGTGAATAAAACATGAATATATGATCATGCGAAAATGTGTCAATCAGTAAATGGAGTGAATCATGCCAGAGGTATTGAAGGTGTTGATCGATATTGTTACAGCCTCGTGGTCTGTGTTGCTTGATGCTGCTCCATGGGTGCTTTTCGGTTTTCTGGTTGCTGGCCTCGTCAAGGCGTTTGTGCCTGAAAAGCTCGTGGCGACGCATCTCGGGGGCGGGTTTTCGAGCATCGTCAAAGCCTCCGCTATCGGCGTACCGATTCCGTTGTGCAGTTGCGGGGTGATTCCGGCGGCTGCCGGTCTCAAAAAACAGGGTGCAGGAAAGGGGGCGGTCTCGTCGTTCCTTGTTTCCACGCCCGAAACCGGCATCGATTCGATTGCAATCAGCTATGCGCTGCTCGATCCCCTGATGACGCTCATAAGGCCGGTTGCGGCTTTCATGACGGCGATTGCGACCGGCATTGCCGTTACCTTCACCGAAAAGGCAGAGTCTGCCGCCGAACCTCCGTCTGACGGTGCGCCATCGGATAGTTGCTGTTCTTGCGGTTGTGGCTACAAGAGTGTCGAGAAGCCGGGGGTGTTGCAGAAAATCAGGTCGGGTCTCTCCTTCGCGTTCGGCGAACTGCTTGGTGACGTGGGTGCCTGGCTGCTTGTGGGCGTGCTGATTGCCGGTTTCATCTCGGTGTTTGTATCGGGGCAATTCTTGGAGCGTTACCTGTCGAACGACCTGCTTACCATGATCATGATGCTTGCAATTTCGGTGCCGATGTACGTCTGCGCGACCTCATCAACCCCCATCGTCGCGGCGCTTGCGCTGAAAGGTATCTCGCCCGGCGCGGCGCTCGTCTTCCTCCTTGCCGGTCCGGCAACCAACGCCGCATCGCTGCCGGTGATCTCAAAGCTGCTTGGCAAAAAGGGCACGGTGGCCTATCTCGTGGTCATTGTTTTGATGTCGCTCCTGTTCGGCATTCTTGCCAACTACCTCTACGCCTGGCTCGGTCTGGATCCGAAAAACTGGGTGAGCCGCAGAGCGCACGAGGAGGGGGGAGTCGTCGCTATCGTTTCGGCTATTGCGCTCGTCGCGCTGGTCGCGCGAACCCGCTTCGCGGCATGGCGGGCTGCCCGTCAGCACTGACGATTTACCCTTTCTTTCCGGCAGGAGCGAGATAGATCGTGAACTCCTCTTCGCCGTCAACGCCAAGGAGGCGATCCATCTCGCCCTGATCGTAGGCGGCGATGGCGCAGGTTCCCGCGCCGATGGCCTGGCAGGCGAGGTAAAGGTTCTGGCAGACGTGGCCCGCGTCGAGTGCGATCACCTTGTGTGCGGCCAGGCCGTAGCGCCACTCCATGCGGTAAGGAATCGCCGTCCAGACGAATAGCACTGCCGCGTCACCGGTGAAGCGCTGGCCGAGCGTGGCCCTGACGATGCGGCTTTCAAGGTGTTCCGATGTGTGCGAAAAGAGCAGGGCGTGTTCGAGCGGCAGGTAGCGGTAGATGCCTTTCTCCAGCCTTTCGACGTTCAGCACGCAGAGGTAGGTCTCGAAAGCGTGCCGACAACCCGCCGAGGGCACCGTCCTCAACGCATGGCCCGCGTCGAGTTTCAGCCGAGCGCCCTGCGTCGCCCAGAGCAGGAGCGAGAGTTCGTCGAGCGAGAGCGGTTCATCGGAGTAGAACCGGCAGCTTTCGCGCTGGCCGATGGCCGACCAGAGATCGATGCTGCCTGCGAGCTTTGCCTTTTCAATCGGTGGCAGGGGAATTGTTTTTGCTCCTTCCGGTATCGGCTTTTCGATTGGCGGCGGCGGAACGCGGCGGTTCTGCGGTGTTTGCGAAAAGTCCACCTTTTGGCGAACGTTGTCTTTCAGGAATTCGCGGTAGTGGCTGATTTCGTTGTTCATTGCTGTAATTTTTTTGATCGGTCGGTTCGGCCCGATCCGACCGATCTTTTTATTGGTTATTTCCCCAATTTTGCCGCTCTCAGGCGCAGCGAGTTGGTGACGACCGAGACGCTGCTTCCGGCCATTGCGATGCCCGAGAAGACCGGGTTGAGAAATATCCCGAAGAACGGATAGAGCGCTCCGGCGGCGAGCGGGATGCCGATCACGTTGTAGATGAAGGCCCAGAAGAGGTTCTGGCGGATGACGCGCATCGTTTTTTTTGAGAGCGTGATGGCCTGCACGACCTTGCCGATGTCGCCGCCGAGCAACGTAATGCCCGCCGATTCGATGGCGATGTCGGTGCCGGTCGCCATGGCGATGCCGACGTCGGCGAGGGCAAGAGCCGGGGCGTCATTGATGCCGTCACCCGTCATGGCGACCGTGCGGCCTTCGACCTGCAATTTCTTGATAGCGTTGGCTTTATCGCAGGGCAGCACCTCGGCGATCACCTCCGCGATGCCCGCCTGCCGGGCAATGAACTGTGCGGCGTGGCGGTTGTCGCCGGTGAGCATCACCACGCGCTTGCCCATCCGCCGAAGGTTGGCGACCGTCTCTTTCGCCTCAGGCTTCAGCGCCTCGGAGAGCGCGACGAGGCCGAGCGCCTCGCCGTTTCGCTCCACGACGACCACTGTGTTGCCCTCCTGCTGGAGCCGCGCGATCTCCGGCCGCTGCCTGTCGCCGTCGCCGGGCTTGCGCACCCGCACCGTGTCGTCATCGACTTTTGCATCGACGCCGACCCCTTCGAGCGCCTTGAACTCCGTTACCTGCACCGGCTCGACCTTCCGCTCTTTCGCGGCGTTGACGATGGCCTGGGCGAGCGGGTGCTCTGAGTGCCGCTCGATGCCCGCCCCCAGCGCGAGCAGTTCGTCGGGCGTGGTCGCTTCGCCGAACGGCTCGATGGAGGTGACCGACGGCTCACCGCGCGTGATGGTGCCGGTTTTGTCGAACACGACCGTATCGACGCGGCTGAGGCTTTCGAGGCTCTCGGCGTTGCGGACGAGGATGCCGTGCCGCGCTCCGAGTCCGGTGCCGACGATGATCGCCGTCGGTGTGGCCAGGCCCAGCGCGCAGGGGCAGGCGATGACGAGAATCCCCACCATCGCCATGATGGCGTAGGCGAGGGCGTTACGGAAGCCGAGCGCGGGCGTGCCGACGCCGAGCCAGAGCAGAAAGACCAGCACGGCAATGATGAGCACCGTCGGCACGAAGACCGCGGCAACCTTGTCGGCGAGGTTCTGCACCGGGGCTTTCGAACCTTGCGCATCCTCGACCATCGAAATGATACGGGCGAGCATCGTCTCCGCGCCGACGCCGGTGGCCGTGAAGATGAGCGAGCCTTGCTTGTTGATGGTGCCGCCGATCACCGTATCGCCTTCGCGCTTGTCCACCGGCACCGGTTCGCCGGTAATCATCGACTCGTCAATCGACGAACTGCCTGAAAAAATCACGCCATCGACTGGAATTTTCGCGCCCGGCTTGACGAGGAGCATCGTGCCATTGACCACCTTCTCGACCGGCACCTCGATCTCCTCGCCGTTGTCATACACAATCGCCGATTTGGCCTGCAGGCCGATGAGCTTCTCGATCTCCTCGCCGGTCTTCAGCTTCGAGCGGGCTTCGAGATATTTGCCGAAGAGCACGAAGCCGATCACCACGATGGCTGCGTCGGCAAAGCTCTCGTGCGGCAGGCCGAGGCGGTTTCGTAGCGTCGGAAAGAGAATGGAAAAAGCGCTGTAGCTCCAGGCGACCAGCGAGCCCAGGCCGATAAGCGTGTCCATGCTCGCCGCGCCGGTGCGGATGAACGAAACGACGCCGCGCAGGAAGGGCTTGCCGATACTGAAGAGTATCCACGCCGCGACGAGCAGCGCGATGGAGTTCCAGCTCTCCATGTCGATGGGGAAGTGCGGGAATCCGGCAATGGCGGCAGCGGCGCTGTGCCACAGCATCACCGCGAAAAAGAGCAGTGCAAGCGGAAGCGCGATCTGGACCTGTCGCTTCTGCCGATGCAGTTCGCCGAGCTTCTCCTGCTTTTTCGAGGCGTGGTGGTCGGCGGCGGGTTCCGGCGCGGCGGCTTTCGCCGGAGCGTCCTCGACCAGTGAAAAGCCGTACTTGCCAAGCAGTTCGTTCAGCGCCTCAATGCTCAACGGCTCTCCGGAGAACTCAATGCGAGCCCTCTCGGTAGCCAGATTGACATCGGCTTTGGCGATGCCGTCGAGCGCCGAAAGTTTTTTGGTGATGATCGCCACGCAACTCGCGCAGTGCATCCCTTTGACCGAGTAGTTACGAGTGGTCATGGTGAGGTAGGCTGGTTTTTTGAACTGCTCACTACTACCAGCCCCATCAGGCAATGGTTCCCCGCGTCATTCGCTGGTCATGTTGTCCACCGTAGGGGCGGGTTTGGCTGCAAGGCGAAGGATTCATCGTGGCGTTGAGGTGTTTCGTGGCAGGGCAACCGCGAGGGTTGCCCCTACGAGGGGTGGGGTGTTTTGAAATATTTCGTAGGGGCGGGTTTTACGCCCGCCCTCTTGGCTCATCCTTCAGGCGTCTTTACCTTCCGTTTTGAACTCCGAGGTAGAGTGGAATTCGATCTCCGGGAAGTCCTCTTTGGCGATCTTGAGCATCCACTCGGTTTCGGCCATGAAGACCGGGTGATCCTCCTTGTCGAATGCAATCACATTGGCGCGGCGGCGCATGAACTCGTCGAGCTGCTCCTGGTTGTCGCTGGTGATCCAGAAGGCTTTGTGGAAGCGCAGCGGTGTGAAGGCGCACTGCGCGCCGTATTCGTGTTCGAGGCGGAACTGGATCACGTCGAACTGAAGTTCACCCACCGTGCCCACAATCTTGCGCGTGCCGTACTGGATGAAGAGCTGCGCCACGCCTTCGTCGGTGAGCTGGCGGATGCCTTTTTCGAGCTGCTTGGTTTTGAGCGGGTCGCGGTTTTCGAGCACCTTGAAGATCTCCGGCGAAAAGCTCGGAATGCCGCGAAAGTGCAGGTTTTCGCCCTCGGTCAAGGTGTCGCCGATCTTCAGCGAGCCGTTGTCGTACAGGCCGATCACGTCGCCCGCCCACGCCTCGTCGATGACGCTCTTCTCCTGCGCCATGAACTGCGTCGGGTTAGAGAAGCGCAGCTTTTTGCCGAGGCGTGTGTGCTGGTAGAATTTGTTGCGCTCGAAGCGGCCCGAGCAGATTTTGAAGAAGGCCGTGCGGTCGCGGTGGTTCGGGTCGAGGTTGGCGTGAATCTTGAAGACGAAGCCCGATAGCGTCTCTTCCGAAGCGTGCACCATGCGCTCCGACGCCTCGCGCTCGTGCGGGCAGGGGGCGATGTCGATGAAGGTGTCGAGCAGCTCGCCGACGCCGAAGTTGTTGATCGCGCTGCCGAAAAAGACCGGCGCCTGCAACCCTTCGCGATACATCTCAAGCTCGTATGGTTCGTACACACCCTCGATCAGCGACACGTCTTCGCGCAGCTTCCCGGCATAAGTTGAACCGACCCAGTGTTCGAGCTTCGGATCGTCGATGCCCTCGATGTCGGTCAGCTTTTCGCCGATCTTTGACGAATTGGCCTCAAACAGGTTCAGCGAACGGTCGAAGAGGTTGTACACTCCCTTGAAGGTTTGCCCCTGGCTGATCGGCCAGGTCATTGGGCACACCTGAATGTCGAGCTTCTGCTCCAGCTCGTCGAGCAGCTCGAAAGGGTTGCGCCCCTCGCGGTCGAGCTTGTTGATGAAAATGATCACCGGCGTATGGCGCATCCGGCACACCTCCATCAGGCGCTCGGTCTGCTCCTCGACGCCCTTCATGCTGTCCACCACGAGGATGACGCTGTCCACGGCGGTCAGTGTGCGGTAGGTGTCTTCCGCGAAATCTTTGTGACCCGGCGTGTCGAGGATGTTGATGCGCTTGCCGCGATACTCGAAGCCCATCACCGAAGTCGCCACCGAAATGCCGCGCTGCTTCTCGATCTCCATGAAGTCGCTGGTCGCCGTCTTGCGGATCTTGTTGCTCTTCACCGCGCCTGCCGTATGGATTGCGCCGCCGAACAGCAGCAGCTTTTCGGTGAGGGTGGTTTTACCCGCATCCGGGTGGCTGATAATAGCGAACGTCCGCCGCCGCGCGATCTCTTTTGCTAACTCCATGCTTTTCGTCTCTCTGTCTGATGTGTCAAGTCCGGTTCTCTGTGATGAGGGCGGAAAATATCAAAATTTCGAGAATATCGGGCATGGGGTGGCGCTTGCCGAGGGGAGAGCAGAAGGCGTTTACATCTCATCAAAATTCGGTATTTTAGCCCAATCAGTACCCAAGCCGTTTCAGGAGCATCCATTATTACCCTTTCATCACTCGATCATGGCAAATCCGGAACATCTGGCAATTCTCAAGCAAGGCGTTGAGGTTTGGAATCAGTGGAGGGAAGAGAATTATAATATTCATCCGGATTTGAGTGAGGTCAATCTATCAGGCGTCAATCTTAACAGATATATGCTCAGAGATGTTAGTCTTTTTAACGCTGATCTCTCCAGTGCTGATTTATATGGGACTAATCTCAACAACGCCAAGCTAATTGATGTAAATGTAAGTAATGCTATCGCAGGTTTTACTTCTTTTGGCGGAGTTGATCTCAGTTTAGTAAAAGGTCTTGAAGCAATTGTACACGGAGCACCATCCACCATCGGCATTGACACTCTTTACTACTCACAAGGAAACATTCCCGAAGTTTTCCTCCGTGGCTGTGGTGTACCAGATCAGATGATCGAGTATGCTCGTTCTTTGACCTCGACTCCAATCCAATACTACTCCTGTTTCATCAGTTACAGCCACAAAGACGAAGAGCTTGCCCAGCGGATTCACAATGACCTTCAGGCTGCTGGTTTGCGCCTCATGATCTGAAAATTGGCGATAAAATCCGACCGGTTATCGATGAATTCATCCGGATTCACGATAAGCTTCTCTTTATTTTATCCGAGCACTCCGTTCAGAGCGATTGGGTTGAACACGAGCTGGAACACGCCCTCGACCGTGAACGGATCGAGAAGAAGAATGTTCTTGTTCCTGTTCGTCTGGATGAATCTGTGATGGACAGCACAACCGGCTGGGCCGGGAACGTCCGACGTCAGCGCTACATCGGAGATTTTAGACGATGGAAAGATCACGATTCGTACAAATGTGCCTTCGAGCGGCTTCTGCGAAATTTGAAGTCTGAGAAATAATTTTTATCACTTCATCCTAACCCACTCCCATGCAATCATTTGAAGCTCTTCTTTCGCAAATCGCCGACTTTGTCTGGGGTATTCCGCTCCTGGTGGCGCTGTTCGGGACGCATCTGTTTCTGACGTTCAGACTCGGCATTATCCAGAAGCACTTGCTTTATGCTATCCGTATTTCGTTCACCCGCTCGCACGAGGGGACGGGGGAGATCAGCCATTTCGGGGCACTGGTAACGGCGCTGGCGGCGACGATCGGCACAGGCAACATCGTCGGCGTTTCGACGGCCGTGGCGATGGGCGGGCCGGGAGCGGTGCTGTGGATGTGGCTGACCGGCGTGTTTGGCATTGCCACCAAATATGGCGAGGCAGTGCTGTCGGTCAAGTATCGCACGGTAAACGAGGATGGGACGGTGGCTGGCGGGCCGATGTATGTGCTCGAAAAGGGCCTCGGTATGAAATGGCTTGGCGTTATTTTTGCCATCTTCACCGTTGTGGCCTCGTTTGGCATTGGCAACATGGTGCAGGCCAACTCCATCGCCACGCTGTTGCAGACCAAGTATCAGGTTTCGCCGTGGCTGAGCGGCGCGGTGCTGACTGTGTTCACCGGCGTGGTGATTATCGGCGGCATCAAGTCGATTGCCCGCGTTTGCGAGTACCTTGTGCCGCTGATGGCCGCGCTCTACCTGATCGGTTGCGTTGCGTTGCTGGTGATGGGGCACCATTCAATTGGCGACACGATCAGCCTGATCGTCAGTTCGGCCTTTACCGGCCAGGCCGCGCTCGGTGGATTCGCAGGTGCCGGGGCTCGCGAGGCGGTGCGCTACGGTATTGCCCGTGGACTTTTCTCCAACGAGTCGGGCCTTGGCAGTGCGCCCATCGTGGCGGCGGCGGCGCAGACTTCGCATCCGGTGCGCCAGGCGCTGATCTCCTCGACCGGCACCTTCTGGGATACGGTGGTTGTCTGCGCTGCCACAGGTATCGTGGTGGTCAACTCGGGTGAGTGGATGAACGGACTGAAAGGAGCGGACCTGACCAACGCCGCGTTCTCGCAGATTCCACATATCGGCCCGCTAGTGCTTTCGTTTGGCCTGTTGACATTCGTTTTTTCGACCATCCTTGGCTGGTCGTACTACGGCGAAAAAGCGCTCGAATATCTTGTTGGTGGCCGGGCGATCAAGCTATATCGCTGGCTCTGGGTCGCGGCGGTGATGGTTGGTTCCGTTGCTTCTTTGCGGGTGGTCTGGACCTTCGCCGACATCGCGAATGGTCTCATGGCGGTGCCAAACCTGGTTGCCTTGCTGCTGTTGAGTCCGGTGATCGCCAGTGAGACGAGGGACTATTTTGAGCGAAAAGAGTGATCAAAAATGGAGGCAGATCGGTCAGATTTGGCTGATCCGGCTGATCCGGCTGATCTGTCAGCTTCTGCAAATTATTTTTGGTAACCAGACAAGGGCGGCCTTGTCTTTTTTCTGGAAGGTTTGAAAAAATATTCTATCTTTGCTCACCTTTTCATCAACACCATCAAGATAAGGACAGTCAACTATGAATTTTAACCCGTGGCACCACGTTGAAATCGGTGAAGAGTGCCCGAATGTTGTTAACGCGATCATCGAGATTTCCAAAGACAGTAAAACCAAGTATGAGCTCGATAAAAAGACTGGAATGCTGAAGCTTGATCGCGTACTTTTCTCCTCCCTTCTTTATCCCGAGAACTACGGATTCATTCCCAAGACTCTCGGTGAAGACCATGACCCGCTCGACATTGTCGTCATCTCCCAGTGCTCCATCGTGCCGATGTGCGTCGTGCAGGCGAGGGTGATCGGCGCTATGCGCATGATTGATCACGGCGAGGGCGACGACAAGATTATCGCCGTGGCTGAAGACGACATGAGCGTTAGCGGCATCAACGACATTGGTGATCTCGGAAAGCACTTCAAAATGGAACTTCAGCACTTTTTCGAAGAGTACAAGGCGCTTGAGCAAAAGACGGTTCTGGTTGAAGAATTTCAGGACGCGGCCACAGCCAAACAGATTCTGCTTGATTCGATCAAGCGCTACAAGGAAACGTATACCTGATTCAGATAAGCACGTTTATTGATCTAGCGTATGAAAAGGGGCGTCATGGAATACAAACCATGCCGCCCTTTTTGATCTGTATCGTCGATGCGCCGGTCGGCGTGGCAGAGCATGTTGACCCGTTGATAGATGCGATCGGGCGCGCGGAGCGCCGATGTCGGCTGTTGAGTGACCTTCCTGCGAGCAATTTTTTTCTCTTTTTGCTGTAAGTTATTTTGAATAATAGCGATATCGGTGCTTTTCGCTTGGCTTCCGTGAATCCGTTTTTGCTATGAAAAGTTCGTAACATGCCATTGCTCAAGGGGTTGGTGGCATGTGGAAGGAGTGTGGATAACTTGTTGAAATGTGCTTTGACAGATATTGAAATTCTGCGCCGCAAAGACGGATCGTCGAAGATATTACGGAAAAGTGATATATTGGCCGGTATTTTGTACAGAAGCGTTTTACTACAAAACCTCATCATTTCATGATTCTTCTCTCCCCGCAGGAACAGAAAGCGAGAGCTTCGCGCATCCGGCTTGTTCTTTCGGACAACGACGGTGTGTTTACCGATAACGGCGTCTACTACTCAGAAAGGGGAGAAGAGTTCAAGCGATATTCAATCCGCGATGGCATGGGCGTCGAACGCCTGCGCGAGCACGGCGTCGAAACCGGCATCATGACCGGCGAGGTTTCGCCAAGCATTGTCAGGAGGGCGCAGAAGCTGCATATCGAACGCTTGTACCTCGGAGTCAAGGACAAGCAGTCGAGGCTGGCGGATGTGCTCTCGGATACCGGTCTCTCCGAGGCCGAAATCGCCTATATCGGCGACGACGTGAACGACATTGGTATCATGAACGCTATCGCGCCATTCGGCCTGGTGGCCTGTCCGGGTGATGCAATGCATCTGGTCGAACCCTGCGTTCACTACCGGTGCACCGCGCAAGGCGGTCGTGGAGCCTTCCGGGAGTACGCCGAGTGGCTGATTGCCCTGAGAGCTTCATAAAATCTTCTCGTTTATTCCCGTATTAATAGAATCAACCGCCGTCTTGCGGCGCGCGCTTTTTCATTATTTGACTGAATTGAAATCTATGGCTGAAGTGAAAATCGGAAATTCCATGGTCGGCGACGGCCATCGTGTTTATGTGATCGCGGAGATTGGGATCAATCATAACGGCTCACTCGAAGTGGCCAAAAAACTGATCGAAGGTGCGGCGCAGGCTGGTTGCGACGCGGTCAAGTTCCAGAAGCGGACGCCCGAGCTGTGCGTGCCGATGGATCAGCGCCTGATCGAGCGCGATACTCCGTGGGGGCGGATGACCTACATGGACTACCGCTATAAGGTGGAGTTCGGTTTCGACGACTATTCCGAGATCGATGCCTATTGCCGCGAGAAGGGCATTGCCTGGTTCGCGTCGTGCTGGGACGAGGAGGCGGTTGATTTCATGGAGCAGTTCAACCCGCCGTGCTACAAGGCGGCCTCAGCCTCGCTGACCGATCTCGCGTTGCTGAAAAAGACCAAGGCAACGGGGCGCCCGCTCATCATCTCGACCGGCATGTCCACCATGGAGGAGGTCGATGCCGCGGTCGCGGAACTCGGCAGGGAGAATTTGCTGATCGCGCACACTAACTCCACCTACCCCTGCCCGGTCGAGGAGTTGAACCTGCGCATGATCCACACGCTTCAGCAGCGCTACCCCGACAACCCCATCGGCTACTCGGGCCATGAGGTCGGACTGGCCACGACATGGGCGGCGGTGGCGCTCGGCGCGACCTTCGTGGAGCGTCACGTGACGCTCGACCGCGCCATGTGGGGTTCCGACCAGGCGGCGTCGGTGGAAATTTCCGGCATGTCGAGGCTCGTCAATAATATCCGAGATATCGAAAAAGCACTTGGCGACGGTGTCAAGCGGGTGTACGATGGCGAAGCCGCCGCGCGCAAAAAGCTCAGAAGGGTGTGAGCTGAGTGGTATGGTGGTTCTGTATCCTGACTTTTTCTGACTGCCTGATTCAGTACCTGCAGGACTCTCATCTCTTCCTGCCCTTGTTTCGAAAGAAGAATAATGCACTTCCAGGCGCTCGGGTGTCCTTACCATGAGCGCTTGCGTTATTTGGTTCTCGCCATTAAATTTACCCCGAAAATTCATCTGTTCGCCTGTGTTGTTTTACTCTATTCTTGCAGGCGAATTCATACAGAATCAAAAGACAACTTGCAATGAGTGAGCATAATACTTCGTCAGTGAGGCAATTCGAATACAAGGCTGAAATGAAGCAGCTTCTGAACCTGATCGTCCATTCGCTTTACACTCATCCCGAAATCTTTTTACGCGAGCTGATCTCCAACGCCTCCGACGCGCTCGGCAAGGCGCGCTTCAGGATGCTCTCGTCCGATGAGGGCATCGACAAGTCCGGCGAGCTGAAGATCACCATCACCGCCGACAAGGAGTCGGGAAGCTTCGTCATTGAAGACACCGGTATCGGCATGAGCGAGGAGGAGCTGATCTCGAATCTCGGCACGGTGGCCAAGTCCGGCACGCTCGGTTTCATGGAGGCGCTCAAAGCGCAGCAGAAGGAGGGCCAGCCGCTCGACGCCAACCTCATCGGTCAGTTCGGTGTTGGTTTCTACTCGGTCTTCATGGTGACCGACGAGGTGACCGTCGAGACCAAAAGCATCGAGAGCGGCTCGCAGGGATGGCGCTGGAAATCATCCGGCCAGGGCTCCTATACCATCGAGCCGGTCGAGCGCGAGGCTCGCGGCACCCGGATTTCGTTTACTCTCAAGGAGGAGTTCAGGGAGTTCGCCGAAGAGTACCGCGTCGAGCAGATTATCAAGAAGTACTCGAACTTCGTCGAATATCCCATCTGCATCGGCACCCGCCAGATCAACAGCATGACCGCGCTCTGGCAGCGTCCGAAGAGCGAGCTGAAGCAGGAGGAGGTCAACGAGTTCTACAAGTTCATTGCTAACGACTTCAAGGATCCGCTTGACTACCTGCACGTGTCGGTTGAGGGTGCGGTGAGTTTCAAGGCGCTGCTTTTCATCCCCTCTGAAGCGCCGATGGAGCTGCTCTACAACCAGGGCGCGCTCGAAAAACGCGGGCCGCAGCTCTACGTCAAAAAGGTGCTCATCCAGCACGAGTGCCGCGATTTGCTTCCGGAATACCTGCGCTTTGTCAGCGGCGTGGTCGATACAGAGGATCTGTCGCTGAACGTTTCGCGCGAGCTGGTGCAGGCAAGCCCGGTGATGGCGAAAATCAAACAGATTCTGACCGGCAAGCTGCTTGGCTGGTTCGACACCATCGCCAAAGAGGAGCCGGAGAAGTTCCGCACCTTCTACAAAGCGTTTGGCACGATTCTGAAAATCGGCCTCAATACCGACTTCACCAATCGCGACAAGCTGATCGACCTGTTGCGTTTCGAGACCACCAAAACCGGCGAGGGCGAGTACGTCACCCTCAAGCAATACGCGGAGCGCATGGCCGAGGGGCAGAGCGAAATTTACTACCACTCCGGCAGCAGCCGCCCGCAGATGCTTGCCCATCCAAACCTCGAATATTTCAAGAAGCGCGACATCGAAGTGCTCCTGCTCTCCGACCCGGTCGATGTGTTCGTGATTCCCTCGATTTTCGAGTACGACAAGAAGCCGCTCAAGTCGATCGAAAAAGCTGAAATCGACACGAGCACTGTGGAGCCCGAAGGCGAGCGCCTCGGCGCGGAGGGCACTGCCGGTGTGATTTCGCTCTTCAAGGAGGTGCTCGGCGAGCGCGTGGCCGATGTGGTTGAGTCCAGGCGCCTCGTCAGCTCGCCGGTGACGCTGGTCAGCGACAAGAATGCGCCCGACAGCCAGTTCGAGAAGATGATGAAGATGATGAGCAAGGATGCCGATATGCCTGCTTCGAAGAAGATTCTCGAAGTCAACACCGCGCATCCGATCATCAGGAACCTTGCCGGCAAACATGCAGTTGGTCTTTCAAACGATCCGGTTGTGCGCGCGGCGGTGGTGCAGCTTTTCGAGAGCGCACTCCTGCTCGAAGGTGATCTCGACTCGGTCGCCGATTACGTGTCGCGCATGAACGAACTGGTCGAGGCGGCGACGCGGGCGTAAAAGAAAAAAGAGATATGGGGCTAAAGCCCATGAAATAATTGTCAGTTCTGAACCCCGGCTTGAAAGCCGGGGCAATTATTGTTTCGACAAGTAAACTCTTGAAAATTGCCCCGGACTTCAGTCCGGGGTTTATGGGTACCGCAAAATAATTCAGGGCTTTAGCCCAATTTCTTCCATTACTGTACTCTTGCGGAGTCTTCCTTTTCTTTTTTATGATCAGCCGGTCTGATGGAGTGGCGATTCGCTCCGGCAGACAGGCTGAACTTTAACCACTAAGCACTCCCATTCGTGAACCAGTTGTCTGAAACCGATCTGCGCCATATCGCCGGATTCCAGAAAAACGAGATTACCGAGCACTACATTTACAAGCATCTCGCCGAGAAGGTTGAAGGGGTGAAGAACCGTCGCATCTTTGCGCAGATTTCCGACGACGAGCTTCGCCATTATAATGTCTGGGAAAAATTTACCGGGCAGGATGTGGAGCCTGATCGCTTCCGAATCTGGATTTTTTCGATGATTGCCATGCTTTTTGGTTTCACGTTCGCAGTCAAGCTGATGGAAAACGGAGAGCGGAATGCGCAGCTGGCCTACGAACGCGTGGCGAGCATGGGCAGTGAAATCGGCGGCCTCGTCAAGGACGAGGAGGAGCATGAGCAGGCGCTGATCGCTGTGCTCGACGAAGAGCGACTGCAATACACCGGCTCGATCGTGCTTGGCCTGAATGATGCGCTGGTCGAGCTGACAGGCGCTTTGGCGGGCCTGACCTTCGCCTTGCAGAACGCCCGGCTGGTTGCGCTGACGGCCATGATCACCGGTTTTGCTGCCGCCCTTTCGATGGCCTCCTCGGAGTATCTCTCCACGAAAGCTGAAGCCGGAGTGAAAAGCCCTGTCAAGGCTTCGATATACACTGGTGTGGCCTATATCATCGCCGTGGCGGTGCTGATTGTGCCTTATCTCTTGCTGGACGACATCTATCTGAGCCTTGCCCTGGCGTTTGTCGGAGCGTTTCTGGTGGTTGCCCTTTTCAATTTCTACGTTGCCGTTGCCCAGGAGGTGTCGTTCAAAAGCCGCTTTCTCGAAATGGCCGGGCTGATTGTGGTTGTCTCCGGCATCAGCTTTCTGGCCGGACTTGGTATCCGCTACTTCTTCGGTATCGAGGTGTAACTCTTTTTACACTTCCAGCGCCTTCAGCAGCTTTTCGACGGTGACTTCGCCCTCTGTTTCGATCTGGATGCAGAGGGTTTTTTCGTCTCCGTCCGGCGGAGTAGTGCTGTGAAGCTGGGCTTCGAGAACCTTCTGGTCGGCTTCGGAGGCGTCGCTTCCTGCCGCGTGGCGTGCCCGCACCCGCTTGCGTAGCGTCTCGTGCGTGGCGTGGAAACAGAGAATGCGGCACTCGCAGTTCATCGTTCTTGCCAGGCGGATGAAAGGGGCCCGGCGATGGGCGTCGGGGAAGGTGGCATCGACGATCACCGGAAAGCCTGCGGACAGGGCGGTCGAGGCGGCGTCGAGCATGGTGTCGTAGGTCTTCTGCGTCGCATAGGGAGTGTAGATGTCGATTCCTTTTGCGGCGCTGCGTTCGAGGCTGTCGATGCCGAAAAGGCGTTTGCGTTCGATGTCAGAGCGGATGTGGATGAAGCCGCCCATATCGGCGAGTTGCGCTGCCCAGGTCGATTTGCCGCTCCCCGAGACGCCGTAGGTGATGAGCAGCATCGGCTTTCGGGGCTGCGTGTAGGCGAGCGCGAGGCGAATGTAGGAGTGGTGCTCGGCGAGCGTTTTGGCTTTTTCCTTCTCGTCTGACTCCTGTGCAACCCGGATCGAGGTGACCTTGGCCCGTACCATCGCACGATAGACGCAGTAGAGACGCAGCACCTGCAACCCGTTGTAATCACCGTTTTTCGAGAGCCAGGCGTTCAGAAAGTGCCAAGCCAGTTCGGGGTGGGCGGAGTGCTCCAGATCCATGAAGAGGAAGGCCACGTCGCTCATGACATCGATGATGCTCAGCGCGTGGCTGAACTCGATGCAGTCGAAAATGGTGATCTTGCCGTTGCGTATTACCATGTTGCCCGTGTGCAGGTCGCCGTGGCACTCCCGCACCATGCCGAGCGCCTTGCGTTCCCGGACGATGCCGCTGAGCTTTCGGTGTTCGGCAAGCGTCCAGTAGCGGATTTTCTCGATGTCGCTCCGTTCCTCGATGGTGCGGGCGACCTCTTCGGTCAGGTCGAGATTTTCGAGCATCGGCTTGAGGATCACCTCCGGTGTGCCGAACGTCGCGGCGGGATTGGCTCGTGGGGTTTCGGCGTGGAAGGTGGCGATTACGCTGGCAGCCTCTTCGATCTGGCGTTTCGTGAGCTCGTTGTTGCGGAGCAGCCGGTCGAGCTCGAACGACCGGTCGAACTGCGCCATGCGAACCACATAGTCCACCGCCTCGCCACTCCCGCCGATGTGGATTTCGTCCGCTGACGCCGTGACCGGAAGCACGGCGAGATAGAGGTCAGGGCAGAGACGCCGGTTGAGGCGCAGCTCCTCCTCGCAGAAATGCTTGCGCCGTTCGAGCGTCGAGAAGTCGAGGAAGCCGAGATTAATCGGCTTCTTGAGCTTGTAGGCGAACGTGCCGGTGAGGAATATCCACGAAATATGGGTCTCGACCACTGCGATCTCCTGCTGGACCGGATGGGGATAGGCTTCCGGGCGGCGAAGGGCTTCGGCTGGCTGGATCATGCTTGTTCGAGGTTTTTCACGCGTTTGTCGGTTTCATCCACAAGCTAAGGCAAAAATTTCGGTATAACCAGAGCTTGGCTTCAGCGGCATCGTCTCGCAGGTTCCGGCGTATTTCCCGCTGAAGTCATTGCTGGTTCAGGGTTTCTCAAAAAAAATTGTAAATTCCACGTTTCACTGCCAGCCCTCGATTATCGCTTGAATTATCAGCAAATAAGAGCGTAATCGATGATAGAGTTTCCATATTCTTTGTCTGTACGGCCCGCTTCACCAGATGACAAGCGGTTTCACCGGAGCGATGTCCCGTTCCTCGCTGATCGTCCGTCCGGATGCATATGACAAGGCTGTTGCAGGAGAAGCGTCCACTATTTCTGTTCACCACAAGCTTGCCGACTATGAAACAGTTCAGGGATTCAATGATAGCCTTGATCACCGAAACCTCCGCGAATTTGCCGAGCGACGTTCGCAAGGCTATCGCCGATGCTGCGGAAAAGGAACGCGCCGATTCGCGGGCCGGTTTGGCCATGTCCGCTATCACGCTCAATATCGACATGGCGGTCGATGGGGTCGCTCCTGTCTGCCAGGATACCGGTATGCCGACTTTTTTCGTGCACGCGCCGAAAGGGGCCGATCTGCTTGCCATGAAGGAAGATATCAAGGCGGCGATCGTCGAGGCGACCCGCACCGGCAAGCTTCGCCCGAACGCGGTCGATTCGCTCACCGGCAAGAACTCCGGCAACAACCTCGGCGAGCATGTGCCGGTGATTCACTTCGAGCCGTGGGATCGGGACGAGATCGAGGTGAAGCTCATCCTCAAGGGCGGTGGCTGCGAAAACAAGAACATCCAGTACTCACTTCCCGCTGATATTCCCGGACTTGGTCGCGCGGCTCGCGACATCGACGGCGTGCGCAAGTGCATCCTTCACGCTGTTTATCAGGCGCAGGGTCAGGGGTGCAGCCCCGGCTTCATCGGGGTTGGCGTTGGCGGCGACCGCACCAGCAGCTATGATCTCGCCAAGCATCAGTTGCTTCGTTCGGTCGATGATACCAATCCCGATGCGGCGCTGGCCGAACTCGAAGCGGAGATTCTCGACAAAGCCAACATGCTGAACATTGGCCCGATGGGCTTCGCCGGCAAGACCACGCTGCTTGGCTGCAAGATCGGCAAAGCACATCGCGTCCCGGCGAGTTTCTACGTCTCGGTCGCCTACAACTGCTGGGCCTACCGTCGTCTTGGCGTCATCATCGACCCGAAAGAGGGTTCGATCACCGAGTGGCAGTACCGCTATCCGGGCGAGATCAAGCGCATGGCGCGCGGCGCGGGCATTCCGCTGACGGGCCGCGAGGTGGTGCTCACCGCACCGGTGAGCGAAGAGACAATCCGCTCGCTGAAGGTTGGCGACATCGTCATCGTCGATGGCGAAATGCACACCGGACGCGACGCCTTCCACCACTACATCATGCACCACGATCTGCCCGAGGGTCTTGACATTCGCGGCGGCATCATCTACCACTGCGGCCCGGTGATGCTCAAGAACGAGGCTGGCGAGTACACCGTCGTGGCGGCAGGCCCGACGACTTCGGCGCGTGAAGAGCCTTATCAGGCGGACGTGATCGAGAAGCTCGGCCTTCGCGCGGTGATCGGCAAGGGCGGCATGGGGCCGAAGACGCTTGCCGGATTGCAGAAGCACGGCGCGGTTTACCTCAACGCCATCGGCGGCGCGGCGCAGTACTACGCCAAGTGCATCGAAAAGGTGACCGGCGTCGATTTCCTCGAAGAGATGGGCGTGCCGGAGGCGATGTGGCACCTGCAGGCCAAAGCCTTCCCGTGCATCGTCACGATGGACGCGCATGGCAACAGCCTGCACAAACAGGTCGATGAGGATTCGTTTGAGAAGCTCGAAACCATCAGCAAGGAGCTTGCGTAACTCTCACTCGGAAAACAGTTTACTTTCGAGGCGGCGTTTTGCCATCTGCACAGCGTGACGGGGGCGGCTGTAATGGCTCAGTTATTATCCTGGCGGCAATAATTCACAAAAGTCACTGGTAAAAGAAATTGGGCTAACGCCCTGATTTATTTTGTGTTATCCATAAACCCCGGACTAAAGTCCAGGGCAATTATTTGAGAAGTTTAATCGCCGTAGTAATAAAACCAGCGAGAGCGTTATATGAAAAAAATACGGTTCATGGATGTCTCTTTCCGCGACGGCTTCCAGTCCTGTTACGGAGCAAGGGTCAAAACCGAGGATTTCCTTCCGGTGCTCGAAGCCGCCGTAGAGGCGGGCACCGATAACTTCGAGATTGGCGGAGGCGCACGCTTCCAGAGCCTCTACTTCTACTGTCAGGAGGACGCCTTCGAGATGATGGACGCCTGCCGCCGCGTGGTCGGGCCGGACATCAATCTCCAGACCCTGTCGAGGGGTGCAAATGTGGTCGGCCTCGTTTCGCAGTCGCGAGACATCATCGACCTGCACGCAAAGCTTTTCAAGAAGCACGGCGTCAGCACCATCCGCAACTTCGACGCGCTCATGGATGTGCGCAACCTCGCCTGGTCGGGCCAGTGCATCGTCAACGCCGGGCTGAAGCACCAGGTGGTGATCGCCCTGATGGGCTTGCCTCCGGGGTTGAACGAGTCTTATTGCCACACACCGCAGTTCTACCTCGACAAGCTCAAGGAGATTCTCGACGCGGGCATTCCGTTTGACAGCGTAGCCTTCAAGGACGCCTCCGGTACCACAACACCCGCCGTGATTTACGAAACGATCAGGGGCGCTCGCAAGATGCTTCCCGAAAGCACCGTGCTCCAGTTCCACACGCACGACACCGCCGGGATGGGCGTTGCCTGTAACTATGCGGCCATCGAGGCGGGCATCGACATCATCGACCTCGCGATGGCTCCCGTCAGCGGTGGCACCGCCGAGGTTGACATCCTCACCATGTGGCACCGCCTGCGCGACACCGACTACACGCTCGACATCGATCAGGAGAAGTACCTCAAGGTCGAGTCGATGTTCATCGAGCACATGGACAAATACTACATGCCGCCGGAAGCCAAAGAGGTCAATCCGGTCATTCCGTTCTCGCCGATGCCGGGAGGTGCGCTGACCGCCAACACGCAGATGATGCGCGACCACGACACGCTGCACTTCTTCCCGGAGGTGATCCGCAACATGCGCGAGGTTGTCGCCAAGGGCGGCTTCGGCTCGTCGGTGACGCCGGTTTCGCAGTTTTACTTCCAGCAGGCCTTCGCCAACACCGTGCAGGGGCCGTGGAAAAAGATCGTCGATGGCTACGGCAAGATGGTGCTCGGCTACTTCGGCAAAACGCCCGCCACGCCCGATCCCGAAGTCGTAGCGCTCGCCGCCGAGCAGCTCGGTCTCGAACCGACCGTGCAGGACGTGCATGACATCAACGACCGCAATCCAGAGCTTGGCGTCGAGCACAACCGCAAACTGCTCGAAGAGGCGGGACTCGAAGTGACCGACGAGAATATCTTCATCGCGGCCACCTGCGGTGCGAAGGGGATCGGCTTCCTCAAGGGCGACAAGCCGATGGGTATCCGCTACAAGGCGGACGTCGAAGTCGAGGAGGAGGCCAAGAAGGACGCCGAGGAGTTGAAGGTCACCTCGCACGGCAACTCGTTGCAGGATCGCCTCTCCGACCTCATCAGGCCGTCATCGCGCGACCTGTCGGGCAACTACATGGTGATGGTCGATGGCAAGTCGTTCAACGTGGTGATCGCCAACGGCATGGTGATGGCGCAGTCGGTCGCGCCTGGTGCGCAGCCCTTCGTGATGCCCATGCCGACGGTCTCCGCACCCCAGCAGCATCGGGGCACGCCGGTCATGCCATCCATGCCGGGCAACGTCTTCAAGATGGAGGTCGAGGCTGGCCAAAAGGTGGAGGAGGGCCAGGAGGTCGCGGTGATGGAAGCCATGAAAATGGAGTCCCCGGTCAAAGCGCCAAAATCGGGCATCGTCACAGTCGTTCTCGCCAAGCCCGGAGACGCCGTTTCCGCCGACCAGGCGCTGATGTATATCGAGTGAGAAGGGGCGGAAAGGATTTCCTACAGTGCAATTCCAAAGGGCAGACTCAAAAGGTCTGCCTTTTTTTGTTTGCTGATTAGGTGGTAAGTTTGGTGTAATCGTTTTTTGTTGTCATCGTCTATAACGAGTCGAGCGTTCTATATGGCTTTATCAAGCGTTTTTCAGGTTGGCCGTAGGCGAGTGCACTCGTGGCTTGAGCTTGTCCTTTGCACGGAAAAATAAATTTCCTGTCGCGGAGTACTGTTCATCTGCGGCCTATGTATTAAAAGAATTGGAGCAATCATGAAGCATGAAGGAACATGAAGATTTACAAACCATAATCCGTGGATGTGGCTTCAACATTTCCGATGTTAAAGATCAAAAGCACGTGTATCAGATAAAAACTTCAGAGGGGGCAATTGTAAATTGGTACACTGAGATACTCCCCAAAAATAGGACGGCTGGTTAAATTGGATCAACAAAAACCCAGCAGTCACTATGAAACAAACACGCCGCAAGTTTACGCCTGAATTCAAAACAAAGGTCGTCCTGGAAGCCCTCAGTGAACGGCTTCCCATGGCAGAACTCGCCCAGAAGCATGAGCTTCATCCGAACCAGATCACTCAATGGAAACGGGAGTTCCTCGACAAGACCTCCGATGTCTTTTCGAAAGGTGAAAAGGCTAGGAAAACCGAGCAGGATTATCAGCAGGAGAGCGAAGAACTCTACAAAACCATCGGCCAATTGAAGGTTGAGGTCGACTGGCTCAAAAAAAAATTGCAGTCGTAAAATCGCTCTCGGAACGACGCTCCATGGTTGAGAAAGAACATAGCGGTATCAGCATGCAACGCCAGTGCGACCTGCTTTCGATCCACCGATCAGGCCTGTATTATCAGCCGATAAAGACCTCGAAGCTGAATCGTGAGCTCATGCGGCTGATGATGAGCCAGTAAACCAGCATGCGAAATACCACGGCATTTACATGTGGCAATGGCTGAGTATGGACAAAGGCTACAAGATCAACCTCAAACGGGTACGGCGGCTCTATCGCCTTATGGGTCTGGAAGCCATCGGCCCCAAGCCGAACACCTCGAAACCGGCGCCGGGCCATAAGGTCTATCCGTATCTGCTCCGGGGACTTGCGATCAAGCACAGCGACCATGTTTGGGCAACTGATATCACCTATGTGCCGATGGCCCATGGATTCATGTACCTGATGGCCATCATCGACCTGAAANGCCGCTATGTAGCTGAACTGTCGTGAATACCGCATGAAANTACAGGCCGTCACCCNTAGTGGTATGAGGTACTCCCCAGTTATAGGACAGCTATCGAGAGAAAATAAGTTTGTTCATGCGGCTTTCGGAATCAGTCGTTTATTGGCAGAATAGACTTTTGCCGGAACCTGACCATCAAGCGCTTTGTGGCGACGAACCGTGTTGTAGTCGTTGAACCAATGCTTCAGGCCTTTGTAGAGTTCGAGACCATCGGCTGGTGGGTTCAGGTAAATGTACTCATACTTGACGCTCCGCCATAACCGTTCGATGAAGACGTTGTCAATTGCTCGGCCTTTGCCATCCATGGAGAGTGCAGACTTGGACTCTGTGATGACGGCTTCGGCAAAGACCTCGCTGGTGAACTGGCTGCCCTGATCGGTGTTGAGAATCTTGGGTGCCCCGTGCAACCGCACGGCTTCAAGCAAGACCTCGGCACACCATTTGGCATCCATGGTATTCGACACCGACCAGTTCAGCACATAGCGGCTTTTCAGGTCGATGATGGCCATCAGGTACATGAATCCATGGGCCATCGGCACATAGGTGATATCAGTTGCCCAAACATGGTCGCTGTGCTTGATCGCAAGTCCCCGGAGCAGATACGGATAGACCTTATGGCCCGGCGCCGGTTTCGAGGTGTTCGGCTTGGGGCCGATGGCTTCCAGACCCATAAGGCGATAGAGCCGCCGTACCCGTTTGAGGTTGATCTTGTAGCCTTTGTCCATACTCAGCCATTGCCACATACGGTAAACGCCGTAGTATGGCCTCAGCAGGTACTGCTCATCAATCAGCCGCATGAGCTCACGATTCAGCTTCGAGGTCTTTATCGGCTGATAATACAGGCCTGATCGGTGGATCGAAAGCAGGTCGCACTGGCGTTGCATGCTGATACCGCTATGTTCTTTCTCAACCATGGAGCGTCGTTCCGAGAGCGATTTTACGACTGCAATTTTTTTTGAGCCAGTCGACCTCAACCTTCAATTGGCCGATGGTTTTGTAGAGTTCTTCGCTCTCCTGCTGATAATCCTGCTCGGTTTTCCTAGCCTTTTCACCTTTCGAAAAGACATCGGAGGTCTTGTCGAGGAACTCCCGTTTCCATTGAGTGATCTGGTTCGGATGAAGCTCATGCTTCTGGGCGAGTTCTGCCATGGGAAGCCGTTCACTGAGGGCTTCCAGGACGACCTTTGTTTTGAATTCAGGCGTAAACTTGCGGCGTGTTTGTTTCATAGTGACTGCTGGGTTTTTGTTGATCCAATTTAACCAGCCGTCCTATTTTTGGGGAGTATCTCAGATGGCCATCATCGACCTGAAAAGCCGCTATGTGCTGAACTGGTCGGTGTCGAATACCATGGATGCCAAATGGTGTGCCGAGGTCTTGCTTGAAGCCGTGCGGTTGCACGGGGCACCCAAGATTCTCAACACCGATCAGGGCAGCCAGTTCACCAGCGAGGTCTTTGCCGAAGCCGTCATCACAGAGTCCAAGTCTGCACTCTCCATGGATGGCAAAGGCCGAGCAATTGACAACGTCTTCATCGAACGGTTATGGCGGAGCGTCAAGTATGAGTACATTTACCTGAACCCACCAGCCGATGGTCTCGAACTCTACAAAGGCCTGAAGCATTGGTTCAACGACTACAACACGGTTCGTCGCCACAAAGCGCTTGATGGTCAGGTTCCGGCAAAAGTCTATTCTGCCAATAAACGACTGATTCCGAAAGCCGCATGAACAAACTTATTTTCTCTCGATAGCTGTCCTATAACTGGGGAGTACCTCACACCTCAACGGGGACGCTGAATGTCCAAGGCAAAAATGCGCCAAAAGAAAAGCTAATAGCTGCATTGGGTTCATATACTGGAACTTCATCTAAGCCAGAATTGGCAATAGCAAACGCCCCAGATCCCGAGGCCCCATTAAACCCTGCCATAGCGAATAAGAAAGTTTTCCTTATTCATGGTCACGACACAACGGCAAGGGAACAGCTTGAGTTAGTACTTCATAAATTAGGCCTTGATCCATTTGTACTGACAAATACTGGCGGAGGTGTTTTAACAATAATCGAGGCTCTCGAATCTGAAATTGGCCCAAACACAAACCAAGCTCGTTTTGGCATTGTTCTTATGGCACCAGATGATATGGGATACGCAAAAGCCGATGGACAAGAGAATGTTCAACCAAGGGCGCGTCAAAATGTTGTTCTTGAAATAGGCATGCTTATCTCTGCAATTGGACGTGGTAATGTGGCAATTCTGAAAAAGGGAGACATTGAAGTTCCCTCAGATGCTCAGGCAATATTGTATATTCCGTTTAATGACCATGTAAAAGAAACTGTGTCAAAGCTGGTTAATCGGTTACAGGAAGCAGGTTTCGTGCTAAATCCAGCAAACATAACCAAAGCATCGAGTTGATGTGAGGTGTTAGATAAAGCTGTATAACTTAATCTTGTGATTTTTTTACCACCGTTTCACCATCTTGGTACAAAGCAAATTCATCCACCAATGAAAAAAGGGGAAGAGGCTCTATCACGGATACTTTTCCCCTTTTGCATTCTATTCCTGCGTCGTTAGCCCAATCCGTCAGCCATTATTCGATTTAACGATTACCTCGCACGCCGGGTTCAGTTGCATGAAGTGGTCAAGTTCGGCTTGCGGGATTCGGCCTGCGGACAGCTCCAGTTTTTCGAGACTCATCAGGTTCATCAGCGGCGCTATCGAATCGACAAGCGTGCCGGTGATGAAAAGCTCCTCAAGCTCTTCAAGGCCCGACAGCGGCTCGAGGGTGTGGATGGCGGTCTGCTCAATGCTCAGCTCCTTCAGCGCAGTCAGGTTTCGCAGCGGTTCGAGGCTGGTAATCTGCGTGCGGCTGCAGCGGAGGTATTCGAGATTTTCGAGCCGGGCCAGCGGTTCGAGTGAACTGACGCCGGTGCTGTTGATGCCGAGTTCGGAGAGATTGGTCAGATTCCGGAGCGGCTCGATCGAGGTAATCTCCGTTTTGTAGCAGCTCAGCTTTTCGAGCCTGAAAAGTCCGCTGAGCGGTGCCAGGTCATTTACCATCGTCTCGGAGCAGTACAGCTCCTCCAGATTGACCAGAGCGCTGAGCGGTTCGAGGTCGCTGATTTCGGTACTCGATACCCAGAGCAGCTTCAGCGACAGGATGTCGCGCAGCGGGTCGAGCGAGGTGAAGTCGCAGTCGAAGGCATACAGACGCTTGAGGTTGCGGAGGTTGCGGAGCGGTTCGAGGCTCTCGATCGGCGTTTCGTCGCATCGTAACTGTTGAAGGTTTTCGAGCAGGCTCGTCGGTGCGAGGTTGTGAATCCTCATGTTGTCGCAACGGACGCTGGTGGCGTTCAGGAAATCAAGCAGTTCTTCGTCCGAGGGGTCACGCTGGATTTTCAGGGTGTTCTTGACCGCCTCTTTCCAGTCGTTGCCCAGCGCCTTGAACCAGTTGTGCCGCTTCTGCGGGTCTCGCAGCAGCACGGCTCGCGATGCGGCAAGCGCCTCCTGTTCGGCGGCGGTCAGGCGGCTGTGAAAGCCCGAGTGCATCGGGCCGGTGTAGTCGTTCCGGAAGCTCACGACCGGCGATTTGCCGGTGTCAAGGCTTTCGGCCAGACAACGGATATACCAGTCGGCCTTTTTCTCCTCGATGATCCGGTAGTGCTTGTCGAGATTCTGTTCGTCAAGCGTATTGATGTCTTCGAGAATGTCGTTGCTGCATCTCGGACAGATCGCATTCTGCTGGGTCAGCGGGAAGCCGCAGACCGGGCACTGCTTGTAAATATTCTGCTCCAATTGGGTATGACCTTGTAGGATTGGGTTAGCCTGCTATCTTTGCGCAAAATANNAAAAAACCACCTCAAACCACATCCGGCCCGCGCCGGTTTTCCGTTCTGTGACGCTTGGGGCTTTTCGACAGTGTGCAATGGCGTTCGAAAAGCTCGATTGCGAAACAGTGAACTTTCTGGTTTTATAACTTTGTTACTTAAAGTTCAGGGCGGCAGAGGGGTTCAAATCTGTATGATGAGGCTCCTGTGCCGATGCAAATTTCTCCATGAAACGGCGTTGATCGTTTGATCAGCCATGCAATGGGCCTGTGCTCAGGGGAGGAGTCATGACCGGAAGTTCAGTTTCAGAAGTTGACAAGCCGGTGGATGAGCTGGATGCCTTGTTCGGGCTTTCACCGGAAGAGTGGCTGTTGAGGAAGAAGGGGTTTCGTAAAACTCCGAAAGCGATTCAGATCACCGAAACCCTGCTGACCACGGGCAACGGTTACCTCAATGTCCGCGGCAGCCTCGAAGAGCTTCCGCCGGGCCATTGCGGCGGCATGTATCTGGCTGGCGTGTACGACAAGTCAGAGGCTGATGTCGAAGAGCTGGTCAAGTGCCCGATGTGGACCGATGTTTCGGTGTGGCACGAGGGGGAGAAGTTCTGCCTGTCGTGCTGCCAGGCGCTGGAGCACGAGCAGGTGCTCGATATGAAAAAAGGAATCCTTCACCGCCGCACCACCTTCAAAAATCCGCACGGCAAAATCCTTACCTTCGAAACTTCGCGGCTTGTCTTCATGCACGATCCTCATCGCGGCTACATGCGGGTGAAGATCACGCCGAGGAATTTTTCGGGGCAGATCCGCGTCCTTTCGGGGCTGAACGGTCAGGTGTACAACCGCGGATTCTTCCCGCGCGAGCAGTACAAGCACCTCCAGCTCGAAAAGATCGAACGGGGCCGGAACTTCATGTATCTCGAAATGAAGACCCGCGAGCGGGGCATCCGTATCGCTGTGGCTGCGTCGTGGAAGATGGTTTCCGATCCGGGCCGGATGCTTCGCTGGGAGCCGAGGATTTACGGGGAGAAGTTCACCAGCGAGATCACCATTGACGCTTCGAGAGGGCATACCACCACCTTTGAAAAGCTCGCCGTTGTCATGACCAACCGTGACGTGCCGACGGAGCGTGCGCGCAACATGATGCGGGAGGCGATCTGCAATCTCAAATTCTACGTCCGCACCGGAGCGCCAGTCGAGATCGGGCGGCATATCGATGTGTGGCGAGAACTCTGGAAGCAGGCCGACGTGCGCATCGACGGCGACGACACCGCCCAGAAGGCGCTTCGCTACAACATCTACCAACTGCTCATCAACGGTCCGGCGCGGCCCGGTCCCATCGGAGCCAAGTTCCTCAGCTCGGAGGGGTATATGGGGCACGTGTTCTGGGACACCGAGATTTTCATTCTGCCGTTCTACATTCACAACTTCCCGGTGATGGCGCGCAACGCGCTGATGTACCGTTTCAACACGCTGCCTGGCGCGATCGTGAACGCCGAAAAGTCGGGCTGCGAGGGGGCGCGGTTCGCCTGGGAGTCGGCCACAACCGGCGAGGACGTGACGCCGCGTTTCGCCTCCAAGCTTGAAAAGACGATCCGCTTCATCTACACTGGCGTCGAGGAGGAGCACATCGTCTCCGACGTGATTTATGGCGTGGAGCGCTACTTCAGGGTGACCGGCGACGAAAGTTTCCTCTTGCACTGCGGGCTGGAGATGGTGTTCCTGACGGCGCGGTACTGGGCGAGCCGGGTGATCAGGCGGGGTGAGAACTATGAAATCCACAAGGTGATCGGCCCCGATGAATTTCACGAGCACGTCAACAACAACGCCTACACCAACTGGCTGGTCAAGTGGCACCTGCGGCTGGCATCCATGCTTTACCGGCACGTGGGCAAAACCGCGCCGGAGGTGCTGCGGGAGCTTGTCGAGAAGATTTCCCTCCGCGACGGCGAACCGGATCGCTGGCACGACATCAGCCGCAAACTGAAGTTTACACAGGATGCCGAAACGGGTCTCGTTGAGCAGTTCGACGGCTACTTTGACCTCAAGGATCACGTGATCGAGCGCCACGACCGCTCAGGCCATCCGGTGCTGCCGCCGGGCGTGAACTACCGGAACATCGGTCGCACCCAACTCATCAAGCAGGCCGATGTGCTGCTCATGATGCTGCTCTTTCCGCATTCGTTCAGTTTCGAGGAGAAGAAGGTCAACTACGATTTCTACGAGCCGCGCACGGCGCACAAATCCTCCCTGAGCCATTGCACCTACGCCATGATGGGGCTTGCCGTTTCGGAGCGTAACAACGCCTACCGCTACTTCATGAAGACCGCGCTGTTCGATCTCGAAAACCTGCACAACAACACCGAGCTTGGCATTCATGCGGCGTCGGTCGGCGGGAGCTGGCAGACGGTTATTCACGGATTCGGCGGCCTCGCACTCAAATCCGACCGCATCGTGCTCAACCCGTGGCTGCCCAAAAAGTGGGATCGACTGTCGTTCCGGGTCAAATGGCGCGATCGCACCGTCCACCTCGACATCACTCACAACGAAGTGACGATCACGATCGAAGCCGTTTCGGAGATGACGCTGCCCTGCACGCTCTACGGCCAGACGCACAAGATTCGTACCAATGAACCAGTTACCCTGCGTTACTGTCCGTCCAGATGAAACAGGAGTGACACGATGAAAAAGCTCAGAATCGCGCAGGTTTCCCCCCTGATTGAAAGCGTGCCGCCGAAGAAATATGGCGGAACGGAGCGGGTTGTCTACTACCTCACCGAAGGGTTGGTTGAGCGTGGCCACGAGGTGACGCTCTTTGCATCCGGGGACTCCGTCACCAGCGCCCGACTGGTCGCGCCGGTCAAAGAGAGTCTCCGCCGAAGAAATATGGCGGAACGGAGCGGGTTGTCTACTACCTCACCGAAGGGTTGGTTGAGCGTGGCCACGAGGTGACGCTCTTTGCATCCGGGGACTCCGTCACCAGCGCCCGACTGGTCGCGCCGGTCAAAGAGAGTCTCCGGCTTGGGCGGAAAACCCATTCGACCATCATCATGCACATGCTGATGCTCTCGAAGGTGTACGAAGAGATGTCGGGAGAGTTCGACATCGTCCATTCGCATCTCGAATATCTGACTCTGCCTTATGCCAGCCGTTCCCGGATGCCGACGGTGCTGACCATGCATGGACGGCTCGATGTGCCCGACTACGTTGATATTCTGAAGCGCTACAGCTCTATGGCGTGGGTTTCGATCAGCGACTCGCAGCGTGCGCCGGTGCCGGATATCAACTGGGTCAGCACGGTCTATCACGGCTATCCGGAGAACCTGTTCGAGTTTAACCCCGATCCGGAAAACTACTTTCTTTACCTTGGCCGTTTTTCGGAGGAGAAACGGCCCGACGAGGCGATCCGGCTGGCGCGGGCGTGCAAGATTCACCTGAAGCTGGCCGCCAAGATCGATACCGCCGACAAGGCATATTTCAAGGCAAAGGTCGAACCGCTGCTCGACAGTCCCTACATCGAGTACATCGGCGAGGTGGACGACCGCCGGAAAGGCGAACTGCTCAGGAACGCTCGTGCGCTGCTCAACCCTATCGACTGGCCGGAGCCGTTCGGGCTGGTGATGATCGAAGCGCTCGCCTGCGGTACGCCGGTGATCGTGCGGCGCTGCGGCTCCAGTCCGGAGGTGATTTCCGATGGAGTCAGCGGATTTGTCTGCGACAACCGGCTCGATTTCATCCATGCGATTCACAACATCGGCGCGATTTCAAGAGCTGCGTGCAGGCGCGAATTCGAGCAGCGCTTCACCCAGCGTCACATGGTTGACAACTATGAAGCCCTGTACCGGAAAGTCATTGCTGCTTCATCGGCCGCTGAGTCGCTATCTCCGGCACCATAACCAAACCATGGGCAGAAGTTGCGCTTTGAACCCCAATTTTGATCTTGCAGGAACGGCTCGAAAGGTTATTATGATGGATGACGTGCCGGGACGGAGGATGATTTCCGCGCCGTCCGGCGATTGCAACCAGACTTGAAAAGCGCCTTGGAGTTCGTTCATCTTCACACCCACACCCACTATTCGATGCAGAGCAGCCCGATCTTTCCGGGCGAGCTTTTCGCGGCCTGCAAAAAGCATGGCATGATGGCGGTTGCCGTGACCGATTATGGCGCGATGTTCAACATGCCGGAGCTTTTCGCTCAGGCGAAGAAGGCCGAGGTGAAGCTGATCATGGGCTCGGAGATCTATCTTGCAGGCACTGACTCGCGTGACAGCAGCAAACCGGCCACGCTTGTCCTGCTCATCCGCGAAGGCATCGGTTACCGCAACATGTGCGTCATCCTGTCGCGGGCGGCGCGGGACGGTTTCTCGAATGGCCTGCCGCACGTCGATCGCGCCGTGCTCGAAGAGTATCATGAAGGCCTGGTCTGCCTCTCGGCGGCGCACTCCGGTCTTGTCGGTCGGGCGTTGCTCTCCGGTGACGATGCCGAGGCGGCGCGGCTTGCAACGTATTATCGCGACCTCTTTGGCGAGCACTTCTATCTCGAACTCCAGAAGCACGGCGCCCCTTACGAGGAGCAGCTCGTGCCCGGCACGATCCGCCTTGCCGAACAGCTTGGCATTCCTCTGGTCGCGACCAACAACGTGCACTATCTCGACCGGCGCGACTCCGGCTGCTACCGGGCGATGATCGCCAACCGCACCAAGGAGCGGCTCAACAGCCAGAACCTGCAATGTTTGCTGGGTCACGAGCACTACTTCAAGTCGGCAGCGGAGATGGCCTCGCTCTTCGATAACGCTCACGGCGAGCTCGACAACACGGTTAAGATCGCCGAGTTTTGTTCCTATACGTTTGTCAACCAGGAGCCGCACCTGCCGAAGTTTCCGCTTCCGGAAGGTTTCGACAGCGAAAAGGAGTATTTGCGCCACCTGACATGGGAAGGCGCAAAAGAAAAGTATGGCGCAGGGGATGGCGAAATTCCTGAAGATGTGAAGGCTCGTATCGAGCTGGAGCTTGGCGTGATCGAGAAGATGGGGTACAGTGCCTACTTCCTCATCGTCAGCGATCTCATCGCCGCCTCGCGCAGAATGGGCTATTCGGTCGGCCCCGGCCGAGGCTCGGCGGCGGGCAGCATTATCGCCTATCTGACCGGCATCACCCGGATCGATCCCCTCAAGTACAAGCTGCTCTTTGAGCGCTTCCTGAATCCGGAGCGTATTTCGATGCCTGATATCGATATCGATTTTACGCCGGTTGGCAAGCAGAAGGTTCTTGAATACACTGTACAGAAGTACGGCCCGGACAGTGTGGCGAAGGTCGTCGCCATCGGCACACTCGGCGCGAAGGCGGCCATCCGCGACGCGGGGCGCGTGCTCGATGTGCCGCTCAAGGCGGTCGATCAGCTTGCCAAGCTGGTGCCGTCCAAACCGGGTACGTCACTCGAAGATGCTTTCCGTGAAGTCAAGGAGCTGAAGCGGCTTGTCGATACCGATCCGCAGTACCAGCAGCTCATGCAGTATGCGCGGGCGATGGAGGGACGCGCGCGTAACGTCTCGATGCATGCGGGCGCGGTGGTGATCACCGATGGCGCGCTCGAAGAGCAGGTGCCGCTCTACGTCTCCAACAAGATCGAGACCGAGGAGCGCAAGTACGCCGACGAGTTCGACCAGCGCGACATCGATGGCACCAAGGCCGACAGCAGCGACGAGAAGCAGGTGGTGACGCAGTTCGACAAGAACTGCATCGAGCAGGCGGGCCTGCTCAAGATCGACTATCTCGGCCTCGAAACCCTTGCCGTGATCGACGAGACCCTGCGCCTCATCAAAAAGCGCCACGGCATCGATATCGATCTCGAAAAGGTGCCGATGGACGACCGCCAGACCTTCCGCATCTTCCAGGAGGGCAAGATGGCCGGCATCTTCCAGTTCGAGTCCTCCGGCATGCAGAGCTACATGATGCGGCTCCAGCCAACGACCATCGGCGACATCATCGCCATGAGTGCCCTGTACCGCCCCGGCGCTCTGAACGCCGTGATCGACGAGCATCGCAACGCCGTCGATCTCTTCGTTGACCGCAAGCACGGGCGCGAGGAGATCGACTACATGCACCCGATGCTCGAAGAGATTCTCAAGGAGACCTACGGCGTCATCGTCTATCAGGAGCAGGTAATGCAGATTTCGCAGGTGATGGGGCGCTTCTCGCTCGGCAAGGCGGACAACCTGCGCAAGGCGATGGGCAAGAAAGACCCGAAGCTGATGCAGAAATTCAAGGAGGAGTTCGTCAACGGCGCGGTGAGCATCAACGTCAACGAGGCGCTCGCTACGCGCATTTTCGACCTGATGGCCGAGTTCGCCGGCTACGGCTTCAACAAGAGCCACTCGGCGGCTTACGGCGTCCTGGCTTACTGGACGGGCTACCTGAAAGCGCACTACACCATCGAGTTCATTACGGCGGTTCTGAACAGCGAGATTGGAGACACGGAGCGCATGAAGCACCTGACCGACGAGGCCAAAGGGTTCGGCATTTTCACACTACCGCCGTCGATCAACCAGAGCGACGCGCTCTTTTCGGTTGAAGAATTCAAGGGCAAACCCTGCATCCGCGTTGGTCTGTCGGCCATCAAGCAGGTGGGCGGCGGAGCGAGAGCGATTGTTGCTGCAAGGTTGCGCCGTGACGGCAAGCCCTTTCTCAATCTTTTCGACCTGACGGTCTCGGTCGATCTGCGAGCCATGAACCGCAAGGCGCTCGAATGCCTCATCCTGGCCGGAGCGCTCGACGAGATCGACCCGAACCGCGCCAAGCTGCTTGCCAACGTGGACAAGGCGATCAAGTTCGGCCAGATTCAGAACAAGGCGGTTACGCTTGGTCAGGGCGGCTTTTTCAACGATGACTTCAGTGACGAGCAGGCTGGCGTACACTATCCCGACCTCGACAACGCCGAGCCGATGCCGGACAGTGAAAAGCTCCAGCACGAGAAGCGGCTGGTCGGCTTCTACCTCAGCCACCACCCGCTCGAGCGCTACCGGCGTGACTGGGAGGCCTTCGCCAACCTCACGCTTGACATGCGCGAGGTGACGCCATCGAAGCTCTACAAGGCGATCGGCGTGATCGTGTCGGTCAAGCCCTATCAGGATCGCAAGGGCAAGCAGATGCTCTTCGGCGTGCTCGAAGACTTCACCGGCAAGGCGGACTTCACGGTTTTCGCCAGCGTTTACGAGCAGTATCGCCACATGCTTCAGCCTGACGAAGCGGTGATGCTCAGCGTCGAGGCCGAGGCGAAGGATGGCAGCCTCAAGCTGCTGGTGCGCGAGGTTGCGCCGCTCAAGAAGGTGCGCTCGACGATGGTCAAAAAGGTGGTACTGCGCATCGACGCCGACGACTCAGCCCAGCTCGGCAAGTTGCAACAGGTGCGCGAGATTTTCGAGAAGCACAAGGGCGGCACGCCGGTTGATTTCGAGGTGCGGGCCACCATCGGCCCCAACAGCGAAACCCTGAAGCTCTTTGCCCGCAACACGCCGATAGAGGCTGACGACGAGGTGCTCGATCAGCTCGAAGAGATTCTCGGGCCGGACAACGTCAAAATAACCGGATAGATTTTCGGCATTTGTTGCCAAGTTGAATTTTATTCAATTATATTTGCACAGAGTAAAATTGTTTCTCTTATCAATTGTTAACCTTTTATGTGAGTACTTATGAGCGGAAAATATTTCGAAGCGACTGACAAGAATTTCCAGGCAGAAATTCTCGATTCCGGCAAAGTTGCCCTGGTCGATTTCTGGGCTGCATGGTGCGGTCCGTGCATGATGCTTGGCCCGGTTATCGAGGAGCTTGCCGGTGATTACGAAGGCAAAGCCATCATCGCCAAACTCAATGTTGATGAGAACCCGAATACTGCCGGACAGTACGGTATCCGCAGCATTCCCACCATGCTGATCATCAAGGGCGGCAAGGTTGTTGACCAGATGGTCGGCGCTCTGCCCAAGAACATGATCGCCAAGAAGCTCGATGAGCATATCGGCTGATCTTCCATCCGTTTTTTATTCTTTGCTATCCCGGTTCAAGCCGGGATAGTTTTGTTATAATCCCAACCCTACCTCCCGGAGGCATACGATGGATAAAGAAATCAGGGACGTCGTCATTATCGGAACCGGCCCTGCCGGATATACTTCGGCCATTTACACCGGACGGGCCAATCTCAAGCCGCTGGTCATCGAGGGGCATCAGCCTGGTGGTCAGCTCATGATTACCACCGACATCGAGAACTTTCCCGGCTTTCCGGAGGGCATTCCTGGCCCGGAGCTGATGAGCCGGATGCGCGAGCAGGCAGCGCGTTTCGGCGTCGAGTTCCAGTTCGGCAGCATCACTGAAGCCGATGTCTCACGCCGCCCCTTCTCTCTGACGCTTGACAACGGCCAGGAGATTCTTTCCCGAACGCTCATTGTCGCCACCGGTGCAAATGCCAAGTGGCTCGGCATCGAGTCGGAAGCGAAATATCGCGGACGCGGCGTGTCGGCATGCGCCACCTGCGACGGATTTTTCTTCCGCAACTGCCGCGTGTTCGTGGTCGGCGGTGGCGATACGGCGATGGAAGAGGCGCTCTACCTCACCAAGTTCGCTTCCGAAGTGGTGCTCGTTCACCGGCGTGATGAGTTCAGGGCCTCCAAGATCATGAGTCTTCGGGCGAGCAAGAACCCGAAGATCACCACCATGCTCAACGAGGTGGTAGATGAAATTCTCGGTGATGACATGAAGGTGACAGGCATCAGGCTCAAGAACGTCAAGACCGGGGAGCTGACCGAGCACGCCTGCGATGGTGTCTTTATGGCTATCGGCCACGAACCGAACGCCAAACTTTTCAAAGGCCAGCTCGACATGGACGATTACGGTTACATCCTCACCAAGGCTCACTCCACCGAGACCAGCGTCCAGGGCGTCTTTGCCTGCGGCGATGTGCAGGATTTCACCTACCGCCAGGCCGTCACCGCTGTCGGTACCGGCTGCATGGCCGCCATCGAAGCCGAACGGTTCCTCGATTCGATACGTTGACCGTTCTCTCTTGTCCGGCAAAACCGGGGTTTTGAAGCTTCCGGTTTTGCTTTGTTTTGCCTGAAGAGGTCACGGTTCAGGCTCTCAACGTAAAGGGTTTTATCGCAATCAGCTTGTCCCTGGTTGTCTGCCTGCCGGTGCGTTGAGTATATTTACGCCCGTCCGTGGGTAGAGTGAGTAAGTGATGATATTCTCAAATGTAACAGCGTCTTGCTGTTTGCCTTGAAGGGGACTTCGTTTATCAGGAAGGGGAGAGCCTTTCTCCTTTGTGTTTTGAACGTATTAACAATGAGGGGTTATCGGCTATGGTTCGTTTTATAGAGCTGGTTCGGCACTGTCTTTTGGACGTCAAGGAAATCCTGCCTTGGAATCTTGTGGATCGCCTGAAGGAGAATCCTGGCCTGCTCATTCTCGATGTTCGCGAGCCGAACGAGTTTGACGCCATGCACATTGCCGGTTCGCTCAACGTGCCGCGCGGCATACTCGAGTCGGCCTGCGAATGGGACTTCGAAGAGACGGAGCCTGAACTGGTCAATGCGCGGCAGCGCGAAATCGTGGTGGTCTGCCGGTCGGGCCATCGCAGCATTCTTGCTGCTCACTCGCTGCATGTGCTCGGATATGAAAATGTCGTTTCGCTCAAATCGGGACTGCGCGGCTGGAACGACTATGAGGAACCGCTGGTGAACAAGGCGGGCGAGGCGGTCGATCCTGATTTTGCGGATCAATACTTTACCGCCAAGCTTCGACCCGATCAGATGCGCCCCAAGACAGCTTCCTGAAAGACTCCGGTGAATTTATATCACTGCATGGTCATATAGTGATTTTTCTGCTTGCCTTCGAGCGTTCTTTTCTTATTTTATTCCGCAATCTCACGATTGTTTTCATCGAAGAGTACCTGGACTCAGCATTCCGGGCATCAGTAACACACATTGACATTAAAGGAGGAGCCTGATGAAGAGCAAGAAGCACGTCCATGACGACGAGGTCACCGATAAATCGTTGAAACATGTCGATACGGAAATCCCAACCGAAGAACAGATTCACGAGGCTGAAAAATACGGATTCCATGGCCAGGTTCAGGCGGCCAAAATCAGGTTTGACAAATACTTTCCCGGCGTTCTGGCATCGATAACCGTTGCCGCTGCGGCCACCTTTCTCTCTGATCACTACGGTGCGCCGACGATGCTCTTCGCGCTGCTCATCGGCATGGCATTTCGCTTTCTCTCCGAAGACGAGGGCCGGGCGCTGGTCGGCATCCAGTTCGCTTCCACCACGGTGCTTCGAATCGGCGTGGCACTGCTTGGTATGCGCATCACCCTCGGCCAGATCCAGTCGCTTGGCGTTAAGCCGGTTGCGATGGTTTTTTTCTCGGTACTGCTCACTATTTTGTTCGGTATCGGGCTTTCCAAAATTATGGGTCGCGGAAAACGTTTCGGCGTGCTGACCGGCGGCAGCGTTGGCATCTGCGGCGCTTCCGCAGCGCTAGCTATTGCCGCCGTTTTACCCCAGGACGAGTACAGCGAGCGCAATACCATTTTCACGGTCATCAGCATTACCGCGCTGAGTACGCTGGCTATGATCGCCTATCCGGTCGTGGCTCACTGGTTCGGGCTCGACCACCAGGCGGCGGGTATTTTTCTCGGTGGCACGATTCACGATGTCGCGCAGGTGGTCGGTGCCGGTTATTCCGTATCGGAGCAGACCGGTGACACGGCGACCGTTATCAAGCTGCTCAGGGTATCCATGCTGGTGCCGGTCGTGTTTATTCTTTCACTTATTTTCCATACGAGAAACAAAAAGATGGAAACGCGCCAAAACGCATGCTTCTTCCGCCATTCATCATCTTCTTTGTACTGTTTGTCGGAATCAACAGTCTTGGCGTTGTGCCGAAACCGGCCACTCAGTTCATCAACGACGCCTCCCGCTGGTGCCTGGTTACAGCCATTGGTGCACTCGGCATGAAAACGTCGCTGAAATCGCTGTTCGAGGTTGGCTGGAAGCCGGTTTCGATCATGATCGCAGAGACAGTGTTTCTCGCTGCGCTTGTGCTCGGCTCGGTGGTCTGGATGTCGTGACCGCGCCCGGCGGCTCGCTGGTCACTTTGGCAAAAGGTTGCGCGTCGGTAGAAAAGGAAGCCACGCTTTATTGTACGGGTTTCTTGCTTGATATATGCGCTTTTTTTGCGTTTCATGTGTTTTTTGTTTTGACCGGAATGAGTTTATTTGTTTAAATTTCTCAATTATTTTTTGCCGAATTTCTATTGCGTTCATTGGGTCTCTGAATGAAAAAGGTTTTCACCTGATAGCAGCAATTCACCCCGGATGCAATCAATAATAGCCGGAAAATCAGCAAAAGACTTTTCGGCTGCCCCGTAGCATTGTAATTAAATGCGAGTGGCGAGCTGTTTTTTGTTACAGGAAAAACAATCTCCAAGCAATTTCAAGAAGGAGTTTTTTATGAGCGGAATCGCAAGCGATCTGGAGCTGAACTGTGAAGGCCTGAACTGCCCTTTGCCGATCCTCAAAACCAAGAAAGCCATCGACAGCTTGCAGAGCGGTCAGGTGCTCAAAATGATCGCCACCGATCCCGGTTCGGTCAACGACATGGCGTCATGGGCAAAGCGCACCGGCAACGATCTGGTCGAGCACACCGAAGAGGGTGGCAAGCATACCTTCTATATCAAGAAAAAATAATGCGGCGCGGCGCTCTCTTTTTTGCCCAAAGGCGTGGAGAGCGCCGTTTCTGAACATCTTGGGGCTGACTGGGTTTTTTGGTATCGCTTTTTGAAATCCCGGTTTTCTGAACAGTTCTGACATATGATGATCAATCATTATGGCGAGACTGAAACCACAGCCATGCCGAATGCGATGAACTATCGATTTTTCCTGACCTCGAACCTGCTTTCACGCCATAGGCACGCCAGCGGCTGTCTTGTCATGCCGAGTCAGCGGTTCCGGTACGGAGCGATACCGATCTTCACAAACTGTTTTTTCCCGATGGTTTCTGTTCGCAAAGCGGCTCTTTCCCTTTTTGATCTCCTTTCGGGAGTCTTGAATTTCTCCGTTTCCGGAAATGCCTCATGGCTTAAAAACGCTGCGAACAATCTTTACCGTTACCCTGATGCGAATTTTTGGCAGGGCGCGAAAAAAACAGTGGCCACTTTGAAAAATTCTGATAATTAACTATATAATCATACAGCTACAAGGTTATTCCGAGCAACACACAGCGCGATTTGGTTTTTCAATAACGATTGCCCTGATTCAGAATCGAGTCTCCTTGCTTGAGGAGCGTTCTCCGGTTCAGGATCATAAATCACAATTACCACAATTATTTTAAAGGGAGTGCTTCATTATGGCAATTGAAGTCAATGGCATGAGCGTCGAGACGGACGAGAACGGTTATTTGGTGAATCTGGATGACTGGACGGAAGAGGTAGCGGTAAAGATCGCTGAAGGTGAGGATATCACGATGGAAGAGGGGCACTGGGATCTGGTGAAGTTTCTGAGGAACTACTACAAGGAGTACCAGATTGCGCCAGCCGTGAAGGTGCTGACCAAGGCGGTAGCCACCGAGAAGGGGATGGATAAGAAAGAGGCCTCAGAGTTCCTGTACGCGATGTTCCCGAAAGGCCCGGCGTTGCAGGCCTGCAAGATTGCCGGCCTTCCCAAGCCGACCGGCTGCGTCTGAGTCGCGGCGCTTGATGCAAACCCACAACGAAATTGACGGGCGCACCGGAGCGTGCGCCGGTCACCAAAGTATCTGAGAACCAAAGGAGGCAACATGAGTGCTAACGACAGCGCTGTGAACGAGTCGTGCCATTGCGGCGGGTGCGGATCATCGGTCAACGGCAAGTTCCTGAACGAAACGCCGATGCTCGACCAGCTTGAAAGCGGACCGTGGCCGAGCTTCATCTCGGGCTTCAAGGAGCTTGCGGAGCGGACAGAGAAGCCGATGCTTCGTGGCGTGCTGGACCAGCTCGAATATTCCTACAAAACGAAGATGGGCTACTGGAAAGGCGGTCTCGTCACGGTGGACGGCTACGGCGCCGGCATCATCACGCGCTACTCGATGATTAAAGACAAGTTCCCCGAAGCGGCCGAATTCCACACGATGCGCATCCAGCCGGCTCCGGGCCTGCACTACAACACGGCGATGTTGCGCGAACTGTGCGACATCTGGGAGAAATACGGCAGCGGCATCATCACCCTGCACGGTCAGACGGGCGACATCATGCTGCAGGGCATCGAGCAGGACAAGGTGCAGGCGTGCTTCGACGAGCTGAACCAGAAGGGGTGGGATCTCGGCGGCGCAGGCGCCGGCATGCGCACCGGCGTGTCGTGCATCGGGCCAGGCCGCTGCGACAACGCCTGCTACGACAACCTCAAGCTGCACCTCGACGCGCTCAAACACTTCTCTCCGCAGGTGCACCGCCCCGAATGGAACTACAAGCTGAAATTCAAATTCTCCGCCTGCCCGAACGACTGCACCAACGCCATCATGCGCTCCGACCTGGCCGTCATTGGCACGTGGCGTGACGCGATCCAGATCGACCACGACGAGGTGAAAGCGTGGATCGCCGAAAAGGGCGTCGATGCTCTGGTCAACAACGTCATCAACCACTGCCCGACCAAAGCGATCCGGCTGCAGGACGGCGACATCGACATCTCGACGCGCGACTGCGTGCGCTGCATGCACTGCATCAACGCCATGTCCAAAGCGCTCTCGCCCGGCAAGGAAAAGGGCATCGCGCTTTTGATGGGCGGCAAGAACACGCTGAAAGTCGGTGTCAACATGGGCTCGCTCATCGTGCCGTTCATGAAGATGGAGACGGACGAAGACCGTGAAGCCTTCATCGAACTGATCGAAGAGATCATCGACTGGTGGGACGACGCCGGCCTCGACCACGAGCGCATCGGCGAAACCATTGAGCGCGTGGGTCTGAAACAGTTCCTCGACGGCGTCGGCATCGAGTACGACATCAACCAGATCTCGCGCCCGAGGGACAACCCGTATTTCAAAGCCAAGTACTGAGAGCCGCCTTTCTGGACAGCACCAGAGACGCTACGAAACAACAGCACAAACTCAGCCGTACCGGCTCCCGCGAAAGGAGCCGGTGCGCATCAACCTACAGGAACGAGCATGAGCAGTCAGGAAAGAACCTGGAAGACCATAGAGTCGGGTCCGCACACCTACGAAGAGGCGCTGCATCCGGTGGTCAGGAAAAACTACGGCAAGTGGAAATACCATGAAATTCCGAAGCCGGGCGTCTTGAAGCACGTAGCCGAGAGCGGTGACATCATCTGGACCGTCCGCGCGGGCACGCCTCGCCAGGACACCGTCGACAAGGTGCGCCAGCTCTGCGACATCGCCGACAAATACAGCGACGGCTTCCTTCGCTTCACGGTGCGCAACAACGTCGAATTCCTGACGCCGAACGAGGGCAACATCGAACCGATGATCCAGGAACTCGAATCGCTCGGCTTTCCGGTCGGCGGCACCGGCATGTGCGTCTCGGCGGTCTCGCACACCCAGGGCTGGCTGCACTGCGACATTCCGGCCACCGACGCCTCGGGCGTGGTGAAGTCGATGATGGACACGGTTTACAACGAATTCAAGGACATGCAGATGCCCAACAAGGTGCGTCTTTCGACTTCGTGCTGCTCGATCAACTGCGGCGGCCAGGCCGACATCGCGGTCGTCGTCAAGCACACCCGCCCGCCGCGCATCAACCACGACCACCTCGTCAAGACCTGCGAGCTTCCCAAAGCGGTCGCCCGCTGCCCGGTTGCAGCCATCCGCCCGACGGTCGTCGACGGCAAAAAGACGCTCATGGTTGACGAAGCCAAGTGCATCTGCTGCGGCGCGTGCTTCGGCGCCTGCCCGGCCATGGAGATCAACCACCCCGAGCACTCCAAGTTCGCCGTCTGGGTCGGCGGCAAAAACAGCAACGCCCGAAGCAAGCCCTCGACGATGAGCCTCGTCGCGCACAACCTGCCGAACAACCCGCCACGCTGGCCGGAAGTGACCGACGTGGTTGGCCGCATCCTGACGGCCTACAAAGCCGGAGGCCGTCCGTGGGAGCGCATCGGCGAATGGATCAACCGGATCGGCTGGAAACGGTTCTTCGAAGAGACCGGCCTCAAGTTCGACGACAACATGATCGACAGCTACCGTCACGCCCGAACCACCTTCAACCAGTCGGCGCACATCCGTTTTTAAGCTGAAAAGCAAAGGAGCAACCTCATGAATGCAGAATCAAACCCGATTCTCGATTTTGCGACAGAGTATGTCTTTCCTGCCTTCAGCGAACTGACAGGGACCGACAAGATCGTCGCCTTCGGGGATCACAGCCATAAATGCCCGATCTACGTCAAGCAGACGCCGCCGTGCACCGCCGAGTGCCCGGCAGGCGAAGACATCCGGGCCATCAACCGGTATCTGAACGGCACCGATCCGTCGGACGACCCGCTGAAATCGGCCTGGGAAACGGCGACCGACACCAACCCGTTCCCGGCGGTGATGGGCCGCATCTGCCCGCACCCGTGCCAGAGCAAATGCAATCGCGGCGTGCACGACGAAAGCGTAGCCATCAACGCCATCGAGCAGGTGCTCGGCAACTATGGCATCGAACATAATCTGAAACTCAAAGGCCCCGGCGCTGACACCGGCAAACGCGTTGCCATCATCGGCGGCGGCCCGGCAGGCCTGTCGGCAGCCTACCAGCTTCGCCGCAAAGGCCACGCCGTCACCATCTACGACGCCAACGAAAAGCTCGGCGGCATGGTGCTCTACGGCATCATGGGCTACCGCGTGGATCGCAAGGTGCTCGAAGCCGAAATCGGCCGTATCATCGAGCTCGGCGTCGAGACGAAGATGGGGGTCACCATCGGCAAAGACATCACCCTCGAACAGCTCGAAGCTGACTACGACGCGGTCTTCATCGCCGTCGGTGCGCAGAAGGGAAGAGGTCTGCCCGTGCCCGGCTTCGACGGCACGCCCGGTGCCACCAACGCCATCGACTTTCTGAAAAGCTACGAAGTGCTGGGCGACGACATCCCGGTTGGCAAGAAGGTAGTGGTCATCGGCGACGGTAACGTCGCCATGGACGTCGCCAGACTTGCGCTGCGTCTCGGCTCGCAAGCCACCATCATCTCCGGCGTACCGCGCGAAGAGATGGCCTGCTTCGAGAACGAATTCGACGACGCGAACAGAGAGGGCACGACGATGCACTTCCTCACCGGCACGACAGCGGTGCTCGGCGGAGCGTCGGGCGTCACCGGCCTGCGCTGCACGAAGATGGTCAAAAAAGAAAAAGGCGAGGAAGGCTGGAACTCACCGATCCCGTTCCTGCGCTACAAGCCCAATGGCGAAACCTTCGAGATCGAAGCGGACATGGTGGTTGCAGCCATCGGCCAGGCGACCGACCTGTCGGGTCTCGGCAGCGCGGCGAGCGGCCCGTGGCTCAAGGTTGACCGCAACTTCCGCATCCCCGGACGCGACAAACTCTTCGGCGGCGGCGACGCCCTGAAGGTCGATCTCATCACCACGGCAGTCGGCCACGGCCGCAAAGCCGCCTACGCCATCGACGCCTTCCTGAAAGGCGAACCGATGCCCGAGACGCCGTACCGCGAGATCACCAAACCGCACAAGCAGGACCTGCTCTACTTTCTGCACACCCCGCAGGCCAAACGCACGAGCATCGAGCCGGAGGTGGTGGTAGGCAACCACGACGAACTGCTCGAAGCCTTGACGCACGAACAGGCGCTCACGGAATCGAAGCGCTGCATGAGCTGCGGGTTCTGCTTCGACTGCAAGCAGTGCGTCTCGTTCTGCCCGCAGGAGGCCATCACCCGCTTCCGCGACAACCCGGCAGGCGAAAAAGTCTACACCGATTACTCGAAATGCGTCGGCTGCCACCTCTGCTCTCTGGTCTGCCCCTGCGGTTACATCCAGATGGGCATGGGCGACGGACTGTGATTTTCTTTAATCTCTCAAGAAAGAACCGAAGATGAACATAGGAATCCTGCTGAAGGAGGGACCTTACAACCATCAGGCGGCTGACACGGCATTCAAGTTCGCCGAGGCAGCTATCGCGAAAGGGCACAAGGTCGATGCCATTTTTCTGTACAATGACGGCGTCATCAACGCGACCAGGCTGGGCGATCCGCCGCAGGACGACCGCAACATCGCCGCTCGCTGGACTGAGCTGAGCCAGAAGCACGGCGTCGAAATACTTGCCTGCATCGCGGCCTCGAAGCGCCGCGGCATCAACGACGATGTGATGATCGAAGGCGGTGAAATCACCGGCCTTGGCACCCTGACCGACATCGCCATCCGTAACGACAGACTTTTAACTTTCGGAGACTGAACATGAGTGAAGAACAGGATATCAAGAAGATCATGCACGTGATGCGCCGCGCGCCGCATGGTTCGATCTACACCTACGAGGGATTGGAAATGATCCTCATCATGGCGGCTTACGAGCAGGATCTCTCCGTTGCCTTCATCGGAGATGGCGTTTACGCTCTCAAAAAGGATCAGGACCCCGTCGGCATCGGCATCAAGGGATTCTCCAAAACCTTCATGGCTCTTGATGGTTACGATGTGGAGAAGCTGTACGTGGACAAGCAATCTCTCGAAGAGCGGGGTTTGACCGAGGATGACCTGCTGGTCGATGTCGAAGTCATGGACTCCTCGGAGATCGGACGCCTGATGAACGAACAGGATGTCGTCATTCACCATTGATCCGGCCTTCGATTTCCGGGGCCGAATAACGAGCAACGAACACAGAAACGGTAACTTGCATTATGTTACACACCATCAATAAATCACCGTTCGAAAACAACACCTTCACCACCTGCGTCAGGTTTCTTCAGCCGGGCGATCCCGTGCTCTTTATCGAGGACGGCGTTTACGCGGTACAGGCAGGCAACCGGTTCGGTGCGCTGATCCAGACGGTACTGAAGAAGAACAATCCGGTCTACGCACTCAAGCCTGATCTCGATGCCCGCGGTATTTCCGCTATCGCCGATGGCGTAAAGACGGTCGATTATGCAGGCTTTGTCGATCTGGTCGAAGAGCACCAGGTCAACAGCTGGCTGTAATTTGTCGAAAACGTCTCGTGCGCCTCTGTTTCGTTGGGCATCCAGTTTGTCACATATTTCGGCAAAATAAAATTGAACATGTGCACGCAGTAAAAGTCGTTGCTGTGCTTTAAGGTTTGTGAGAAAAAAAGAAGCATGTGGCGCAGAATTCGCTCCTGTTTAATGATTTTCCTGGCGTATTTCCTTGCCTTGAAGGGAGTTATTGCCGGACATATCATATATTACTGTTCTTATTTCGTAGTAATTTGCATTTCTTTTTTCCCCGTAAAGAGGCATCAGGGGGCTCGACTATGTTCGTTAAAGCATAAAACCCTGTTTTAATGGTTTTAAAAAATATCAGAAACTGGATCATTCCGGGCGTTTTTGGATTGTTGCTTTTTCTGAATCCCGATATGGTGTCTGCTGCTGAGGCGGCTGGGGTAACGACAACGGCGCCCTGGTGGGTGTGGGTGCTCGCATTGTTCGTATTCTCCTTTCTGCTTGGCATTGTGGCAGTGCTGGCCGGCGTTGGTGGCGGGGTGCTTTTTGTACCTATCGTCAGCGGTTTTTTCCCGTTTCATATTGATTACGTCAGGGGCGCAGGTCTTCTTGTGGCTCTTGCCGGTGCACTTTCAGCCGGACCGCCGCTGCTCAGAAAAGGCATGGCTGATCTCAAGCTTGGTTTACCCATGGCCTTGGTCGGTTCGGTCAGTTCAATCGCCGGAGCTTTGGTGGGGCTTGCAATACCGGCCAAAAGCGTTGAATTTCTGCTTGGCGTCGTGATTCTCGGAATCACCGCGATCATGCTTAAGGCGGGGAAGTCCGGATATCCCGAGGTGAAGAAACCTGACGCTCTTTCCAGGATGCTTGGTATTTCGGGGTGTTATTTTGAGGAGTTTGGCCAGCACGAGGTTTCGTGGCAGGTGCACAGGACGCCGGTTGCAACGGTGCTGTTTTTAATCATCGGCTTCATCGGGGGGATGTTCGGCCTTGGCGCCGGATTCGCCAACGTGCCGGTTTTTAACCTGCTCATGGGTGTTCCGCTGAAGGTTGCCGTGGCAACCAGTGGTCTCGTACTTTCGATCAATGGGTCGGCGGCAGCTTGGGTTTACATGTTCAATGGTGCAGTGCTTCCCATCATTGCGGTGCCCGCCGTCGGAGGCATGATGCTCGGCTCGAAGATCGGGGCAAAAATGTTGCCGAAGGTCAACACCAGAACCATACGGCTGATCGTCATCACCATCCTGGCGCTCGCGGGTTTTCGTTCATTGATGAAAGGAATGGGAATATGAAAGAGCTCAAACCCGGCAAGCTCTACGCCGACAGCGTACAGCTCGCTTACGCGAAAACTCTTGAATTTGTATCGCACGCGATTATCATCGTGATGGCGATTGGTTTTATACTCTACATTTTCCGGTTGCTACCGCTCACCGTACCGGTGGAAACCGTCGCGGCGAACTGGCATCTCAATGCCACCAAACTGCAGATGAAGATTCACCATCATTGCGGCTGGAGTTGCTTTGAGGATGTGCATACGTTCATGCATGGAGATGCCATCAGTTATGCATCGGTAGTTTTTCTTTCCATGGCCACCATGGTGTGCCTTGCTACGGCCACCATAGCTTTTTTCAAGGAGAAAAATCGCATTTACCTCCTGATAACTATCCTGCAGGTGTTCGTGTTGCTTGTTGCGGCCAGTGGCAAGCTTACCTCCGGTCACTGACTGGCCAAAAGGCAGCAGCCGGTACGAGTGAAAAATTCTCAAAACGATAAACCAGAAAATTCATCGTCTATGTCCGACACCAAAAAACTTGCGATTATCGCATCCAAGGGAACCCTTGACTGGGCCTACCCGCCCTTCATTCTCGCTTCGACCGCCGCCGCCATGGATATGGAAGCGGTGGTGTTTTTCACCTTCTACGGCCTGCCTCTGCTCAAAAAGGAGATCGATGCCAAGGTGACGCCGGTCGGCAATCCGGCCATGCCGATGCACATGCCTTTCGGTAGCAAGGAGTTCCAGGCGATCAACTGGCCGATTCCTAACCTTATTTCTGGTAACATTCCCGGATTCGATACGATGGCGACCATGCTGATGAAGGAGACCTTCAAGAAGAAGGGGGTTGCCACCGTTGAACAGCTTCGCGAAATGTGTATCGAGGCGGGAGTCAAGTTCATCGCCTGCCAGATGACGATGGAGGTTTTCGGCTTCGACAAGTCGGAATTCATCGAAGGTGTCGATTATGGCGGCGCAGCCTCTTTCCTTGAATATGCAGCGGATGCCAATATTTCGCTCTTTATCTGAGCGCAGAAAAGGGGCAGGAAAGGGTCGTGACGCTTCCGGTTTATGAAATTATTTTGCATAATTACATACTCAACAACCGGAAGCTCCCTTCTCCTGGAATGTTCTTGCTGGCTGCCGTTTTTTGGCTGAGGAGTTTGGTAAATACATCAGGATTCAATAACATGAATTTTATTTTTTGCAGTCTCCTCTGGCAATGCGTCAGCCGCTCCACGACATTCTCTTGCTCGATTCTCAATAACTCACATTAAAAAGGAGTCCCATGGCGTTAGTCAATCCACATGGCAAGGAAAAGGTTTTAAAGCCGCTTTTGCTGACCGGTGACGAGTTAGTCAGCGAAAAGGAGCGGGCCAAATCTATGAAACAGGTCAGGCTCTCTTCAAGGGAGACTGGTGACTTGATCATGCTTGGGATCGGCGGTTTCACTCCGCTGACCGGCTTCATGGGCCATGCAGACTGGAAAGGAAGCGTCGAAACATGCACCATGGCAGATGGCACTTTCTGGCCGATTCCGATTACGCTTTCGACCTCGAAGGAGCAGGCAGACAGCCTTGCCATCGGCGAAGAAGTGGCTCTGGTCGATGACGAGACCGGCGAGCTGATGGGCAGCATGAAGATCGAGGAGAAGTACTCCATCGACAAGACTCACGAGTGTCGTGAAGTGTTCAAGACCGACAATCCCGAGCACCCTGGCGTGCTGATGGTTATGAACCAGGGCGACGTCAACCTCGCAGGACCGGTCAAGGTCTTCAGCGAAGGCACCTTCCCGACCGAGTTCGAGGGTATCTACATGACCCCCGCCCAGACCCGAAAAATGTTCGAGGAGAACGGCTGGAGCACCGTAGCCGCATTCCAGACCCGCAACCCCATGCACCGCTCCCACGAATATCTTGTCAAGATCGCTGTCGAAATCTGCGACGGCGTGCTCATCCACCAGCTTCTCGGCAAACTCAAGCCGGGCGATATTCCCGCAGATGTCAGGCGTGACTGCATCAACGTCCTGACCGAAAACTACTTCGTCAAGGGCACCACCATCCAGGCGGGCTATCCGCTCGACATGCGCTACGCCGGCCCGAGAGAGGCGCTGCTTCACGCGCTTTTCCGCCAGAACTTCGGATGCAGCCATCTGATTGTCGGACGTGATCACGCCGGCGTCGGCGACTACTACGGCCCCTTCGATGCGCACCATATCTTCGATCAGATTCCAGCTGACGCGCTTGAAACCAAGCCGCTGAAGATCGACTGGACCTTCTATTGCTACAAGTGTGACGCCATGGCGTCGATGAAAACCTGCCCGCATGAACCGGCCGACAGGCTCAACCTGAGCGGCACGAAGCTCAGGAAGATGCTCTCCGAAGGCGAGGAGGTGCCGGAGCACTTCAGCCGTCCGGAGGTGCTTGAGATTCTGAGGCGCTACTATGCCGGTCTGACCGAGAAGGTTGACATCAAGATGCATTCCCACGCAATCGGGAAATGATGGTTTTCCGGGAAACCGGGATACCCTGTTTTTTTATCTCGCTTATATCCAATGGCTTCGTAAATCGCGGGCACAGCCTGCAAATTTTCGGTTAAAGGAGGACAAATTATGCCAAGTTTCGTCATTAAAGAAAAATGTGACGGCTGCAAAGGGCAGGAGAGGACAGCTTGCATGTACATCTGTCCGAACGACCTGATGAAGTTGGATGTCGAAAGGATGAAAGCCTGGAACCAGGAGCCCGACCAGTGCTGGGAGTGCTACAACTGCGTGAAGATCTGCCCGCAGCAGGCGATCGAGGTCAGGGGATATGCCGATTTCGTACCGCTGGGCGGAAACGTTATCCCGCTTCGTGGTACCGACGCCATCATGTGGACCATCAAGTTCCGGAACGGTATTCTGAAGCGCTACAAGTTCCCGATCAGGACCACCTCTGAAGGTTCGATCGATCTGTACTCCGGCAAGCCCGAGCAGGATTACGCGAACCTCAAGAAGCCTGGATTCTTCAACATGACAGAATATCCGACCCTCTAAACAAACAAATTACTCAAGGAGGCATTATCCATGGGAGTTGAAAAAAACGAATTCAAGTTTAGCCAGAAGCCCGAAGTTGTTTATGTGGATACGGATATTCTGCTGATCGGCGGTGGCATGGCTTGTTGCGGCGCGGCGTATGAAGCGGCCAAGTGGGCTACCCCGAAAGGCCTGAGAATCACGATGGTTGACAAGGCTGCCGTTGACAGAAGCGGTGCTGTCGCCATGGGTCTTTCCGCTATCAATACCTACTGCGGCGAGAACGATCCGGCCGATTACGTCAAATACGTAAGAACCGACCTTATGGGCATCATTCGTGAGGACCTGGTTTATGACCTTGGCCGTCACGTTGACAACTCGGTTCATCTTTTTGAAGAGTGGGGTCTTCCGGTCTGGAAGCGCGACGAGGATGGTTCGACCATGGACGGCGCGAAACCGGCTCCGAAACTCACCGAAGGTGGCAAACCGGTCCGTTCCGGTCGCTGGCAGATCATGATCAACGGCGAATCCTACAAGGTCATCGTTGCCGAGGCCGCCAAGAAAGCCCTCGAATACAACCGCAAGGAGACCGGCGTTGAGCAGAACCTGTTCGAGCGCGTCTTCGTCAGTGAACTTATCCACGACAAGAACAATCCTGGCAAGGTCGCTGGCGCTATCGGCTTCAGCGTCCGTGAGCACAAGGCGTACGTCTTCACCGCCAAAACCATGCTGCTTGCCTGCGGCGGCGCCGTGAACGTCTACCGTCCGCGCTCGACCGCTGAAGGTCAGGGGCGCGCATGGTACCCGGTCTGGAACGCCGGCACCACCTACGCACTCGCCGCACAGGCCGGTTGCGAACTGGTGCTCATGGAGAACCGTTTCGTGCCCGCCCGCTTCAAGGACGGCTACGGCCCGGTCGGTGCATGGTTCCTGTTCTTCAAGTGTAAAGCCACCAACTCGCTTGGCGAGGACTACTGTGCCACCAACCTCGCGGCAGCCAACAAGGATTTCGGCAAGTACGCCGAGGATCCGCACAAGCTGACCACCGCCATGAGGAACCACATGATGATGATCGACATGAAGGCCGGCAAAGGCCCGATCCTCATGAGGACTCACGAAGCGATGGCCGCGCTTGCCGAAACCATGACCCCCAAGCAGATCAAGCACCTCGAAGCCGAGGCATGGGAAGACTTCCTCGACATGTGCATCGGTCAGGCTGTTGTCTGGGCCGGTAACAACATCGAGCCTGAGAAGACTCCTTCCGAGCTTATGCCAACCGAACCCTACCTGCTCGGCTCGCATGCCGGTTGCGCCGGTATCTGGGTCAGCGGCCCTGGCGACATCAAGGGTGTCCCGGCGGAATGGAGCTGGGGCTACAACAGGATGACCACCGTCGATGGTCTGTTCACCGCAGGTGACGGCGTCGGCGCATCGGGTCACAAGTTCTCCTCCGGTTCACACGCAGAAGGCCGTATCGCCGGTAAGAGCATGACCGCCTACTGCCTCGATCACGCTGACTACAAGCCGGAACTTGGCCGCGATGTTGACGAAGTGATCGCCGAGATCTACGCTCCGATGGAGACCTTCGCCAAGAACAAGGATTACAGCACCGATCCGTCGGTCAACCCGAACTACATCAGGCCGAAAATGTTCCAGGCCCGTCTCCAGAAGATCATGGACGAGTATGTCGCCGGTGTGTCCACCTGGTACACCACCAGCAAAACCATGCTCGAAAAGGGTCTTGAGCACCTGTCGCTTCTCAAGGAGGACGCCGAGAAGATGGCTGCCAGTGATCTGCACGAGCTGATGCGCGCATGGGAGAACTACCATCGTTTGATGGCGGGCGAAGCCCATGCACGTCACATCCTCTTCCGTGAGGACAGCCGCTATCCCGGTTACTACTTCAGGGCTGACCACTTCTACGTCGATGACGAGAACTGGAAGTGCTTCACCATCTCGAAGTACGATAGGGACAGCAAGGAGTGGACTCTCTCGAAGAGGGACTACGTCCAGGTCGTTCCGGACTGATCCGCTTACCGTTCAGGCATATCCCCGAGGTATCACCTCGGGGATTGCTTTATCGGCATCCGGATTTTGCAAGTTGCATACTGCGTTGTTCCCTGTTTTCAGGAATGTTGATTTTTGAGAGTTTATCCGCAGAGAAAAATCATGTCAGTTGAAACCATTTTAGTTGTCGGCGGCGGCATTAGCGGAATAACCACGGCGGTCGAGGCTGCTGAGGTCGGCTACAATACCGTGCTTGTCGAGAAGAACCCCTACCTTGGTGGCCGGGTTTCACAGCTCAACAAGTATTTCCCCAAACTGTGCCCCCCGTATTGCGGACTGGAGATGAACTTCAGGCGCATCAAACCCAATCCGAAAATCACCGTCTACACCATGACCGAAGTCGAGTCGGTGAGCGGTCAGGAAGGAAATTACAGCGTCAGGCTCAAGGTCAGCCCGAGGTTCGTGAACGAAAAGTGCACGGCCTGCAATGCCTGCGCGGAGGCATGCCCTGTGGAAAAGCCGAACGAATTCAATTTCGGGATGGACAAGACAAAAGCGGCCTATCTGCCGCATGTGCTGTCCTATCCCATGAGATATGTGATAGATAGAAGCGCTTGCAAGGACAACTGCGACAAGTGCGTCAAGGCGTGCAAATACAACGCCATTGATCTGAATATGAAACCGCAGACCATCGAGATGAAGGTTGGCAGCATCGTGTACGCTACCGGCTGGAATCCTTACGATGCGACCCGGATGGACAATCTTGGTTTCGGACGAGTCAAGAACGTCATTACCAACATGATGATGGAGCGTCTTGCCGCACCGAACGGACCGACGGGCGGAAAGCTCCTGAGACCTTCGGACAACAAGGAGGTCAAGAAGGTGGTCTTCGTGCAGTGCGCCGGATCGAGGGACGAGAATCACCTCAACTACTGCTCGTCGATCTGCTGCATGGCGTCGCTCAAGCAGGCCACATACGTCCGCGAACGCATTCCGGATTCACAGGTTGTCGTGGCCTACATCGATTTGCGCGCACCCGGCAAGTACGAAGAGTTCCTCAACAAGGTTGAGGCTGACGCGAACGTGAAGCTGGTTAAAGGCAAGGTCGCCAAGATTGAGGAAGACAACGCCACTGGCGGTGTCATTCTCGAATTTGAGGATGTCGAGGGCGGCGGAAAGAGCCATGAGCACGCCGACATGGCTGTGCTTGCCACCGGTATGGAGCCCTGTGTCAAGACCAGCTCCATGCTGAGTTTCGAGGAGAACGGCTTCATCAATGGCGGAACAGCTGCCGGAATCTACTCGACCGGCGTGGCCAAGAGGCCGTCCGATGTGACCACATCCATTCAGGATGCGACCGGAATGGCATTGAAAAGCATTCAAAGTCTCGTGAGGAGTTAAACTATGGCTGATGATAAAAAAATAGGCGTATACCTCTGTACCGACTGCGGCATCGGGGAGGCGTTGAATGTGGATGAGCTTGAAGCGGTAGCCAAAAAAGAGTTCAAGGTTCCCGTCTGCAAACAGCATCCCAACCTGTGCAGCAACGAAGGCGTTCAGGTGATCAAGGATGACCTCAACAACGGAGAGGTCAACAAGATCGTCATTGCCGCGTGTTCGCAGAGGGTGAACAACGATGTATTCAATTTTGACCCGCTTACCTATGTGACTGAGCGGGTCAACCTGCGCGAGCAGGTGGTCTGGACGGCTCCGAAAGGCGATGACGCCAAAGAGGGCACCCAGATGATGGCTGCCGACTACCTGAGGATGGGCATTACCAGGGTGCAGAAATCTGAAGTTCCGATACCCAAGATCGCCGACGTGAACCGCACCGTACTGGTCGTGGGCGGTGGTGTGACCGGTTTGACTGCGGCGCTTGAAGCCTCGCAGACCGGCTACAAGGTGGTGCTTGTCGAAAAAGCCCAGGAGCTTGGCGGCTGGGCGAAGAAGATGCACCGCGTGTTTCCGACAAAGCCGCCGTTCGCTGAAATCGAACAACCGGCCATCGGCAACAAGATCGAGGCGGTCAAAAAGGATGGCAACATCACCGTGCATACCGGAACGACCATCGCATCCATCGAGGGCGGTCCCGGTGAGTACACGGTGACGATCGACAGGAACGGCGCGACCGAAACCTTCCCTGCGGGAGCTATCGTGCTGGCCGCCGGCTGGAAGCCCTACGACGCCAGCAAACTCGGTCATCTCGGCTACGGCAAGCACCGCAACGTCGTGACCAACCTCGAATTCGAGCAGAACGTTTCGAAAACCGGCGGCAAGGTGACGCGCCCTTCGGATGGAAAACCGGCCAAGAATGTCGTTTTCCTCCAGTGCGCCGGTCAGCGTGACAAGGATCACGTGCCTTACTGTTCGACCGTCTGCTGCAACGTTTCCCTCAAACAGGCCAAGTATGTGCGTGAATCGGATCCCGATGCCGGGGCCTTCATTGTTTACAAGGACATGCGAACCACCGGCCTGTACGAGAATTTCTACAAAAGCGCGCAGGACGACGAAGGCATCTTTCTCACCAAGGGCGAGATCCTCGGACTTAAAGAGGAGTCCGACGGCAGCCTCGTCGTTGAAATCGATAACCAGCTGCTCGGCAGAAAGATGAAGGTCAAGGCCGACATGCTCGTGCTCGCCACCGGCATGGTGTCAAACATGGTGCCCGACGGAATGTCAGTCAATAACCTGACGCCCGAGTATGTTGGCAAGATGGTTCAGAAAGAGACCTCGGACGGCGTGATCGAAGCGCTCGAACCGGAGAGCCTCATCCTGAATCTCAAGTATCGCCAGGGTCCTGAAATGCCTCATCTGAAATGGGGTTTCCCTGATTCCCACTTTATCTGTTTCCCTTACGAAACGCGCAGAACGGGTATCTACTCCGCCGGCGCGGTGCGCCATCCGATGGATGCCGTGCAGGCAACGGCTGATGCCACCGGCGCGGCGCTCAAGGCGATTCAGTGCATGGAGCTGACGGCCCAAGGCCGCGCGGTGCATCCGAGAACCTGGGACAGAACCTATCCCGAAATTCGTTTCGAAAGTTGCACCCAGTGCCGCCGCTGCACGGTCGAATGTCCGTTCGGCGCGTACAATGAAAAGGCTGACGGCACGCCGCTCGATTTTCCGTCCCGCTGCCGCCGCTGCGGCGTCTGCATGGGCGCGTGTCCGCAGAGGGTCATCTCGTTCAGGGATTACAGCGTCGATATGATTTCTGCGATGATCAAGTCGATCGAGGTGCCCGATGAGGGAACCTTTGTTATCGGTTTTGTCTGCGAGAATGATGCCTATCCGGCCTTCGACATGGTGGGTCTGAACAGGATCGGCATGAATACCAATTTCCGGTTTATTCCGCTGCGCTGTCTGGGCGGCCTCAACCTCGTGTGGATCGCAGATGCGCTCTCTCGCGGCGTGGACGGCATCCTGCTGCTCGGCTGCAAATATGGCGACGACTATCAGTGTCACTACGTCAAGGGCAGTCAGATGGCCAACGAACGCCTCGGCAAGGTTCAGGAGACGCTCGACAGGCTCATGCTCGAAGCCGAACGCGTCGAGCAGGTGCAGCTCGCCATCAATGAGTGGGACAAGCTCCCGGGCATCCTTGAGGAGTTCTCGAAGAAGATCGAAGATATCGGTGACAATCCGTACAAGGGATTCTAAATCAATCACTGCGGGCGGCAGGTCGTCGCGTACTCCGGATTATAATTTCGGCTTGATACGCGGGTTCTGCTGTCCGGGTTTATACTGCTGTTAACTCTGGAGGTTCTCTATGGCTCAAGAAACTGTATTCACACCGGACGTCAAGTTCGTCAGGGAGCTGCAAAAGGCCGGTGCCGATACATTGAAAAAGTGCTATCAATGCGCGACCTGCTCCGTGGTGTGCCCGCTGGCTCCTGACGACAAACCCTTTCCGCGAAAGGAGATGCTCATGGCGCAATGGGGTCTTAAGGACGAGCTGCTCAAAAGCTCCGATATCTGGCTCTGCCACAACTGCAATGACTGCTCAAAATACTGTCCGCGCGGCGCGAAGCCGGGCGACGTGCTCTCGATTCTGAGGAAAGCCGTCATTCAGGAAAACGCCTTCCCGAAGTTCATGGGCAAGATCGTCGGCGACCCGAACAACATCTGGCAGGCGCTGCTCATTCCGGTCGTGCTGTTCCTGGTCATTCTCGGCGTGACGGGTCACCTGCACATTCCCGAAGGCCCGGTGGTCTTCTCGAAGTTTGTGCCGGTTTCAGTCATCGATGGCGTTTTTGTACCCCTTTCCGCGCTTGCCGTCGGCATGTTCGCCGTCAGCATGTCCCGCTTCTGGAAGAATATGACCGAGGCTTCCGGTATGCAGCCGAAGGCAGAGTTCATGCCGAGCCTCATCGAGACGCTCAAGGAGATCATGACGCACTCGAAGTTCAGGAAGTGCGACGAGAACAAGGATCGCTCGGTCTCGCACGTGCTGGTGTTTTACGGCTTTATCGGCTTGGCGATTACCACCGGATGGGCGGTGTTCAACCTCTACATTCTGCACTGGGAGCTGCCATACGCGGTTGACGAGCAGGCGCTCGCGATTTTCGGCGGTTCTGCAGCTCTGGCCTGGGCTTACAAAATCATCTTCAAGCTCTTCGCCAACGCCAGCGCTCTCATGCTGCTCGCAGGAGGAACGCTGGTTATTATGAACCGCCTCAAGGAGCGGAGCGTTGAAACCACCACCTCTTCGTTCGACTGGCTCTTTGCCGGTATCGTGCTGCTGGTCGGCGTGAGCGGATTCCTCGCCCAGGTGATGCGCGTCACGAACTTCCCGGCAGCGCTGGCCTATGGCACCTACTTTATCCATCTCGTGCTGGTGTTCTACATCATCGTGTACCTGCCGTATTCCAAGCTCGCGCACTTCGTTTACCGTACGGCGGCGATCACTTACACGAAGATGCTGAAGCGCGACGTCGAGATGTGATGAGTGATGCGGAGGTTATCCGCGCGAAGAAGATTAAACGCAACGGGGTCGCCATGTTGAACAGGCGACCCCGTTTGTTTGAGGGCTTTGGGTGGCAGGCTTACTCTTCGATGATCTGACCCTTCAGGCCGTCGGGGCTGAAGACGCACATGGCGTCAAACACGCCGTTGTCGGGATAGCACATGCAGCGGTAGGAGGCGGTTTTGTTGTAGTTGTTCTTCAGGTTGGCCCAGCCGTTGACATAGAGCTTGCACTCGTCGTTGAAGCAAACGTACATGTAGGGCGTGCACCAACCCAGGCCATCGCCATAGTTGATCGGCGGCGGTTCGCATTTTTTCATTTTCGCGCCGCAATGGGGGCACTCGGGAGCTTCCGTTATCTTCATGGTATTTCTGATTGAATCGAAATTTGGGTAAGTTCATCGACCCTGGCGGGACTTTCCAAAGGAGCGGGAACGTTGTTCCCTTTCCGGGAATGCAATCATGATAACCTATCCAGAGAGTTTCTGCAACCGAATATGACTAACATTCCGCTGTTTTTCCCGGTTCCCGGACGGGAGGGCGGCAGACCAAACCAATATGATGATGGAGAACATTCTCGACAAACTCGGCATAGAACTCAACGCAGAGACCCGCCTCACCAGCGACAGTAAGTTCAGGTTCAACTGTCACAGCGGCCTGTCATGCTTCAACACCTGTTGCAGCAATCTCGACATTGTGCTCACGCCTTACGATATTCTGCGGATGAAAAACCGCCTCGGTCTGTCGTCGGCGGAGTTCATCTCGGAATATACCGAGCCGGTGATCCAGAAGGAGTCGAAGCTGCCATTTCTGAAGCTCAAGCTTGGCGAAGCGGGCAAGTGTCGCTTCGTTGCCGCCGAAGGCTGCACGGTCTATGGCGACCGTCCGGTGGCGTGTCGCTACTACCCGCTTGGCTTCGGCATCTACAAAAACGAAGAGGCTGGAGATGACTTCTATTTTCTCATCAAGGAAGATCACTGCAAGGGGTTTGAAGAGGAGCGCGAATGGACGGTCGGTGAGTGGCGCAAGAATCAGGGGATTGACGAGTATGACGACAAGAATCGCGTCTGGATGGAGGTGATCCTCAACAAGAAGCTCTACAGTCCGGAGCTTGAACCGGACGAGAAGAGCCTCAAGATGTTTTTCATGGCCAGCTACGATCTCGATGCCTTCCGGGATTTTGTCTTCGAGAGCCGCTTTCTTGAGGTGTTTGACATCGAGGAAGAGCGCCTCGAAATCATCAAGAGCGACGAGTCCGAGCTGATGCTTTTCGCCCACCAGTGGCTGCTTTTCGCGCTCTTCAAAAAGCCGACGATGAATCTCAAGCAGGTTTGAGTATCCTGCAACAAAAGTATCGGTGTAAAAAAAGCTGTCACGAAAAAAGAGGCAGCCTTATTTCATTGTATGCTCAACTATTCGGATGAATTGAGAGCAAAACGGATTTTTTTCATCGAAATCTTCTGTTGCCGTCTGGAAGCACGGCAGTGTCGGGTGACAGAAGTTTGAGCACTCATGTCACCCGGATTTTTCGTTTCTCCGGTTTCAGCACGGAATGGTCAGATGCATTCCGTGACGGTGCCGGTTCCTTGATATTCGAGCATAGCTTCGAGCTTTTCCCATGCCGCACCCGATTCAAGGGCCTCCTGCGCCATGTCGGCGCCTTCACGGTAGCTCGTGGCCATATCTGCGATATAGAGCGCCGCGGCGGCGTTCATGCAGAAGAACTCTGCCGCTGCGCCACCGCGCTTGCATTGGAGCACCTCCATGACCACGGTGGCGTTCTCTTGGGCGTTTTTCATGCTTGCGATTTTCTCGAAAGGGGCAGTCTTCATGCCGAAATCTTCCGGCGTCACCTCGTAGCTGTCGATCTGGCCGTTGCGCAGCTCAATCACCTTTGTCGGGCCGCAGAGGGAGAACTCATCCATGCCGAGCGATGGGCAGAACCCTTCTGCCAGACCGTAGGGGGAGAGCGCGGCGGACATACCGATTTCAGCGAGGATGTCGATCATCTGCTCTGAGACCTCCGGAGCGTACGCGCCGATGACTGCGCAGTTGTTCTGCGTGCAGGGGCGGGTGAGCGGGCCGAGGATGTTGAAGGCCGAGGTGAAGCGCATGGAGCCGATCAGTCGCGCCCAGCCCGATTTCAGGAATGCTTCGCCGGGCAGGTAGCAAATGCCGGTGTTTTGCAGGCTCAGCGCCGCCCGTTCCAACGGATGATCGAGGTCGATACCGAGCGACTCGAAGATATCCGAAGCGCCCGACACGCCGGTGACAAGCCGCGCCCCCTTCTTGGCTATCGGAAGGCCGCAGGCAGCCGCAATGAGGGCCGCCGGGCTGGAGCAGTTCAGCGTCTTGAGCCGGTCTGATCCTGTGCCGACGATGTCGCAGACCGGCCCGTCGAGATCAACGTCGATCTTTGCCGTGTCGTGCCGGTCGAGCGCATCCCAGGCGCCAGAAAGCTCTTCGGTTGTCGGCTTTCTCATCAGGTGCGCCGCAAGGAAGGCTCCCTGTTGAAGTTCCGGCTGGGTGTTGAGAATGACCTGACGATAAGCTTCATAAGACTCTTCGCGGCTCATGAGGTGCCCCGAAGCAATGGCTGAAATCAATTTGCCGAAAGCGCGAAGTTCCTGTTCGTTTGGCATTGGTGGTGGTTTTTAATGAATAGGAGGTATGGGTCTAATAAGACTGTCCTGTAGGGTTAAGACTTGAGGTGCTGTTTCTTCATTTGAACTCTATGACTTGCCTGAAGTCTTTGCCGGCGAGTATGGTTTCCATGGCTGAAGGCGCATCTTCGAGGCGGATCGTGCGTTCGATGAGGAAACCGAGGTCGTGGCCGTAGCGGGCGAGCAGCCGCAGGGCGTCGCGCATGTCCGGCCTCGTGCAGCCGTAGGAACCGGCCAGTTCGAGTTCGCGGTAGTGCAGTTCGCTGAAGATCGTGCCCGGATGTACCGGCGCGCTACCGAGGCCGCTGAAGTGGCAGAACCTTCCGCCTGCTTCGAGATGGCGAATGCCCGATTCAAAGGCTTCGGCTGACGACGTTGCGTTGAAGACAATATCGAACAGACGATCAGCGTTTTCCTCGTCGGTTTCGATGGCATATCGGCTTCTGAATGCAGCGCTTTTTGCAAGCTTCTCCGCATCAGGATCGGTCATCAATACGCTTGCTCCACGGTTGATCGCCGCAACGGCAAGCAGGATGCCGAGCGTGCCTGCGCCGTAGATCAGCACCCGGTCGGCGCGGCGCACGGAAATCTGCTTTACTCCGTGGATCGCGCAGGCGAGTGGTTCGGCAAGCGTGGCCAGCGATGCGTCGATTCCTTTCGGCACTTCGACCAGACTCGAACGTGGCGCGATGAGCCGTTCGGCGAACCCTCCATCGCGATGAAACCCGGTGATCTGCATCTCCGGGCAGAGATTCTCCCGCCCGCTCCGGCAGGCGCTGCACGAACCGCAGGCGCTGCCCGGCCACACCGCAAACAGCCGTCCGGGAGCCTCGTCGATGGTTCCGCACACCTCATGTCCCAGCACTCTCGGCATCACCAGGTCGCGATGTCCGGATCGCCACATCTTCGCATCAGTCCGGCAAATCGCCGTTGCCGCAACCCGCACGGCAATCTCATGATCCTCAGGAACCGGTAGCTCTTGTTCAACCAGTTCGAACTGTTCCTTTCCGGTCAGTCTCAGTGCCTGCATTCTGTTTTCATGACTGCGTTGAAGAAAGTGCGTTCGCTATTGAACGTGTACCTAACTACATAATTCTGAAGGACTTTCGCAAATCGTTAGTCCGTTTCTACGTGAAATAAAAACTCACAATCGGAGAGGTAAATGGCCGATGCCGAAGAGGCTGGGCAGGCGCGGTTGCTGTTTACAAGTTCACCGTAATGTTTCATGCTTTGGCTGGCTTGGGTGCTGTCGGGGTGTTATCTATCTGTACAGGCGGGATAACTATCCGGATTTGCTATGGATTCATGCAACAAGTTTAAGCCATCGAGCATTCACATCGAGTGGCGGGAGAATGGGGATTTCGTGTTTTCGTGTCGCTACCTGACGGCGGCTGACAGGAATTTCGTGCATCGAGAACAGTTGCCGGCAAAGCGACACGTTTTCCCGACGATGACCCTCGCCATGGGCAATGTGCTTCGCAAGCTTCGGCGGGAGCATATCTCTTTTCCGCTCTTTCTTGTGTCGCTGGCGTTCAACCATCGTAACCTGCTCTCGGAGATCGACGAGTTGCTTCAGGCGCTGCATAACCATATCGATCAGCAGCAGGGGAGTGGCGAGTACACCTGCCTCATCACCTCGCGCGAAGTTTAGTCCTGAAATTCACCGCCACGGTCCCAGCGCTGCCGTCCGGCAAAAAAGTCCTGGAGTACGAGGTCGAAGCCATACGCAATCTTTTTCCATGGAATCTTCTCCTCGGAAAACCATCGCAGCCGCTGGCCTTCGTGCAGCGGGATGTTTTTTGCGTCGGCGTCGAAATCCAGAATGAAAAGATACTCGATCCGGTCGGGGAAGTCGTAAATCCCGTGGCGGCGGCAGGCGGAAACGTCGGTTTCGATCTCCTCCATCATCTCCCGTGCGATGCACGCTTCGGGCGTTTCGCCTTTCTCTACGTGCCCCCCGGGCAGGTCCCAGTGGTTCGGGTAGGGAATCTCCGGTTTGTCGTCGCGCAGGAAGAGCAGCACTTCGTTGCGGGTGTTTCTGAGAATGATGCTGGTGCCGACTCGTTTCATGGTTGGGTGAGTTTGGCAGAGTGGGACTTGTGGGACGATTGGAACTTTTGGGTTAAGAGATAAAATCGGTTTTTTCGGGATTATACTACTTTGCCCTCTTTGATGAATTCGCGCATGATCGCTTTTTCGAGGCGTTTGTTGTCGAGGGGGCTGGCCGGGTTGGCCAGCGACTCGATGGCGCAGTAGTGCACGATGTTCAGGATGCTTGCGCCGCTCAACTCGTAGCGCGAGGCGATGGCTCGCCAGTCGATCTCGGCGTCGGTCATCATCCGCTCCGGCAGGGTGTTCAGCCAGAGGGCGTGGCGCTCTTCGGGCTTGGGCATCGGGAAGTGGATGATGCTCTGGAAGCGCCGCGAAAAGGCTTCGTCGAGGTTGCCGCGCCGGTTCGAGGCGAGGATGATGAGACCGTTGTGGCTCTCGATGCGCTGCAACAGGTAAGCGGTCTCCTGGTTGGCGTATTTGTCGTGCGCGTCGCGGATGTCGGTGCGCTTGCCGAAGAGCGCGTCGGCTTCGTCGAAAAAGAGGATCCAGTTTTTGTTCTCGGCCTTGTCGAACAGGCGTGAGAGGTTTTTTTCGGTCTCGCCGATGTACTTCGAGATGATGCGCGACAGGTCGATGCGGAACACATCCTTGCCGGTCTGTTTGCCGAGCAGCGTCGCCGTGAGCGTTTTGCCGGTGCCGGGCGGGCCATAGAAGAGCGCGCGATAGCCCGGTTTGACGCGCTTTTTCATGCCCCAGTCGTGCAGTAGCGTATCGTTGTGCGTGATCCAGTTTTCGATTTCGCGAATCTGCTGGAGCGTGGTCGTGGGCAGCACGAGGTCGCTCCACGTCATGCCGGTTTCGATATACTCGGCAGGGAAGTCCATGCTGAAGCGCGGTTTGCTCGCCGTGCCGAGCGTGAGCTGTTCGACCACCTCCGGATTCAGCGTCAGCCGCCCACTCATCACCGGCTCGCCCTCAGGTAGCGGTTCGAGCCACAGAATGTGCTCTTTCGAGAACCAGTGATCCGCGCCGAGCAGACGCTGCACATCGAGCCGCTTTTCGAGGTCGTTCCCCCCAATGACGAATTGCGCCGTTTCGCCGGTCGGTAGTAACCCGCGATGGTTCACCCCCCGAACGCCGCCAAACTCAGGAAAATCGCCACCGTCGGGGAGGTATTCAGTGATGATTTTGCCGAAGAAGTCGGGCTGAAGATGGGGGACGAGGGCGAGCATGAGGAGGGCGAATTCTTCAGCATCAGGCTCATGAGAACGCATGAACTCCGCAAGCCAGAGGTTGGTTGTCGAGAGCTGGAGACGGGGAATGCCTCTATCGCCACTTCCTTTAAAATGCTGCGCAAAGCGTGCATCGATAATGGTTTCGAGCCAGTCTATTGCAGGCAAAAGGCTGGAGTCCTGATTGTTCATTGATGCCGATAACTTCATTTATTGCTTGAGATCGAACCGTTCTGCTTTTTCTTTATGCTCGTATCGTGACATGATCGATGTCATGAAGCTTTTCTTGACCGCTCCGGTTTCATCCTTCAGCAAGACTCTGGTGTGCAGGGTGGAATCGACCTTGTTCAGTGAAATATCGCTGTTTGCAAGCTGAACGTCGCTGTCTTTATAGTCAACTTTGACTTCATAGAATGCATACTGTTTTGGCCCCTGATTTTGAGTTCCCGGCGTGCCAACCCAGTTTTTTATCTCCTTTTCGGTCGAATGCAAGTGTTGGCTGTTGGCATTTGCCGTAATCGGGAACAGGTTTTCCGGTTTCCCTTCGCCACCGAGGTTTTCGTTGAGCAGATGGCCTCGAATGTATTTGAAGGCGCTCCGATTTTTCTTGTCAACAACAAGCTTGCTCATGAGTGCGTCCTGCCCGCTGCCGGGTACGCTGCCCGGATGCGAGGCGATGAAATCGGTGCTGAGCCAGTCGATCTTCATCGCCTTGCCGACAACCGTCGAGTCTCCCGGAAGGGTGCCTGACATTGGCGTGTATTCAGCTTTCTTGGGCTGGCCGGTCTGGTCTCCCTCGAAGAGTTCGAACAGGGTTTGCATAGAGGCGACAATCGACGAATCGCCCGGATTGCTTTGCAGGGTCTTTCGGGTCGATGCAATGAGCGTCGATGCATGCCCTTTTTTATCCGCCGGTAGTGAATCGAGCTTGCCCGTAAACTCGTCGAGCTTGTTCGCTATCGGTTTCGGGTCATTGCTGGCAACCATCGGAATAGCCTTGTTGTCCGATCCGGAGTAGTATACCTCATGCCGCTCGCCCTTTCTGGTCGTAAAGGGTTTTCTCGATTTCCACCACTCCGTGACTGCCGCTTTGAGCTTGCCGAGCATCTTGCCCAGCCATGCCACGATTTTGTCCAACCCCTTGTCGATGGGTTTGCGGATTTTCCAAACAATGCCGACGAGTTTTGCCGGTATGCCGCCGAGACCGACGAATTTGGCCAGGAACGAGATAACCAGCGTCAGCGTGTTGGCCAGCGTTTGTTCCACTTTGCCGGCGGCGGCATCGACCTGTCCGGCGGCGATGGCGGCGATCGAGTTGATGAATGAGCCGACGACCGCCGCGATCTGACTCGCTTTTTCGATGAAGAAGCTGATTGTGTTGTAGATCGCGATGATCGCCTGGATTACCGCGCCTGCCGGGTTGATCATGCTCACCAGCTTCATCACCGCCGCCTTGACAATTTCAACCGAAACCATCTGCGTGACCTGCGCGATGAGCTGATCCTTCAGCTCGCTCAGCTCCGTCTTGATCTGCTCCCACGCTGCCGCCGGGCCATCCTTGACGAGCGTCACGAGTATACCCGCCGTTTTCTCAAGCCCGACCAGCACCGGCTCGGGGATGATCTTCACCAGCTTCGCGCGGATGTTCTGCCACGTCAGCCCCAGCACCGAGAGCACCAGCTTGACGATCTCCGTCAAACTGAACGACTTCGGAATGTACACCCCAGCCTCGGCGAGCGGCCCGACCAGCCACTTGATGAGTGCGGTTTTGAGGTGCGTGACGATGTTGCCCGCGAAGCGCTGGAAGCCGAGTTTGGCGGCCCGCACCAGATTGCCTACGAAGCCGATCGGGTTTTTGAGAATCGTCGTGAAGGCTGCTTGCGCTTTCTTGAGGTAGGGCATCACGCCCGGCGCGACCACCGAGAAGAGAATTTCCAGCAGGCTGATCACCTGGCCGAGCGCCCAGCTTCCGAACTCTCCGGCGATGCCGAGGAACGCGCTGCCGATCTTGCGGAACGCGCCGACCACCGTCACGAGGTCCATGATCGTCAGCGAGGCGAGCGTCTGGATGATCTTCTGCGGAATCGACCGCGCCAAGCCGAGCAGCCCCGCCAGCGTGCCCTGGAACCACGCCCATGCTTTGGCGATGGCGTTGCCTTTCTTGATATTCTCCCAGATTTCCTCCTGGCCGATCAGCTTCATGAAGCCGCCGATGAGCACGTCGGGCGTCCTCGGTACCGCCTCGCCGGTGATGGGATCCTGCCCGAGCAGCGCTTTGAGCAGGTCGTACCCTCGCGTGCCCTCCGCCAGCGCGGCCAGCGGTCTGAGAATCGCCTCCCGGATGAAGCCGAGAATCTGGCTCACGAGGCTTGTGGCGAACGAGATCAGGCGCCTGATCGGTGAGGTGAAGATCGACTTGGCGCGATCCCACACGCCGCCGAGGTCGAAGATGTCCGTCCAGCTCAGGGAGTCGATGAAGCGCCTCAGGCCGCTGACAATGTCGCTGCCGATGTCTCCGAGCGTGGCGAACTGTTGCTCGGCCCAGGTTCCGACGCGGTTGAAAATGCCGTGGTTGTCGAGCGCCTGCGAGATCATGTGGCCGCCCGGCACCATTTCAACCATCGCGCGTAGAATGTTCGCGGCGCTGCGGTCTACGCTGCGTTGGTTGATCGGGTTGAAACCGATGATGACTGTTAGCATCGTGAAGCCGGGGATGTTGGCCGCCTTGTCGGCAAAGTAGTCGAGCGCGTCCTGAATGCCGAGGCGCTGCACCGGCGGGGGCGTCGAGGTGGTCGAAACCTGCGGAGCGCGCTGCACGGCGTGGCCCTGCTGGATGGTGTGGGTCAGTTCGTGCGCCAGCAGGTGCTTGCCGCCGCTCGTGCCGGGCTGGTACTGGTCGCGTGAGAAAAAGATGTGGTTCTTGTGGGTGAAGGCGCGCGCGCTGAGCTGGTTGTTCAGGCTGGCCGCCTCCGGGTCGTTGTGGATGCGCACGTTGCTGAAGTCGGCATTGAAGCGTGGCTCCATAAAACCGCGCACCTCGCTCGACATTGGCTGCCCGCCGGTCATCTTACCAGTGATCGCCGACTGCACGCTCGACGAAGCCGCGCCCGCGCCACCGGCCTCCTTGCGCTGAAGTTTCTCCTCGTCCTGTTTTTGGAGCTTATCTTCAGCCTCCGGAGCTTTCTGAAGTTTGTCGTCCTTGGCTTTCTGAATCTCTTTTTCAGGTGCCGCAGCTTTCTGGACTACTTCCTTTTCCTCTTTCTGGAGTTTCTCGTCCGGGCTTTTCTGGAGCTTATCGTCACCCGGTGGGGCAGGAACGGGAGCCGGAGAGGCCATGCGCATCACCTTTCCGGCCATGTGGTCTGCCTCTTTTTCGAACGGATCGCCGGGTTTGCTGACCTCCATTTTCATCTGCACGGCAGGCGCGAAAACCGTGCTCCGTCCCGCCGGGCCGAAGAACGGTTTGGCGGTGGCGTGAGCGGGCTTGCTTGCGCTGGCGGATGATCTGTCGGCACTGCTTTTCATAACGATCGTTTAAGTCAGAAACGCCACTCGACATGAAGCATTTGGGCCATCCAGGGGAGCCGGATCATCGAAAAGCCCCACGGGAGTTGATCCAGCAGAATGTCAAAACTGTTTGATTCGACCTGCAACAGCCAGCCGCCGTCGTGCCAGCGGGTCAGCTTGCCGTTGCGTTTGAGGAAGCTTTCGCGCAGGGCGTCGATGCCGGTGTTTTTCAGTGCATCCCAGTGGTGGATGACCGCCGAGAGCAGCGCCGAGGACTCCTCTCGCTCCTCGCCGGAGAGAGGAGCTGACTCTCCGGCGAGGCTTGCTGGCGAGAGGCCGCAAAGAATTTTTGGCAGCACGAGATCGTATTCCGGCGCATCTTCACTGCCGGTGGCGAGGAAGTGCAGCAACCGGAGCGCTTCGCCGGGCCGAAGCAGCTCATATTCACCGGCGATTTGCAGCGCCCGGAAAAACTGTGGCAGGAACGGATGCAGCAGTACAAGTCCGGCGTTTTCGACGTACAGCCCGCGCCGCTCGTCGGGATGCTCTCCGGCGGGTTCCGCCCTGTGCCGGAGCGGCGTCCGCTGATTGCCGGAGTCCCGGTGTTTCGACGCTGTCGGGCTGCTGTCGGAATCGTCGGAGAACGATGCTTGCGAGACGGTCGCGGCTCGATCCCCGGATGCTGCGTGAGCCGACGGTTCGTTTGTTTGTTCGCTCTTCAAGTTGTCGGCAGCACGATCACCCGTGTTCGTGTCGCGTGAGTCGGATGAGGCATTCGGTGGCGTCGCCAGTGATGCGCCTGATCTGTCCGAACTGATTTCTTTTGCCTTTTGGGCGGATTTGTCCGGGGCTGACGGCACTTTTTGCTCGATTTCACGCTTCGCCGGCGGTGCGGAATCGAGCGTCTGGCGGGCTGTTTCGTTGTCTGTTCCGTTCTGGGCCGACGGGCTCTGTTCTGTTCGGTGGTGCGGCTCCGTCTCGGATTTGTCGCTCTGGAATTCGTTCGAAACCTCTGGTCGGCTCAAAGCTGCAGCGAGCAGCGTTTCGCGTAACTCAGCCGGTGCGATGGTTGATCGCGTGGCGGAGAGTTCGAGAGTTTTGTCGAGCAGCTTGTGCTCGATTTTTGTCTCCAGCTCTTCTGGCAGGGAGGTGCAGTCGCATTCGCCGATGAGTTTTTCGATGACCGGTATCGCGTCTGGCGACAGCGCTTCAATCAGCCTCGCCGTCACTTTTCGCGCGAATTGAGCGAGGAGGCGTTGCCGCGCCGTCGGGGAGGCGAGGGCTTCGGCGGTTTGCCGTGCGAGGCCGGGGCTATTCCAGGCTTCGAGCAGTTGCGCTTCGAAGCTTTCGTGCGATTGCGGCCTGAATGTCGCGGGAAGGGTGCCGTGCCGGAGGAAGAAGAGCAGCGCATCGACGGCGGCCTCGGTCTCCGAAAGCCGTCTGCTGGTCAGCTGGTCAAAGCTCTCGGCACCCGCTTTCTCGTCCGGCATCGCGATCTCTCCAAGCGCCTTGTCGAGCGCCTCGGCGATCATTTCGGGCAGGCGCTCTTCGATCTCTTCGAGCGGCACGGCTCCCGCATCGACTTCGAGCCGGTCGATTCTGAGCACGCTCAAGGAGTCGCCATACCCGTCAAGAATCCGCTCGATGGCCGGAGTGACGCCGAGTTGGTTCAGGCCGGAAATGGCTGACTGAAGCGCCATCGCGCCGCTTTCGGAACCGTTGAAGGTCACGTCGAGAACCTGCTTGCCGATGGTATGTCGCTGGTCTGTTGTCATAAAAAAATTTGCATCGTATCGCCGGAAAGCCGTAAATTCAATCACTGAGTTGAGCCACGCAGAGCACTGTGAGGCGACGAAAAGGGAAATGCTGCGGAAGTAGCGAACCTACAATAACCACCGGTGAAGTAGTGAAAATCTGAGTCGTGAAAGCGGCATCCGAGTCAAATCGGCAGTGGATCATGAAAGAACGTCGGTGGTTCTCCTTTTTATATCCGCTATTCGTCATAGCGCCACTCCTTTCTGCGCATCTTTCTTTCCCCTGAACATCGTGATGGTGTAGCCGCTGGTGACCTTTATCATCTCCGGCGTGATGGTTTCCGCGCTGTCGATCATGAGGTCGATGCTGCTGTAGCCGCTTCTGCCGGTCACCTTTTTGTTGAGCGAGCGGAATGCGTCGAGTTTTTTTTCGATCCCTCGAAGCTTGCGACATTCTCCGCTTCGATTCTCGACAGCCAGCTTCCGTTGGCCCAACTGCCGACAAGGACGATGCCTGCGTCCGGATCGATCTGCCGGATTGCCGAAGCGATCGAGCCGAGCAGGCCGGAGATCGGCAGGCTGCTTGCTTTGGCGTAGTGTCGCGCACGCACGAGCGTCAGCTTTTGCCAGTCGATCACCTCCTTGGCTGTCGGGCGCTGAACAGGGGTGAGCGTCGAGGGCTGGCCGAAGCGCTGGCGCAGCCATCGATAGACGTTTTCATCGTAGTTCCCGGCGATGATCCGGCAGGAGCTCTTTTCGCCCGATCCGCCGATCTGCTCCCAATTGTCGTTCTGGAGTCGGTACATGCCGCTCTCGGTGTAGGCGTAGCGAATCCGGTTGCCCTGCACCCCTTCGAGTTCGATGCGGAAGCGCTGCCCCCGGACGGCGCGGATCAGCACGTTGCCGCTTCCCGCAGTGTTATCGAAGACCAAACCAAGCGGAAACTCTTCGTTGATCTTCTTCAGGATGGCGGCGTGGCCGTACAGTTTCAGCTCGGCGAGCGGTGCGGCGACATCGATGAAGTTTCTGTTTCCAATGAAATTACGGCCCTGAATTTCGTATCTGCGGATTCTCACGACGTAGTTCGAGGCCAGGCGGTTCGCCTCCGCCTCATGAGCTGCGGGCGCTTTGGCGGTAGCTTTTTGGCGATACTTCCGCAGCGTGATGTTGTTGAGGTGGCGGAGGCTGTCGATCCAGTCATATTCGCACTCGCCGACAGAAATCTCGGTGGGCTTCACCGTTCCGGCGATGCGATAGGGGAGCGAGAAGTCGGCGACAATCGCTTTTGAACCGATTTTGGAGAGCACCGCGTTGTACGGGCTGCTGGCAGTTGATCCGCTGTTGTTGCAGACCATCACGAAGGTGCCGCCCGGCATGACGCCGCAGTTATGCCCGATGCCGGGGTGTTTTTTGAGGAACTCCGGCAGGTAGCTCTGTAGCTCGTCATCGTCGAGACCAGCTGGCGGCGTCTCCGTTTTCAGCACCAGCACGTCGACGGGCAGGCGGTCGCTGGCGATTTTTTTCTGCAATGCGTCGAGCGCCTTGTCCCAGTCGAGGCCGATATGGCCTTCGATCCTGAAAAAGCCGCGCCGGTCGAGCGACCATTCAATCGAGTCGTCGCCGTCGATCCGGCAGCCGCAGTTTTGGTCGCTTCTGCCAGCCGAGGTTTTCGCGAAGTCCCAGGTTTCGAGCAGCCTGGCTGTCGGCTTGTAGTAGCAGGGGATCGACCGTTGCGAGAGCGGGGCGTTCGCCGCGCGGCTGGGCGTGACGCGGATGTTTTCATCGGCGCTTTTCGAGCTGTCCTGCGCGGGCAGATCGAAGCTGGCGACCATTGCCTGGAGCCGGTTGTAGAGTGACTGCACTTCCGCCCGTTTCGTTTTGAGTTTACCGAGTGTCGGTGAGGGCCGGAAGTAGTGGCGATAGGCGAGGATACCGGCTTCGGCGGAGGGCGCGTCGCCGGATTCCGGTTCCAGCTCGCCGAGTTCGAGGTGGCGAGGGAAGAGCTGCGACGGAGGATTGCAGAGCGCGGTCAGCTCGAACGCTTTTGTGCGGAACTCGTCGTAAGCGTCGATGAGATCGTTCAGAAAGTCGTAGTGGTACTGGAACGCGGCGGCTTTTTTGCTCCCCGGATTCAGGAAGCCTGACTCGAGAGTGCTCAGCGCCGTCGAAAAGTCGTCTACCGGATTGTCGAGCAGCGGCGCGTAGGCGGTTTTCGCCGCGTCGAGGGCAGCAGCGATTCGTTTGTACAGGGATTTGTCCGCGCCATCGATCGGATTGATCAGGATTTTTTTGTAGGCCGCGATGATCGATTCAGCGTCAGTCAGCGTGGTGGCCGGAACGTCGAAGCGTGGCATCCGTATATCCGGCAAATCGAGGCGGGCGGCGAGGTTCGGGAAAAAGTCCCCCTCGGAATCCTTCTCAATATCTTGGGCCACCTTCTTGTGCAAGGCGTCAAGGTAGGCGGTGGGCACGAGCAGCTTGCGCACGCTGACCGTCACCTTTTTGCCTTTGTCGTCGCACGATCCGGGGGTGCAGGTTTTCAGACTGGTTTCGAGCAGCTCCACGTAGAGCACGACCACCATCTCTGCGGCCTCATCGGCGTCGATTGCGCTGCCCTCCTCATAGTGCTCATGGCCGCTGTCGAGCAGTTCGAGCAGCTCTCCGGCTCCGTCCACATCGTCGAGGAGCAGCGGTTTGTAGTCATCCTTGACCTCCAGCGCGCGGCATCGGTCGGCCCTGAAGCCTTTGTCGCCGATGATGACCGGGTAGCCCTCCGAGGTGACGCCGTAGCCTTTGGAGATCGAGATCGTCGCGTTTCCGCCGCTTTTGGTCACGGAGACCTCCATGCCGCAGACGATGCCGATACCGTGCAGCGTGGCCCGCGTCAGGCGGTCCTGTTCGTCGAGCCGGGCGGCAAGGGTGTTGAGGTGGTCGGCGCTCAGCACCTGGTTGGCTTCGAAGAACGGATAGATGTTGTTCTCGGGAATCATGACAAGCTGTTGTTTAAGCGATTGATATCCTTGTTGCACCGGTCAGCCGCCGAGCATCGAGCTGTCGAGCCGCACCGGGTTGACTTCGTTGCCGTCAACGCAGTCGTGCAGCGTCGCGGGCGGGTAGATGCTGGTCAGTTTGGCGTGCATCGTGACGGCCTCCTGCAAGAGAAGGCTGTCATGGACGCGTGGGGCGTACAGTTCGACGAATAGCGCTTTCAGTTCGTCCCGCTCCGTGTCGGAGAGAGATGAGCTGTTGAAGGGCGCATAGGCGAGCGCGTCGTCGAAAAGCTCCGCGACCACGCTTTCCGGGTCAGCGACGGAGTCTCCCGCTTCGGCCCGTTCGCGCATCTCCTGCGCAAAGAGTTCGGCGAACTGTTCGACCGCCTGACGGGCGGTTTCCTCCGGATCGAGCCATGAACCGATCATGCCGGTCATCGCCTCCTGCACGCGCGAAACGAATCCGGCGGGGCACCCCTCGCTCTGCTTCGCCTTTGGCAGCGCGGCGAGCCAGGCGTTCCAGGCCGCCTCGAAGCGGTCGTAGATGTACCAGCGGTCATCCTCGACGACTCCCGCGAAGTGCTCCGACATCATGTCGTAGATGGTGGGGCCGATAACGTCGTAGTTGCTGACGCCGCTGTAGATCTCCGACAGCGGATCGAGTTCGGCGACGAAGAGTTCGCGGAGCGTCGTGTCGAGATCACCGTCGTTGATTGTCCGGTAAACTCCGGTTTGCATCCATGCGCTGAACGATTCGAGGGCGGCGTTGTGCAGTTTGTCCGCGCCGCTCTGGGCGTTGCTCACCGAGGGGCGGGCGTTTCCGGCGTTCCGGCCCTCTTCGCGCAGGTACTCGGCCAGCGGCACGGTCAGCAGTTCGCGGTAAGTCGAGTCGTAATCCTGATTGCCCACCCAGCAGATTTTGCCGAGGATGTGGGCGGGCAGCTCCTGCCGGATGGTGTTTTCGATGAATCTGCGCAGTTCGATGTTTTTGTCGAACGGCGTGTGCCAGCCGGGCATCACCACGGTGAGCTGGAACGAGTATGGGTCAGCCTCGCCGCACGCGCCGCAAAGCAGTTTGCCAAGGCACACCTCCATCAGGGCGTCGCCGGGGAAGCGCGGTCTGAAGAGCAGATGTTCCACGACAATAATCTTTTGCGCCGTTTCGGGCGCGAGACCGGCCAGCAGCGAAATACGTTTTTTCAGGACCGCCTCGTCGTCTGGCGTCAGCGTCGTGGCCGCCGTGTTCAGCCCTTTGGCGCGGTTCCGGCTCAGCTCCGGAAGGGCGGAGAGGAAAGCGAGTTTGTCGGCAATCAGCGTCTCTGCCGGTTTTTTCCTGCCGTCGTAGTCAGTGATCTGCAAGGCGTAGTCGCTGAAGCGTTCACCGAAACGGGCCAGCAGGTGGTCGAGGAAGCGACCGCGCCGCTCCTGCATGGTCGTGGCGCTTTCGGCCATTTCGTGCAGCGCCGCTTCGTCGAGTTCCGCATTCAGAATGTCCGTGACCCCGCGAATGAGATCGTCATTGTTCAGGCTCTGGACGAACATCGTCTGCTGCACCGCCGGGTCGAGCGAAAAGAGGTGGCGCGCGCCCGCCAGTTGCGAGAAGGCGTTGGCGAGCAGCTGCTCGAACACCATCAGGTACCCCTTGAGCTGCCTCACCTGCGCGTGCCGCTCCGCCGTGGCTGGTTCGCGTACGCCATCAGGGCCGACGCCATAGCACTCCGGCAGCGTGTACTGCACGGGGGCGTAACGCTCCGGATTGCGGTAGCGCCCCTTTGGCACAGGCAGGTCGAGCAAGCCAGAGTTTTGCGTTTTGAGCCGCTCCGCCTGGCCCCGGAGTTGCGCGAGCGTGTCGCTCACCTCCGCGAAGTCGGCGACGAACGGCAGGTCGTTTTTGAAAAAGAGGAAGGCCGAGTTATCGACGGAGAGCAGCGGCAGGCAGTTTTCGCTGATTTCGAGTTTCCATTCGGCGCTGATTCTCTTTTTGTCAATGCCCCGCCCGATGTCGGCTACGCCGCCGACCGGATTGCCGGTGCTGTCGTACCGGGTCAGGCGGAGACTTCTGACCGCCATGACTCCTTCGATCTCCACGATTTCGTTGATGATGTCGGAGGTGCGGAGCGTTTTGCGGAGCCGCGCCTTTTCGAGTTCCTCCTGTTTGAGGAAGCCGTGCGTCAGCACCGGGCCTTCAAAAATATCCTCGACCGCCATGCCCTCTTTCAGCAGCTCGTCGAGCGAGTGGAACGCGAGCGGTGGATTGAAGTAGTTTTCGATGGCCAGCAGCATTGCGGCGAACACCTGTTCGATGTCGGCTTCCGGTTCGAGGAGGATGTCCGCGCAGATCGCCACCTCTTCGGTTCTCACCGGCTCGATGCAGCAGAACTCCTCGCACAGGTTCCGGTGCGCCCGGAGCAGCGCGGCAGCCTCGCCGGTGATGCGCTGCACGGCGGCTGATTTCCGCAGGAACGGCTCGGCCACTATTTTCGCCAGCTCGGCGCTGTCGAAATCCGAAAAACTCCAGGTGTCGCCGTAACCCTTCAAATCCGAAGTGGAGCCGTACAGTTTGACCGGCACAGCCTGAATCACGAGCGGCGAGAGCGCTGCGTCTCCGGCATCGACATCGAATGAAATTTCGATGTCGGCCAGATACCTGTGCTTCTGCTGGCCATCGGCGATGTTTGTCAGCTCGACGCCGGTCACGGCGTGCAGCAGCTTGCCGCTGCTATCGACGTACTTTGATACCTCGCCAAGCTCGATGGTTGACCACAAGGGCATACGGAACTCCGCTGTGACCTCCAGCGCCTCTTCGTCGGCATTCAGAATCGCGAAGGCGTGGCGGATCTTTCGGTCGTTCAGATCGCCAAGTTCCGGGTCGTTTTCGAATTGCAGGAACACATCGCGGATGCCGCGCGGCGAGACGGCGTTCGCTTCGAAAGTCTGTGCGCCTGAAGGCATGAAGCTCAGCCGGTCATGCTTGCAGTCGGCGTACCAGGCGCTTTCGCACGCCCTCTGCCGGGTGGCGATCCACGCCTTGCTGATTCCCTTGTGATCGATGAGCAGGCGGCGGAAATCGTCCGCCGTGAGCGGATTGACCGTCAGGATTTCACGCGCCGTGAAAAAGGATTGGATGGCGTTATCCGTGCCTTCGCCCGGCGGATTTTGCAACAGGTCGACGATGTCCCAGCCGATCCGGTAGCCGAGGTCGGTGATGGCGTAACAGAGCGCTTCGAGCATGGTGACGCCCGGATCGTGACTGTTGTAGTCCGTCCACCACCGGCTGCTCATCTGTTCGATGAGTTCGATGCCCTTGCGGCGCAGGGCGGTGAAGTCCTGATCCGGTTCTCGCTGCGGCTCTTTCTGTATGGTTCCGGTCGTTACAGCCATGTCGGAAATTCTTTTTTCGTCACGGTTTATCGTTGGTTATCCGTCGAGTTCTCCGGAGATCGGCGTGATCGCGTGTCCGGAAGCCTCCACCGATACGAGGATCGAGAGCGGCAGGGTGGTGGCAGCTTCGTCAAGGTCGCCGCTCGTCTTTCCGTTGCCGTCGGTATGGTACATTTTGAAATCAGTGACGTAGTCCACGTAGGCTCGCTCCTCGACGAAATCGATCAGCGAGGATTTGTGGATTTTGCCGCCGAACGCGATGTCCATTCCCTCCTCGAAGGCCCAGGGCGAGAGAAACTTCATGAGTTCCTGCTGCAACTGCCCGATGTAAAAGGCTTCATCGACACCCTGCCGGAAGCGGACGCTGAACTCGGTGCTGATGGTCTCGAACACCGGATTTTCGACGTGCAGGCTCACCAGCTCCGAGGCGTGCTTTTCGAGATATGTCCGGATCAGGTCGAGCTCGCCGAGGCTGGTGTAGGGCCGCAGCGGATCGATGGCGTTGTTGTTCAGCAAGTTTGGCACCGCCACGATGGTGACATGTCCAGGCGCGAGTTCGCGATAGATACCGACGCCGGTTTCGCCTGGTTCGTAGCGGGTGTGGTTCAGGCACTTGACCTTGTAAATCTGCGGGAAGGCTTCGAGCACCAGCCGTTCGTAATCCCACATCGTGATGGCGCGGTTCCGGTGGCGCAGCCGTTCGCTGACTCTCGTGCGGAACGCGGTTTCATCCTCGGCCTTCCGTCCGCCGAAGCTGGCGTAGGGCTGCGTGATCTTTTTGACCGACGCATCGGGCGTGACCGCTTTTTTGATGCTCTCCGCCGCGAGCTGACCGGCGGAGTCGTTGCCGGTGAGGCGCGTCGCTCTGGCTGCCTGCGTCTCGACGCCGATGATTTTGCAGACCGCCTCCGGCTTCTCCTTCACCACCGCCCGTAGCCAGTGCAGATTTCCGCCACCCAGAAGCGAGTTGCCGCTGGTGGCCGACGAGGGCACGGCGAAGCGGATGATGCCGGAGCGGGTGAGCTGCGCCATGTCGTCCGACAGCTCGGAGGTCTCGAAATCGACCCATTTGTTCGAGCGAAGCCAGCTCCACGCGACATGCTTTTCCGGCTTCGAGACCGTCGGCGAGGCGCTCCCCTCGGCAAGCTGGAAGAGCACCGAGAGGTTCCGGCCTGGCGTGAAGCCGTCGATGCCGATGTAGAGTTCACCCTCGTTGTCGAACGGGTAGAGCAGCGTCGATTTTTTGCCCGGCGTCACTGCCTTGCAGCCGAACGGCGTGAGCTGGTACAGGCCCGCATCCGAGAGCTGCGCGGAGGCGGTGTAGCTCAGCGTCAGCGATTCGATCACCGGCGTGTAGGGCTCGACCGGCATACATTTTGAGAACTGTTCGACAAACTGGCTCGTGAAGTTCTTCGGATTTTTCGGTTCTTTCCGTCCATTTTTCCACTCGTACAGATCATGGCGCACCTTTTTCCAGAGGCTCATGCAGTCATCGACCAGCTCCTTGTCCTTTGCCGCGACGCGCATCATGTACCGGCTCAGGGTGAGCGGGTAGAGCTTGTGGCCGAAATCGCCGTTGAGCGTCAGCTTCATGAAGCCGCTGCGGCTGTCGAGCGTGTAGCGCGTCTCGTCGAAGTGCGTCCCGGTCAACGCCAGCGCGGGCAGGGTGGCTTTCGATTCCGGGAAGGCCACCTCGGCATATTTCCAGCTGAAAAGTTTCTGGTTTTCGAGGTCGTTTTTCTTCGGCCACGAACCCTGTTTGAGGAAGGCGAAATCGGCCTTTGGATAAAATTCGTTGACCCAGTCGAAGTCGATGTCGCCTCTCCAGAACGGGAGTCCTTTCCAGACGATGCGCAACTGGAACCGGGCGTCCTTTTTCTGGAACAGTTCGTCCGAACCGATGATCAGCCAGTCGTCGCTTTCGGGCGTCGCGCCGAAGGGCTGGAAAGGCTTGTCGGTCTTGAGGTCGCCGAACTTGTTCGAGACAGCGAGGCTCTTCAGTCCGTTGCCGTCAGGCTTGCCAGCGCTGTCGAAGCCGATGCTTACTTCGAGTTGTGACTTGGCGATGTCGATCCGCAGCTCCTGAAGCGTCGAAAGCGGCAGGCTTTGGGCCGACTCCTGCTTGAGCACAGCCTTGAGCATCGGCAGCGATGCCGGAAGCGCGTTGCCCGGTGAAGCCTCGCTCATCGGCTCGACCGCTGGCTGCTCCCCGCCGAAGGTGAGCGGGATTCTGACCTTTTTCGATAGTGAGGTGGATGCCGAAACGTTGGTCGTGTCGAGCGTGGCCTGAACCCATTTCTTGCTGGTCGAGAGGTAAAAATCGAAGCTGTTGCAGAACGCGCTTTGTAAAACCTTGCCTCTGTTGAACTCAAGGGTGAGCGTGATTTCGCGGTTTCCCTCCCGGAGCAGCAGGCAGTTCGAGGCAATGGCGAAGCCGACTTCGGCGAGACTGGTTACGCCGGTGTCGTTCAGGAACGGATGCCACTGGCCGTCGGTCGCGATGATTTCGCCACCGATGCCGTCGCCGGAATTGACCTCCGGCCAGGCGTAGAGGCGTTTTTGCGTGTCGTTGATCGAGTGGCGCACTGCCTGCAACGCTTCGATGGTGGCGCGGTTGGCGACAAGCTTCTCGTCGAGCGCGTACTGCACGGTCTGGCCAGTTTCGTTCTTGCCCTTGAAGAGGGTTCCGGCTTCGAGCCGAGCGCTCTCCCTGTTCTTGGCCAGCTCGAAGAGCAGATGAACCTTGTCGGGTTCGGAGGCGTTCGGCGCGAGTTTCAGCACCTCTTTGTAGTAAAAATCGAGATGGCGTCCGGTCAGCGTGTTCAGGTGACTGCGCGACAGCTCCATCAACTGCACGAAGGCGAGATAGAGCGCGTAGTGCGGCTGGTGGTCGTCGCGCCCGGTGAGGAGCTCTGGCAAAGCGGTCTTGGCGTCGGCGACGATGCGGGCGTAGGCTTTCAGGAAGAGGTCGAGCTGCGAGATGAAAAGGTTGTGCCTCGCCAGGCGGCTCCAGGCGTCGAGGCCGGTCAGCGTAGCGTAGAGCGATTCGTTCGGCTCGATGGAGTCGAAATACGCCGTCCACTCCGTCGCTCCGCCGGTGATCCACTCCTTCGAGAGGCCCGCCGAGCAGATCGCCTCGAACGGCTCGGGAGACGCCTCGAAAATTACGAGTTCTCCGTCCGGCGTCGTTTTTGCGACGATCTTGCCGTCCGCATCAGTCTCGTTTTCGATGTGACCGAGCTTGACGCCCGCCTTGAACGCGGCGATGAGCTTGCCGAAGGCCGGAGCGAGGCGGCTTGCGATCAGGTTCCGCAGGGTCGCCTTGAGCGCGACGGCGGGATCGAGGTCGTCCTTGAGGCGGTCGAGCTGTCGCGCGAGCGTGCCGATGTCGCTGAAGAGCCAGCCGAGCGCTTTTTTCTGTTCCGCGTCCGAAGCAAAGTCGCCATCGTTCTTCAGAATGTCGAGCAGCTCTTTGATGCGCTTGCGGTACAGCTCAACCGTTTCAATCGATGCGCAGGCGACCCTGACGGCGATGTCGTCGCTGAAAAAGCGCGTCCAGTTGTCGATCTCGGCGTTGTTCAGGTCGTAATAGCGCACCGAGGCCGAGTAGTTCCGGGCAAAAGCGATGAGTACCTCGGGCGTTCGCCCATCGATGGGCGCGCTAGCGGGATCGAGCGCGGCGGGGAAGCGCTGCTTCTGGCTCGTGCCGTCCCGCCTGAGCCGGTTCGGATCCGTTTGCATCGTGCACTTGTTGCCGTCGGCCATGCTTTAGTTCTCCCCCAAAGGATTGACGGTTATTGCCATGTCGATGTCGGTGCCCTCCTGGATGTAGAACGGATAAACCATGTTGAAACGCGAATTGGTGGTCTTGACCGTGTAGTCGATGCTGATGAGCAGAATGCCTTCGTTCTCATCGTTTTTTTCGATCGAGACCTTTTCGAGCCGGATGCGTGGTTCGTGGTAGAGAATGGCCGATTCGATCTTGTCCGCGACGAGGGTTTTGATCCGAGTATCAAGGCTTTCGTAGATCAGTTCGTCGAGGTTGCAGCCGTACCACGGCATCATGACCCGCTCGCCCTGCGCCGTGCCGAGCAGCACCGCGAGGCTCGACGCGATATCCGCCTCGTCTTCGAGCATCCGCGCGCCCGGCAGGTTCCGGTCGAACACCGGCGGAAAGGCCCAGCCACGTCCAAGAAACGGGTATTGCATGATTAAGAAAGAGTTATAGGTCGAATAGGTCGTATAGGACTTCTATGACCTATTCGACCTATTGGCGATTTTCCGGGCTGGGTAGGCGCGAGGCCTGCCCCTACATTTTCATTATTCAATTCTACCCTCCGATCATTACGGTTACTGCGCCGGGAGACATGACTGTGCCTCCTCCGGCGGTCGGGTCGCCTATGCGGGCGGCGGGCATTCCACCGATCATCACGCTGGTCGATCCCATCACGATGGAGTCCGCGCCGCACGTATCGCCCAGCCGTGCTGCTGGCATTCCGCCGATAAGCACTGTTGGCGCTCCGGGCGGGATGATTGGCACCGGAGCGCCCTGGGTTGCTGTGCTGACGATCATGTCGCCGACTCTTGCCGCGAATGCCATTTCGTTTTCAGTTTTCAGTTTATCTGTACCATGCCGCCGCTGATCTTCGCCGTGGCGCTGCCTTTGACCTCTGTACTGGCTCCGGAGAGTTCTGCCGTCGCAGAGCCTTCGGCCTTGAAGCCGCTCTGTGCGGCCAGCTCGATGTTCACCCCCTCGGCCTTGAGGTCGCCGGTCGCCTTGAGCACAATGTTGCTTGCGCTTTCGATGGTGACGCCCTTGTCGTCGAGGGTGATCTTGTTGCCGTTCATGTCCTCGACGATGATACCGTTGTCTTCATCCGACAGCGAGAGCTTGTTGCCGCCGGGCGTTTCGAGATGGATGATCTTCTTTTCGTCGTCGAAGGTGAGCATCATCTTTTCCCGACTCACGTAACCCTTGCGGTGGTTGTCGTCCGAGGCCGCTTCAGGCGCGGGTTTCGCGCCGCTATGGCACATGCCGAGCACCACCGGGTGGCGCGGGTCGTCGGCGATGAAGCCAACCACCACCTCGTCGCCGATCTCAGGGCGGAAAAAGGTGCCGCGTCCGTCGCCCGCGTCGAGCGTGGCGAGCCGCGCCCAGACCCCCTCGTCCGAATCGCTGATGAGCGGCAGACGCACCTTGATGCGCTCCATGCTCTCCGGGTCGCCCTTCAGCACTGTGACCACGCCCATCTGCAAGCCGCCGACGCCGGGCAGAAGGCCCGATGCGGGCAACGGGCGCAGATTGTAGCGCTCAGGGAAAATCTCCGGATCGAGGCCGAACTGCACGTCAGTCTCCCAGTTGCCGCCGCTCACTGACTGCCGCACGCCGGAGACGTAGAGCTTGCCCTCGAAGCGCGCACCGATGCCTGTCACCTCGATCACCTGCCCGGGCAGAATTGAGGCCATTCCCTGGAATCGCACCCGTCCGCGCACCTTTGAGAGCCGTTCCTTCATCAGGCGGGCGTCGGCCCAAGCCTGCAACTCGGGCTGGCTCAGGTTGCCGCTGTGGCGTAGCACCGAAGCGTCGCCACCAAGCACTCCGGCGAGATCGTCCGCCGAAAGGTTCCCGTTACCGGTCGTCGAGGGTTCGCTCGCCTCCGACTCCACCAGCTACTGATCCGCCGGGTTCCACGACGAGGCGGTGATGCCGGTTTCCTGCACGCGGGCGTCGAGTTCCGCGTCGAGCTCCAGCACGGTTGCTCCGAAGCGCACCGTCACGGCCGGATTGGCGGCGGTGTCGGGCGGAGCAACCGTCACCGTGTCGTCCTCCACCGCCACCACCATGCCGTTTGCTTCGGCGCGGCAGACCAGAAAGTCCCAGTCCGTCGATTCGTACTGCACCACCGAACCCGGCTCCGGCGTGGTCGCCGTTACATCACTTGTCAGGCCGTACTCGTTGATGATCTCCTCCATGACGTCACTGTCTTTCATGTCGGCGAAGTAGCGGCTTTTGAGTCCCCTCGTCATTCTGACCGCGTTGCCCCGGCACTCGATGGCGAGAAAACTGCCGTTCTTGCGGATTCTGATGCTCTGCTTGACGATGAGTCCGCTGAAAACCTTGTCGTTCGTCGAGCGGTAGCCGAGCTGGATTTCGATCTTCTTGCCCGGTATGAACAGCTCTTCGTCGCTTGCCGCGAACGTTCCGGTCGAAGCCTGCCCGTCGAGCAGATGCAGCTCGGCGGTGGGAATCCGGTTCAGTTCGTGCGATACCGAGAGCGCCACGAGCTGGAACCTGCCGGGAATTTCCGCGCCATCGATCAGCACCGCGAAGGTGCAGACATCCGGAGTCGCCGGGGTCGGTATGGTGTTCTCGGGACTCACGATGACTTTGCGGTTTTGTCGATGGGTGGAAACCTGATCTCCGCGCCCGGCGTCAGCGAGCGGAAGTCGTCGAGCCCGTTGGCTGCGGCTACGTCGAGGTAGTATTTCGAGTCGCCGTAAATTCTGAAGCACATCAGCGGCAGGGTGTCACCGGCCCTGACCTTGCGGATGTGTGTCAAATCGGCGGACTGCCTGTCCTCCGTTGCGGCGCGTTTTTCCTCCTCGATGCTGCTTTTGAAGGTTACCTTGGCCGTGGCTCGCAGGGGTGTGCCGTCGGGCTTGAAGAGCTTGAAGGTGATTTCGAGCGAGGTCACCCGCCCCTTGAAGATCGAGTTCTCGCCCCAGACCAGCTTGAAGTGACGCGGCTCGTGCGAGTCGCCCTTGTAGTCGGTCAGCACCTTGCGGAACTTCTCGATGTCCTCAGTGATCGAGTCCCGGCTCTTGCCGTCGATGATGCCAGTGTTGTCGAAGAGGAACTCGAAGCTCATTTCGCCCGGCTCTGAGTACTCGTACTTCAACTGTTGGCCGCTCGTACCCTGGCCCTGGCCCGATTTGGAGAACTTCAGCTTGTAGCTCTGGGTGTAGCTCTCCGGGTTGATGAGCGCCTCGACGTAGTCGTCCGCCTCTTTTTTGCCGCCGCTTTCGGCCTGTTGCGAATCGGCAAAGGCCAGAATCAGCATCTTTTCGAGTTTTCCGCTCTCAGCCATCAGCGTTCACGTTTGTTTTGCATGATCCGGAGCACCTGTTCGACGCACTCGGCCACGATCGCGTCACGATCCGCGCCCGTATTTTCGCTGCCGCCGCGCTCAGCGCTGTTCCGGCTGGCCCCCGTGCCCTCGCCCTGCGGCGCTTCGTTGACCGTCACCTTGATATGCAGTTCCCTGATCTCGACCGGCATATTTCTACCCCTTCTGGACGGTGAAGTAACGGTAACTCAGCTCCATCGTTTCGACGACGACGCTGTTTTCGTTCGCATTGAAATCGCTGACGAGCCACTTTTTCGGAATGGCGTGCACCACGTTCCAGGTTTGCAGCGGCTCGCCTTTTTCGTTCAAGAGGTTGACCGACAAGTCCGTGGGGTTGAACGTGCGGTTCTGAAAGGCGTCGGTCAGCCATTCGATGACCGACGAATCGGTCAACAGACCGCGCTTGAGCACCAGATCGGCATATTTCGTCCTTACCGGCAGCTTGTGCTCGAAGCGGTTCTCGCCGCCCTCCTTGAAGGTTTCGAAGTCGTACTCGACCGACAGGCCCGAGACCGACTGGAACCTCGCATCGTTCTTGTCCTGGCTGATGCCGAAGACAACCCGGAAATAGAACCCCCACGGCGGATAGTAGTCAACCATCGTTCTGCCTCGTTCAGACCTTCATCAGTTTCAGCCCTTCGTGCGCCAGCTCGATGCTCTCGATGGCCACCTCGTTGGCGTCGGATTTCAGATCGGGCGCGGTGATCTTGACCGGGAAGCAGCGCGCCGCTGTCCACGCGGCCACCGGCGAATGCTTCTCGTTGAGCAGCCGGATGGTGACGTCGCGGCGGTTGTCGACGCGCTCGTTGGCCACATCCTCAAGCCAGGTGTTGAAGTCGAAATCGTTCTCGAACTTGCCGCGCTTGAGCGTGATGTTGCTGTTCTTGACCATGCCCGGCATGGCGATCTTGCTGAAGTCCTTGCTGTCGCTGTGCCGGTACTCGATCTTTTCGCGCTCCATTACCAGCCCGGTGACTTCGGTGAAGCTGAGTTTCGCGCCGCCCCAGTCAACCTGGAAGTGAAACCTTGGTATCGGATATTCCTGTGCCATGATGGTCTGATAATTTATGGATTGATAAAACTGCTATCTGATTCTCTGTTCAACGATTACGACTCGGCCATCTTGTGCGAGAAGCGCAGGATGATGAACTCGGCGGGCCTGACGGCGGCCATGCCGATTTCGATAATCATGCGTCCTTCGAGGATGTCCAGCGCGGTCATGGTTTTGCCGAGGCCGACGGCGACGTAAAACGCATGTTCCGGTTTGATGCCCTGCAAGGCGCCCTGTCGCCACAGAACCGTCAGAAAGTTCTCGATCATCGCCTGGATGCGTACCCAGGTGTTGGCGTCGTTGGGTTCGAAGACAAACTGTTCGGTAGCCTTTTTGACCGATTCCTCGACGAAGTTGAAGAAGCGCCGAACGTTGACGTAGCGCCACTCGTTGTCGTTGCCTGCCAAGGTGCGAGCGCCCCACACCAGGACGCCTTTGCCGGTGAAGCTGCGGATGATGTTGATCGACTTGCCGGCATTCGCGTCCACGTTGTAGTCCGCCTGCTGCTCCTGCGAAATTTTGGCGACCGGGCTGACCACCGAGTTCAGGCTGATGTTCGCCGGGGCTTTCCAGACACCGCGATCCGAGTCAACAGCCGCGTACACACCGGCAATTGCGCCCGACGGCGGAAGCTGGTTGAGCGATTCGATGGCCTTGCTGACGAGGCTCTTGTAGGTTCCGAAACCGCTGATCAGGGCGTCGTTGAACCTCTTTTCATACTCCGCCGCCGAACTCTGCGCGAAGCGGAAGAGCGCGATGATCGAGCTGGCGGCCTGTACGGCAGCGTTCTTGGCGATGTCGGCAGCCTCTTTGTCCGTTGTCGCGGCAGCGTATTTCGCGGTGACTGCGGGATCGGCACAAGAGGTAAACGGGCTGGAGCTGTAGTCGAGCAGGGCGATTGCTTTGCCGAGATCGGTTGACGGGGTAGAGGGGCCGTCCGAAAACAGTTTGATTTTTACATTCTCCGGGTCGGGTGTACCATCGTCGGGTTCCACGGGCATTCCCGTTGTGGCCAGGTAATTGTAGTGCGCGGCCAGCACGTCGAAGACCGAGCTTTTCAGCTTGGAGCTGCCGAGGTACTGTGTGATGTCTTTTTTGAGAATAAAATCCTTGGTCTCTGGAACCGAAGGATCGGGCGAACCGGTGACGACCTTCGGAAGCGAGGCGATCATGTCGCTGACGCCAGCCACGATTTCGGCAAGCAGGTCGTAGATGGCCTGCAAGGGAGCTTCTAGAGCCGCAAGCGTGGTCGCCGACGAAGTGTTATAGGCGTCTGAAAGTGCTTTCAGCTGATCAGCCCAGGTTTTGCCCGCTCCAGCAGCGGCGGTTTCGGCAGCATCGAGCGCATCGACGGCTTTCTGCGCTTCGGTGACATCAGAGAGTATCTGAAGGATCGAGGAATCGCTGGTCAGGCTTGTTGCCGGAACGTTCGCGCCTGCGGCGTTGTCGCGCTTGAGCGTGAGGTCACGGAAGTAGAAGTAACGGGGGAGACTCGTGTTGATCCAGGGGCCGTAAGCTGCACCGTACTTGAGGTTGTTGATGCCGATGTTGTCGCGGAGTTTCTGGACGTCCGCGCTGAAATCATCCGATTTGACCGTGTCGCAGACCGTCACCCTGTCCTGAAGCTTGTTGCACTGCGCGAGCGCGGCGACCTGCACGTCGTGCAGTCCGTTGCCGGACAGGTTCACGGCGTCCGGGAAAAGCAGGATGGTCGGCTCGTCTTCGTTCTCAATCGCCTCGAGGCCGTCGAGGAAGACCTGTTTGTCGAGGCTGTCGCTGTAGCTGCCGATCGAGACGATGTAGCAGTTGCCCCCGCCGTTGGCGTAGAACATTCTCAGGCTGTCATACAGCAGGCGTCCGCTGCCGGACTGTCCACAGCCCGCGTAGTTGTTGTTCGCGTCGAGATAGACCTCGATCTCCTGAGAAGGCCCCTCGCCGAACAGCTCCACGTATTCGGCGATGGATTCGATTCTGGTCGGCTTGTTGGTCAGCGACTCACCGTTTTTGAGCGCCTTTTCGGTGTAGCCGATAAAGGCCGGAATCGCCGTCGCCACAGGTGCAATCGAAGGTGGAAACTTCGGGATCTCTTCGATATAGACGCCGGGGGTCTTGTACATTGTTGCCATGATGTATCCCGTTTTAGGTTGAGGTTGGGTCAGATAAATATTTCCGAAACAATTTTTGATATGGTGGTTCCGGTCAGCTCGGTCTTGACCATTTCTACGGAGTGTTTCGGCCTGGTTGAACCGGACGCATTGCCGTAATACGTCATGGGCAACGGTTCTGTCGAGAGGCTTTCGGTGCCGTCACGACCGATCCACTTCCACCAGGTGTGGCGGTTTTTGAAGCGCACCTCAAAGACAGGGCATTCCGCTAGTGGCTTGCCATTGTTGTCGATGAAACTGAATTCATCGTCATCACTGCGTTTTGCCGTGAGGCTGACGAGTGCGAAAAGGTTGGTGGGCAGATCATCGTCGAGCAGGATGCCTCTCGATGGCGCATCTGTTATGCCCTCTGGCGGCGTGATCCCCGGTACGTCGTTCTGGTTGGCGAAAACCGGCATCGAGCTGACGTCGCTGTCAAGCGTCTGGGAGGTCGGATCGCCGCCGGTCTGGTCAGCCGTGAGCTGGCAGAGCGCACCGCTTTTCTCGAAAAGCGCTTCGGCCTTGTCCCCGGTGTCGAGCGACTCGATCTCTCGCGACAGGAAGAGACGCTTGCTTTCGCCGCTGCCCCTCGAAGCTCCGGTAAGGTTGCTGAACACCGGCACGTTCTCCTTGAACCGGTAGCGGGCGCTTTTGTCGCCAGTGTAGCATTCGCGGATCGCCTGCGGCTGCAAGGTGAGCGCCGTGTAGTTGAAGAATTCCGGGTCAATGACGGCAAGACTCTACTCCAGCACGGTGTCTGAAGGCAGAACCGCGTCGTCGGGCGCGGCCACGATGAAGCCGGTTTTCGTCTTTCGCCAGATAACCTGGTAGGTTTTCATTGTTCTTTCGGTCGCTGCCGTCGGCTTGATCTCCAGAAATGCTTTCACGTCATAATTTAACAGATAACGTTCCTGCTGCTCGTCAGAGAGGCGGTCGAACAGCGTTGTGCCGTTGTCCAGCCAGTAGTGGTGGACGATGCGCACCTCGAAGAGTTTGCGGTATGCTTTTTCAGTTTGTTCAGCCATGATGCGTCAGAGTTTATGGCTGATTTCAGTGACGATCTCCGTGACGAGGCGGCCCTCCTTCGGGCGTCCACGGAACTTGAGGTCGAGCATTCGCATCCAGTAGATGACGAAGGGGTACTGCTTTCCGCCGAGTGTTCCCCAGAGGTGGTTGACCTCTTCCATCGAAGGGGAGTGGAGATCGAAAATCAGCTTGAATGATTCAAGGCAATCGAGGTCGTTGGTTGGCGCATTGCCGGCGATCGAGGCGGGTTTGACGTTGTCCTGGGTGAAGACGTTCCGGAACTGGAAAAATCGCAATACTCTGGAGAGCATCAAAAGGCCGTTAGAGTAGTTCGCATGAGGCGCGATGACGAGAATCTGGAAATTCAGGAAAACCGGCGGATTTTCATACAGTGCTTTCAGGTTGGTTTCATCGCGCCGGTAATTCGGCTGGTTCTTGAGCGTTTTTTCCTCTCTGACATTGATAACGGAAAAATCACCGAATCCCTTGAAATGCCGTTGTTCGAGGTATCGAAACCGTCGGATGGATTGCCGAGTCGCGCAATTTCCGTACTCATCTCATACGCATCCTTCAGATGAGCATTCAGTTCGTTGACCACGATTGTCAGGGCATGAGAAATCATCGGTCATCGTTTGTTTGGCGGTTTGATGCGTGCCTGTGCTGCACCTTTTTTCTTTGGCTGCCAGGAAAAAAGTTTCAAGCCGGCTGTTCTTTCTATGGTCAGTTTGGAGTTTGTTTTCAGCGCTGAACTCCGCAAAATCGCGAGGAAAAGAAAAAACGGTTATTGCCGACGCTTTATCTGACAGAGACACCAGATGACGTGCACTCGACAAATGGTAATATTTTAGCGAAATACCACGGGGCCATTAGCCTCACTCCGTGAATGCACCGTTTTCGTCGAGTTTCGGGTATGGTTTGCCCTGCTCGCGTAGCACGGCGGCAAAGCGCGGGTAGGTGTACTCGAAGAGCAGTTGCTCGAAGTCGGCATCGCTGAAGTGGCGTGTGTCGTACAATCCAGCGGCCTGCCGCTGGCGCTGTGCTTCGAAAAGAATGAGCGCGGCGGCGACCGAGACGTTCAGCGACTCGACCATACCCATCATCGGGATGTAGATGAAGTTGTCGGCGAGGTCGAGTGCCTCCTGCGATGGTCCTTTCAGCTCTTCGCCCATCACGATGGCCGTCGGGCGGGTGTAGTCGATCGACCGGAAATCCACCGCCTCCGGGCAATAGTTGGCTACGAGAATCTGCATTCCCGACTGCCGAAGCTGCTCGCCGACCGGTACAATCGATTCGTTGAGGCGCACCTTGAGCCAGCGACTTGCACCCGCTGCCGTGTGCTGCTTGGTCTTGATCGAGGAGCGGTAGGAGATAGCGTGCACCTGGTGGATGCCGACCGCGTCGCAGCTCCGGATGATGGCGGCCAGGTTGTGCGGCTTGTTGACGTTGTCCATGACCAGCGTCAGGTCGGTTTGCCGCTTTTCGAGCAGCTCGCGGATTTTCCGGAATCGTTCAGGTGATACCAATGCGATGCGGTTTGTTTGATGAAGCCTTGCTTGAGGTATTCTGAAAAGAAAGTCATTTTTCGTTAAATCTTCAATCAGGCATCCATGAATGGCAGATACTTTGCAAAACGAGGTAAATGCAATTCTTAAAAGTATATTCGGTTTTTGAAGAAGAGGTTGTGGCTCGTGAAAAGCTGGTCGAGAACCTTTGAGTGGCGTGCTCTGTTGTATCGGTAGACGGTACTCATCCGTCTGAAAAATGTGTCTGTAACCATGAGTTTTCATCAGTGAGCCTGCATCAGAAGAAACATCCCCATCTTGAAAAACTGCTTGAAACGGCGAGGCCCGTAAGGCTTGACAGTTCGTCCAAAGTGCTGATTCTGAGCGATCTGCACATGGGTAACGGCGGGCGGCGTGACGAGTTCCGGCGAAATTCGGAGCTTGTTCGTTCGATGCTTCAGGACTATTACCTGCCGGGTGAGTACAGCCTTGTGCTGAACGGCGATATCGAGGAGCTCTTCAAGTTCTCGCTCGAAGATATAACCAGGGTATGGGGCCATATCTACGATCTGTTTCTGCAATTCGAGAAGAACGGGTTTTTCTGGAAGACCTACGGCAACCACGACTCCGATCTTTTCGAGGAGCGGAATTACCCGCTTTCGAAGCATCTGCTCGAATCGATCAGGTTCCAGTACGAGGAGGAGGTGATGCTGCTCTTTCACGGCCATCAGGCCTCGATTCTGCTCTGGGAGACCTACCCGCTCGTCAGCCGCGCGGTTGTTCTGTTCCTGCGATACGTGGCCAAGCCCATCGGCATTCGCAACTTCTCGACAGCCTACAACAGTCGCCGCAGGTTCGCCATCGAAAAATCGATCTACGAATTCTCGAACCAGGCCAAAATCGTCTCGATTATCGGTCACACCCATCGTCCGCTGTTTGAGTCGCTCTCGAAGGTCGATCATCTCAACTACAAGATCGAGGAGCTTTGCCGCCAGTACCCCTCGGCCCGGCCGGAGGAGCGCCTTGCCATCCAGGAGCGGATCGGCGAGCTAAAGGCGATGCTCGATGCCTGTTTCACCGAAGGCAAGAAGATCGGTCTGCGTAGCGGACGTTACAACAACATCGCCATTCCGAGTGTCTTCAACTCGGGTTGCGCCATCGGCAAGCGGGGCGTCACTGCTCTCGAAATCGACGGCGACCGGATCCGGCTGGTTTACTGGTTCAAGGAGAAGCAGGGGCGGCGCTTTGTCAGCGACCGGAACAGCGAGCCGGAACAGCTCGGTGATACCGGTTTTTACCGCATCGTGCTGAACGAGGATCACCTGGATTATGTGTTTTCGCGAATCCGCCTGCTGGCCTGAGAAAAGAGCCGTCGGATCGGACTGAGCTGGCGAAAAGAGTTTGCCGAAAGTTTGCGGGAATTTTGCAAAGTGCTGATTTGAAAAAGCTTACCTTTTACCTTTGCTGAAGCAAACCGGTTTTTTTATCCACCTGGCGGTACATGACGCGCTATTCCAATCTCGAAAGGCTTCTGCATACCTCGGAAACGATCGGGATTGACCGTGCCTCGCGGGTCGTGATTTTCAGCGACCTGCATCTTGGTGATGGCGGCCGCAACGATGAATTTCGGCATAACGGCCCGCTCTTCGAAACAGTGCTGCGCCAGCGGTACCTTGAGGATGGATTCAGCCTTGTCCTGAACGGCGACGTCGAGGAGCTGTTCAAATTTGATCTCAATGCCATCGCCGCTGCCTGGGACGGGCTGTATGATCTGTGGTTGACATTCGGGCGGAACGGCTTCTTCCGGAAGTTGTACGGCAACCACGATCACGCTCTGCTCGATCATCATAACTACAAGCTCGCCTCTGCCCTGAGCGAATCGCTGGCCTTGAGCTACGAAGGCCAGACGCTCCTGTTCTTTCACGGCCATCAGGCGTCGCCGTTCCTGAACGAACCAGGCTCGGTTTTCAGCCGTTCGCTCTTTTACCTTCTGCGCTACCTCGCCCGTCCGTTCGGTTTTCGCAACTACTCGGTCTCCTACAGCAGCCGGAAACGCTACGCCATCGAGCGTTCGGTTTACGACTTCTCGAACCGCTTCAAGCTCATCTCGATCATCGGTCACACGCATCGCCCCCTTTTTGAATCGATGTCCAAGCTCGACTACCTGAATTACCGCCTCGAAGAGCTGTGCCGCAGCTATGCTCCGGCGGATGCTGCGCGTCAACAGGCAATCGAGATCGAAATTGCTGAGGTCAGGTTTGAGCTTGAATCGTGCTACCGGAACGGCATCCACAAAAGCCTGCGCAGCGGGCGCTACGACACCATCGCCATTCCGAGTATCTTCAATTCAGGCTGCTGTATCGGCAAGCGAGGTATCACTGCCATCGAGATCGAGGATGGTATGATCCGCCTCGTTTACTGGAGCAGGGACGGTTTGCGAGGCCGCTCGACTGGTGAACGCCTCAATCCGCCGCGGGAGTTCGGCAACAGCGGTATCTATCGTGTTGTGCTGAACGAGGATCACCTCGATTACGTATTTTCGAGAATCCGGCTGCTGGCGTGAATGTTGACTTGGACTTCTATGTCGGATAGGATGAAGAGAATTGAAGACGATACACTCTTCATTATCAATTATCCATTTTCAATTCGCTCGCGCACCTCTTCCCACAGCTTGCTGTAAGCTTGCCCGGCATTGCTTTTGGGGTGGGTGGCGTTGAGGGGGGCGCGGGTGAGGCCCATTTTTTCAACGTCGGAGCTGTATGGAATGGTTTGCCTGAGCATCGAAGGGTGGCTCTGGTACTCCTCGACGATTTCCCGGTGCATCGTTTTTCTTTTCTCCTCCATCGAGAAGAATCCGACGATCTTTGAGCTGTCAAGGCCATTTTCGGTGAAAAATTCCACGAGCTGGTTGAAAGTACGGATCGAAAGCGTCGTCGGAATTACTGGCACCAAAATCAGGTCGGAGGCGCGGAAGACGCTCTCTGAGAGGAGCGTTAGGTTCGGCGGGCAATCGAAAAAGAGGTACCGGTATTCGTCGGCAACTCCTTCGAGATTTTTCGACAGCAGCTTTTTGGGTTTTTTCGACTCCGATAGCTCGATGTCGAGGTTCCGGTAGGAAAGATCGGAGGGGAGCAGGTCGAGGTTCTCGAAGTCCGTCGCTTTAATGTTCTTCAGGATTTTGTCGTTGCCCTTCAGGAATTTTTCGCTGTTGTACTTGCGCGGGGCCGTGATGCGGAAATAGAACGAGCTGGCCCCCTGAGGGTCAAGGTCACAGATCAGTGCTGGGGTTGAGGGCGATGCGGCAAGAAACGAAAGGTTGACGGCGGCGGCTGTTTTGCCAACGCCGCCCTTGATGCTGTACAGGGCAATGGTTTTCATGTTCAGGCAAGTCCGGTCAACAGTTCATCGAACAGTTCCCCGGTTTCGCTGCTATCGAATCCGGAGAAGATTTCGTGGAAATGTTCCCTGACTTTTTCCCTTTCACGGTAGAGCGTCGTGAGCAAACCGCCGATCGCTGCCGCCTCGCTGATGCCGCCCCTGTCCGCCGGAATGGCTTCGAGGCGGCTCTGCAGGAACTCCATCTGCACCGAGAGGTCAACGAAGGTGCCGAGGTTGTCCTGCAACGCCTTCATCTGCCGGAGCACCTGCGTGGTGGCTTTCGGAGGGAAGAGTGAGGCGAAAAATTCAAGCAGGTACCGGAGCTTTTTGCAGTCGATGCGCAGTTCGTGAAGTTCGGCGTCGCTGGTTTCGCTGCCGGTACGCCGTCCGTGCACGAGAACCTTTTTCAGCGCTTTCCTGATCGTTTTTGCTGCCACATCGCCCGTTGGCTCTGCGGCGAGTGGCGCGGTTTCCGGATCGGGAAGTTCTCCCTCCGCGATGAACTCTTTCAGCGAGGTCATAAAGCCGGAATATTCCCTGTCTGTAAGGTAGCGACAGAATTGCCTGTGATGCAAACGTTTATCTGCTTCGAGATCGCTGAAAAAGGGATCGAGCGCCGCTCTCAACGATGGCGGCAGGAGGCTGGTATACTCTTCGCGCCGGAGCAGATAGACGTCGCTGTCTCGCAGGTCGTTGGTGCGTTTGCCAAGCTCGCGCAGCCCGGCGAGTGCCCAAGCGGTTTTTTCGGGATCGAACACGCCGTTGAGCAGGCGAAGAATCGAGCGGCTTCGGCGGATGGCGACGCGAAAGTCGTGCAGGAACTCGGAGTCGATGTCCTTGCGGATTCCCTCTTCATTCACCTCCATGATCGAGGTTGTGAACTGCAGGAGCCGCAGGACGTTTTCGTGGATTGGCGCGCTGGCGTCAAGTTGCAGGTGAAGCTTCGAGGAGTAGCCCCTGCCGAACGGTTCGGCGGCCTCCATGATGGTCATGAAGCGCTCCTTGAAGCCGACGATCCGGTAGGCATCAACCGGCTCCGGCAGTGCCATCAGCATTGGCGACAGCTCCTTGTGGTAGCCCTTGAGCGGCGTGATCGAAAAGTGTTGCGGAAAGACTGTTTCGCTGGTCTTGTCCACCGGATAGAACGACTCGTAATCGAGCGTCGCGACGGTTTTGTCGTCCCGGTTCAGAATCCGCCATGACGAGATGAAGCGGTCAACGGCGCAGCGCTTGATGAAGGCACGGAGCGTGCTGCACTGCAAGAGACGTTTACGGGCCTTGCCCTCCGGAAGGTCGGAGGCGAAGAAGGCCGGCGGGGTCTGGGCGAGGGGCGTCTCAGCTTCCACCGCGCCGCTCTCAAGATCGATGATAAAGAGCGTTCCTTTTCTGCGCATCACCGCCAGACCGTTGCGGAACGCCTCCTCCTCGAAGGTATCGTAGAATACGAGCCGCTCCCGTCGCGAGGAACTCTTGCCAAGGCCCCACCCTTCAGGCAGGTTCTGCCCGACCGACTGAACCAGCGGCACATCGCCGTTGATTCGGAAAAAAAGGGACCCTTGGGTGTCGCTCATAGGCTCACGGTTTTGACCGGTTATGAAGACAATGCTTCGAGTTGACTGCCGCCGACCTCGTGGCAGCAGCAGCGTACTGTCCCGCCCTGGACGAGCCTGATGCAGCTCCGGTCCGACTCTGGCCCTGTTGCATCACAGGCGAGTACCGGATTGCCGGAACAGTCAAGTTTGCCCTCGACCCGTTTCGGGAAGCGCTTGAGGCTCATGAGGCGGTTACCGGAGCAGTTGAAGTTGCCCGAGACCTCTACCGGCCCGTGCGCGAGATTTTCCAGCAGGTTGTTTGCACAGGAAAAGTCGCCGTTGACGAACTCCGGAGCGCCGTCAAGCGAAACGAGCAGGTTCGAGGAGCAGTCGAAACCGGCATGGACTTCGTCAGGCGCACCCTGGAGTGAGCGCAGGCGGTTGCCGGAGCAGTTGAACGCGCCGGTTTCGATCGGGCCGCCATAGAGCGAAACAAGCTGGTTACCGGAACAGTCGAAGAGCCCCTTTACTTTTTTCGGTGCACCGAGGAGCGAAATCAGGCGGTTACCGGAGCAGAGGAAATCTCCCTTCACCTTCGATGGCCCGCCCTTCAGGCACGAGAGCTGGTTAAACGAACAGTTGAAATCGCCGTTGATTTTTTCCGGCCCTCCTTCGAGCGAGACGATTTCGTTGCCGGAGCAGTCGAAGCTACCGGTGAGCCGGGGCGCGCCATCGAGGGAGGTTAACCGATTACCGGAGCAGTTGAACGAGCCTTCGACGATTTCGGGGCACCCTTCAAGCGAAGTCAGTCCCATGTTTGAGCAGTCGATATCGCCCGTACCATCGAGCGTGCCCATAATATCTCTGAATGTGCGCATCATTGCGAAACGTTGATGATTCGATGCCGGTCATGGCCCTTTCGGGATGGCATCGGATTGAACAGATTTTTCAGTATGTACGGTAGAAAAGTTAGCTGATCGATGCCGGATATATTGTTCATTTGCAAAGTATTAACGGAATCGTCACCAATCTGTTGCTGTTCAGGAGCCATTTCAGGCTGTCCTCGAACCGTGACCGGATCAGTTCAGACCCAGGCGCCCCTTGATGCCGATTGTTTTTTCTTCTGCGTGCGGCGTTTCATGAAGCGCTCCTGACTGTTGACCTTCGGTGCGTCGTTGCGCACAAGGGTGCAATTGCCGTCCGGCCCGATTTTCCAGGCCTTGAGGTTGTCGCTGAGCTGGAGCTCGAGATCGTTTTTGACCCGCTCCACCAGCGAGGGGTCGAAAACCGGGAAGAGCGTTTCGACGCGGTCGTCGAGATTTCGCTGCATGAGGTCGGCGCTGCCGAGGTACAGTTCGGGCAAGCCGCCATTGGCGAAGTAGTAGGCGCGGCTGTGTTCGAGGTAGCGTCCGATAATGCTGATGACGCGAATATTCTCGCTGATGCCCGGAATGCCCGGCTTGAGGCAACAGATTCCTCTGACCACAAGGTCGATCTGCACTCCCGCACGCGATGCCCGGTAGAGTGCCTGGATGGTGGCCGGATCGACCAGCGAGTTCATCTTCATCATGATTTTGCCGCTGCTCCCTTTTCCGGCTAGGGCGATTTCTCGCTCGATCATCTCGATGATCCGTTTTCTCGTATTGATCGGTGAGACAAGCAGAGAGTGGTAGGCGGTGTACCGGAAGTAGCCGGTCAGCGCGTTGAAGAGTTCCGAGACCTCTCCGGCGAGCTGTTCGTCGTCGGTGAAAAAGCTGTAGTCGGTGTAGAGCTTTCCGGTTGACGGGTTGTAGTTGCCCGTGCCGAGGTGCAGGTAGCGCTTGAGGCCCTGCGGTTCGCGGCGCACCACGAGCGTCAGCTTGGCATGGGTCTTCAGGCCGGGCAGGCCGTAGATCACATGCGCCCCGACATCTTCGAGCGCTCGCGCCCACACGATGTTGTTCTCCTCGTCGAACCGCGCCTTCAGCTCCACCAGCACGGCCACCTGCTTGCCCGACTCGGCGGCCTTCATCAGCGATTTGACGATCGGCGAATTGCTGCCGACCCGGTAGAGGGTTTGCTTGATGGAGAGCACGTCGGGGTCGCTTGCCGCCCGGTCGATGAAATCGACCACCGCCTTGAACGAGTCGTAGGGGTGATACAGCAGGAGGTCGCCTGAACGAATGGCACTGAAAATGTCGGTGTTCCGCTCTTCCTCGAACATGTTGAAGGGGATGAACGGCTCGTCCTTGAGTGATGGCCGGTCGATGGCGAGCAGCTCCATCAAACAACTCAGGCCAAGCGCTCCGTCGATTTCGTAAACGTTCCGCTCCTCGATTTCAAGGTTGTTTATCAGCAATTGCCGCACGAACTCAGGCATTTTCGGGCTGATGTCGAGGCGCACGACGTTGCCGTACCGGCGCGACCTGACGCCCTTTTCGATGGTTTGCAAGAGGTCGCCTGCCTCGTCCTCCTCGATCTCGATATCGGCGTCGCGGATGATGCGGAACTGGTGCGACTGCACGATCTTCATCGTAGGAAAGAGCAGGCCGAGGTTCTGCTGGATCAGCTCCTCGATCCAGAGAAACCTCATGCACGAGGGATCGTTGCCCAGACCCTCGATGTCGTTGAGCCTCAACAGACGCGGCAGCACGCTCGGCACCTTGACGCGTGCGAATTTGAAGTTGCCGTGTTCGATGTCGTCAAGCTCGATAGCCAGGTTCAGCGAGAGATTGGACATGAATGGGAACGGGTGGCCGGTGTCGAACGCCAGCGGCGTGAGCACGGGGTAGATCTCCTTGCGGAACCAGGCGTTCAGCGCCACTTGCTCTTTTTCTGGCAGGTCGGCGAAGTGGACGAAAGTGACGTCTTCCGCGGCGAGTGCTGGCAGGATGTCGCCGTACAGACAGGCGTTGCGCAGCTTGAGTTGCTCGATTACCTCCGCTCTGATCCGTTCGAGTTGCTCGGATGGGGTGAAGCCGTCGATGGTCTTTTTGCGGATGCCCGCCTCGACCTGCTTTTCGATGCCGGCCACGCGGATCATGAAAAATTCGTCAAGGTTGGAGCTGAAGATGGCAATGAATTTGGCCCTTTCGATCAGCGGGTGCTGGTCGGGCCGGATCGCCTCGTCGAGCACACGGCGGTTGAAGTGCAGCCAGCTCAGCTCGCGATTGATGTAGAGCGATGGATCGCTCAAATCGGGCTTGTCGCAGTGAGCGTTGCCGTTGAGTTTCTGATGCTCTGGCAGCAACGCTGCCGGAAGGTTTTCGGAGTTGGCTGGGTTCATATCGTGCGAACTGGAGCTGGATGTCCGTCATTCTGAGGTATCCGGGTTGTTTCCGGCGTACGTGTTTTACTGTGTACTGGCGAAATTAGCGAATAGTTCCCGCCGGAAAGGTTACGAACGTGTTAACTCTTTTTCTTTCTGACGGTTAAGCGGTCAGGTGCTCACGCGGTGATCAGCGGGATGATTTCGGTGGGGTGTGAAACGAGCTTCGCTGCGCCAGTGGCGAGCAGTTCTTCGCCGGGACGGTAGCCCCAGGTGACGCCGAGGGGGTACATTCCGGCGGCGTTGGCGGTCAACATGTCCACGCCGCTGTCGCCAACATAGAGGATCGAGGCTGGCTCGACGCCGAGCTCTTTGGCGACGAGCAGCGCGCCAGTCGGGTCGGGCTTCGGAGCGATGCCTTCGCGGAAGCCCATGATGACGTCGAATTTCCATGGTGCGAGCAGTTCTTCGGCGCACTGGCGGGTGAAGCGGTCGGGCTTGTTGGAGAGGATCGCCTTCTTCAGCCCCAACTGGTCGATGGCGTTAAGCAGATCCGCGATGCCTTCATATGGGCGGGAGCTGTCGTTCCAGTGCTCGGCGTACCGTGCCTGCATTTCTTTGAGTAGCGGTTCCGTTATGGCGTCGTCGTGCGCGCTTTCGGGCAGCGCCTTGCGCACCAGCTCCCTCATGCCGAAGCCGACCATGATGCGGCACTCCTCAAAGGTGTGCGTCGGATAGCCGTGCTCTTCAAGCACCGAATTGAGGCTGTATGAGATGTCCGCGAGCGTGCTGAGGAGCGTGCCGTCCATGTCGAACACTATGGCGGAGAATTTCTTGGTAACTGACAGATTCATCATGCGTTAGCCCTTTGGTTTGACTGCGGTGACGAGGAACACCGGGTAGTTTTTCAGAATGCCGTCGCGGTTCTTCTTTTCGATGATGTGCGCGGTCATGAAGGCGACGCTCGAAAAACCCGCCGATTCGAGGAGCGCTTGCAGCTCCGCGCGGTCGAAGCCGTGGTGAACCTTCTCGGTGGCGTCGTCGTGAAAGAGGCCATCCTCAGCGTCGAGGTCAGCGATGGCAAGCGCACCGCCAGGCGACATGTGGCCGATCAGCTCCCGGAGGAAGCTCGCGGTGTCGGGAATGTGGTGCAGGGTCATGCTGCTGTACACGAAGTCATAGTTCCGGTCAAGCCCGGCGGCCTCTTCGGGTCTGCTGAAGTCGAGGTGCAGCGGCTTGACGTTGGCGATGGAGGCTGCTGCGATCTTTTCGCCGAGCATCCGGAGCATCTCGGAGGAGCTGTCAAGCGCCGTCAGCCGCCCGCAATGCGGTGCAATGCGGGTCGTTACGAGGCCCGTGCCGCAGCCGAATTCGAGTGCGTTCGCGGGCTTGCCTACCGGCATATGTGCGATGATCGCGCGAGCCACGCCATCGGCGAGCGCCGCCCGGACGGCGTTGGCGTCCCACTCGGCAGCTTTGTTATCGAAGCGCTCGGTATCGGTCCAGTTCTGTTTGCTCATCGTCGTTCAGCGGTTATGCGGTTCATCGGAAATCGGCAGCGGTTGCTGACCGCGCACAATATAAGGCTCGCCGGTCAAGAGTGAAAAACGGAAGCGCTGCCCTTCGAAGCGCCTCATTATGCGGCTCGCAGAAGTTGCCAAATCGTTGCCACCCCTCCACAAACGCCCAACAATCCACGGTTAATTTTGAACGTCGGCAGATGAGTCTGTCTCATTCAAATTCCATACGACATATAGGCCCTATAAGAATTTTCTATGAACCGATTCCTCGAACTTCTGCGCAGGCCTTTGCCGCACTTGAGTACACGGGATGCTGTGCTACTCAGGTTGCTCATGGTGCCGAACCTGTTTCTTGCCGAGGTCGAGGGGGCTGAAGAACTTCGGAAAATCGGTTCGTCGCCCTGCATCTATGCATTCAACCACAACAACGCCTTCGAGTCGCTCTTCGTGCCGACGCTCTTGATCTGGCTGCTTGGCGGGCAGCGCGTCAGTTTCGTGATTGACTGGATGTTCGGTCAGTTGCCCGTCGTCGGCTGGCTGATGAAGCAGATCGATCCCGTTTACGTGTGGCACAAGCGCTCGACTTTGCCTTTTCTTGAACGCCGCCGCGTGAAAGCGGCCTCGTCGTCGAGCCGCGACGAGTGCTTGCGGCGGCTGGCCACGGGCGCGAGCATCGGCATCTTTCCCGAAGGGACGCGTAACGGTGATCCGTTCCGTCTTCTCAGAGCGAAACCGGGTATTGGCTATATCGCGCTCGAATCGGGTGCGCCGGTCATTCCGGTGGGAATCGAGTTCGTCGCCGCCAGCAGGCGTGGGCGCGTGCCATTGATAGGAAAGATCATACTGCGTTTCGGCGCGCCGATGCAGTTCGAGCGGTGGCACGGCGCACCGGTTGACGCGCCGGACGCCGGAGCCAGTCGCACCTTCAAACGCCGTCTTGCCGGTGAAATTGCTGACGAAGTGATGAGCGCCATATCGTCGCTTTGTGGCAAGAGCTATCCGCACCGTGAGTGTGAATCAGAACCCAATCCGACTCTCAAACCATCAATGGAGGCGCTATGTCCGTCATAACCGTATCGAAAGTGCTCTCGCCCCGCGACCGGCTCGAAGCGCTCGGGGTGATCGAGGAGGTGTTTGTCCGGGAGAAGCAGTGGATGAAGGATGCTGGCGAGCAGATTCCGGAATTTCTGGACGGAAATCCGGAATATTCATGGTTTCTGGCCAGGGTGGGGGACCAGCCTGCGGGCGTGATGCGCCTCTTCTACGATCCGCCGCTGGAGTTGCCGGAGGCATGCCAGGTGCGGTTCGCGCCGGGCATCAACCTCGAAACGCTCCGGGCTGCCGGGCAGTACGTTGAAATCGGCAGGTTTATGATTCGTCCGCAGTTCCGGCGGCAGCACCGCGTCGCCCTTCGCCTTATGCGGACCGCCACCGGCGAGGTGGTCGAGCGGGGTTACAGCCACTTCATTACCGACGTCTTCGAGGGCGAGGAGCATTCGCCGCTGAACTTCCACACGCGGGTGCTCGGCTTCGAGGTGATCGGCAGCCATTTGTTCGGCGAACTTAATTGCAGCTCGACCCGCATCATTCTGACACTCGACATCATCAAGCTCTACAACCGCGTCAAGGACAGCCGCAGCCGCTTGTATCAGGAGCTGGTCGAAGGATTGCGCGGCAAAGTCGAGAACCGGTACGCCAAAAGGCGCGGCGGACTCTCTGCGCAGGTGTGAGTGAAGTTGATGCAGTTCTCGCCTGGCATCTTATTGTAATATCAATAGATGCTGTTGCGGTGATTTTTCTGTCTGTATCCTCTTTTTGTTTACAATCTCTTTTTCAGTGTCTTAACAATTCCTTAATATTTGGTGGCGTATATTAGTGTCCGAAAAGGATGGCCGTGCGGTCCTCCGTGTTCAATCAGTCTCTCCAAAGCACAAAACAGCACAGCACAACACAAAAAAGCATTCATCATGAAAAAAACTCTCTTTTTAGTAGCGCTTGCAACTGCCATGGGTTATGGCAACGCCCAAGCCGTCGATTGGAACTGGAACGGCGATATTCGCTTCCGTTACGAGTCGAGCAAGACGGACCTCAAGTCTTCTCCTGATGCGCCGAGCAACGATCGCTACCGTATCCGCGCACGCTTTGGCGTCAGCCCGACCATCAACGATGAACTCTCTGCCGGCCTGCGTCTGGCGACTGGTGACGGCAAGAACCCTACCTCCACCAACCAGAGCATCGGTAACGATTTCGCTGACAAGGCTATCTGGCTCGATGAAGCGTATATCAACTACCATCCGAAGGCTCTCGATGGCAAGGTGAACGTGCTGCTCGGCAAGCGCGACATTGCCAAGACCTTTAACGTGGTGAAGGACCTGGTCTGGGATAGCGACGTTACGATTGAAGGCGCGACGCTGCAGTATGGCAAGGACGTTTCGGGTAATCAGAAGAGCGGCCCGAGCCTCATCGCCGGTTACTATACTCTCGAGAATTATTCCGACGCTTCCGATCCCTGCATTTTTGCCGTTCAGGGCGCTTATATGGGTAAGGTTTCAGGTGCTGATTTCAATCTTGGCGCCAGCTACTTCGATTACGTCAATATGAAGAAGGTGGTTTGGTGGGGTAATGGGGCTCCTGTAAATGATGGCAAGGATTTCAGAATCCTCGAACTCTTTGGCACCCTCGGCGGCAAGCTTGGTGGTTCGCTTCCTGCCACTCTTTACGCACAGTACGCAAACAACACAGCCCTCAACAGCGACAACAAGGCTGTGCTCGCTGGCCTGAAGCTTGGTAGTGACAAAAATCCTGGCGGCTGGACGCTTGATGGCGGTTACTTCTACATCGAAAAGTACGCAGTCACTCCGCTGACCGATGGCGACCGTCCGATGAGCAGCAAATATTCCACCGATGTCAAAGGACTCAAAGTCGGCGCTACCTATCAGCTCGTGCAGAATATGACGCTCGGAGCAACCTACTTCCATGTCAACCCGGTCGATAGCATCCTCACCGGTTCTACGAGCGATTCAAAGAACATGATCCAGGCTGACGTGGTAGTGAAATTCTGATACTGCTTTGCTGTTCTTTTTGTGTGTGATGTTCTTTCTCCGTTGGGTGAGTGTGTGGTGCTCATCCGGATTGCTGCAAAGCCGCCCCGACAAATCGGGGCGGCTTTTTTTATGACCGCTCAGCCTCTGCATCGTTGAGCTTTTTTTTGTCTGGCAACCGTTCCGGTCATCTCACCGGAAGCTGCGGCGGGGGGGGGGGGGGGGGGGTCTGATTGTCACTATAGGTTTGTTTTCGATTTCTTTGCATTTCCTCAATGATTCCTCAATAAAGTATGCCGTAGATTGAGTCCGTGTTCAAGAGGGTCTTGAACAAGTGTTGTTTCAAAACCATTCAATCAAACCAAGAATAATAATTATGAACCTGCTCAGGAAAATCGTGTTCGGTGCTGCCGTTATGGGCCTTATGGCTGCCGGTGATGCATCGGCTGCCGGCAAGACGCTTGTGCTCGATGGTTCGACCACCGTCGGCCCGATCGCCAAGGCCTTTGCCGCTTACTTCCACAAGAAAACCGGTGTTGACGTTACCGTCAGCGAGTCCGGTTCGGGTAACGGCGCGAAGAGCCTTATCAACAAGACCTGCGACATCGCCGATATGTCGAGGGCAATGAAGGATAACGAGATTGCCGCCGCGAAAGCCAATGGCGTCAACCCGGTTCAGAACGTCGTCGCTCTCGATGGTATCGCCATCATCGTGCACCCCAGCAACCGCGTCGCTTCGCTGACCAAAGAAAAGATTCGTGAAATCTACACCGGCAAAGTGACCAACTGGAGCCAGGTTGGCGGCCCAAACGCTCCGATTGTGGTGATCCAGCGTGAATCGAACAGCGGCACCCAGGACACCTTCAAGGAACTGGTTATGGAGAATGAGCCGATCGCTCAGGGTGCTGAAACCCAGGCCAGCAACGGCGCTGTCAAGAGCCGCGTCGCTTCGACTCCTACCGCCATCGGTTTTGTCGGTCTCGGTTATGTTGACTCTTCGGTTAAGGATGTTGCCGTCGATGGCGTGAAGCCCAGCGTCATGACGGTTAAGAGCGGCAAATACTCGATCTCTCGCCCGCTCTTCATGTACACCAATGGTCAGCCCAAAGGTATGGTGAAGCAGTTTATCGACCTGCCGAAGACCCCCGCAGGCAAGAAGATGATCAGCGAGATCGGCTTCGTGAACAAGTACTGATCTGCAAGGCTGTCAACTGCCTTATTGATCAACGCATTGCAGAAAGGCTGTTCCGTTTGCGATGACGGAACAGCCTTTCTGTGTTCAGCTCGAAATCGTAATCGAAAACGCGCTGCCATTACCGCTCACCTCCACCTGGCGCTCTGAACATCGATTTCGATGAAAATGAGTTGGCGGCTCATTGTCCGCGCCGTTTTGTTCGCTTTTTCCGCCGTATCGCCCGCCGTTTGTAAAGCGGAGCTTCATTCATTAATTTCCGGCACATGAAGTCATTTCAAACAAACAAGGAGTAACGAATGAGAAAGTTTTGCGCAGTTTTGACATTGATGGCGATTCTGGCCATGATCGTGGCCGGCAATGCCGGGGCGGCAACCAAAGGAATCGTGATCGACGGATCAACGACCGTAGGTCCGATTGCCAAATCGTTTGCCGCGTATTTTATGAAAAAATACAAGGTTCCGGTAACGGTGAGCGAATCTGGTTCGGGTAACGGTGCCAAAAGCCTCATCAACGGGAGCTGCGACATTGCCGATATGTCGCGCTCGATGAAGCCGCAGGAGATCGCTGCCGCCAAGGCTCGAAAGATCAATCCCGTTGCCAATGTCGTGGCGCTCGACGGCCTTGCCATGATCGTCCATCCCTCCAACCCTGTTCGTAACCTCACGGAAGCTCAGATCGCCGATATTTTCTCGGGCCGCATCAATAACTGGCGGCAGGTCGGTGGGCCGAATTTTCCGATTGTGGTGATTCAGCGTGAATCCAACAGCGGTACGCAGGAGACCTTCAAGGAACTGGTTCTGAAAGACCGTTCGGTGGTTCGCAACGCTGAAACCCAGGCCAGCAACGGCGCGGTGAAGAACAGGGTTTCACAGACGCGCGGTGCTATCGGTTTTGTCGGTCTTGGCTATCTCGACGCTTCGGTCAAAAAGATCGCCGTCAATGGAGTTCTTCCTTCCTCAGCAACGGTCAAGAACAAGAGCTACAGGCTTGCCCGTGAGCTTTACATGTACACCAATGGCCGCCCGTCTGGAATGGTTGCCAAATTTGTCGATCTGCCTAAAACTCCTGATGGCCAGAGGATAATCAAGGAACTTGGTTTTGTGCCGAAGTACTGACTTTTGCTCTTTTAACCGTGTCCTTATAGCTCAAAGATATCCCTGCAACCGGTAACGTCCGTTCGGTTGCAGGTTTTTCCGCTACAGGCCCCCGGCTCTTTTGAATGTTCCAGAATTGTAACAATCCACCCTTTTTTTCTATCGGTTCAAGGTATAGATTTGTGGCGTCAAGAGAGACGTGAGTTTCCTTACGTTAGTTCAATTACAGGACATGCCTCAAATGTCAAGCTTAAACGAATCAAACAGGTCGTTAGCCTGCAAAACAGCAATGGTATGAATGGTGATGTAGCATCGAACCAGAGCAGGTCGTCCGAGTTTATCGTTAGTGCGCAAAAGCACAAAATTCAGAAAATCAAGCAGAAAGCCGGTGAGGCGATCCTGTTGCTGATTGCGTCTTTTGTCGCGATAGTTGTTTTCTTTATTTTCTGGTTTGTCGCCCGAGACGCAGTTCCATTCTTCCGGCTGCGAGGCTTCACCGAATTTTTCACCAGTCCCGAGTGGTATCCGGCTGACGATCCGCCGCACTTCGGCGCTCTGGCCATTATTTACGGGAGCCTCATGGTGACGTTCGGTTCGGCTTTGATCGCCGTTCCGATGGGCGTTATCGCCTCGATCTGTCTCTCCGACATCCTGCCATTTTCGGTACGCCAGTATGTCAAGCCGGTGATTGAGATGCTCGCCGCCATTCCATCCGTCGCTTACGGTTTTTTCGCCTTGGTTGTTTTCGCACCGCTTCTTCAGAATAATGGGGGCCCGATTCTCATGTGGACCTGGTGGGTCATTGCGGTCCCATTTTTCCTTCTCGCCGTCATTGTGGCCTCGGAGCTTCTGACTGCCTCCATCGCCAAAGAGTCGATGAAGAAATCGGCAAAAATGGCGCTGAATATCGTGCTCGGCCTGTTGGCGATTCTCTTTCTCTCTGTTGTCGGTAACCACCTGCAAGGGCTGGTGATCATGAGCGGCACAAACGCCCTGAACGTCTCGATTATCCTGAGTTTCATGGCGCTGCCGACCATCGTCAGCGTCTCGGAAGACGCACTCCAGGCTGTCGGGCGCGAACTTCGCGAGGGCAGCTACGCGCTTGGCGCGACCAGAGCTGAAACCATCATCAAGACCGTGCTTCCGGCGGCCAGCAGCGGCATTCTCGCCGCGGTCATTCTCGGCATTATGCGCGCCCTCGGCGAGACGATGGTGGTCTGGATGGCCTCGGGTAACTCATCGCACATTCCCGACCCGTTCTTTAATTACCTCGATTCGGTGCGCACCCTCACGGCAACGATTGCCGGTGACATGGGCGAGGCTGACCAGGTGACCGGTTCTGCAAGGTTCCATGTGCTTTTCGCAATGGGTCTTTTGCTGCTGATCGTCAGTTTTGTGAGCAATCTTGTCAGTGAGCGAATCGTTGTCCGTCAGCGCAAGATTCTTTCCGGCCAGTGAGGCCAATCCAAATCAATGCTGTGATCCTATGAATCTCGGAACCAGAAAGCTGCTCGACCGTTCATTCACCGCCCTTGGTTTCAGCTCGATCGTCATCATGGGTCTGGCGCTCTTGGTCGTGCTCACGCCGATTGTCACCAAGGGCGTGGGAGCGTTTGTCTTTCAGGGCACCATCGAGCACCGGAAGCTCCTCTTGAACGAGTTTCATCTCGGTGATGCCAGGGAGATAGAAAAAGAGGAGGCGGAGACGAACCGCTACCGCCAGAAGGTTTTCGACATGCTTGCCGCGTTCGACAAGGAATTTGACAAGATGGATTACGAGCAGCAGTCGAAATATCGCGAGAGTTACGAACAGGTCAAGACCGCGCTTCGCGCGCTTTTTGGCCCGCTGCCCGGTGACAGCGAGCCTGCGCTGACCCGCTTCCAGTATGGCCAGACCCGATGGGACAAGGCCGAGGAGAAGCTTCATGGCCTGCTTTACGAGCAGAAGTGGGATTACTCCAATCCCGACGTGATTGCCAAGCCCTACGATGTCAGCCGCGCAGCCGGATTTGCCGGAACCTCGCTGGTCAAGCTCTTTCCCTATGTCGAGGAGAATCTCGACAAGATGATGATGCCCGAGTGGACTTTTTACTGGGGTTTCTTTACCGAGAGTTCCCTTGATGCCCATTTTTTCGGTGGCATCTGGCCTGAAATTCAGGGCACGATCTTTTTGGCCGTCGGCGCGATGCTTTTCGCTTTTCCGCTTGGCGTGATCGCGGCGGTCTATTTCACCGAGTATGCCCGCGACGGTTTTTTGACCAGCATGTTGCGCAGCGCCAACAGTACGCTGGCCGGTGTGCCGAGCATTGTGTTCGGACTGTTTGGTCTGGCTTTTTTCATTAACACGCTCCATGTTTCTGAATCGAAAAGTGTGCTGGCCGGTTCGCTGACTTTGGCTATCATGATTCTGCCGACCATCATCCGCGCCGCCGAAGAGGCAATTCTTGCCGTGCCGAAGACCTATAAGGAGGCCTCGCTCGGTCTCGGCTCGACCAAGTGGAATACGATTGTGACGGTGATTCTTCCGGCGGCTTTGCCGGGCATTCTGACCGGCGGCGTCATCAGCCTTGGCAGGGCGGCGGGTGAGACCGCGCCGATCATCTTTACGGCGGCGGTCAGCGTCGGAGCGGCCATCGGTCTCGGCGACGTGCTGACTTCGCCTACGCCTGCACTTTCATGGAACATCTACAACCTCGCCAGTGAGCACGAAGCCGCCGCTGAAATCCGCCATGTCCAGTACGGAATGGTGCTGGCCCTGGTGATGATCGTGCTGCTGCTTAACCTGTCAGCCATCATTCTCAGGGCGCGCATATCCAAAAAACTTAAAGGGTAAGACCCATGCCAATGTCCCTTGAAGCAACAGAGATAAAAAAGAACGACAAGTCATCTGCGCTTGACATCTACCTGCCGCCGGAACGCAAGAAGATTTCGGGCGGCGGCGTGCCGCACGTCGTGGCGAAGAACTTTTCGATCTATTACGGTGAATTCGAGGCGGTCAAGAAGGTAAACGCCGACATTCTCTCGAAATACGTGACGGCCATTATCGGTCCGAGCGGCTGCGGCAAGAGCACCTTCCTCCGCGCGATCAACCGCATGAACGACCTCATTCCGAGCTGCCACACCACCGGTGCGCTCATGTTTGATGGCGAGGATGTTTATGGTAAATTCACCGACGAAGTGCTTCTGCGCAAGAAGATCGGCATGGTGTTCCAGAAGCCGAATCCTTTCCCGAAATCGATTTACGACAACATTGCCTATGGGCCGCGTCTGCATGGCGTGAAGGATAAAAAGATGCTGGACGAGATCGTCGAAAAGAGCCTCCGCAAGGCCGCGCTCTGGGATGAGGTGAGCGATCGGCTCGACAAGAACGCACTCGGTCTGTCCGGCGGACAGCAGCAGCGCCTGTGCGTTGCCCGTACGCTCGCCGTCGAACCGGAGATTCTCCTGCTCGACGAGCCGACCTCGGCGCTCGACCCGAAAGCCACGGCCAAGATCGAGGATCTCATCCAGGAGCTTCGCGGCAGCTACACTATCATGATCGTGACGCACAACATGCAGCAGGCGTCGAGGGTGTCTGACTCCACCATGTTTTTCTACGAGGGGGTGCTCGTCGAATATGCGCCGACAGCGCAGCTCTTCACCAGGCCAAAGGATCAGATGACCGAGGATTACATTACCGGAAGATTCAGCTAACGAAACACTATCAGCGCCATGTCGGAAAGACCCATACACGAGTATATCAAGGAACTTTCGGAAGCCCTCGTTCAGCTTTCCGAGAAGGTGTTGCAAAATTTCAACGAGGCTCTCTATGCGGTAACGCACAAAGATGTTCAGACCGCCCGAAAGATCCGGATCGTCGATGACGAGATCGACCAGGCCGAGGTGCGTCTTGAAGAGCAGTGCCTTGAGTTTCTTGCCCTGCATCAGCCGGTCGCCCGCGACTTGCGCACGATGGTGACGATCATCAAGATCAACGATGACCTCGAACGCATTGGCGACCTTGCCGTGCACATTATCGAGCGTATGCCGGAACTCGGCTATGAGGTGATGGAGCGCTATGAGTTCGAAAAGATGGGCAACCTGTCGGCCACCATGGTCAGAAAAGCGATTGAAGCTTTCGTGAAAAGAGACCGCCAGCTTGCGGACAAGGTGTGCGCGATGGACGAAGATGTTGATACCATGCACCGCACGGTTTTCAAAAAGGTTGCTAATGCCATGAAGGCGTGTAACACCGACACCGAGCAGTTACTCGCCGTCCTGAGCGTGTCGCGCTACATCGAACGCATGGCCGACCACGCCACTCGCATCGCCCTCGAAGTGATCTACCTCGTTACCGGCGAAATCGTCCGCCACAGCGACGACACCTTCGAAAAACTGATCCAGTCGCTCAAGGATTGAATGTTGTAACATCAGCTGCGGATGCGGCTTGCGATACAGAATCCCGCCATCGGAATACGTGCTCCGGTGGCGGGATTTTTTCATTTTGATGAATTGCGCACTCTCAGCCGGAAATGCTACCTTGAATTCACAGCCTGCGCTGAATGAGCATCATAGTCACCTTAGCTGCGATTCGCCATGAAATTTGTTTACAGATTTCCGGTCTTCAAATCCATTCTTGCCGCCTTTGCACTGCTCGTCGTGCAGTTCACGACTGCCGTTGCGGAGCCTTTGTTGTTCTCAACGGGGCAGACGGTGTATGTGCCGTCGTACTCGCACATCTTTGTCGGCAACCGGCGCAAAACCTTTGACCTGACCACCTCGCTGGCGATCAGGAACGCCGATTCCGAGACACCGATCACCGTCACGCGGGTTGACTATTACGACGCTTCGGGCCGCTTTGTTCGCGCCATGATGAAAACGCCGCTCGTCGTCCGCCCCGTTTCGACGCTCGTCTATGTGATCGACGAGTCCGACAAAACTGGCGGCGTCGGGGCGAGTTTTCTCGTTTCGTGGAGGTCGTCCAAAAAAGCCGCGCCGCCTGTGGTCGAGAGCGTGATGATCGGCACGGGAATGCAGCAGGGTATCTCGTTCACCTCGCGCGGGCAGGTGGTGCGCCAAGCGCAGCCATGATGGCGTTTGGCTCGCGGGATGAGGGCATTGTCTAACCGGAGCGAGCGCGTATTTGGCTTTGGTTTCCATCTTGCTTTTTTTAAGTCTCCGGCTTGTCTTAACCCTTCCGGTAAGTTAAATTAAGGCCTGTTTAAACCGCCCGGGTAAATCGACGTACGGCGGGCGGCAAAGCCTCACCAACTTCTCCAACGAGCTTTATATTATGGCACTGTTCGGCAAGAAATCCTCCGATTCATCGAAATTCGTCGCTGTTCCAAAAGCGTTTACCATCCAGATTGATCCGTCGAAATTCAATCTTGCCACAAAGCCCTCGGGGCCGGTGCACGAGCAGCTCGAAACGCTCAAGCAGAAGCTCACCAAGCTCTCCTCGAACGTCGAGAACAACCTGATGCTCGTTGTCCGCGCTTCGACAAAGAAGGACAAGGCGCTGGCCTCTTCGGCATTCGAGTTCGACGAGCGTTACATCCAGAAAGGCAAGTTCGAGGTCGAGTACCTGACCCTCGCTTACCTGAACTTCCAGCAGCTTGGCGAGGCCGACCACAAAACTGTGGCCCACGCCCGCATGATTCTCAAGGAGCTTGAAAAGATCGCCCAGTTCTGCCTCAACATCGCCGACAAGACCGAATACATCCAGCTCGCCAACATTCAGGATCTGCACCGGGATGAATATGATCTGAAGCCGATGGGCGACGACACCGCAGAAATGATCAAGAAAGCGGTCGAGGCGTTTGTCAGCGGCAACTCGAAACACGCCACCGAGACGCTCGAAATGATGAAAAAGGTCGACAATCTTTACCAGAAAGCGGTTGCCAAGCTCAAGGCCGAGGTCAACGACTCGAACATCACCAACTACACCGGTATCCTCTCCGTCGTGGAGCACGTTCACGCCTGTGCTGAAATCTCCTGCGTGATCGCCCGGCACTTCTGCTGAGTCAAAGCATTGAAAACTTTCAGAAGGCGGGCGAGTCCCGCCTTCTTTTTTGTCTGAACTTCATATTGTTGAAAAAAGAGCGCGTTTCGGTATTTGTCCAGAACGTCCATTTTGTTCACAACGTCCACTCTCTTCATGACGAAAAACCGAACCCGGATTATTGCGCTGGTTGTACTTGTGCCGGTCGCTGCCGCGGCGTTTCTGGCTTTGAACAGAAAACCTGAATCGCCCAAACCGGCTCGTGAGAGCCAGCCCTCCACGATGGCTATCGCCGTGAGCGTGGAGGCGGCGTCCGTGGCTCCGGTGCACGACAGCCTCTCCGTGGTTGCGCTTGTCGAGGCGTGGCGCGATGTCGATATTCACGCAGAGACTTCGGGTATCGTCCGGAGCGTCTCCTCCGAGGTTGGTCAGAAAAAAGCCGCTGGGCAGCCGCTCCTCAAGGTCGATGACGAGGTGGCGGCCTCCGCTTTACGCAAGGCCCGCGTGAATCGCGAGCTGGCCCGCCGCGATTTCGATCGCTACGACAGGCTTCAGAAAGAGGGGGCTGTGGCGATCTCGAACTTCGAGGCTGTGAAGCTGAAGCTCGAAGATGCCGAAGCTGATCTTGTCTCCGCCCGCCGCCGGTTCGATGATACCGCCATCAAAGCCCCGTTCGCGGGCGTTGTCACTTCGCGGCTCGTCGAGGTGGGCGATCTGGTGCAGCCGGGCATGAAGGTGGCCAACATGGTTGATCTCTCGAAGCTCAAAATCGTTTCGTCGATTCCTGAAAAGCAGGTTTCACTCATCGCCGAAGGGATGCCGGTTCAGGTGACGACCGATGTCTGACCGGGCAGGGTGTTCCGGGGGAAGGTGCAGTCGGTGAGCGCCAAATCCTCGCGTGACCACACCTACCGGGTCGAGTCGGTCATGGACAACCCGAAGGAGACGCCGATTCGCGCTGGAATGTTCGCCCGCACGGCCTTTGTCGGCAGCGCTTCCCGTCAGGCGCTCCTGATTCCCCGCCGGGCGCTCAACGGCAGTATCGCCGATGCCGAGGTGTTCGTTGTCTCCGGTGGCAGGGCGAGTCGAACGTCAACCTGCTCTACGCCTTCATGGTGGCGATCATTTTCGTCTATCTCATCATGGTCGCGCTCTACAACTCCTGGATATGGCCGATGGTGGTGATGTTCTCGATTCCGCTCGCCATCATCGGCGCGCTCTGGTCGCTGGCGCTCTTCGGCAAATCGCTGAGCATCTTCACGATTCTCGGTATTATCATGCTCATCGGTCTGGTGGGCAAGAACGCTATTCTGCTCGTCGATTTCATCAACAAGTTCCGTGCCGAAGGGATGGAGCTTGTGCCCGCCATCACCGAAGCCGGACGCGAGCGCTTGCGCCCCATTCTCATGACGACGCTTACGCTGGTTTTCGGCCTCATGCCGATAGCCCTCTCCGGCAGCTCCGGCTCCGAATGGAAATCCGGCTTCGCCCTGGCACTCGTCGGCGGCCTGTCCAGCTCGATGTTCCTCACGCTGCTGGTCATTCCGGTGGTGTATGTGTGGTTCGACCGGGTAAGGGCGTGGGCGATTGCAAAATTCGCGAAGGTTCGCGGGTGACGGACGGGGTGGGTCTGTGTGCCCAGCCTGTTTCTGCAATTGATCGAATTGACTGATTTGTACGCAAATATTTCCGGATTGGCTATATTCTTATTTATGTTATAAAGTTATTGCCCTTTTTCAGTAAACTGGAATCGACGTTCTACAATGAAACAAAAAAATGAGAATTCCGTTATTCGCTTCCACTACCTCTATCGCGATGCCGGAAATTACAAAAAGTGGAATTTTGTCGATTTTAAAAACTCTGAAGGGCTGGAAATTGATGAAATTCACAGACGATTAGAAAAGAGCTTCGATATGGGATGCCTTTTCAATGCCGATCAAGTAGGGGTACCGGAAGTGTTTTTATTCGATGATGAAGAATATTCGTTGAGCGCTGATGATCACTGTTTTCATGAATATAATTCTGTAGAAGCCGTTGATGCTTCCAGAGAAGATATAAATTTGCAGTATTGCTCGATCGGTGAATTTGTGAAAGATGTTGAAAACTTTTCTTGTCAGGGTTGGAAAGTATTTGACCCGTGGGAAAAGTCATTTAGTACTTCGATTATTAACCGATCTCCCGAACACCCAAGCTCTTGAGATATTTGTAGGTATTATCATAAAATCTTGGCATTCTCGTTGGATCATTTGGTGTTCCTTCAGGAACAAAAATTACCATGCCTTGCCGTGCTCTGGTTAGCAAGACTCGATAAGCATTTTTCTGATATGTTTTTCGTGATTCGCTTTTAATATTTTGCCATTTGTTGCCTCGAAAAGAATAGTGTTCCCAGCCTTGATTTCCATAACGAAAATCGCCATCCCATGAGACACAGACCCAATCAAGTTCGAGACCTTGAATACGAAACTCTGTGGCAACATCTTCGAGGTAATAGGAAGAACGAATATCATCTTTGCTGTCAAGAAACCATTTGATTGGATTCATTGGAGATCGAACATCAATTGCATAAGGTTTAAGACGTTCAGCTTGAGAAGACACAACCATGCCATAACGCTCTGAACTACTGGCTTGTGTTTTTAGCCATTGTTTAGCAGATTCAAGGTTCCGTGTTAGAACGATAGGGTAACGCTCTATAAGTTGCTGATACAGCGTCCTTGCTTCATCAACTTCACAATCAAGCACGGTTTTAACAAACTTTGAAACTGTTTCTGCTCGAAAGGAGCGCATGGAGGTCGCAAGGTGGAGGCCATGCTCAAAATGGACGTTCTTTCGAGTTCTTATGGAAGAAAGTATTTTACCAGCCCCATACTCGCTATCGGTTAATGCCGGTGAAATATAGAGATGCCAATCTGGATATTGCTCCTGAAGGGCCTCGATCCATGAACTGATTCCAGATTCGCCAGTATTGATTTCTTGACCGCCACCGACAAGGCAAACAATGACCGCCCAATCATTTCTTCTATCCATGCAAGAAATGAGATATTCTGGTTCTGATATATCAAAGTCGGGAACACCTTTTATCTGTTTCATGAACAGTGATGTTTGCGCCTTGTCCCATGCACGTTGAGCTTCGTCAAAAAGTGCAACATGCTCAACGGGTGGCCGTTTGTCATTCTTTTGGCAATCATCACGAAAATGGTGCACATTTTGAATAAATGCCTTTACTCGTGCTTGTGCCTCTGATCGTTTAAGCCTCTTGCCGTGTTCCTGTTTCTCTCGTAGAATAGTGTCACGAGCAAGCGCTTCACGCAGAATATCCACAAGCGGTTTGTTGCCAGAGAGAAAAACGCTATAAAGTTCGCTTTGCTCATTGCTGTAACGGGTGGCAATGTTCAGACCAACAAGTGTTTTTCCTGCTCCCGGTACACCAGTTACAAAACAAATCGCTTTTTCTTTTTGCTTTCTTGCTCGATCAATAACGCGAAACAGCTGTTTCGAAGTCTTTGTTAGGTTGATCGCTCCAGCATCGTTTCTTGATATTTCGGCTACACCATGACCTGCATAAAGTGCTCTGGCAGCTTCGATAATAGTCGGTGTTGGTCGATACGCGGCATCAGACCACGCTTGTGGATCAAATGGCATTTCTGGGAATTGGTGTAGAATTTTCTCAAGAGTTGAGGCAAATTCGGCTTCGTTGCTACATACTGGCTCATAAAGTCCAAGAATTCTTGGATGTGGATGCAATGCCGTCGAAACAGCATGGGCCTTTGTTGCAACTAATAATGGGATAATAGTTGCGTTGTGGCTGGCTTCGTGGAAATATTTTAGGTCAAGAGCATAATCATACGATTGATCGATGTCAGCTGTAAGATATTGAGTTGCATCGATCTTAAATTCAATAGCCATAACAATACCGTTGAGCAACAAAACTGCATCGATCCGTCGGCCCATCCGAGGAATATTAAACTCAAGGTGCAGCCAACCATCGAATCTTCTTAACGCTCTGCGAAGCATCGCAATCTCTTTGAGCCACGCAATTTTTTGAGTTGGAAGATCGGCAAAAGTGCTGTTTAACGCGAGTTCCCCGATAATTTGCTCATCAGAAGTCTGGAGGAAAACGTCTATGCTCGCGTTATACCATGACCGATTCATAATTCCTGAGTTGAGGGGTTGAGCGCTCAAAAGCTGTTGTGCTACTCAAAAGTGCAAATCCTTTGAATGAATTATAGGGATTCGCGCTACCACCTGCAAGGACAGATGGCGTCAGGTACTGAACGAGGCTGACCGAATCGGCAAAAAGCACTTGTTAACTGCCCAGCAGGGCATTTCGCTAAATCAGTTCCGTGAAATGCGTGCGCACGATGTTCAGCTTGTTGTTCCTGCCGAAATCATCAAGTTGTACCATAAAGACATCCGTTCGGAGATCATGACTCTTGACGGATTTTTGAGCGAAGTAAAGACTCTGGAGCGGAAATCAACTTAAAGCAACTGAACTGTACGCCAGATACGCCGAACCTCTTTCCCATGCAATGGCGCAAAAGCCAAAACGAACCCGGCGCGGCGCGTGAGGCTTACCAGTGCACATTGCCGTCGATTTCGCGGAGTTGGCCAATATCCTCATCGCTTACCCCGGCTGCGGCGAACTCCGTTTTCCAGCTCTCGAAGGCGGCATACACTTCGTCGACAATAGCTTTGCAGCCGCTGACTCCCCAGGCGCGCCCGAGCTTCACCAGCGCTGAACGCCCCGGATGGCGGGGGTCAGTGTCGAGCATCCGCGCGTGTTCGGAGTTCCCACGGGCAGCAAAAGGCGGTGGTTGGTTACTCTCGTATCGTGGCGTATATTCGGTGGTGTATAAAGGACTGAATTCAGGGCTGAATATAACTCGATCCCATTATGAAAAGCATTCGTATTTCAAGTGACATCATCCCGTTGGGTGAGTTCAAGACGAGCATTTCAACCTGTCTCAAAAAGGTTCAGGCAACGGGTCACCCCCTGATTATTACCCAGAACGGCAGACCTGCCGGCGTCCTCTTGTCGCCCGAGGAGTATGATAACCTGGTGTACAGAAAACAGTTTATCGAATCCGTCGAGCAAGGGCTGATGACGGCAGAAGAAGGGGAGGTGTACAGCACAGACGAGTTGAGAAGGCGGTTTGCAGAAAAAAGAGCGACCAGAAAACAATGAATGTTGTCTGGTCATCTGAAGCTCTCCGAAAGCTTGATGAAATCGAGAAGTTTATCGCGCAGGATAATCCTCAGAGGGCTGACGCTTTTATTGATCGACTGCTTGAAAAAGGCGATTTGATTGCCTCATTTCCGGAAATGGGAAGAGTTGTTCCCGAATATTCCCGGTCTGACATCCGTGAGATACTTGTCGGGAATTACCGGATAGTGTACCGCGCTACCCCTGCGCAGATTGTTATTCTCACTATTTTTGAAGGTCATCAAGCCTTGCGTTCCGAAGAACTCGATCAGGACTAAAAGGTTCTTCGTCATTGCGAACGTGTAACCCATCGAAACCGTCCCCCCCATTTATTGACGGAAGAGCAGCTCGAAAAACCGGATACCCGCACCGTTTCGGCCCCGACATTGCGCCCGACGCTCCCGCGACGTCGTGCTCGCCTCATGGCTTCAGGAATCCATGCTTCGGCTCAATCCGCAGATTCCCGCATTTGCCTGCGAAGATGCTTTGCACGGTAAAAAGCATCACGATGGTCTGCTTCGCGGCCCGCGTCATGCGCGAAACCACCATGCAGAACCCGACCTTCGTCATCATCACCGACCGCACCGATCTCGACGGCCAGCTCTTCGGCGTTTTTCTTTGCAAGTGGTCGAATGGAGCAAAAATCGTTTCGCAACCCCCGCTATCGTCCAATCTGTGCTGCTGCGCACTTTCAACACGCCTTTAACGTTAGGTGTGGCTGTATTTGTCCGGCAACTGTTATCTTCCAAAAAGAAATGCCTGAACCTTTTACCCTTATGAGTCTGTTCGCCCCTCAGTCTCCGGCGCTGATTGCCAGCCGGATTGCTCTCGCTTTTGTGTGGATTTATCAGGGGGCGGTGCCGAAACTGGTGTGCCCGAGCCCGATCGAGCTGGGACTGCTTTCCCACCTGGGGCCGCTGTACGGGTTTATGTGCTCGGTTATGGGTTACGGCGAGGTGGCGTTCGGACTTCTGTTGCTTCTGACTCCCTGGCGCTGGCCGTTTTTGCTGAACATTGCCGCCATGCTGAGTCTGCTGGGCTTTGTTTCGTTGCATGAGCCGGGCCTGCTGACAGAAGCGTTCAATCCGGTGTCGCTCAACGCGGCGGTGATCGCCCTTTCCGTTATCGCCTGGCTGGAGACGGGCAAGGTTTCGGCAAGCAATCAATGAAATCAAAACGATCCATGATTCCTGCAACTTCAGGCAACCCGCTTCGCGGAATATCCAGAACCTTTCTTGTCGTCTCTTTCACCATCATCGCCATCGCAGCGACGGGTGGTGGCCTCGGCGTCCTTGTCGACAATGCCTTTCTGCTCAAGCTCCATCCATACATTTTTTTTGTCGGATTCGGCAACCTGGCCATTCTGATTTTCAACCGCTACCTGACCGCATCGATCTACCCCGAACTGCGCATCGATCCGCGGCGGCAGCGCCAGTTCATCGCGGCGGTGCTTGTAGCTCTGGTGATGGTCACCGTGTCGGTGGCCGCCGACCTGCCGTTCCTGAAGGCCGCGGCGGGACTGATGCTGATGGCGGTGGTGGCGTTGCCGCTCTATGATATTCTCACCACGCTTTCGGTGACGAAAATCTGGAATGAGGTGTCGGTGCGTTACTACATTTTCGATGTGGTCTTTCTGCTCAACGCCAACCTCGGCCTCTTTACGCTCGGTCTCAAGGAGGCGGTTCCCGACAACGGCATCATTCCGTTCTTCGTGACACAGTCGTCCTACTTCCTCGGCTCCTCGTTCCCACTGAGCATCAGCGTCATGGGATTTCTCTACACTTACGCATGGCGCCGGACGGACAAGATGGAGCTTGCCAAAAAGCTCTTCAGCCTCTGGTTCTACATCTTTGTCGGCGGGGTGCTCTACTTCCTCATCGTGATCCTCATGGGCGACTACCTCGGCATGATGCTCATCAGCCATCTGCTCACCTTTGGGGTCATGGCACTACTCTACACCTTCGGGGTGTTTCTGCGCAACTATTTCCGCGACAACTTCGCTCATCCGGCGCTTGCCTTCATGCTCGGCGGCCTGGCGTTTCTCTTCGCCACCAGCGCTTTCGGCATTCTGAACATCTACTATGCGAAGGGGATTCTGTTCGGCAGCTATCCGCCCATCCGGGGCGACAAGATGTGGATCTACCACTCGCACACCCACTCGGCGCTGCTTGGCTGGATCACGCTCTCGTTTATCGGGATGATCTATATTGTGCTGCCCGCGATCCAGAAGACCGGGAGCCTCGAACTGTTGCAATCCGGCGATCCGCTGGAGCAGCTGCTCGACGAGCGCACGATGAACCGCGCGTTCGTATCGCTTTCGATCATCCTCGTTGCCGGGGTGGCGATCATCGTGAGCTTCTTCAGTGGCGAGCAGCTCGTGCTTGGCATTGGTGGCATTGTTTACGCTGCGGCGGCTCTTTATCTTTTGCGAAATCTCATCCACGATCCGGTTTTCGAGACCGGTGACAAATCATAAAAATCACATGATACATCCATTGTGCCGTTTCTGTGGTGCTGCTGCGTGCGCTGGTGTTTTGCTTTTCGGCTTTGCTTCCCAAGCCATCGCTGCCGATGCCCGGCAGGAGGGCGTGGTGCAGAAGGGGAGCGTCGAGTGGAATGCCATGCGGGAAAAAAATCCCGCGATGCACACCGATCTTTCGGGCGCGGCCCTGAAAGGACGGCGGCTGCGCAAGATCGATTTCAGCCAGACCAGCCTTGTTGGTGCAGACCTGAGTCAGAGCGATTTTGGCCGATCGGAGTTCCGTGATGCCGATCTGCATGGCGCGAAGCTCGATGGCTCCGTTCTGGTTGGAGGCCGCTTCACCGGCGCGAACCTGAATCAGGCTTCGCTTGCCGGTGCTTCATGTTCGGATGCTGATTTCAGCGGTGCGAAGATGGCCTCGACCGTGCTGCGGCGCGCCGATTGCCCGGAGGCGAAGCTCTGCGGAGCCGATCTGTCGGGCGCCGATCTCCGGGAGTCGAACCTCGAACATGCCGACCTGAGCCGCGCCGATCTTCGCGCGGCCAATCTCTGGCTGGCGAAAACTGGCGGCGCAAACTTCACCGGCACGCTGATTTCAGATGAAACCGTGCTGCCGAACGGCAAAACGGGGTCGGCGCAGTGGGCCGGCGAGCATGGGGCCATGTTCGCTCCTGTGGTGGCAGCGTCGAAACCGGAGCCGGAGCCAGCCGGAGTTGCCGGGGCGGCATCGCCTCAAGCCGTTCAGTCAGTCTCACCGTCTGCATCTTCGCACGCGGGGTCCTCTGCCACTCCGCAAAAAGCGACCACTCTTGCCAAGACCCTGAAACCCATCAGGGCGTGGCGACCTGCGCCATCCTCGATCAGCTACGATGCAGACCAGCTCGACCAGCTCAAGTCCAACGTCACAAAGTGGAACCGCTTGAGAACCGAAAAGCCGGCGATGAACGTCAGGCTGAAGGAGGCTCTGCTCGACAACCGGGTGCTTGCCTATGCCGACCTGCACGGTGCCGATCTTGAAAAAGCCTCGCTGAAGCGTTCCGATCTCGAAAAGGCCGATCTGAACAATGCCAACCTCAGAGGGGCGGATCTGCGTTCGGCCAATCTTCAGCGGGCCGATCTCCGGCAGGCCGATCTGCGGGGTGCGAACCTCTGGCTCGCCAATACCGGCAGGGCGGAGTTCGACGGTGCGATCGTTTCTTCCGAAACGGTGCTCGATACCGGCAAAAAAGCGACTCCGGCGTGGGCGCAGGAACATGCGGCGCGATTTATGGATGAATCGGAGCCATTGAGATAATGATGGACGAAAGGAGGGGTAAAGCGTATGTCACGATCAGGTAATCCGCTGGTTACGGTCACGATACCGATGTACAACAACGAACGATATATAGCCGAAACCATCGGATCGGTGCTGAACCAGACGATGGACGATTTCGAGCTGCTCATTTATGACGATCATTCAACCGACAGGTCACTTGAAATAGCCTGTTCATTCGATGATCCTCGCATTACGATCTTCGACAGCGAGCAAAATCTTGGCCCCGAGGGCAACTGGAACCGAGCCATCAGCGATGTGCGGGGCCGGTACGTGAAACTGCTTTGTGCCGACGATCTGCTCTTTCCGGAGTGCCTGGAAAAGCAGCTTGCAGCGTTCGAGCTTTCGGAAAATGAGGGGGTGAGCCTTGTTTCAGCCCAGCGAGCCATCATCGACCCTGAGGGCAAGGTGCTCATCAACAAGGTCAACTTCATTGACGGCGGCCTGAAAGCGCCTGACGAGGTGGTCAGGAAGATGGTGCGGCTGGGCACCAATATCATTGGCGAGCCGGTCTGCGGCCTCTATCCCGCCGGACTGATTGCCTCGACGAGCGGCTACAGCGCCCGTATTCCGTACACCATCGATCTCGATTTCTGGATGCAGCTTTTGCGGCTTGGTAACCTCTGGATGATCGACGAGCCGCTCTGTGCTTTCCGCATCTCCAATCTCTCATGGTCGTCGCGGATAGGGGAGATGCGCCACAAGCAGTTTCTCGCATTCATGGAGGATGTTGCTGCCGATGAGCTGTTCCAGATCAATGATCTCGATCTGTTTATCGGGCGCTTCAACTCGGCGGTGCAGTCGATGACGAGCCTCATGGGCTTTAAGCTGTTCGCCGGATCGGCGGCGGAAAAGCGGGTAATTCCGGTGCAGTAGAAGGCATGGCGCTCTGAACAAGGATCAACCAAAACTCTGGCATACTATGAGATTGCAGGGGAAGATTGCCCTGGTCACCGGGGCGGCGGGAGGCATTGGCAGCGCGACGGCGCGTTGTTTCGCTCGCGAGGGGGCGGTGGTCATTTTGGTGGATATCGATCTTGAGCAGTGCAGCCGGGTGTGTGATGACATCGCGCAAAATATCGGACAAGCTTCGTGCTCGGGGGTCGATCTTACCTCCGAAAAGCAGGTTGTCGAGCTGTTCACCAATATTCACCGCGACTACGGGCGGCTCGATATCGTGGTCAACATCGCGGGCGGCGATTGCGAACCGGCGGCGTCGGTTGAGACAATCGACATGGAAATGGCGATGAAGAATCTCGACATGAACATCAAGTCGTGCATGGTGTGCTGCCGCGAAGCCTCAAAGATCATGAAGCCGCAAGCGTATGGCCGGATCGTGAACATGAGTTCGCTCGTCTGGCGCGGCAGCCCGAACCAGTTCAGCTACTCCGCCTCCAAAGGCGGCATCTTTGCCTTCACCCGCTCGCTTGCCCTCGCGCTTGGCGCGTTCAACATCACGGCCAACGCGCTTGCGCCTGCGCTGGTCGAGGTCGAGGCGTTCGAGCGCGCGCTCGGCCCGGAGCGCTGGCAGGCGCTCGCGAAAGCCTCCGCCGAACGTTATCCCCTCGGGCGCATCGCCACGCCGGACGACGTTGCCAAAGCCGCGCTTTTCCTCGCCTCGGACGACGCCGCCTTCATCACTGGCCAAATCCTCGAAATCTCCGGCGGCGCAAGGCTGTGATTGTGGCAGGGGCGAACGCCGCTCGCCCCTACGCCCTCACACCATCCTCTCCTGTCCACTTTGTCCACCAAGTCCACAACGTCCACTGTTTTTACAATAACCGTTGGTTTATAACACGCTTATTGTTCATATTTGATACTATAAGTGTACTGTATCCGGGTTGTTTCAACTGAAAAAATTCACGCCAATGTCGCTATCATCTGCACGCATGTTCCTCGACAAGCTTATGGCCGAAGAGGATTTGGGTATCCGGCTGGCCGGTGAGCTCTCCAGAAAAAGGATGGAGCTGATTCGCGAGGCCGGTTTCGAGTTTACCGACAAGGAGCTTGAGGAGGCCAAGGCCGCCCTGTCGCACGGCGCTCTCGGGCACGTCGCCGCATGGCTTTGCGAGCTGCCGTTCGACAGTCAGGCTCGCGGCAGATGTTGCGGCGGCGGTCTCTGGCACTGACGCACCGTGCTCGTTGTCACCAGACATTCGTTTCATATCCCCACAATCACCGGTGTACTGCGCGCCCAAAAAAGGAGGTCGATCCATGTATCCGATTCAGATTGGCAACTACGATTTCAAGAGGATTTATCTCTGGCTGCAATATTCCGACAAGCTTCCGTTTTTTACGGAGATCGTCATCGAGGTCTTCTACCCGAACAATATGCAGGCCGATGGACTCGTGATGTTCAACCACGGATTTCTGATTGGCTTCGACCCCTTCTTCTTCCCGAAGCAGTTGCTCAGCAAGCTCACCAATCAGGATACGCCACTCTTCGAGGTCAACCCGTCGTGGTACTACAACTACTCCCAGGCGGCGATTGACAACAACTGGGCGCTGGCGTTCGTGACCACCTGCCACCAGCAGTTCGACAGCCTGCCCTGGACCGATTTCGGTGGCAGCCCGAGGCCCGGCCAGGCGGCATATGCGGCGGCCTCCTACCTCATCCGCTATGGCGCGACGCATAAATACAATGACAAGAAGGCTGTCAGGGATTTCCAGTTTCTGAAGCAGAGCACGCAAAATGGCATCAGTAAAAGGAACCGCGTGCTTTTTGCAGGCCACTCGGTTGGCGGCGCTCACGCGCAGGCGGCGGCCACCGGCTTTGCCAATCTGCAAGCGCTTGGTGGCAAGCAGTTCACCCCATATGACCCGGTTTTCTACAATCGTGAAGTCACGCCTGATCATACGCCTCCGTTGTCGAAATGGATGCCGGAGCAGATGGCTGATCCGGTCGGCGTTCTCCAGCTCTCGCCAGTGGACGGGGCTGGCGGCAAGATCGTGCCGGTTTTTGCTCCCGGCATGAAGCCCTATCGCGAGAAGCTCGCGGAGATAAAGATTCCGAACCTGATGGTCGTCGGCAATTGTGACAGCGCGTGCCTGACCACGGCGTCGAATCCTCCGGCCTGGAGCGAGGAGGGTGCCAACAACCAGTATGCGCAGATGACCCCCGCCGGCAAGGAGTCGTGGGGTGCCGTCTGCATGGTCGAAGATGGCGGCCATTGCGGTTACCTGCTGCATCGCAACGACCTGTGCTCGATGGCGGACAGCCAGCAGGGCAAACTTGCCGGTTGCAAGGATGCGACCGTCTGGCAGGCTGGAGAGCGTGAGTTTCACTTTACCAACGAACTGATGCGGCGCTATATCGATCAGCTCGCGTCAGACAAACCAAAAATCGACAGTTTCAGTGACTGGAAAGGATGTGAGCTGATCAGTTGGCTCAATGATGGGGCTTCGGACAAGCAAGGCATCAGCCTGACGAAGTTTTCGGATGGCCAGTATGTCCATTTCGCGCGCTGAGCGCTGACCTTCATCTGGCGGAACCGTTCGGCATCATCGGGGGTTAAAAAAAGGGAGAGCATCCGCTATTTCTCGACCTTGTTGACATAAACGGTTGTTGCCATGCCGGAAGCCTCTCATATCCAACCCATCGAAAAGCTTTTCGATCAGCTTGGTGCTTCACGCAGCGGACTCTCGGAAGAAGAGGCCGCTGTCCGTCTGGAACGCTACGGCCCCAATCGCCTCGAAAGCGCGCCATCCGCCAGCCCATAGAAGTTGCTCGCCGAGCAGTTCAAAAACGTCCTTATCGTCACCCTGCTGATCGCCACGGTGCTCTCGGCCTTTCTCGGCCACGGTGTCGAAGCGGTCGCCATCGCCGTGATCGTGCTCTTTGCCGTGCTGCTTGGCTTCGTCCAGGAGTATCGCGCAGAAAAGGCGATCGAGGCGTTGCGGCAGATGGCCGCTCCGGCTTTTCGGGTGATTCGCGACAGTCGTGAACAGATGGTTCCGGCCCTGGAACTGGTGCCGGGCGACCTCATCGCAGTTGCTGCCGGAGACCGCATTCCGGCGGACGCGCGTCTCGTCGAAGCGGTGAAACTGCGCATGGACGAGGCGGCCTTGACCGGCGAGTCGCTGCCATCCGAAAAAGATTCTGCTGTCACACTGGCGCCGAAGACTGCCATCGGCGACCGGCGCAACATGCTCTTTGCGGGCACCTCGGCGGTTCATGGACGCGGTCTCGCCATCGTGACCGCCACGGCGCGATGCAGACCGAATTTGGGCGCATCGCCGGAATGTTGCAGCGGGTCGAGAGCGAGAAGACGCCGCTCCAGAAAAATCTCGACAAGGTGGGCGCTTCGCTCGCCCGGGCGGCCCTCGTAATCGTGGCGGTGATCGTAGCGCTTGGCATCGTGCGCGGCCAGCCCTTCATCGACATTCTCATCTTCGGCATTGCGCTTGCCGTGGCGGTAGTGCCGGAGGCGCTTCCAGCGGTTGTCACCATTTCGCTCGCTCTTGGCGTTCAGCGCATGGTCAAGCGCAACGCGCTCATGCGCCGCCTGCCCGCCGTCGAAACGCTCGGCAGTACCATGGTCATCTGCTCCGACAAAACCGGAACCCTGACCCGCGACGAAATGACCGTCCGCCGCCTCTACACTGCCGGAGTCGATGTCAGCGTGGCCGGTTCGGGCTACCGTCCGGAGGGGGAGATGACAATTGATGGCGTTTCCAGCGAGTTGCAGCCGCCGGTGCGTGAGTCGCTGCAAGCCGAAGCACTCTGCAACGACGCCACGCTCGGCCAGTTGCCGGAGGGGGAGTGGATGATTTCCGGTGATCCGACCGAGGCTGCGCTCGTCGTCGCGGCGCGGAAAGCGGGCTTTGACGAGCGCGATCTGCGGCAGCGTTTTCCGAGAATCGGCGAAGAGCCCTTCTCTTCCGAAACGAAGCGGATGGCGACGGTTCACCGCGCGGAGGCCGCGACCTTCACCATCGTCAAGGGCGCGCCGGAGGTGATTCTGCCTGCCTGTTCGCAATTGCTCGATCGTGCCGGAAAACCCGAAGCGCTCGGCGATTCCGCGCGTCGAGATATCCTCGAAAAGGTCGAGTTGATGGGGCATGACGCCCTCCGGGGCATTGCCATTGCCCGCAAAGAGAGCGCGGGCGCTGCGGAGGCATCGAATGGTCTCACCTTTCTCGGTCTGGCCGGAATGATCGATCCACCGCGCGACGAGGCAAAAGCGGCGGTGGGACGCTGCGTCGCCGCGGGCATCCGGCCCGTCATGATTACCGGTGACCATCCGGTGACGGCCAAAGCTGTGGCGCGTGAGCTCGGCATCCTTCGCCAGGGGCGGGTCCTCGCTGGTGTGGAGATCGAGGCGATGGACGAGCGTGCGCTTGGCGAGGCCTCCGGAAGCGTGGAGGTGTTCGCGCGGGTTTCGCTGGAGCACAAGCTGCGCATCGTCGAGGTACTGCAGAAACGGGGCGAGGTGGTCGCCATGACCGGCGACGGCGTCAACGACGCTCCGGCGCTGAAAAAGGCGGACATCGGCATTTCAATGGGCATCTCCGGCACCGAGGTGTCGCGAGAGGCATCGGCCATGACGCTGCTTGATGACAACTTTTCCACGATTGTGGCGGCCATCGAGGAGGGGCGTGGCATCTACGACAACATCAAAAAATATCTCACCTACCTGCTTTCTTCCAACATCGGCGAACTCGGTCTCATGGCCGGAGCAACGCTGCTTGGTATTCCGCTGCCGCTCACGGCGGTGCAGATTCTCTATGTGAACCTCGCCACCGACAGCCTTCCGGCACTCGCCCTCGCCGTCGATCCGGCCGAGCCCGGCATCATGCAGCGTCCGCCCAACGACCGGAAGCAGGGTATTTTTACCCGCCCGGTGATGGCCCTGATGCTTGCCGGCGGACTCTGGTCAACGCTGGTCAACCTGGTGCTTTTCGAATGGGCGCGTCACTCCGGGCGATCCCTCGCAGAGGCGATGACCATGACCTTCGTCTCCCTTGTGCTGATCCAGTTCTTCAAGGCGTACAACTTCCGTTCGGAGAAGGAGCACGTTTTCAAAAACACCTTTACGAACCGCTGGCTGAACCTCGCAATCATCTGGGAGCTGGTCATGCTCGCGGCGATCATCTACATGCCTGTGCTGACCGTGCCTTTTGGTCCCTTTGCGATGCCACCGCATGACTGGCTGATCGTGATATGCGGAGCACTGACCATAGTGCCGGTCATCGAAGTGGTTAAATGGCTGATCAGAAGTGGCAGACTTTGAGGAAAAATCTGGGAAAATCTCTGTATATTCAAAAGTTTTTGCCTTTTCCGCCTTGCCCTTCTGGGTGCTTTTCTTTCAACCAAAAGCACATTTGCCCGTGAAAAACAGCTTCAGAAAAAAGCCGCTTTCCTTGCTGCTCGAAGAGATGAAAAGCGAGCACCGGCTCAACCGTGTCCTCGGACCTTTGGCGCTGACCAGCCTTGGGGTTGGCGCGATCATTGGTACCGGTATTTTCGTGCTCATCGGTGTGGCCGCCCATGACAAGGCCGGCCCCGCTGTGACGCTCTCCTTTGCTCTTGCCGGGCTGGCCTGCGTTTTTGCGGCGCTCTGTTATGCCGAGTTCGCCTCGATGGCCCCGGTCGCCGGTTCTGCTTACACCTACGCCTACGCCACACTTGGCGAACTTTTCGCCTGGATCATCGGCTGGGATCTCATTCTCGAATACGCCGTTGCATCGGCCACGGTGGCGCATGGATGGTCACACTACTTTCAGGATTTCATAGGCATATTCGGCCTGTACATACCGGAAATCTTCTCGCGAGCGCCGCTCGACTTTGATCCGGCAACCGGCTCGCTGGTGCTGACCGGCTCGATGTTCGACCTTCCGGCGGTTATCATCGCCCTCATTGTGACGGTGATTCTGGTCAAGGGGATTCGCGAAAGCGCCGGGTTCAACACAGCGATGGTCATCGTCAAGGTAGCCATCGTGCTGCTGGTCATCGCGCTCGGCGCGCAGTACGTCAAGCCGGCAAACTGGCATCCTTTCGCGCCATTCGGCTTTTCGGGACTGAGCGTGTTTGGCCACACCATTCTCGGCCAGACCGGGCCGGGCGGAGCGCCGGTCGGCGTGCTTGCCGGGGCGGCGATGATCTTCTTCGCCTACATCGGTTTTGACTCGATCTCGACCCACGCCGAGGAGGCGCGGAACCCCGCGCGTGACGTGCCAATCGGCATTATCGTGTCGCTCATCATCTGCACGGTGCTCTACATCGGCGTGGCGACGGTGATTACCGGCATGGTGCCGTACCAAGAGATCAACATCGACGCGCCGGTCTCCAACGCCTTCAAGCAGGTCGGCCTCGGCTGGGCGCAGTTCCTCGTTTCGCTCGGAGCCATCACGGGCATCACCTCGGTGCTGCTGGTCATGATGCTCAGTCAGCCGAGAATTTTTCTGGCGATGGCGCGTGATGGCCTCTTGCCAAAAGAGTTTTTCGGCGCGGTGCATCCGAAGTTCCGGACGCCCTGGAAAGCGACCATCCTCACCGGTATATTCGTTGCCATTCTTGGCGCGTTCTTGCCGCTGCGGCTGCTTGCCGAGCTGGTCAACATTGGTACGCTTTTCGCTTTCGTTGTGGTCTGCGCCGCCGTGCTCATCATGCGCCGCACCAATCCGGAGGCCGAGCGCCCTTTCAGAGCGCCGCTGGCGCCCTTCGTGCCCATCGCTGGAATTTTGACCTGCCTCTTGCTCATGTTTTCGCTGCCCGCCGAAAACTGGTGGCGGCTCATCATCTGGCTGGTCATCGGATTCGGCATCTACTTCATCTACGGACGCCACCACAGTGTTCTGAACCAGCATCAGGATTGAGTATTTAGCCATTTCTCAGGAGTGCTTCCGTTATTCGGAAGGCTCCTGAAGCGGCTTTCTCTGGGTGGCTTGTCCAAAGTATGCATGTTTTTTTACCGCCTTTTTAGGCCACCGCAATGACTTTGCGTATATTAGCACACTGATTTTTGCAGTATCAAGTATCAGGAAAACTCAAACCCTATTCACCTGGAGGAAAAAGATATGCAGACCATTTATGCCGATGGTATCGCCAACATGATTCTCGTTGACGGTGTCGTTCGTTTTGATCTTGTCAACGTCACCTCTGTCGAGAAAGACAAAGAGCCCAACGTTCGTTCAAACGCGACGCTCGCTCTTTCGCTGCCTGCCCTGATCCGCATCCAGGACCAGCTCAGCAAGATGATCGACAAAATGGTTCAGGACGGTATTCTCACCAAGAACAATCCTCCGGCCAACTGAGCCCTGTTGGCAGAAATTCGTAAAGGAGATAAAGGGCACGGGAGAGGGCTTACAAGCACCTTTTTTCGCCCTTAGTCTCCTTTTTTACCGCTTTTGTGTATCATCTTCCCGCCGCGCTTCTCATTTGTCATTTTTCATCGCTTTTTTGCGCCCATACAGCCTCGTCAGTTCTCTTTCCGCTCATTATCTTTTAGTTGGTTCTATAATCTTGCAAAGCAGTGGTATGGATGCGGAACTGAACGGAATGCCTTCCGGGCTTTCGGCGGCTGAGGTCAGGGTGCGCCTTGAGCGAGACGGGTGGAACGAACTGCCCTCGTCGAAAAAGCGGTCATGGGTGGCCATGCTGATTGACGTGGTTCGTGAACCCATGTTTCTCATGCTGATTGCCTGCGGACTGATCTATCTTCTGCTCGGCAGTATGGAAGATGCTCTCATGCTGCTGGGATTCGTGGTGGTCATGATTTTCATCGCTGTTGTGCAGGAGAACCGGACGGAGCGGGCGCTCGAAACGTTGCGTGACCTGACCAGCCCGAGAGCCTTGGTAATTCGCGACGGGCGGCAGCAGCGCATTGCGGGGCGTGAGGTGGTGCGGGATGACATCATTCTGCTTGCCGAAGGGGATCGCGTGCCTGCTGATGCCGTCCTGCTTTTTTCGAGCGGTCTTAGCACCGACGAATCGCTGCTGACGGGAGAGTCTTTCGCTGTCAGCAAAGCGGCTCGTCCAGAAGAATCCGGTGTGATGACTCCTGAAGAAGAGGAGCGCTCGTTTGTCTATTCCGGTACCCTGGTGGTCAAGGGGCGGGGCATGGCGCGCGTGCTTGAGACGGGTTTACGCACCCGGATTGGTATGATCGGCGCGGCTCTTCACGGACTGGAGCCCGAAGAGGGGCTGCTCCAGAAGCAGATGCGCCGTATCGTGCGGACGATCAGCATCTACAGCGTCGCGCTCTGCATTATCGTTGCGGTGGCCTACAGCCTGACGAGGCACGACTGGCTCAACGGTATTCTTGCCGGCCTGACGCTGGCCATGGCCACGCTGCCGGAAGAGTTTCCGATGGTTCTGCTCATCTTTCTGGCTATTGGCGCATGGCGGATTTCACGCCACAACGTGCTGACCCGGCGGCTGACAGCCATTGAAACCCTTGGCGCGGCCACGGTGCTTTGCGTGGACAAAACCGGTACCCTGACCGAAAACCGGATGAGCGTCAGGAAAATTCATGCCGGTGGCGGTTTCTACGACCTCGACGGCCGTGCGGCGGGCTTGCCCGAAGCGGTGCATGAAACCGTGGAATACAGCATTCTCGCCAGTCCGCCCGATCCGTTCGATCCGATGGAAAAAGCTATGCGTGAACTCGGCGAGCGAGTGCTGGCCAATACGGAGCATCTGCACCGTGACTGGGAGCTGCTGAAGGAGTACCCGTTATCGGAGCATCTGCTCGCCATGTCACACGTGTGGCGCTCGAAAACCGGCAACCAGATGGTGATTGCCGCCAAGGGCGCGCCCGAGGCAATTTTCGATCTTTGCCATTTTGACTCCGAACAGCTTGCTGCGCTTCAGGCGGCGGTCGAACAGCTCGCTTCGGATGGCATGAGGGTAATCGGCGTGGCCAAGGCGCTGTTCGGCAAGAACCCTTTACCCGAAGAGCAGCACGATTACGACTTTACCTTTGTCGGCCTGCTCGGCCTCGAAGATCCTGTCAGGGCAGGGGTTCCCGAGGCCCTGAAGGAGTGCCGGGATGCCGGGATGCGCATGATCATGATTACCGGCGACTACCCGGCCACGGCGCGCCGCATCGGCGAAGAGATCGGTCTGCCGGAGACGGAGCATCTCATCAGCGGTCCGGAGCTCGAAAGCATGGATGAGCGTCAGCTCGATGATCGGATCGCCTCGACATCGACATTCGCCCGGGTGCAGCCGGGCCAGAAGCTGCGCATCGTGCAGGCGCTGAAAAAGCGCAACGACGTGGTGGCCATGACCGGTGACGGCGTCAACGACGCTCCCGCGCTCAAGGCGGCGCATATCGGCATTGCGATGGGCGCGCGAGGCACCGATGTGGCGCGGGAGGCCGCATCGCTGGTGCTGGTGGATGACCATTTCGATTCGATTGTCCGTGCGGTCAGAATGGGTCGCCGCATTTACGACAACTTGCAGAAAGCGATGGCTTTCATCCTCTCGGTGCATCTGCCGATTGCCGGTATGTCCTTGATTCCGGCACTTCTGGACTGGCCGCTGGCGCTGTTGCCGGCGCACATTCTTTTTCTGGAGCTGATCATCGACCCGTCGTGCAGCATCGTTTTTGAGATGGAGTGCGAAGAGGCGGGGATTATGACGCGCCCGCCCCGCAGGCTTGACGAAGCGCTTCTTGGCCGGAAGGTGCTTGTCCGCTCGCTGGTGCAGGGCCTGTCGATTTTTCTGGCCGTGCTTGCTGTTTACGCCCTGATGACTCTGAACGGCTATGGCGAGGGTGAATCGCGGATGATCGCGTTCGCCGGTATCGTGATCGGCAACCTCGGTCTCATCTTTTCCAACCGTTCATGGAACGAGAGCATGTTTCGCTCGATGAAGACTCCCAACAAAGCGCTCTGGTGGGTCACCAGTGGGACTTTGTTCTTTCTTGGTATCGTGATCGGCGTGCCCTTTGTGCGCGAACTTTTCAGGTTTGCGACACCGGAATGGCGGCAATTGCCCTCGGCGCTTTTCCTGTCAATGGTCTGCTTCATTTTGCCCGATATTGTCAAGCGCCCTTTTTTTCGCGCTCTTTTTCAGGGATAGCTCCATGCCACCTATATTGAAACGTTTTTACAAGAACAATCGCTAAAACAAGCCGACCATACATACATTCATGACCGAACCGATTTTTTTCCTGTCCTTTCGATGAGCGGATGCCGCTTGCCGCTGTTGGTTACTACGGCATTGGCGGGGAGGCTCGCTGGGTCGTTCATCCCCGGAGTGTCGGGGAACTCGCCGAGGCGCTTGACCAGTGCCGCCAGCTCGGGCTTCCGGTCATCATCGCGGGAAAGGGGAGCAACATGCTTTTTTTCGGATGAGGAATTCCCCGGTGCAGTGATCGTTCTTGACGCGATGAATCGCATGTTCCGGGTCTCCGACGAGCTGTTTTTCTGCGAGGCGGGGGTCGAGAACACCGACGCGGCTCTCGTGCTTCAACAGGCTGGCCGGAGCGGAGGTGAGTGGCTTTACCGCCTGCCGGGAACCATCGGCGCGACGGTTCGCATGAACGGGCGCTGCTACGGACGCGAAATTTCCGCTGTGACGCGGGGCGTTGTGACGGTCGGGCTTGGTGGTGCGGTTCGCTGGCGTCAAGCCAGGGAGGTGTTCCTCGGCTACAAGGAGACCCGCCTGATGAGGAGTCCTGAGATCGTGGTCGGCGCGATGCTTGAATTTGCCGAGGAGGACGCACCAGAAGCCGTCGGAGCGCGGATGCGGGAGTATGGCGACGACCGCGACGCCAAGCATCAGTTCGATTTCCCGAGCTGCGGCTCCACGTTCAAGAACAGCTACGAGGCGGGCCGCCCGAGCGGGCAGATTTTCGATGCGCTCGGCTTTCGGGGCCGCCGCCAGGGCGGGGCGCAGGTGAGCGATCATCATGCCAACTTCATCTTCAACACTGGCGGAGCGAAGGCTGCCGACATTCTGAAGCTTTGCGCTGCCATGCGCACCGAGGCAAGGGAAAAGGCGGGTGCCGCGCTTGAACTCGAACTTCAGTGCGCCGGACTTTTCGAAACCGCACTGCTCGATGCCTGCGGCATCGCCTCGACACCCGAGCCTTCGCGCACCGGCTACAGCTGGGCGGGCCTGTTGCGCTTTCCGGAGGCCTTGGACGCAGCCTTTCCGCGCACGCTGCTGCAAGGCCCGGCGCTCGACTACTTTTGCCGCGACGTCGCGTTTCCTGCGGGGATCGCCGTCGAAGTCGAGCAGCTCGCATCGCTCGACGAGGCGCGAAAATCGCCGGAGCAGCCCTTCATCCGCTGGACAACGCGCAACGAATCGGCAAACGCTTTTTCGCTGCGCTCCTCCGAACCCGCCGGATCATTTGTCGATCATTTATGGGAATCGAGCGTCTCGGAACTCTTCGTCGGCCACGGCGGCGGAAGCGGGCAGTACCTCGAATTCGAGGTGACGTCGGAAGGTCACTGGCTCGCCATCCGCTTCGACGTCCCGCGCCAGCGAGCCACCGGGCACGAAACCCCGTCGGAAGTGTACTGGCACGGTAAGGCAAAGTCCTTCACCAGCGAAGCAGGTTTTGGCATGGAGCTTTCATACGCTCTGCTGGAGCGGTTCATCCACGATGGACGCCTGATGCTGCAATGCGCCGTCAGCCTCGGAAATGGGCGGTACGGATTATTCCCGTGGTGGGATGCCGAAGGAGCGCCGGACTTCCACCAGCCCGCGAGGTTTTGCGTGGTGAGAGTGGGGTGAAGAGAATGTGGAGAAAGAGGGAATAGAGATCGAGATTTAATTAAATATTGATACTTATCGGGAAAATGAAAAAGTGTAATCCCCAAGAAATTATTCGAAAAATTCCGAATATTCAAAGTTTGATGTTGCCAATGGATTGGTTTAGCAAGATTCCTGAAAATATATCAGTATTTAACTCTCTTTATAATTGGATGCTAACGGATGGAAAGGTAGTATCCGTAAGTGATAATGAGATTCATGATAGAACTTATGTTGGTGAAAAACTGTATAAAAAGCTAATATCAGAAGAGAGGAAGAGGATAAAGAAATATCGTCATTTAAAGGGCGATGATCTTGAAGTTGCTGTTTTATGGTCAGACTTGGGGAGTGGGCCAAAATATAAAATAGGAGAGTGTATAATTGCTGATGATGTTCTTTTAGTAATACCTGAAAAAAGTGATAGTAAACTTAATGATTTTTGTGATGATGTTAATAGCTTTATCAATGATGAAAAGATTAGAGGAATAAAAAATATGCTGCTGGAGGATCATTTTATGAATGGTTGATTTTTCAAAAAGAACGCCCAGACATAATTGGTTATTTAGCAAGAGATGTTGATCTTGACAAGTCTTTTCCAAGAGATTTGGTGTTTTTTGAAGAGATTAAAAGATATTTAGAAAAGCAAGGCGCTTGTATTGGAGCAATTGATTCTCTTAAAGAAGCTTGGCTTGAATATATTCAGCAGTATCCGGAAAGGGTTACGCCATCGGCATGGTGCAGTGAGTGTGGGAGAAAAGTTGAATTAGATAATGCTGTTTTAGTGTATGATGCAGAAGGGTTAGAGTTATGTGTTCTTGATAAAGAATGTTGTGTTGATTATTTGAAGAGGGATGAATTTTCTTGTATTTTATTGCGGGATATATCTTCTGTAATACTTGAGAATTTAGTTGAAAAAGATGGTTTTAGTAAATATGATGTTGAGGAACTTGAAAAACAGTTGAAATTATGGGGAATTATTTCATTGAATAATGATAAAGGTACTATTTATTTTATAAAATCAGATGAGACAAAAGAGATTAAAATAGGATATACTTCAGGTGAGGTTGAAAAAAGGTTGAAGACCCTTCAGACGGGGCATCCCCATAAACTTCAAGTGCTGGCAACGATGCCTGGTTCAAGGGATGAAGAAAAGACTTTACATGAGAAGTTTGCTAGTATCAGATTGAATGGAGAGTGGTTTAAACCACATCCTGATTTATTGGATTTTATCGCAACGGTTAAAAACTTTAAATATTAAAAAAATATTTTTTTCACTAATAAATGCTGTCTTAGCATTTATTTAATCGCACTCATCATAAACAGTTTCCCCCCTGAGCATCCGCTAATTTCAAGTGTCCGCTCAGGGGGTAAATATTTATAGCTTTACGTCGTTGATCTCATTATCTCACAATTGTCGGCATCAGCAGCAAGCATCTCTCAGAGTTTCGGGGTGCCGCCAGGGAAGATGTTGAGCATTCTTGTTTTGGCGACGGGCCGTGATCTCATGTCGCGATCTTCAGGCGTTGCTTTTGTGCTGCCAGCGACGACGCCGGAGCGCGTGTAGGCGTCAAAAGGCGCAAGTCTCGCGCCACCGATCTGGGCATTTGAGGGTCTGCCTGCAACGTTCGGTTTTGGCTTCGGGCTGGCACCAGGAGGTGTATCGGATGGCGAGTTTGCAACAGCTGGTTTCGGTTTCGGGGAGCCACTCACAGGCGTGTTGGATTGCATGTCTGCTTGGGCGGGTTCCGTTGGCTGTGTCATGATAACCTCCTTGATAAATGGTTTTTGGTCAGAAAATTCAAGCAAATTCCGGTTGAGTCAAGGAAAAAAGCATTGAAAGACAGAAACGAAATAAGACGATCAGAAAAACTATTATGATGTAATTCTTTAAAAAAAGAGACTTACACGTTTGAAGCAGGCTGAGCGAAACAGTGATTCTGTTGTATAACTATCGGATCAGAACTGCTTGTTCATTACAGCTCTCGATGGGAATGAAGATTTCAGGTAGAACAGCTTCCGTTTTCTGACAGCGCGAATACACTGTTTTTTCAGACACGAATTAGAAGCTACAACATTAAAAATACATAATTATCGGCAAGCCCGGAAATATAGCGCCCCCTTTTTCGTATCTCGTCCGCTTGCGGGAGAAAACAGCAGAGGCTGTCGCGAAAGTCAATCCGAGACAGCCTCTGCTGTTTGAGCCTTTTAACCTGCTGAGGAAATAATCTACCCTGCTTGCCGTTTCAGGAATTCACGATACTTTGGCATCGACATGGAAAGAGAGCCGCCGGGGTCATTTTTTCTTCCGGGGCTGACCTCATCGTGACCGACGACATAGTCCAGACTGAATACATCCGGGTTGTTTTTATGGAGCCAGAGTAGCAGGCGCGTCAAGGCCTCTTCCTGCTCCTTTGTATATTTTTCGTAGTAACCCGCTTGCTGGTTGTCGGTTTTTGTTTTGACCTGCCGAACCTCTTCCTCGGCGACAACCGTTTTAAACCAGGTTTTGTAGGTCGATCCCTCTTTGGTCAACGCCCCGGCGCACTCGATTTCGATTCCAACAAGCTCATCGCTTATCCAGCCGTTCAGGCCCGGATAACTGCTTTTTCCGGCGTGGTAGCCCCAAGAGTCGAGCGGGAAATTCTGGCCGATATTGCCATCCTTGTCGATAACGAAATAGAGATAGCCCTGATCGGTTTGGTATTTCAACGCCGATTTGAGGCCATTTCTTCGTCCGGCAGTAAAATGAACCACCGCGCCTTTCGGATAGCCTGTGGCGTAGCTGCCGCGTGATTGCGCCGAAGGGAAATCTGTTTCCGCGAAAGGGCACCAGAGCAGATGCTGACCGCCAGCTGAAACCGATGGTCTGACATCCGGAGCCGATTCAGGGTCGAGAAGTTCTGTGAGGAGCTCAAGAACATCCCGCTGTGAATTTGTGTCCCCCCAGCGTTCGCGCGCATACCAGCGAACCGTGTAAAGCTTTTGCTTTTCGTCTTTCGTCATTGGATTTTCTGCCTTGGTATTGGGTTCTGGAAATTTTCATCGAACATCTTGAAAGTTACATTTTACCATCCGGTTTATCCAGCCGTAAGAGATCAGGGTAATGTCGCTCTTAAAATTATTTGACAACAGGGGGCGTCTGTTTTCGAGCCGATTTTGTCCGTTCATTCGCCACTGAACGGAAAGCGTTTTTTTGCAAGCCGTGTGTTGATAACTTTCAGAAAAGGTGAAGGTGTTTTTGCGCTGAATCTTTACGCGTCCGGCTCATGAGGCAGCTCAACCGGAAATTGCTCCGTGATCTTCTGCACATGAAGGGGCAGATGCTAGCTGTCACGGCGGTGGTGGCGTGCGGTATGGCTATGTTCGTGTCGATGAGCAATGTGAAGTGAAGTATTCGCTTGAAATGACGCGGGCCGACTACTACAGCCGCTTCCGGTTCGCTGATCTTTTCATGCAGCTCAAGCGCGCGCCGGAGTTCACGCTCGAAGCGGTGCGGTGTATTCCGGGTGTGGCGACCGTCGCGCCGCGCATTGTGACCAACGTGACCCTCGATGTGCCCGGTCTCGACGAACCGGCTACGGCGCAGCTCGTCTCTCTGCCTGATCGGGGAGAGCCTGCGCTGAACGACGTTTTCATCGCCGATGGGCGGATGCTCGACCCGTCGAGGCCGGAGGAGGTGATCGCCAGCAAGCCCTTCATGACGGCCAATCGTCTGAAAACCGGCGACCACATCGGGGCGGTCATCAACGGGCGCTGGAAGCGGCTGCTGATCGTGGGCGTCGGCCTCTCGCCGGAGTACATTTACGAGGTGCAGCCGGGGGCGTTTTTCCCCGATAACCGGCGGTTCGGGGTGTTCTGGATGAGTCATAAGGCGTTCGCTTCGGCGCTCGACATGACCGGCGCGTTCAACGATCTGTCGCTGACGCTCACGCACGGCGCGTCCGGAAAAGAGGTGATCCGCCAGCTCGACCGGATGTTTTCGCGCTACGGTTCGCTTGGCGCGTACGGGCGCGACCAGCAGCTCTCCGACCGCTTCATCGGCGACGAAATCCGCATTCTCGGCATGGAGATTACCGTGCTGCCGACCATCTTTCTCGCTATCGCGGTGTTCCTGCTCAACATCATGCTCCAGCGGCTGGTGAGCACGCAGCGCGAAACTTCAGTGCGGCTCACTCAGGCCTTCGCTTGAAAGCCGGACGTTACGAGCGATTGTTCAGCGAAGGCGCGGTGTCGAAGGAGAGTAGCGAGCTGGCCACCGAGGAGGCATCGGTGCTTGAAAAAGAGGCCCATGCTGCAACGGCGGCTGTCAGGGCGGCATCGATGCAGGCCACGGCAGCCGGCGGCCCGCATCGATGCCAGAATCGCCAGCAAGGCGGTGGATGTCTGCTCGCCGGTCAATGGCAAGGTGCTACGCATCATCGAAAAGAACGAGCGCGTTGTGCCCGCCGGAACGCCACTGGTCGAGATCGGCAATCCGGGGCTGCTTGAAGTGGTGATCGAGGTGCTCTCCTCGGACGCCGTGCGGGTCAGGCCGGGAGACCGCGTCTGGGTCGAGGATTGGGGCGGCGTTGGAGCGCTTGCCGGGGTGGTGAAGCGAATCGAGCCGGCGGCCTTTACCAAGGTCTCCGCGCTTGGCATCGAGGAGAAGCGGGTCAACATCATCGCCATGCTCGAAAAGCCCGAGCCGCGCCTTGGCGACAACTTCCGCATCCAGGCGACGATCGTGACCAGCAAAGCCGACCGCGTGCTCCGCGTGCCGGTGAGCGCCCTTTTCAGAGGCGATGGTGGCTGGGGGAGGTGTTCGTGATCGACGGAGGCCGCACAAAAGTGCGCAAGGTGAAGATCGGCATGAGGGGCGCAGATATGGCCGAAGTGCTCAGCGGCCTCCGCGAAGGTGAAAAAGTGGTGACCCACCCCCCGAACGAACTGGAACCAGGAATGTGCGTGGTTACAAAGGGCGAATAAAGAATTATGAATTGAAGAGAAAGAAGAACAGAAAATTTTTTTCGTTTTTTTCCCATAACTCCTATTCGTCCCATTCTTGAAACCATGCAAAGCCTCAAATGAGCAACACAACGTCAACACTTCTCATTGCTGGAGCCGGAGCCTCCGGGATGCTTGCCGCCATTTCAGCGCGGCGCGCCGCGCGCGAACTCAGCGTTGTCGATGAGCGGCTCCGCATTGTGCTGCTCGAACGCAATCCGAAGCCAGGTAACAAGATTGCCATCTCCGGCGGTGGGCACTGCAACCTTACGCATGACGCCGACGTCAAAAGCCTGCTCGAAAAGGGATTTCTCAAAAAGAGCGAGCAGCGGTTTCTGCGCCACGCCATTCACACGTTCAGCAACGCCGATCTGCTGGTGCTGTTTGGGCGGTATGGCCTGAAAACCGAAGTGCGGGCGGATGGGCGGGTGTTTCCGGTTTCCGGCAGGGCGGGCGAGGTGCTCGACCTCTTGCGGCGCATGGTCGAAGAGAGCACCGTCACGCTTGTTACCGGCGCGAGGGTGGAGCGGGTCGAATGTGGCAGTTCTGGTTTTATCCTTCACGCGGGGGAGCGGCGGTTCGAGGCCGATGCGGTGATTCTGGCGACGGGCGGTGCTTCGTGGGGTTCTGCCGGAACGACGGGCGATGGCAACCGGCTGGCCGCCTCCGTGGGCCACTCGATTGCGCCGGTGTTGCCCGCGCTTGCGCCGAACTATTTTACCGTGCCGCCGAAGCCGGAACTGGTCGGCGTCACGCTGCGCAACATTCTGCTGGTGGCGAGCGCGGATGGCGCGTCCGACTCGCGCCGGGGCGACGTGCTCATCAGCCATCGCGGAATTTCGGGGCCAGCGTGCCTGTCGCTTTCACGGTCGGTCGCCGGTTTTCTCGCATCCGGCAAGAAGGTCACGATTTCAGCCGATCTCTTTCCCGGTCACGACGAAGGCAAGCTCTCGGCCTTTATTCTCGAAGAGGCGGCCCGCCACGGCACTCGTCAGGTGCGCACCTTTTTGCAGCGTTGCCCGCTCGCGCCGGAGCGCCTCGATGCGCCATCCGACTCGTCAGCAGCGGAAACCATTCCCAACGCCTTCGCCGACGAAATCATGCGGCAGGCGGGAATCAACCGGGAGGTGACGATGAGCAGCCTGACGAAAGCGCAGCGGCTAGGTCTCGTCTCGGCGCTCAAGCGGCTCACACTCGGTGCAGTGCGCAAAGTGCCGCTCGACCGGGCAGAGGTGTCGGCAGGCGGTGTTTCGCTGGGGGAAATCGATCCGAAAACCATGCAGTCCAAAATTCATCCGAAACTCTACTGCTGCGGCGAGCTGCTCGATTACGCAGGGGAGGTCGGCGGCTTCAACCTGCAAGCAGCATTCTCCACCGGCTGGGTCGCCGGCAGTCATGCCGCCCGTATGCTCTTCGAAAACTGCTAATATCAGCCTGCGCAGGAGTAGGCAGGATCACCAGCTTTGCGGTCGAACGGCCTGATCTCCACCCGGCACTGCGCCATGTTGAACGACTCGTGACGGTCGTCAATGATGATCCTGCCTTCGCTGAAGCGCACCTTCAGCGGCACCACCACCTTGCGCTCCGCGCCGCACGGGTTGTCCTTGAGCCAGGGGCGGAACAGGTGCTCTTCGCCAAGCTGGTCGGTAATCACGACCTCTTCCGATACCGTTTTGAGCGCCATGACGCCGCCGTCCTGGTTGAACTCCAGCGAATTGAGGTCACCATGGACACCCTGCGGATTGTTGTCGTACGCGGTCATCGTGCCGACCGGGGTTTCGACCTTCACTACTCCCGCCGGTTCGAGCGAGCGGATTGCGCCGTTTTCGTAGAATGCGATGCCAGTACGCACCCTGATCTGACCGGCTGGTGTCGAGAGGGTCAAAAACTCGCCTGGCCACAAGGTGAGGCTTTTCAGCGCACCACTCTCGTAGAATTGTATGGCGATGAACTTTGCCCGAAGACTGCCAAGTGGCGACTCAACGGTGATCTCCTCGGCCAGCGCAAACTCGTTCTTTGCCGTCCAGAAGCCGCTGAGCTTGCCGTCGAGCGGGAATATCCGTTTGAGAGCGCCCGATTCGTAAAAGGTGACCAGTTCGGCAGGAATGCCGCCAATCGGCGTGCGAATAAGCGTTTGCGATTGCAGCGGCACCGACTTGATAGCCCCGCTTTTGTAAAAATAGAACGGCTTGAGCTGGCGGCGCCCCATATCCTCGGCCTCGAACTGCGGGATCAAATCGCCGTATGGGGTGTTGAGAATGTTCTCTTTCTTGACAAGGCAACCATCAGTTTTGCCGTTTGAATAGAGGGTTCTGAACTCAACGCCGCGAAGTTCGCCATGTATGGTCTTGAAATTGGTCATAATTAGTCCTGTTTTTTGGTATGATAACTCGGTCTCTGAGTTTATTGCATCAATATCCGTGCCAAGTCAAGGGTGATCTTGTGCCAAGCTTTTATAAAATAATCACTTGGATTGTTTTTGGGGGCTTATCCGATTCTCTCGAATGATACGTAGAGGTGGGAATGACTGTAAATACTACATGAATGAAGAATGTCTGGCAAACTTCTTCAGGAAATCCCGGTTTCATTGCGGTTCCTGATTTTCAGGTTTGCGAAGGTACTTCATGTCGATGTTCAGCGTCATTTCTTTGCTCTTGAGATCGAAGCGCGAGTCGGAAAAAGAGGGCGGTCCCATCTTGATTTCGGGGTTGTTCGAGGTGCCGAATCCCTCTTTCGGGATGCCGAGGAATCCTTTATCCATTTTGCCGTTGCCGTTTTCATCGTGAAGCACGCTGATGGCGTAAGTGCCGTACGGAACATTTTCGAAGATCACCTTGCAACGTTTTCCAGCCGGAATACTTCGCCCTTCGATAGCCAGCGCGCTTTTATCCGGGAATCCCTTTTTTGCATTGAATAACGCTACGCCTACGATGCCTTCCTCGCTTCGTACGTTGTCGATAAGTATCTCTATTCTGCCGCAAGAAGGACTGTCCGCCAATGTGATCGCCGGCGAGGCGAAAAGCGAAAGTAGTAAAAACGTCTGAACTGTTTTTTTCATAAGTCGTTATCAAAAAGATAGAGAGCTATGCAGGTTGTTCAATGAGAACATCTGGATGCGGCCCAGCGTTTTGTTTTGCCGCGAAAGAGTTAAACGAAAATGAGCATGGCGCACAATTGCATGAGACGGTATCTCTTTTATTACATTAAAAAAGATTAAGGGGTTTTCTTTCTAACCACTCAATTAGAAGGGGAGAAGTCATGTCTGTCCATTCAACCCTCCAGCTCGCCTCTGATGCCATTGATGATGCCCGGAAGCGTCTTGAACGTGCCAGAGTCGATGCTGATGACGATTACGAAATCCGCCAGGCGCTCAGGCATCTCGAAGAGGCTTCAGATTATCTGAAGAAAGTCTCTAACGAACTCAAACAGCAAGGCTGATCTTCCAGGATCAGCTTTTTTCCAGGAGAGTGCTGAACTCTTTTGCAGGGTTTTCAGGTACGAGTTTCATCGGAACGGTTTTTTAACCTGAAAAGCGTTTCATAAGAATACAGTTGATTTTTTCGCCTTTTTCCGGCACAACTGCGTATAGCCGGAATCTAACGATAAAACTACACGATTAATGCAGAGCAATACTCCTTTTGATTTTCAGAACGATGTCATCGAACAAAGCAAAACCGTTCCGGTTCTTGTGGATTTCTGGGCGCAGTGGTGCGGGCCATGCCGCATTCTCGCTCCGGTGCTTGAGAAACTTGCTGAGCGTCATGCCGGAAAATGGGTTCTCGTAAAGATCAATACCGAAGAGTTTCCCGAGATTTCAGCAGAATATGGCATAAGGAGCATTCCCAATGTGAAGCTGTTTTCAAACGGTGCGGTTATCGACGAGTTCGTTGGAGCCTTTCCGGAGTACCAGATTGAACAGTGGCTCGCCAAAGCCTTGCCAAGTCCTTGGGCTGAGGATGTGGCGCGTGCCGCTGCCGAGATGGCGGCGGGCAACGACGCAGTGGCAATCACTCTGCTCGAGGGCGTTTTGGCTAAAGAGCCGGAGAACAGGAAAGCTGCTGCTATGCTGGTCCGGCTGATTCTGTTTTCACGTCCAGAAGAGGCGCTCAGGCTTGCCGAGACGCTCGAAGCGGAGCCGGATTACGCTGATCTGAGCGAGTCTGTCCGAACTCTCGGTGCGTTGCTTGTTCGTCCCGCATCAGCAATTCCGGAGGGGGAGAGCCGCGAGACTTATAGCAAGGCTCTCGAAAGCCTACGGAATGGAGATATGGACAGCGCGCTCGAACGTTTCATTTCGGTTCTGCGGGAAAACCGCTATTACGACGACGATGGTTCACGCAAGGGCTGTATCGCCATTTTCCGGTTTCTCGGCGAAGAGCACGAAATTACGATGAAATACCGGCGAGCTTTTGACCGGGCGTTCTGAGGAAAAAATTATGAATGGCAGGCGCCTTGCGGGGGCTTGTTGAATCGTTTTCCTGTCTTCTCCCATAAGTCGTACAGGACTCACACGACTTATGGGAGTTTTGCTCTCCAGGGCAGCTGCTGATTTGCAAAAAAACACTACCATGTCAAAAAGCAGTATCGTTATTGGCGTTGATCTCGACGGGGTTTGCGCCGATTTTTACGGACGCATGAGGCAGATCGCCTCTGAATGGTTTGAACGACCGATTGATGAGCTTCCTGAAGAGGTCTCCTGGGGGCTTTCCGAATGGGGTATCACGAACCAAAGCCAATACGACAGTCTGCACCGTTTCGCCGTGACTCAGCGGGAGCTGTTCAGCAGCATGGAGGCGATCCCTGGTGCGCGAAAATATCTGCGCCAGCTCTCGGATGAAGGTTTCCGCATCCGCATCATCACCCATCGGCTTTTTATCCACTATTTTCATGCAGCGGCAGTGCAGCAAACGGTTAACTGGCTCGATAGTCACGGTATTCCATACTGGGACCTCTGCTTCGTAAAAGAGAAGACGCAGGTTGGTGCGGACATCTACATCGAGGACTCGCCGGAAAATGTGGAGCAGTTACGAGGCAGAGGACTTTTTACCATCTGTTTCGGAAACAGCACAAACCGGCATATCGAAGAGCTGAGAGCCGCTTCATGGCAGGAGGTTTATGATATGGCAAAAGCGTTCGTGACGTAAAAAAAGGCGGGAGCACATAAAAAAAGCAGCATGACGTACCCCTTTACATCATGCTGCACATGTAAACTATGTGAATTAACGGGCGTCAATTATATAGTCTACTCGTAACAAATATAGATAAGAAAAGTGAATTTGCAATACGGAAATCATTTTTTTGCGAATGGTCTTCACTTTATTGAGTCGGTGACGTATTTTCGCCTTTTGTTGTGGATTTTGCTGAAATTTTATAATTGTTTTTCGGTGAAATGACGAAAATTCTTTACGGGGCTGTTCCCGCTTTATATGGGTCATGTCACAGATTGCGTCTATAGATAAGCGCTTAAGTCGCTTTTTTTAGGTTAGCTACAGGTTTGTCACATAAAAACAGGCGAATTTGAGATAGCTCGTTTCGGGCATCGCGAGCAGCACCGGATGGTCCGGCGGTTGTGCGGCGCGGCTGATGAGCCGCAGATGTTTGCCCGCCTGCATTGCTCCAAGGTGAATGGCCGCGAGGAAATCCTCTTCGGAAACATGGTGCGAGCAGGAGGCTGTCGCCAGATATCCCTCATTCCTGACGAGCTGCAAGCCGAGACGATTAAGCTTCGTGTAGGCCTTCAGGGCTGTCGGCACGGTTTTGCGGCTTTTGGTGAAGCTTGGCGGATCAAGGACCACCAGATCGAAAGTGTGGTTTTCATGCCTGAGCCGTCCGAGAGTCTCAAATGCATCGGCGGCCACGATCGAGAAGTTTCCGAACCCGTTCATTCGGGCGTTCTGCTCGGCGCGTTGTAACGCCTCCTGGGAAATATCGACCATGGTGGTTGATTTTGCACCTGCATGCATGGCGTTGAGCGCGAATCCTCCATCATTCGTATACACGTCAAGTACATCCGCACCGGCGGCGTATTTCCGGATATGGCGCCGGTTTTCGCGCTGGTCGAGGAAGAAACCGGTTTTCTGACCTTCAAGGATGTTGACCCGGTAGCTGATGCCGCTGTCCCGGATCTCCTGGTGCATGTTGCTGCTTTCGCCGAGCACGGTTTCGCGGTAGAGCGGCAGCCCCTCAAGCTCCCTGAGCGGCGACTCGTTTCTCACCACGATCGCTTTAGGATCGAACAGTTCCCGGAGCAGTTCGCAGAAAAGCGGCAGGTGCTGGTCGATACCGGCGGAAAATGATTGCAGCACGAAGGCACGGTCGAAGCGATCGATCACCAGCCCCGGTAGTCCATCCGACTCGCCATGGACAAGCCGCCAGGCGTTGGTTTCACTTTCTGAGTAGATTTTTTCGCGCAGTTTCAGCGCTTCGAGCAGCTTACGCCGGAAAAAGTCGCGGTCAGGCTGCTCTTCGTCCCTCGTCAGAAGGCGAAAGGCGATCAGCGACTGGGGGTTGAAGAACCCCGCGCCGAGCAGGCGTCCGTCGTGGGTGAAGAGCTGAACGGTTTCTCCGGCGGCAATGTCACGCGGCACCTCCCGAAGCTCGTTGCTGAAAACCCACAGGTGGCCACCGAGCAGCCGCCGGTGCTCTTTTGGTTTGAGGTAGAGTGCGTGCATGGATCGAAAACTCCCGGTTTCATGTTTTGACAGAGAAATCATTTGATTAAAATAACATTTCGGAGCTATCAACCTTGACCGGGATTCAGATTCACCGGGAACGGTGCTTCGGAGTTGCGTTTAACTGGTTATGAACGAGGTGATGATGAAAAGAGGAGTGTCGATGAAAACGGTGATGAAATGGTTGTGCCTGACCGCATTTCTGGTGATTGCGGGATGCTCGCAGATGAGAACTGTCACCAGAGAGCCGGAGTTGCCCGCTGAACGGGTGAAACTGACGCCTGAGCTGAAGGGGCTGTATGAAGAGGTGGTTTCGAACGCCAGCACGGTCAAGGCGCTGGATGGCTATGCGGATATCTACCTTGAAACGCCGAAGCGCAGGGCGAAGGCCTACTGCACGGTTCAGATACAGAAATCGAGAGATGCCCGTATGATCGTTACTGCCGGCATACTCGGATGGCCTGTGGCCGATCTTCTGATTCGCCCGGACTCGCTCTTTGTGAACGACATGCTGAACAACCGGATGCTTGTCGGACGCAACAACGGCGAGAATATGGGCAAGATCATTGGCGTCAACGCGGGATTTGGCCGGATGACCGAAACGCTTTTCGGCATTGCCGACATACCTGAGCCGGCAAGCGACATTGTATCGGTCAGGCAGGGCAATGGCCGGGTTCGTTTTACCGTGAAGTCCGGTAACGGTACGAAAGAGCTTGTGGTCGATCCACTGGCAAGGGAGTTGGCTGGAGTTACATATTTCGATCATTCGGGACGCAAGAGCATCGAATTCCACTTTGCCAACTACCAGTCACAGCAGGGCAGAGAGGGGGAGGAGTCGCTGAAGATGCCGCGAGAGATCGACATGATCCTCTATCGGGAAAATGATCCGGAAGGGTCGCGCAGCCTGAAGGTAGTCTATGATGAACGGGTCATCAATCCGCCCGATTTTAACATCACATTCAAATGGCCAGCCAAAGCGAAGACGGTCAACCTCGACGAAGTGGAGCGGCTGCCGTGGCTTTAAAAAGGATTATGAATTGAATGTGGAGAGAACGGTTCATTATTCGATCCATAGCTTCCATCAGCATTTGACGAAAAGCAAGAAAGGCCCCGGAAAACGGAGCCTTTCTGCAAGAGTGTTTAAGCCAGGAGTTGGGTTATTTCGCTGCAGCGTAATTGCTGTTGACAAAATCCCAGTTGATCAGGTTCTCGATTACGGCGGCTACGTGGTCGGGGCGGCGGTTCTGGTAATCGAGGTAGTAGGCGTGTTCCCAGACGTCGATGCAGAGGAGAGGCGTCTGGCCGGAGGTCATCGGGTTCTGCGCGTTGCCGGTTTTGGTTACCTTGAGCTTGCCGCCATCGAGCACCAGCCAGGCCCAGCCACTTCCGAACTGCGTTGCGGCGGCGTTCTTCAGCTCCTCCTTGAATTTGTCCACGCTGCCGAAATCCTTGACGATCTTCGCAGCGATTTCGCCGCTTGGTGCACCGCCGCCGTTCGGAGTCAGGCAGTTCCAGTAGAAACTGTGGTTCCATGCCTGCGCGCCATTGTTGAATACGCCGACTTTTGAGGCGTCGCTGGCTGTCTGAACAATAACCTCTTCGAGGCTCATGGCGTCATACGGCGTACCTTCTACAAGACCGTTGTAGTTTTTGACGTAGGTTGCATGGTGCTTGCCGTAGTGAAATCCAATGGTATTGGCCGAGATGTGCGGTTCAAGCGCGTTGTCGGCGTAAGGAAGAGCAGGTTGCTGATATGCCATGTGACTATTGATTTTTATGGTTATGCAGGCTACGTTAGAAAGTAACCCTTTAACCCGGCTCCTGACCTTGTTAGTTTCAGCGGGCAAAAAATAATTTACGACAGTTGAATCTCAATTTTACATTGATACATAAGGGACTTGCGCTGTTTGGGCGTTTGTGTTTCATCGCACTCTTTGGGCTTCTTATGGCTGGTTGCAGCTTGCAGCGCCAGGATAAGCTCAGCGCAGACGACCTTCATTTCGCTGCGTTTTATGCCGATTATCTTGCCCGTTCCGGAGTGACGGGCAAGGGTAATGCGGCCCCCTTGACCGACCTGACTCCGGCGGGACTCGATACACTGTTCGTTCGGCACAAACTCGACCAGAAAACCTTTGACGCGAGGCTGGACGCTTATTCGCGCAATCCCGAGCTTTGGCGCAAAGTGTTGCTGGAGGTGCGTCGCAACCTCGATCAAAAAAGGAGTAAATGATGGAGCGACTGCCATTGCTCGTCGGGGTGACCGGCGGCATCGGGAGCGGCAAGAGCACGGTGTGCGCCATGCTTGCCGAAATGGGATGCGAGCTGTTCGAGGCTGACCGGATTGCCAAAGAACTGCAAGTCGAGGATCCCGAGGTAATCGGGGGGATTGAAAAACTTTTTGGCCCGGATGTCTACTCGCGCGATGCATCAGGCAAACTTCTCATTGACCGCAAAGCCATTGCTGCGATTGTCTTTTCCGAGCCGGAAAAGCTTGCTGCCCTCAATCGGCTTATCCATCCGAAGGTCCGTAAAGCCTTTGTCAACGAAGTGAAGCGTTGCGCCCGTGAAGACAAACGGATTCTCTGCAAGGAGGCGGCCATTCTGTTCGAGGCGGGTGCGGATCGCGATCTCGACCGCATCATCGTGGTGGCGGCAAACGACGGTCTTCGGCTCGCTCGCGTCGTCGCTCGTGGTCTCGATCGCGAGGAGGCTCGCAAGCGGATGCAGGCGCAGTGGCCGCAGGAGAAGCTTATCGAGCGGGCGCACTACGTGATTTTCAACGACGGCACCCTCGACGAGTTGCGCTCGCAGGTCGAGCAGATCTACCAGAGCCTTGAAAGTATCGTCGATTCAGAGTACGGTTCATGAGAGCAATAGATCGCAAAAACCGCCACAGCGAGAGATTGGGCTAAAGCCCTTTTCGGTTTTGTTTTACCTGCGTTCCCCGGACTGAAGTCCGGGGCAACAGAACGGCAATGTAAGAATGAATGTTCGTCGGGTTATTACTTCGGCAAATAAAACTCTTAAACAATTGCCCCGGACTTTAGTCCGGGGTTTATGGATAAGACAAAAAAGCCAGGGCTTTAGCCCAATCTCTTCTTTTAGAGAAGATTTCGATTTTTTGTTGCCGGAGTAATAAAACCCTCTTCACCCGGAAATCGCTTCGGCGAGGAGCGGCAGTGAGGCCCGGTAGCGGTAGGAGGTGTCGGTGTGGGTGTCGGGGAACTCTTCGTAGCGGTGCGCTATGCCGATTTCGGTAGCCCTCGCCGAAAAGCGCCGGTGGCCGAACTGGAGGTTGTACTCGTCCTGCGACCCGCAGTCGAGAAAGAGCGTTCGGAGCGAGCCGAGGGAATCCTGGTACTTTGCCTCGTTGAGCATCGTCAGCGGGTCGAAGCTTTTCCACTGTTCCCAGACCTCCGGAACGAGCTGGCAGGTGTGTTGCTCGAAGGGAAGCTTCATGTTTCCGGGGGGCGGTAGCGAAGGGTTGGGGGAGTAGCAGGCGGCCATCGCCATGATGTCGAGCAGGGCGAACTCACCGCGCGGCTTTTTGTCGAGCGATTCCCAGCGAGTGAAAAAGGCTGGGAGGCTGCCGCCGTATTTTTCGAGAGCGCGTGCTGCAACAGGGAAGTTTGGGCGGTAGCAGAGATCGAAATCCATGTCGCCGCTGTGGCAGCCCACCGCCGCAAACAGCTTCGGATGCCTCATACCGAGTCTCAGTGCGCCGAATCCTCCCGACGATTTACCGACGACAGCCCGGTGCGTCGCTTCCGTGAGCGTGCGGAATTTGCGGTCAATGTGCGGGATCAGCTCCCTGGTCAGATAGGTCTCGTAAGGCCCGGTGGCCGTTGAATCGACATATTGCGATCCGCCGTAGCGGGTCATGCAGTCCGGCATGACGACAATGACTTTCGGCATCTCGCCGCGCCGGATCATCGCGTCGATCATCTCCGGCAGGGTCTGACGACCAAAACCATAGTTCAGAAAGCTCATGCCTGTCGAGGCGAATCCCGCAAGCAGATAGATCACCGGAAAGCGTTCTGTTCCGTCGTAGGATGGCGGCAGGTAAACCGGCACGTGGCGCAGAGATGGGTCTCCAAGCGGATTGCCTTTCAGTAACGAACTTTCGATGGTCTCGAACACGACGTTCGGGCGGGCATCGTCGCAGATCATGCCGCGCCTTCCTCCATCATCTTCTTGTTGCGCTTTTTCTGTACACCGGCTGAAATGTAGATGCTGATTTCGTACAGCACGATCATCGGAATGGCGATGACTGCCTGCGTGACCATATCGGTTGACGGAGTGACGATGGCGGCGATGACCAGCAATGTTACGACCGCATGGCGACGGTAGAAGCGCATAAAGGCCGGGGTCAGCAAACCGATTTTCGAGAGCACATAGGATATGAAGGGGAGCTCGAAGACCAGACCGGTTGTCAGCAGGGTGCCCATGAAGAAACTGATGTAGTCCTGGACGGCGATGTTGTTGGCGATGAGTTCGGAGCCGAATCCCGCAAAGAATTTCAGTGAGATTGGCAGGAAGACAAAGTAACCGAAAGCGATGCCCGAGAAGAAGCAGATCGAAATGAAGAAAATGATAAAACGGCTGGCTGCTTTTTCAGTTTCATGCAGGCCGGGTTCGACGAATTGCCATATCTGCCAGACCAGAAAGGGGAACGCGAGCACGAATGCCGCAAAAACAATCACTTGCAGGTAGAGTGAAATCTGGCCGTAGGGTACAAGGTTCTGCAGATGAATGTTCGGGCCACTCTCTTTTAGTGGTCTGATGAGTACCTGGTTGACGAGGAAGTCTGAAAAGAATGCGGTAACGATGGCCGCTACAGCAAATGCGATAACAGCCCTGATGAGCCTCCAGCGAAGCTCTTCGAGATGATCGAGGAAGCTCATGCCTTCTTCCGGTTCGGCCCCCTCTTCCGGCGCTGCCGTTTCTGTTTTAACCTGGGTGGTTGAATCCGCTATTTCGCTTGGGGCCTTTTCCGGCGCTTTGAAGTCGTCTTCAGGAAAATCCAGACTTTTCTCGTTTTTCAACTCCTCCTGTTCTTCCTTTTCGGGTACAGCTGGAAGGGCTGGCTCTTGATCATTTCCGGTCTCCGCGCCGGTCCCTTTGCCGTCCGCTGGCGGTATGGTTGGTTCGTTTTCGTTGCTCATGTCGAAGTACGGAGCCGGGTCGCTTTGCGAGGTGCGGCCAGGGTTTCGGAAAAATTCAGGAGGATGCCGGGCAATGTGTGGCGTTGGGTGCCTTGAGAGCCTGTAATCCGTTTCATAGTAACAAAGATCGTTCTTGTGCGCAAATGTTTTTTTAGCTGTAAATCTTCGCCTGAAAGAGCTGTAAAGGAGGGGCATGGGATGCCGATTTGCTCAATCATGGAAATATCGATAACTTCTCACGGTTTTGAACGTAAGCGCAATCGCGCCGGGCAATTGACGGTGCACACCCAAGCACAGAGGATCAGGTGGTGGATATCAATGTGGTAACATCTTCCGTTACGGAAGAGCTGAAACAGTTCCAGGAGCGCTACAAAACGGTGCTTCATTCAAGCAACAGCCTGGTTGACAAGGTTACGCGCTATGTGCTCCGGCAGCAGGGCAAGCAGATCAGGCCGACGCTGGTGATTCTTGCGGCCAAGGCGTGCGGCGGTGTTCACGACGTCACCTATCGTGGGGCGATCATGGTGGAGCTGCTGCACTCGGCTACGCTGATTCACGACGACGTGGTGGACGGCGCCGAAATGCGCCGAGGCATTCCCTCGATCAACGCTCTGTGGAAAAACAAGATATCAGTGCTGATCGGTGACTATCTGCTCTCCAAGGGTCTGCTCTACTCCCTCGAAAACAAGGATTACCGGTCGCTGCATCTGGTATCGGAGGCGGTTCGCCGCATGAGCGAGGGGGAGATTCTCCAGATCCAGAAAACCAGAAGCCTTGATATCACCGAGGAGGATTACCTGAGTGTCATTGCCGACAAAACCGGCTCGCTCATTGCTACCTCGTGCGCCATCGGCGCGGCCAGCTCCACCGACTCCGAAGACAAGATCGCCAACCTGAAAAGCTATGGCGAATTTCTCGGCCTCGCTTTCCAGATCAGGGACGACTTGCTCGACTATACCGGGGACTCCAAAAAAACCGGCAAGCAGCTCGGCATCGATATCAAGGATCGCAAGATTACTCTTCCGCTGATCTACGCTCTTCGTCAATCGGACAAATCGGAGCAGAACAAGATCAAGTCGATCCTGAAAAGCTCCCGGAAGCGTTCGGTCAGGAGCGGCGAAGTGATCGAGTTCGTCACCCGCAAGGGCGGGCTGGATTACGCCGCCGAGGTTGCCGAAGGCTTTGCCGCAAAAGCGGTCGAGTCGCTCGCCCGTTTTCCCGAAAGCGATGCCAAACGCTCCCTCCAGCTCCTTGTCGATTTCGTCATGAAGCGGCAGCACTGAATCAACCAACGCCAATCCAGCATTTTCAGACCGGTCAGCCAAGATGAAAAAAGTACTGATATTTCTGTTCCTGTTTATTATCGCCATTGTCGCCGTCGATAGATTCCTGTTGCCGTACTATACTGAAAGCGGCTCGCAGACCACTGTTCCGAATGTCACGAACATGACCTATGAGGCTGCCAACTGGGAATTGCGCAAGGCGGGTTTGAATGCAATGAAGAGTTATAATGTGCGCTATTTGCCCGATGTCCCTCCAGATCGGGTCATCGATCAGGTGCCCGAGCCCGGTTCGATAGTCAAGCCGGGACGCAGTATCACTCTGGTGCTTAACCGTTTGGACAAGCCCAGCTATCCCGTTCCGGATCTGGTCGGTCGTACTGAAGCGGAAGCGCGCACGGAACTCGAACGGCTTGGAATGGTCGTCGCCGAGGTCCAGACGCAGGTTGTTTCCGATTCCGATCAGGACGGCAGGGTGCTCAGCCAGTCCATACCGCCCGATGTGGTGCTCAAGTCCGGCAGCCAGGTGTCGTTCATTGTCGGCAAACTCGAGCAGGAGCCGACAGGTATGCGGCTTGTCATCGTGCCCGATGTGCTCGGTATGTCGGTCGATCAGGCAAGAAGTGTTATTGTCAGAGACGGCCTATTGTTGGGGAAGATCAGTTATGAAAACTCTGATCTTCTGGTCCCCGGCACGGTTGTCTCCCAGAAGCCATCGGCAAACGCGATGGTTCAGTTTGGCCAGTCGGTCGATATTGCCGTTGTCGGCAACCCCAATTAACCGCTGGGCTGTTTGTCGGTACTTTGACCTTTGCCTGTCATGACCCGATCAGGCAGGAGGAAGATGAAACATGAGTGACTATCTTTTCTTGCTGGCCGGCATTGCCTGTGCTGCGACCGGAGGAGAGTTTTTCGTCCGGGGCTCGGTCGGCATAGCAACCGCCCTGCGCATTCCGCCGGGAATTATCGGCGTAACGGTTGCCGCCTTCGCGACATCGAGCCCGGAACTCTCCGTGGCGGTCAACTCGGGACTTGCCGGTAAGTCGCAGATATCTCTGGGTAACGCGCTTGGCAGCAACATCATCAATATATCGCTTGTTCTCGGCATCGCTCTGCTCATATCCGGCATTCCTGTTGCAGCTGAAACGTTGAAGCGCGATGTGAGGATAGCCATCATCGCGCCGGTTTTGACCGGAATTTTCTTGATTGACAATACGCTCAACCGGCTCGAAGGAGTCTTCTTGCTTGGCATCTTCGCGACATGGCTTTATTCGGTTGTCATGCAGGCGCTTCACCACAGACGGCACAAGAGCGGCGGGTCGAAAAGAAAAGGAAGTGCGATGTACTGGATTTTAGCGATCTCCGGCATGATGCTGCTCATCATTGCCGGAAAGCTGATTGTCTTTTCCGCAGCCGGCATCGCCAGGGATTTCGGCGTTGACGACTTCATCATCGGCTCGACCTTCGTGGCATTGGGAACAACCGTTCCGGAGCTTGCATCCATTATTTTCTCCAAAATCAAAGGGCACGACGAGATCAGTCTCGGCACGGTTTTGGGCAGCAACATCTTCAATGGACTGTTTATCGTATCGGTAGCATCCATTTTGACACCGATTCGCGTTCCGTTTTCAGAAGTGGCGTTTGTACTCCGTCTATGTGATGAGCCTGTTTTTTGCCAGCCGCTGATTTTGATGAACGGCGCTGATTTGGTGCCACTCCAATCCGGCAAATCCTGAAATATCAGCTCTTTGTTTCGGATGTCTCTCTGACACTGTTTGGAGAAGATGTGCGGAAACTGAAGGTTTTGTGCCTGTTTGGCGATCAGGAGGTGCAGGAACATATCCGTTGGACCGTCAGCTCTTCTGTGAAAAGGTGATTGACCGGTCGGCTGTTTGATTTTTAGCGGTAGTTTGCCTTTTTGTACTCTTCGCGCATGTCCTTGATGCCGGTGGTGCGGTCATTGCCGTCACTGATGATGCCGAAGTATTCGAGGATGATCCTGAAGACGAGCCAGATACCTGCGAAAAGAAGCTTGATGCTTTCAGTAATGGAGGTGAAAAACTTCATGGGTGATGGCATTGAATAACGCTCGAAGGGTTAAACGAAACTTCCGGCCGAGTACTGAGAAAGCCTGAATATAAAAAAGCCATTCGACGAATGGCTTTTTTCATTGTCAGATTTGAGAACGTGATTATCCCTTAATCTGTTTCTCGGCTTCAGCCCAATCTTCTTCATGTCCTCCATCGCACATGCCTCGTTCGACCCAGCGGTAGTAGGCGGCGACCCGGATATGCTCTTCGACTTCCTCCGGGCTTGCGGCAGGGGTTTCTGGAGCCATTGGTTTGGGGCTTGCTTTTTTGCACGGCTTGGTAGCCTTGGCGGGTTTAGCCTCTTCTGGTGCAGCTATTTTTGCGGGTTTTGATTTTGCAGCTTTCGGTTTGGTTTCAGCGCTTGCAGCGGCTTTTTTAGCCGTCTTTTTTTCGGGCGTTACTTCTGGCGCCTCTTTGGCGGTAGATTTTTTAGCCATGGTATTCAGAGATATTCTTCGATGAATTATTTCGTCCGGAACCGGGCGTTCATATAAAAAACTGCGCCCAATGTAAATGCAAGATAATCAATTCAACTGCTCAGAGTAAAGAGGGTTCGTCATAATTTCACCAACCTGCAATAATGATAATGGTGAATGTGCAAAAGCAGAGTTGCGTGTTTGTCCTGAGCTGGCGAGTATTGTTACCGTGAATGTTCACTGTTGTCCTTTTTGCAGAAACATCCTTGGTCTCAATTTTCCTTTAGCCTGTTTTTGAAGAGGGCAGGGATACTGATGATGGAGAGGATGGTGATCGCCTGCACCATCATGAAGATGTCTTTAGGCACGAGTGTGTTGACCGCGAGGCCGCCATAGTCGAGCCAGGCGAAAAGGAGCGCAGCGACAATGATTCCGGCGGGGTTGGTTCCGGCGAGCAGGGCGACGGCGATGCCCATGAAGCCGGCTCCGGTGGAGAGACCAGCCTCGAACCAGTGTTTGTAGCCGAGCACGAGGTTCGAGGCGGCCAGGCCCGCCATCGCGCCGCCCATCGCCATCGCGCCGAATATGTGTCGATTGGTGCTGATTCCTGCGTGGCGGGCGGCGTCGGGATTCAGCCCCGAGGCGATCATATCGTAGCCGTAGCGCGAGCGGTAGAGCAGCACGGCGGCTCCGGCAGTGACGGCGAGGGCAATGAAGAGCGACAGGTTGGCGGGGGAGTGCCAACCGAGGTCGAAGAGCGCATCGAAATCGGGTAGCCATCCTCCGGCGACGATGGCGGGTGTGTGCACGGTCGAAGGAACGGCGAAGCGGTTGGTGAGCAGGTAACCTGTAATTGCAAGGGCGATGAAGTTCAGCATGATGCTTGAAATCACCTCGTTGACGCCACGCCGAACCTTTAACCATCCGGCGACCATCGCCCATCCGGCGCCAGCTGCGCTGGCCGCGAGTATCAGCGCGGGCGCGGCGACGAGCGCGGGCGTGCCTGACGGAAGAGCGATGCCACAGAGGGCGGCGGCGAAAGCGCCTATGAGAAGCTGTCCCTCGCCGCCGATGTTGAAGAGCCGCACCCGGAACGGCAGCGCTACGGCGAGGCCGGTGAAAATCAGCGTTGTTGCCCGGAAGAGTACCTGCCCGATACCGTAGCCGGAGGTGAAGGTCGCACGGAGCATCTTCTGGTATACCTCGATCGGGTTACTGCCGGTGGTGGCGATGATAAGGCTCCCCGCCAGAAGGGCGAACAAAAGGGAGAGTGCCGGGATGAACGGTTTGACGCTGCGTTTCGACATCGAAAAAATGAGGTTTCAGGTGATGTGCATACCGATCTCTTTCTCGAAGCCCGACTCGTGGTCGCGTCCCTCTTTGACCTCCGTTTCGCTGAATTCGTGGCGGATCGCGCCTTTGTAGAGGCAGCCGATGCGCGTCGAAAGAGCGACGATCTCTTCGAGTTCCGACGAAATGAGCAGGATCGCCAGGCCGCTTTTGCGGGCGTCGATGATGCGCTTGTGAATCTGCTCGATAGCGCCGATATCCACGCCGCGCGTGGGTTGCGCCAGCACGAGCAGCTTCAGGAGGGGGCGCTCCATTTCACGCGCCACCACGATCTTCTGCTGGTTGCCGCCAGAGAGAGCGCCGATGGGCGGATTGGTTTCCCCCGCACACCGGACGTCGTACTGCTCGATCATTGCCGAAGCATTTTTGCGAACAGCGTCACGATCAAATCCGATGCCTCGATGGAATGTTTTTTCGCGTTGCCTGCCGAGGATCAGGTTCTCTTCGATGCCGTATTCGGCGATGATTGCCGATTTGTGCCGGTCTTCGGGTATCATCGAAACGCCGAGTGCGGCGATTTCCGACGGGTTCATGCCAAGCGTCTTCCGGGCGTCGATGGTGATCGATCCACCGGTTTTGCCGCTGCGGTCGAACGTTCCCCACAACAGCGAGAGCAGCTCGCTCTGGCCGTTGCCCTCTACTCCGGCGATGCCGTAGATTTCTCCTGCTCTCACGTGCAGCGTCAGGCCGGTGAGTTTGTCAATGCCAAGCGGCGAACGGTAGGTAAGCTTGTCAATCGAGAGCACGGTTTTGCCCGGAGGCTGCGGCGGATTGGCGGTTCTGAGCAGCACGTCGCGCCCGACCATCATCTTCGCCAAATCCTCCTTGCCGGTCGAGGCGGTAGGCACCGTGCCGACGAGCGACCCTTTGCGCATGATGCTCACCGAGTCCGAGACGGCGAGTACTTCGTTGAGCTTGTGGGTGATGAGCAGGATGGTGCGCCCCTCGGCGGCGAGCGAGCGCAGTGAGGCAAAGAGTAGCGCAGTTTCGGGCGGCGAGAGCACGGCGGTCGGCTCGTCGAGAATCAGGATCTTGGCGCGTCTGTAAAGCAGCTTGAGAATTTCGACGCGCTGCTGCTCACCGACCGAGAGCGTCGAGACCAGCGCGTCGGGATCGACGTCGAGACCGTGCTGAGCCGCGAGCTGGCGAATCTCCTTGCCGATACGCTTTGTCGGTAGCGAAAAGAGGCTCTCTTCCTTGCCGAGGATGATGTTCTCTGTCACCGAAAGCGTCGGTACCAGCATGAAGTGCTGGTGCACCATGCCGATTCCTGCCTCGATGGCCTGCCTCGCTGAGCTGAATTTCGCCACCTTGCCGTCGATTTCAATCACGCCGGAGTCGGGCTGCAACAGGCCGTAGATAATGTTCGACAGGGTGCTTTTGCCCGCGCCATTCTCACCGACCAGTGCGTGGATCGACCCCGATGCTATCGAAAACGAAACGTTGTCGTTGGCCTTGAGGTTGCCGAAGGTTTTGGTGATTCCGGAGAGCTTTACTGCTGTCGCCATGAAAATTCTCCGCCCTAAATCCAGCTGATGACTGTCTTTATCGCCTCCTTGCTGTCGAGGGCGATACGGTAGGCAAGTTCGTACTGGCTGACCGGGAAGACGTTGGTGAAGAATTTTTCGGTTTCGAGCGCTTCGGTTTCGAGCAGTTCCTTCGCTTCGATGAGATGCTGTCTGCCAGTGATGCTTGAACACACGATGACCGGTTCCTTGTGCTGGATCAGTCGGTAGTCGTAGCCGAGCACCTCGTAACTGCCCATGAGCAGCACCTTGCCCTTCGGTTTCAGGAGGCGCATCACCTTTTCGACCATCAGGATGCGGCCTGTCGTCTCGATGACCAGGTCGTAGCGGTCGTTGAACTCGCCGGTGAAATCGATGATCTCGATGCCAATGTTTTCAGCGTGCGAGAGCTGGCCGCGAAGCGGGAAGTTTTCGAGCGCATCGACGTGGCGGATGCCGCGATAGTGAAGGTATTCCGATACCATCAACCCCACCGAGCCCAGGCCGAGCAGGAGCACCCGCATCGAAGGGTCGAACGTCACTTTTTCCATCGCGCTCAGCACATACCCCACCAGGCCTGTCAGGAGGTCGCGATGAATCGGCTCCCGGCCGAGCGCCAGCACGTTCTCCTCGGAGGTCGGAATCACTTCAGCGTGGCAGCCGTAATACGGGTCAATGCCGATCCATCGGTTGCCCTTGAAGACATAGACGAAATCACCCTCTTTCACGCTGGTGACCTCCGGGCCGGTGTGCATCACCTGGCCAATGGATTCGCTGCCCGGCATCACCGGATAGGCGAGCACCTTGTGCGAAACCGGTTTGTTGGTCAGAAGCAGGCGGTCAAGGCCCGGCGTGATGGTGCTGGCGATGGTCCTGACGAGAACGTCATGTGGCCCGTCAGCCACATACTTCACGGACTGGAGCTTGAGTTTGTTGGCTTTGAGGAGGATGAGGGCCTGTGCTTCTCCCTGCATGGTCGTCTGTCGATTGTCTGGAGTTTCAGATGTTCAGTACGGCGTTCATGAGCCATGAGACCACGCTGATGCAGATGGAACCGAGCACGGCCCACCAGAAGCTCTGCACGCCGAAGCTGTCCACCAGCACAGCGGCGAGTTGCAGCATGAGCGCGTTGATGACCAGCATGAAGAGGCCGAGCGTGAGGAGGAGGAGCGGAATCGAGAAGAAGACCAGCACCGGCTTGATGAGCGCGTTGACGAGGCCCAGCACCAGCGCCACGATGAGCGCCGCGCCGAAGCTTTTGATGGTAATGCCCGGAAGCATGTGGGCGGTCACGTACACCGCCGTAGCGCTGATGAGCCAGTGAATCAATATCCTGAACACGGTGATCTCCTTTCTTTGTGTAACGTTTCAATGCTTGCTCTTCTCTGCTCTTCTAATGTAAGACATTTCAGGCAAAATGGCAGAAAACCTGTAGGGGCGCCTCGTGCCTGTCCAACCCTGCCTGGTATCGCTATTCATCTCGCCGAGCCGTTCCCATTCTTCCTCTTTACACTCCCATCGCTTCGAGCGCTTCGTGCAGCGTGCGGCAGCCGTGCATTCTGATCGGCAGCTTTTTGAGCGACGGCTTCAGCTCGCGGGTGTTCGACTCCGGCAGCACGATTGACTTGAAGCCGAGGTGCACCGCCTCGCGGATGCGGCGTTCCCCGTCGCTGATGGCGCGCAGCTCGCCCGACAGGCCGATTTCGCCGCAGCAGCAGGCTGTGGGGCTGCATGGCTTGTCTTGTAAGCCGGAAGCGACAGCGGCGGCGATGGCCAGATCCGCCGCCGGTTCGACCAGCTTCAGGCCGCCCGCGATCTTGACGAATACATCCTGCCCGGCGGTCTGGAACTGCAAGCGTTTTTCGAGCACCGCGAGGATGATCGCGATGCGCTTCAAATCAAAGCCCGTGCTGATGCGCTGCGGCATCGAGTAGCCGGTGCGCGACACCAGCGCCTGCACCTCCACCATAAGCGCGCGCGAACCTTCGATGCCGGCCAGTATGGCGGTACCCGGCACGTCCGTCCTACGATCGGAGATGAAGAACTCCGACGGGTTCGAGACCTCCGTCAGGCCGTCCTCCTCCATCTTGAAGACGCCGATTTCGTTGGTTGGGCCGAAGCGGTTCTTGACTGATCGGATGATGCGGTAGCGCTGATAGTTTTCGCCCTCGAACTGCACGACCGTATCGACCATGTGCTCCAGTGCCTTTGGCCCGGCCAGCGACCCCTCCTTGGTGATATGGCCAATGATGAGCAGAATGAAGTTCTGCTCCTTGGCCGCGCGGATGAGCGAGGCGGCGCACTCGCGAATCTGCGTGATCGTTCCCGCCGAACTCTGGTAGTCGGTCGAGTAAACGGTTTGGATCGAATCGACGATCACCATTTCAGGCTGCTCGTTTGCGATGGCGTCCAGGATGCGTTCGAGCGCCACTTCGGAGACGAGGCGAAGGTTTGGGGCTTTGATCGAGAGACGCCGGGCGCGTTCTCGAATCTGGTTCGGCGACTCCTCGCCCGCGACGTAGAGCACCTTTTTGCCCCCGAGACGCGGCACGAGCTGGATCATCAGCGTCGATTTGCCGATGCCCGGTTCACCGCCCACGAGGATCGCCGAGGCCTCCATCAGGCCGCCGCCCAGCACGCGGTCGAGCTCGCCGATGCCGGTCATCAAGCGGTGGAAGCCCTCTGGAGGGGTGTCATCGAGGTTCTGCACCTCGGGCATGGTGCCGGTGGGGCGTTTCTTGCGAACTTTGGCGTCCGGCTCATCGGCGTGGGTTTCAACCAGCGTGCCCCAGCTCTGGCACTCGAAGCAGCGCCCCTGATATTTCAGCGAAACCGCCCCGCAGGCGGAGCAGACGTAGCGAACAGTGGATTTGGCCATGAAGCGGTTCCCGTTGTTTTTGTCACCGAATCTCCGGCGTTGGAAGTTTCGGCTCGATTGATTACATAGTGTGCTTTCGCGTGGAAGCGTCGCTTTTTCAGTGCAACTTCCTCGCTCGATGCGCCGTTGAAGATACGTTGAACGGTCAAAGTAAAAAGATAGTGAAGACTCCTCAAAGGCTCAGGCAGATTTTCCAGCCCCTGTTTTTCATCCACTTCTCCCTTGCTGAAAATGTCAGTCGTCTCCATCGGTGAAGTCCTCGTTGACCGCGCGGCGCTCGATGCGTGGTTCAGTTGCAATCTCGATCTGTGCCACGGCGCCTGTTGCGTCGAGGGCGAACTCGGTGCGCCAATCGACGAGCAGGAAGCGAAATTTCTCGAATCTTCCGTTGAGCCGCTTCGTTCAATGCTGCCGGATCGCAATCTTCGCTACATTCGCCGCCACGGCTGTACGGAGCTCTATCAGGGAAATCTCTACACCAAAACCATCGACGGGCGTGAGTGCGTCTTCGTTTATCACGAAAACGGCAAGGCGCTCTGTGCAGTCGAGACGGCGTGGAAGGCGGGGCAGCTCGGCGCGACCAAGCCCTTATCGTGCCGCCTTTTCCCGATCCGGGTGCGAAAAAAGTTCGGATTGGACTATCTTGTTTATGAACAGCACGCCATGTGCCGTGATGCCCGGCGGCAGGGAGCCGAAGAGGATGTCCGGCTGATCGATTTCCTCGAAGCGCCACTCGTTGAAAAGTACGGACACGACTGGTACATGAGCCTGAAGGAATTTGTCGCATCTATCTGAAGTATCATGGCGGAGATGAGGCTACAACAGCGCCAGACCGCCCAGTTGTCGGCGCAGCAGGTAATGACCAGCCAGTTGCTGCAATTGCCCCTGACCCAGCTTGAACAGCGGATTTATGAAGAGGTACAAGACAATCCCATGCTCGAACTGGTCGAGGAGCGTCGTCAGGACGATGGCGCGGCTGGTGCCAATCAGGTGGGCTCCGCTGATTCGACGGAGATGTTCGATTTGGTGTCCCGCTTTGAGCGCTCGTCGATGAAGAGGCGGGCCGATGGAGGGAGCAGGGAGACTGTTTCTGTCGGCAGGGCAGGCGGAGCAGCTTCGGGCGGCGAGGAGCGCTTTTTCCAGGCGGTGCAGCACGACACGTTTCACGAGCGGTTGCTGCGCGATCTCTCGCTCCAGGAGGGAATCGGAGAGCGGGAGGTGCTCATCGCCGCCGAGATTCTCGGTAACCTCGACAGCGACGGCTATCTGACCGAAGCGCTGGAGGTGATCATCGATGGACTCCGGCAGTCAGATATCGATGCCAGCGAGGCAGAGGTTCGCCAAATACAACAGAAAATCTGGTATCTCGATCCGCCCGGCGTGGCAGTCGCAAATCTCCGCGAACGACTGCTGGTTGAGCTTTCGGTCTACGAACGTGAGCACGATTCCGAAGCGGTTGTCATTGCGCGAACGATTCTTGACGAGGCGTTCGACGACTTCATGAACAAGCGCTTCGACCGGTTGCAGAAAAAGCTGAATCTTCAAAAACGCCAGCTCGAAGCAGCTATCGATGTGATCACGTCGCTTGATCCGCATCCGGGTGAAGTGTTTTTCGATGAGGGAGGGCACTACATCTCGCCCGATTTCATTGTCACCTACGAAAATGGTGCGCTGACCGCTGTACTGAATGACCGGAGCAGTCTCTCTGTCAGAGTGTCGGACGAGTATCGAGAGGTGCTTGCGAAGCGGAAGGTGCCAAAGGAGGATCGGCAGTTTATGCGCCAGAAGCTCCAGCGGGCCAATGAATTCGCCACCGCCCTGCAAGTCCGGCGGCAGACGTTGCTGAAGGTGATGGAGGCGCTGCTGGTGGTGCAGGCGAAGTTTTTCATCGACGGGCCGCGCTATTTGCAGCCGCTTGTGATGAAGACGATCGCCGAAGAGACCGGTTACGATATTTCGACCATTAGCCGCGCGGTGAACGGCAAATATGTGCAGACCCGTTTCGGGGTGTTCGAACTGAAATATTTCTTCAGCGGTGCGTTATCGACCGACGAAGGCGAGGAGCTGTCGTCGAGGATCATCAAGCAGCAGCTTCGCGAGCTGATCGAGGGGGAGAGTTCTTCCGAGCCGCTCAGCGATGATCGTCTTGCGGAACTGATGAGTGAAAAAGGGGTGAAGATCGCCCGGCGCACGGTTGCAAAATACCGTGAACAAATGCAAATTCCAGTTGCAAGATTAAGGAAAAAATAGGTTAATCATTATTTCGACTACGACTCCATGGGCTACGAAAAACCGCAGATACGATCAACTACCGTTATCGGCATCATCAGGGATGGCAAGGCTGCGCTTGGCAGCGACGGCCAGATGACGCTCGGCGCAACCGTGATGAAACATTCAACCCGCAAAATCCGCCGCCTCTATCAGGGCAAATTCATTGCCGGTTTTGCAGGCGCCACCGCCGATGCACTGACGCTGCTCGATCGTTTCGAGGCGAAGCTCGAAGCCTACAGCGGCAAGCTTGACCGCGCTGCCGTAGAACTGGCAAAAGACTGGCGTACCGACAAGTACCTGCGCCGTCTCGAAGCGATGCTCGCGATCGTCAGCCAGGACAAGGCCCTCATCATCTCCGGCACGGGCGACGTCATTGAGCCGGAGGACGGCATCGTGGCCATCGGCAGTGGCAGCATGTACGCGCTGGCCGCCGCGCGCTCGCTCATGAAGCACACTACGCTTTCCGCAGAGGAGATCGTCCGCGAAAGCTTGCAAACCGCAGCCGATATCTGCATCTACACGAACGACCACATTGTCATCGAAACCCTGTGAACCAGCAATTTGGCACCATGCCGGAGCAGGTTCCATCTTCATGAAATTCCGAACGACACTCAATGAACAACGATACTCAGGATATGACCCAGCCGGATGAACCTCAGGGTTTTCCGGTCAAACTCATCGACAAGGAGCAGCTCACGCCGACACAGATCGTTGAGCAGCTCGACAAGTACATCATTGGCCAGAAAGAGGCCAAGAAATCGGTGGCCATCGCCTTGCGTAACAGGCTTCGCCGCCAGAATGTGAGCGAGGAGCTGCGCGACGAGATCATGCCGAACAACATCATCATGATCGGCCCAACCGGTGTCGGCAAAACCGAAATCGCCCGGAGGCTGGCCAAGCTTGCCAAAGCTCCCTTCATAAAGGTCGAAGCCTCAAAATTCACTGAGGTTGGCTACGTCGGCCGTGACGTCGAATCGATGATCCGCGACCTGGTCGAACAGTCGGTGGCGATGGTGCGCAGCGAGAAGTCGGAGGAGGTTCGCGAAAAGGCGGCGTTACTTGTCGAGGAGCGTTTGCTCGACATCCTTTTGCCTCCCGTGAGCGGACTCGAAGAACCGGAACACGTTGGCGACGAAGAGAATGCCGTGGTTGTTGAAGGTGACGCCGAGGTGGTCGGGGAGAAGAACCTCGAACGTGAAATCAACCGCAAAAGCCGCCAGAAGATGCGCGAGCGCCTGCGTGACGGCAGAATGGAGGATCGCCAGATAGAACTGGAGGTCAGCAGCGACGGGCAGGGCGGCATGATGCAGATTTTCGGGCCACTCGGGCAGATGGAGGAGATCGGCAACATCATGCAGGATCTGATGAGCGGCATGCCGAAAAAACGCAAAAAGCGCCGCATGACCATCGCCGAAGCCCGCAAGTATCTGGAACAGGAGGAGGTGCAGAAGCTCATCGACATGGACGCTGTTGTCAAGGAAGCGCTTCGCAAAGTTGAGGATTCTGGCATCGTGTTCATCGACGAGATCGACAAAATTGCTGCCCCCACCACCGGTGCTGGCGGCAAGGGCCCTGATGTCAGCCGTGAAGGCGTGCAGCGCGACCTGCTGCCTATTGTGGAAGGCTCGGCCGTCTCCACCAAGTACGGTGTCGTCAAAACCGATCACGTGCTTTTCATCGCCTCGGGCGCGTTCCATGTAGCGAGGCCGTCCGATCTGATTCCAGAGTTGCAAGGCCGTTTCCCGATCAGGGTCGAGTTGAAAAGTCTCACCGAGGATGATTTCTACCTGATCCTGACCAAGCCTCGCAACGCGCTTATCAAGCAGTATCGTGCCATGCTCAAGACCGAGCAGATCGATCTCGAGTTTACTGACGAAGCGATTCGAGAAATCGCCCGGACAGCGGCAAAAGTCAACGAAACAGTTGAAAATATCGGCGCTCGTCGTCTGCACACCATTCTGACGAACCTGCTCGAAGAGCTGATGTTCGGTATTCCCGAAATGGTCACGGATGGTACCATCGACAGGAACGTAGTTATCGACGACAACCAGGTGCGTGAAAAGCTGGGCAAGGTGGTCGCCGACCGGGATCTGAGCCAATATATCCTCTAAGCCAAAAAGCCGGAGCAACCATGAGCGCGACCTCCATTCTGATCATGAACGGGCCGAATCTTTCACGTCTCGGAAAGCGTGAACCCGAAGTTTACGGCAGTCTCACCATCGACGAGATCAACCGGGGGATCGCCGTCGCGTTCCCGGAGGTGAACTTCGAGTTTTTCCAGTCGGGGTATGAAGGCGCTCTGCTGGAAAAGCTTTTCGAAATCGAAGACCGGGGGGGCTGCTCGGGAATCGTGCTCAACGCAGGAGCCTTTACCCACTACTCTATCGCTCTGCGCGACGCTATCAGTTCAATCAGGACGCCAGTGGTCGAGGTGCATCTCTCCAACGTGCACAAGCGGGAGGAGTTTCGTCACAAATCGGTGATTTCCGCCGTTTGCATCGGTGTGATCGCCGGCTTCGGAGTCCAGAGCTACCACCTCGGCGTCAGGGCGCTGCTGGGGAGGGGCGACAGTTGAATTGGCGGGAGAGCAAATCGGTCAGCTCAGACAGATTTGTCTGAGCTACTGAAGGCTTGATCCTTCGACGGTTCGTCTGTTACTTTTCCTCAATCTCTTTAGATAGTCTGTCGATCAGCTTTCTGATCTCTTTGAGCCGTCTCTCGTCACTTTTTATGAGCACCGGTCTGGTTTCGGCTATCCGCAAGGTGTTCAGGGCCTCCTGTTTTTTATCCTCTTCAAGATAGAGAAGCGCAAGTTCGTGGTAATGCCTGATGACCTTCGGATTAAGGCTGATGGCTTTCTTGAAATCCTTTTCCGCCTCTTCACGGCTGCCTTTGGGCATCTGCCCGACGAAGGTGCCTCCCATAAACCGGCTGAACCATCCGATTTTTGATGCCTCGAAGTTGTATGAACCGAGCATCGACCAGGCGACATCGTCGTTCGGGTTCAGCGCCAACGCTTTATCGAGTTCGCGTCTGATTTCAGCGGCTCTGTTCAGCTTCTCTTTTGCGCCGATTTTGTCTGCTTTCAAGGCCAGAGCGGCGGCCAGCCAGGTGTGTGCACTGGCGTTGTTGCTGTCGAGCTGAACTGATTTTCTCGCATATTCGACCGCTTTGTTGTAAAAAGGTATCCGTTTTTTTCGCTCTGCCGGGTCGATAGACTCCGCGATGCTGATGTTCAGACGGGCGAGTTTCCAGTACAGGTCTGCCGACTCTTGCCCGGTCTGAAGCATCGAGAGGTAGAGCGAGTCGGCTTTTTCGTAGCGCAGCGATTTGAATGCCTGATCAGCTGCATCGATCTCGGTATTTTCTTGCGTTCTGGCCGCCGCATTTCCCGAAACCGGGTTCGACAGCATGAGAAACAGAGCAGCCAGAAGTGAGGCAACGGTTTTTCTCATGTCATTTTTTGCTGGAGGAGGAAACCTTGCCAGAATGCCTTTCATCTGAACCATAATGAACCCGGATATTTCCTGTTGAGACTGCGGTCGAGGCCGAGCCAGTGGCCTGTCGGCAGCACGATGAGCAGTATCGAAATGGCGACCAGCGGAGGAATGGTCAGGTTGTAGTAGCCGCCAGCCGTGAAATTGAGCAGCATGAAGAGGCCGAATGCCGCGTTGATGCGCGTGGTGACGCCGAAGAGCAGAGCGACGCCAATGATCAGTTCGCCGATGGTCACGATCCAGGCGATGGGCATGACCATGGGGATGGCGAAGTGTTGAAGGTATGAGGCCTGCCACATGGCGATTCCTGCTTCGATGGAGCCGGGCGTTGCGCTTGTGGCAAGCAGCTCGTGCAGTCTTTGTGTGAAGTGTTGCGTCAGAATGTCGCTCCACATCCAGCCGCGCATGATTTTATGGACGAAGCCGTAGATGAAAAGCGAGGTGTAGAGGTATCTCAGCAAAAGCACGGCAACGACGCCAGCGGCTTTGAGTTTGTGCTCGCCGAGGTAACTGCCTTTCCATTCGAAATCGGTCATGATCTGCGGATTACGGGTTCAACGTTGTGCTCTGCGTATCGCCTTGATTACTCGTGACAGTCGTCAATTGCATCGAATTTACGATAAAAAAACTCTTTACAGAAGATGCTGCGGATCGACGTCAACGGTGATAACCAGATTTTCGCCTCTTAATGCGCCAAGGGTATCGTACTGCACCTGTCTGAGCAGAGTGGAGGAGAGCTTGATCCCGGAGAGCTTCAGGATGAGCTGGTATCGGTAGCGTCCTTTTATTCTGTTGATGCCTGCAGGGGCAGGCCCGAGGATAAAACCGAACTCTTCAGGTACCTGCGGCTGCAAATGTTCCCGAAGCGCTAGAGCTCCTTTTTCTGCGACCGCTTCCGATGGCGATGAGCACTCGAACTTGATGAGACGCGTGAACGGCGGGTAGGCGAGTTCGCGGCGGGTGGCCATCTCGGCTTCGAAAAAGTGGCGGTAGTCAGCGCGGATGACGTGCTGAAACAGCTCGTTGTCGCGGTTGTAGAGCTGAAGCAGCACCTCGCCGGGCATCGACGATCGTCCCGCCCGTCCTGCGACCTGCATCAGAAGCGAGTAGATGCGCTCCGCGGCTCTGAAGTCCGGCAGATTCAGGCCGATGTCGGCCATCAGCACCCCAACCAGCGTCACCTCCGGAAAGTCGAGGCCTTTGGCCACCATTTGCGTGCCGAGCAGGATGCGGGCGCGCTTTTCGCGGAAAGCGGTCAGCATCGAGGCGTGGGCGTCCTTGGTCGAGGTGGTGTCGATGTCCATCCGCAGAATCTTCTCTTCGGGGAACAGCTCTCCAAGCTCCTCCTCGATGCGCTCGGTGCCACTGCTTTTGTAGAAAAGATTTTCCGATTTGCAGGCGGGGCACGTTTGCCGGAACGTTTCGATGTGACCGCAGTAGTGGCAGCGCAGGCTCCGGTCGCTCGTGTGATAGACCAGCGGAATGTTGCAGTGGCGGCATTGCGGCGTGTGGCCGCAGTCGAGGCAGAGCAGGCTGCCGGCGAAGCCCCGGCGATTTTGCAGAAGGATCACCTGCTCGTCGCGCTTGAGCCTTTCGCGGATGGCGTCGTAGAGCGCGCCCGAGATCGACGGTGTGACCCGCTGGCTGCCGGGCATCCAGACCAGCCTGATGGAGGGCATCCGGGCGTTGTCGATGCGCTCCGGCAGTTCGAGCAGCGTGTACTTGCCCTCCAGCGCGTTCCGGTAGGACTCGAACGACGGCGTTGCCGAGCCGAGTACGCAGAGCGCGTTTTCGAACATGGCCCGCATCACCGCTGTGTCGCGGGCGTGGTAGCGGGGCGTGCGATCCTGCTTGTAGGCCGCGTCGTGTTCCTCGTCCACGATGATCGCGCCAACGTTCTCCAGCGGAGCGAAGATGGTCGAGCGAGCGCCGAGCGCGATGCGCGCCTTGCCCTGTCGCAGTCGCTGCCAGGCGTCGTACTTTTCGCGGTCGCTCATGGCGCTGTGCATGATCTGGATATCGTCGCCGAAGTAGTGGCGGAACCGGGCGGCGGTCTGCGGTGTGAGTGAGATTTCCGGTACCAGGACAATTGCGGTCTTGCCCTCGGCGAGCACGCGGCGCAGCAGCTCGATGTAGACCAGCGTCTTGCCACTGCCGGTTACGCCGTGCAAAAGGAATGTCCGGAATTGCTGTTCGTAGAGCGCTTCGGTCAAGACGTCAAGCGCCTGCTGCTGGTGCGGACTGAGGGAATAGATCTCCTTTTGCGGCTCGTCGAAGCGCAGGCTTTCGCGAGAGGGCGCGGCGGTTTCGGTCTTTTCGGCGAGGCCGAGTGTGACAAGTCCGCTGAATACCATTCGTGAAATACCGCCCTCTCCGGCGCGGAACAGCCGCTCCGGGCGCGAGGCGAGCAGTTCAAACGCTTCACGTTTTCTGGGCGATCGCGCAATGAGCTTTTCGGGTTCATCGGGAAGTGCCGCCGCCAGACGCCATGCTGTGACGGTGGCTGGCTTCGTTTCAACAAAGCTTTTCCTGATGGTGACCAGCCCCGCGCGTTCGAGTTCGGCGAGTACTGAGTACAGTTCCTTGCGCCCGAGGCGCTTGCGGAGCTGGCGCACGGTGAGCCGTTTTTCAGCCGAGAGCGCTTTCAAAATGCTCCGGCGCAACCCCGTGCTTTTGACTCGTAATTCCGGGCTTTCGAGCTGGAACCCGGCCAGCTCCACCACGTCATCGACCGTGCTCCTGAGCGGGGCGGGAAGGGCGGTAGTGAGGCATTCAATGGAGAGGGCCGCATAGTAGTCCGAAATCCACATTGCGAGTTTCAGCATCACCGGAGTCAGCACCGGAACGCCGCCGTTGAGCAGGTCGAGCACATCGCCTTCGATGTCGCCATCGCCCGCCTCTTCCAGCGACCAGACATAGCCGGTGTAAGCAGACGCCTTGTGGCGGGCAAGGTTCAGCAGCACCTGACAACCCGGCTGAATCGTCGTTTTGAGCCCCTCCGGCATGCTCAGCCGAAAAGGCTCGTCACGATAGATTCGCTCTACATAGACAATCGCGCGCATCGGTAATCAGGAGCTTGAAAGAAAAGGACAGCAAGAGACAAGGAAAAAGATTGCTCATTCAAAATCATTATTTATAATCAAAAAAAGCCAGTGGTTCAAACTGGCTTTTTTTAAATGATATTCACACGGGGCAGTTAGCCGTTGAGGGCGGCGATGATCTCCTCTTTGATCTGTTCGACGGTGCCGATTCCTGCGATTCTTGAGTATTTCGGAGCGTCAGCCGAGCCGTTCATCGAGAGCTTGCGGTAGTAGCCAATGAGCGGTTCTGTCAGCTCATGATAAGCTTGCAGGCGTTTGCGCACGGTCTCTTCGCAGTCGTCGTCACGCTGCACCAATGGCTCTCCGGTGACGTCGTCCTTGTCCGGTACAGCGGGAGGGTTGAAAATGAGGTGGTAGGTGCGGCCGGAGGCGAGATGGACACGGCGTCCACTCATGCGTTTGATGATCTCTTCGTCGGGAACAGCGATTTCGATGATAGAGTCGATATGGATGCCTTCTGCTCTCAGGGCTTCGGCTTGGGCCAGGGTGCGCGGGAATCCATCGAAAAGGCAGCCATTGGCGCAGTCAGATTGCTCTATGCGTTCTTTGACAAGGCTGATGATGATGTCGTCCGGAACAAGTCCACCCTCATCCATAACCTTTTTGGCCGCGAGTCCAAGAGGAGTGGCGGCCTTGACAGCGGCGCGCAGCATGTCGCCGGTCGATATCTGGGGTATGCCAAAAGCTTCAGAAATATATTGTGCCTGTGTTCCTTTGCCGGCGCCCGGCGCGCCCAACAGGATTACTCTCATGAAACGATAGTCCTTTTATGAATTTTTTTTCAGGGAGATAACGGTAATTTTCGGTTTTGCCGGTTTCTTCACCTCTTCGACATCCGAATCCGGGGCAGTGGTTGTCTGTGCGCCGTTCGTAGCGACTGGTATGGCCGGAGATGAGGTGGGGGCCGTTACAGTTTCTCCACTGTTCTTGGATGACTTGAACTCTATCTGTTTTTAACCGGTTTTTTAGCTCAATAGACTTGGCCTTTGGTGTGCTCGGGCGATGTTCGAGCGTGGATTCATCGAAAAGTTGCTGGAATGCTGCGTTCGAGTTTTTCGGGTCAATGGAGCGGTGAACGTACTCATCTTCATGGACGATCTGTGGTCTGAACTCGAAATCGAGTGAGGCCAGCATCATCCGGAGCATTCTGCGGCTTTCGCCGAGATCACCTTTGGAGTCGATCCTGGTGTGCGCTTTGCCGTTGACGGTGGTGATTTTACGGCCGTTGATGTCGGTTTCTTCAACCAGCCCGAACGTGACGTCTATTTTCATTCCAAGCAGGGCAAAAGATGAGACCTCTGCGCGGATGGTTTTCATGCCGCCGACCGCCGTTTTCTGGCTCTTGAGTTCCCAGCCAACCCAGCCCTCTATTTTGTTGGTGATAAAGTCGGAGACATTTTCCAGCGGACAGGAGTAGCGGCGAACCTTGAGCTCACTGAAAACCGGTTTCTCGGAGGTATGGGTTGCATTGTTGGTCAGACAGTGATATACCTTGACCATTTCGTCTCTGAAAGGAAGAAAAGAGGATAGATCCATGAGATGGGCCGGTTAAATATTTCTTCGGTTTCAAACCGTTATTACCTCACAGGCCGGGTGGCCAGCTGTCCGCATGCTGCGTTGATGGCTGCACCCTGACTTTTTCTGACGGTTACGAACAGCCCAGCATCCAGTAACTGTTGAATGAACACGGTTTTCGAGCTGCTGCAACCTGGCTTGAATTTCAAGGTAACGATAGAATTATAATCAATCAAATTAATTTTGCACAACCCTCTCTTTGCGAAACGAACCAGTTTACGGGCATCTTCAGGCGAATCGTTGACGCCATCCAGCAGCATGTAGACAAGCGTAACCGGTTGGCTGGTTATGGTGTTATAGGAGTTTATCGCTTTGGCGAGTTTGTCGAGGGTAATGTCAATGGCGATTGGCATCATTCGTTCGCGTATGAGCTGGTCGGCGCTGTGCAGCGATATGGCGAGTTTGGTTTTGAGTCCCGATCGGGCGATTCTGTCCATTTCCAGGGGCAACCCGACGGTTGAAATCGTGATCTTTTTTTCGGAGATGCTGAATTGGTAATCCTTTTCAGTCAGCGTTCCGATCGACTCAAACACATTGTCAAGATTCAGCAACGGTTCGCCCATACCCATGAAGACAATATTGGTCAGCCCCCGCCTGTGGCGCTTCTGCGCTTCTTTTTCAAGCAGAAATATCTGATCGGTTATTTCCGATGTCGTGAGGTTTCTTCTGAATCCCATGTGGCCTGTTGCACAGAAGGTACAGCGGAGCGGGCAGCCGATTTGCGAGGAGATGCAGGCAGTTATCCGCTCTTCCGAAGGGATGAGGACACTTTCGACCAGTTCGTTGTCCTCCAGTTTGATGAGGAATTTTGCCGTTGGGTTTCCAGCCACTGAACCAGATTCCATCGTTTCGCTTTCGGTGCCGACAAGTGAGGCCGGATGTATAATCCATTCAGAAGCGAGTTTCTGACGCAGTTGTTTGCTGAGGGTGCTCATTTCTTCAAAACGGAGAGCCTGATTACTGTACAGCCATCGATGGAGCTGATTTGCGCGATAAGCTGGCTCTCCGAGACGGGTCAAGAGTCCGGTAAGCTCCTTCCTGCTCAGTTTTCTGATGTTCAGAAGGTTGCCGTGTTGTTTTCCTTTTCTTGGGTCAGGCTCTCTTCTGATATTTCATTTTCTTCCATTTCGTTGCTTCTCTTGCTCTTGATCGATAAAAAAAGTACTTTTTTATATATAACCACAAGTCTCTTTAGTAACCGTTGAAATAATTTAAAAGAAAGAATGTCTCCGGAACCATCGAAAGACAAAAAGGATTACAATCATCAGCTTCTCGACAAGGTTATCCATGCGAGAATTCGCTTTGCGGCACTGGCTTATCTGATGAGCGTCCCTGAAGCATCGTTCGTTGACATTCGCGATAGTATCAGAGCTACGGATGGAAATCTCAGTATTCATCTGAGAAAACTTGAAGCGGCGAGGTATGTGGAGTGCATGAAGAGTTTCGAGAGCCGCAAGCCCCTGACCAATTACCGGATGACCGTCGAGGGCCGGGAGGCTTTTGCCCGGTATCTCAGGAATGTGGAGAAATTCTGTGAAGATATGCCGGATTTGCAAGTGCAGACGGCCTGATCACCTCTTTTTTGGGTTAGGTTCAGTTATTGCAAATCCTTTTGCTTTCTGCTGATGTTCTGAAATTATCGGATTCGGTCCGTCCGGTTATTTCCGTATTATACGTTCGTTTCCGTTGAGTATTTCGCAAACCATTTCCAGCGCTGATGATTATACCCGAATATGGCCGGACATTGACCCCTGAAGAGTGGAGGCCGGTCATCGATGAGATGCTGGAAGCCACGCACATTATTTTTACCACCCACGAAAATTCAGATGGCGACGGGCTTGGCAGCCAGGTCGCTCTTGCTCTCGCTCTCAAGGCTCTGGGCAAAGAGGTTGCGATTTTCAATCCAACGGAAGTGCCGCCGAACTATCTGTTCCTGAAGGAACTTCATGATATCAACCTTTTTCGCGACCGGGATGAGGAGACCATGCAGGAGTTTTTCCTTGCTGATCTCCTGGTCGTACTCGATGCCAATCTGCACGACCGTATCGGCAGACTTTGGCCACATGTGGAGTTCGCCAGGGAGATGAGCCGACTCAAAGTGCTTTGCGTTGATCATCATCTCGAACCGGAGGATTTTGCCGATATCACGGTGTGCGAAACCTACGCTTCTTCGACCGGTGAGCTTGTCTGTGATCTTGTTACCGCCCTGGAGCTACGTACCGGGCAGCAGCTGTTTACTGTCGAAGTGGCTTCAGCTCTCTATACAGCTATCATGACCGACACTGGCTCGTTCAGGTTTCCCAAAACTACTCCTTACACCTATCGACTTGCCGGAATGCTGGTTGAAAAAGGGGCCAACCCGGAGTTGGTTTACGACCGCATCTACAATGCCCTGACGCCGGAGGCGCTCAAGCTGCTTGGCCTGTCGCTTTCAAGCATCAAGATTATCGAGAATGGTTTGATATCCTGGCTTTTCATTACCCAGGATATGCTCGAACAGACCGGCAGCAAGTTGTTCGACACCGATCTTATTATTCGCTATCTTCTTAGTGTGCCGACTGTGAAGGTTGCCGTTCTTCTTGTTGAGATGCAGGATGGACGGTGCAAGGTCAGCTTCAGGTCGCGGGGCAAGATTTATGTCAACCAGTTGGCCAAACACCACGGCGGAGGTGGCCATATGAATGCTGCCGGTTGCCTGTTGAGAATGTCGGCAGAGAAGGCGCAACTCGTGATTCTGGAGGATGTCCGCAAGTTCACCCTCGAACAGGTGGACAGTTAATTTTTTCAATTATTTCCTATTTACGTGCAAGCATGAAATGTACTGTTACGGCTAAAGAGAGCGGCCTGGTCACTGCCGATATTCTTGTTCAGTTCTTCAGCAAGAAAGAGATGAAACGCGATGCGGGGAAAGTTCTCGCGGGTCTGGGTGTCGTTGCGAGTCCCGATGGTGACTTCAAGGCTTCTGCTGGCGAGATTGCGATGCTGTACCGGCAGACCTCTGGCAAAGAGGCTTCGAGGGTGATTCTTGCCGGTGTCGGCGAAGGCAAAACCGCCGAAGATTATCGCAAGGCTGCCGATTCCGTCGCTCGAAAGACGGTTGATCTGCATCTTGGCGTTCTCGCTCTCGATTGCTCGCCGATCGATGATTGGGCCAAGCAGTCGAAGCAGAAACCGGAAGAACTGGCAGCCATTCTCGTAGAGGGCGTCCTGTCCGGAGCGTATCGCTTCGATCGCCTCAAGAGCGGCAAACTCGACAAGGAGGAGGACAAGGACGACAAGCCCAAAAATATCGAAGAACTGGTGCTTGCTGGATGCGGAAGCCGGCTTGAGGCTGTTGAGAAGGGTTCTGGAAAAGGGATGATTATTGGCTTGTGCCAGAACAGGGCAAGAGACCTGGTCAACCTGCCGGGGAATCATCTCTCTGCCGAAGAGCTGGCGGATGCCGCCATCGAAGCCGGTAAGCGGGGAGGCTTCGAGGTGACGGTGTTGGATAAAAAGAAGATCACCGAGCTTGGCATGGGCGGTCTTCTCGCCGTCAACAAGGGAAGTGAGCAGCCGCCGACCTTTGCCATTCTCGACTACAAGCCGAAAGGCAAGGCCAAAAAGACCGTTGCGCTGGTGGGCAAAGGCGTGACCTTCGATTCGGGCGGCATTTCGCTGAAGCCCGCCCAGGGAATGGATGAGATGAAATCGGATATGTCCGGAGCCGCTGCGGTGATCGCCGCAGTTGAAGCCGCCGCAAGCCTTGGTTTGCCGCTCAGGGTGGTTGGTCTCGTTCCGGCCACCGACAACATGCCAGGCGGCTCGGCGCAAAAACCTGGCGATGTGATCACGACCATGTCAGGTATCACGGTCGAGGTTGGCAACACCGATGCCGAGGGGCGTCTGATTCTTGCCGATGCGCTTACCTACGCCAAGAAGGAGTATAATCCTGATGTGATTATTGATTTAGCCACGCTGACCGGCGCATGCATCGTGGCGCTTGGCAATTCGGTGGCCGGACTTTTCAGCAATGATGACAAACTGGCGGAGAGTATTTTTGAGGCTGCCCAGTCTTCGGGCGAAAAGGTTTGGCGGATGCCGCTCTGGGATGAGTATGACGAGATGATCAAGTCCGACGTTGCCGATGTGCACAATACCGGTGGTCGCGGCGCAGGTACGATTACAGCGGCTAAATTTCTCGAGAAGTTCATCGACGGTCACAAGCACTGGGCGCATATTGACATCGCAGGCCCGGCATTTCTGGCAAAAAGCGGATCAAAGGCATCTGGAGCGACCGGTTTCGGTGTCCGTCTCCTCCTCGATCTGTTGAGGCGCTGGTCATAAAAAGATTGGAGTCAGAACCATCTGTTCATGATTCATAACTGATGCATGATGCGTTGCCCAATATGGCAGAGGTCAGACAGAATCCGGTAGTGATCATTCCGGGAGTGCTTTTCTGGGACTCTCTTTATGAGGTGATGAGGGAGGCCCTTTCAACCTGGATACCGGCAGAGAAGATTGCGATTGCCCCTGTCAATCTTCTCGACTGGATCGGGTTTCCACCATCGCCCGAGCGCTCGACCAACCGGGTTATGGCGGTATTGGATCGAACGGTGCGCACCATGGCCTCACGCTTTCCCGGCGAGCCGGTCACCATTGTCGCGCACAGCGGCGGCGGAACGGTTGCCATGGTCTATCTGCTGGAACGCCCGTTCCAGGGCGATGTTTACGCTGTTAATGGCTTGGTCGGCAGGCTGGTCACGCTCGGCACTCCATTTCATACCCACGAGCATTTCGCGAAAATCAAGACAGATTTTATTTTCAAGCATCTCGGGCCTGAATTTTTTCAGAAGTACCAGATAGTTTCGGTCGTCAGCAACCAGTATAAAGGCTCGCTCGATGGCGGCATGATCGAAAAAATGTGTTACATGTTTTACCGGGGAGTGACTGACGATGGAAATCTTGCCGGAGACGGGGTTGTTCCCGCGAGAAGCTGCTTTCTTGATGGCGCCGAAAATGTTACTATACCGGAATGCGAACATTTGCCAGCGCCGCATACAAAGTGGTATGGTACCAAAGATGGAGTTGAACAATGGATAGAGTGGCTTTAAAGCCCTTCAGGCGCATCGCCGTTATTTTACTGGCAGGAGCGGTTATTGCTACGTCCACCTCTTGCAGCCGGGATGAGCGAAAAAAGGAGGAGGAAAAGCATCTCGAGTCGATGATGTCCATTCTTGTCCAGGTTCAGAAGAATCTTGGACGGATTCGCCAGAAAGAGGCTGTGGTCGTCCGGCTTTCGTCAGATGTGGAGGGGCGCAAGCCAAAGAGCGCCGAGCAGATCGGGCGCGAGATCAACACCAATATCCGCTTCATCGACTCCACGCTTTCGGCAAGCAAGAACCTTGTCACGACGCTTGAAAAGCAGAATCACGAGTCCCAATACCGCATCGCAGCGCTCGATCGCATGACCGGTCAGCTCAAAGGGGAGCTGGACAAGAAAAGTCTGGAACTTGGAACCATGAAAGGGGAGATTGCCAAGCTGAACCGGCAGATCGCCAGGCTGACCAACACGGTCGATGTTATGGATGAGGTTATCAGTGACCAGGAAGACCAGATGGTCAAGGCCTATTACATCGTCGGCACCGTCGATCAGCTCGTCTCAAAAGGGATTCTGGTTCCATCAGGCCCTTTTTACCGATTTTTTGGCGCACGGCCGGCTCTGGCCAACGATTTTGATCTGCGGCCATTCAGGCAGGTGGATATTACCGAAACAAGAGATATTTATTTTGACAAGCCAGTCAGTCGCCTGCATGTCATTACCCCACATACAAAAGGTTCCTATGAACTCGTTGGCGGCAAAACATCCTCGCTTCTGTTGATCAGGAACGAGGCGGAGTTCTGGAAAAAATCCCGATGCCTGATCATTGTCGTCGAATAAACGATGTCCGAAAAGCATGTCTCTTGCTGGTCTTCTATTGGTTTATCTCACAGGGTTGAATCCTCGCCTTTCGGTAGTAACCGGAAGGCGTTATCGTTTTTGTTTCTGATCAATTAAACCGCAGAATGCATGAAGATAACCATATTCGGTTCTGGTTACGTAGGGCTGGTTACCGGCGCCTGTTTTGCCGAGGTTGGCAATGAGGTTATGTGCGTCGATATCGACGAGAACAAGATCAATCGCCTCCTGAGTGGGGAGATTCCGATTTACGAGCCTGGCCTTGATACTATCGTTGCGGAAAACCTGCGTGAAGGACGCCTGAAATTTACCACCAGAATTACTGACGGTGTCGATTTCGGTCTGTACCAGTTTATCGCCGTCGGGACTCCGCCCGATGAGGATGGGTCGGCTGATCTGAGCCATGTGTTGAGCGTTGCCGAGAGCATCGGCCGCAATATGGAGGATTATCGTATCGTGATCAACAAATCGACGGTTCCGGTCGGTACGGCCGATCTGGTGCGCGAAACGATCAGGACAGTACTCGAAGAAAGGGGGCAGGCTATTGATTTCGACGTCGTGTCGAATCCCGAGTTTCTGAAAGAAGGCGATGCCGTGGACGATTTCATGAAGCCCGATCGCATCATCGTCGGAGTGGATAACCCGCGCACCAAGGAACTGCTGCGTAATCTGTACGCGCCGTTCAACCGCAGCCACGAGCGTTTTATCGCCATGGACATCCGCTCGGCGGAGTTGACCAAGTATGCGGCCAACGCCATGCTTGCCACCAAGATCAGCTTCATGAACGAGATCGCCAATATTGCCGAACGGGCTGGAGCGGATGTTGAAGCGGTGCGCCGGGGTATCGGCTCCGATTCGAGGATCGGCTTCTCCTTTATCTATCCCGGGGTAGGTTATGGCGGTTCCTGCTTTCCCAAGGATGTTCAGGCGCTGGAACGCACGTCCAGAAAGCTTGGCTATAATTCGCGAATTCTGCAAGCGGTCGAGGCGGTCAACGATGACCAGAAACTGAGCCTTGTTTCAAAGATTCGTGACCATTTCGACGGCGATCTCAATGGGCGCGTCATTGCGATTTGGGGGCTGGCGTTCAAGCCAAATACCGATGACATGCGCGAGGCTCCGAGCCGCAAGGTCATGGAAGAGCTTTGGCAGGCGGGGGCAACCGTCAGAGCCTACGATCCCGTTGCTATGGACGAGGCCCGCCGCATCTATGGTGACCGGCCCGATCTGTTATTGGTGGAGCATCCCGACGAGGCTCTCAAGGGCGCAGACGCGCTGGCCATCATGACGGAGTGGATGGTGTTTCGCAGTCCCGATTTCGAGCTGATCAGACGCTCTCTGAAAGAACCAGTAATTTTTGACGGCAGGAATATCTATAATCCTGATATGGTGGAGCAGCTGGGCATCAGCTACTACTCCATCGGTCGCCGTCCTCGCCTGGTGCGCTAAAGCGTTTTTATTGTTTCTTTCCCGGTCGGCATTCGGTTCTCCGGCCGGGAAAATGCTCCAGAGGCCCATTTCCGTGTCCCAGCTGCCATGATGCACCAGCCTGCAGGGCTTTTCTTGTATAGCCGATAGCGTCTGCTACAGCTTCATTCATCGGCAAGCCTTTTGCCAGTCCGCAAGCTATGGCTGACGAGAGCGTGCACCCGGTGCCATGCGTGTTGAGCGTATCGATTTTCGGGTTTGCGTACCAAAAGAACCGTCCCTCGTGCAACAAGCAGTCGCTGCATTGGTCTCCCTCGCCATGTCCTCCCTTGACAAGAACAGATTTTGCGCCTTCCCGTTGCAAGTCTTTCGCCATCACTTCTATTTCCGCCGGCGTTGTCGGCGGCTTGCTGCGCCCTGTCAGTAATGCCGCCTCTGGCAGATTTGGGGTAATCAGACTGGCGATACGAAAGAGCCGCTTCATCACCTGCATGGTTGCTGCCTCAAAAAGCGATTTTCCGCTCGATGAACGCAAAACGGTGTCGAGGACGACTGGAACTTCATCGAGGCTTTTAATGAGTTCAACGACTGTTTCTCCCGCTTCCGGTGAGCCCAGCATGCCGATCTTGACCGCATCGATGCGAATATCGTCGACAATCGTCTTGAACTGCTCGCTGATGAAGGCGGGCGGAATGTTGTGTATTGACTGTACTTCAAGGGTATTCTGCGCCGTCACAGCAGTGATGACGCTAAGGCCATAGCAGTTGTTGAAGGCAATGGTTTTAAGGTCGGCCTGGATGCCAGCCCCGCTGCTGCCGTCCGATCCGGCGATGGTTAGTACGGTGATGTAGTCCTGCATCATATTCATTGCCTGATTCTTCTTACCAGCTCGCGAGTGGCGGTCTCGGGGTCGTCGCTGTCGGAAACTGCGGAGATAACGGCGATGCCTGATGCGCCGGCACGGATGACCTCGGCGGCGTTGTTGTGCCCGATGCCGCCGATGGCGATGACCGGTAATTGCGCGGCATTGCGGATCGGGCGTATTGCCGCTGTGCCGAGCGGCTCGGAGGGTTTGTCTTTGGAGTAGGTCGGGAAGATGTGTCCTACCCCGATGTAGTTCGCGCCCTCTTCCGCGGCATTGACTGCCTCGGCGACGCAGGAGACCGAGACGCCGATGATCGCGTCAGGGCCGAGCAGGGCGCGTGCGGCGGACGCAGGCATATCCTGTTGGCCGAGATGCACGCCGTCAGCCATCATCGCCAGGGCAATATCGACCCGGTCGTTGACGATGAAGAGCGCTTCCCGCTCACGGCACAGCTCCTGAATCCTCAAGGCCCTCTCGTAAAGTTCTCGGCCTGAGGCTTTTTTTCGTCGCAATTGTACCATCCCTGCCCCGCCCCGGAGGGCCATGCGGGCAAGTTCGATGGGATCGGAGTGTTCATCAGTGATGACGCAAAGAAGTCTTCGTGGCAGGCTCATATGGATATGTACGAGAAAAAGCGTTTGATGGTTTCCGGCATCGATGAAGCATCAAGAAAGGGGGTGAGCGCGGCGACGCCCCACGCGCCGCATTCGAGGCAGGCCGGAACTTTATCAGGCGTGATGCCGCCGACGGCGAAGACAGGTATGCGTACTTTCGTGCAGATTTCCCGGAGACGTTCCAGTCCCTGAGGTGGTCCGAAAGGTTCTTTTGATGGCGTATGGAATACTGGTCCGAAAAGGAGGTAATCAAGGCCTGTCGAAGTGGCTTTCAATGCGGCCGCCTTGCTATGTACGCTTTGCCCGGTAAGCAATTCTCGTGCAGCTTTTCGGACGACATCGGCAGGGCATGAAGATTCGGGAAGATGAACACCGCCCGCCTTTGATGCAAGCGCGATGTCGAAGCGTTCGTTGATGGTGAGAATCGACCCCGAATTATTGACAAGCGGAGCTATTTGGCGGCAGAGGCGCCAAATAGAAGCAGAATCAAGCATTTTCTCCCGAATCTGGAAAATGACCGGCGCAGAGCGGGCGAGAGCTTGTGCCTGTGCCAGTACAAGGCCTTTCTGAGAAAGATGTTCGCCACCACTGCTGACAATCATCAGCCGGGGGAGTGAGGGGTGTTTTTCAGGCATAGATCCAATTTCAGGCACGATAACTATTTTCCAGAGGAATCACAATCTGGAAAATCTATCCCGAGCTGTTCGGATTTTCCGCTCTTTTACCAAGCAAAAAACACAAAAAGGTCATGATATCTAATGAAGAAAATCTGAAGAACGCCGGTATTCTTCTCCCGGAAATCCCTTCACCAGCGGGACTTTACCAGCCAGCGATACGAATTGGTGATCTGATTTACACCTCAGGCCAATTACCGCTGGTTGGCGCCAAACTGATGGAGCCAGGAGGAAAGGGAAGGGTGAGCGAAGCGTGCGAACAGGAGGCGACGAAGGCCGCCAGAACGGCCGCGCTGAATGCGGTTGCGGTACTCCGATCCGTTACCGGAAATCTTGACACCGTGGCGAGAATCGTGAAGCTGACAATCTATGTTTCGAGTGCTGAAGGGTTTACGAATCAGCACAAGGTGGCCAACGGAGCATCGGAACTTGTCTGTGAAATTTTTGGTGAATCGGGTCGCCATGTCAGGGTCGCCGTTGGTGTTCTTGCTCTTCCTCTTGATGCCAGTGTTGAGGTTGAATTGATCGCTTATTGCCCATTAATAAGAGATTAAATTTTATTTTAACTGTTTTTAAGTGATTGTAAAAAGAGTGCTTATAATACGCTTTGTTAGTAATTTTTATGAAATTTTTTTTTAATAAGTTAAAAATAAAAAAATATTTTGCTTCTATTATTGTTTTATTTTTTTTATAAAACTAATTAATAAATTTTTTATATAAACGCTTATAAGTAATTTTTTTAAAAACAATTATGTGTTTTTATTAAATAAAAATTTTATTTAATTATTTGTTTATTTTATGTTTTTTATAATTTTTATTTTTGTTTTTTATTTGTTGTCATGATTCTGTTTTATTTGTTTTTGTTTTCTTTTTTTTGTTTAAAATTATTTTACTTATATACAATATTTTTTTGGTTTAATTGACTGATAATCTTGCGTGATGCCCTCTTTGTTTATCTCTTTATTCTTGCGTCAAAGTGAGAAATGTGGCAAGTTACACCTGTTGGTATTTTTAGGTGGTGAGGGTTGTTGTTGCGAATTCCCCTTCTCTTCGGTACAATTAGAAATACATGTACACACATGCGGTTGCTATTGCTATCCGCCAATTTGCCGGGTGCTTTTTGGCAGTGTTTATTTGCAGGCATTCCGGTCCCGGACTTTGCGTTCTCTGCTGCTGTCTCGCTATCGGTCTGTTTGAGCTTTTTTGCATGACTTGCGTTGTGTTGAGCTACAGCTGCCACTTGTCCAACGGTTAATCTGAATCGATCGCTATGTCTCGTATTTTCACTGTTATTATCATGTTGCTCATCGGGGGATTCGGTTATTTTATCGGATGGCGGACTAATAGTCGTGGCACTGAAGGGAAAATGCTTGATGCCTACAGGCTAATCAGGTCGTATTATGTTGATCCAGTTAATGCCGATAGCCTGCAAAGCGCGGGAGTTCGAGGCATGGTGCAGTCGCTCGATCCCCACTCCATCTATCTCGAGCCGGAAAAAGCCGCAATCACCCAGTCAAATTTCAATGGCAATTTTGAGGGAATCGGTATAGAATTCGATGTCGTGCGCGATACCCTGCTGGTGGTTACGCCGCTTGCGGGCGGGCCGAGCGAGTCGGCCGGAATCATGCCCGGCGACAGGATCGTCTCGATCGACTCGAAAAATGTCATCGGCATCAAGCCCGCGGCTGTTCTCTCCAAACTCAGGGGCGAGCGCGGCACCAGAGTCAGTCTCAGGATATACCGGCCTCTGATCCGCCGGATGATCGATTTCCGGGTCACTCGTGACAAAATCTCGACCACGAGCATCGACGCAGCGTTTCTCGATGATGCCAATACCGGCTACATCCGGATTGGCCAGTTTGTCGAAACGACAGCAAGCGAGTTTCATAAAGCGGTGCAGAAGCTGCGTGACAAGGGAATGCGGCAGCTTATTATCGATGTGCGGGGCAATCCTGGCGGCTATCTCGATCAGGCCGTCACCATCGCCGACGAACTGCTTCCGGCGGGCAAGCTCATTGTCTATACCAAAAGTCGGCATGGCGGTGACGACCAGATGAAGTACTCTTCGACCTCCGGCGGTGTTTTTGAAACAGGGCCGCTCTGCCTCCTGGTTGATCGCGGGAGCGCGTCGGCAGCCGAAATTCTTGCCGGGGCGCTGCAAGACAACCATCGCGCCCTGCTCATCGGCGAGCTGACCTTCGGCAAGGGACTGGTGCAGCGACAGTTCAAGTTGCCCGATAACTCAGTAGTCAGGCTGACCGTTTCGAGATACTACACCCCGTCCGGACGGCAGATTCAGCGCGAATATGACGAGGGCTTCTCCGGGCGTGAGCGCTATTACAAGGAGATGTTCACCCGGAATCTGCCCGGTAATTTTATGAAAAAGTATGGCGGCCTTCTGTACCGGGAGGGGCAGGATATTTCGGTTTACAGCACCGGAACCTTGTTGAAGAGCGCTTCGGCGGACAGTCTCCGCGCCATGCTGGCCAAAGCGGGCGGCATCATGCCCGATTACTGGGTTTTTGGCAAGCCCTACTCCAACCTGTACCAGGAGCTTTACGCGAAGGGCGTCATCGAGGATATTGCCCTGAAGCTGATTGACGCTCCCGATGATCCGGTCCAGAAGTTTCGCCACTCGGCGGCAGCATACCTCGATAACTATCATGTTCCCGCCAATCTCGAAGCGCTGGTCAAAAAGGGATGCGAGGAGTCGAAGCTCACTTTAGACCAGTCAGAGTTCAATCGTGACCGGGCCGATATAGCTCTTGCGCTCAAGGCAAGAATTGCCAGGCACCTGTTTGGAACTGAAGAGCAGATCAGGGTGTTATTGCGTGAAGGTGATCCTGTTATGAAGGTCGCGCGGCATTTCATCGAAAAGAAGGCTTCATGAGTCAATAGGTAAAAGCTGTTTCCCAGACAGTATGTTGGCCTTTAACCAATTTTTCATACAATCCGGTTTACTATGTCATTACTTGAAAAAATCAACAGTAACACTTGCACGCTCAGGTTTCGCAATGATTGGCTGAAGATTTTCACCTGTCCGGTGCCTTCATCCGATTTTTTGTCGTTTGTCGGTGTGGCTACGATCGATGCTCCTCAGCACTCCGTGCTCAGTCTCTTGTATGACATCGAGTCCGCACCCGACTGGGTCTGGAAAACCAGCGAAATGCGTATTCTTCAGGAGCTTGCCGACGACAATGAGGGACGAGTGGTGCTTCAGCACGTAACTGCGCCATGGCCGGTGAGCGACAGGGAGATCATCAGCCGATCGACTGCTTACAAGGATCCCGAAACAGGCGAAGCCTTTATCAAGATCGAGTGCCTGCCGGATTTTATCCCTGAAGATGACCGGTACGTCAGGGTTCGCAAGCTCGAAGGGGCGTGGAATATTCTGCCACTTTCAGAAAATTCTTGCCGCGTGGTTTTCAGGCTGCACATCGAGCCTGCCGGAGAGATCCCGTCATGGCTGGCCAATATCGCAGTGATTGATACGCCGTATCACACGCTGAACAATATGCGCGACTTTGTCAAGCGCGAAAAATACCGCACGCCTGTTGATGCGGCGTTCAAGGAGTCGAAGAATGATATTATCAGAAACTACACCGATTTTATCACAGAATAGAGACCCCCAGGTTTCTTAGTATCATCATTACAAGTTCAAGTCAATGGATGTAGCAAGCGCCCTGGAGGGCAACTGGGAATTTCGTGTTGATCACAAAGACATAAAAATTTTTTCCTCGAAAATCAGTGGCTCCCAGGTGCTGGGCTTCAAGGGTGAGGCTTTGTTCGATGCGCCTCTCAGAAAGCTGATCAGCCTTTTTCACGATTTCGGCAATTACGGGAAATGGGTGCATCAGCTTTCTGAAATGGAGGTGTTGCACAAGAGCGATGACCTTGATTATGTCGTACGCCAGGTACTTAACACTCCCTGGCCGATTCCGAAAAGGGAGATGATCGTGCGTACAGCCCTGCACGCATCTGAAGAGGGGGCGCTCGCTCTGACTATGACTGGTATACCCGATTATGTTCCGTCGACGCCTGATTTTCACCGTGTGCGCGAGGCCTGGGGGGTCTGGATATTGATGCCGGTGGCGAGCGGCAAGGTGCACGTGACTTTTGTGATGCATCTCAATCCCGGCAGCGACATTCCGCCCGCGCTTAGCAACGCCGCTCTCTTCGAAGTGCCGTTCTACTCATTGCTCAAGATGAGGAATTTGGCACAGGACCCTTCTTACAAACCGGCGTGGCCGTCAGTGGTGGATAACCACGTCACTATCATTGAAGATGTGCCAGACAAGCACTGAGGAGTTTGTCCGGTCTGACCGGCACGGCGCCGACTTCTTGGCAGACAGTATTGGCCGCAAGATTGGCGATTCTTGTACTTGTCACCAGGTCGAGGCCTGAAGCCAGCCCGAGTGCGAGCGTGCCGATCACGGTATCTCCCGCACCAGAGACGTCCGCGACATCGAGTGACAAGGCCGGGATGTGGGTGAACGAGCCGTTGTAGACGGTCATGCCTTTTTCGCTTCGTGTTACTACGAGGCTCTCGACATCGAGCTTTTCGCCGAGCAGGAGGCATGCTTGCTCTACTTCACGGTCGTCGTTGGTCACCGGAATGCCAAGCGAGGCGGCGAGTTCGGAGAGGTTGGGTTTAAACACTGAACACCCGCCGTAGGAAAAGAAGCCCTTGAGTTTTGGATCGACCAGCACTGGAGTGTTGCGTTGACGGCAGGCGGTGATTACAGAAGCGATCAGCGACGGCGTGAGCACTCCCTTGTTGTAATCTTCGAGTACTACGGCGTCGACCGATCCGGCGATCTCCATGAACATGCCGAATAGCACCTGTTCCAGCTCAGCATCCACCGGAGTGCGGCTTTCGTAGTCAACCCGCGTGATGTGGTGGTTCTGCGAAAGGATTCTGGTTTTGCAGGTTGTCGGGCGGGTGCTGTCGGGGGCCAGCATAGCCGGATTGAGGCCATGTTCTGTCATAAGGTTCGCGAGGTTCCGACGCTCCGCGTCATCCCCGGTAACGCCAATCAGGAGCGCATCAGCACCGAGCGCATGGATGTTGAACGCCACGTTGGCCGCGCCTCCCAGCCGGCTGCTCTCGCGGTTGACATCGACCACCGGTACCGGATATTCGGGTGAAATTCGCGATACGTGGCCGAAGATATATTTGTCGATCATTACATCACCGATAACGGCGATCTTTTTCTCTTTGAACGATTGAAATATCTGTTCGATCTTTTCCGGGGTCATAGGCTATGCTCTGAAATTGACTTAACTAATATAAGCGAAAATAGTTCGGTGAAGGTCGCATCGTTTGGTTTTATTTTACAAGAATATTTTTATATTTAAAGCTATCCATTTTTAGAATTTATGTGACAGGTTCAATATGTTCGACAATCTCAGTGACAAACTTGAGCTGACCTTTAAAAAACTCGCCGGTCAGGCGACGATCAACGAAGTCAACATCGGTATCGCGATGCGCGACATCAAGCGCGCCCTCTTGAGCGCCGATGTCAACTACAAGGTTGCCAAAAAGCTGGTCGAGGATATCAGGGAGAAGTCGTTGGGTGAGTCGGTCATCAAGAGTGTCTCTCCGGCGCAGATGATCGTCAAGATCGTCAATGACGAGCTGACCGAGATCATGGGCGGTGAGAACCAGCCGCTGAACCTGCCTCCGAAGAAAATTCCCGCCATCGTGATGGTTGCCGGTCTCCAGGGTTCCGGTAAAACCACCTTCTGCGCAAAGCTGGCCAAGCGCCTCAAGAAGAACGGCAAGAATCCGATTCTTGTGGCAGCCGACGTGTACCGTCCCGCGGCGGTCGAGCAGCTCAAGACGCTCGGCGAGCAGATCGATGTGCCGGTGTTCTCGGTCGAAGAGCAGGACGCAATGAAGGCTGCGCTTGGTGGTCTCGAAGCTGCCAAAGCCGGGGCGAAAGATGTTGTGATCGTTGATACTGCCGGTCGTTTGCAGATCGACGAAGCGATGATGGCCGAGGCTGAAGCACTCAAAAACCGCCTCAGTCCTGACGAGCTTTTGTTCGTTGTCGATTCAATGATGGGTCAGGAGGCGGTTAACACCGCCAAGGCGTTCAACGATCGGCTTGATTTTGACGGCGTCGTGCTTACCAAGCTTGATGGCGATGCACGTGGTGGTGCAGCTCTGTCGATTCGCCAGGTGGTCGAAAAGCCGATCAAGTTCATGAGCGTCGGCGAGAAGGTCGATGATCTCGACGTTTTCTACCCGGATCGCATGGCCCAGAGGATTCTCGGCATGGGCGATATCGTCAGCTTCGTCGAAAAGGCGCAGGAGGCGCTTGACCTCGAAAAGACAATGGCGATGCAGTCGAAGCTCATGAAGAACGAGTTCGACCTCGACGACTTTTTCGATCAGCTCCAGCAGCTCAAGAAGATGGGCTCGATCCAGGGGCTCATCGAAATGGTGCCCGGGCTGAACAAGATGGTGCCAAAGCAGGATCTCGAAAACATCAACTTCAAGCCTATTGAGGCGATGATCTCCTCGATGACCAAACAGGAGCGCAAGCACCCCGAAATCATCAACGGCAGTCGCCGTCAGCGTATCGCGCTTGGCAGCGGCACGAGGGTGCAAGAGGTCAATATGCTGCTCAAACAGTTTGCCGAAATGAAGAAAATGATGCGCTCGGTGAATCGCCTGGCCAAGTCCGGCCGCAAGATCACCACGGAGAACCTTGCACTCGACAAGTTTCTGAAACGATAAATGAACAATCTCTCTCATAAATTAAACTTATTACGCATTGGTTAAGATCAGATTGAAAAGAGCCGGAAGGAAAAAGATGCCGTTCTACCAGATCGTTGCTGCCGACGGGCGCGCGCCGAGAGATGGCAAGTTTCTTGAAGTGGTCGGCCACTACAACCCGACCGCCAAGCCGCATACCGTGACCATCGAAAAAGATCGCGTGGCATACTGGCTGAACGTTGGCGCTCAGCCGACCGATACCGTCCACAGCCTTATCCGTGGTACCGGTCTGTTTCACGAAATGAACCTGAAGCGTCGCGGTCTCAGCGAGAGTGATATTGCCGCCCAGATGGAAGCGTGGCAGCAGAAAGAGGCCGAGCGCCGTCAGAAGCGTCTTAACGCCAAACTCCGCCGCCGTCAGGCCAAGAAAGCTGCTGAAGCCGCCGGTTCTGCCGAAGGCTGAGAATAACAGGGAATCCGAACCGGCTGAACCTGAGTGGAACTGTTTCTGACAGGCGTCGTCCTGAAGCCCAAAGGGTTAAAAGGCGAACTCAAAGTGAAGCCGGTGACCGACTTTCCGGAGAGCTTTCTGAGGCGCCGGGAGTATTATGTCGGCAAAACGCCGAAAGATGTCGTGCTTCGCAAGGTGCAGTCAGCCAGCTTTCATCAGGGTTTTGCCTGGCTTGTGCTCGAAGGCGCCGGCTCGCGCGAAGATGCGGAAGCCCTCGCCGGGTGCGGACTCTACGTGACAAGGGATGCTTTGGAATCTATGCCGGACGACCGGGCATACATTCATGAGCTGATCGGTCTGGAGGTGTTCGACGAAGCGGAGGGGCGTGTCGGCAAGGTCAGCGATGTGTTGCAGATGCCCGCACACGACGTGTACGAAGTCGATACTGGTAACAGGAAAGTGCTAATACCGGCAGTGGAGGATTTTATCACTGAAACCGATCTCCAAAAAGGGATCGTGACGTTGCGCAGATTCAAAGAATTTTTGTAACGTCACTGCGTTGCGGCTTCTTCTTTGAAGTTGTGGCGCGATGTTCTTGACAAGATTGACAGGCAACGACTCAGGTGTGAAGCCATGCGGATAGATATCATTTCCGTCATTCCGGATTTTTTTTCGTCACCTCTTGAAAAGGGATTGCTCGGTATTGCAAGACGGAAAGGTCTTGCGGAGATCCATGTGCACAATCTGCACGATTACGGACTGGGCAAGTACCAGCAGGTGGATGATGCACCGTTCGGAGGTGGCGCAGGAATGGTGATTCGTCCCGAGCCGGTTTTCGCATGTATCGAGAAGTTGCAGGCTGAAAGGAGTTATGAGGAGGTGATCTTCATGACGCCCGACGGGCAGGCTTTCGACCAGAAGCGGGCCAACCGCCTTTCGCGAAAGGGGAATCTCGTCATTCTCTGCGGCCACTACAAGGCCATGGACGAAAGGATTCGCCGGACGCTGGTCACCATGGAGCTTTCCGTCGGCGATGTGGTGCTTTCCGGAGGTGAAATTCCGGCGCTTATGGTCATGGATGCGGTCGTCAGGCTCATTCCTGGCGTGCTTGGTGATGGTGAATCGGCGTTGACCGATTCGTTCCAGAGTGAGCTGCTCGACTGCGCATGGTACACTCGCCCTGCGGAGTTCCGCGGAATGAAGGTGCCCGATGTGCTCCTTTCAGGCCATCATGAAAAAATCGAGCTTTGGCGGCAGGAGAATGCGCGTGAGCGCACGCTTGAGCGCAGGCCGGAGATGCTCGGCAAAGAAAGTGAAGAAGAGTAAAGACAACATAAAGATAACAGTGTCATCATGGATCAGTTAATTCAGTTGGTCGAAGCAACCCAGCAGAGGAGCGATATTCCCGAAGTTCGTCCTGGCGATACCGTCAGGATTCAGCTCAAGGTTATCGAGGGCGACAAAGAGCGCCTTCAGGCTTTCGAAGGCGTCGTGATCGGCGACAAGGGCGCAGGTGCTTCCAAGACCATCACCGTCCGCAAGATTTCGCATGGCGTCGGCGTCGAGAGAATCATTCCGGTCAACTCGCCAAACGTCGAGAGCGTCACGGTCGTCAGGAGCGGCAAGGCAAGAAGAGCCAAACTGTTCTACCTCCGCAAGCGTACCGGCAAGGCTGCGCTGAAGGTCAAAGAGCGCAAGTCAGCTTCCGTCGAAGCATAACCTTCAGTGTCTCCAGCTTTTACGCAGAGCAGCGCTGCCAAATCAAGGTGGCGCTGCTTTCTTGCTTTGTGTTCGCCAGTAAACCTTTAGGATGCTGTGGACGGAGAGTGATGACTCTTTTTTCCCTTCTGATGTTTACCCGAAACGATGAATACCGCTCTCGTTGAGGCTTTTCAGGCGAAGATTTTCGATTATTACGAAAAGAACAGACGGAGCTTTCCCTGGCGTTTGACCACTGACCGTTATGCCGTCATGGTGAGCGAGGTGATGCTGCAACAGACCCAGGCCGATCGGGTCGCGCCGCGATTTCTTCGCTGGTTCGGGCGCTTTCCTGATGTGCGTGCACTCGCTTCCGCTTCGCTGCGGGAGGTGCTCGAAGAGTGGAGTGGTCTTGGCTACAACGGACGCGGCCAGCGCCTGCAACGTGCGGCGGCGATGATCGTCGAGCGGTACGGTGGCGAGGTGCCTGTCGAGCCTGCGCAACTCATCGAGCTGCCCGGCATTGGAGCCTATACGAGTCGCTCCATCCCTGTCTTTGCCGACAACCTCGACATTGCAGCGGTCGATACCAACATCCGGCGCGTGCTGATCCACGAACTCAACCTTCCCGAATCAATTACTCCGAAAGCTTTGCTCGAAGTGGCTCACGAGGTGCTTCCGAAAGGTCGTAGCCGCGACTGGCACAATGCGCTGATGGATTACGGCGCGATGGAGCTGACCGGCAAAAAGACCGGCATCGCCCCGTTGACGAAGCAGTCCAGTTTCAAGGGCTCGCGCCGCTGGTATCGAGGGGCGCTTTTGCGCGAGCTGATCGCAGCGGGCGAACTCTCCCGCGAGGCGGTCGAGGAGCGATATGCTGATTGCCCGCACGGCATCGGCTCCATTGTCGATTCGATGGTCATGGAGTCGATGATCGAGGAGTACGGAGACCGCCGGATGCTGCGGATTGCAGGCGAAAAGCGGTGAGTACCACTGATCCTGCCGGGTCGATTACGGTGATGCTGCGCTTTGATTCCGATTTCAACTTTTTTCTGCCAGTCGCCCAGCGAGGTCGTCCGTTTGAAATTACGCCCGGCTACGTTACCACCATCAAGGATCTTGGCGAGTTGTTCGGTGTGCTTTACACCGAACTCGGAGTGCTGCGGCGCTGAACTCACTCGGTGTTGTAGACCATGTTCAGCGCGTTGTAGAGGTTATCGATTTCGGCGCTGAATTTTGTGGTGATTTCCTTGCGCTTGAGCTTGAGCGTCGGGGTCATCATGCCGTTTTCAATCGAGAAGGGTTCTTCGACAAGCAGGAATTTTCGCACCTTTTCATGGGTGGCGAGCTGACGGGAGACGCTCTTCAGCAGCTTCTCGTACACCTGAACCACCTCTTTGGTGTTGATCAGCTCTTTGGTGCTTGAAACTTTGATCTGGTGTTCCGCCGCGAAATCTCTGAGCTTGAGGAAATCAGGCACGATGAGCGCAATGAGGAACGGTCGCTTTTCGCCCACAATCATGGCCTGATCAACGTATGGGCTGTCGAGGATGAGGTTCTCGATCGGCAGGGGAGCGATATTTTTGCCGCCACTGGTCACGATGATGTGCTTCTTGCGGTCGGTGATTTTCAGGTAGCCGTGCGCATCGACCAGACCAATGTCGCCCGTGTAGAACCAGCCATCCTTGAGCACCTCAGCGGTTGCAGCCTCGTCTTTCCAGTATCCTTTCATGATGTTGGGGCCTTTAAGCATGATCTCACCATCCGGCGCGATCTTCACCTCGACATTTTTCACCGGTGGGCCGACCGTACCGAACTTGACCTTTTCGGGGCGGTTGACGTGGGTGACGGGCGAGGTCTCGGTCAGGCCGAACCCTTCGAGAATCGTGATGCCGATGGACTGGAAAAACTCGCCCGTTTTCTGGGGCAGCGCCGCGCCGCCGGAGACGAAGTAGCGCAGCCGTCCACCGAATTTCTTGCGGATTTTGCTGTAAACCAGCTTGTCGGCCAGGTTGTGCTGCACGGCGAGCAGTGGCGACGCCTTTCCGGCTGTGAGCTGCTTGTGGTACTTTTCACCGGTACTGACCGCCCAGAAGAAGATTTTCTCCTTGATGCCGCCTTCACTTGTCACCGATTTGAGAATGCTCGTCTTCATGCGGTCAAAGAGTCTTGGCACCGTAAAGATGATGGTGGGTTTGGCCTCCGAGATGTTGAGCGAGATGGTTTCGATGCTTTCGGCGAGATTGATCCGTGCGCCACAGGCGAACATGAGGTAGTATCCACCGGTACGCTCATAGGCGTGGGAGAGCGGCAAAAAGGAGAGGCTGCTGTCGGTTTCGTCGAGCCGGATGACCGTCGAGCACGATTTCACGTTCTCGCAGAGGTTCCGGTGGGTGAGCATCACCCCTTTCGGCAGGCCGGTGGTGCCCGATGTGTAGATGAGCGTCGCCACATCGTCAGGACTTGTTTTGATGCCATCGAGCAGCCACGGTTTTGCCTCCAGGATTTTTTTTCCCTCGATTTTCGCCTGGCTCAGGTCGATCACATCCTCAATCGGCTCTTCGAGCTTGTTCATGACGATTACCATGTTCAGCTCCGGAAGCTTCGGCCAGATAGAGAGGATTTTGCCAAGCTGCAGCATGTTTGAGACGATGATGCCCTTTGCGCTGCAGTTGTTCAGGATATACTCGATCTGGTTCGGTGGAAGGGAGGGGTAGAGTGGTACGTCGGTTGCCCCGAGCGAGAGAATAGCAATATCGGCCAGATACCATCCAGGACGGTTCTCTGAGAGAATCGCCACCCGGTCGCCCGGCTCGATGCCCCTTTCTTTCAGATAAGCGGCAAAGTGGCGGCAATCCTCCGCAAGCGAGTCGTAACTGATTGGCGAGTAAGCGCCATTGATTTTCCTTGCGATAGGCGCTTTGTCGGGCTGTCCCCTGAAATGGCTGAACACCGAGGCGAACAGTTCGGGCAAGGTTTGGAAATCAGGATTGATGAGTCCCATAAACGAAAGTTTGATTCCGGAATGACGTGATGAGAATCGTGAAATCGGGTCTGACGCAAACGGTCAACAGGGATGTCCAAACAATGGACGACGTGACAGGAACGCTCTGAATGTGATCAATATACTCTTATGTAACAATCGGAGTCCTTTTCTCCAACAATTTATTGCCGCTTTCGGTAGTCTGGCTCTCTCATACATGTTCTCCCCCGATTCGGCGCTGCGGCATCGAAATCGGCTCCGCACTTCCGGAGTGAGTCACCAGAAAGGCGGGTTCACGGGAATTCCTTATTTTTGATATATTTGGACGCTTCTGTTCCGGATGGTGCGGGAGGACGAGCGTTTCCCCTGTATTCGAGGCTTGCGGCACCGAGTTCAGGAGTGCTTGTGTTGAAAAGATTTATGCACCCGAAAACCGATGGGCGTCAGGCTTTGGAATGGTCACGCTGCTCGCGCAACGGTTTCATCACCAATCGATTGCATGCAGGCTCACAATAAAGGTAAAACGTCCTGGTCAAGGTATGCGGGGCTTCTGCTTGGCTTGGTTCTCATCGCCTATCTTTTCAGCAAGCTTGATCTTGCTGGATCGATGAAGCTGATCGCTTCACTCGGCCCCTCCTCGCTCTGGATTCTTCTGCCTTACCTTGGCCTGCATCTTCTGGAAACGGCGGCATGGCAACGGCTGTTTCTCAAAGAGAGCGGACGGGTGCCGTTTTTCGGCCTTTTCAAAATCCAGCTGGTTGCCGAAACGGTGTCGATGACTCTGCCGGCAGGCGTGGCTGTCGGTGAGCCGTTGCGCCCTTGGCTCTGCCGGAAATTTCTTAGCATTCCCCTTCCGGACGGATTCGCTACGGTCTCTGTGAGAAAGCTGCTCCTCGGTTCAACCCAAGGCATCTACACGCTTCTCGGTGCGCTCGCCGGATTTGGTTTTTTGCAGGCAGCGTCGATGCAGGTGGTTGAATTTAAGGGACTTGGCGTCATCATGATCTTTGTCAGCCTTGTTATGGCAGTGGTCTTTATGCTGTTTCTGATCCTGATGACCAACGGCAACGCCGCTCAGAATCTGCATCGCATACTCATGAAAATCCCGTTTGAAAAAGTCCGGCAGTGGCTGTTCAAACAGGAGGCGGGGTTCGCCGAGACCGACCACAAGCTTCAGCGGGTCAAGTCGGACGGCATGAAATCGTTTTTGCCGGTGATGGTCATCTATGTCGCGGCCTGGATGATGCTGGCGTTGGAAAGTTATCTTATATTACAAATTCTCGGCCTCAAGGTGACCTTCTTTCAAGTGCTGGCGTTTGACACGGCCCTGACCATTCTCAGGGCGATCTTTTTTTTCATTCCATCAGGTCTGGGGATTCAGGATCTTGGGTATCTTGCTTTTTTTCATGCGCTTGGCATACCCGATTACCTCGCCTATGGAGGAGCATTCGTGATGCTGCGCCGTTTCAAGGAGGTGATCTGGTATTCGATAGGTTACGGTGTGATGTTTATGGAGGGCATTCAGCTTAAGGATGCCGAACAAGCCAGTGAAGAGAGTGCATGAAGAAAAAGATACTGTTTGTCTGCGGATCGATGAATCAGACCACCCAGATGCACCAGATTGCGGAGCATCTCCGGGAGTACGATCAATGGTTCACCCCTTTTTTCAGCGACGGACTGCTTGGCAAGGCCTCAGACATGGGCATGCTCGAATTCACGATCATGGGCAAGAAGCGCGCCAGCAAAGCCATTGACTACCTCACTTCGCACAATCTTCAGCTTGATATTGGTGGCACCCTGCACCGTTACGATCTGGTAGTGACCTGCACAGATCTTATTGTGCCGAAACACATCAAACACACGAAAATCGTGCTGGTTCAGGAGGGAATGACCGAGCCGGAGACGATTCTGTTCCATCTCGCGCGCAACTTTCGCTGGGTGCCACGCTGGATTGCGGGCACCGCGGCCACCGGCCTGTCCGACACCTACGAAAAATTCTGCGTGGCCAGCGAAGGGTACCGCGACCTGTTCGTGCAGAAAGGGGTCAATCCCGCCAAGATCGAAGTGACCAGCATTCCCAACTTCGATAACTGCGAGCGCTTTCTTGAAAACGACTTTGAGCACCGCGACTACGTGCTGGTCTGTACCTCCGACAACCGGGAGACCTTCATCTACGAGAACCGCAAGCGCAATATCCGCAAGTACTTGCAGATGGCCGACGGGCGGCAGCTGCTTTTCAAGCTTCATCCCAACGAGAACGCCGTGCGTGCAACGAGGGAGATCGAGCTGCACGCGCCGGGAAGCATCGTCTATGCCGAAGGGAAGACCGAGGAGATGATCGCCAATTCGCAGATGATGATCGCGCAGTTTTCTTCGACGATCTTTGTAGGATCGGCGCTGAACAAACCGGTATATTGCGGACTGGAGCCCGGCTATCTCAAGCGCCTTACTCCGTTGCAGAACCGCTCGGCGGCGCGAAAAATCGCCGGAGTCTGCCGGGAGGTGATCGAAAAATGATGCGGAACTGGCAATAACCAAGAATCACACGGGAATCACTGAATGCGGACGGCAGCCATCATTCCGGCGCGCGGCGGCTCGAAGGGCCTGAAAAACAAGAACATCCATCCGATAGCCGGCCTTCCGCTGCTGGCATGGAGCGTCTTGCAGGCTTCGGATGCCGAACATGTCGATCAGGTTTTTGTGACCACCGACGACGCGGCCATCGCTCAGGTGGCACGGCAGTTCGGTGCGGAGGTGATCGACCGCCCGGAGCACATCAGCGGCGACAAGGCGACCTCGGAGTCGGCGCTTTTGCACGCGCTTGAAGTGATTGCTGAACGGTACGGCGCGGAGCCGGAGACGGTCGTGTTTCTGCAAGCTACCTCGCCGTTGCGCAAGCCGGGGGACATCGACCGTGCCGTCGAGCTGTTCCGGCGCGACGGGGCCGATTCGCTCATTTCGGTGACGCGGGCCGATGACCTCACCATATGGGAACAGCGCGGAGGCGACTGGAACAGCGTGAACTTCGACTATCGGAATCGCGGGATGCGGCAGGATCGACCGTCGCAGTTCATCGAAAATGGCTCGATCTACCTCTTCACGCCATCGGTGCTGCGCAAGTTCGGCAACCGTATCGGCCAGAAGCTCTCGGTCTATCCGATGGAGTTCTGGCAGACCTGGGAGATCGACACCATTGAAGAGGTCGATCTCGTTGAATTTTACCTGAAGCAGAAAGGCATCGACCGCTCGTTCAACCGATCCTGAAATCCGACAAACCCAACAGAATCAAGACAATATGAACTTTTTCCTCTCTACCGACCTCTGCATCGGGGTCAACGAGGCTCTCGCCGTGCATGAGCATCTTCAGTCGCTCGGTATTTCCAAACCGGGCATCATTTACGATGCAAGCCTTTCGGAAAATCTCTATTTCCAGGATGTGCTGCGCAACATCAACGCCTGCTATGCCAATGCGGTTGTCTATTGTAACGAGTTCAGAGGGGAGCCGACCTATCGGCATCTTGAAAATGTCGCGGAGTTTTTCCGCCGCGAGCTGCCCGACGGCATGGTGGCTATCGGAGGCGGGAGCACTATCGATCTCGGCAAGGGCGTCGCGCTGCTGCTGACCAACAACGTTCCGGCGCTTTCGCTCAAGGGCTTCCCGAAGGATGTGAACGACCCTGTGCCGCTCGTGACCGTGCCTTCGCTGCTTGGCAGCGGCGCCGAGGTGAGCTATAACGCGGTTTTCATCGACGAGAATGAAGGACGCAAGCTCGGTATCAACAGCCGCAAGAACTTCCCGAAGCGCTCGGTCATCGATCCCAAGCTCTCGATGAGTGCGCCGATGGAGAGCGTCATCGCTTCGGCGATGGACAGCCTCGTGCACTGCGTGGACAGCTTTGGTTCGATCAAGCACACTGCCCTGAGCCGCATCTTCTCGATCGAGGGTTTCCAGCGTACCTTCTACGCCCTGCAGCAGGGACAGCTCGACCGCGCCGAATCGCGCCTCGACCTCGCTCTTGGCAGCATCTGCGGCGTCACGGCGCTCATGAACTCCGGGGACGGCCCGACCAACGGCTTTGCCTACTACGTCGGCGTGAAGCACCAGGTGCCGCATGGCCTTGCGGGCGCGATCTTCCTCAAGGAGGTGATGCGTTACAACGTCAACAAGGGATACGACAAATACGCGCTGCTCAATCCGGCCCGAAAAGAGGGCGCATCGGCAAGGGAGTCCGCGCTGGAGTTGCTCGAACAGATGGACGATCTCTATCGCCAGCTCGCTATTCCCAATCTTGTTCCTTATGGTTACGGCAAGGGTAACGTCGCCGAACTCGCCGCAAAAGCGTCTGGTGCGCTCTCGGGCTCCTTCGGTGGCAACCCGGTCGAGTTCAACGAGGAATCGGCCCGGGTGGTGATTGACGCGCTGACTTGAAAGAAAGTGGATGAAGTTGACGTAATGAATGACGTGGACATAAACAATAACTAAAAGAAATCAAACACTATGGCAGGAGCCGAGCTGATTGGCCGCGAGGAGCTGGCCGAGATTCAGGAGCTGTTCAGCAGGGAGAAAACCACCCTGTACCGGTATGCACCAGGTAACTACAAGGCGAGGGAGTTCGAGGAGAAGTTCGCCGCATACATGGGGGTCAAGTACGCCCACGCGGTGTCGTCGGGCACGGCGGCTATTCACTGTGCACTGGCTGGCGCGGGCGTCGGCCCCGGCGACGAGGTGATCACCACCGCCTGGACCTTCATCGCGCCGGTCGAAGCCGCCGCCGCGCTTGGCGCCGTGCCGGTGCCGGTGGAGATCGACGAGACCTACCACCTTGATCCGGCGGAGGTTGAGAAGGCGATTACGCCAAAAACAAAAGCCGTCGTGGCTATTCCGATGTGGGCCGCGCCGAAGATGGATGAAATCGCCGAAATCTGCGAGCGTCGCGGCGTGACGCTCATCGAGGACGCCGCCCAGTCGCTCGGCGCGACATACAAAGGGCGCAAGCTCGGCACCATCGGCAAGGTTGGCTCTTTCTCGTTCGACGCAGGCAAGACGTTGCACGTCGGCGAAGGCGGCATGGTCATCACCGACGACAAGGATGTCTACGACCGCGTGGCCGAATTCAGCGACCACGGTCACATGCACATCCCCGGTCTGCCGCGAGGCAAGGATCCTCGCCGCGCCAAGGGTTTAAACTATCGCCTGAGCGAAGTGACCGCCGCCATCGGCGTCGCCCAGCTTGGCAAGATCGACTACATTCTCTCGAAGGCGAGGGAGAACAAGTACAAGATCAAGGATCGCATCAGTCACCTCAGCAACCTCGTGATGCGCCCCTTTACCGACGAAGCCGGAGCGCAGGGCGACACGCTCATCTTCAAGGTTCGTGATCCCAAGGCTGCTTTAGCGTTCGAGGCGCACCTGATGGAGCATGGCTTCGGCACCAAGATTCTGCCGGAAGCGATCGACTGGCATTACGCCGCCATCTGGGGCCACCTGCTCAAGGCCTACGACCGCTACCGCGACGCCAACCTCGAAGAGTTGTGGCCGAAGACCGGCGAACTGCTCCAGAGCAGCATCTGCCTCAACATTCCGGTGCTGATGGACGACGCCACCATCGACAGGCTTGTCGCCGCCATCATCTCCGGCGCTGAAAAGATCGGATAAACACGACATTCGGAAATCTGTCAACGAAAAAAGCCTGTTCCAAAGCAGGCTTTTTTCCTTTGGCGTCCATCGTCGTTTTCGTCCCTGATGTTCTTTTCGTCCTTTTGCACAACTCACCGAGCTGCTCCAGACGTTCACAGGCAAGCGAAATGTTTCTTACATTGAATTTGTGCATCACGGCGTCCATCGAGATTATCCGCAATGAATCCATGAACCTGTCCGCTGACCTAACACTGTCATCCGCTGAAGCCACATCAACCGGCACGGGCCGTATCGTGGTCAAAGTGCTCGATGCTCACAATTGCATAGGCGATCTTGGTATTGCGCTCTTCAATGACAAACATGGATTTCCGGGAGAGGTGGAACATGCGTTCAGAAAGGGCGGGCTGCACGAGATAGGGGAGTCGAATCGCTACGTCTTCGAGGACGTTCCTTATGGCATCTACGCTATCTCAGTTATCCACGACGAGAGCTGCTGTGGTGAGCTGCACAAAAACTGTTTCGGCATTCCGAAAGAGGGGGTCGGCACCTCCAACAATCCTCATTTCTTTCTCGGTCCGCCTTCGTTCGAGAACGCAAAATTTCAACTCGACAGCCCGGAGGTGGAGGTCGAAGTGCTTCTCAAATATTTGTGTGGGTAAGGACAGCTTTTGGGGGTCCGCTTTTCTCAGTCAACCCGCCTGCATGATCTTCACGCCTCTTGTCCACTTTCCGGAAATGGCGGCATGTAAAACATCACTACCATGTGCGGACGATTCGGATTTTTTGAGTTGAGCCATTTCATCGAACAGCTTCGCGAGCTTGACTTGACCTTTGACGAAGCGCCAGGCTTTGGTTACCGGCAAAGCTGGAACATCACGCCGGGCAGCATGATCGTGACGCTGCTCGGTGATCATGGCCACTATCGGCTTGGCATGGCCCACTGGGGGCTAATCCTGCACTAGTCGAGGGAAATGCCGAAGCGCAGGCTGATCAATGCCCGAGCCGAAAGCCTTGCGGCCAAACCATTTTTCCGCCACATGCTGAACCGGCGGCACTGCATCATACCGGCCAGTGGCTTTTACGAATGGAAGCTTGTCGGGGAGCGTCACAAGGAGCCATGGTACATCCATCGGAAAGATAGCCGCCCGATGGGTCTGGCCGGTCTGTGGGATGAATGGCAGCCGCCCGGCTCGCCATCACTGCCGCTGCTCTCCTGCACGATTATCACCACCGGTGCAAACCGCCAGATGAGGCCGGTGCATGACCGGATGCCGGTCATGCTTGAAGAAGAGGAGTGGGCAGGCTGGCTCGACTCGTCGAACCGGGACGCCTTGCAGCTCCTTGACGCTGCCGATGAACAGGTGATCGATCTCTGGCCGGTTTCCACCAGAGTGAACAATCCTCGCAATGACGACCGCGATTGCATTGAGCGGATCGGATGACGGCAATTTCAACGACCCTGAAATCGCTGCCGGGGAAGAGGTCTACGAATCGAACTGCGCCGGTTGCCATGACAGTGGTACAGGCGGTGCGCCAAAGCCGGGCAAGAAGGATGCATGAGCTACCCTGCTTGCTCAGAAGGGGGGGGGCGAGGCCCTGACAAAACGCTCAATCGAAGGGTTCGTTGGAAAGAACGGCACGATGCCGCCGAAAGGTGGTAATGCTGACCTCTCCGATAAAGAGGTTTCCAACGCGGTCAAATACATGGTTTTCAAATCCCGCTGATCTCCAGCAACCAAGCAATCAGGGGGCGGATTTAAATTACGCCCACCATTGATCCTGCGCTTGGGTTACGGTACGCGGTGGATCAGCGCTGGCCGGTGCTGTACCGTTCGTGCGTAGTGTACTGCCGGTTTGCCGAAGAGCATTGCATAGCCGAAGAGATGGTCATCCGGAATGTTGAGGTTCCGGCGAATTTCGGGTAGCATCTCGTCGATAGCCCATGTGGCGATGCCGTTCCAGAGCGTGCCAACCCCGCAAGCCTGCGCGTACAGCTCGAAACAGGTAAGCGCGATCATGCAATCTTCCTTCGGGGTCGAAACGCTTTTTGGCGCCGACGCGATGAGCAGATGCGGCGCCTCCCTGAAGATCAGATCGACCTTGTGCTTCTCCCATATCTTTACAAACTTCGCGTAATAGGCTTTTGACGCCGGCAACAAACCCTCCGTATCGAGTCGGATCAAGCCATTCATTACCTCGTCGCGCAAGTGGGCGACCTTTTCGCGGTCATCGAGCACGGTGAAGCGCACCTGGCGCGAATTCACTCCGGTGGGCGCGTGCCAGGCGACATCGAGCAGCTTCTGCATCAGATCGGGATCGAGATTTTCCGGTTTGTAACGTCGCACCGAGCGTCGTCCCTTGATGAGAGTCTCAAGTTGTCCCGGATCAGGGGAGCCACCTTTGAGCAGCAGGCTGTCTTCCGGGCAGAAGCCAAGGATTGAAATAGCGCCTGTCGGGCAGATGGCGAGGCAATGCTCGCACCTGAGGCAGGCCAGTTCCTTTTCGGGAGCAATCGCTGGATACTCTTCTTCATCCATCACGATGATGCGTGACGGGCAATCCCCCGCACAAAGGGCGCACTGTGTGCATTTCTTTTTGTCAACCCTGAAATCGATCATAAAACTTTGTGATTCTCTATTGCCGTGCCGTTTGATTGCCAGACCGAGTGCACCTGGCTCTGGTCTTCGAAGATGAAAAAAGTCGCAGTTTTGTAAAAACGATTTTTTTCTTACCTTAGCTTCACTTTGGTGAAGTGGCCGAGTGGCTAGGCAGAGGTCTGCAAAACCTCGTACAGCGGTTCGAATCCGCTCTTCACCTCCAAATACCACTAAAACCCCTGCGACGTCAGGGGTTTTTTGTTGTCCGGATTTTCGCAAAACATCACCCTTTCATCCCCTGCCAGCGAGCGTTATTCCCGAAAGGCGTGCGCACGATTTGCATCGATATGCCCTGACGAATACCTTGCAATAAAGTCTCTCCAAATAATCCAACCCACCCATGACCTCGATCCTCGTTATCCTCCTACTTGTCATCCTTGCTGCTGCACTTGGGTTCCTGCTTCTGCGCAGCCAGCGGGAGTCTCGGGGGCTTTCGGTGGAGAATGCGCGGTTGCAGGCGGAGGTGGAGCATGAGCGGGAGCGGGGGGTGGCTTTGCTGGAGGCTCGGCGCTCCGACGAGGCGCGGTTGGAGGCTGCGATGCAGAATCTGGCGAACCGGATCGTAGAGGAGCGGGGGGCTGCGCTTTCGGAGCAGCACCGGCAGCGGCTCGATGGGCTGCTGGAGCCGTTCCGTTTGCAGCTCGACTCGTTTCGCCAGCGCATCGATGAGGTGCATCGCAACGATACGGAGCTGTCCGCGCGGCTCCTCGAACAGGTGAGGCAGCTTCAGGAGCTGAATCATCAGGTGAGCGATGAGGCCAACAACCTCGCGCGGGCCATCAAGGGCGAGAGCAAGAAGCAGGGTGACTGGGGCGAGCTGATCGTCGAGCGGCTTTTCGAGGCGTCGGGGCTGGTCAAGGGGCGCGAGTACACCGTGCAGGAGAGCAACCGCACGGACGACGGGCGGCTGGTGCGGCCCGATTTCATGGTGCATCTGCCGGGCGAAAAGACGGTGGTGATCGATGCCAAGGTGTCGCTGACCGCCTACGAGCGCTGGTGCGGCGAGGAGAACGAGGCCCGGCGCAGCGAGGCGTTGCGCGAGCACGTGCAATCGGTGCGCCGCCACGTGGCTGAGCTGGAAAAGAAGGACTACGCCACGCTCCGGGGCAACCGCACGCTCGACTTCGTCATCATGTGCATCCCGCTCGAACCTGCTTATCAGGCGGCGATGCAGGCCGATTCGTCGCTCTTTTACGAACTCGCCGGAAAAAACGTCGTCGTCACTGGCCCGGCCACGCTCATGATTACTCTGCGCCTGATCGCGCAAATCTGGCGGCGCGAAAACGAAAACCGCAACGCCGAACTGATTGCCGACAAGGCGGGCCGCATCTACGACCAGGTGGTGCTGGTCGCCGAAGCGATGACCGACGCCCGCCGCAAGCTCGCCGGCGTGTCGGAGAGCTTCGACCTCGCCATGAAACGCCTCACCGAAGGCCGCGGCAACCTCGCTGGAAGAGCCGAAGAGATTCGCAAGCTCGGCGCGAAAGTATCGAAGAAGCTGCCGCCGGAGTTAATGGATAATGAAGAATTGATAATTGATAATGAATCGTAGGACTGCGCGAATAGCCGTCTATGATGATCTTTTCTGTGCGGTTTGTCCCATTCGACCTGTAAGACCTATACGCCCTATTGTGGACTTTGTAGACGAAACACCCTGCCGTGAATTCGTTTTTGGTGATTGCTCGCAAAGAACTTTACAAAGTAAAGCATTTGCTCTGTTGGAAAATTAGCCATAAATGCCCGGATTTTTGCCAGCCAGGCGCTTGGCGCTCCCGGAGGCGCTTCCTACATTGTGCATTATCAATTATCAATTTTCCATTCTCCATTATCCCTTGTCTTTACGAATCCTTCACACATCGGACTGGCATCTCGGACGGTCGCTGTTTGGGCGGAGCCGCCTGCATGAGTTCGAGGCTTTTCTCGACTGGCTGGCGGGAACCGTCGAGTCGCGGGGCATCGAGGTGCTCGTCGTCGCGGGTGACATCTTCGACACCACCACGCCGGGCAACGCCACGCAGAAGCTCTATTACCAGTTCCTGCACCGCATCGCCCTGACGCCCGGCTCGCCGTGCCGACACGTGGTCATTACCAGCGGGAACCACGATTCTCCCACCTTTCTCGATGCACCGAAGGAGTTGCTGCGCTCGTTCGACGTGCATGTGCTTGGCGCGGCGACCGGCGATCCGGCAGACGAGGTGCGTGTGCTTTTTGACCGGGAGGGCCGCCCGGAGGCGATTGTGTGCGCGGTGCCGTTCCTGCGGGATCGTGACATCCGCACGGTCGAGCCGGGGGAGAGTCTGGAGGATAAAATCCGCAAGCTCTCCGACGGCGTGTCGCTGCACTACGCCGAGGTGGCGCAGATCGCCGCCGAGCGCCGCCGGAGTCTCGGCGAACAGATTCCGGTGATTGCGATGGGCCATCTCTTCACGGCGGGGTGCGTCACGACTGAGGATGATGGCGTGCGTGAAATTTATGCAGGAGCGCTCTCGATTGTCTGCTCGACCGCCTTTCCGCCTGTCTTCGACTATGTCGCTCTCGGCCACATGCACGTGCCGCAACGGGTTGACAAAACGGAGCATATGCGCTATTGCGGCTCGCCGATTCCGATGGGATTCGGCGAGGCGAAGCAGCAGAAGCTGGTGCTTCAGGTCGATTTCGAAGGGCGCACGCCAGCGGTCACGGAGATCGCGATTCCCCGCTTCCAGCCACTCGAACGGCTCGCCGGGAGCCTCGACGAGCTGAGCGCCGCCATCGCTGCGCTGCGGTTGGCGGGCAGCAACGCCTGGCTCGAAATCGACTGTCGCGGAGACGAAGCGCCCGCAACCGTGCAGGAGGCGATGGAGAAGGCGGTCGAAGGATCGCTGCTCGAAATTTGCCGTATCCGCAACAACCGTCCGCTCCAGCAGGCGCTGCGCCAATCCACGATGGACGAGACGCTTCAGCAGCTCGATCCGGAAGCGGTCTTCAACCGCTGCCTCGAAGCGTACGGCACGGACGAATCGCTCCGCCCTGCGCTTCTTGAAAGCTATCGCGAGGTGCTCCGCTCGATCCACGAGGAGGATGTGATGGCCGAAAAGGAGGTTCGCTCGTGATAATCCAGAAGCTCCGTTTCGCCAATCTGAACTCGCTGCAAGGGGAGTGGGAGATCGATTTTACCCGGCCCGAATATCTTTCGGACGGGCTGTTCGCCATTACCGGCCCGACCGGCTCGGGCAAAAGCACCATTCTCGACGCCATTTGCCTCGCGCTCTACGGCCAGACGCCGCGCCTCGGGCGGATCACCAAGAGCAGCAACGAAATCATGTCGCGCCACGCGGGGGACTGCTTCGCCGAGGTGACCTTCGCGACCGCCTCCGGCGCGTACCGCTGCCACTGGAGCCAGCACCGTTCGCGCCACAAGCGCGGTGGCGAGTTGCAGTCCCAGAAGCACGAAATCTCCGACGCGGCGACCGGCAAGCTCATTCAGACAAAATTGCAGGAGACGTTGCAGGAGGTCGAGGCGCGAACTGGCATGGACTTCGACCGCTTCACCCGCTCGATGCTGCTTGCCCAGGGCGAGTTCGCGGCGTTTCTGCAAGCCGATGCCGACCAGCGCGCGCCCGTGCTCGAACAGATCACCGGCACGGAACTTTACTCGGTGATTTCGATGAAGGTGCACGAGCGGCGGCGCGACGAGCAGGCGCGGCTCGAACGGCTCCAGCTCGAATGCGAGGGCATCCAGTTGCTTGGCGACGAGGAGCGGCAGGCGCTCGAAAACGAGCGGGCGGAGTGCATCGAAAAGGAGCGCGAGCTGAGCGCCGGGGTCGAACGCGATTCGGCGGCCCTGCGCTGGTTGCAGGAGATCGCGCGGCTCGAAGCGTCACTCGCGGCTATCGGCAGCGAAGCGGCGGCGCTCGACGCCGAGCGCGAGGCGTTCCGCGCAGACGAGGAGCGCCTCCGGCTCGCCCGCAACGCCGCCGCCGTCGAGCCGTTGCACGCCGTGCTGAGGCTGAAACGGGCGCAGTTGCAGCGCGACAGCGATGAGCTTGCTGCGAAGGAGGCTGGGCGACCGGAGGTCGAGCGCCAACGGCTGGAGGCGGAAGCGCGGCACGAAGCTGCCGGAAAAGCGCTCGCTTTGGCTCAGGAGAGCGCCGCGGCGGCGAAGCCGCTCATCGCGCAGGTGCGGCAGCTCGACGCGCTGATCGAGGGCAAGCGGCTGGAGGCGGAGCGACGGAAGCGCGAACTGGAGGCGCTCGAAGAGCGGCGCGAGCGAATCGATGCCGAACGCGCAACGGTCGCTGAAAGCGTCGAATCGGCGCGGAACGAGTTGCTTTCGCTTCGCGCCTGGCAGGAGGAGCACCGCGTGGACGCCTCGCTTGTCGGTGCGCTGTCGGGCATCCGCCACGCTTTCGACGAACTGCTTCCGGCGGCGGAGCGGGAGCGGGCCGCCGCCTCCGGCATTGTTGCCATTCAGCAAGCCATCGAGCGGTTGCTGAACGAAAGCGCGACCATCGAACTTGATGCAAAGGCGTCGCAAGTCGCACTCGACGAAGCTCGCCGGGCGCTCGACGAGCGGAAAGCGACGTTCACCGCGCAGCTTGGCGGCTCGACGCTGAAAGCGCTTCGCGCCGACCTCGATTTCCTGCGCGAGCGCCGAAGGCTGCTCGAAGAGATCGTGGCACTCTATAAATCCGGCAAAGAGCTGCTGCCAAAAATCACCGAACTTGGCGCGAATATCGAGGCGCTCGAAAGCCGTCGGGCGGAGGCCGCGCGAAAGCTCGAACATGCGCGGGAGCTGCTGGCTCACGCGGAGCGCGAGGCGGCGGCGCAGGAGAAGCTCGTGCGGATGGCTGATCGGGTGCGCAGCCTCGAAGAGGAGCGCCGCCGCCTCGTCGCCGGTCACCCTTGTCCCTTGTGTGGCTCGGAGCACCACCCCTACGCCGGAGAGTCAGCGCTGCCGGAGAGCGACGCAGCGGCGCTCGACGCAGCGAAGCGAGCCGTACAGGAGCGGTCACGGGAAATCCGGGAGCTTGAAATCGGCATTGCCGAACGCCGGACGGAGATCGCCCAGATGCAGCAGCGTCGCGACGATCTCGCCGCCATGCGCGAAACCTCCGGGCGGCAGTGCCTTGCCTTGCTCGAAAAAGCGTGTATCGAAGCTCCGGCGAAGGAAGCAGAGCCGGTTGTGCTCGAAAAGCTTGCGGAGAGCGAGCGCAAGGTTGGCGAGCTTGCCGGGCGGATCGAACAGCTCGACCTTCTCGAACAGCAGATTCGCACTGACGACGCGCAGTTGCAACTTCTCGGCGAAGTCGCACGCGCCGACGAGCGCCGTCTCGAACAGGCCGCCGAGCGGCAGCGCACCTACCGCTTCGACCTGGCTCGCCTCGAACGCGACCGCGAAGTGGCGAAACGCGAACTCGGCGAGCGGCAGCAGCTCTTGCGCCGCCTCGTCGAACCTTACGGCGTCGCGGCGGATGACGAAATTGACGAGCCGCTCATTGCCAGGCTGGAGGCGCGGCGCGATGCATGGCAAAGCGAGGAGGAGCGAGGCCGAAGCCTCGAAAACTCCGTGCAAAACGGTGAGGCGTTGCTTCGCAACTTTGCCGATCAGCTCGCGGCGCTCGACGCCGATCTCGCCGCGCGGCACGAACAGGTCGAGGTGGCATTTTCCGGGGTGGAGATTGTCAAAAAAGAGCGCCTGAAACTGTTCAGCGAGAAGTCGCCCGATGCCGAGGAGGAGCGGCTCGAACGCCTTGCGCAGGCATCGCGCGACCGGTTTGCTGCTTCGTCGGAAGCGCTCAGCGCCGCGCGGCAGGTGCTTGCCGTGCTTGATACTTCGATAGTTGAGTTGCGTCGCGCTGTCGAAGAGGAGCGCGAAGAAGCCGAACGGCACGAGGCGGAGTTCGGTGCGGCGCTCACCGGAAAGGGATTTGCCGACGAAGCGGCGTTTATCGCGGCCTCGCTTCCGGAGGCCGAGCGCGAGCGGCTTGAAAACGCGGTGACTTCGCTGGAGCATCGCAAGCGCGACCTCGACCTCAAGCGTTCTGATCGCGAGGCGCGGCTGCGCGATGAGCTGGAGCGTCGTCTCACGGCGTCGTCCGCCAACGAACTTGCGGTGCGGATCGAGGTGCTTCAGAATGCAATTCGCGAACTTCACGGGCGCATCGGGGCCATTGCGAGCCAGCTCGAAGCGTACCGGCAGGCGGCGGACGAGCACCGCGCGAAAATGGCGGTGGTCGAAGCGCAGCAAGCCGAGTGCCGCCGGTGGGAGCTTTTGCATAGCCTCATCGGCTCGGCGGACGGCAAGAAGTTCCGCAACTTCGCGCAGGGCATCACTTTCGAGATCATGATCGTCCACGCCAACAAACAGCTCGCGCGCATGACCGACCGCTACGTGCTTTTGCACGACCCGTCGGGCGCGCTCGAACTCAGTGTGATCGACAAGTGGCAGGCGGGTGAGGTGCGCTCCACGCGCAACCTTTCCGGCGGCGAGAGCTTCATCGTCAGCCTCGCGCTTGCGCTCGGCCTGTCGCAAATGTCAAGCCGGAATGTCCGCGTCGATTCGCTCTTTCTCGATGAAGGGTTCGGTACGCTCGACGAGGAGGCACTCGAAACGGCCCTGAAAACGCTTGGCAGTCTCCAGCAGTCCGGCAAGCTGATCGGCATCATTTCGCATGTGCCGGCTCTGCGGGATCGCATTGCTACGCACATTAAAGTCACGCCACTCACCGGAGGCCGGAGCGCCATCGAAGGCCCTGGCGTCAGCGGTCCCAGGTGAGTCCGGTAACGGTCTCAGTAATAGGTCACCAGATAATAGATGTTCTTTTTGAGTTCGTTCACGACGAAGCGATAGCTGATGGTGTTGCGCCACCAGAGGAGAGGATTCCACCACGAGGGTTCAGTGGCCACAAGTCTGAAACGCTTGTTTGTGCCTGCAAACGCCTTTTTCCATGTTTTGTTGAGGCGAAGCATATGCGGTGGATCGCTGACCACAAGCGCACTTTTCCATCCTTTTTTATCCATCAGGTCAGAGGTGTTTTCCGCTTCCTCCCAGCTTGTTTCCGACCAGGTATCGACGATGATGTGTTTTCTCGGTACGCCACGCGCCATCAGCTTGCGTTCACGCCAGTTGGGATGATCCGGGCGGTAATAGCGGCTGTCGATGCCGGTCAGCAGAACATTCTTCGCATAGCCCGCCTTGTAAAGATCGCCTCCTTTGCTCACCCGCAGCCCGTCGTCACCGCCAAGAATCACGATTATGTCAGCCTTTTCAGGCTTTGTTGAGTGCATCGATACGAGAAGTCCGAGGCCAAGATACAGCGAGGCGCACAGCGCGCTGGAGATCAGAAAGAAAAGCAGAGAGATCTTCAGAAATGTTTTCATAACACAGGCTGGCGGAATTCAGGGTTCATGCCGTTATCGATTATCAGCGTATGGACACTTACATCTTTTACCGTATCGGCCTGTCGGAATGATGGGGGAGGATTGATTATTCAGATAGGTCATCAGCAAATTTTTCCCTCACCTCGATTAGCTCGACTGTACCGACGGTTCGATAGCGTTACGCACTGTATGAGAAGAATATATGTAATTCAACAGAATGAGCATCTTATGGTGTTGATGCCAGCGAAGTTGTCCGTCAAGCTGTTTTTTTACGCCTGGTACGAGCTGGGATGTCACGAAATGTGTTGACGGAAGTGCGTCGAATTTCTGATGATTGGCGGCTGTCGGCCTTTTGCCGGCTCAGGCCTTTCGGAGAATCAGGATGCGGAGTCGCCGTCGATCAGGTTATTGAGGTCGTTCGGAAGCTGGCTGTTCTGTACGTCGAGAATACGCACGCCGGTGGCGAAGCGTTTGCTGTAGTAGCTTTCGTTAAGGGTGTCGCGGGTGATGCCTTTTGAGAGGGAGGAGTGGACGAAGGTGTCGTTACCGATGAAAATGCCTACGTGGTTGATGCGGTCTTTTGCGTTTTTGAAAAATACGAGGTCGCCGGGCCGGAGTTCGTTGCGATCTACCCTTGTGCCTATCGTTGCCATTTCACGTGACGAGCGAGGCAGATTGACGTTGAGTTCTTTATTGAACATGAACCTGACAAAGCCCGAACAATCGAAACCCGAAGGCGTATCTCCTCCAAAACGGTAGCGGATGCCAAGGTACTGCTTGACTTCTGAGAACAGATTCTTGAGGTTTTCCGACGATTGTCTGATCGGGTTTATACTATCGGCTGAAGGAGTGGTGCAAGTTACTCCAGTTGCCTCTTCGGCAGCCATGAGCGCGGGGGAGTGGAGAGTCAAAGAGACTGCAATGGTGGCGCAAACCATGAGACTTTTCAGAACCCGAAGGCTTGGGCGGGATTGCTGCTCTCTTCGCATAGGCAGTGTGGATTAGTCAACTTCCGCTATAAACGGTATTTGACGGCGTTAGTACATTGTATTTTAAAAAGTTAAAGTTTATGGTTCTTTTCGGGAAAATCCAAATCTTTTTGGTGCTGCTGCTGTTTTTCCCCAAGCTTTTTTCTGATTTGTAACTGATTCTTTTTCATGAAGCCGGATATTTCTTCTCTTATTTTTCGGATGGTCGATGCTCCGAACGGGAAGGATTTCGGTGCGACCACATCGGCATACTCCTCTTCAATGATGGCGGAATCGAACTGTGCCGGATAGATCATGATTTTGCTGATGCCGCTCATATGCTTTTCAAGCCGTTCAGGCACGAGATCGAAAAAGGCTCTGTAGGAAATGGACTCCCGGCGGGCGCTGACGAACACGATGAGGTCGTCAGCCCTGAACTGGTGTTTCTGTTTCGGTATATCCTCCCATTCGCGGAAGTTTTTGAAGGCTTCGTACAGAACAGGAGAGCCTGAATGGCTTGTTTTCAGTGTTTCGATGATGGACAGGCGGCTTTTCCTGTCGCAATGGAAAAGCAGCGGAATGGCCAACTCCTGCGACAGGCGACTCATTTTGCGCAGCCATTGCCCGAATCCTTTCTCTTTTTCGGCAAAGGGCGGACAGATGACAACAATCCTCCGGTGTAGGACCAACGGACGCGTGAAATGACAGATCATGGTGGTTTTACAGGTGCACCCCACGATGCTCTCCGTTGCGTCGTTGATCATCCGGTCTATGAATCCCTGACGGCTTGGCCAGTCGAAAATGATCAGGTTTGACTGGGACTCTTTGACCGTTCTGCCGATGCCGCTGCAGATATTGTAGTCGATAGTTGCAACGATATTGAGGCTGGTGTCGAACGACGCCGCGAAATCGACTGTTGGCGCCAGCTCTTTTCTGGCTTTTTTCACGTTCAGTTCAGCTTCATGATCATTGGGCACGACAGTCAGGATGGTCAGCGGATTGGCGGAGCGCTTTTCCCTGATCATTACGGCGAGCTCCAGCACCCGTTCGGAAGGCTTGTTTTCTGCGATTGGTAACAGAATCTGCTCATCGGAATCGCTCTCGGCGCTCTCTTTTTCCGGTGCGGCGTCGTGCTCTTCAAGCACGATCTCCTTGGCCGCTTTTTCCGTAACCAGCGAACTGACGATGCAAGTGATGAGAATGAGGATAATGATGGCGTTGAGGATGTTAATGTCGAGGATGCGCACTCGGTAGCCGACCAGGGCGATGGCGATGGTCGCGGCGGCGCGGGAGCTGCTCAGGCCGAAGATAAGCCGCCGGTGCGCGGCGGAATAGCCGAAAATTTTCTGGGTAGAGAGCGCCGCGAGCCATTTTCCTGCTAATGCCACGAAGGTCAAAAGGGCGGCGATGATCAGGGCCATCGGGCTGCTCAGGATGACCCGGAGGTCCACCAGCATTCCCACGCTGATGAGGAAAAAGGGAATAAAGAGCGAGTTGCCGATAAATTCGATGCGGTTCATCAGGGCTGAAGAGCCGGGAATGAGAGGGTTGAGCGCGAGGCCAGCCGCGAAGGCGCCCACAATTGGCTCCAGTCCTGCGGCTTTGGCGAGGAAAGCCGAAAAGAAGAGAGCCGCCAGAACGAAGATGTAGTGGGCGTGTTTTTCGTTTTCGAGCTTGGTGAAAAACCAGCGGGCGATGGCGGGCAGCACGATGAACACGATCGCCGAGAAAAGTGTGAGGGCGATGCCGAGGTGCAGCCAGAACTCATGATTGATGTCACCCCGGCTATAGCCTATAATAACCGCCAGGAGGATCAGCACAGCGGTATCGCTCAGGATTGTTCCTGCTACCGTGATGGCAACCGTCCGGTTTTTCGAAATGCCCATCCGGCTCACGATTGGGTAGGCTACCAGCGTGTGCGTGGCGAACATGCTGGCCGTCAGGAGGCTCGTGCCGATGCTGTAATTGAGCAGGTATCGGCAGAAAGGATAGCCTATGGCGATGGGTATGCTGAAGGTCAGCAGTCCGAACAGGGCGCTTTTATAGCGGCTCTTTTTGAATTCGTTCACATCGAGTTCAAGGCCGGCGATGAAGAGGATATAGAGCAGACCGATGGTTGAGAAGAGTTCTACCGCTGAGCTTTTTTCAAGCAGATTCAGGCTATGCGGGCCAATGAGCACGCCGGAGAGAATCAGGCCGACCGTACCAGGGATGTTGAATCTTTTGAAAACAATCGGGGCGAGCAGGATGATGAACAGCACGAGCGAAAAGACCAGCACCGGATTGGTCAACGGTAGCCGGAATTCCTCAAGAAACTGATGGTAATAGGATTCCATATTGCTTGAGTCCGCTTCAGGTTTGTTTGGTTGACCGCTGGGGAACAGGATTGAATTTAAGCAATTTACCTGAATGCGAGGGTTTCAGGCCGTAGTCCTTGCTCCGTTGTGTTTTAGTGTAAAGTACTTTATAAAGCAAAGCATAATAAAAACATCGCTTAAATATCAATAGCTGCAACGGAAGCGACACATCATCACGATCAGAATGATGCTTTGCTTGTAAGTCGCTACGTGCGGCTGTATTTTCTCTCTTTTTGAAAAATCACGGTTATCCTGTCAATGCAACGAACGAAGAGCATATCAGCCTCTCTCGGCGTGGTTATTACCGGCGGCAGTGCCGGGCTCGGGCTGGCGATGGCGCGGGAGTTTTTGCGGGCCGGTGACCGCGTGGCGATTTGCTCGCGCCGCGAATCGAATCTCGCGTTGGCGTTGCAGGTGCTCGAACGAGACGTGCCAGGCGGGGAGGTTCACGGCATGGCGTGTGACGTTTCCGACCACCGGCAGACCGCCGGATTTGCCGCTTTCGCCGCCTCGAAGCTCGGCGTCATCGACCGCTGGATCAACAACGCGGGTACGGCGGGCCGGATGCGCCGGCCGCTCTGGGAGCTCGAGCTCTTGGACATCGACGAAACCTGCCGCACCAATCTTTCCGGTAGCATGATGCTTTGTGCCGAAGCGCTGCGCGTTATGCTTCGCCAGCCAGGGAGTGCCGACGAGCCGCTTTACCATCTGTTCAACATGGGATTTTCATCAGCGGGCCTTCGTTCATCGTCTACCTCCGTCTCGCATCGAGCATCCAAACGGGCGGTGGCGATCATGAGCGAACTACTTCGCCAGGAACTCGAAGCCGCTGGCAACCGCTCAGTCGGTATTCACGATCTGAGTCCCGGACTGGTGCTGACCGATCTGTTGCTCCGCGACGCAACGCCTGCTCAGAAGCGCTTTTTCAACGCGATGGCCGAAACTCCGGAGACCGTTGCGGCAACGCTGGTGCCAGCAATCAGGGCAATCAGTGGACGAGGCGGCACGTTGCGTTACCAGCCGGTTGTTTTCATGCTCATGAAGCTCGCGGCATCAATGTTCGGATATCGCAAGGGGCGGTTTTTCGATAGCGATGGAGGAGCAGTGAAATAGGTCGTATAACTTTTATAGGATGGAAACAAGGACGGATCTGCTAGTCCGTCCTTGAAGTTCATTCACCATTTTCCTTACGCTGCAATCCACTGCACGGCGCTCTCTACATCTTCGAACAGATCGACGCGGCGGCTTCCCCCGTTGCTTTCGCTGTCGAACAGATCAGTGATGGCGTTTTGGAGTCCGTTCTGCAAAACGATGGCAACCTTGTTTTTTCTGTTCTTCAGGTTCAGCTTCTGGACTATCGGCATGACCGAAAAGATGGTCGCCAGAGAAAGACTGCTTTCATCATCGCCCTTGAAAATCCAGATACGGCTCTTGTCGCCGAAACCCGGAAGGGCGGTAAGGCGAAGGAAGGCGTCGAGAAGTTCCGAAAAACTGACCGAGCCGGTAAAGGTGACCGCGATGTATTCCGATTCATTGATGATTCTGTACATGGTCGTAGGTTTTTCGTTTTGTGATAATCTTTATAAAAAGATTTTCAATAAGTGTGCCAATTATTTCGTTTTTTATGTAAAATTCTTTGTATAGCAGTGCTCTTTGCTGTCTATTCTATAGAAATAGAATACTTTACTTGAAATTAGATGGATTTGAGATTTTTTCAGGGAAAGAGATGCGGAGAGCTTTAGAGCAGAAGGGAGATGATGGTAACTACAAATATGTAACAAATTTTTTCTTCCCGAGACCCTTATGGCTCCAGCAACAATAGACAGCTCAAGCCACCACAGGAAGAGATTTGGCTAACCTTCTTTTTTATTTAGCGTTAGCCATAATCGTCTGATTGAAGATCAGAGGCATACTGCGTTTTCTTCATTTTTGTAGAAAATTGGTGAGGTTTGAGTGCGCTGCACCGTGACCGAAATGGCTTTCCGTGATGCCGGACGCAGAAAGGGCGGGCTTGAGTGCCCGCCCTTTCAATTCATCATTCGACATTGTTCATTTAGAACATCACCGCCTGGGCCTTTGCTGCCTGGACGAGGAAGCGCTCCATCCAATCGGGGCCGGAGTGTTTTTCGGCAAGCGCCACGGCGATGTGTTTGGGCTCGATGCCCATGTCGCGGTTGCGCCCGAGGCCCTGCACGCACGATGGGCAGTTGGTCAGTATCGTCGCGGTCGCTTCGTCGTGCATCGACTCCTTCAGCGCTTCGCGTTTGCGATGCAGCATCGAATCGGTAATGTCGGGGCGTGAGAGCGCCAGCGTGCCCGCTTCCGAGCAGCAGTGCGGTACATCGGTCACCTTTCCGAAGCCGCCGACATCGCGCAACAGGTCGCAGGCTTTGCCCTTCAGCGAGTCGTGGCAGGGGGCGTGGTAGAGGCTCTGCGTCGAGCCGCCGTCCACCCGCATTCCTTTTTCGTAAGCGTACCGCGACACATCGACGATCCGGTTGCCGAAGAGCTTCGGGGCGTCCATGACTTCAAGTCCCTCCATGCAGGTGCCGCAGGAGATAACACAGGCGTCGAAATCCAGATAGGAGAACATCTCGCGAATCTGGCTGAACATTACCGTGTTGCGCAGCACGATCGAAGCGTACTCCTCCTCTTTGGCGTTGACGTTCAGCGGAAAGCCGCAGCAGAGGAAGGGCGGCGGCAGCACCACGCGCGTACCGGTTTCGAGCAGAATGTGGATTGCGGCCATCGAGATGGTCGAGTGCAGGCGCTCCGAGCCGCAGCCGGGGAAGTAGAAGACTGTCGAGGTCGCCTCCTTGCCGGATGGTTCAAACACCAGCACCTGATCGCTGTCGCAGGCGGGCAGTACGTCGCGCAGGGTCTTTTCCGGCACCGGTGGTACCGCCGAACGCAAGAGTCGCAGCGGCGGAAGGACATTTTGCGCCTCGGATGTCTGTAACGGGGCGGTTATTTTCGTGCCAGCCCGCTGGGCTGCGCCGCCAATCCGCAGCACCGTGTTGCGGAACATCTTGTTGTAGAAGGGCGAGCGGTTGGCCAGGTAGTTCAGCGTCATCTTGGTGATGAGCGGCGAGTCCTTGAACCCGCGCGCAGAGAGAATTTGCCGCTCAAGAATCGACACCTCGCCCGAATCGATGTCCACCGGGCAGGGCTTCAGACACTTGTGGCATATGGTGCAGTGATCCGAGACCTCCTCCAGCCACTGCAAAAGTTTGAAATCGGTCGAACGCTCGCGCTGGGCGTCGTAGAGCAGCGCCTCGATGAGCGATCCGATAGCCAGGTTCTTGTTGCGCGGATGGTAGAACATGCCGCGCGCCGGGTAGTAGACGCAGCAGTCCGGCTTGCACTTGCCGCAGCGGATGCAGTAGTCCACTTTCTTCGAGAGCGCTTCGAGTTTGCCGCGCTTGAGGATGTGCGCTTCGAGCTCCAGCAGGTTGAACGACGGCGTAAAGATGTGGTTCAGCGCCTCGTAATCCTCCAGCTTGCCGGGATTCATGATGCCATCCGGATCGACCTCGCGGCGATAGGCCGACAGCTCCTCGATACGCTCTTTGTCCATGTATTTCAGCTTCGTCACGCCAATGCCGTGTTCGCCCGAGACCACTCCGCCAAGCGAAATCACCTTTTCCATCACCTTGTCGATGACGTGATTGGTGCGGTCGAGCATCGGGCGGTCGTTCGAAAGTACCGGCACGTTGACGTGCACGTTGCCGTCACCGGCGTGCATGTGGGTGGCCAGCACGATGCGCCGGTCGCGCACGTGCTGGTAGGCCGCTTCGATGGCGTCGAGCGTTTTCGGGTAGCCGCGGAAAAGCTGGTTCAACTCGGTGCGGAACTCCTGCAAAAGCGTCAGCGAACGCAACAGCAGGGGATCGGCGGCTTCGAGCCGGTTGCGGATCAGGTCGCACAGGCCGAGTCCCGCCGGAATCTTCGCCTCGAAGGGGGTGAGTTTTTCGGGGTTGCTGCTTTCGCGCAGCATCGCCTCGATCCGTTCGACGTACCTCAATTGCGAATAGCGCTCCTCCTCGACGTTCAGGTCGTCGATGAAACGGGCGAACACGGCGAGCTGCTCGATGGGGATGACGATATCCTCGTTGAGCTTGAAAGCGTTGGTGCGTCGGGCAATCGCGCCGAGCTTCTTGCGGTCTTGCCAGAAGAGAATGCTCTCCGTCTGGTCTCGCGCCACGAACATCAGCGTGTTCGGGTGCTTTTTGAGCAGGGCGCGAACGCGCTCCACACCCGCTTCGACCTCCGCCTCCGTGTGCCCGGCAATGTCAATCAGCAGCACCGCTTTGGGCGTCTGCGGGCGGGTGGCCTTCACCTTGTAGTCGATGGCGCGAATGTACTCGTCGTCGAAGTGCTCCAGCGCGAGCAGCGTTTCGTGCTCGACGTTCTGGTACGGGAATGCCTTCGACAGCTCGACGATGACGCGGCTCGCCTCGTCCATGTCGGGGCCGAAGAACTCCAGACAGAGCGTGCGCTTCTCCTCATATTTCGGGTAGAGCACGAAAACCGCCGAGGTGATGACGCCGTCGGTGCCCTCCTTCTGCAACCCCGGTACGCCGCCGAGCGCCTTGTTGGTGATGTCCTTCCACAGCCCCTGCTTGCGGATTTCCGTACCGCGCAAGGCGATGCGCTTCAGCGGAGCGCCGTGCTGGTCGAGCACTTCGTAGGTTACGGTATCCTCGGGCAGAATCTTGCGAAGCTGATGGTCGGCGCGGCGAACCGTCCACAATTTGCCGCCCGGCATGGCGATCTTCCATTCGAGCAGGTTGTCGATGCAGGTGCCCCAGCGCACGGCCATCTTGCCGCCCGCGTTCTCGGCGATGTTGCCGCCGATGGTGCAGGCCCACTCGCTGGTCGGGTCGGTGGCGAAGACGAGGCCGTGCTCGTCGGCGTGGTGCATGGCTGCTTCGGTGATGACGCCCGCCTCGACCTCGATCACCTTGCCTGTCACCGTGTGACCGTCCTTAAGGTGGAATGTCCGCTCGGTGATGCCGCGCACGCGGTTCAGTTTTTCGGTGTTGATCATGACGCAATCCGAACGCAGCGGCACTGCGCCGCCGGTGAGTCCGGTGCCCGCGCCGCGCGGAATCACGCGCAGCCCGAGCTTCGCGATAGCCGCGATGAGTGGCGCCACCTGCGCTTCGTCGTCCGGCGTTACCACGGCTACCGGCAGGTACAGGCGCCAGTCGGTAGCGTCGGTCGCGTGGGCCACAATCGAAAAGGGATCGAACAGTACGTTCTTTGCACCGACGATCGGGGCCAGTTCTTTTTTGATTTTACGCCGCTTTTCAGGCAAACTTTCGATCTCGGCGCGGAACTTCTCCAGCTTGGCGCGAAGGGTCTGGACAATTGCCAGCACTCTCGGCTCGCCGTTGGCCGACGACTGGATAGTCTCTATGTCCTTGCGGGCGTGTTCGAAAATCCTGTCCCGCCGCCGCTCCGAACCGACCAGCTCCTGGAACAGATAGGGATTGCGGCCATGAATGAGAATATCGCCAAAAAGCTGCATCAACAGACGGGCCGACCGTCCAGTCACCCGGAGGTCGCGCAGTTCCTCGATCTGCCGGACGACCTCTTCGCCGAGGATGAACGAAATCGCTTGGCGGTCACTCGCCGAAGTGTAGTTGTAAGGTATCTCGCGCTTCACGGCAGGAACTGCCCGCGCGGCATCACTCTCTTTATTGACAGTCATAGGTATTCGATACTGACGAAAAAATATTCACGCTCCGGCCAGATGATGTCCCGCAGGAAGCCACAATAAACAAGGACGATAAAAATCCGAAACTCTTGCGTTCTTCCGTATGGTCCGATTTCGCTGTGAAATGGCTTTGGCAGCGATTAACGCCATACAAGGGAACAGTTTGTTAATCAATATAATGAAACTCCCCATAACTCGTTGACCAGCTTTTACCACCCAGAGCGCCAACTTTCACGATGAAGCCGCAGAGAGCATTTGTTCATGAAATTTGAGAACCATTAACACACTTAACGAGCTTTATCCCGAGAACATTCCCCAGCCTGAATTTTCTTTGCGATTTCAAACGCTCGCTTTTTCAATCGGGCACCTGTCACATAATGCTTTTGTTGCTTTCAAATGGCGTAACCAATCAGTACTATGAAAAGTGCTGATGTTCGTGGCAGTTCCATTGTGTCAACGTTCAACTTAACCCCTTTTTCAGCAAGCGGTATTCTCTTCATGAGTTGCAGTTTTAAAAATCTTCGGGCGGTACCTTATCTGCCCGGAAAGAGAGCCGTGCCAGCAGGAAGATTCTTTCCCCTTTTCAATCATCAGTTTCTCAATTTCGCCTTACAAATATCAGGCTCGTTAGTGCAGATACGGGCTTTACTGTGCTGTGTTCGGAAATATCAATTCAAATTGGAATAGCATGAGTGACGAAAAAATCCCCGCCGCCCATCTCCGAAAAGATGAATCGGGACGGTGGCTCGAGCACGAGCTGAGCGACCATCTTTCCAGCGTCGCAAAAATCGCCTCCAACTTTGCCAGTGAATTCGGCAATGCCGATTGGGCCAGGGCGGCTGGAATGCTGCACGATCTCGGCAAATTCAATCCGCGCTGGCAGGAGTATCTGCGCAAGAGCAACGGCGATTATCTGGAGGAGCACGATGGGCAAGATTGACCACTCCGCAGCCGGAGCGATTCTGGCCAGCAACAAAAGCAAAGGTATCGGACGAATTCTCGGCTACCTGATCGCCGGGCACCACACCGGTTTGCCGGATTGGTACCGAGAAATGAGAACGAACGGATGCACGCTTGAAGAACGCTTGAAAAATCTGGAGCATTTGCAGCATGCCCTGAAAGGCACTCCGCCCGACAGCGTTCTGAATGTGGCGCTGCCGACGTCGTTGCCATGCCAAAGCCCGCCTGGCGGCGCAGAGCTGGCGCACCTGTGGATCCGGATGCTTTACTCCTGCCTGGTCGATGCGGACTTTCTCGATACCGAACTGTTCATGAATCCAGAGCAGGCTGATCTTCGTTCGAACGCAGTTGATTTGGCGACGCTGAAAGAGCGTTTCGACCGTTATATGGCCTCTAAAGAGAGCGGCGCTCCGGATACGCCGGTGAACCGGGAAAGAAAAGAGATTCTCCGCGAGTGCCGCGAAAAAGGCGCGTCGCTGGAGCCGGGACTGTTTTCGCTGACCGTGCCCACCGGCGGTGGCAAAACGCTTGCCTCGATGTCCTTCGCGCTCGAACACGCTATTCGGCATGGCAAAAAACGGATTATCGTGGCGATTCCCTACACCAGCATCATTGAGCAAACCGCCGCTGTTTATCGCGAAGTGTTCGGCGATGACGCCGTGCTGGAGCACCACAGCAACCTCGATCCGTCGAGAGAAACTCCGGCATCACGGCTGGCCTCCGAAAACTGGGATGCGCCGATCATCGTGACCACCAACGTGCAGCTTTTCGAGTCGCTCTTCGCAGCCAGAAGCTCAGCCTGCCGCAAGCTGCACAACATCGTCAATTCGGTTGTCGTGCTCGACGAAGCGCAGATGTTGCCGACCGATTTTCTGCAACCGATTATTTCCGTCATCAAATCGCTGACCGCGCATTTCAGAACGTCGGTCGTGCTCTGCACGGCCACCCAACCGGTGTTGAGCGGCAAGGTCGGCACCGGCAAGGATATTCTGAACGGATTTGCGGAAGGCTCCGTGCGCGAGTTGATGGCTGATCCGGAGAAACTGTTCAGCGTTTTTCAGCGCGTTCGCGTCCGGATGTTGGGCCAAGCCGATGAGCGGCACGAGTGGTCGGAGATTGCCGAACGGGTTCGGGAGCACGAGCAGGTGTTGTGCATCGTCAATACCCGCAAGGATTGTCGGGCGCTTCACGGGCAGATGCCGGACGGCACAGTTCATCTTTCCGCGCTGATGTGCCCGGAGCATCGCAGTAACGTCATTGCCGAGGTGAAATCGAAGCTCAAGGCGGGCGAGCCTGTCCGTGTTGTCAGCACGCAGTTGCTCGAAGCTGGCGTGGATATTGATTTTCCAACGGTGTATCGCTCTTTCAGCGGGCTCGACAGCATCGCGCAGGCGGCGGGCCGGTGCAATCGCGAGGGGCGGCTTGAACGTGGCGATGTGGTGGTGTTCAATCCTCCGAAGCCTTCGCCATCGGGCCGCTTGCTCAAAGCTGAAACTGCCGCCCAGACATTGTTCCGTAACGAGCCTGAGCTTGCTGCATCGCTCATGCCGGAAGCGTTTCGCCGTTATTTCATGCACTACTTCAGCGGACTGAACGGATTCGACACGAAGGGAATCATGGATTTGCTGGCGAGTAACGACGCGCTGTGCTATAAAATCCAGTTCCGCACGGCGGCCAGAAAATTCAAGCTGATCGACGATACGCAGCAACACGGTGTGATCGTTAAGTATCGCGATGGAAAAACGAACATCGAGGCCTTGACCGATCAACTCCGTTTTGGCGGCCCGAACCGGACGCTGATGAGAAAGCTTCAGCGCTATTCGGTCAATGTCTATGATCCCGATCTGGAGAAACTGAGGGAAAATGGCCTGATCGAAGAGGTCAATGGCGTTTGGGTGCAGACGGCGGAAAGCGCGTACGATCCGGTTTTCGGGTTGAATATCGATGCGGCCCTGAATTTTTACTACTAAGCTCAACAAAAAGAAGAACTCTATGGAGCATTGGAATAAACCATTCTGCGTCGAAGTCAAGGGCGATTATGCCTGCTTCACCCGGCCCGAAATGAAGGTCGAACGGGTGAGCTACGACGTCATCACGCCATCGGCGGCGCGGGGCATTTTCGAGGCGATTTTCTGGAAACCGGCCATTCGCTGGCGGATTTGCAAGATCGAGGTACTGAATCCGATCAAGTGGATTTCGGTGCGGCGGAATGAAGTCGGCCAAACGGCAAGCGAGCGAAGTCGAGGGATTTATATCGAGGATTCGCGTCAGCAGAGAGCGGGCTTGTTTCTGCGGGATGTGGCCTACCGGCTGCACGCCGAGCTTGAATTCATTCCTCTGTCGAAACGTGCGAACGTGAAGCGCCCGGTGCCGGAAGCGTTGCAGGATGGCTGGGAAACCGAAGAGCTGCGCAAAGATGAAAATCCGGGAAAGTACAACGCCATGTTCGAGCGCCGGGCGCGGAAAGGGCAGTGCTTCAACCAGCCCTACCTCGGATGCCGCGAGTTCAGTTGCGAGTTCAGGATGGTCGATGATATGGCAAACGAACCGGAGCCGATCAGTGAAACGCGCGATCTGGGATTCATGCTTTACGACCTCGATTTTGAAAAGAGCTTGAAAGAACCTCCTCCAGCCTTTTTCCGGGCATCTCTTGAAAACGGGGTAATCAAGGTTCCGGCATGGGACAGCGAGGAGGTGAAAAAATGATTCTGCAAGCACTGTACGACTATTACCAGCGAAAAGCTGCCGATCCGGAAAGCGGTATTGCTCCGGAAGGTTTTGAATGGAAGGAAATTCCATTCGTGATCGTGATTGATCGGGATGGGAATTTCGTATCGCTCGAAGATACGCGAGAAGGCGAGGGGAAAAAGAAAAAAGCGAAATCATATTTGTTGCCGAAGTCTGTTGTTCGCACTGGCCTTAACGGTTGGAAAAATAGCTTTTTGTTTTGGGATCATTACGGCTATGTGCTGGGACATGCACGAAGTGAACATGAAAAAGATCAGGTGATGGCTGAAAAACAGATGTCGAGTTTTATAGAAAAACTTCACTCATTACCTGTAGATGTCAAGGTCGATGAAGGTGTTCTGGCGGTCATGCGCTTTTACGAAAATGGCGAGTATGAAAAAGTTAAAGAGTCTGATAACTGGAGAGAATGTAGCAAAATAGTTGGTTGCAATATGAGCTTCAGGCTTGATGGCGAAGTCGATCTCATTCCATGCCGTGATGCGGTAAGAATTTATGTTGAGAGTCAGATTGGAGAGAGTGCTGATGATGTCGCCGGCCTTTGTCTTGTGACAGGAAAAAACGCTCCAATTGCCAGAATTCACAGTGATACTCCGATCAACAAGGATTCAAAGAAATTTGTCTCGTTTCAGAAAAATTCCGGCTATGATTCGTATGGAAAAGAGCAAGCTTTCAATGCACCGATAAGCAAATCAGCAGAGTTTGCCTATACGACAGCTCTCAACATGTTGCTTGGTAAAGAATCCAAAAATAAGGTTCAGGTCGGAGATGCGACGACCGTTTTTTGGTCCCAAAAGCAAGAAACTTTTGAAGAGGATTTTCCGGTCTTTTTCGGTTATCGAAAAGACGATCCAGATGCGGATGTCAGAGCTGTTAAAGCTCTTTATGAAGGGGTTTATGCCGGTCACGCAGGTATGGATTCAGATACGAGGTTTTATGTGCTTGGGCTTGCACCGAACTCGGCGCGTATTTCCGTTCGCTTCTGGCATACCGGCACGATTGCGGAATTTGCAGGGAATATCCGCCAGCATTTCGATGATCTCGACATCATCAGAAGGCAGAAAGATAGTGGCCATTTTTCGATGTTCTGGCTCCTGTCTGCAATGGGGCACGAAGGGAAGGTGGATAACGTTCCACCCAATCTTTCCGGACAGATTTTTCAATCGGTGATAACCGGTGGTTTGTATCCTGCAACGATGCTTCAGCAGGCAATCCGACGAATTCGCGCAACGCAGGATGTAACGAGGGTTCAGGCGAGTATTCTGAAAGCCTATCTCAACCGTTTTTCCAGAATTTATAAAACCAAAGAAAAGGAGATAAACGTGGCTCTTGATCCAACCAACAACAATCCGGGGTATCGGCTTGGACGGCTTTTTGCCGTTCTGGAAAAAATTCAGGAAGAGGCAAGTCCCGGCGGCCTTAATGCAACGATTCGTGATCGCTTTTACGGAGCAGCTTCATCGACGCCTGTGACCGTTTTTCCGCAATTGCTAAAGCTGAAAAATCATCATCTCTCAAAGCTTGACAACGCTGGTCGTCGCGTGAATTTCGAGCGGATGCTTGCCAGTGTTTTTGAGGGGATTGGCAATGAAATGCCTTCGCATCTTTCAATGGAAGATCAGGCCCGTTTTGCGATTGGTTATTACCACCAGCGCCAGGACTTTTTCAAAAAGAAAGATTCAGATAACAATAATGAAACCAAAGGAGAATCATTATGACTACTGTCGATAAACGCTATGATTTCGTTCTGCTTTTCGATGTTCAGGACGGAAACCCGAATGGCGATCCAGATGCAGGCAATCTTCCGCGAATCGATGCTGAAACCGGCATGGGTCTGGTGACCGATGTTTGTTTGAAACGTAAGGTTCGCAACTTCGCGCAGTTGTCAGGGCAGGATATTTTCATCAAGGAAAAAGCGGTTCTGAATAACAAGATTGATGAAGCTTATGCGGAGTTGAACATCGATCTTCATGAGGTTCCAGCCGATCCGAAAGATGGCAAGAAAAGGAATAAAGACGGAGCTGCCCAAGGTGGAGAGGTTGAGAAAGGCCGTGTTCAAATGTGTGCAACATATTACGACATAAGGACTTTCGGAGCCGTGATGTCAACCGGAGCAAATGCCGGCCAGGTACGCGGCCCGATTCAGATAACCTTTGCTCGCTCGGTCGAGCCTGTCGTGGCGTTGGAGCATAGTATTACGCGAATGGCCGTAGCGACCGAAGCGGAAGCGGAAAAACAGAGCGGCGACAACCGGACGATGGGCCGAAAATACACCGTTCCGTATGGCCTGTATCGCGCTCATGGTTTCGTGTCAGCGAATTTTGCCCGGCAAACGGGCTTTTCCGAGGAAGACCTTGAGCTTTTCTGGAATGCTCTCTTGAACCTGTTTGAGCATGACCGTTCGGCGGCTCGTGGTTTGATGTCCACGCGCGGGCTGTATGTTTTCGAGCACAGTTCGGCTTTGGGGAATGCTCCGGCAAGCCAGCTTTTCGAGCGAGTCACGGTGAAGCGCAAAGAGGATTCCGAAGGCCCGGCGCGTTCGTTTAAAGATTACGAAGTGCGGGTCGATGAGTCGAATCTTGGCGAGGTGAAACTCTTGCGAAAACTCGGATAACCATGTACCCCGAATCCGATTTCATAGCGCTATCCGCGTTGCAGCATTATGTTTTTTGTCCGCGGCAGTGTGCGTTGATTCATCTCGAACAGGTCTGGAGCGAGAATCAGTTCACTGCCGAGGGACGGGAGATGCATGAGCGGGCGGACAGCGGAGTTTCATCCTACCGTGAGGGCGTGAAGGTTACACGCAGCGTGGCGTTGCGGAGTTTGGCGCTTGGCGTCTCCGGTGTTGCGGACGTTGTGGAGTGGCATCGGCGGCAGGATGGCTTTGAGCCGTTTCCTGTCGAGTACAAACGCGGCAAGCCGAAAAAGCACGATGCCGACAAGGTTCAGCTTTGCGCACAGGCGATGTGCCTCGAAGAGATGCGCTCCTGCACCATCCTGACCGGTGCGTTGTTTTACGGTCAGACAATGCACCGGCTCGATGTGGTTTTCGATGAGCCGTTACGCGCCAAGACCGTTGCAGCGGCAGCGGGAGTTCATGAGCTGTTTGCGTCGGGCGTGATGCCGCAGCCGGAATTCGGTCCGAAATGTAAACAGTGTTCACTTGTCGATGAATGTATGCCCGAAGTGCTCGAACGGCAAGGTGCGGCCAAGCGATATGTCGAGAAGTTATACCGTGAATTGTCGGAGGAGGAAATTTGAAGAAACATCTCAATACCTTATTCGTGACGACGCAGGGCGCTTATCTCTCCAAAGAGGGGGAGTGCGTCGTCATTTCGATTGACCGTGTCGAAAAAACCCGTATTCCGTTGCACATGCTGAACGGAGTTCTCTGTTTCGGGCAGGTCTCGTGTAGCCCGTTCCTGCTTGGGCATTGTGCGGAGCTTGGTATTACCGTCACTTTTCTGACCGAGCACGGGCGATTTCTCTGCCAGATGCAGGGGCCGGTGAGAGGGAACATTTTACTGCGCAGGGCACAGTACCGGATGGCTGATAACTATTACCAGACGGCGATTCTGGCCCGTTTATTTGTCATCGGTAAAATAGGAAACGCAAGGGTGACGCTGTCGAGGGTGTTACGCGATCATCCCGGAAAAACGGATGAGGAGCGGTTGAAAAAGACTCATCATCTGCTTGCCGGATGTGTCCGGCGATTGCAGGAGGCTACGGATCACGAATTGATCAGAGGGATTGAAGGGGAGGCGGCAAGAGCCTATTTCAGTGTTTTCGATGAGTGCATTACCCATCACGATCCAGCTTTCAGGTTCAATGGCCGTAACCGGCGGCCGCCGCTTGACCGGGTCAACTGCATGCTCTCCTTCGTCTATACGCTGATGACGCATGATATTCGTTCAGCGCTTGAGTCTTGCGGGCTCGATCCAGCGGCGGGCTTTCTCCACAAAGACCGTCCGGGAAGGCCAAGCCTGGCCCTCGATATGCTTGAAGAGTTCCGTTCTTATATCGGCGACCGGCTGGTGCTGACACTGATTAATCGAGGGCAGGTGCAGCCAAAAGATTTCGAGACTTCAGAAACAGGGGCGGTGATCATGAAAGATGATACTCGAAAAACGTTGATTACAGCCTATCAGCAAAGAAAGCAGGAAGAGATCGAACATCCGTTTGTTGGGGAAAAAATGGCCGTCGGATTGCTCTGGCACATGCAGGCCATGCTGCTCGCCCGGTACATCAGGGGAGATATCGACACTTATCCACCATTTGTCTGGAGATAGCCCATGATGGTTCTCGTTGCCTATGATGTCAACACCGAAACGGCTGCCGGTCGAAGGCGGTTGCGCAGAATAGCCAAGACCTGCCAGAATTACGGGCAGCGTGTCCAGTTTTCTGTATTCGAATGCCACGTCGATCCGGCCCAGTGGGTTAAATTGAGGGCGAAACTGCTCAATGAGATGGATCCGAAACTCGATAGCTTGCGGTTTTACTTTCTCGGCTCGAACTGGCAGGGCAGGGTAGAGCACGAAGGCGCAAAAGAGCCTCGTGATCTCGAAGGAACGCTGATTTTGTAAATCGCGAACCGGAAGCTGTACCAGAAGTGCTGGTGGGTTCGCGCATGAAATTAGTTGTTTTTTTGTATGCAGATATTGATTGCATCGTCAGATTCGCGTAAAATGTTGTTTGGCATACGCAGCGGTTCGCGGAAACTCATCTGCGAAGCCGCGGAATATCTGACGATACAGCCAAACGGTCGCGCCCCGCGCGGGCGCGTGGATTGAAACGATTGCATCGAGCTTTTTCCCGCGAGCCGGATCAGTCGCGCCCCGCGCGGGCGCGTGGATTGAAACAGGAGTCGGGTCGTCAACTGAGATTGTGACGCTGGTCGCGCCCCGCGCGGGCGCGTGGATTGAAACATCGCGGCAAACGAAGACGTAGTAATCGATCCCGTCGCGCCCCGCGCGGGCGCGTGGATTGAAACAGCGGTATTGCCTGCTCCGTTGATAGTTGGCGCGTACGTCGCGCCCCGCGCGGGCGCGTGGATTGAAACATTTAAATAGATGTCTTATGTCTTTTTTACATGGGGGTCGCGCCCCGCGCGGGCGCGTGGATTGAAACCCTTGGTACGGGATCGGGACGACCACAAACCCCTGTCGCGCCCCGCGCGGGCGCGTGGATTGAAACAAATCAAATGCCCCTCTTGCTCCAGGCTCCCAAAGTCGCGCCCCGCGCGGGCGCGTGGATTGAAACCGCAGAATCCCTTGGTCTGTTTTTGGGCCATATCGTCGCGCCCCGCGCGGGCGCGTGGATTGAAACTACGGAAAAGACCTCCATGTTGTCCCCGATGGTCACGTCGCGCCCCGCGCGGGCGCGTGGATTGAAACTCGACATTCCAGTCCGCAAGTGCAGCCGCCCATGCCGCCGTCGCGCCCCGCGCGGGCGCGTGGATTGAAACTTTGTCGCCTTAACCAGTCTGTAATCAGCAAGCAAGTCGCGCCCCGCGCGGGCGCGTGGATTGAAACAATTTGATTGGCAGGTCGGAAGCACCGTCGTCGTGTCGCGCCCCGCGCGGGCGCGTGGATTGAAACTCCGAGAAGAGCAGCCGGTGCGAGACGCACATTTGGATAGTCGCGCCCCGCGCGGGCGCGTGGATTGAAACGCGTGAGGCGATTTTCTGTTCAACCCCCCACCCCAGTCGCGCCCCGCGCGGGCGCGTGGATTGAAACTTCCATGCACTGGTGGGTGGGGCGGGTATCCGCATCGTCGCGCCCCGCGCGGGCGCGTGGATTGAAACTCGAGCAGTCGAGTCGACATACAGCCTAGCCGAGTCGCGCCCCGCGCGGGCGCGTGGATTGAAACTTCGTCAAGCCAGATAATGTCTTTCTCCGTCCGTCGCGCGGGCGCGTGGATTGAAACTTCGTCAAGCCAGATAATGTCTTTCTCCGTCCGTCGCGCCCCGCGCGGGCGCGTGGATTGAAACGAGCACCGGCTCTGCTTGCTTGCACCGCTCAATTGTCGTCGCGCCCCGCGCGGGCGCGTGGATTGAAACCCCGTTAACAGCCAATCACGAATAAGATCAATCTTGTGTCGCGCCCCGCGCGGGCGCGTGGATTGAAACTTGACACACTCAGCCGGATACACCAACTGGACGGTCGCGCCCCGCGCGGGCGCGTGGATTGAAACTGGAAGACAGTACTCGTTACTCCCTGCCCGGAACCCGGTCGCGCCCCGCGCGGGCGCGTGGATTGAAACATCTTGCACTACCAATTTCCCCACCTCCTCGCACTAGTCGCGCCCCGCGCGGGCGCGTGGATTGAAACTGACGGCGTGCAGAGCAGACGGAATCTGGACCTGGTCGCGCCCCGCGCGGGCGCGTGGATTGAAACAATTTGACCGGCAGGTCAGCACCGTCGTCGTTGATCGTCGCGCCCCGCGCGGGCGCGTGGATTGAAACAGGCTCCAGCTTCGACTCCCGGTGGACTGGCGCGTGGATTGAAACGGCCCCCATATTCATCATGATCAGTGACAGCATTTTTTCCCGGATCTATGGAGTCTGAGCTTTTGCTGTCTAAAGAGAGCATTTGATTTGGTTGTGAATCAGATATATTTGTTGAAAAAAAACAGGGGGTGAGATGGGAAAGAGGTATGGGGTAGGCACTGATTTTTTCCGTGAAGAAATATTGGCTGCTATGTTATTTGGATTCCGCAATGTCAAGAATCCGTCAACCGTGACCGTTCATCCGGAACTCATGGTGAAGATAAGGGAGAGTTTCAAGGATAAGGTGACATCGCCGAAGCAATTGGGCGATGTGGAAGTGTTTTTCGGGCTGACGGTCATTGAAGATGCTACAAAAGCAAAGGATTACATTTCCGTCAATTAAACCCGGATAAAACAATAGTTCAGGCTCAGTGATCAGTTGACTGACACGCAAACGTGCACCGCAAATTGGATGCACGTTCTTCGGTTCGTGTTACTTTTTGATGTAGGCGTTCAGACCGATGGTTACGGGTTTGCCTTCGATCATGACGTCAGTGACGGCGTTGCCGTGAGTGCTGGCGACAACGAGGGTTTTACCGGATGACGAGGGAGTCGGTTTTTCGAGGTCGATTTCGATGCAGAGCTTGTTGTTCCTGATTTCAACGGTCATGGCCATATTGTGGTTGCTTTGATGGTTACAGAGTTGCTGCCGGTCTCAATATACTTTTCCATCGGGGATCCGTCGTTGGGTTTCTGTCGTTCTCGAATCCTCAAGGTCTCTTCCACGTCCAGCTAAACGGTCTGCCTGTTTATCCGGGAAACGAGACAGAGCGCGCACCGGCAGCAAATCCCCGATTACTCCTTGCCGGATCAACCGTGATCGGGCTCAATCCTGATCTGCACCTCGTTACGCCGCAGGAAGGGAATCGTCCATGGCGGATCGTACGAAGCGAGCTTGGGTTCCGAAATCGCGCGATAGCCCTGTTTTTTGAGCCAGGCTTGCAATTGCCTGCCGTACTTTTCGAGATTGGCGGCGGAGTGCAGGCCTGAGAAGGTGACCACGGCAATCGTTGAGGGCGGCAGCTCTCTGAGCTTCACTTCGGGATCGAGCGGTTCGGGGGCAGACTGGAGGGTAAAACCCTCGGGAAGCACGAACGCCATGCTCCATCCACCTTTGCCTGCTTGCTGAAGTACCGGCGCTGTCATGGAGATCTTTTCGCTGCCGCGCTCCTGTAAAACCGGCGCCGTCATGCTGATAGAACTCTTCGACCTGTTTTTGCCGAAAATATATCCGGCCAGCCGGTTGAATCCCTTGCCACTTGCATTACTGTAACTCTCGTCGTCGATGAAGGTTTCGGCAATCACCATAGGCTCATAACGACGCACTTCAAACGCTCCATCGTGTTTCAGCAGTTCGTAGGGCGGTTCCGCTGCGCTCCGCTTTCCCAGCACGGAGCACCCTGCGAACAGGAGGCTTGTTGTCAGCATCAGCATTACGGTTTTCATGATCTCGTCCCCTTTTTATCAGTGTGATTCGTTATTGCACACTTTCTTCAACAATGGATGGCTGAAAAAGGTTTTTTTGATGGATCGTACGGTATAGCATTGCCGACAAATGCCGGGTGTTGCTTCATAGCTGCGATTGTGTGAGATTTGTAGTTGTTGCCGGACAGTTTCAGGAATAATCACAGGAGCCTTAACCATGGATACCCGAAAGCTGATCGAAGCCTATCATCTCGCCTGGACAAGCGGGGATTTTGCTACGGCTCGCAACTGCCTTGCTGACGACCTCGATTGCAGAGGAAGTATGGACACGTTTACCAAAGCCGACGATTTTATCGCAGCACTGACCCAATTCCGGCAGATGGTGCAGAGCGTAGAGCTGTTGCAGTATTTTTATGACAAAACCGGTGCGGCGCTGCTGTATGAGATTGCCATACGGCCTCTCCCGCGGGGGGTTATTCGCACCGCAGAGTTTTTTACCGTTACAGGAGATCGGATTTCTGCAATCCGGCTGGTATTCAATGCCACAGCACTAAGGCAGGCGATGCAAGCCTGAATGTTACCAGGTGACCTGCTGTTTATTGCACCAGCGGTGCAAAAGATGACTTCGTACGGCTCTGTTTCTCTAATTTCAATATTTGATAAGGGAGGTTGATATGAGATATTTTTATGATTCACATTGCCACATGATGAATCTGAGCCATCCCAATCTCAGCGCGATTATCAAGAGGATCTATAATGACAGCATAAAACCTCTGTTGCTGAAATACTCCGTGTATCTGAAAGCTGCTCTGGTCATGTTTCTTTTTGTTACTCCAGCTGTTGTTATAACGCTTTTGCTGACCGGTCATTTTGAGGTTATCAAATGGATGCTTTATGCTTTTTCCTTGATGGCCATGATCTTGTTTGTGTTTGTCGTGGTTAAATTTGGAGATAAAAAGAAAAGAGAAATAGAAATTTCCAAGATAAAGTCAACCTTGCTTGATAAGGTAAAGGCGAAGCTTGCTAATGTTATGAATTTGCTGGCTGCAATGGAGACGGATATCGGTGATTGTCTTATCCAGATGGAGGAGGAATTACGAAAAAAAATGCCATCGAATAATGTTCTTATTGTCTCTGGGAATGGTGAAAAGAAAGAGTATGATAAAATAGTTTTTACTCCGCTCATTATGGATTTTGGCCTGAAAGATTCCGGTAAAACAAATCTGATATACAAGGTCAGGTGGAAGCCAATTGTTGCGCAGGTTGAGGATTTGTGTACAGGAATAAGAGATTACTACCTGTATCGGGATAAATATATCGACGGTTACGCAGAACTGCTTTTTCAGATCGTTCCCTTTATGGGTGTCAATACAAAGAATTATTATTCTGAAAAAGACAATATAACAGGTAAAAGTATTTCAGTCAGTCTTGTACAGCTTCTGGATAAAAATTTCGGTGAATTTAAATATGATACATCGCCTCAGATGAGGCGAAAAAAAATTGATGCTGTCAATTGGCGTCAATTTAACGGTGATATTGAGTCAATTGGATCTCACTATTTTTTAGGTATAAAAGTTTATCCTCCACTTGGTTTCGATCCCTGGCCGGAAGATGATGTTGAACGCGAGAAAGTCTGTTACCTCTATCAGTATTGTATAGATCATAATATTCCGATAACTGCACATTGCAGTCCTGGCGGCTTTCTTGTAAAAAACGATTATAAAGATCTTTCAAGTCCTTATCGATGGGAGAAGGCGCTGGATTATATTGATCAGAATGGTGAAAAGCCATTTACAAAACTAAGGCTTAATCTGGCTCATTTTGGAGGGAGCGATGCTCCTGATTGGCGCAGGAAGATTGCAGATATGATTCTTGAACGGGATTCTGAAAATGGTCGATATAAGTATGAAAATTTTTATACCGATATATCATATCAAGGTGTGGAGAGTCGAGCTTATACTGATTTGGCGAAATTTATCAATAAGTATGATGCTGAACAGCGGGAGAGGCTGATAGAACGGATTATATTTGGGTCTGATTTTATGATCAATCTGCAGGATATAAGTTCATACAGCAGTTATCTGCAATATTTTGTTAACACTGATGCGTTCACTCTGGAAGAGAAGGATATGTTCTGTAACAAAAATGCCGAGAGATTTTTGTTCGTGGGGTAAAAGCAGTTGATTCTTTTTATTATCAGAAAAACTTTATAAAATAAAGTTTTTAATCATATCACATGTGCCATAAAAAAGCAGGCATCGAAAATCCGTGCCTGCTTTGTGTTTTCAATCGCGATAATTCTCGATTATCACTCGCCTTTGTTCACCTCATGGAAGGTCTTCAGGCCCAATCCATAGATTTTGATGAAGCCTTCAGCCGATTTGTGATCGAAGGTATCGGCTTCGGTGTAGGTGGCCAGCGCTTCGTTGTAGAGCGAGTTGGGCGAGGTGCGGCCGAGCAGGGTCATCGAGCCTTTGTAGAGCTTGATCCTGACCATACCCGTGACCGGCTTCTGCGTTTCGTCCACAAAGGCGTCGAGCGCTTTGCGCATCGGCGAGAACCAGGTGCCGTTGTAGATGATGTTGGCGTAGTCCTGGCTGATGTTCTTCTTGTACTGGAAGACCGACTTTTCGAGCGTGAGTCTTTCGAGCTCGCGATGGGCGAAGTGCAGGATCGTGGCTGCCGGAGCTTCGTAGATTTCGCGCGATTTGATGCCAACCACGCGGTTCTCGATCATGTCGAGCCTGCCGACGCCGTTCTTCGCGCCAAGCTCGTTGAGCTTCACGATGAGGTCGAGGCCCTCCATCATCTGGCCGTCGAGCGCCACGGGCACGCCCTGGACAAACTCGATATCGACGACGGTCGGTTCATCGGGAGCCTTTTCGGGGTCCGTGGTGATCTGGTAGGCGTCAGCCGGAGGCGCAACCATCGGGTCTTCGAGTACGCCGCACTCGATGCTGATGCCCCAGATATTCTCGTCGATCGAATACGGGTTTTTCTTGGTGGCCGAAACCGGAATGTTGTGCTCCATGGCGTAGGCGATCTCCTGTTCGCGCGAGGTGAACTCCCAGATGCGCAGCGGAGCGATCACGCTCATCTGCGGGGCAAGTGCGGCGAAGGTCACTTCGAAGCGCACCTGGTCGTTGCCCTTGCCGGTGCAGCCGTGGGTGAGCATGGTGCAGCCCTCGGCGAGCGCAACATCAACGAGCGCTTTCGCGAGCAGAGGACGGCCAAGCGCCGTGGCGAGCGGGTACACATCCTCGTAGAGCGCGCCAGCTTTCAGCGCTTTCCAGATATACTCTTCGACGAATGTTTTGCGAAGATCGACGAAGTGGAACGACTTCGCGCCGGTGGCGATGGCTTTGGGTTCGAGGTTGTCGATCTCCATCTTCTGGCCGAGATTGCCCGTGACGGCCACGATTTCCGCCCCTTCATACTTGTCCTTCAGCCACTTGATCATGACTGATGTGTCGAGGCCGCCGGAGTAGGCGACCGCAATTTTTTCCTTGCTCATGCGTAGGTACCCGTTATGGTTGTGAGAGAATTTTCTGAATATATGATTTGACGGACGAAATTTTCCTGACCGTGGCCGGAATGACCAGCACCGTGTCATCTCCAGCAATGGTGCCGAGAATGTCGTCGTTTGTGAGCCGGTCGAGGAACGAGCCGACGCCATGCGCGCGCCCCGGCAGGGTGCGAATGATAATCGAGGTTTCGTTCGACGCTACCGAGAGCACCTCCATGCCGACCAACCCCTTGATGATGTCCACCTGCTGCTCTTCGGGCACGGCGAGCCGGTAGCCGCCATCCGCCGTGCGATGCCGGACGACTCCCATTTCGGCGAAGTCGCGCGAAAGGGTTGCCTGTGCGGCCACGATACCCTCCTTTTCCAGCATCCCGAGCAACTCTTGCTGGCCCGAGACCTCGTGGTTTTCGATCAGTTCCCTGATCTTTTTCTGCCTGCTGACCTTGTTCATCGTTTTCGCATCAGGCTTTCAGGCGATTGGCGGCGCGGTTCAGGCGGTGCGTCAGGTGGAACTTGCGATAGACGTCGTGGTTCATCAGCTTCACCATGAGCGCTTTCTGCACGTGCAGACGGTTTTCGGCTTCGTCGATGATGATTGATTGCGGGCCATCCATCACCTCGGCGCTTATCTCCTGGCCGCGGTGCGCAGGCATACAGTGCATCACCACTGCCGACGGTTTGGCTTCTGCCATCATCTTTGAGTTGATCTGGAACGGTGCGAACACCTTCAGGCGCTCGGCCATCTCCTCCTCCTGACCCATGCTGGTCCAGACGTCGGTGTAGAGCACGTCAGCGTTTCTGGCCGCCTCCATCGGGTCATGCAGAATCTCGATTTTGCTTTTGGCGTTGGCGCGAGCCTGCTTCAGCAGTTTCTCGTCCGGCAGATAACCTTCCGGGCAGGCGAGCACGAAGTGGAAGGGGAGGATGCCCGCCAGCTCGATCCACGAGTTGGCCACGTTGTTGCCGTCGCCGACGAAGACCAGCTTGGTGTCGTCATGCCACAATCCCTTTTCGTAGAGCGTGAAGGCGTCGGCCAGAATCTGGCAAGGATGCGACCGGTCGGTCAGGGCGTTGATGACCGGAATATCGGCGTGCGCTGCGAGCGTCTCGATGATTTCGTGCTCGTGCAGTCGGGCGACAATCGCGTCGTTGTAGCGCGACAGCAGTCGGGCGATATCCTCGACCGACTCACGCTCGCCGACGCCGATCGCCTTGCCTTCGAGGCTGATGGCGTGGCCGCCGAGTTCATAAACGCCAAGCTCGAAAGAAACGCGCGTGCGCAGCGAGGGCTTGTTGAAGATCATGGCCACGGTTTTGTGGCGGATCGGGCGGAACTCGTCGCTGTTTCGGTTGGTTTCGCGCTGCCGCTTGATGTGCAGCGAGTAGTCGAACAGCTCGATAATCTTTGCTGCGTCGAGGCCGGTGAATCCGAGAAAGTCGCGTTTTTTCGATCCGTTGCCTGTTGTATCCTGGCTCATGAGGCTGCTCCTTCAGCGGTTGGTTCGTTTTCGATTTCGTTGACAAACTGCGTGCCGACACCCTCGTTGGTGAAGACTTCAAGCAGCAGCGAGTGGGTGATCTGACCATCGATGAGGTGCACCTTGCCGACGCCGCCGTCGAGCGTCTGGTAAGCCGAGACCACCTTGGGAATCATGCCGCCGGTGATGATCCCTTTTTCGATGAACTCCGCCGCATCCGCCTTGCAGATCGTTTTGAGAATCCGGTTACCGACGCGCACGCCTTCCACGTCACTGACGTAGATGAGCTTCTCGGCCTTGAGCGCCACGGCGATGGCCGCAGCTGCGTCGTCAGCGTTGATGTTGTAAATGTTGCTCTCCATGTCATAGCCGATGGGGGCGATCACCGGAATCAGCCCGGCGTCGCAGAGCAGGTCGATGTACTTGGTGTTGACCTCGGCCACCTCGCCCACGAGGCCAAGCGTTGCCGCGTTCGGCGAGGGCTTGGCCAGAATCATGTCGGCGTCGAGGCCGCTCACGCCGACGGCGTTGCCGCCATCCTCGTTGATGAGCTGCACGATGTCCTGGTTCACCTTTCCGGCGAGTGTCATCTGGATCACGTCGATGGTCTGGCGATCCGTTACGCGCTTGCCGTGCACGAAGGTGGTCTTCAGCCCGAGCTTTGCGGAGGTTTTGGTAATCGCATCGCCACCGCCGTGCACGATCACCACCTTGATGCCCACCTTGCGCAACAGCGTGACGTTCTCGGCAAAGATGTTCTTGAGCACCTCGTCTTTCATGGCCGCGCCGCCATATTTGATGACGAAGGTCTTGCCCTCGAATTTCCTGATATAGGGCAGCGCCTCGACGAGCATATAACCGATGGCCGGTTCGGGCCGCTTGCCCTCGGGACGGAACTCGCTGCACATTTTTTCCATGTCTGTCTGCGAATGAATGATGGGTAAAAGCGGTCAGCTGCGATAGCTGCCGTTGATTTCGATATAGCCGTGGCTCAGGTCGCAGGTCCACACGGTCGCCCTGCCCGACCCTTTGCCGAGCGAGAGGGTGATGGTGAATTCGTCCTTCGACATGACCTCCTTGGCACGTTCTTCCGAGAAGTTGGCGTTGAGTCCCGGTTTCAGGATCGGTTCGTCGTCGAAATGCACCGACAGCTCCTCCTGAGTGAACGATGCGCCCGAGCGTCCCGCCGCCGCGATGATGCGTCCCCAGTTGGCGTCCTCGCCGTGGATCGCCGTTTTGACGAGCGGCGAGTTGGCCACGGTCATGGCCGCCATGCGAGCCTCCGCGTCGCTCTTTGCACCGGTAACGCGCAGCTCGACGAACTTGGTCGCCCCCTCGCCATCGACGATGATGAGCTGGGCGAGCATGGTCATCACCGATCGCAAGGCTTCGCCGAAGAGGCGTGCATCGTCCGAACCGCGCAGTACCTCAGGCCCTTTGCCGCTTGCCATGATCGACGCCATGTCGTTGGTGCTGGTGTCGCCGTCAACCGTGATGGCGTTAAAGCTGACCGCGTTGGCTGTGCCGAGGAGCTCCTGCAGGAGCGATGGCTCTATCGAGACGTCGGTGCCGAGAAAGGCGAGCATGGTGGCCATGTTCGGGCAGATCATGCCCGAACCTTTGGCGATGCCCGCGATTCTCGCCACGCCGCCGGAGAGCGCCACATCCACGCCGAACGCTTTCGGAAAGGTATCGGTGGTCATGATCGCCTCGGCAGCGTCGCGCCAGTGCGTCGCGCCGGAGGCTGCTTTTAGTGACGGCATGGCGGCGGCGATCTTGCCGACCGGCAGCTGCTGGCCAATCACGCCGGTGGAGGCGACCAGCACTTCGCCGGCGTCGAGGCCGAACTCGGCTGCCGTGGTTTCAGCCATCAGCCGCGCGTTTTCCATCCCCGACGCTCCAGTGGCTGCGTTGGCGTTGCCGCTGTTGCAGATGACCGCACGCATTTTACCTCCGGATGCCGACAAAGCGGCCTTCGACAGTTCGACCGGAGCCGCGCAGCAACGGTTCGTCGTGAAGACCGAGGCGGTGCTCGCCGGTTCATCGCAGAGCATCAGCATCAGATCCTTGCGAACCGGTTTGATCCCCGCGTTGATGCCCGAGAGCGTGAAGCCCGCAGGCCAGAAAGCGTTGTCCGAAGCGGAATCGGCAACAACCGGCGTCACGCCATCAGGCCAGCTTGTTCTGGCAGCGAGGCGCTTGACGGCGGCAATCGATTTTTCGAATGGTTTCAATCTTTATAAAGTCAATTACGGATTGATAATTACAGCAAAGCTGTTGTTTCGTCGAAGTCAAGCATCAGGTTCATGTTCTGCACTGCCTGACCCGCCGCGCCCTTCACGAGGTTGTCGATGGCTGTGATGATTACCAGCGAGCCGTCGTTTTCGAAGGCGAGGCTGACGTCGCAGAAGTTGGTGTAGGCGACGTGGCTCACCTCGGTTACGCCATCGCGCAGCCTGACGAACGGAGCGTCGGCGTAGAAACTGGCGTAAAGTTCGCGGATCGGCTCCATTGCTACCGGTGAGGCGAGGCGCACGTTCAGCGCCGAGTAGATGCCACGGACGTAAGGGGCGATCACCGGCGTGAAGACGAAGCGGAACGAAGGATTGGTCGCGGAGGTGCCGAGCGTCTGCATGATCTCCGGCGTGTGCTGGTGCTTGCCCACTTTGTAGGCTCGCATGTTGCCGCTCATCTCCGAGAACGAGAGTTCGAGCTTCGCGCTTCTGCCCGCACCCGATATGCCTGAAATTGCCGTCACGTTGACCGACTCGACCTCGAGCCCCGCCATGCCGCCACGGAAGAGGGGAGCGAGGCCAAGGATGATGCTCGTGGCGTAACATCCGGGATTGCTGATGGCCGTTGAACCAGTGATTTCGTCGCGGAACAGCTCCGGCATTCCGTACTGGAGCACATCCTCCGCCGACTTGTCGCCGCCGTAAAAGTGTTTGTGCTCGGCGGTGCTCTTCAGCCTGAAGTCGCCCGAAAGGTCGATCACCTTTTTACCGGCAGCCACGATGCCCGGTACGAGCTGCAACGCCTCGCCATGCGGAAGGGCAAGGAAGTAAATGTCGCTGTTCGTCTGTCCGGAATAGGTCTGGAAAACCTTGTCGCAGGGAATCGACGGATACAGCTCCGTGAAGTGCTTCCCGGCCTGGGTGTGGGCATAAAGTTCTTCGATGACGACCCCCGGATGCTTCATGAGCAGCTTCACCAGCTCGGCTCCTGAATATCCTGAAGCGCCGATGACCGAAACCGTAACCTTCTTATTCTGCATCGGGATATGATTCATCAGGGTTTTAAGGCGAACTCACCGAAGTGAATAAATATTCAGAAAAGTGGATGTTAGTGAATTCACGCTTTATTTCCATGAAGAAACAGGCCATTTCCGAAATGTTTACAATTCAGATGTTTTGGCCGTTTTGTCTATATTATCAGTCTAACGCCCAAGAAAATACCATGAATCACCGGTTCCGTGACGTCGTGATTGCACTTATCCTGGCCGCAGGCATTGCTGTGCCTGTCTGGCTCTGGATGCGTGCGCCTTCGCCGGAAAGCCCGCTTGGTTCAGCCATTTCCTGCGACACCCCCATCAGCGGAACGCTTGCCGTGGCGGTGGATCAATCACTCATTGCCGTTGCCAGAATTCAGGCAGAGGCATTTTCGGACCAGTACCCCAAAGCGGCCATCAAACGCTCCTCTGAGTCTTCCCGTCCGGTTTTGCAGCTTCTCGAAAAGAAGGTCGATGCGGCTCTCATCGAGGGCGCACTCTCAGCTCGTGAGGATTCGCTACTCTCCACGCTGAAGCATCCCGTCAAACGACAACCGGTTGCCCGCAATGCGCTCGTGTTTGTCGTCAACCGGGCCAATCCTGTCCGTTCTGTCTCGGTTTCCGATCTGAAAGCGGTGTTTTCCGGCCAGGCTACCGACTGGAAATCGCTCGGCGGATCGCCGGGAAAAATCGTCGCCTGCCTCGACGGCAGCAACCTGCGGGCACGCGCTTTGCTTTCGGAGATGCTCTTCGGTAGAACGGATGCGCTGGACGCTACCGCCGAACCTGATCTTCCGCGCCTCCTGAATCGTGTGCGTGACGACCGTAACGCCGCTGCCGTCATGACGCTGCCCGCCTACGCGGCGGCGTTGCGTTCCGGTGGATATGGCAGCAGCATCAAAGCGGTGCCGGTGAGCGCCGGTGCGGGCAGCAAGCCGGTGGCGGCTTCCCCCGAAACGGTTTATACGGGCGAGTATCCGCTCTCCATGGATATTTTCTATCTCTACGATCCGTACGACCCGCTGGCGACAGGATTCGGCGCATGGCTCGCCAAAGAGGGGCAGAAGCTCTTCGAGCGCGGCGACATGGCGCCATACGAACAGCTCGTGCGCACCATCATTCTCAAGTGACTGCATGAAACACGAAAGCGACATCACTGGAAAAGGCTTCCTCCGGTTGACAACGATTTTCGGTATTGTGGCGCTGATTCTGGCTGCCGGAGGAACCGCCTGGTTCGGTGCTTTCCAGAGTTCTCGTCTTCATCAGATCAGTGAAGACGAGGCGTTGCGCATGAGGCTGGTCGAATGCCGCACCAGAATTTCGTCGATCGAGCAGCTTTTCGGGGATGAGCATCTTTCGCTTGACAAGCAGGCTGATATTCAGTCAAAGCTTCGGGTTGAGTGCGCCCGCTTTTCTGAAATCGGACGCAGCGCGGAGGTGCAGCCGGGCAGCATGCTCAACCAGTGGCTAAGGCACCGCAAGCCACTTGCCATGCCAGTCAGCCGGGAATCGCTTCAGCTCATGATTGTCGATATGGATGGCATGATCGCAAACCTGAGCGCGAAGATCACCGATGAAAACGCTCGGCTTACGGCCAGCCTGAATTACTATCTCGTGTTCATTACGCTTTTGCTGATCGTTGTTGTGCTGGCTGGCGGCAGGTTTATCATCTCTAGCTACCGACGCTCGATCATTCCGCTTCATAAACTTTCAGAGCGGCTTGCCCTGTTGAATTGCAATCTCTCCGAAAGTCTGCACGATACCGCCGAAGCTGCTGAAACCCTTTTGAACGCCGAGGATCCATCCGCTGAAATGCGCTCCGTCAGCGAATCGGTCGCGAGCATGTGCCATGACATCGAGGAGAAAAACCGCAAGCTCGACGAGTTGTACATCCTCGATGAAAAGACCAATCTTTACAACTATCGCCACTTCAAGGAGCATCTCATCATCGATGTCGAACGGGCAAGGCGCTTCAACGGCGACATCGCGCTCGCCATGATCGACATCGACAACTTCAAGAACTATAACGACCGCTACGGGCACGTTGCCGGAGACAGGGTGCTGGCGAGAATCGCCGAAATTATCAGGGAGGAGTGTCGCATGACTGACATTCCATCGAGGTTTGGGGGGACGAATTCGCCGTGCTGTTTCCGAAGACTGACCGGGCAACGGCGCTGGAGATTTCCGAGCGCCTGCGCAGCATCATCTGCAACGAACCGTTCGAGTATGAAAGCAACCGGCCCGGTGGACAACTGACGGTAAGTATCGGCGTTGCCTCATGGCTCGATGACGCCACTGACGGTACTTCGCTGATTGTTAATGCTGATAAAGCTCTTTACAAAGCAAAGTCATCAGGAAAAAATATGGTTTTGGCATTTACGAGGGAGATTATAAAAGAAGAGTCGGCGGATCGGTAGTGGGTGGATAACTCGGTTTGGCTTGTGAGTCACTGTCCTTACAATCCGGATTTCCAACATCCCTTAAATCACCTTTTGCTCCAAGACCTTTACAATTCCGCTCCAGCCGTCGAACTCCTTCCCAATCTTTACTGCACAATCCACTCCACATACCCAGAAATTCTTATCTTCCCCTGCATTAAAAGGGAGGCGAGTCCTCTCTTGAACCATGATTCATCATCCACGCCATTGACTACTCAGTGAAAGCCGAGTTCTACATTGCCAGGCGATTTGCCTTCAAGCCCCGGTCGTTGTCGAAGCCGACGTTTATCGTACTGGCGGCGGTGGTTGGAATCGCTGTGGGCACGGCGGCACTGATTCTGACGCTCTCTATTGTCAACGGATTTGCGTCGGTGATCGAGGGCAAGCTTATCAGTTTCTCCTCGCATCTTCAGGTGCGCCAGCCGGACGAGCGCCTGTTTCTCGAAACGCGCCGCGACCTTCAGACGCTGAAAAGCGTGCCGGGTATCGTTTCGGTTTCGCCATTTCTTGACATAAATGTGATGTTCCGGAGCCGCGCCAGAAGTGGTGGTGCAGGCGGGAACATTGCTCCGGCGATGATTCAGGGGATCGATCCTCGTGAGAGTTCGCGCTTTTTGCAGAACGGTCCGGCACTGCTTGAAGCGGCTCCGGCTTCGGCGGACGGCTCGCTGCCGATTCTGCTCGGCAAGACGCTGGCCGAGAAGCTTGGCGTCAAAGCGGGTGACCGGCTGATGGTCGTCGGCATTGCGGGGAAAAACGGTGCATCCGGCATCGCCGGCAAGGAGAGCGTCGTGGAGCTGCTGTCGAGCCTCGACCTGCATGTTGCGCAAGTTGCAGGCATCTACGATACCGGACTCACCGAAGGATTCGATGACATCATCGCGTTCGCCGATCTTGGCAGACTTCAGCAGCTTTACCATCCCGGCATGATTTCGGGCTACGAGGCCAATGTCGCCAACCTGCGCGATCTGCAGGCGATTTCGGCAACCGTCGCGTCGAGGCTCGGCTATCCCTTCTACTCCTACACGGTTTACGAGCGCTACGCCAACCTTTTCGAGTGGCTCAAGCTTCAGAAAAACATCATGCCGCTGCTCATCATCACCATCACGGTCGTGGCGGTGTTCAACATCGTTTCGACGCTGCTCGTGCTGATCATCGAAAAAACGAGGGAGATCGGCATGTTGACCGCGCTTGGTCTTGAACCTCGCGCCGTGAGCATGGTGTTTATGGGACAGGCGTTCATGATTTCGCTGGTCGGCATTGGCCTGGGCAACCTTCTCGCGCTTGGCCTGTCACTTTTCGAGCTGCATTTCCATCTCATTACGCTGCCGGAAAAGAGCTATTTCATTCGCCACGTGCCGCTCGAAATCGATCCGCTGCAATACCTCACGGTGTCGGCGGGCGTGGCGTTGCTGACGCTGCTTTTCGCTTTCATTCCATCACGCGTTGCCGCCTCGCTTCGGCCCGCAACCGCACTGACCACGTGAGGAAAAAACGATGAAAGCGGGTATCTGGATAGCCAGACGTTACAGTTTCGCGCGCAAGCGGTTTCGGGTGATCAATATCATTTCCGGCATCAGTCTTGCCGGGATCGTGGTCGGCGTCTCGACGCTGCTGGTTGTGATGAGCGTGCTGAACGGCTTCCAGAAGTTGGCCCGCGATCTTTTCGTGGCCGTTGAAGGCCCGGTGCAGATCGTGCCTGCGCAGGGCCGCTCGCTCGTGGTGAGCGACTCGCTGCTTGCGGCGATTGCCCAACTCGATGGCGTTGAAACCGCGCAACCTTTCGCAGAGGGGCAGACGATCATCACCGCGTCGGGCAAGAGCGAGCTGATCATGGTTCGCGGGCTGACCGCCGAGGCGCAGCGCTCTCTGATGAAAAAGACCTTAACCACACAGCCCTATTTTTCCAAAGACGGAATCTCGGCAGGCAACCTGCTTGCCGAAAGGCTACGGCTTTACCCTGATGAACCGGTGCGGCTCTTCAGCCCGGAGCTGATTTCAGCAGGTCTGCAAGCTCTTTGGCAACCGGAGCTGATGCCCGCACTCTCGATGAGCGACGCGCGGGTGCAAAGCAGCTTTTCGCTGCAAAAGCTGTTCGACGACCGCTACGTGCTCGCGCCAGTCGAAATGGCCCAGAACATTCTGCTTTTCGGTCGTGAGCGCTACTCTGGCATCGACATCCGGGGCAAGGCCGGGGTGAGCGACGAAACGCTCGAAGCTCGACTGCGAGAATGGATTTCGGCAACCCATCAGGAAAAAACGTTGCGTGTGTTGACGCTGGGAGAGCGGCACCGCGACATGTTCGCCGTGATGCAGCTTGAAAAGTGGGCCAGCTTCGCCGTATTGATGCTGGTGATTCTGGTGGCTCTTCTGAGCCTCGCCGGATCGCTCGCGATGACGGTCATTGACAAGCGCCACGAACTCTTTTATCTCCGCTGCCTCGGCCTCGAACGGCCGCAATTCATGACGATCTTCATCGTCGAAGGCGGGCTGACGGGGCTTGTCGGCACGGCGCTTGGCTCGCTCTTGGCCTGGCTCATCTGCAAAGCGCAGGAGCTGTGGGGCATCGTGCAGCTCCCATCGAAAAGCGCCTTCATCATCAGCGCCTACCCCGTCAGCATGAAAGCCGGAGACTTCTTCGCCGTCGGAGCCGCCGCTATTCTCTTTGCTTTGCTCGTAAGCCTCTATCCCGCCGGAAAAGCTGCTGCCATCGCGACCAGCCGCTCGGTGGAAAACAAGATGGAGTGACAACAGGGACGTCCATGTTATTTCAAGGGGAAGGCGTCTGAATCGAAATCGCTATCGAAATCGTCATCGAGCGTCATTGCATTGAACAATCGATTTCGAAAACGATAGTGATTCCGATGACAAAGTAGAGTTATGCGACTCCAATCACACTTTCGTGAAATCCTCTTTTCCTGCGCCGCAAATGGGGCACATCCAGGTGTCGGGGAGTGATTCAAACGATGTTCCGGCAGGAATGTCTCCTTCGGGGTCGCCGGTTTCGGGGCTGTAGATGTATCCGCAGATCGTGCATTTCCACTGTTCCATAATGCTGCTGTTGGTTTTTGATGTTCAGAGTTGTGAAATGAATACGGTGAACTGGTTTCTCAGGTGATTACAGACCGGGCAGGCCCAATCCTCCGGCAGCTTGTCGAACGGCACTCCGGGGCGTATGTTCGTTTCGAGATCGCCCTCTGCTGGGTCATAAATGTAGCCGCATTCGGCACATATCCATGCCTGCTGGTCGGCTTGTGCCTGTTCGCTCTCTTTGACGTTCATGAGCTTTTATCCTCTCGAATTATAGCTGTTTTCTGAATGCCATCATCGTTGAGCGCACAAAACCGTGCGTCTCGTAAAAACGCTGGGCCGACAGGTTGTCGCCGTCGGTCAGCAGCGTGATCCTGCCATAGCCATTCTCCTGCGCCCAGCGGCAGGCGTAGTCGAGCAGCATGGCGCCAATGCCTTGATTTCGCCAGGCCGGATCGACGATCATGTCTTCGAGCATTGCCACCTTTTTCCCCAGTGCCGTGCTGACCAGGTTCAGCAGCGAGACCATGCCAATGATGTTCCCGTCTGCTTCACAGACGAAGATCGTTCCAGCTGACGGGTTGCCGATGATCATACCGAGACCGGCCTCCTGTTTTTTCAGATCGGGCGTGAATTCATGTTCCTGGCTGAAAAGAACATTCAGCAATCGGGTGCACGCCTCGATGTCAGCGGGTTCTGCAATACGAATATTCGGCATGATAACAGTATTGGCTTGATGTTCGTTCATGCCTGAATGCTATTGAAAAACCTCGACAATACCAATGCTTTCAAGTCGCTACGAGCTCGTTAATGGTTAGCATGTGAAACTTTGCCGTTACCTGCGCCGGTTTATTGATGTATAACTGTTTCGACAAAACCACTCACTGTTTCAGCCATGTTCAGAAATCTTATCCGAAAATATTTCCAGCCCACCGGGCCGGAAACCGTACCAGAGGTCGATGTTATGAAATACTGCGGCACCTGGTATGAGATCGCCTCCATACCGAGCAAGCAGCAGCGCGGCTGTGCCAGCACGAAAGCCGAGTACACGCTTGACGCCGCGAAAGGCATGGTAATGGTGCGCAACTCGTGCAAGCGGAATGGCCGGGAGAAGTCAATCAGGGCGACCGCCGTGCCGGTTGAGGGCAGTGGCAACGCCAAGCTGATTGTCACTTTTTTCAGGTATATCAAAGCCGATTACTGGGTTATCGGGCTTGCCGAAGACTACTCGTGGGCGCTGGTGTCGAATCCTTCCGCAACGCGCTGCTGGGTTTTGTCGAGAACGCCGTACATGGATGACGCTACCTATCGGCAACTGCTTGAGCAGTTGCGCCTGAAGGGAATCAATACGGATGAGCTGGCGAAGACCGTGCAAGGGTGAATGCCGCGTTTGAAGTGTAGGAGATTGCCTCTTTTTGGAATATTTTGTGCCCCAAAAATAACCGGCAATCAAATAACACCGATCTTTTTGTATGGACGCATTCTGGCTCTCCCTCGTCATGATTTTCCTCGCCGAACTGGGCGATAAAACCCAGCTTGTGGCGCTGACGCTTGCAACCTGCTACAACACGCGCGTCGTGCTGTGGGGCATTTTCTGGGCGACGCTTGCCGTGCATGTCTTTTCGGCGGGCATCGGCTGGTTTGTTGGTGGTCTTCTGCCGGGCGACTGGATCGCTTTCATCGCGGGTATCTCTTTCATCATTTTTGGCTTCTGGACGCTACGCGGCGACAGCCTCGACGACGACGAGGCGGGGGAGTGCAAAACCGGCGTCAATCCCTTCTGGCTGGTTTTTTCGACCTTTTTCATGGCAGAGCTTGGCGACAAAACCATGCTCTCCACGATCAGCCTCGCTACCACAAACCCATTTCTTCCGGTCTGGCTCGGTTCGACTCTTGGTATGGTGGTATCGGACGGGTTGGCCGTCATCGTGGGCCGGATGATGGGCAAGAATCTGCCCGAAAAGGCGATCAGCATCGGTGCTTCCGTCGTTTTCTTTCTCTTCGGCGGCTGGTGGATGTACCAGGGCGGCTCGGGCTTTTCGATGCCCGTCTGGTCCGCCGCTTTCTTGACACTCGCCGTGGCCGCGCTTTTCTTTTTCCGCGATCTGATCTGGAAACAGCGCGGCAACGAGGCGTAAGTTTTACGAGGCGTCCACCGTTTCGTACGCTGGCACAAAGAGCGTTCCGCCTCCCGTAGCCGCATCAAGCGTGACCTGCCAGAAGGGAAGCCATCCGGTGGTCACGATCTGAACCACCACGTCGCTTCGCCGTGGAACGATCTCTTCGGTCGTCAGCACCGATTCGGGATGTTCCCAGCGCGCGGCTATTTCGGCGGCCCGCTCTTTCAACTCGGTTTCGATCTCTTCCTGCTGGCGTTTCAGCTCGTCGATTGTCTCGATCGATTCCTCGACATCTGCTTTTGCGTTGGCCGTCATGCGGCGGCGGTTGATTGCGCTGCTGATACCCCGGGTGCTTTTCCTGCCGAGGAAGAAGCCGAGCATGGTTTCGCCAAGTCCGATCAGTTCACCGGTTTTCCGGTTCTGATGTTCGGTCTCATCCTGCGCCAGCTCACGCTCCTCCTTCCTGATCTTTTCCGCGATGCGTTCAAGCTGGACGGCATATTTCTTTTCGAGCGCATCAACCTCGCGGTCGCGCTGTTCGCGCGCTGCCTGCTGTAGGCGAATGGTGAAATCGCGCTCGTTTTCACCCTCGGAGCGGAAGAGACCTGTGGCCGGATGGATGGCGAGCGGCAGGCGTTCGCGCCGGTAGAGAAAGTCGGACAGGGAGCGGCTGCACGCCGAGAGCTTGCGGGCGTTCCCGAGCGTTTCGGGCAGCGTCGCAAATCCGGCGGCTCGCGAGTCCGGGCGATCCGAAAGCTGGTCTTGCGTTGTGGCGAGAACCTGGCTTTTCTCCCAGTCGGGATTGCCCGTGACGTCGATCTCCGTGCAGGCGAGCACGACACGGCGGTTCTGGCTGATGCCGCGTTTGGCGTCCACGAAATCGACCGAAGCGCAGCCGATGAGCGCCGGTTCGTAGAGTAGTTTCGCCGACGCTGGCGATCCCTTGGAACGCTTGGCGAGCGCCGTTGCCGGATCGATGGTGGCGGGCACGAAGAGCTGCTTGATCGACGGGTCGAGTCCCGGCGGAACGGCTGAATAGCCCGAAAGCATCGCTTTTGCTGCGCTCGCCGCCACCGGAGTTTCAGCGATGGCTGGCGACGCGGGGCTTGGCGAAGCTGTCGCAGGTTCAGCGGGCGAGCCGTTTTTGCGTCCGGCCATGAGCGTCTTGATCTGCGGGCGGGTCATCGGGCCGGAGAGGAAGCTCATCGCCCAGCGGGTCTGGAAGATCACCGGGCGATCTTCGTGCACGTTGTGCATGAGGAAAACCCGGTTGCCAAGCTTGCTGATGACCGTGTCGAAATCAAACCCGGCGTCCGAACCACCGGCCTCGCTGATGGCGCTTTTCAGCCCTTCGAGCACGCGCGCCTTGTCGCGCTCGGCCTGCAATTTGCCGATGAACCAGGTGCCGGTGTTGGTCAACGCCTTGTAATCCAGATCGACCGGGTTCTGCGTCACCAGTATGCATCCCACGCCGAATGCGCGCGCCTGCTTGAGCATCGTCATGAGCGGGCGTTTCGATGGCGGCTGGGAGACCGGCGGCAGGTAGCCGAACACCTCGTCGAAGTAGAGCAGCGCCCGGAGGCTGGCGGTGCCCTGCTGCGCGCGTGTCCAGGTTAGCACGTTTTCGAGCAGCAGCGTCACGAAGAACATCCGCTCGTTCTCCGGCAGGTGCGCGAGCGAGAAGATCGCGACCCGTGGCCGCGCGTCGGCGGTGTAGAGCATAGAGGCGATGTCGAGCGCCTGGCCGGAGAGCCAGCTCTGGAACGACGGTGAGGCGAGCAGCGCGTTGAACGACATGGCCAGTTCGAAGCGCTCCTTTTCGGGGTAGAAGGTGTTGACATCGAACACGCCGATCTGCCGCATTGGCGGGTTCTGGATCGAACCGATCAGCGAAGCAAGGTCGAGATCCGCACCCGCCCGCCAAAAGTGCTCAAAGATGCCGGAGAGCAGAATTGACTCGCGGCTTTTGACCGGATCGGCGTCGATACCGACCAGGCCGCAGAGGGCGCTGACCGTTCCGGTGATGCGTTCGCGGATCGCTTCGCCCTCAGCATCGAAATCGAGTTTGGGAGCGGCGAGGCTGCCGAGGATGTTCACCGGAATGCCCGCGTCGGAGCCGGGCGTGTAGATTGTAAATTCCGCAGCGGCTTTGAGTTGCCGGATACGCTCCGGAGCGATACCCCAGTCGGCCAACCCGTTTTTCCACATCGAGGCGGTTGCGGCGGCAAACTCTTCGGGACTCTTGCCTTTGCGACGCGCCTCGTCCTGGTCGATCCACGGCAGGAAATTTTCGGGTGAGAGATCGGGAAACTGCAAAAGCAGATTGGTCATGTCGCCCTTCGGATCAACGAGGATCACCGGCACCTTGTCGAGTGCCGCCTCTTCGAGCAGGTCGATGCAGAGGCCGGTTTTGCCGCTGCCGGTCATGCCGACGCAGACCGCATGGGTGGTCAGGTCGCGGGCATCGTAATGCACCGGTTGCTCAAGTCGAGCACCCGATTGCAGGTCATATTCAGCGCCGAGGTAAAAGGAGCCGAGCCGTTCTTCAGGGGCTTTCATGATTCGGATAGGGATGAGGTTGCTGGTCAATTCGTTGCTTTAGTAAATAACAAAATAAGTTCCGATCTTTTCAACAATCGCAGCCCCTCCGGGCCATCCCAAAACAGAATTATCGATGACAAAACTTCTTGAACTCAGAGAGCTTTCGTTCGGCTATGACAAAGATGGGCCGCCGGTGTTCGAACATCTGTCGCTCAATGTCGGCAAGGGGGAGTTCATCATCATCAAGGGAGCCTCGGGAAGCGGCAAGTCAACACTTTTGCGCCTTATCTGCCGCTTGAATACACCCCGTGCGGGTTCGATCATGTTCAAGGGACGGAATGTATCGGAGATTACGCCCTCTGAACTGCGCTCAAAAGTGACGTATGTTCCGCAGATTCCGCAGATGATCGACGGTACGATCCGCGACAACCTGCTTCTTCCGTTTACCTTCGCGCAGGGCAAGCAGAAAAGTGCGCCAAATGATGCGACGCTGAAGCAGATGCTCGACGCTTTTTACCTCCAAGATGTCAAGCTTGATCAGTCGGCCAATAAATTGTCGGTAGGGCAGAAGCAGCGCCTGTCGATCATGCGCGCCATTCTGACCGAGCCGGATGTGCTTTTGCTTGACGAGCCGACCTCAGCACTTGATACCGAAAGCGCCGAAATGGTTTTCTCGATTGTCGAGCGGCTTAACACCAAGGAGGGCAAAACGGTACTCATCGTCACGCACAGCGATTATCGCCCAAGCTTCCCACAGGCGCGAAGCTGCATTTTCCGCAACGGAAACCTCGAATGCGCATGAACCCGATCATCGAAATTTCCATTCCGCAGCTTCTGCTGGCGCTGCTTTTCATTCTTGTCGCTCAAGCGACCTCGTTCATTCAGAAGCTCGGATTGAACAAGGATATCACCATCGGCACCATCCGCACGGTTTCTCAGCTCTTCCTGATGGGTTACGCACTGACCTTCATTTTCGGGGCGCAGAACCTCTGGCTAACGCTCGGCATTTTTGTGGTGATGGTGTTTTCGGCGGTGTTCATCGTGCGCGGGCGGGTGAAGGAGAAGCAGATTGCCTACGAAGTGCCGACTTTCCTGACGATGCTGTCGAGCTACTTTCTCACGGCGCTCTTCGTTTCGTGGCTGGTCATCGGCGTGCATCCGTGGTGGGAGCCGCGCTACTTTATTCCGACGGCGGGCATGGTGATCGGCAACTCGATGTCCGCGCTGGCGATCTCCATTGAGCGCCTCTTCTCGCAGATGCGCCAGCAGCGGGAGGTGGTCGAAATGAAGCTCTGCCTCGGCGCGAACTACAAGGAGGCGAGCCGCGACATTTTCAAAGGGGCGGTCAAGGCGGGCATGATACCCTCGATCAACGCCATGATGGGCGTGGGCCTCGTCTTCATCCCCGGCATGATGTCGGGCCAGATTCTCGCCGGAGCCGACCCGCTCATCGCCATCCGCTACCAGATTGTCGTCATGTTCATGCTGGTCGGCTCGACGGCCATGAGCACGATCATCGTCACCCTCATCATCCGCCGGAGGTGTTTTGGGAAGAGTGAGGAGTTAGTTGTGACGGCGGAGTGAGTTGGAAGAATTAAATATTATTGTTTTGTGTTTTTTTATAAATCATCAATACATATGAAAAGATCAAACGAACACAATGCAATACAGTTCGCCATCAATACATGTAAACAGCTTTATGGGATGTTTGACCCAATTGCAGATATTTGTTATCTAGATGATATGAATAACGATAACAAAGATGTGGATTGTGTTTTTCAAGTTGGTGGTGAAAAATATGCGCTTGAACATTCGATAATAGAGTCATATGACAGCGAGACAGAATATGTGCGCAAGTCTTATGATGTTATAAAAAGTAAATGATCGAATTGAGAAAAAGTTATTGAATGGAAAGCATTATAATGTTTTATTGCCTCCAGATTTGACTGATGTTTGCAGAAAGGCTATTATTTCAAGTATTGGGCGCCTCTAAAAACTTATTTTGCGTCCCGATTGCTGCGTTGGTCGGTGCTAGAAATCATCATGTACTCTGCGTACACTCCGGTTTCTGCGCTCCGTCCGCCTTGCACTTGGGCCGCTCATGACACTTTTTAGAGATGCCTGTATTGATATTGGAATTAGATTTGTTTCGATAAATAACAAAATGATAGTTGCAAGCATATGGAAAGATGGTATGCAATGGTATGATGAAGTGCCGATGGAAAATAGATTTGAAATTGATGGTGATGAGGATTTCGGGATATTATCTAATAAATAATAGAAATAATATTATTTCTATTCGTCGCCCCGTCTTTCCAAGGCGACGAATGACAAAATCAAACATCCTCTCTACTTCTGCCCGCCTCCAGCAACATCAGCATTTGCTGCTCGCTGCTTCGATGCTGACAGAATCACAAACCCAACGGCTATCATCATAACGCACAGTACCTGGCCCATTGAGAAGTTAAGGAAAACGAAGCCGAGCTGGGGGTCGGGTTCGCGGAAGAATTCGATGAAGAAACGTACCGTGCCGTAACCGATGAGATAGAGGGCGGAGAGGTAGCCGGGCCATGGGGCTTTTTTGCGGATCGACCAGAGGATGATGAAGAGCACAATGCCTTCGAAAAATGCTTCGTAAAGCTGAGAAGGATGACGCAGCGCTACGGTCGGTGCACCGGGAAAATACATGCCGATGGGGGAGGTGGTCACCCGGCCATAGAGTTCGCCGTTGATGAAGTTGCCGAGTCGCCCGAAAGTGTAACCAAGCGGCAGGGCAGGAATGAAAAGATCGACGGTCTTGAGGAAAGCCACCTTGTGTGCTCGGGTGAAAAGCCACAGAGCAATAGCTACGCCGATCAGGCCGCCGTGGAACGACATGCCGTTGATGCCGGAGAAGGCGCAGGTTCCGCTGCCGAAGTGGATCGGAATCAACGTGCCGATCGGATCCTGCAGAAACCAGTCAAATCCATAAAAGAGTATGTAGCCGACCCGTCCGCCGATGAGCACACCGCCCATCGCCCAGGTCAGGGCGTCACCAGGGAAGGTCTTGTCGAACGGGAGCTTTTCGGTGGCGATCCGATAGCGGGAGAGCAGATATACAAGGCCAAATGCCACGATGTACATAGTGCCGTACCAGCGGATGGCGATGCTTCCCACCGAAAAAATAACGGGATTCATCTGGGAAGGAAGATGTTGCCACCAGAAAGTGAAGTCGTTCATAAGAAAAAATTATCGTTTACTGAGAATTAACGCGCTTAACAGCCTTGTAACCAATGTGAATATAGTTATATTCAGACTTTGTACTTTTCTTTTCGTATAATTACCCGATAATCATAAACAGATAGAGCATGGCTAAAATTCTTGAAGGGCCAGCCATGAAGTTGTTCAACAAGTGGGGCATTCCTGTACCAAACTATGTTGTCATCATGGACCCTGAACGTCTTGCACAGCTTGGTGAAGCTAATAAATGGCTGCGTGAATCGAAACTTGTTATCAAGGCTCACGAAGCTATCGGCGGCCGGTTCAAGCTTGGTCTTGTCAAAATCGGACTCAATCTCGAAGAGGCGATCCAGGCCTCCAGGGAGATGCTGGGCGCCAAAGTTGGTACGGCTGAAGTTCGCCAGGTCATTGTGGCAGAAATGCTCGATCATGACGCAGAATTCTATGTCTCCATCATCGGCAACAGGGATGGTGCCGAGTTACTGATTTCCAAACATGGCGGTGTCGATATCGAGGATAACTGGGACAGCGTCCGCCGCATCCAGATTCCTCTCGACGAGAATCCCTCCATCGAGCGCCTCACCGAACTGGCTGTCGAGGCTGGTTTCGAAGGCGAAATTGCCGAGCGCGTCGGCAAAATCTGCTCGCGCCTCGTCCTCTGCTTCGACAATGAGGACGCGCAGTCCATCGAAATCAACCCGCTGGTCATCCGCAAGAGCGATATGCGTTTTGCTGCGCTCGACGCTGTGATGAACGTCGATTGGGATGCCCGTTTCCGTCACGCCGACTGGGATTTCAAGCCGGTTTCCGAAATTGGCCGCCCGTTCACCGAAGCCGAGCAGCAGATCATGGACATCGACTCCCGAATCAAAGGTTCGGTCAAGTTTGTCGAGGTTCCCGGCGGTGAAATCGCCCTGTTGACCGCAGGTGGCGGCGCATCGGTGTTCTATGCCGACGCGGTTGTAGCTCGCGGCGGCACCATTGCCAACTATGCAGAGTACTCGGGCGACCCGGCCGACTGGGCCGTGGAAGCGCTTACTGAAACGATCTGCCGTTTGCCCAACATCAAGCACATCATCGTCGGCGGCGCTATCGCCAACTTCACCGACGTGAAGGCAACCTTCAGCGGTATCATCAACGGTTTCCGCGAGAGCAAGTCCAAAGGCTACCTCGAAGGCGTCAAAATCTGGGTGCGCCGCGGCGGTCCGAACGAGGCCCAGGGTCTTGCAGCCATCAGGCAGCTCCAAGAGGAAGGCTTCGATATCCACGTCTACGACCGCAGCATGCCGATGACCGACATTGTCGACATGGCTCTGAAGTCTTGAGGGATGTCCTTCCAAGGCCTTGAAATTAAAGAATACAGCAACTCATTAAACTTTGATTGAACCGTGAGCATTCTCGCAAATAAAGATACCCGGGCAGTCATCATTGGTGGTGTGGCTGGCGTCAATGCGGCAAAACGCATGGCCCAGTTCGACTACCTGATCAACCGTCCGCTGACCGTCCAGGCTTTCGTGTATCCGCCCGAAGCAGGGCAGCAGAAAGAAATCTTCCGCGGTGGCGAACTCAAGAACGTTACCGTCTATTCGTCTCTGGCTCCAGCTCTCAATGAGCACCCGGAAATCAACACCGCCCTCATCTACCTCGGCGCATCGAGAGCAACCCAGGCCGCGATGGAAGCACTCGAATCCCCAAACATCAAGCTGGTCTCGATGATCACCGAAGGTGTTCCGGAAAAGGATGCCAAACGCTTGAAAAAACTTGCCCAGAAACTTGGCAAGATGCTGAACGGCCCGTCGTCGATCGGCGTCATGTCCGCTGGCGAGTGTCGTCTCGGTGTGATCGGTGGCGAGTACCGCAACCTGAAACTCTGCAACCTCTATCGTCAGGGTTCGTTCGGTGTTCTGACCAAGTCTGGCGGCCTCTCCAACGAGGCAATGTGGCTTTGCGCCCAGAACGGTGATGGCATCACCTCGGCTGTGGCTATCGGCGGTGACGCCTATCCGGGCACCGACTTCGTCACCTACCTCGAAATGTTCGAGAATGACCCCGCAACCAAGGCGGTCGTTCTGATCGGCGAGGTGGGCGGCAGCCTTGAAGAGGAAGCTGCCGAGTGGCTGGCTGCCGAACCGCGCCGCATCCGTCTTATCGCCGCTATCGGCGGTACCTGCCAGGAGGTTCTGCCTCAGGGAATGAAGTTTGGTCACGCTGGCGCGAAAGAGGGGAAAAAGGGTGCTGGCTCTGCCCGCTCCAAGATGAACGCCCTGCGTGAAGCTGGCGCAATCGTGCCCGACACCTTCGGCGGTCTCAGCAAAGCCATCAAGCAGGTTTACGAAGAACTACTCGCTTCCGGCGCCATCAAGCCGGAGTCTGAAATCGACGAGGCGCTGCTGCCCGAGCTGCCGCCGAGCGTTCAGGAGGTTATGAAGCAGGGTGAAGTGGTCGTCGAACCGCTCATCCGCACCACCATCTCCGACGACCGTGGCGAAGAGCCTCGCTATGCCGGTTATGCCGCTTCGGAGCTTTGCTCGAAAGGCTATGGCATCGAGGATGTCATCGGTCTGCTCTGGAGCAAGAAGCTCCCGACTCGCGAGGAGTCTGAGATCATCAAGCGCATCATCATGATCTCCGCTGACCACGGTCCGGCAGTGTCTGGCGCTTATGGCTCGATCCTTGCCGCCTGCGCCGGTATCGACATGCCGCAGGCAGTATCGGCCGGCATGACCATGATCGGCCCGCGTTTCGGCGGTGCCGTGACCAACGCCGGTAAATACTTCAAGATGGGCGTGAAGGATTACCCGAACGACATCCCCGGCTTCCTTGCCTGGATGAAGAAGAACGTCGGCCCGGTTCCCGGCATCGGCCACAGGGTCAAGAGCCTCAGGAATCCTGACCAGCGCGTGAAGTACCTCGTCAGCTACGTGAAGAACGAAACGTCGCAGCACACCCCGTGCCTTGACTACGCGCTTGAAGTCGAGAAGATCACGACGGCCAAGAAGGATAACCTGATCCTGAACGTTGATGGCACCATAGGCTGCATTCTCATGGACCTCGGCTTCCCGGAGCACTCGCTCAACGGCTTCTTCGTTTTGGCCCGCACCATTGGCATGATCGGCCACTGGATCGACCAGAACAACCAGAACGCGCGCCTCATCAGGCTCTACGACTACCTGATCAACTACGCCGTCACGCCGGAACGCCCGGTTCCCGACAAGAAGTAAGCGTCAGGAAACAAAGAGACAAAAAGCAGCTCTGACTCGCGCGGGGCTGCTTTTTTTATTTATGGGCGGATTTTAAGGTTGAAGATTGAATCTCTCTGGGTCTCATTTCCCGAAGCTTGCTTCGGGAAAGTGCGCTTAAAAGATGATTTCATACCCCGCTGCTTGCGGCGGGGTTCTTTATTGAAAAAACGAAAATGTGAGACTGTTTTTTATAACTTGTCATTCTGAGCGAAGCGAAGAATCCAGCGTCTTTGAGAAAGCTCACAGGTGTACCGACTGGATTCTTCACTTCACTTTGTTTCGTTCAGAATGACAGGTTTTTCAAAATTTTTTACGTACAAAACATATAAATATTATTGAGTGACTCAATGAGTAAGTTGCAAATGCCAAATTCATTTCGTTATACTGCTGAATTATTAAATTGAGTACTGTTTTACAGCACTTGAAAATGCAAAAGATTTGATTAAGGAGGGGCAGATATTACTAAGCTAAGGGCATTTGGCAAGGGCGTATTTTATTGGTGTCGCTGTTATTGAAGAAATAGGCAAATCTTTTATTGCATTTGACTCACAAGGGAGAAACCTGAGCGACTCGGCTGTTGCGGAAAAAATTAGAAGTTCCTTAGAAAATCATTCTAACAAAATTGATGCAGCATTTTATGCATCAATTTTATCCCACGGAGACCTTCAAAAGGAGTTGCAAGGAATTATTGATCTTATGATAACTCTAAAATATGGCAGAGAGCCATCTATGTATACAGATGTAGATTATGAAAGCAGAGAAATAAAAAAGCTAAAAGAACTTGTTCGTGACGTTGCTGCTAAGGACTGTATTCGGTTAGCCAAACACTGTTATTATAAAACACAAGAGTATCTCCAAACAAAAAGCCAACAAAAAGAGACCGCCACGACGATAGCTTTTACAGTATGTAAAAAAGCACAGGTAAAACAGCTATTTAATAATGTTGACTTTTGGTGGTATTACATAGCTAAGTTGGAAGCGGGGGAGTATGAAATATCAAAATTTGTGGTTGACTACCAGCGTGAATATTTGTCAAAAGGTCTTAAATTCAAGAATGAATACAAGTCGGATAATGATAGAGAATAAGTAAAATAACTTCAAACTCTATTACTACTACTCTCGCCAAAGGTATGACTCATTGGTTGAGTATGGCTGTTTCCGATGTCATTCTGATCATAGCGAAAATTCCAGAATCTTTCGTTCAACATAAGATGGATTCTTCACTTCGCGTTGCTCCGTTCAGAATGACAATCGAATACAGACTCAGATTTTCTTTGGCGCACACCTTTTGAAACAACCACTCTGAAATTCGGGATCACGTCATTCGTCTCCTTCCCGTCAATCTTCCAATCTCAACTCACATCACCGGAATCCTCGGAATATATTTCATCTTCGACAACTTGTAATAATACCCCCACGCTTTTTTCAGCCAGTGGCCGACTATTGGCATCGGGATGAACATCTCGCTGTGGCCGGTGCGGTAAACGAAGCCTGCGCCGTCGCCGGTGTCCATGACGCAGAGGACGTTCAGGTGCTCCTGGTAGCCCTTCATCGGTTCCTGATGGCCGAAGTGCTCGGCGAGGCAGTTGTTGGCCGCGCATTCCGCCATGAACTCCGCGATGTGGCCCTGCTTGGCTTTCCACTCCGGCCCTTCGAGCGCCGCTGAATCGCCGACAGCGTACCAGCTATCCACGCCGACCACGCGGCAGAAATCGTCGATTTTCACGAAGCCCGCTTCGCTCAGCGGAAGATCAGAGTTTTTGAAAACGCTGTGGCCTGATCCGGCGGGGATGAACATCGTCAAATCGCTCTCAAGCTTGCTGCCATCCTCGAACACCACGCCGTCAGGCTCGAAGCGCGTTATCTTCTTGCCGTAGCGCTGCTTGAAGCTCTTCGCCTTGAACATCACGGCCATCATGTCGAGCGCCTTCTGGCCCATTTTCGCGCCGGGTTGCGCCATCGGGGCGAAGAAGGTCATCTCGAAATTGTCCCTGATGCCGAGCTTGGTCAGCTTGTGGTGCAGGTTGAAAAACAGCTCGAAGCCGGGGCCGCCGCGTACGCCGCTCGGGTCTTTCGGGTTGTCGCCGAAGCCGAAGGCGATCTTGCCGTGGCCTCGCTCGACAAGCGCGTCGATCTTCTCCTTCAGCCGAATCGAGTGCTCTGGAGCACCGCAGATCGACAGGGTGTACTCGATGCCTTCGTGCTTCATCTTGTCCAAACCAAGGGCGATCACCAGAAAATCGAAGTCGCTGCGCACGCCCGCTTTTTCAAGCGTGACCGAATCGCGGCTGGCGTCGATGGCCGTCACCTTGTCGAGCGTCAACGCAAATCCGCGCTTCCGCGCAAGCTTCTCAAGCGGAAACGCCACATTCTTGAACTTCTCTGTGCCAACCGGAATCCAGATGGCGATGGGGTAGATGAAGACGAACTCCCGGTCAGAGACCACCTCGACCTCGAACCCTCGCTTGCGGAACGCGATGGCTGCCGCAACACCGGCAATACCTCCGCCAAGAATCAGTACTTTTTTCACTTCGGATCACTGGTAATGGTTAATGCCCGAAGGCATTAGAAGACGTAAGGCCATTAATATAGTGAAATATTGGTCATATGCCAATAATTAACAAGAGTTGCCACATGAGCCACAGCCCACGCAATAACGTTTGTGAATACTTGCGACAAGCTGGGTAGGCGATGCTTGCATTGCGTATATTCTTTTATGCATTCTGCGTAACCAATGATCCGACGCCATGAGCGACAGAAACCACGCTTTTACAAGCGATGAACCGCCGGAAATTCAGGTTCATCCTCACGACCGCTACCATGCCGTAATCGAAAAATGCTCTTCACTCCCACCGCTTGTGACCGCCGTGGTGCATCCGGTTGACAGCCAGGTGCTTTCTGCGGTGTCCGATGCGGTGATGGAAAAGCTGATCACTCCCGTACTTGTCGGGCCAGCTGGACGCATCGAAAAAGCCGCTGAAAAAGCGGAAATCGATCTGTCGAAATGGCAGGTTATCGACACACCGCACAGCCACGCCGCAGGAGAAAAGGCGGTTGAGCTGGCGGTTTCAGGACAGGTCAGAGCAATCATGAAAGGCTCGCTGCATACCGATGAACTGCTCGGGCCGATTGTTGCCCATGGTTCTGGACTGCGCACCGAGCGCCGGCTGTCGCACGCCTACGTGATGGATACGGCGGGATACCACAAGTGGCTTATCGTTACCGACGCGGTCGTGAACATCTCGCCTGATCTTTGCGCCAAGGCGGACATCTGCAGGAACGCCGTCGATGCCTGGGTTGCGTTAACAGGGGAGAGCTGCTTGCCAAAAATCGCCGTGCTGGCGGCAGTGGAGGTGGTCAACCCCGCCATGCAGGCCACGCTCGACGCGGCGGCGCTCTGCAAAATGGCCGAGCGTGGCCAGATTACGGGATGCATCATCGACGGACCGCTCGCCTTCGACAACGCCATCAGCCGACAGGCCGCGAAAGAGAAGCACATCGTTTCACAAGTTGCGGGTGAGGCGGACATTCTGCTCGCGCCGGACATCGAGGCAGGCAACATTCTCGCCAAGCAGCTCACCTTCATCAGCCACGCCGACGCGGCGGGTGTCGTCATGGGTGCGAAAGTGCCGGTTATTCTCACCAGCCGAGCGGACAATCTGCGCACCCGGCTGCTCTCCTGCGCTCTTGCCGCGCTGGTGCAGTGGGCAAGGGAAGAGGGAAGGATAAAATAACAAACGCCGCAGCTTTGCGGCGTTTGTTTCGGTGTCATTGTCTTAACAAACCGGTGAACGGGGCTGCGCCAGAGGCAACAGCCCCCCCCCGGAAGCGTATCAGGCGTTGTAGGCCGCTGTAAATTCGGGCAGAAACGAATCAAACGTTCTCCAGCCGGCCATGACCGGGCGGTTGCGAAAATAGTCCGCATTCATATCTCCTGACCGCAGGGCGGCGCCCATTTCGGTATAATTTTTGGCAACCTCCTCTGGCAGGCCGATAGCAATCAGGTCGTCGTATTCTTCCTTGTCGGCGTGTTCGACCCATTTGAGATCCGTCCTTCCCGTTGCCTTGCCGAGCATGGTGACGATTTCAGCCGGGGTTTTCTCGTCGCTGGCGATGTAGCTGAAGCCTCTGCCGAGGTACGATTCATCCTTGAGTGCCTTTGCGGCGATATCGGCGATGTCTGCCGGATGCACCAGCACCATCGGGGCATCAGGCATGTAATTGCCGCTCAGAATTCCCTGATTTTTGATCTGGCCGATAGCGGTCAAAAAATTGGTGTAAAAGTAGCCCGCCCTCAGATGGTGGACGTTTACCCCCGCCATTTCGTCCATGGCCAGTTCAACCTGCGATAGTCCGCTGACCGGACCGCATTTATCGACCATATGGGCGCCGATGCTGCTCAGGTTCACCACGTGCTTGACGCCCGATTCTTTGATGGCCGCCACATAATTCTTGCCGATTCCGGCGATCCAGGCTTTCCAGTCAGCGGCATTCATGTTTGGAGGTACCATCGTAAAAACAGCGTCCGCGCCCCGGAAGGTCTCGGTGAGGAATCCGGTATCTTCCACACCGCCGATGGCTGCTTTAGCGCCGATCGCTTCGATCTCCTTTGTTCTTTCGGTGTTGCTGCTGATGACCGTCACAGCGTGGCCCTCTTTGCTCAACTGGGTTGCCAATGGTTTGCTGATGTGCCCCAATGAGCCGGTAATCACAAACTGCATAACTGTGGAATTTAGCGTTCAGATGACGGGTATTTGCTCTGCACCGGCATCGTGGAAAATGCAATTCTTCCCGAAGGATCTTATAAGTCAACCAGCTCAAGTCTTCAAACGGCTCCTGACAACCGAATGCCAAAACCTGGTTTTTCCGAGACGGGGATGGCAATGATTCTGTTTATCCTGCGGTATTGAAAAAGATATGATTCAATTCTGTTTTTTGCGAACTTGAAGAAGAGGTATCTCATTTCATTTCGATCTGCCTATCCCTTCGGGGAGACGCTGTAAAGGGAGAAACTTTATGAAATTCAATCTCGATGCTTTCAGAATTCAGCCGGGTAAAAAGCCAAATCTCGCCAAACGGCCAACCCGGATCGATCCGGTGTACAGCTCGAAAGAGGAGTACCATGAGCTGCTGGCCGACCATGTTGCAAAGTTGAGCAAATTGCAAAACATCCTGTACGCCGACAATCGGTATGCCGTGCTGCTTGTTTTTCAGGCCATGGATGCCGCCGGAAAGGACAGCGCCATCAAGCATGTGATGTCGGGAGTCAATCCGCAGGGATGCCAGGTCTACAGCTTCAAACATCCGTCAGCTACGGAACTCGAACACGATTTTCTCTGGCGAACCAACTGCTGGCTGCCTGAACGGGGCCGGATCGGTATTTTCAACCGCTCTTATTACGAGGAGGTACTTATTGTCCGGGTACATCCGGAAATTCTTGAAATGCAGAACATCCCTCACGATCTCACCCATAACGGCAAAGTATGGGATCACCGGTACCGCTCAATTGTCAGCCACGAACAGCATCTTCACTGTAACGGTACTCGTATTGTCAAGTTTTACCTGCATTTGTCGAAGGAGGAGCAACGCAAGCGCTTTCTTGACCGGATTGATGACCCAAACAAAAACTGGAAATTCAGTACCGCCGATCTCGAAGAGCGGAAATTCTGGGACAAGTATATGGAGGCTTACGAGTCCTGTCTCCAGGAGACCAGCAGCGAAGACGCTCCGTGGTACGCCGTTCCGGCAGACGATAAAAAGAATGCGCGATTGATCGTTTCCCGCATTGTGCTTGATACGCTCGAAAGTCTCAATCTCAAATACCCTGAAACCAGCCCGGACCGCCGCAAAGAGCTGCTCGATATTCGCAAACGGCTCGAAAATCCGGAGAACGGAAAGTAACAGTTTTCATGATGAGATATACCGAAGTGCGGAGATTTTTTGATATGAACGACTCTCATGATCATGTCCCATCAGCCAGTCTCCGCTAAATCTCAAAATTGTTGTATAATATAAATTATGTAAAGTTGCAGATATTGAAATCTCACCTTGATTTAAAGAATGTCCCCCACCATTGAAGTTGATAGTCATATCTGCATTTGGGCGTGAATTCGGCCTTCGACGAAATCCAGGTGATTGTGCCGGTCAGTTTCTTGCTCGCAGCCTTCTCATCGTCGATCAGCACCTCGACCTCCTGGCCGACTTTGATCGATGGCAGTTGCGTTTCCGAAAGCAACGCCATCCAGAGGATAGACAGAAACAGTTGTCGCGGGCGAGCGTTGGTTCTCGCTTCAGATCGAAGGTTTGGACGCATCATGGCTTGATTGGTTTGAGTTCTGGCAAGGGTTTGAGGATGCCTTTCAGGTCGTCGAAAGAGAGATCGACGGATATCTGACCGGCGGCGTAGGGGGCGATGTCGTACTGATTGAAAAGAAAACGGATACCGGAGCCGGTCACGGCGAAGTTGTTGTTGTGCGTGATTTTGTTCTCGAACAGCCCTCCCTTTTCGCCATTGAGCGGGTCACTTGCCGACAGGCCCCGCATCTGCCGGAATCGGCGCTCGATCAGCTTGTCGAGCGTTGCCTCGAACCCCGGCCTGAACAGGTCCTTCAGACCACGCAGCCTGCCGGTGGCGGTATCGAAAACCAGGTATTGCGTGACGCTCATCCCGTGTGCTCCGCCGGTGAAGGCGTAGGTAAAGATCGAAACCGTCAACAGGCCAGGGCGGTCAAGCAGCACATCGCCGGTGGTCTCAGATTGCCACGGCCATGAGTGCACCTGCTCATCTTTCATCATCGCTTCGCACTCCTTGATGAAAGCGCTCGCCGCTGCTTTGATGGTTGCTGCTGCCGGTCGCGACTCCGGCGAAGGGGTTTGGCTGACGACCGCTTTCAGGATTGACGCATTGATGATGTCGCCAATTTTCGATCTTTCAAACACCGGATAGTCGCATTTCCAGTAGGTCTCAGCATTGATTTTCGAGCGCTGTTCGTAACTGTAGAGACCGAATGCGAGCGGCCTGGAAGCAGATTTTGCGGAAGCAAGTACGGGCAGCAGCGCCATGGCGACAAAAACCACAAAAACAGCGAAAAGCTTTTTCATGATCGGAGAAATGAACGATTGAACGGAGCAGTTCCTTTCAAACAATGTACCGTTTTCCAGTCTCTCTGTCCACCCCGTCTCCCTCCCCCCCCCTCCATCCGACGATAGCAGGCATAATTGTCAGGATTGGCTATATTCGTGAAATTTTGTTCACCCTCAACCCGACGCTGCCGCATGAAATCCGGCTCCGGAAAAAAACCCGACTGGCTCAAGATCAAGCTCGCTTCCGGTTCGTCGTTCGCCTCGACGCGCAAGCTGCTCAACCAGCAAAGCCTGCACACGGTGTGCCGCTCGGCGATGTGTCCGAACCTGCACGAGTGCTGGTCGAAAGGCACAGCGACGTTCCTGTTGCTTGGCAACGTCTGCACCCGCGCCTGTCGCTTCTGCGCGGTGGGCACCGAGCGCCGCCCGGCGATGCCCGATCCGGCGGAGCCGTCGAAGATCGCCGAGGCGGTGAAGACGATGAAGCTCCGGCACGCCGTGCTGACCAGCGTCAATCGCGACGACCTCGCCGACGGCGGCGCATCGCACTGGGTCGAGACCATCCGCGTGATCCGCGCCGCGAACCCCGGTGTGAGTCTCGAATGCCTCATTCCCGACTTCAGCGGTAATGAACAGTCGCTCGATTTGGTAATGCGGGAGCGGCCCGAAGTGCTGAATCATAATATCGAAACCGTGCCGTCGCTCTACAGCAAGGTGCGGCCACAGGCGTCGTACGAGCGGTCGCTCTCGGTTATCGGGCGGGCGAAGCGCAAATTCCGGCTCGCCACCAAGTCCGGCATGATGGTCGGCATGGGCGAAATGCCGGAGGAGGTCGAAGCGTCGCTCGGCGACCTGCGCCGTCACGGCTGCGACATGGTGACCATCGGCCAGTACCTGCAACCGACCGCCGCGCATCTGCCAGTCAGCCGCTACGTCACGCCCGAAGAGTTCGAGCGCTACCGCGAAATCGCGCTGGACGCCGGATTCCGGCACGTCCAATCCGGCCCTTTCGTGCGCAGTTCCTACAACGCCGAAGCGTTCGAGCCGGTTGAAGAAATTTCCTGAACCAAAACCTTAACGCCCCATGCACAACATTCCGGCTCCCCTGCTGATTTACGCCTATTGGGCCATCGCCATCCTCATCGGTGTGATCTTCTTTCGCAAGGACATCACCGCTCCCAATCCGCCACTGGATGCGCGGCGCATCGGCCTGCTTATCTTTTCGGTGGTGATTCTGGGCCTCAACGCCTACATCTATTCCCACTCGACCAGCGATGGAGGCCGGACGCTCGATCCCTGGAGCGCCCTCATCTTCAGCGTCGGCAACGGCATCGCGGAGACCTTCATGTTCTACACCGTGTTCAGGATCGGGCAGTCGCTTGTCGGCAAATTCACCAAGAACCAGTGGGCGGGCTTCATCGTGGGCTTCCTCTTTTTCATGATTTACAGCGGCCTGATTCACGGCCTCTTCTGGCTCAACATTCTGCCAGAGCACGTCGTGCAGACCAGCCCGTTCAAGCCCTTTTTCATGCCGATCCAGCTCCTGATCGCCCTGAGCTGGGCGCTCTCGTTCTTCTGGTACCGCGACCTCCGCACCGTTTTCGTGCTGCACGCGCTGGTCGATCTCACGATGATCATGAACGTGAAGTTCTCGATGTTTTTCTGAACTGTAAATGGCTGATCTGATGAAACCACCATTTAAAGGAACCGTGCTGGTCGCGGGAGCGACCGGCAGAACTGGCCAGCTCGTCGTCCGCAGGCTTCAGGCGCACGGCATCGATTTCCGGCTTTTCGTGCGTTCCGGCGAAAAAGCCATCGAGCTTTTCGGCCCCGAAATTGTTGACAAGCTCGTCATCGGATCGGTGCAGAGCGACCCGGAGGTCGAGGCCGCCGTACGGAATATCGACGCTCTCATCTGCGCCATTGGCGGCAACGTGATGAACCCCGACGCGCCGCCGCCCTCCGCCATCGATCGCGACGGCGTCATCCGCCTCGCCACGGCGGCAAAAACGGCGGGCGTGACGACCTTCGTGCTCATCAGCTCGCTCGGCGTCACCCATCCCGAACACCCGCTCAACAAGTACGGCCGCGTGCTCGACATGAAGCTCGCCGGAGAAGACGCCGTCCGCGAACTCTACGGAGAAACGGGATTCCGCTACACCATCCTCCGCCCCGGCGGTCTCCTCGACGCCCCCGCCTTCCGGCACGAGCTGCGCTTCGACACCGGCGACAAAATCAGTGGCTCGATCTCGCGGGCGGACGTCGCCGAATCCGCCGTGATTTCGCTCTGGCATCCAAAGGCGAAAAACAAGACTTTCGAGCTGATCAAGGCTGGTGATGAAGAGGTTGCGCAGAGTTCGCTGGAGGGGTTTTTCGAGGCGTTGTAGTGAGGATGATTTTCTGTTATTTGAACGAAAGACTGCGCAAGAAGAGGTAGAGATCAAACTTAACCGATACAAAAAAATATTGGCAAATCGCTGGGTTAAGGCTTATCCTTTATCCGTTCAGCATTACCCACACATGCCGAAACCACATCTGGTCCGTTTGGCAGAACAGTAGCAGTTCCAATTCTGCTCTTTGTAAAAAGAACTTTTCCTTTCACTCGATCAATCTGATATGTCTCTATCAGCTCAATTCCTTGGTTCGTGGCCAAGCCAACTAGCGTGGAAGCACCAAACTTCACAAACTGAGTATTGTCATCCGTAACTGTCCCCGTGTTATCATCATTGAAGCAAAGCACTATCGGGTTCGAGAATTTATCGGGTACAAACGCATACTTGTCCGTTGACATCGCAATGTTCCCCTCAAGTTTTGTCAGTAACCAGCATTCTTTGGCCAAAACGGCTTGTGCGGTCAGCATACATACAATAATTGCTAAGAAACGTAGTAGCATAACACCCCCTAATGAAGCTTAAAGTGGTGATGGCTCGAATAATCCAAAAACGAATATTTTGTCATTCTGAACGGAACAACGTGTAGTGAAGAAACCCGTCGGAACACTTCGTGACTACTTAAATGTACTGGATTCTTCGCTTCTATCAAAATGACAGAGCAAAAGCTCATTTTCCAACCCCATTCACACCACCTCAACATCAGGCAGAACCTTACACAGTCGCTTGATCGCGGCATCATCAACATCGAGGCGCTGCACGACGACGCGGCGAAGCGCTGGCATTTCCGCGAGCGCGGCGAGGTCGGTGACGCTTGTGGCTCGGAGGTCAAGTGACGCCAGCGACGGATGATGGCGGAGTGCGGAGATGTCGGCGACGGGGGTGTGGGCGATGTCGAGTTCTTTCAGCGTTGCGCGTGAGGCCAGCCGCGCGAGGTCGGTCACGCGGGTGTGACGTAGCCGCAAGATGGCGAGATTTGGCAGACCGGCCAGCGGCGTAAGGTCGGTAACTCGCGTAAAGCTGACGTCGAGGGTGTGCAGCTCCCGGTGATTCTCAAGTCCGGCGAGCGAGCGCACGTTCTGTTCCGGAATTTCGACGACGCTCAGATGCGGACATTTGCGCAGCACCGACAAGTCGAGCAGAGCGCCGCCAGGTGATTCGTGGGGGTTGGTTTGCTGAAGCCGCAGAACGCGCAGTTCAGGCAACTCGCCCAACGGATCGAGCGTCACCACCAGAGCATTGACCAGGTCGATCACCTCGGTTCCGGGTGCGAACCGTTCACCGGCGAACAGGATCGATGGTGTTTCAGCGCTCATGGATAGACGTTCCGGTAATGATCGTGGAGCCAGTCCACGAGCCGACGATCACGCGCAGCATCTCCCAACAGTCCACCATAGGCGGCCATGGCTGCGTCAACGGCAAGGCTCACTCCGGCGGCGATCTCGTCAGCTGCGGAGAGGAACGACCCCATGGGCATGACATTTGGCACGTTCGGAACGTTGCGCATGGCCATGCCCATTGCCCGGACAATGCTCTCCGATGTGGTGATGTCGAGCCCGGTGACTTCGGGCGGCGAAATCATCTGCTCGTGCAACGTCAGATCCATCAGCGGCGAAACTTCGAGCATCCGGGCAACCGTTGCTCCGTCAAGAGGCGTGCCGTCCAGCTGGTTGCGACGAACATCCTTGATGAGTTTGTCGAAGTTCGCAGCCGCGTCCCACGCAAGACGGTAGTACTCCACTCCTTCGGCCCGGATCTGCTCCTCGGTGGTGAGGGGCGCTCCAGAACTCGAAAGGCCGGGTGTGAATGTCTGACCAGCATAGCGGCTTATGCCCCAGATTCTCCGGGGAAGCTCCTCGTAGTGCGCCGCATTGTTGACCTTTGTCGCCTCTTCGGCGGCCTCGAAGCCGGGGCTCCCATAGTAACCGTAATCGTCGATTCTGGACGCGGCCAGATGCGATGCTTCGTGCAGAAGCGTGACCTTCGATTGCGGGGTAAGCGGGTCCGACACGACTCTGGAGAGGAGGTGAATGTGTTGATCGTCGAAGCTGGCCCACCTGCCGAGGAAGGTTTCCTCAGCATCGAGGTTGTAATCGGTGCTGATGCGATGCTCAATGTCAGCGCTTATGGCGATGAGCCTGTTGTGAATCAGCCGATAGCCAGCCTGTGCCGTGCTCCACTCGGTGGGGCCGAACACTGCGCGAAGACCGGTGGCGTCGTTGGAGACGGCCAGCGCCGTGGTAGCCGCATCCTGCATGGCGGTACCGAGATTGGCCCGGTTGGCGGTATTGGGCGTGGTGTAGGCATCCCGAACCGAGTGATAGACCATCGTCCGGTCGGCTGGATCGATATAGCGCTCGTAGGCCGCCTGGTCGAGCTGGCCTGGCATCGGGAATATTTCATTCATCACCACGCCAATATCGGTTGCGCTGGTGGCGGAGCACAACCGCCCCTCCCGGTACATCCGTTCAAGCAGCCGTCGAACCCGGGAGTGCACAACAGACTCTTCAACCGTGCCGGACGAGAGGATCGCCTGAAGATCAGCTGACGGCGGCACGCGCCACTTGGCGTTTGATGGAAACCGGCTCAATCCGCTGAATGTGCTGCCGCCGCTGATTTTCTCCAATCTCGCGCCCGGCTTCAGCCCGCGCGATGCCTGAATGATTGACGTGGTTACAGTACCCGCGCTGGGAGCCGTTTGCGGAGTCTCGGACTGTTTTTGAAAAAACGATTCGGCCCCACGGCTCTGCTCAAAAAAAGATCGGGCTGGATTTGCTGATTTTTGTGCCGCACTTTGCGAACTGCTCTTCGATTTTCTGGCGAATGTACGCATGACCAATCTCCCTCCAGTTATTTCGCGGGTGTCAGTATTATCAAAAAACTACGAAAAGATTATGAAACCATTTACGCCCCTGTCTATAAAAACAAAAAGGGCGGACACACTGGCCCGCCCAACGCACTTCCAATTCCTCTTTCGTCAACACCTCCCTCTTTCAATTCATCATTCAGCACTCATGATTCATAATTTCTTCAAGTGTCCCAAAAACTCCTCTGCCTCCACAAACCCGACAATCCGGTTGTTTTTCTGTTCCTGACCTGACTTGTCGAAAAAGATTATGCCGGGAGGACCGAAAAGGTTGAAGCGTTTCATCAGGGCTTTGTCATCTGCGGTGTTCGCGGTCACGTCTGCCTGCAAAAGGGTGACGCCCTCGAGAGCCTGCTGAACTTTCGGGTCGCTGAAGGTGAATTTTTCCATCTCTTTGCACGAAACGCACCAGTCCGCGTAGAAGTCGAGCATGACCGGTTTGCCTGCCGATGCCTGAAGTTCGCGGTCGAGGTCTTCGGCGGAACGGATTCTTTTGAAGGCCAGTTCAGCAGTCTCGCCATTGTTAGCAGCCGCAACCGGAGAACCGCCGCGCAGTCCGGCCAGCGGTTCGAGCGGATTGGTTGCCCCCGAAGCGGCTCCTGCCAGCTCCATCACGCCGATGATGAAAAGCACCAGGCCGAGCGCTTTGGTGAATTTGCCGCCGATGGTGAGCTTCTCGGCAGGCGGACCGAACAGTCCAGCGAAAACTGCGCAGAGGATGCCGAGTGCGCCCCATGCAACCATAAGCGCCTGCGGAGGCAGCACCGGCGTCACCATCCAGATCGCCACGGCGATCAGCATCAGACCGAACACATATTTGACCCCAATCATCCACGCCCCGGCTTTCGGCAGCAGGCTGCCCGCCGACAGGCCGATCAGGAGCAACGGTACGCTCATGCCCATCGCCATCGAAAAGAGTGCCAGACCGCCGATGACAACGTCCTTCGTCTGGCTGATGTAAACCAGTGTTCCGGCAAGCGGTGCGGCGACGCAGGGGCCGACAATCAGTGCAGAGATGGCTCCCATGAAGAAAACGCCAACGAAACAGCCGCCCTTGAGCTTGCCGGAGGTCTTGCTCAGGCTGTTCTGCAACGACGCAGGCACCTGAAGCTGGTAGACATCAAACATCGAGAGCGAAAGGCCAATCAGCAGCAGGCTGAACATTACCAGCACCCACGGCTTCTGGAGCGCTCCGGCAAGCCCTTCGCCCGCAAGCCCTGCCGCCACGCCAAGGGAGGTGTAAACCAGCGCCATACCGAGGCAGTAGGCCACCGCCATGAGGAAGCTTTTCGCCTTGGTGGACTCCCCTTCTCCGACGATGATCGAGGAGAGAATCGGCACCATCGGCAACACGCAGGGAGTGAACGAGAGCAGCAGGCCGAACAGTAGGAAGGCGGCGGAAATCTTCCACCAGCTTCCGCCTTCAAGCGTCGATTGGGCGAGCGACATATCGTTCTGACCGCCCGATTTTTCCGATGTATCGGCGGGCGTGGCCGTCTCCGGCTGCGTTGGAGCCACTGCGGGTGCCAACCCCGCTGAACCGCTGTCGTCCGCTTCGGCGGTGGCGATGGCAAGCGGGCCCGGCTTTGACGGATCGACCCGGAAGGCCGTCGTTACCGGCGGATAGCACAGCCCGTCTTCGGAGCAACCCTGATACTCGATGCTCACGGTGAAGGGCGCGGCGGCCTGTTTGATGGGCACATCGACCTTCAGTTCATCATGATAGATCACCTGCTTTTCGCCGGTGGAGGGATCGGTGAAAAGAATGCCTTCGGGAAACACCGGCTTGCCGAGACTCGCCTCTCCATTCGTGACGCTCACCTTCACCTGATCGCGGTAAAGCTTGTACTTCCTGGCAATCTTCCAGTGCAGGGCAATGGTGTGGTTTGCGGTCAGCTCGGCGCTGGGTACAAACGCCTGCTCGGGATCGAGAAAATCGGCGGCCATGCTACTCGCGCTTCGCATGAGCATGATGAGCAGCACGATGAGAACCGAGATCAGGCGTCGAGGGGTCAATGGTCGTATCATGATTTTTTTCAGTGGTTATGGTATATCCTGTCGGTTTGATCGATGGCTAGGTAGCTAAAACCTGACTTTTTCAGGTAGCTCAATCCTTCCGCTTCGAGCAGCATGGCGATGGTGGTGACGCTGCCCGCCGTGGTTGCAAGCGGCGCGAGCACCGTCACCGAGCGCCAGAACGTTACCGGCCAGCCGGTTGCCGGGTTGATGATGTGGCAGTAGCGCCGCCCGTCCACCTCGAAAAATCGCTCGTAATCGCCGCTGGTGGCGATAGCTCCGGAGCTGACCGAAATCGAGGCGATCGTTCCGTCGGGATTGCGCGGATCGCGGATGCCAATTGTCCACGGCTCGCCGCCGGGCTTTGGCCCGATGATGCGGATGTCGCCGCCGAGATTGACGTAGCCGTGCCGAGCGCCGTGGTCACGGAGAGTCTCCGCAGCGGCATCGGCGGCGTACTCCTTGCCGATGCCGCCGAAGTCGAGCTGCATTCCCCTCTCCGACAGCTGGACTTCGTTTTCACGCCGCTTGACCCGTTGCCATCCGACAAGCTTCAGCAGCGAGAAGAGCGACTCCTGCGAAGGCACTTCGGCCTTGTCGAAATCCCACGCCCGGCGCAGCACGCCTGACGTCACATCGAACAGTCCGCCGCTGCTGCGCCAAACCGCATCGGCGTAATCGAGCAGTGCCACCGTCTCTTTATCGCACTTGACCCACGCTTTTCCGGCGGAATCGTTGATCCTCGACACCACGCTTTCAGGCTGGTATCGAGAATACTTTCGCTCAATTCGGGCGACCTCCTCCATGCCAAGCGCCGCAAGCGCTTTCGACTCTTTTTTCGTCATCCCGGCAAGTACGATTTCGCACCCGCTGCCCATTGCCCTGAATCCGAATCTGTGCATAGAAGCAGCAAGTTACATCGATTCAGCCTTTTTTCCTTGAAAGGCCAACCTCAGAACTTGCGCGACAGGCCGACCTGGACGCTTCTGAAGTCGAACGTCGGGATGCCCGGGTCGCCGTGGCCGTTGATGCCCCAGTCGTAGCGCTGCTCACAATGTTCATACTTCACATCGGCGCTCCAGCTTCGTCCCAGCTCCTTGGCGACCTTTACGCCGTAACTGAATGCACCGAAAGCCGATAGCCGCTGATCTTCGGAGTAATACTCCATGCCGTTCGTCGGGGCCACTGCACGCGGATCGTCACCAGTTGGCACGTAGAAGCTGGCGGCGCTTTGCGAATAGTACCTCACCATCGGTGTGATCTCCCAGCCATGCGGCAATGGCTGGACGTATTCAGCCGTGAAGGTATACGCCTCGATACCGAAGGTGTCGGTATAGTAACGATACGAAAGCCGCGCTGTACCATCCGGTCCGTCGAAGTGATGGTTCCAGCGGGTCATGAGGATAAACATCCGCCGTTTGCCGGGTCTTACGTCAGGATCCTTGTATGGATCGCTGTAATAACCGTCGCCGTGCGTATAGGTGGCAGTCACCTGCATGATGTCGTTCTGCGACACAACCTGCGTCACGCCGAACAGTCCGGAAACGACGCACTTGCGCCCCGGCGTGTCGCTTTGCTTTGACTCGATGACCGCCGGCTTGTCGAGATAAACCGTGTCGCTGCTGTAGGCGGCCCCGAGACTGAAGGTGGTGTTTTTGCTCTCGGTTGAGAGCGTGCCGTTAAGCGAAATGCCTCGTGAAATGTAGTCGGACTCCTGCGAGTAGCTCGTGCCGAGGCTGAGCGTACCTCGCGAAAAGTAACGGGTGAGGCTCAGGTCGCCGGCGTGCCGCAGGTCTCCCGATGCCCCGGAGGAGCTGTCGTTTTTGATCTCCGATGGAAACCTCCAGCCGTGGTAGGTTGGCGATGCGCCGGTAACCGAATCTTCGATGAAGGTCGTCGCGATCGACCACTTGCCCGCAATCGGCACCATACCATAAAAAGACAATGCGTTGACAGTCATACGATTCATCGACATGCCCGCCGTCAGATCGGTGTCGCCCGTCTGGCTGTCGTGATAGTTCAGGTATTTCAGGCTGACGACGCCCTCTTCGGGAGCTGCCTCCGCCTGGGCTTTCTTGGCCGACGGCAGGAGCATGGCAGCACTGGTGAGCAGCGCCGTCGCCATTTTCGATCTGTTTTTCAATTGCATCCACACCCTCCGCCACCGACTCCGGAACCGCCCGAGGCGCCCTCTTTGCTGCTATAGATATGCTCGGTGTAGTGTACGTCGAGCGGATCGTGATCAAAGGTCATTTCAGGCTTGGCCAGATTCTGCTTTTCCCACGGCTGAACGCTCGAACATCCAGAAAGTCCGGATATCATCGCAAGCAACGCGACAAGCGAGCCTCCAGCCAGAACAATCGTTTTTTTCATCACTTGACTCCCAGCGCCGCCTGAATCTGGCGCTCAAGCTCCGCCTTGTCAGAGGAGCTGAATCCGGCGTGCTGTAACAGAATCATACCGTTCCTGTCGATCAGAAAACTGGTCGGCATACCCTTCACGCCGTACACGCGAGGCATCTGCCCCTTCGAGTCGAACGCTACGGTAAAATCCGCAGGTACCTGCGCAAGGAACTTCACGGCGGCGTCGGTTTTGGCGTCGAGGTTGACGGCGACGACCTGAAAGCCCTTGGCTTTATACTTCGTCTGCATCTCGTTCATCCACGGGAACGACTGGCGGCACGGCCCGCACCACGAAGCCCAGAAATCGAGATAGACCACCGATCCCGCCTTGTCCGAAAGCTTTACCGTCCCCTGTTTGCCGGGTAACGAAAAATCCGCGGCTTTGTCTCCTTTTTCAAATGCGTGAGCATTGGCACTCAGGCCCAAGGAGAGCATAAGGGTAAAAAGTGTCGCCCTGCATGTGTTGAGTGTGAATCGCTTCATAAAGGTATGACTTGTCGATTAAGAATGAGTTCATAGAATCACCGTAGGGCCATTATAGCAAAATCGAGAGACGTTTTAGTAAAGCGGAGAATTTCACAAGGGCAATTCTCCGCTTTTGGAGTCAGCTTTACTCAGAACTTCTGGGTGAATGCTACGTTGAATGAACGTCCCATTCCGGCAAGCGGCTCGAATGCGGTACTCTTCTTGCTCGCAAGAAAATCATCGTAATTGATGCCGCCCAGCGGGAGATAGTAGAACCTGTCGAACAGATTCGTTACTCCGACATCGACCCTCAGGTTCTTGTACTCGTAGGCCGTGCCGATGTTGACCAGCACATAGCCCGACGTTCGCGGCTCGAACCGGAGCGGATCAGTTTTGCTCTTCGTCGATACCAGCTCCATCTCAAAGGTGTTGGTGAAGCCCGAAAGTTTCTGTTCCAGCGACAACCGGGCATTGAACGGCATCATGTGATAGAGGCTGTCGCCATTTGCGATGTCGATGCCATGAACGTAGCCGAGCGTTCCGTTAAGCCGTCCGTTGCCAAACCCTTCGCTATTCCAGAGTGCCACCGAACCCGAGACATTGATACCGTAAAGTTCGGCATTGATGTTGGTAAACTGAAGGATGTTGCGCACCTCATTGCCGGGGGCAGGAAAGGTTTTTTCTCCGATTTTCTTCACATCGATGTAATCATGCACATACGTGAAGTACGGCGTGATCTTCAGTTGCCACGCATTGCGCTCCGCATCGCGCCACGTCCCGGACACGCTGATCGTGTGGGCGATTTCCGGCCTGAGGTTCAGATTGCCCACATACCCGTTGCCGTCGCCGAACCAGCCCAGCATCCCGCTGGTCATCCAGGTGGTGCACCAGGCATAGCGCTCGTAGAGATTGGGCGAGCGGGTCTTGCGCGAATAACCGAGTTCATAAGTCGAAGCAGCATCCGGCTCGAACTTCAGCAGTGCGCTGAAATCCCAGTTGCTGTCGCTCTTTGCATGATCCGCTGCATTGAAAGCAGCGGCAGGTGTTGAATACATCGCAGCACCCGAATAGCCCTGCACGTCACCGGTGTCCATCCGCACCTGCTCGTTGCGCACACCGAGAATTGCCGTCATGTCGGTGGATACTTTCCCTTCCCACTCCGCGAAAATAGCGTAACGATCGCGATGGCCGTGGTTGATGTTCAGGAACGTTTCCGGCCACATCGAAGGATAGCCCTCCACGGGCGGCCAGTAGTCGTTCAGGCTGAACCGGTGGAACTCGTTGCCGACTCTGAGGATGTCGTCATCGGAAAGGTTGATTCCCGTCTTGAGGGTATAACCGACAGAAACACCTCGGGTTATCATCGGCATGTAGGGCATGCTCACCGGCGGAGCAAGCGCGATTGGTAGCTTGTCGTCACCGGAGTCCATTTTGTGCCAGGTGTTCTGCCAGTAGCCGGTAGCGTCGATCGCGCCCCAGTCAAAACTTCCGTGATAGCCGAGATTGACGAAAGAGGAGTTGTTCACGAGCATGTCCATCCACTGGTTGACGAACCCCTGGCCCGGAATGTACTGGTGACCCGCTTTGAGCGTCAGGCGATGATTTTCTGACCTGGCCCCGAGGGTCAAACCGAAATTTCGCGCCTCGTAATAGGTGGAGGTGATCTTGTTCCCGTTCCCGTCGCGGTAATCATCGGCGTGATCGATCGAGGCCGTAACGCCGAGGCTCAGGTTCCTGCTGGCCACGGTAGCGCCAAACGAAGCTCCGGCGGCATGGTTCTTGCTTCGGTAATAAGAGGAGACAACGCCCTCGGTTCGGAGCTGGTCATCAACAGCATAGAGCGGCGGTTGCCGATTCAACATGGATCATGCCGCCGATGCTGTCGCCTCCCTTGCTGACCGGGACGACGCAGGAGTTAACATAGATGTTCCCGACGCTTGAAGAGGGCATGTAGGAGAGCGGCGGGTTCATATGGTTGCCGCACGCCGAGCAGACGAGCATGTTATCGACAGCGATCAGCAACCGGTCATCGGCCAGACCGTTGATGACCGGCAGACCGGAGACCCCGCCTGCGGACTGAACGTTGACGCCAGCAGTGTCTTCGAGCATCGTCGTCGTATCGCTGCTCTTCAGGCGTTTCGACTCAATCGAACCTTGCGTTGCATTAACCGTCCCTTTGACGACAATCTCCTCGGACTGCACCTCGGCTGCCGGAGCCGACACCGGAGCCATTGCCAGGGAAACCAGAAGTGTAGCAAGCGGCTTGAACTTCAGCAGAATATCATTTGTATTTTTCATGATAAAATCATGTAATAAAGAGAGTTAAGAATAAAACGACTACCCAGAGGACAGAAGCAAATCAGTCTCGGGCCGCGTATGACGTGCCCCCGTCTATAAGACCACTTCTTTTTGGTAAAAATCCGTTTGCTGAACCATCAATTCTTCCGGTATCAGCCTTCCTGAAGAGCTGTGCGGGCGGATCGAATTGTCATCCTCCTGCCATTGCCCGATGATCTCTCGAATAGAGGTGTTGTCGACCGGTTTGCCCGGACGATTGAACACCAGTTTAACTCCATGACGATGCGCCCATGCATCAAGAGCTTTCCCGATGAATGCAGGGGCGTTATCGAATTTCCGACGCTTCTGTTCATCGGCCAACTCCCATAATCGCTGGCGAACCGGTTCATGGGTATCCGGTTTGGGTTTGTCATGCCAACTTGTACGGCTCAGCCCAATCAGCATACAGAGCTTTCTAAAACGCCGCCCGAAGTGTTCATGCAAGTGCCTGACAGCGTTGCGCTTGGCTTCACTGACCGTCATGCTGCCGTACTTCGATTTCCAGTTGTCAATCGTCGCATCGCTGAGGCCGTGTTGACGATAAAGATCCTTGACCGGTATGCCGGAATCGGCTTCCTTTAAGGTGCTGATGATCTGTTCTGTACTGTAATGCCTGGTTTTCATGCGTGGAACCTCCTTGGTTGATTTGAATCATTTTTTCCACAACCAAGTGCTCCCGCTTTTTCAGGCTTACGTCCGGTTAAATCTCACTTGTTTTTCAAAAACCTCTCCCTCAACCCGCTTCTCCGCTCCGTCCGGCGCTTCACTGCGGCGCCGAAAACAGCTTCTTCGCTCCAGATCGTCACCGACTGCTTCGCTCTCGTAATCCCCGTATAAATCAGCTCCCTCGTCAGCAAAAGAGTATCCTCTGGCGGCAAAACCATCAAAAACCCTGTCAAACTCAGATCCCTGGCTTTTGTGAACGGTCATGGCGAAAGCGGTTTCGCGCTTGGGCAGAAATTCCGGGGGGATAGCTCGGATGGTGCCGTCGGGAGCCGCGAAGAAGGCTCGGAGGTTGCCGTTTTCGGGGTCGGGAAGAATGATGCCGGTGTCGCCATTGAAGAGTTTGTGGGTGTAGTCATTTTCGGTGACGAGCACTGGGCGGCCACGGTAGAACGGCGTGTCGCAGCGGATGAGACCGGCCTCGTGGAGCAGCGTTTCGGCGGTGTGGTTCATGCCGGCTGCTCCCCACGGGCCTTCGCGGAGAGCGGTGAGGATGCGGAAGCGGTCGAAGCGGCGCAGCGCTTCGAGGGGCGTTTCGGCTTCGAGGCAGGGGCGGAAGCCTTCGAGTACCACGGCGGTGAGGCGCTTTTTGAGCGTTTCGCGCGTCGGCGGCGCTTCGAGCGCAATCGTGCTGCTGCCGGAATCGGCGAACAGGCGGAAGGCTTCGCGGTCGTCGCCAGCGTTGACGGCGCGGCTCAGGGCGGCGATGCCGGAGCCGTCGCCGAAGCGATAGTTGCGGTCGAGTACAGTGACGCATCCGGCGATTGCAGAGTCGGGCGATTCGGCGGCGCGGCAGATGTCGCCAAGCACCGCCCCGGCTTCGACCGAGGCGAGCTGGTCGCGGTCGCCGATGAGGATGAGCCGGGCGTGCGGCGGGAGCGCCGTGACGAGTGCCGTCATGAGCGGCAGATCGACCATCGAGGCCTCATCGACAATCACGGTGTCGCAAGGTAGCGGGTTGCGCTCGTTGTGACGAAAACCGGCCGAGCCGGGCAAGGTGCCGAGCAGTCGGTGGATCGTCGTGACCTGGCTCGGAATCGCACCTTTCACCTTTTCGGCGCACGGCAGCGCGTCGCGAAGCGAGGCGATGGACGAAGCGAGACGCGCGGCGGCTTTGCCGGTGGGCGCGGCCATCGCGATGCGCAGGCGCTCTCCGCCGGGTTGTTCGAGCAACAGGCCGAGGATGCGCACGACGGTGGTGGTTTTGCCGGTGCCAGGGCCGCCGGAGATGACCGAAAAGCGCCGCCTGAGCGCCGTCAGCGCAGACTGCCTCTGGCGATCCTCCCCCGATGAATCGGGGCCGAAGTAGCGGTCGAGCTGCGCGGCAAGCGCGGCTTCGCCGATCTCGACGCTCTCCGACCCAGCGCGGGCGCGGATGGCGTCGGCAAGCAGCGTTTCGTAACGGAAGTAGCGATAAAGATAAAGCCGTCCGGCGTCGTCGAGAATCAGCGGGCGATGCTCCCCCGGCTCGCCGAGCGTCGGCAGCGAGCGCAGAGCGGTGATGAGGCTGGCGGCGTCGGGCAGACGCAGCGCCTCTTCCTCTCCGGGAATTCGCACAGCCTCTTCGGCGATCTCCTCCAGATCGAGGCAGACATGCCCCTGCCCCACCGCTTGACTGAGCAGCGAAACGACAGTGCGCAGCAGTTCCGCATTTTCCGTCACGCCCCGGCAGAGAAACGCCGCCGCCTGCCGGTCGATAGGTCGTTCGATGAAATCGATCATCCTTCGTCCTCCCCCGTTGGCATTTCGACAAGCAGTTCGCTCAGTTCGCGGATCAGCTCCACGGACGGCAGGTCACGGTAGAAACCGAACGCTTCGCCGCGTTCGGCACTGACGCCACGGACAAAGACGTAGATTGCGCCGCCGAAGTGCGTTTCGTAGCGGTAGCCCGGCACGCGCAGCGAGAGGTAGCGGTCGAGCGCGACCGTGTAGAGCAGGTATTGCAGGCGGTAGAGGTTGTCCGTCATCGCCTGTTCGAGCCGCTCGCGGCGGTACTCCTCGACCGAATTGCCGAGATGGTTGGACTTCCAGTCGAGCAGCCAGAATCGCCCCCGGACCTCGAACACCATGTCCATGAAACCCATCAGCATCCCCTTCACCGGCGCGAAATCGAGCGCCTGCAACGCGGCGGCAGGATCGGCGCCCGCAGGGATAACGCCATGTTGCGCAAGCATTTCGGCCAACTCCGGCGCGGTGATGCGTTTGAGCGGGAAGAAGAACTCCAGCTCGGTGAACCATGTTCGCGGCTTCAGGCCGCCGAGGGTGAATGGGCCGCCGGGCGACGAAAGCGGCGTTGCGAGCACCTCCCTCGCCATGCCGGCAAGCGCCGGTTGCCACGCCTCATCAAAGCCGTACCGGTCGAGCGCCGTCGCGCAGGCCGTGTCGATGTCGGTCTCCGATGCCGAGGCGAAGTCGAGCGTCTCGAAGATCGAGTGCATCAGGATGCCCGCTCCGGCTCCTTTCGGAAAGGCGAAAATGGAGCGATCCGCTTCCGGCAGCGCGAGCGGCGCGGCGGGTTCCGCCGGAGCGCTTTCGTCGCGGTCGGGCAGCTCGAAAGCCATGTGCTTGTGGCGGCTGAGCGTGGTGAAACTCGCAATCCGCCAGTCGGTTTCGAGGATTTTCTCGAACCGGCGAAGCACGAGTTCAGGCTGCTCCGTCGTTCCGGCAGACGGGACGCTCACGCGGAAATCGTCGCCCAGCGTCAGCCGTTTGACCTGCATTGCGCCATCCGATTCATCCGCCAGTTTCTCCAATCGTCCGGCCATTGTATCCACGCCAATTGCCGAAAGCTCAGCCGTCGCGTTGGCAACCGGATCGACGCTACGGCGGGCGTCGTCCGAGGCGTAGAGTAAATATGATGCAGGCGCAAGTTGCGGCGGCTTGCCGCTTTTGCGGCCATCGACGATGCGGGTGGTGAAGAAGATGCAGCGCTGTTCGGCCCGCGTCAGAGCGACGTAGAAGAGCCGCAGGTTTTCGGCGAGCGTCTCCCGCGCGGCAAGCGTCCGGTGACGGGCGAGCGCTGCCGAACCGAAATCGCGGAGCATCCGCCCAGCCTCATCGTGGCACAGCGCCACCTCATCCTTGCCGTTGCCGCCGACGAACTGGAACGGGCAAAAGACGACCGGGTACTGCAACCCTTTGCTGACGTGCGCTGTGACGATTTTGACCGCCGGTTCGTCGCTTTCGAGGCGAATCTGGTACTCCTCGCCGCGCTCGCGCCTCGCCACGCGCTCGCTGAACCACGCCACGAGACTCTCCATACCAAGCCCCCTGGCGTGCGCCTCGCGATGCAGCAGCTCGAAGCAGTGCAGCACGTTGGTCAGCGCCCGCTCGCCGGACGCGCCCGCCGTGGCCAACAGTCGCTCGCGTACCCCTTCGCGGCGCATCAGCTCACGGGCCATCACCATGAAGCCGCGCTCTCGCCAGAGGCGGTGGTAGTCGCGAAACTCCTGCAACCGCGCGGCCCAAGCGTTTTCGTCGCTGTTGAGGCGGGCGATGTCGCTACCGTTCAGGCCGAAAATCGGCGTAACGAGCGCAGCGCGTACGAGCGTTTCGCGGCCCGGATCGGCGAGCGCCGACACGAGCATGCGCACCTCCTCGGCCTCGATGGAGGCGAAGACGCTTTCGTCGCTGCGCATGACCGACACGATGCCCGCTTTACGCAGCGTCGCCTGCATCAGCCGGGCCTGCCGGTGGGTGCGCACGATCACCGCGATGTCGCTCGCTTCCGTGCCACCACCGATCGTTTCGGCCACCATCGAAGCGCACGCTTCCGCTGCGAACTGCGTGGCGTCGCCGCTTTTCAGGCTGCCGTCCTCCTCGCCGCCATCGAGCAGGCAGAGTTCGAGCGGCGGCTCGGCGGAGCTTTCGGCGGTGAGGCGGCCCGCCACGAGCGGCGGTGACGGTATGCCGTCGAAAACGAAGGGCTGGCGGGCATGGTCGAAAAGCCGATTGAAGCCGTCGAGCAGCTTTGGCATCGAGCGCCAGTTGGTGTTGAGCGTAAATCGCCGCTCCTCGCCAACGTCGCTGGCAGCCTGCAGATAGGTGAAAATGTCGGCCCCCCGGAAGCTGTAGATCGCCTGCTTGGGATCGCCGATGAGAAAAAGTGGCGCATCCGAACCAGCGTAAATGCGCCGGAAGATGTCGTACTGCACCGGATCGGTGTCCTGAAACTCGTCGATCAGCGCCGCCCGATAGCGATTTCGCAGCGCCTCGGTCAGTGCGTCAGCCTCAGTACCGTCGGCGAGGGCGTGGTAAAGGTCGGCAAGCAGATCGTCAAAAAAGCGGATGTTGCCCTCCTTTTTGCGCTCCGGCAGCCGCTTTCGATAGAAGGTCACAAGCTCGGACTTAAGCGCCAGCAACCGCTCATCCGCCGCCGACTGCAACCGCTCGCAGGCCTCGAAAAAGGGATGTTCAGGTGATGTCTTGGAAGACTTTGTGCCTGCCGCGATGCCGGAGGCGGTCAGCTTTTCGAAACCGTCAAAAAGCGCGAAGGGATTGCCGCCAGCCGCGAACTCGTCGAGCGACGACAGCAACGGCTCGACTTTATCATCGCGATAAAATTTTTCGGAACGGCTGAGGCTTTTGTCGCTGCGCAGAATCGTCGAAATTGCCTCGCGCTCGTCACGCCAGATACGCCGTATTTCGTCGAAGACCGCTTGCGCTTCATTCTCGATCCGTGTGATCTCCGTTTCGCCGTAAACCGGCAACACCACGTCGTGCTCCGAGAGCTGCAACGATTGCAGGAACGCCATGAGGGTGTCGGGCGTCCACTTTTTCAGCAGCGCGTAGGCGAGTAGGCGGTTGGCGCTTCCGAAAAAGCGCTCCCGCCAGAAGTCGTCGATCACCTGCCCGGCAAGCGCGGACTGGTCGTCCATCAGCTCGGTGTCGTACAGCGCCCCGCTCTCGAAGGCCTGATCCTGCAACGCCCGCAGGCAGAAACCGTGAATCGTGAAGATCGAGGCCATGTCGAACTCGGCAAGCGCCGCTTCGAGCAGCACAGCGGCCTGTTCGGTCGAGCCGGATTGTTCGGCGCGGTCGCGCAAGGCGACAAGAAATTCGTCCTCCGTCTCATCGCCGCGAAATACGTCGAGTGCCTCGCGAATGCGGCGGCGGATTCGCGAGCGAAGCTCCTTCGTGGCGGCCTCGGTGAAGGTGACAACGAGAATCTGCTCGGGCCGCAGCTCTTTTTCGACCAGCAGTCGCAGGTAAAGCGAGGCGATGGCGTAGGTCTTGCCAGTGCCCGCACTCGCCTCGATGAGGGTCATGCCGGAGAGCGCGACGGCGGCATGGTCGAGGATGTTTAGTAATCCGGCCATTAAAATTGTCAAACAATTGCCCCAGACTTCAGTCCGGGGTTTATGAATAACACAAAATATATCAGGGCGTTAGCCCAATCATTTTCAAAAGATCGGGAGCGACGAAATGTCCCCCAAAGAGCAAGAGAAGAAATTGGGCTAAAGCCCATTGTTTTTTTTCGTGCGCTATCCCCGGACTGAAGTCCGGGGCAATTGAACAGCCAGGTCTCGAATGAATCGGCATGATCCTGATACATATCATCAGATTGACGGTCTCGACGGGAAAAATGTTGCCAGATTCTCATCCTTTCCCTCCGTGCTCGATCATTGGCTGGAGCAGCTCGTCCGCGATCTGTGCGAAGCGCTCGCCGAAGGGCGGTTCTTCGCCGAAACAGCGTCGGATGGCGGGGTCGCTTCCCTCGCCTTCGATTCCGCCGAAGCCGTCGAGCCACTGGCCGAGCGCGGCTTTGCGCCGGTCGGCTTCGGGCTTGTCGGCTTTTTCGGCCCAGGCGAGCGAGGTGCGCGGGAAAAATGGAATCGGCTCGGCAAGCCCTTCGCGGTAGAGGTCGAGCAGCGCTTCGAGTCGTTCGGTTGCGCCTTCGACGGGTCGATAGCGGATCGCGCGGTCGAGCGTGACGATGCGCGTTTCGCGCCTTGCGTCCTCATTGACCGCATTTTGCGCGAGGTGCAGGAGCCACGAACGGAGACGATCCTGCGCGCGCATTCTCGCGCATCGATAGAGGAGCTGGCCGGTCGGCAGGAGGTGGTCGAGTTTTCCGGTGAGGCGGAAGCCGGCGAGATCGAGATTGATGTCGAGCTGGCTGAAGGCGCCGCCGCCCCTCAGCTCCTGCACTTTAGCGGCGAACTCTTCGACCTCGGCCAGAATCTTTCGGAAGAGCAGCTCGCCGTGCGTCGCTGGCGGCAGCAATCCGCGCGACCGGAAGATCGGCAGCATCGCTCGCCCGTCGCCGCGTTCGAGTACCGCTTCGAGCAGCTCTTGGCGCATTTCGTAGCGTTCGAGTCCGACCGCCTCGAACGGCTCGCGCTCGCCGAGCGGTTCCGCCGCTGACGACGGTTTCAGGCCGAGACGCCTTTCGAGAAAGTACGCCGCCGGGTTGGCGAAAAAGCGGGCGAGATCATCGAGCGTGATCGTCCGCTCATCGTCGCTGAGAGCGTCGAGCGGCTCTTCGATAAACGCTCTGGCGGCGAGTGAATTGCGCCCCGCGAGCGCCCGGAAGTTGTCCGCCGAGTAGCTGAAAAAGCCGGAGCCAGGCGTGAAGTAAACCGGGCTGAAGCCCTGGAGGCGATGCTGCACGACAAGGCGCGATGCGGCATTTTCGCCCTCCGGGAAATCGAAGCCGCGCTCGATGGCGTCGAGCAGCTCGCTCACCAGCACCGATGGTGGCAGTTCGCTATTATCCTTCATGCTCTGGCCGACGTAACTCAGATAGAGCACATCGCGGGCCGAGAGGATTGATTCGAGAAACAGGTAGCGGTCGTCGCCGCGCACGGAGCGGTCGCCCTTGCGCGGCTCGCGGGCGAGCAGGTCGAAGCCTGGTGGCCGCTCTTGGCGCGGGAATGCGCCGTCGCTCATACCGATCATCGCCACGACCCGGAACGGAATGCTGCGCATCGGCAACATCGCGCAGAAGGTGATGCCGCCGGTCATAAAGCCGAGGCCCATCTCGAACTGTTCGAGCCGCCCGCGCAGCCAAACGATCATCACCTGCGCCGAGACATCACCGTCGAATCGGGAGTGTTCGGCCAGCGCGGTGAGACTGTCGATCTCCGCCTTGACGTGCGCCAGCTCGCGCTCCGAATCGGCATCGGCTTCGATGAAGTTTTCGAGCATCCAGAGGAAGTGCTCCCGCCACTCGCCAAGCGGGCGCGGGCAACTGAAGCGCTTCGAAAGCTGATCGACGGCATCAATGAAATCGACAAGCTTGCCGAGCGTTTCAGCATCGCTCGCGACCTCAAAGGGCAGCACGCCATCGAACAATTGCCCCTCATCCGGCATTGCGTAGCCAAGCAAAAGCCGCTCCAGCCCGGCTCGCCACGAGTTCTCCCGGAACGGGGGCAGGCCAAGACTGCTTCGCGAACGCTCGTCCATGCCCCAGCGGATGCGCGTCTCTTCGATCCAGCGCCGCACCGAGTCGAGTTCCTCCTCGTCGAGCCGGAAGCGGCGGCTCACCGGCGACGACGAAAGCAAGTCGAAGAGCGCGGGCGCGGTGTGACGGCTACCGTACAACTCCAGCAGCTTGAGCATCGCCGGAGCGACGCCGCCCTCGTCGAGCATCCGGCGGTCGGCGATGGAGTGCGGCAGGCGCTGCTCCCCGTCCCCGCTCGCGCCGAACACGGTGGCGATGTAGGGCGCGTAGGTCTCAATGTCGGGCGTCATCACCACGATGTCGCGCGGTTCGAGGCCGGGCAGGCTGTCGAGCAGGTCAAGCAGATTGTCATGCAGCACCTCGACCTCGCGCAGCGGGTTGTGGCACGAGTACACCTGCACCGAGCGGTCGCTTGCCTCGGGAGCCGGATGCCGCTCCTCGGTGCCATCGCCGCGCAGATTAAGCATGTCGGACTGCAACGCGCGGAGCAGCGTCGCCGTGCCGGGGTCGTCGTAGAGATCGTACTCGTCCTCGACCTCGCCCACGTCGAGCAGCAGTTCGGCAAATTCGCGACCGCTCTTGCCGAGCGAGGCGAGCAGCGGATTGCCCTCCATGCTCAGCGACCGCTCGCTTTCGCTCATGCGGAAGAGCCGCCGCCGCGAAACGATGTCCGTCCAGAACTCCTGCGTCGGACTCAACAGGAACAGGTTCACCGGAATTCGCGCAGCGAGCGCCTGAAGCATTTTGACGTGAAACGGCGGCATGTAGGAGACGCCGAAGAGCGAAATGCGCTTCGGAAAATCGTCGGGCAGCTGGGCAGTCCTCGCCTTCCTGAGAAACTCTGCCTGGAGCTGGCCTCGATGTTTTCCTGAACTCTCCGCTACGAGCGCCCTCCACAGCTCCGGCTGCCAATCCAGCACGACGTCCTCGCCGCCCGCCTCCCACGCGGCGAGCATGTCAGGGCGGAAGAGGGTGTACTGGTCGAAGGTGTCACCAATCCTGCTGCAGAGTTGGAAAAGTTTCAGTCCGTCACGGTCGCCATCGAGATAGGCGCGGAGTGGCGCGAACGAGTCGCGTTCGAGCAGACCCGGCAAGAGGCGCATCAGGCCCCAAGAGATCGTCTCTTTCGAGAAGCGCTCGCCGTCCGTTTTTTCCGCCAGCTCAAGCCACTCGAAAAGCCTCTGGATCAGCGCATTCGGGAACGGATACTCCGCCCCGGCCCAGACGCCAAACTGCGCGGCGAGCCGCATCGACAGCCACCGCTGCATTCCCCGGCTCTGCACCACGATCCACTCGCGCTCGAACGGCGAGGCGAGCGGCGTGGCTGCGGCCATCTCGCCAAACGCCGAAACGAGCGTTTCGAGCCGGTTGCCGGTGTAGATTTCAAGCACGGCAGTCAGCTCCGGAGCTTACGGTTATGCGCGGCAGAAATCGCATGTGGAGAACTCTTTGTTTGGCAGTCAAATCAAGTATAAATAATGAAATATCGTTGTATCAACAAACGTTGCCAAGCCAGACAATAAATGACCGGATACGAAAACTCCCCTCATTATTCATGATCATTGTCGATTATCAATTGCCCGAATTCCTTACATTAAAAGCAGGTGCAAACCATACCGAATTTCAAAACGAACGACCAACCTAACTATTATGGACGCGAAAACCACCATTCTCGAAGTGCTGAAAAAAGAGGGCGAGCCGATGAGCGCCGGCCAAATCGCCGAAAAGAGCGGACTTGACCGCAAAGAGGTGGACAAGGCGATGAAAAGTCTCAAAGAAGAGGAGCTGATCGTTTCGCCGAAACGCTGCTACTGGACCCCCAAAGCTTGATGCTCGGGTTGAATTCCGCCAGAATTTTTCTCGGGGATACCTTCACAACCATTTATAAAACATTATGCTTCAATCTGAACGAGCTCATCAACCGCTCTCCGAAGAGGAGCTGAACATGCTCGAAGCGTTCCTGGCCTCCGCGGATTCTCCAGAGGAGTGCATGAACTCACTCGAAATGATCGACGGCTACCTTACCGCCATTGTCATCGGGCCGGAGGTTGTCCCTGAACACCGGTGGATCAAGTACATGCTCGATCCCGAAAATCTGCGGGAAAATCTCTTCAACTCGCCGGAAGACGAAGCGCGGATCACCGATTTGCTGAATCGCCACGTTAACGCTATCGACGCCCAGTTTGAAAGCGACCCGGAAGGATTCCTGCCGATCTATGAAATGTTCAGCTACTCCGAAGAGGAGGAGCGCCAGATCGCCATCGAGGAGTGGGCGCTCGGCTTTATTCTCGGCATGGAGCTGAGCCACGAAGCCTGGCAGCCGCTGTTCTCCGATGAATCAACGGCCATGCTTGCCGGGCCGCTTTTCGTGCTTGGCAAGGTTACGGAAGATTACGACACCATGTCTCAAGAGGAGAAGGATCAGATGGTTGACATGCTTGACGAATCGATCATTGGCATCTACGCTTTCTGGCAGCAGCAGACTGAAGGAGAAAAAGGAGAGTGAACGGAACTGATCAGCCGGATAAGGTCAGATGCCATATTTCAAATAACAAAGCCGGACTTGTAACAGCCCGGCTTTGTGCATGTCTTCGACAAGGTTACCTTGGCGGCATCGACCTGCTATCGTCACGTCTGTCCCAGCGATCGTCTCTTTGGTCGTCACGTCTGTCGTCTCGCCTGTCGAAATGGCGGTCATGGCGCCGGTTGTATTCATCATCCCTGAAGCGGCGAATCTGTTCAATCCGGTAACGCCTGATCCTTGGTGGCAACTGGCGCACATGGACATATTTCCAAGGCCCGTTGTAACGATGCGAACGGTACCACTGTCCATGATCATACAGGTAATAGGAATTACCGTAAAGAACGATATCGTAAGGCGCTCCGTATGAGATCGAGAATCCTGGCGTGGGGAGCTGTATGAATGTCGGGGGCCTGTCTATGACGAAAGCCCTTCCGGGGCCACCACCGATACTAACGTTCACGTCAGCAAGAGCATCGACCGAGGGGCTTGCCATCAACATGCCGGCAACTCCTGCCAGCATCAACATTTTGCTTTTCATCACTCTCTCCTTTTTGTTCATTACTTTTCACAAACATCGGGCTGTAACAATGAAGCCCATGACAACTGGTGAAGCCTTATTCTGTGTGCCAGCTTCTGTATATTCTGACGACAGTTAGACGCAGTTTCATGCGCGGAAAAATTCAGTTCAAAAAAATTGCCACAAAAGCCAGTCATGCTTTTTTATGAATAACGAGAAACGCAACGCACTCGAAGCGCACTATCAGCCAATCGTCGAAGAGATCGTCGAACACTGGGCCAGCGGCAAACCGCCGAATCCTTCGCCTGCCGCAACCTCAAATAAGCCAAGCGGTTACTTCCGCCTGACAAACTGGCTCCTCGATTATCTGGTTTTGAATGGTGAATTTCCGAAAGGGGTGCACATGATGCCGGAGGGACGTGACCGGCTTGGTCAGCTCGAACCGTCATTTCCGGTCGATTTCGATCTGCTGACGGAAGGCTGGAAGCTGACGAAGCCTTGATGGCGTTACGGGGTGTCTGACTCTATTGCTTTGTTGAGGAACGCAACCATCGGCATGACCGCACGGCAGCAGTTGCCAAGCTGTTCCACAAACCGTTCATCCAGCACTTCCCCGTCTTCGAAAAAGCGTTGGGTGTAATACCTTTTGTAGCGCAGCCACTCGATGGCGGGGCTGGTTTCATCATATCCTTTCGGAGCACGTTTGAGCGCGCCCGATGGCAACACGCCATCCGGAAAAGCAGCGAGCAGTTCGGGGGCGGTCACAATAGCGTCCCACTCGTCAAAGCCGGTTTCAATGGCCTCGCGGGTCCGGGCAAGCACCGGCGCTTCGGGCATGTAAAGCCCTCCTCCAGCAAACGAGTTGCCGGGTTCGAGATGGAGGTAGTAGCCCGCCAGTGGGCCCTTCCTCCCACCCTTGCTGACGTAAGCGAACAAGCCGGTTTTGTATGGCGTCTTGTCCTTTGAGAATCGCACATCACGGTATATCCGCATGATGCAGGATTTCGGATCGGGCATCACCTCGGCGATATCGGAGTCAAAACTCGCAAGTGACTGAATAAACTGCGCGACCGTGTCGAAGAAGTCGGCGGAAGCCTGCTCGTAGCGCGGACGGTTCGCCTCGAACCACTCACGATTGTTGTTGGCTTTGAGTTCCGCGAGGAAATCAAGCGTCGGTTGCGTAATCATGCGAAGAGGTTGACTTTGCTGACGAGGTGGACGGCGTGGACAGGAATGGAAAAAGCGTGCCGGCCCGCCGCCTCAGAACATCGAATGCGCGCCGAGTTCCTGGCCTGCGAGACCCTCTTTGAGTACGCGCTGGTAGAAGTCACGCAGGGTTTCGGTGCCGTACGAGGGGGTGGCGTCGGCGTCGTAGCGCTTCGCGACGGGATCCCACACCAGCATCGACTCGGAGCAGTAGTACTTGCCGATGCGCGCGAACTCAGCCTTTTCGGCAAATGACGGCAGAAACTTCGAGATCAGCGTCAGCACCGGAATAATCACGTCGAAAATCTGGATCGGCATCTTCTTGAGCTTAGGTTCTCGGCCAAGCAGCTCGAAGAGCATGAGTGCCTGATCGAGATTGGTCACCGGCTCCCCCGGCCCGCCGATGGGCAGAATCTTGTTCTGCTTCTCCGGATCTTCGAGGCAGTCGGCGATGAAACGGGCCAGATCGCCCTCGCTGATCGGCTTGCACGCAGTGAGCTTGCCGTCACCAAACATCACATAAGGCTTGCCGTTTTTCACCTTCTCGATCTGCCCGGCAATCGACTTGAAAAACGCCGTCGGCCTAACGATAGAGTAGGTCACGCCGGACTCGCGCAGCTCCTTCTCGAACTTCAGCTTGGCCCGCTGGAACTCCAGCATCGGCTTCTGCACGCAGATGGCCGAGAGCAGCACGAACTGGCTGATACCTGCCGCAATGCCCACGTCGAGCGAATTGCGGGTCGCCTGGTAATCGATATTCCAGGAATCCTTTATGCCACCATTACGCGAGGTCAGGCACGACACGACCGCATCGAAATGCTCGCCCCGGATGCCGTTGTGCAAGAGCGATTCCATGTTCGACACATCGCCAAAGCGCACCTCGGAACCCTTAAGTTGCCGACGGGTCTCATCCTCGGTGGTCGAAGCGTTCACGCCGGAGCGCGGGCGGGCAAAGCTGACCACCTCGTAGCCTCTCGCAACCAGCTCCCGCACGACGAATTTGCCGATGTACCCGGTCGCTCCAACCACGAACACGCGTTTGTTCCGGGTATCTGTACAAAATTCAGCCGGTGCAGACGAAGTTAACATAGCCAATAGGTGATGGTTGTTGAATTTCGGAAATCGCTATCCAGAACGAGTATAAGGCTAAAATCATGATTTTGAAACCTCGCTGAAGGCCTTCATTCTGTAACTCTGTTGTTTTGTGATTATTGTATTGTGTTTTGTAAAGTACTTTATAACAAATAAGCAAGACTTGACTGAGGTGTTGCAATTGATCCGTCACCTTGACTAAGTCTTTACTTTAACGCAATTCGTCATAATCCAGGCAAACAATGTCACACATACCGGGATACACAATCAGAACCATGACGCGCCTGGAGATCGACCTGGCTGCCGATTGGGCTGCCGCCGAAAGCTGGAATCCCGGCCTCGAAGATGCCGAGTGCTTTTACCATGCCGACCCGAAGGGCTTTCTTGTCGGGTCGATGAACGATGAGCCGGTATCGTGCATTTCCGTTGTCCGTTACGGAAAATCGTTCGGATTTCTCGGTTTTTATATTGTGAAGCCGGAATACTGCGGACTGGGGCTGGGGCTTAAGATATGGAAGGCCGGACTGCAACGCCTTGACGGCCGACTGGTGGGACTCGATGGTGTGGTGGCGCAGCAGGAGAACTACCGGAACATCCGGTACATGGGCGTCTCAATACAGAGCCGCGAAGTAGGCCGCGCTTTCACCATTCGTCAGAACGGCAAGCTGGTCGGCTATGGCCTCATCCGCCCCTGCCGCAACGGGTTCAAGATTGGCCCGCTTTTCGCAAACCGACCTGAACTGGCCGAAGCGCTTTTTAGCGCCTCGACGGCTCGCTTCCTGAAGGCTCCCCGATTTTCCTCGACATACCGGAGGTAAATCCGGCGGCACTCGAACTGGTTCAACGGCACAGGATGAACGCGGTTTTCGAGACTGCCCGCATGTACAAGGGGCCTGCACCGCGTCTTCCCGTCGAACGTATTTTCGGTGTCACGACGTTCGAACTCGGATAAGGCCCTGTCCCCACTACCCCATTCTGATGTATTGGAAATACATTAACAATTATTAAATTCGATAATACTATTAGCCCTTTCCCCTCGCCTTATCACAAACGGATAGACCGTGCACCACAGGATCACGACACTGCGTTGCCTCTTCATGGCCATTGCCGCCATATATGGTTCTCTCGTTCTCTTTCCGGCAAAGGCTTCGTGCCGGAACGACGAAAAGCTTGATGTTCCCGCCCGGGCGCTACAGTCCGATAATGATCATCGAGGTATTACGGTACAGACATCGGATCTTGATGACGGAGTTACCGGAGTGGTCGGTAAAGTCTATATCGAAGCCTCACCCAAGCGCGTCTGGTCGGCCATAACCGATTACAACAATCACAAATCTTTTGTCCCCAAACTGATAGACAGCGGCCTGATTTCAGATAACGGGCGCAAGCAGGTTATGTTTGAACGGGGAAAAACCGGCATTCTGCTCTTCAAAAAAACAGTCTATATCAAACTGCGCCTTCAGGGGGAGTATCCAAAACGACTTGATTTCCATCAGATAGATGGCGATTTCAAGGTGTACGAAGGCGACTGGCTCATCGAGCATGCTCCCGACGGCAAGGGGACCATCCTGACCTTCAGGGCAAAGATCAAACCTGACTTCTTCGCGCCAGCAATGTTTGTGCGCAAGGTTCAGCAGAATGATCTGCCGATGGTGCTCGCCGCTATGAAAAAGCGCGCCGAGTCGGCTGAAGGCACGCTGCAAGTAGCGCGCACCTCCAGCCCGAAGCACCCCACGCAGCCATCTGGTGATTCCACCATCGCAGACTGACATACCTCAAAACGACTCGATCAAGCATGGTGAAATTTTTCACACCGCTTCGTCACACTTGACTGTCACTTTCGCAGCATTGGCAATCGCCTGTCGTTTCAGCTCATCGACATCGTTTCCCTTTTCACCCGACATAAACGCCACGCCCATGCGCCGGTACGGTCGCGTTACCGGCTTGCCAAAAATCCGGATGTCGCTGCCCGGCTCCGCCAGAGCGGCCTCCACTCCATCGAACGATGGATTCGCGCCCGCCCGGTCGGCGAGAATCACCGCGCTCGCTCCGGCACGTTGCAGCTCGATGCCGGGAATCGGCAAGCCGAGCACCGCGCGGGCGTGCAGCTCGAACTCCGAGAGGTTCTGCGTTCCGGCCAGCGTCACCATGCCGGTATCGTGCGGACGCGGCGAAAGTTCCGAGAAATAGACGCCGTCATCGGCAAGGAAAAACTCCACGCCCCAGATGCCCGCGCCGGTCAAGGCCTCCGTCACCTTGCCCGCGATATTCTGCGCCTCGAGCAACTGCTCCGGGCTGATGTGGCACGGCTGCCAGCTCTCCTGATAGTCGCCACGCTCCTGTCGGTGGCCGATGGGCGGGCAGAAGAGCGTCGGACCGCTTTTTTGCGTCACGGTGAGCAGCGTGATTTCGGTATGAAACGCCACGAACGCTTCGACGATCACCTCGGCAATGTCGCCCCGCTTGCCGCTCTGGGAATAGCTCCACGCCTTTTCGATCTCCGCCTCGCTACGGACTGTGCTCTGGCCTTTGCCGGAGGAACTCATCAGCGGCTTCACCACACAGGGCAGGTCTACTTCGGCAACAGCCACCCGCAGCTCGTCGAGCGATGCAGCATAGCGGTAATCCGCCGTGCGCAGGCCGAGATCGCGGGCGGCGAGGTCACGAATCGCCTTGCGGTTCATCGTAAAATTGGCCGCCCGCGCGGAGGGAACGACCTGAATCCCCTGTTTCTCGTAATCATAAAATCGCTCTGTGCGGATCGCTTCGATCTCCGGCACGATGATGTCTGGCCGGTGCCTGGCGACGATGGCGTCGAGCGCCCGACCGTCGAGCATGTCGATCACCTCGCGTCCGTCGGCCACCTGCTGCGCGGGCGCATCGTCGTAGCTGTCCACGGCGATCACCCGTTGCCCCAGCCGCTTGGCGGCGATCACGAACTCTTTACCCAACTCCCCACTGCCCAGCAGCATGATTTTTTTCGGCATAACTTGCTCTACTTGTTGTATTTGTAAAATCCTTTCGCCTTGATCTGAGCGAACCACTCTCGAGCTTTTTCCTTTGCCGTGATCTTCGGCGGCCAGTGCACGAAGTTACCCACGTCCCGCAGGTTGATCCGGCCATGCGATGCAAAATCGACGCTCCGCGGCTCGCCGAGTTTCCAGGTCGAAGGTTGACGCACGCGGCCCCGCTCCGGATGGTCAAACTCCAGCGGCGGAAACAGCTCCTCGAACGAGCGCCCCCGCCACTCCTCTTCAGGAAAGGTGATGCACGAAGCCATCGCGTCATCCTGCGGCCTCATCTTGGCACAGGCAGCGGCGAGCAGCACCGGACGCCCGAACACCGAGCCGGTGAATTCCTTCGGCGTACCGGCAAATCCGGCGGCGACGCGCCCGCTGGCGATACCCATCTCCGGGCTGAATAACAGCTCGTCGTGCTCCCCCATCCATCGCGCGGCGCGAATGGCATCGAAAAACGGCTCCTCAGATCCGAACTTTTTCGAGAAAAGCAAGACAATCGAGCTGTCGAGAAACCGCTCGACCACGCAAAAGCGCTCCGCCGCGAGCGAGTCGCGCATCCAGACGAGGAACATGTTGAGGTAGATCAGAATCTCCGTCGGCAAGAGATCGAGCGTGAGTCGCGCAAAATCGCGCATTCCGACGTAGAGCACCGTCGCGTCGAGCTCGATGCACTTGAGCGGAAAACACCCGGCGGCCTCGTCGTCAACCTCCACATCAACCGTCAGCGGTTGCGACAACAGAAAATCCGAAATGGTGTTGTAACTGTAGGGCGTCTTCACGGCGCCGGCACCTCCTCCAGCGTCGAGGCAAGGAACTCCCAAAATTTCTGGACAGATGCCCATTCGACCTTTTCGTCCGGCGAATGCGGATGGCGGATGGTCGGGCCGAACGAAATCATGTCGAGTTGCGGATAGGCTGCGCCGATGATGCCACATTCCAGACCGGCGTGCACCGCGCGGATCTCCGGCGTTTTGCCAAAGCGGTTGCGATACACTTCCGTCATGCACTTGAGAATCGGCGATTCGGGATTAGGCTTCCAGCCGGGATAGCCCTGCTCGAACACGATCTCCGTTCCAGCTCGTTCGGCGACACGCGCGACGGAATCGACAAGCTCCTGCATCCCCTCCTCCGAGGCGCTCCGAAGCAGACACTCGACGCTCACGGTGTAACCATCGGAGTGCACGCGGGCAAGATTGTTTGAGGTCTCGACCAGGCCCGCCATCGCTTCGCTCATGCGATACACGCCGTTCGGGCTGGCCGCCACCGCCTCAAAAAGGCGTTGCGCCACGGCATCGTCGATCACCGATGCGGGCAGTGCGGCATCCGCCGCCTCGACGCGAAGCTCCGGATCAGTCTCCGCCAGCTCGATGCCGATGGCCGAAGCAAGCGCCTGAAGCTCGTCGAGAAACGCCGCTTTTTGCGCGAACGGCACGACAACCAGTGCCGCCGATTCACGCGGAATGGCGTTGCGCAGGCTTCCGCCGTCGATAGATTCAAGCAGCAGCCCGTGGCGCTCCCGGCCCATTTGCAAAAACCGGTTCATGATCTTGTTAGCGTTGCCCCGGCCAAGATTGATATCCATGCCGCTGTGCCCGCCGCGCAAACCGGAGACCCGGATTTCAACGCCGGAGTACCCGGACGGCACTGGCGTCTCGCTGTAGCTGAAACGCATCGTTGCTTCCCGTCCGCCCGCGCAGCCGATGAAGAGTTCCCCCTCATCCTCAGAGTCAAGGTTCAACAGAATGTTGCCCCTGAGGAGGCCCGGTTTCAGACCCAGCGCCCCGCTCATCCCCGCCTCTTCGTTCACCGTAAAGAGCGCTTCGAGCGGCCCGTGGCGCAAGTCGCCCGATTCGAGCACAGCCAGCGCCGCCGCCACGCCGATGCCGTTATCCGCACCGAGCGTGGTACCCCGAGCATGCACCCACTCGCCATCGATCACGGCGGCAATCGGATCCTTCGTAAAATCGTGCGCCGTACCGGCGTTCTTCTGCGGCACCATATCGAGGTGCGCTTGCAGAATGACGCCCTGCCGCGCTTCCATGCCCACCGTCGCCGGTTTGCGGACGATGACGTTGCCTGCCTCATCGACGAGCCGTTCCAACCCGAACCGCCTTGCAAAATCGGCGACGTACGACCGAACCGCCTCCTCACGGCCCGATGGGCGCGGAATTTGCGTCAGGCGGTAAAAATGGTTCCAGAGTATTTTTGGCTCAAGCGAGAGAAAAATGTTGCTCATAAAGGCATGCTCGATTCAGTTTCTTCTGAATATTGAGATACTCCCCAAAAATAGGACGGCTGGTTAAATTGGATCAACAAAAACCCAGCAGTCACTATGAAACAAACACGCCGCAAGTTTACGCCTGAATTCAAAACAAAGGTCGTCCTGGAAGCCCTCAGTGAACGGCTTCCCATGGCAGAACTCGCCCAGAAGCATGAGCTTCATCCGAACCAGATCACTCAATGGAAACGGGAGTTCCTCGACAAGGCCTCCGATGTCTTTTCGAAAGGTGAAAGGCTAGGAAAACCGAGCAGGATTATCAGCAGGAGAGCGAAGAACTCTACAAAACCATCGGCCAATTGAAGGTTGAGGTCGACTGGCTCAAAAAAAAATTGCAGTCGTAAAATCGCTCTCGGAACGACGCTCCATGGTTGAGAAAGAACATAGCGGTATCAGCATGCAACGCCAGTGCGACCTGCTTTCGATCCACCGATCAGGCCTGTATTATCAGCCGATAAAGACCTCGAAGCTGAATCGTGAGCTCATGCGGCTGATTGATGAGCAGTACCTGCTGAGGCCATACTACGGCGTTTACCGTATGTGGCAATGGCTGAGTATGGACAAAGGCTACAAGATCAACCTCAAACGGGTACGGCGGCTCTATCGCCTTATGGGTCTGGAAGCCATCGGCCCCAAGCCGAACACCTCGAAACCGGCGCCGGGCCATAAGGTCTATCCGTATCTGCTCCGGGGACTTGCGATCAAGCACAGCGACCATGTTTGGGCAACTGATATCACCTATGTGCCGATGGCCCATGGATTCATGTACCTGATGGCCATCATCGACCTGAAAAGCCGCTATGTGCTGAACTGGTCGGTGTCGAATACCATGGATGCCAAATGGTGTGCCGAGGTCTTGCTTGAAGCCGTGCGGTTGCACGGGGCACCCAAGATTCTCAACACCGATCAGGGCAGCCAGTTCACCAGCGAGGTCTTTGCCGAAGCCGTCATCACAGAGTCCAAGTCTGCACTCTCCATGGATGGCAAAGGCCGAGCAATTGACAACGTCTTCATCGAACGGTTATGGCGGAGCGTCAAGTATGAGTACATTTACCTGAACCCACCAGCCGATGGTCTCGAACTCTACAAAGGCCTGAAGCATTGGTTCAACGACTACAACACGGTTCGTCGCCACAAAGCGCTTGATGGTCAGGTTCCGGCAAAAGTCTATTCTGCCAATAAACGACTGATTCCGAAAGCCGCATGAACAAACTTATTTTCTCTCGATAGCTGTCCTATAACTGGGGAGTACCTCATATCAACTCATGAGTGATGACCGAGCGCCGTTTTTCCGGCATCCGGTATTGACGTTTTTTTGTTTTATCAGAGAGCGCTTTCAGAACTGAGTGCTCCGCATTACAAGCTCTTTGTCTCACTTAAGCTATGTACCATTGCCAGAGCCCGGATTGACCAGCCCCGCTACCTCTCTCGCCAACAAAAATCGCAGTTTAAAGTGTATGATACATTCACAAACCTTATCGTGCTCAAAACATATTACAAAAACAAGCGCATTGACAGAACTACTTATTCCGTAACCTCTCTGCTTAAGGTCACTTGCCCTGTCTGTCCAGTCAGAAGTCCTGTGTATCACCCCGTCAGGTATAGGCGGTTCGCCAATCTTCTCTTAAACGCCACAACTGTCCATTATCAATTATCAATTGTCTTCCGTATTTTCCCCCACCGAGCCATTATTATGGGGCGCGCTGCCCTGCAATCTCTTAGCAATACTTCATCATGTCCGATCAGTCCAACCAGAAAAAACTCTTGTGGCAAAGCCGTTTTTCGGAACCGTTTGACCGGGAGGCGCTGAAGTTCTCCTCGTCGGTGCATGTGGACGGGCTGCTCTATCGCGAGGATATACAAGGCTCTATCGCCCATGCCACCATGCTTGGCGAGCAGGGCATCATCTCGCCGGAGGAGGCTGGGCTGATCGTCGAAGGGCTGAGAGCGGTCGAAAAGGAGATCGAGTCGGGTGCGCTCTTGCCGGTCTGGGAGGATGAGGACATCCATACCGTGATCGAGAACCGGCTGAAGGAGCTGATCGGCCCGGCGGCGGGCAAGCTGCATTCGGGGCGCAGCCGCAACGACCAGGTTGCGACCGATACGCGGCTCTACCTGCGCCGGAACATCGACCGTATCGGCCAGTTGCTCAAGGCGATGCAGGCCACGCTGCTCGACAAAGCGGAGCAATACAAGCACACCATCATGTTTGGCTACACCCACCTGCAACGCGCCCAGCCGATCTCCGCCGGGCACTACTACATGGCGTGGCACTCGATGTTCGGGCGCGACGCCGAGCGCCTCGCCGACCTGCGCAAGCGGGCGAACGTCTCACCGCTCGGCGCGGCGGCTTTCGCGGGCAGCACCCTGCCGCTGAACCCTGCGCGCTCGGCCGAGCTGCTGGAGTTCGACGGGGCTTTCACCAACAGCATCGACGCGGTGAGCGACCGCGACCTGGTGATCGAGTTCGTCTCGGCCTGCTCGATGATCATGATGCACCTGTCGCGCTTTTCGGAGGATGTGATTTTGTGGAGCTCGGCGGAGTTCAACTATCTCTCGATCAGCGACGCCTTCGCAACCGGCTCGTCAATCATGCCGCAGAAAAAGAACGCCGACATCGCCGAGCTGGTGCGCGGCAAGACGGGCCGCGTCTATGGCAACCTGATGAACCTGCTCACGATCATGAAGGGCTTGCCGCTCTCCTACAACCGCGACATGCAGGAGGACAAACCGCCGCTCTTCGACACCGCCGAAACCACGGCGTCGAGCCTGTCGGTCTTCCGCAGGATGATTGAAAAGACCTGGCTGAACGAGGAGCGCCTTGCCCGCCTCACCGCCGAGGATCTGAGCCTCGCCACCGAAATCGCCGAGTACCTCGTCAAGAAGCAGATTCCCTTCCGCGACGCCCACCGCATCACCGGCAAGATCGTTGCCTACGCCATCGCGGAGGGCAAAACCCTGCCGACGATCAGTCTCGAAGAGTACCGCACCTTCTCCGAAGCCTTTGACGAAGGGATCTACGACGACCTCAAACCCAACGCCAGCGTGAACTCCAAAAAAACCGCTGGAAGCTGTTCGTTCAAGTCAGTCGAAGAGCAGATCGCGAAAGCGAAGGCGGCGCGTTGACGAACAATCTCTTGTAGGGGCAGCCCTCGCGGCTGCCCTTGCGAGGTTCCCTGTTTTCCAAAACAGGGCGAGCATAAAGCCCGCCCCGGCCTGCTTCCAATCTTGTCCACCTCGTCCAAGCCGTCCAGAACGTCCACTTTCCCCAATAAAAAAAGGCGCCCTGTTCGAGCGCCTTTTTTTATTGCTTGGTGCAGCCGGTTACCTCACCGGAACCGCTTGCCTTGCCGCAGGCCTCGCAACCGGAGCGGCGACGGGAACTGCCGGGCGCGACTTGAGCGCCACGAGATCATCCAGAATTCCGGCAGCCTCCTGCAAAATGAAATCCGTTTTCTTCTTTTTCCCGGTATCGACGCTCGAGTCTCCCCAGCGATCCTGAATCTCTTTCAGCGTCTTGTTCTCTACCTCAAAGCCTTTTTCCTGGAGCGACACGCTATTCTTCTGCCTGATACGGTTCAGAGTTGCCAGATCGGCCAGATAGGACTGGTAGAGCTTGTCTTTGGCGGACTGTTCGGCGAACGTCTTCTTCAACAAAACAATATCCTCTTTGGTGACGGCTCCTGATGGTGTATAGGCAGCCCTTGAGATGGTTGTCCAAGGGAGGCTGCTGGTATAGGTGTCTTCGCCCACCACCTCCGGGTCGATCAGGGATGGAAGAACGATATCCGGCAACACGCCGATATGCTGGGTACTGCCGCCAGAGATGCGGTAGAACTTGGCGATGGTCAGCTTGAGCTGGCCGAGGTCAGCCTGTTTCATGAACATGCTGAATGGTCTCTGGATGGTGACGATGCTCTGCACGGTACCCTTGCCGAAGGTTCTGTCTCCAACGATGAGTCCTCGCCCGTAATCCTGGATCGCCGCTGCGAAAATCTCCGAGGCCGATGCGCTGTAGCGATTGACCAGCACCACCAGCGGACCTCGGTAAAGCATCGGGTAATTTTCGTCATTCAACACCATCTTGCCGCCAAGAGCGTTGCTGACCTGCACGACCGGCCCCTTGCCGGTGAACAGGCCGGTGACATTGACCGCCTCTTCGAGCGATCCGCCGCCGTTTTCCCTCAGATCAACGATGATGCCCTCAACCTGCTCACGCTTGAGATCATTGAGAATCTTGATCACATCTTTGGTGGTGCTGGTATAGTTCTGGGCATTCTCCCGCTCTCCCTTGAAATCGAGGTAGAACGACGGCAGAACGATGACGCCGATTTTGTGCCCGTTTTGGTAGATGATCTTTTTCTGCGCAGCCTGCTCCTGCAAGTCAACCTTGGCTCTTACCAGTCGGATGATGCTTGCTGGCCCCTTGCCCGCCTGGCTGGCAGGAAGAATCTTGAGCCTGACAACGGTGCCTTTTGGGCCTCTGATCTTTTTGACGACATCGTTGATACGCCATCCGATCACATCGATGATCTCTCCCTTGTCGCCCTGACCGACGCCAACGATCTTGTCGCCTTTTTTGAGAAGGCCACTTTTGAACGCCGGACCGCCCGGAATGATTTCGTTCACTACAGTGTATTCGTTTTCCATCTGAAGCTTGGCACCGATACCTTCAAGCGAACGGCTCATGTCGATCTGGAAGTTCTCGTATTCATCCGGCGAGAAGTAGTTAGTATGAGGATCGAATGAAGTAGTGACGGCATACATGTAGGCCATGAAAGCGTCTTCCGGCTTCTGCTGATTGAAGAGCTTGAGGCGGTTGTCAAGGCTTTTCATGACTTCGGCCTTGATATTTTTCCCCTTTTCACCCGAAAACTTCGTGCTCAGGTACAGGTATTTCAGCTCCTTGCGCCACAGGTCGTGCAGTTCGGCTTGATTGGCCGGCCAAGGAGCGGTCTTGCTTCGCTGGAGTTCAAGCGTCTCTGGGGCAGTGAAATCAAACTTCGCTGTTTCAAGCGTGCTTTTCATGTACGCCATCTTCTCTCTGGCCCTTTTCAGGAACTGGTTGTAGATGGCGAAACCTCCAGCAGGATTACCGGAAACGAAATTATCATCGAGATGAATACCTATCTCCTGCCTGATCTTTTCAACCTCTGGCGCGGTAAAGTAACTGCGGTTGCTGTCGAGATTGTCAAGATAACGCTTGAAAATCTGCTGAGCGAGAGAGTCGTTGACCGGCACCTTGCGATAATGGTTCTGAAGCAGGTACTGGGCGATGTAACGAGCAGCCTCCTCCTGGTTCGAGGTGGGCTTCAGAAGCACTGGCTGAGCCGCTTTCCCGACAGCAGCCATCGAGTGATTCCAGGAGATGGTTAGAATCAGCAGGAAAAACAGAACAGGGTAACGTGCATTATGTATCTTTTTCATAAAATGACTGTAAAGCTTTGGTGAATTCATTCAAAGCCGGACTGGCCGTAGTTTAACCAATTCCTGCTCAGTTGTATTATATTACAAAAATACAGTATCTGCATAACAGGTTTCTGTGCAATCAGGAAATTCTTCCAAAAATTCTCACATCTATACTTGAAAACCATAAAATCTCAAATGGAGAGCGCTCTATGAAGAAAATCACCGGTTATAAAGAGCTGGGCCTCGTCAACAGCCGTGATCTTTTCGCAAAGGCTGTAAGCGGCGGATACGCCATTCCCGCCTACAACTTCAACAATCTCGAACAGTTACAGGCGATTGTCATGGCTTGCGTCGAGACCGCTTCGCCGGTAATCCTTCAGGTTTCCAAAGGCGCTCGTAGCTACGCTAACCAGACGCTGTTGCGCCATCTGGCTGCCGGCGCAGTTGAATACGCCGCCGAACTCGGCTGCAAAATTCCGATCGTACTGCACCTCGACCACGGCGACAGCTTCGAGCTTTGTAAAGACTGCATCGAAACCGGCTTCTCGTCAGTCATGATCGATGGTTCACACCTCAGTTATGACGACAATGTGGCGCTAACCCGTCGGGTGGTCGAATACGCGCACCAATATGACGTAACCGTCGAGGGCGAACTTGGCGTGCTGGCCGGCATCGAGGACGATGTGCACGCCGCGACGCACACCTACACCGAGCCGGATCAGGTCGAGGATTTCGTCGGCAAGACCGGCGTGGACAGCCTGGCCATCGCCATCGGCACTTCGCACGGCGCGTTCAAGTTCAAGCCGGGTGAAGATCACAAAATCAGACTCGACATCCTCGCCGAGATCGAGAAGCGCATTCCCGGCTTCCCCATCGTGCTGCACGGCGCTTCATCGGTTCCGCAGGATCTGGTACAGATGATCAACGCCCACGGTGGCAAGCTCAAGGATGCGGTCGGCATCGGCGAAGACCAGCTTCGCGAAGCTGCACGCTCGGCGGTCTGCAAGATCAACATCGACTCCGACGGCCGCCTCGCCATGACCGCCGCCGTCCGCAAGGTGCTCGACGAAAAGCCGGAAGAGTTCGATCCGCGCAAATACCTCGGCCCGGCCCGCGACGCACTCAAGCAGCTCTACATGCACAAGATTGTCAACGTGCTCGGTTCCAACGGCAAAGCGTAAAACGAACGCTTCACCTGCAAATCAAAAGAGAGGCTGTTCGGGATTTCCCGTGACAGCCTCTCTTTTTTTTCTCCATTTCCCACAGATGGCAAAGGGCTGCCACAAGAACCGACACCACAACGCAGATAAAAAACAGCAGTTACCCCGCCAGATACCGAAGCGCCAGGTAGCTCATCATGCCGACGCCGGTTTCAAGCGCATGCTCATCCGGATCGAAGGTTGGTGAATGAAGCAGGTTGCCCGGCGCGGAATCGGAAAGCCCCGTGCCAAGCTGCCAAAAGCTTCCGGGGCACTCTTGCAGATAATAAGCGAAATCCTCGGCGGTCATGACCGGCTCCGATTGGCGCACGTTGCCATCGCCAAGATACTCCTTGCCAGCCTCCCATGCCAGGTCGGTCATGGATGGATCGTTGTAAAGCACCGGATAGCCGTTTCTGATCTCCACTTCGGCCTCAACGTCGAATGCATCGGCAACCTGCCGCACCGTTTTTTCAAACTTCTTGTGCAAAAGCGCCCGAAGCTCTTCGTTCATGGTTCTCATGGTGCCCATCATGGTCACTTTGCCGGGTATGATGTTGGTGGCGTGACCGCCGCTGATCGAGGTAATGGAGAGCACCGCAGATTCGTGCGGCGGAGCGACGCGGCTGACCAGATGCTGGAGCGCCGTGATGACGTGCGCCGACGCAAGGATCGGATCACGAGTCTTGTGCGGCGCGGAGGCGTGACCGCCCTGGCCGTGAATCGTAACGTAGAGTTCGTCAGCGGCGGCCATGAAACCGCCCTTGCACATGGCGACGGTACCACTTCGGACGTTCGGGAAACAGTGCTGCGCAAAGATCGCTGATGGCTTGTACTTCTTGAGCAGTCCGGCATCGATCAGTGGTTTGGCTCCGCCAGGTGCTTTCTCTTCGGCTGGCTGGAAAATCAGCAGCACATCGCCTTTCAGCGAAGCCTTCATACCGTTGAGCACCGTAGCCGCGCCGAGTAGCATTGCCGTGTGCATGTCGTGACCGCAAGCGTGCATGCAGCGCTCGACCGTCGAGCAGAAATCGTGCCGGATCTCCTCCTGAAGCGGAAGGGCGTCGATGTCGGCCCGCAGCGCCACCGTTCGCCGTTCGCCGGTTGACGGAGCACCCTCGCCACGAAGCAGCGCAACCACGCCCGTCTCCATGAGTGGTGGCTCGGCCTCGATGCCGAGTCCGGCGAGATACTCCTTGATGCATGCGGTTGTCTTGAACTCCTGGTAGGAGAGTTCGGGATGTTTGTGCAGGTGACGCCGCAGTGCCGCTACGTCAGGATAGATTTTGTGTGCAGCCTCCCGAACCCTGGCTGCGATGGTACTGAACTCTTCACTTTGCATAAAGCCGTGTCTGTCATTATGTCGCCTGGTCGTCGCGCCTTACATGTCCATGTAGTGGATAAATTCAAGCGCCTTTTCCCTAAGCTCATCGTAACCGGCGTCCGGAAACGATGAATGATATCGGATGATGTATCCGTAATTCTCCATGTTCCTGACCAGACGGAAGAAGTCATGGGTGGCGACCCTGAAAAAAATAATGCTGCCCTCGCCTGACGCACCTGTAGGCCACGAAGTGAAGCTGAGGATCGAAGCGTCGTTTTTTTCGATGGTGTTAATGATCTCCGACAGCTTCGCACCGGTCGGCGGCACCTCGATCTCCATGGTCGAGCCACCCTCACCGGAGTGTATGCGCTCGGCGAGGAAGCCGAGAATTCGCTTGCTGGAAACCACCCCCTCGTACCGGCCATCGTCGTCGGCAAGAGGCACAACGCCGCACTTTGCCGACGCCACGGAGATGAGATTGTCGAAAAGCTGATCGTCTGGCTGGTAAGACTTGGCAGCGTCAAGCATCTTCGCACTGAGCTTCTCCTTCGCTGGAGGCCACCCCTTTCTGCCTTCGAGCAAGCGGGAAAGGTGAACCATGCCAAGGTAGCGTTCGCCGTCGAGCACCGGAGCGCAGGCGCATCCCGAGGCCGCGAGCCGCCTTGCCGCGTCAGCTGTCGAACCGCCGAGGATGAAAACCGGATAGTCCGTCTCGGCCAGATGTGAGAAGGTCACCGACATTCAGCAGCAAAATTCGATTTTATCGATGCGGCGCTGATGGCGTCCTCCCTCGAATTCTGACGCGAACCAGCTTTCGAGAATCTTCGCGACGCTCGCTTCGTCGTTGAAGCGCGCGCCGAATGCGAGCACATTGGCGTTGTTGTGCTGACGCGCCAGTGCCGCATACTCCGGATTACACACGTTGGCCGCACGGATACCCTTCACCTTGTTGGCTGCAATGGAGATGCCGATGCCGGTGCCGCACATCAGAATTCCCTGATCGAAATCCCCGCAGGCGACCGCTTCGGCAACCTTGTGGCCGTAATCGGGATAATCGACTGATTCGGCGGAATAAGGTCCCATATCTTCGAAATCATAGCCATGCTTCTCAAGCCATGAGAGCACGAACCTCTTCAGCTCAACCCCCGCATGATCGCTTCCAACTGCAATTTTCATAATCCTTTAACCTTTGTTTTGATGTTTTTCTTCCTCCGAAGAGAACGCCGCATGAACAGCCTCTGGCTGTCGACTGCCGGCCGCCCGCCCCGTTTTCTGATATAGGTTCCGTCCGGCTGCATCTGCCACGATTTGCGGTTATCGCCCAAGGTCAGCTCAAGATCGGATTTGATCGATTCAACCAGGCGCGGTTCAATAACGGGAAAAAGCGTCTCGACCCGCTTGTCGAGGTTGCGCGGCATGATGTCCGCGCTGCCCAAGAAAATCCGGGCCTGGTCTCCGTTATTAAAATAATAGACCCGGCTGTGTTCAAGAAATCTTCCGATCACGCTGATGACCCGGATGTTTTCGCTGATGCCGGGAATACCAGGCTTGAGGCAGCAGATACCCCGGATGACCAGATCGATCTTCACGCCGGTCATCGAGGCGCGGTAAAGCGCCCGGATGATCTCCTCGTCGACCAGTGCATTCATCTTCATGACGATCCTTCCGTTGCCGGTGTGCTTTTGGTGTTCGACTTCGTGGCGGATCATCTCCATGATCCATCGCCGGGTATTGAGCGGTGAAACGATAAGGGAACGGTATTCACGATGCTTCGAGTAGCCGGTCAGCGAGTTGAACAGCTCGGTGACGTCATCGGCAAGCACCGGGTCGGTCGTCAGATAGCTGTAATCGGTATAGATTCTCGCGGTCACGGTGTTATAGTTGCCGGTGCCGAGATGGAGGTAGTGGCGAAGCCCCTCCTGCTCCCGCCGCACGATCATTGTCAGCTTGGCGTGAGTTTTCAGACCGGGCAGGCCGTAGACCACATGCGCTCCGGCATCTTCAAGCGCCCGTGCCCAGAGAATGTTGTTTTCCTCGTCAAACCGCGCCTTCAGCTCGACCAGCACCGCCACCTGCTTGCGCTGCTCGGCGGCAAACATCAGCGCCTTGACCACCGGCGAGTTGCTGCCAACCCGGTAGAGCGTCTGCTTGATCGAAAGCACATCGGGATCGCGCGCCGCCTGCCAGATAAGATCAACCACCGGCTTGAACGAGTCGTATGGGTGATGCAGCAGCATATCGCCGGAGCGCATTTCAGCAAATATGTCAGCAGTCCGCTTGTCATCGAGCGGATTGTTCGGCACGAAAAGTTCGTCTTTCAGATCGGGCCGGTCGATTTTAAGCAGCTCTATCAGCGCGCTCATGCCAAGCACGCCGCCGATTTCGTAGACGTTCCGCTCGTAGGTTTCGAGGTTTTTGACCAGGAGGCTCCGGATGGAGTGCGGCATGTCGGGATTGATATCGAGACGTACCACCTTGCCGTAGCGACGGGAGCGCACACCCTGCTCGATGCTTTCAAGCAGATCGCCGGCCTCGTCCTCCTCGATCTCGATATCCGCATCGCGGATGATCCTGAAAGGGTGGCACTGCAGGATGCGCATTCTCGGAAAGAGCTGGTCGAGGTTGTGCTCAACCAGGTCTTCGAGCAACAAAAGGCGTATGCGGTCATCGCCAAAGCCAAGTCCTTCGATCTGGTCGAGCCTGATAATTCTCGACAGGATACCGGGAACCTTGACTCGAGCAAACTTGATCGATCCGCACTCCTCATCTTCGAGCTCGATTGCAAGGTTCAGCGAGAGGTTGGACATGAAGGGAAAAGGGTGGCCCGTATCGAACGCCAGCGGAGTCAGAACCGGAAATATCTCCTTTCTGAAATAGTCACGGAGAACCTGCTGCTGATGCTCCGAAAGCGATGATGGGCTGACAAATTCGATTCCTCTCCTCTTGAGCGCCGGAATGATCTCCTCAAAAAAACAGACGTTACGCTGCCGGATCTGCTCGATGACGCGCTCGCGGATGCGTTCGACCATCTCCATGGGCGTCAGGCCATCGACTGAGCGCTCGGTGATGCCCTCGGCGCACTGGTCGTCGAGACCGGCCACGCGGATCATGAAAAACTCATCGAGGTTGGAGCTGAAGATCGAGATAAACTTGATACGCTCCAGCAATGGATGCGCGGCGGAGTCGAGGGCCTCTTCGAGAACTCGCTGGTTGAAGTCGATCCAGCTCAGCTCACGGTTCACGTAGAGCGACGGATCGCGCAGATCCGGCTCAACCATCGCCGCCGAAGCCAATGTCCCGTTTTCCAACTCTCTCATTTGCTGTTGTGCTCGCAATTGATGATTTCATTTTCTGTGACTACCATGTCGAGCGGCTCGTCCCAGGGATCACTCGGCACTGACGGAACCTCCTGAAAGCTGAATGCCAGGCCGATTTTCACCGGATGGATGCCGTTCATTGACAGTCGGCAGAAAAAGCGGTCATACCAACCCTTTCCAAAACCGATCCGCCCTCCACTCCGGTCAAAACCCGCGAGCGGCACAAAGACCACGTCGAAACGCTCCTCTCCCGATAGCACGAGCGGCTCAGGAGTGGCAGGAGCCGATACCGAAATCCTGAACTTTTGCGCGGAATGGTAAATAGCTGCCTTCATAAACCCTTTTTCAATATAAGGCATATACACCGCTTTCCCTTCGAGTGCAAGCCTTTCGAGTAGCTCAAACGTGCGTACCTCGCGGTTGTGCTCCATCGAGACGTAGCAATGAATCCTCCTCGCCTCACGAAGAAGCGGCAAGGATGCGGCTTGCGTCTGAATCTGTTCGCTCTCGGCAAGCCACTGCGACCTCGGCAGCGCCCTGCGCTTCGTGAGCAGCTTTTTCCGTAATTCGGCTTTGCGCTCCTGTACAGATTCCATGCAGAAACAATCCTCTCACTCTTGCCTGCCATCTCAGCCAGCGACAGGCGGTTTCGTTGCAGTAAACTTGTAAGATAATAAATCTGAACACGATACCGCAGCGCGGCGGCATTTCTCGCACCCGCTCTTTCCGCGCTCGGAATCACCGGCGTCATGACCACTCCGGCACTTCGCTATGCTCTCCCGACCTTTTTCATTTATGTGAAATAAGAAAGGATTGTATTACATTTAGAGAAAATTAGCCTGCGCTTTTGCTCTCGCTGTTTAAAGCGCGGTTCGCTTCAGGTATTTCAAATCTTTTTTCAACACATAAATACTGACCACTATGGCAAACGAATCGGGAAACATCGGCGTATTTGGCGACCTCTTCACAGCTGTGGGCGACCTGGCCCAGCAGTCAACCAACATGGCCGGAAGCGCAGTCAAAACAGCCACCGACACGGTTCAACCGGTAACCAACGCATGTGTGCAGCTCTGCACGACCACCATCAATTCGGCAACGCAGATCGTCGAAGGCGTCACCAAAGCCATTACCACGGCGCTCGCTCCGAAGCAGTAAACTGCTCAGGCAAATTCGCGATGACGGAATCGTGAACCAGACTGATTAAAAATAAAGCCCTTTACGCCACGAGGTTGTAAAGGGCTTTTTGTTGTGTTATCGAAAGCCGGGCGCCGAATAGTTTTTCACAACTGGCAGGAACGTCCCGTATCGGTCGATTTCAGCGTGGCGACGAGCTGTTTCAGCTCCCGGAGATAGAGATCGTTGTCGTGTTCCCAGCCATAAAACGAGGGGATGAAATGTTTCTTCAGCTCCCTTCCAAAATTCCGCCCGCTCTCGTGATCGGTCAAATCCCACTCGTCGAACTTGCTCTCCCTGACCAGGTTCACCGGAAAAAGCCGCCGCTGGTTCTCTCTTGATTCACGCTGCACACCTTTGAAAATCGCATTTTTCAGCCACTCCCCCTTCATGCTGGTTTTGGAAACAATCAGCAGCATCTTTTCACAGCACTGACTGGTGCGGTCGATGTGCTCATCGAGATAGCGATTACTTTTGAGGGTGTCGGGGCAAAGCCAGCACCGGATTCCTTCCTTCTGCAAATCGGCGTACAGACGTGCGACAAATTTCTTGTCTCGCGTGCTGTGGCTGATGATGCATGAGAGGTAATCGAACGTTTTGCCGGAGATAGATCTGACGTGATCGATCATGCCCTCGGGTACGCCACAGCCGCGCATGAAGGCCTCGGAGAGTTGCCCTTGCGAACGGTACAGGGTGCTGATGCTGACCTCCGATGGCCCCCGGTGATTGATGGCGTCAAGCCCCTTGACCGTTCTGAGATCGACATTCATGAAACAGGTGTGAAAGGTCTCCGATCCGCTCAGATTTGTCATATTCAGCTCCGTACCCCTGAAATTTGCCAAACAAAGATTAGCGTTCTCCAGATTGGCGTCGCAGAGATTGGCACCGGTAAAGTCAACGCCACAGAGGCTGGCTCCCGTCAGATTCGCGCCGTTCAGGTTCGCCATGCTGAAATCAGCGCCACTCAGGTTTGCGCCTTTGAGATTGGTCCAGCGAAGTCTGGCGTCTCCAAGATCGGCTTCGCTCAGATCAGCTTCGCCCAAATCGGCTTCGCTCAGATCGGCATGATGAAGATTGACATGATGTAGATTGGCGTGATGAAGATTGGCATCCCTGAGATCAGACTCATGCATATCTGAGTCATGCATATCCGTGTCGTGTAAATCCGCCCCCAAAAGATCAGCCTCATCAAGCTTGGTGTCATGCAGATTGGCCTCTCCAACGTTTGCCATGTTCAATGCCACGCCGGACAAATCAGCCCAGCTCAAGAGCGCCTCGCGCATATCGCACTCGTTGAGGTTGGCGCAGTTGAGCTTGGACTGCGTGAGAATCGCCCTTTTCAGATTGGCATGATTGAGATCGGTCATGCTGAGATTGGCGCCATCCAGAATCGCTTCGCTCATGTCGGCCCTGACAAGATTTGCTCCGCTGATATCGGCGTTCGACAGATCGCTCTGCCGCAAATCCGCGCCAGCAAAGTCCGCGCCGTTCAGCTTCGCATCCCGGAACGAAACCCTGCTGAGGTTGGCTCCGCTGAAATTGGCCGCCTTGAAACTCGCGCCGCTCAGGTTGGCTCCGGAAAGATCGGTCTCGCTGAAATCTTTTTTATTGAACTCGATGATCTCACCGGGATGCTCCTGCCTGTAGCGATTCCACTCCGGAACCGATCTGCGCAACATCTCGAACGCCTGAGTGGTTTTGGAGGTCTGGCTCCCGGGCTCCGATTCCTGGTCAGAAATTGACTCTTTTTTGTTCATGGAAATCAGGAATAAAATTTTTTAACTGTGAAGCTGGAGTCGGTTAGAGACTGCCAGCGAACTCCTGATCGATATTCTGACCTTCATGCCAACCGCAAGATTATTCATATACAGCATGACCAGCATGACCTTTCCGAACATAATCGTAATATATCAACAATATCCAGCCTTGCCCCCGTTCCTGCAAAAAGCGAAAATTCGTGGGCCGTATTTTTTCCCTGTAATGCAAATCACTTCTTCTGTCAACACGTCAATAGGATGAAAACATTTTCATATCTGTCAAAACCAGCCGTTCATCGCTCGATTTACTGTGTCGGCAAAAATTACCCCGATCACGCTCGTGAAATGGCTTCATGGGAGACTGACAAGCCCGAGCCGCTGCATGAAGAGGAGCCAATTATCTTTATGAAACCCGGCACGGCGCTCTCGACTGACGACTGCACCTCGATACCATGGTTCGAAGGGCGGGCGGTAAGCAAGAGCCTTCATTACGAAGGCGAGCTGGTACTGCTGATTGGCGCTGATGCGGATGGTGTATCGCTTGACGACGCTTCGGCGATCATCGCCGGTTACGCCGCCGGGCTCGACATGACGCTGCGCGATGTGCAGCTCGAAGCCAAAAATGCCGGAAATCCCTGGTTGAAAAGCAAAGGTTTCCGCCAGAGCGCACTCGTCTCGGAGTTTATCGCTCCGGAAACGGCAGGGCCGTGGACTGAACTCGCCATTTCGCTCCGGCTGAACGGAAAGCAGAAGCAGTACTCGAAGGTCTCGAAAATGACCTTTTCACCGGCCTATCTGGTGCATTATTTATCGTATATTTACGGGCTGCGAGCCGGAGACCTTGTCTTTACCGGTACTCCGGCGGGCGTCGGAAGCGTGCTGCCGGGCGACCGTCTCGACGTTTCACTTGAAACCGGCGACGACCATTCGCAGGCAAAGATACTGGTATCGCTCCAGGCGACTGTTTCCTGAACTATTCATTCCCGACCATGAGCACTCTGTTTCTGAACGCAAGACTTCTGAATCCCGCTGAAAATCTCGATACCGTCGGTTCGATAAAGATAGGCGACGACGGCCTCATCGATGCGGTCGCGACTGGCGGTGAATCAATCACGGCGCAGGCGGGCGATAACGTCATCGATCTTGCAGGCAAGGTGCTCGCTCCCGGCCTTTTCGATATGCACTGCCACTTCAGGGAACCCGGACAGGAATACAAGGAGACGCTTGAAACCGGTTCCGCCGCGGCTGTGGCCGGAGGCTTCACCGGCGTGGCGCTCATGCCGAATACCAGGCCGGTCATCGACAGCCCGCTCGGCGTAGCCTACATCCGCCATCACAGCGCCGGACTGCCGATCGACCTCGAGGTGATCGGCGCCATGACCGCCGAAAGCCGAGGCGAAGCGCTCGCGCCCTATGGTAAATACGCCTCATACGGCATCAAGGCCGTTTCGGATGACGGTACGGCCATCCAGAGTTCACAGATCATGCGCCTCGCAATCGAATATGCCGCCAACTTCGACCTGCTCCTTATCCAGCACGCCGAAGACAAGCATCTCACCGCAGGAGGCATCATGAACGACGGTGTTGTATCGGCAATGCTCGGGCTGAAAGGCATTCCCGAAGTGGCCGAACCGATCATGATCGCCCGCGACCTGCAACTCATCGCCTGGCTGAAAAAGCACAAACTGAACGGAGCCGTAGCGGAACCGCGCTACCACGTAGCGCACATCAGCACCGCAGAATCGGTCGCTCTGGTGCGCAAGGCAAAAGCCGCAGGCTTGAAGGTCACCTGCGAAGTGACGCCACACCACTTCACCCTGACCGAGCGCGACCTGGCCAATGCCATCGAGAAGGGAAACTTCATCATGAAGCCCCCGCTCGCCTCGGTGGAAAATCGCGACGCCCTCATCGAGGGATTGCGGGACGGCACCATCGATGCCATCGCCACCGACCACGCACCCCATGCCAAGCACGAAAAAGAGTGTCCGCCCGATCAGGCGGCGTTCGGCATCATCGGCCTTGAAACATCACTCGGCCTTACCATCACCGAACTGGTGGACAAAGGAGTCATCACCCTGTCGCAAGCCATCGAGCTGCTCTCAACCAATCCGAGACGCATCATGGGCCTCGAGACCATCCTCTTCCAAGCGGACCACAAAGCCAACCTCACAATCATCGATCCCGACTGCGAGTGGAGAGTCAGCGAATCGGATTTCGGCTCAAAATCGAGAAACACTCCCTTCATGGGACGCAAGCTCAAAGGCAGAGCACTGGGTATCTACCATAACGGCAAGCTTATCATGCGCTGAGCGCGCCAAATGGAAACGAAGTGTTTTATCTTTTTTTTTAAAACTATTTTTCTTACTTTCGGTATCTTTTTAGTTGAATTTGTTGTACAGCATCAACCCACAGCATTTTATATACACGACCTATGGCCAAGAAACAAACGTTCGGTGACAAGCAGAAAAAAGGCACTGTTGATTTCAAAATGGCGAAGCTGGTCTATTCGGTGAAGTCCGAAAAAACCAATGCATGGAAATTCGTCGAGAAGAGCGTCCGCATTCCCAACGGCGAGAACGAACTCGACGTCCTGAAAAAAGCGATGGCTGGCCAGGGTAAGTAATCCCGGCAAAGCTCCCCTGCTTTTTATTATCTGATCTCATCTCATGAGTGATCACCAATCTCATTCCCGGGAAGAAAACGCCCGGGAATGGTTCGAAGAGTGGTTCGACCATCCCCTCTATCTCAAGGTTTATCATCACCGCGACGCCGAAGAGGCGGAGCGCTGCGTGCGCACCATTCTCGACCTGACCGGCATCGATCCGGCAGAGCAGCCCCCGCACTCCATTCTCGACATCGCCTGCGGCGCGGGACGCCATGCGCTTTCCTTCGCCCGCACAGGCCTGCGTGTCACGGCCAATGACCTCTCTCCCTACCTGCTCGGCCAAGCCAGAGAGCAGGCAACGACAGAGGGAATCGAAATGGAGTTCAGCCGGCAGGATATGAGAACGATCCGCTTCGAACGCCAGTTTGACCTCATCGCTCAACTGTTTTCAAGTTTCGGCTACTTCGAGACCGATCAGGAAGATCGTGATGTGATCGCCAATATATCTTCCCTGCTCAGCCCCGGCGGCTGGTACGTGCTTGACCTGATCAATCCCGCGCAACTGAAAAGCCAGTTTACCCCGCGCACTGAACGAAACTCCGCATCGCTGTCGATTATCGAAGAGCGCACGCTTTCCGAACGGCATGTCACCAAAAGGATCACCCTGCATGAGGCAAACGGCAGGGAGCACTCTTTTACCGAGTCGGTCCGGATATACAGCCCGGCTGAAGCCATCGCGCTCCTCGAATCGGGCGGCTTTGCCGTCGAACGGATGGTCGGTGATTATGAGGGCAGCACGTTTGACGAAGCGACCTCCCCACGCATGATGTTACTCGCCCGCCTGTCGCTATCCCGATCCTGACCAATATCTCTTTCATTCTTCCATATCCAAATCGCTATCGGAACTTGATTCATCTCGACCGTTCGATGAAGGCTGCGAAACCGATTTCGATTATCAGAGCGGATTTCTCTGACACGTTCTCACTTCAGCAATAACTTCCCAAGCGTGTCAATGCCTGCTTTGCGCCCGACGGCGAGGAGGCGCTGGAAGAGCTGGGCGGTGAGGTAGGCGTCACCGGGTGAGGTGTGGCGATCGTAGAGGCGGATGCCGTAGCGGGCGCAGAGGTTGTCAAGCCGGTACTCGCCGCTCTTGTGAGCAAGATTGTAGTAGGGGCCTTTTTCGAGGCGCTTGGCAAAACTGGCCGTATCGAGCGCCTCGTTAAACAGCTTGATGCCGTACCGCCGCGAGAGCACCCGGCCAACCATGGCGATATCAAAATCAGCGTGATGCGCCACAATCACCCCGTTGCCGAGATAATCGAGAAAACGGCATACCGCCTCGTCCTCCTCCATCCCTTTGGTAAGATCCCGCTTCAGGATTCCGTGCACGCTGACCGCATCCTTGCCGCCAATAGCATCCTGGCGAAGCAGCACCTCGAACGAATCGGCGATATCGATGGTTGAACCTTTCATGGCTACTGCACCAATCGAGAGTATTCTGTCCGTGGCAAGATCGAAGCCGCTGGTTTCGGTATCGAAGATGACGAAACGCAGCTCATCAAGCGGTGTATTGCGCTGTAACGGGTGGTCGAACAGGCTGACGTACCGGCAAATGCTCTCCGGCAGCAAGCCCTTGCGGCAACGCCTCGACACCTGGATTTTGCGGGCAAACTCAAGCACGGATGTAGTCGAGCTGGTAACGGAGGTTCAGCATGCTTTGAACCTTGCCAATGGTTGTAAAAAGATCTCTCAGCTCCTGGCGCTGCATCTTGTTAAGGTGTTCCGGATCAATGTATCGCCCAGAAGAGTTTTCGGCCAGGCCGTGCTCGGTACGCAGGCGCATAAGGAACTCGTAGCCTTGAGCTGCCTCTTCGGCAAGCTCCTGAAATGATGGCAGCAACTGACCGATACGCCGGAACCGTTCGACCGTGCCAAGGAAATCGGTCACTCCGAATTCACACGCCAACACCCTGGCCGCACATCCGAAAGCGGCATCATGGCGCGCGCCTTGATATCGAACTCATGCGCGTGCTCACGGCTCTTCTCGACCAGGAAGTTCCGGAAAAAGCCCAGTGGTGGCGGATTCTGCAAGGCATTCTTCGCAAAGAATTGTAAAAACCCACGACCACGCGCGATCTCTGTATTGATCTCACGTTTCATTTCAAGAGCAAGGGCCGTACTCCCATAGACCGGTCTGAAGTCGAAAAAGATGGTCGAGTTCATCAAAGCCTTCGGTTCGGGTGTGCCGATCCATTTGCGGAAATAGTTCATCCATCCGCTCAGCGGCTGGCACCATTCAGGATTGCTCGCCATGATTTCCGCCGGGCATGGCTTGAAGCCGCAGGCAACCAGAATGGCGGTAACCCGTTTGCCGAGTTCGAGAAATACTCGCTGCACGGTCTCGCGCGAAGCCTCATTTTCGGGATCGCGGAAAAGAATGGCGTTATCCAGGTCGGTTCTGAGCAATTGCTCCTTGCGCCCCTCGCTGCCGAGCGAGAGCCAGCAGAACTCGATGTCGGGCAGGTTGACTCCCTCCCGTTTCATCTCTGCAACCGAAAATTCAATCGCCTTGACGATCAGCGCGTCGTTCAGTTCGGTGAAAATATTCGAGATGAAATGGATGGCCACATCCTGAGCGATGTACGTCCGCAGCAGCTTTTCTGCCTTCTCCCGCTCCTGGGCGAGCTGTTCGATGCTTTCGGACTGCGTGATCGCCTTCATGAGCACAGCAGGGTTCACCCCCTCGGAGGTGACGATGTCGTGCTCGGAGATGATGCCGATGACCGGTGTGTCTGCCGTGCCGTCTTCGGTGATGCAGAAGTGACGAAGCTTGGTCCTGACCATGAGCATCATCATGTCGGCCACCGTCTTTCCGGCGGTGATAGTGTAGACCGGGCTCGTCATGATGTCGCTCACCGGACGCTCGTTGATCTGACCGGCAACCGCCACCACCTTCTTGCGCAGATCGGTATCGGTAATGATGCCGAGCGGATGGCGGTTTTCCGCGGCGACGATGATCGAGCCAATGTTGTTTTCTGACATAACCTTAGCCGCATCCCTGATCGTAATATCGGGGGCACAGGTGATGACGTTGCGCACCTGATCGACCACCAGCGTCTCGTTGGCGAGCAGGCTGCCGCCGCCGGGCTCCATCAGGCTCCTTCGCATGTCGATGGCCTCGGAGAGGGAGTGCTCGATATGCTGCACGCTGCGGGCGATCGCACCGGTGAAGTATGCCGCGACCGATGGCTCCGACTGAACCAGTTCCCTGATGGTTTCGACCGGAATGGCAAGCAGCAGGCTCTCCTCGACCACCTGCGCCGAGAGCAGGTAAGTGCTGGTGCCAAATATGGCGCGCACACCGAACAGGTCACCTTCGTCGCACAGATCGACGAGCACCTCTTCGCCATCAATCGAATCGAACAGGCGCACGGCACCCTTCATGACCATGTAGGAAAACCTGCCGAGCTCGTCCCCTTTCCTGAACAGCGTCTCGCCCTCTTCGTGATACTCCACGCAAAGTGCTGCAGCGATCTGCCTGTTTTTATCGGAACTGAGGCGGTCGAACGGGGGATATTTACTGAGGTCGGCGGCTACCCTTTCGACGATGGTATTCGACGGAGTGGTGGTTTGCATGGAACAATCCTCCTCTCGATGGCTGAGGTTTGAGGGCTTTTTGCCGGCTACCGAGACGCACCGGAAACGACAATACTTGCTGTCAGATAAGACACGGCTTTAATTCAGCATACGACGCTCACGGTACCACTCGAATGTCCGCCGGATGCTCTCTGCAAACGGTTCATAGCGCATACCCAGTTCCCGCTGGGCTTTCGACGAATCGAAATACAGAAATCTCGAGGCCACAGTGAACATGGTCATGTTGAACAGCTTCGAAATCTTTTTCCTTTCAGGACGGAACTTAAGGAGAAAACTGAGCGTATGAGCCGCCCAGATCGGCAGCGGAAAGGAACGCTGGTGCACACCGGTGACATCCATGATCGTATGGGCCAGCTCTTTGAACGAAACATTGTCGCCGCCGACAATATAGCGCTCGCCCGTCCGCCCTTTCTTCATGGCTGTAATAAGACAGTCAACCACGATCTCCACATCCACTACACATATTCCGCCCAAAGGATAGAACGGCATTTTGCGCTTGTAGACATCCTTGATGATGCGCCCGGCGTTAAAATTGATATCACCCGCCCCGAAGACGAACGCAGGCACCACAATGACACAGTCCATACCTTTTTTCACCTCCGCGGTGACGATCTTTTCCGCAGCATGTTTGGTTCTGGCATACTCCAGATCGATAGTATCGAAATTCCAGCGACTCTCCTCGTTGAACTTGCGGTTCGGGCCGCTGATTCCCACCGCCGTGATGGAACTCACATGCACCACCCTCCTGACCTTTGCCCGACGACAGGCATCGAGCACATTCTGTGTGCCTTCAACATTGATCCTTTGGAGAAGAGGATTTTTCCGGTCGCCCATATAGGTGATACCGGCGCAATGATAGACCTCTTCGGCCCCATCGAAGGCACCGGAAAGCGAGGCAATATCCGTCACATCGCCGTAAACGAGAGTGACCCGGTCAAGGCACTCTTTAAGGGAGGCTAAATCGGAGCTGGCCCTGACCAGCGCATGAACATCTTCGCCCGACGCAGCCAGCCGGTGGACAAGACGGGAACCAATGAACCCGGTGCCTCCGGTGACGACTATTTTCTTTCTCACAAATGCAGTATGGTATTGAAGAACTGTTACTTTGACGAATGACGCCCTGGATTCGATCTCCGGAGCAATACCCGCCTTATGATGACGTTTTACTCCTGAACCTTGATCTTGCCGTCCAGAATATCCTTGCGGATCGATTCAATGCGCTCGTGCACGGACTGGTCGATCAGCTTGTCGTTGCCGCTGTTCCAGACATAGTCGGTGTAACGGCCATCGAGACCAAAAATCCGCTGTTTGCCGCCCTGGAACTTTCCATTCATCGCATCCTCGACGGTAGTGAACACCGCCTTGTCAACAGCTTTGGTCATGCTGGTCAGGACGCGGCCGGGTGCAAGATAAGACTGATCCATGTCGGTGCAGATCACGAGCTTTTTCGATTCGCGTGCCGCCTCGATGACGCCCATGCCGCTCGCACCTGCCGCCTGGTAGATGATGTCTGCTCCCTGGCTGTACTGGCCAAGCGCAATCTCCTTGCCTTTGGCCGGATCGTTGAAGGCGCTGCCGGTCATGCCGATGAAGTTGGTGATGACCTTGATGTCCGGCCTGACATGCTTTGCTCCCTCGATGTAGCCGGACTCGAATTTCCTGATAATGTTGGAATCCATGCCGCCGATGAAGCCGATGGTGCCGCTCTTCGATTCGAGCGCCGCAATGGCCCCGGCAAGGAACGACCCCTTTTTCTCTTCGAACGTAATACCGGAAAGGTTCGAAGGAATCTGTGCTCCCGGCTGCGGATTGTAATCGATGCAGGCAAACTTCTTGTCAGGAAACTCACGCGCGATGGCTGTGATGTCATCGGTAAAGAGCAGGCCGACGCCAATGATCAGCTTTACGTCGGGATCGGCGGCCATCTGCCTCAACGCTGCCTCGCGGTCGGCGCCTTCGCCAGATGGCTCGATGTAATCGAACTGTATTCCAAGCTTCTGCTTGGCCTGTTCAAGACCGTTATAAGCCGAATCGTTGAACGACTTGTCTCCGCGACCACCAACATCGAACACCAGGCCGACTTTGTAAGCGTTCGGATTGTTTTCAGAGACCTTTTTTTTCCCCGCACATCCGGTAAGAAGCAGCATGAACATCGTCAGAATAGACGAAAGCCTGAAAAAAAGTGAGAAATATTTCCGATAAGTCATGCCTGTAGCGGAGGTTGATTCGTCAAAAATTTTGGTTTTTAATATAACAAAAAAAGGCGCGTTTCGCGAAAGCAGCGCCAGACACAACAGCTTGACGTGGAACCAAAGCTCGAGTTACACAATGCCACCGTTTTTCAACACTTAATCACGTTAACCCAAGCGGCAGACAGCAAAAAGGAGGCATACCAGAATGAAAAGAGGCTGTCCCGATTGTATTTCCGGAACAGCCCCTTTTGAAACTTGATTCTACGACAGCAGAAGTTTCCGTCACTCGCCACACAATGATATACTTTACGGCTTCAGCTGGTTCTCCCTCTGCGCGAACAGGCTTCTGATGCCTGGCAGCATCGAAAGCGCGGCTGACTCATTGCCCAGTTTGACCGCTTCGGTAAGCTCGTCGATAGCTCGCGTGATGGTCTGGTTAACCATCATATCCGACTGACCGGTACCAGGGGTCAGGAATCTGGTTTCGCCACCAAGCCGCAGCACTTTGGTTCTCACATCGGGCTTTGTGCAGCGACGGCCAATAGCTTCGATACGGTCAGCCCATTCAGCAGGGCCGACAGCGATTTCCGCCTTTTTTCTTTTGCCAATCGAGATTTCATCCATGCCGTTCGATACGAAGAGGACGGCCAGAGCCGTTACGGTAAAGATGCTGGTAATGACCCCTCCTGTTCTCATACCCTGAAGCTCCAGAGCCAGGGCGACGATGGAGGCAAGAAATGCAAACAGCGCAATCACTGCGCTTATGATGGTTGAAGGGTTCCAGCCCAGACGGAATCCCCTGACGAGAGCATATGAGCCTGCCGAAAGTGACAGGGTAAAAAGGGCAACCGGGGCGAACTGCAATCCGCCATTGATGAGATTTCCGAAAAACAGTGCAAAAAAGAGAGCCAGAACCGTCAGCACGATGCCCAACGGCAGCAATACCCAAAGCCAGGATTGTTTCATTCCTCAGTAGTTTTATCGTCACGAAATGTTCCGCTTTACGGCGCCAGACACATCACAGCCAGAATCATTTCCGACCGACGGCGCCAACAGATAGCCAAGATAAGAAAATCCCTTGCAATAGCCCCAAATTCTCGGCACCCTCTTCGCCCTATCAACCAGGCACTCATCACCAGCGTCCACCTTCACGGTATTCGCATTTCATGCGCCATTTTATAAAGATAACCGGCGGGGTTTCGAGGGAAACATGCTACATTGCGTGTCCCGAATTTCGATCAACCTTATTGCATACCATGCCTTTTTCCGCTCTCGGAATCATCGATCATCTGCGCAAAGCCCTCGACCAGGAGGGTTACACATCTCCAACCCCGATACAGAAAGAAGCCATCCCGGTCATTCTTGACGGCAACGACCTGCTTGCCTGCGCCCAGACCGGCACCGGCAAAACCGCCGCCTTCGCGCTGCCCGTGCTGCAACTGCTGCACCAGAGCCGGATGCACGGCGAAAAGCGTAAAATCCGCTGCCTCGTGCTCACCCCGACCAGGGAGCTGGCAATCCAGATCGGCGAAAGCTTCACCGCCTATGGCCGCCATACCGGCCTGATCAACACGGTGATCTTCGGTGGCGTCAACCAGAACCCGCAGACCGCGCGGCTCGTGCAGGGCGTCGATATTCTGGTCGCTACGCCGGGCCGTCTGCTCGACCTGATCGGCCAGGGTCACCTGCACCTGCGCGACATCGAATATTTCGTGCTCGACGAAGCTGATCGGATGCTCGACATGGGCTTCATTCACGACATCAGGCGAGTACTGGCGGTTCTACCGAAAAAGCGGCAGTCACTCTTCTTTTCGGCCACCATGCCGCCCGAAATCATCAAGCTCTCCGCTGCGATTCTGCACAACCCGAAAGAGGTCATGGTCACGCCGGTTTCATCGACCGTCGAGATCATCAACCAGCAGATTCTGTTCGTTGATCGCGAAAACAAGAACAGCCTGCTCGCCCACCTGCTCAAAGAGCGAAACATCGCAAGCGCGCTGGTCTTCACGCGAACCAAGCACGGCGCGGACAAGGTGGCCCGTTTTCTGGCGCACCACAACATCACCGCCGAGGCGATTCACGGCAACAAATCGCAAAACGCCCGCCAGCGTGCACTCGGCAACTTCAAGACGAGGCAAACGAGAGTGCTGGTCGCCACCGACATCGCCGCGCGGGGAATCGACATCGATGAACTCGAATATGTGATCAACATCGATCTGCCCAACATCCCGGAAACCTACGTGCACCGCATTGGCCGAACTGGACGGGCCGGAAACCGTGGAGCCGCATACTCCTTCTGCAACGCCGAAGAGAAAGCGTACCTGCGCGACATCGAAAAACTGATCGCCCGAAAAATCCCGGTCATCGAAGAGCACCCGTTCCCGATGACGAACTTTGACGTGGAACCGCCAAAACCCGCCGCGTCGAAAAAAGGCAACGCCGGTCATAACGAGCCAAAACCGAAGCAGCCACAACCCCACAACCCCGCCGAAACGGGCACGAAACGCCCCGGGCGCAAAAGAAGATTTTTCGGAAAGCGAAGCTAAGGCGCGCGAGTGGCGATGCGGGGAGACGAGCTGTTCGACGCAGTTTCCGGCTTCCCGTCGCCCGAAGAATAAGCGAACTGCGGCACTCATCACCCTCCGCATCACAAAATCCTCAGTCAGTTTTTCTATTTATTTCAAAGTTTCCCTACCTTCGATACACATATATTCCCGAGCGTTTCGTCAACCCGAACATTTTCAGGTATGGCAACCAGAAGTCTCCGCGTCCTGCTGATCCTTCCGTTTTTCATGATCGGCTGGGCAGATGTTCCAACGGAGCCCTCCGCTATGCGATTTATATCTTCTCTGGATGCACCCCCGCCAGTGCCAGACGACTACCCCGCCCCCGTCAATCCCGACGACGCGCCACCGCCCGGCAACCCGGATGATGCGCCAGCTCCGAATCCCGATGACGCGCCGCTGCCGATATAGCCATTGAATAAGTGGTTTCCGTGTGGGATAAGCAAAACCACGACGGTCCCGAATTGCCCGGAGCGTTTTTCCCGTGCTTTGGATTCAGGACGCGAGCCGTTTGCCGACCACGGCCCCGTCACTTCCCGCCATACCTGACAGAGTGCGCCCGGTGCAGTTCGAAATTCTGGACATACCGGTTCACCAGCGGTTTGTTCCCCTTGATGACCATGAGATTCTCGGCGTTTTTCTCTTCGCCGGCTTTGGTGAAATTGAAGGATCCGGTGATCAAGGTCGCGCGGTCGATGATGATGATCTTGTTGTGCGCGATGGCGTGCTTGTCGTCAATAAAGGTCGGAATGCGCATATGGGCCAGAAAATCCGCTTCGGTGTATCGCTCCTTGCGCTGGCTCTTGTCGAGCACCGCCACCACCTTCACGCCCCGCTTGCTCGCCTTCACGATGGCCTGCGCGATGGGCTTCGAAGTGAACGAGTAGGCCTGGATGAGAATTTCACGCCGCGCCCCGTCGATCTCGCGCACGACAGCCGCCGTCGCGCCGCCACGGGGCGAGAAATAGAGATCGATCGTGCCGGTGGATTTGATGGGAGCTGCGGAGGCGTGAGCGGGTGAAAACGACAGGATGGCGGAGAAAAACAGCGTGGCTGAGACAAACTTCCTCATGATGGCACTACGGCATAACTGATTGAAAATAGCGGCGCTAATGTACAACAGCCATCCAAAACGCGCAAATCGTCCAGCCGCGAACCGGCTGTTTTTCGCTGCTGTCTTCTCCTCTCTTTCTCGCGAACAATCCGTATCTTTCCCGTAGTCTTTCAAACCCTTCCCTGCTCACTTTCCGCGTTTTCGATATGATGATTCAGGAGTACGTCGAGGCCATCAACCGGCAGTTCAAGACCGGAATTTCCACCGAGCACAGCTATCGCCCGCTGCTTCAGGGGTTGCTGGCGGAGCTGTTGCCGGGCGTCGAGGTAACCAACGAGCCGCAGCGGATCGAATGCGGCGCTCCGGATTTCATCCTGACCCGCACGGGCGTTCCCGCCGGTTACATCGAGGCGAAGGATATTGGCAAGCCGCTCGATGGGCGGCAGTTTCGCGAGCAATTCGAGCGGTACCGCACTTCGCTCCGGAACCTGATTATCACCGATTACCTCGAATTCCGCCTGTTCCGCGACGGCGAACACGCGGCGACGCTCGTGCTGGCGGAGATTCGCGACGGCAGGATTGTCGCGCGTTCCGAGAATATCGATGGTTTCGCGGAGCTGATCCGGGAGTTTGGGCGGTACGAGGGGCAAACGATCCGGTCGGCCTCGAAGCTCTCGAAAATGATGGCGGCCAAAGCCCGGCTGCTGGCCTCGATCATCGACATCGCGCTCGACTCCGACGCGCGTGAAACGAGCGACCGCGTGGCCGAAGCCAACACGACGCTGCGCGACCAGTTGAGCGCCTTCCGGCAGGTACTCATCCACGACATTACGCCGCGCCAGTTCGCGGACATCTACGCCCAAACGATTGCCTACGGCATGTTCGCGGCGCGGTTGCACGATCCGACAATCGAAAATTTCAACCGCAGGGAGGCCGCCGAGCTGATTCCGAAGTCAAATCCCTTTCTCCGCAAGCTCTTCCAGGGCATCGCGGGCTATGACCTCGACGACCGGATCGCGTGGGTCGTGGATTCGCTGGCCGATCTCTTCAAGGCGACCGACGTCAAGGCGCTGCTCAGGGATTTCGGCAAGGCGACGCAGCAGCACGACCCGGTCATCCATTTTTACGAAACTTTTCTTGCCGAGTACGACCCCGCTTTGCGCAAAAGTCGTGGCGTCTGGTACACGCCGGAGCCGGCGGTAAACTTCATTGTGCGGGCGGTCGATGAGATTCTGAAAATGGAGTTCGGGTTGCGAAACGGTTTGGCGGACACGAGCAAAACCACGGTCGAAATCCCGAAGCCCACGCACGACAAGCGTTTCAAGGATGGTTATGTCAAGGAAAAGGTGGAGGTTCACAAGGTGCAAATCCTCGATCCGGCGGCGGGCACCGGAACGTTTCTGGCCGAAATCGTCAAGCATATTCACAAGGGGTTCGAGGGGCAGGAGGGAATCTGGAGTGATTATGTCGAAAACCACCTGATTCCACGCCTGAACGGTTTCGAGATTCTGATGGCGTCATATGCGATGGCGCACCTGAAGCTCGACATGCTGCTCTCGGAAACCGGTTACAAACCGTTGCGTGATCAGCGGTTGCGGGTTTACTTGACCAATTCGCTGGAAGAGCATCATCCCGAAACGGGAACGCTGTTCGCGAGCTGGCTGTCGCAGGAGGCGAGCGAGGCGAATTACATCAAGCGCGATACGCCGGTGATGGTGGTGCTCGGCAATCCGCCGTACAGCGGTCATTCGGCGAACAAGGGCGAGTGGATCGAAGGTCTGCTGAATGATTACAAACAGGAGCCGGGCGACGGCAGGCTGAAGGAGAAAAATCCGAAATGGCTGAACGATGATTACGTGAAGTTCATCCGCTACGGTCAACATTTCGTCGAAAAAAACGGTGATGGCGTGTTGGCCTTTATCAATAATCACAGTTTTCTCGACAATCCGACGTTTCGGGGAATGCGCTGGCAATTGTTGAAAGCGTTCGACAAGATTTATGTGATCGATCTGCACGGCAATGCAAAGAAAAAAGAGGCCTGTCCGGATGGCTCGCCCGACAAAAATGTTTTCGATATTCAGCAGGGCGTGAGCATCAATCTTTTCGTAAAGACGGGAAAGAAGAAAAAAGACGAGCAGGCTGAGGTTTTACATTACGATCTTTTTGGGCAGAGAGAAGTGAAATATGATTTTCTTTGGAAGAACTCAATCGCATCACTTCCTTTTGCAAAACTCGACCTTGATGCGCCGCAATACTTTTTTGTGCGAAAAGATTTTGAGGCTCAAAAGGTTTACAATAAAGGATTTCCAGTCAATGAACTATTTCCTGTCAACTCTGTCGGCATTGTTACCGCGCGAGATGAATTTGTCATGGATAATGATCGAGATCAATTAGTCGCTCGAATTTGTAATTTCTTTTTGCTCGACAAAAAAGATTTATTTGAGAAGTATCGATTGAAAGATGGCTCTTCATGGAAGATTGATAACACAAAAAAGCTTGCAAAAAGCTTTTTTGAAGAATTTGTCAATTCTATTGAATATCGACCATTTGACAAGAAGTTTATCTATTATGATCCGCAGTTTATCGAAAGATCGAGACTTGAAGTGATGCGGAATTTATTGCGAGTCAAAAATTTCGCCTTGGTTATCCCTCGACAAGCAATTATCAATAACTGGTCACATGTGCAAATAACTGACTGCCTGGTTGATAATCGTATCCATTATAGCAACAAAGGCATTCCTGTTGTTTGTCCTTTATATCTTTATCCACAAGAAGATCGACAAATATCCATCGATGGCACAAGTCATCGAACGCCGAATCTGAACCTGACTATTGTCGATCAAATCGCCAACGGGCTTGGCCTGAATTTCACGCCGGAAAAAGAAGATACACCCGGTACGTTCGCGCCGATTGATTTGCTCGACTACATTTACGCCGTGCTGCACTCCCCTTCGTATCGCCAGCAATTTCAGGAGTTTCTGAAGATCGACTTCCCGCGCATTCCCTATCCCGCCGACCAGCAAAAGTTCTGGAAGCTCGTCGAACTCGGAGGCCAGTTGCGGCAACTCCATCTGCTCGAAAGCCCGCTGCTCGACCGCCCCGGCACCACCTATCCCATCGCCGGAAACAATCTTGTTGACAAGGTTCACTATCAGGACGGCAAAGCCTTCATCAACGCAACGCAATACTTCGACGGCGTCCCCCAATCCGCTTGGGAATTCTACATCGGCGGCTATCAACCCGCGCAAAAATGGCTCAAGGATCGCAAAGGCCGAACGCTCAACTACGACGACGTAAAACACTACCAGCGAATCATCGTCGCGCTCACAGAGACAGAGCGGATTATGGGCGAGATCGATGCCGTCTGAGGTTTGCATGCATCGTCGAGACGAACCAGGCAACAAAAAAACAGCCGGGAGTCTGCTTTTTAACAAACTCCCGGCTGGAAAATCCCGCTGCGGCAAAAACCTTATCCGACCTCTTTACCGGCCATAACAAGGGTAGGAGGCATACCGAGGTGTTTGCCATCGAGCAGGACGTTCCAGTAGAGCGGCTCGAAGGCGAGCTTGCCATACCAGTTCATCTTGGTCTCCTTCAACAGCGAGAATGGCCCGAGCTTTGGCATCGGGAACTTGCCCGGCAACGGCTCGATCTTGTAGTTGAAGTCGATGAGCGATGAAGTGCCTTTGGAGTAGACGATAAAACAGGTCGAGTGACCGTCGAAGATCTCCTCCGGCTTGGCGCCGTAGATTTCGGCCATGATGTTGAAAACCACGACGTCCGCCTCGTAGTGCGCAACCGAACCAGCCTTTGAAGTCGGTACGTTGGTGGCGTCGCCGATCACATAAACGCCATCGTGCTTGAGTGCCTTGAGGGTGTTGTGGTGCGTCGGCACGTAACCGATACCGTCGTCCATGCCGGAGTTGCTGATGACCGGATCGCCGATGGTGGTCGGCACAATAACCAGCGTATCATACTTGACCTTGTCGCCCTGCACCGACTCGATGAATTTCTCCTTGCCATCGACACGGTTGAGCTCAAAGCTCGTAGTGATCTTGATGTTCTTTTCCCTTGCCGACTCGGTGAAAACCGCAGCAGCCTTGGGCTTGGTGAAGGCCATTGGCAGCGGCGTGACCAGCTCGATTTCCGATTTGTTCCTGACCCCCTTCTTTTTCAGGAACCAGTCCGCCATAAAGACAAACTCGATCGGCGCCACCGGGCATTTGAACGGCAGCTCGGCGATGTTCATGACCAGCTTTCCGCCATCGAACTCTTTCAGGCGCAGCCTGAGCTGATCAGCCGCCTCCTTGTAGTAGAACGTGAACGCGTTCTTGCCCCAGGCTTCCATCAAACCATCGTTCTCCTCCGGAGCGATACGGCAACCAGTGCTGATAACGAGGAAGTCGTAGGTAAAAGTGTGGTTTTTGGTCTTGACCTCTTTCTTTTCCGGATCGATATGGGTGATTTCATCCATGACGAAATTGATACCCGCAGTAATGTACTTCTTCCTCGATTTGACCAGAGTGCTCGATTTCTGAACTCCGAACGGCACGAACAGGAGACCCGGCTGATAAATGTGATCGTCATCACGATCAATAACCGTGATTTCCCAGTCTGCCGGGAGGTGACGCCTCAGATTGTTCGAGACAATCGTTCCGGCGGTACCCGCTCCCAATACGACGATTTTTTTAGACATACTCACAGCCTCCAGCGCTGTTGTTTTGAGTTGAAATGGAAAAAGCAACAGAGACGCGGCCCAAAACATCATAACGATGCGTCATTTCAACGGGTCGCTCTATAACAATCGTTAAACATAATCTGCGCAAAACTCCCACCAGAATGATCAACTCGGTTCCGGAAGGAGAGTGCTGGCCAACACAAATGCCTGCTTTCAAGCTCATTTGCAATCCCGGTGAGACACAACGAACAACGGCATCTTTTACAGATACCCGTCATCACAGGCGGCAAAATGAATCAATTATATAACTGTATCACTTTTCGAACAAAGGAGTATATTAAAAACAAACCGGAAAAGCAAATCAGAAACAATTCATAAACTTTTCAGCCAGTCCGGAACGAGGCACTATGATAGCTGGTGATGAAACGCAGAAATTCAGTTGAGGCAAGATTCTCTGAACCGGCCAGCAGGGCACCGGTCCAGAGAGTAAAAAAGCATTGGGGCGGTTTTCGGTGGAACAAATGAGCAAAGAGCCGTCTCAAAAATTATTTTGAAGGTCTGCTGCCGATAGCTTTGAGGATGAGCGACTCGAAATCCTCTTTGGTAAGGCCTCCACTGATGACATTGAGTATTTTGCCGTCCCGACCGATGACGAAGGTCGTCGGAATAGCCCGGATTTTTCCGTCAGGCATGAACTTGCCGAACGCCGCTTCGAGTTCGGACGTGGTCAGGCCGACCGGATACTCGACGCCCATCTCCCAGAGAAAATCAGGCAAGGTCGCCGGGCGATCCCGGAAAGCGATGCCAACAAAGGTAAAGCCCTGCTTCTCGTACTTTTTCTGCAACGCCACCATGCCCGGCAGCTCCTCACGGCAGGGCGGGCACCACGAGGCAAAAAAGTTGACGATGTATGGCCTGCCAGCAAGCTGCGAACTCTTCAGCTCCTTGCCGTCAAGCATTTTGAGACTGAACACCGGAGCGCTCTTGCCTGCGACGGCGGAACTTGCGGGAGGCACCGCCGCAAATGCATTGGCAGCCGGAGCCGCGCCAAGCATCGAAAGCGCCACGAAAGCGGTGGCGAAAAATGTTTTTATGGATTTCATGACCTGTTAATTGATTGAACGTGTTCGAAAAAAGAGAAAAAACGTTAACAGCGCTTTGCAAGAACAATCCCCTCATTCTGTCTGTCCGCTGACGATATTCGCCTCAGAAGAGATCGATTCCCGGATTGCTGCCGATGCCTTTCAGCTCGGGCGTGTTGAGCTTTTTCACTTCGACCACCTTTTTGTCTTTCAAGTAAGCAGCCACAGTGTCCCAGACCGGCTCGCCCGGTGACTTTGCGCCCACGGTCGCCCAGCCGGCGACGCGGTAGTTTTTCGAGGCTTCAATCAGCTCGCCGTTTTCGAGGCGCATGTTGTCGATACGCTTGCCCATCGTGGCGGTCGGGTCGATCCGGTAGCTCATGCCACCGGTGCGCACCATGTCGCCTCCCTGCTGGTAGAAGGGATCAAGATTGAAGAGGTTGTCGGCCACATCTTCGAGAATCTCCTTGATCTGCTGACCGGTCATGTCGCGCACGTAGGTTTCGGGATAGGTCATGCAGGTCTGGTCGAGCACATGCTCCATCGTGATGGTCTGGCCAGGCAGGATGGTGGTGCCCCAGCGGAAGCCGGGCGAAAGCGAAATCTGCGCGTCGTTACGCTTGCGGAGCGCGTCGCAGATGAGCTGGTCGAATGGGCCGTCGAAGTTGCCACGGCGATAGAGCAGCGTTCCGGCGGTGGCAAGAGGCTCCTGAAGCTTCTGGAGATAAGGCGCGCGCGTTTTGTCGATGAACGCCTGCATCTCCTTGTGAGCCGAGAGTTCGTTCGAGAAGACCGGAAGCAGCTTGTAGCTGTACCCTTTGACGCCGCCGTTGCCAAGCTTGAGGTCGATCACGCCGAGGAACTTGCCGTTCGATCCGGCGTTGGTCACGAGCGTGCGCCCCTTGGCGTTCTTGACGACGAAAGGCTGCGGCACACCGTCATGAGTATGGCCGCCGAAAATTACGTCGATGCCGCTCACCACCTGCCCCATCTTGATATCGACATCCATGCCGTTGTGCGAAATCAGCACGACCGCATCGGGCTTCTCTTTGGCACGAACGGAATCGACAAGCTGCTGCATGTCGGCGGCGTTGATGCCGAAGGTCCAATTCGGAATGAATCGCGCCGGATTGGCGATCGGGGTGTAAGGGAACGCCTGGCCGATGATGGCGACGCGGTGATTTCCCAGGGTCTTGACGACGTAAGGACGGAAGGCGTGGCCGCTATTCTCGTCGAACGCCTTCGCTCCGCTGAACAAAGCCTCCTCCTTGACCTTGATGTTCTGCGCCACGAAATCGCCCTTGAAGGCCGCGAGATTCTTGAGCACCTCCTCTTCGAGGTAGGTGAACTCCCAGTGGCCGGTCATGACGTCCACGCCAAGCAGGTTGCACGCCTCGACCATGTCCATGCCACGATTCCAGAAAGCCGTACCCGAACCCTGCCAGGTGTCGCCGCCGTCGAGCAGAAGCGTTTTCGATGCGCCGAACTCCGAACGCATCCTGTCCACGAGCGTCTTCAGATGCGCGAAACCACCGACCTTTCCGAAACGCTGCGCCGACTCGGCGTAGTTGATCGCGGTGTAGGCGTGAGCGAGCGGCGTGCCGGGGGCAATATCATAATACTTCAGCAGCGACTCCGTCACCAGATGCGGCGGCCGTCCGAACGCCTGGCCGAGGCCGAGGTTCATGCTCGGCTCGCGGTAGTAGATCGGCATGAGCTGGGCGTGCGTGTCGGTGATGTGCATCAGGCGGATGTCACCAGAGTGGTCAATATTATATATATCCGGTGAGCCGGTAGTCGCCGAAGCCATGCCTGGCAACAGCCCTGCGGCGCTGGCGAAGCCGAGAATACGGAGAAACTCGCGACGGGATAGATTCATAGATCAGGAACAGTTTGTGTTGCCGTAAAAAATCACTGTGGTGGAAAGGGTGGTGGCGCGAGCCGAGAGGGCCGCGCCACCACGGGCGGGGAATCATTTCGGAATCATCATCTTCCAGTTCTTCTCCGAGGATTTGGCCTGTGCGACGGCAGCTTTGCCCTGGAGAAGCGCCAACGAAGCGAGCTTGTCGGACTCCTCCTTCTGGCCTTTGTCGAGCGCCTCTTTGGCCTGCTTGATCAGCTTGGCCGTATCGCGCCACTCGAATCCAAGCGCGTCAGCCTCTTTCCTTGCCGCCTCGGCCTGTTCGAGGAGGCTCGGCGACGCTGCCGCCGGTTCGGCCAAAAGCGCGGCTGAAGGCATCGAGACCGCCATGCTCAAGAGCAATAACACTTTTTTCATTGGTTCTCCTTCTTATTTTCTTGATGCCGGACCGTTGAACTTCAGACCATTCGACATGATCGTCTGGAAGAACTCCAGATTGCGATACTCTTCGCTCTGCTCCGCGAATGGTTTGGCGCCGATGTTTTCGTTGCACCCTGCATAGCGTTTGTGCAGCGTGCCGATCTCGCCCCATTTCGAGCGGAACACCGGAAAGTGCGTGGTGTGGCCGAGCGCCGGGCTGGTGATTTCAGCTCTCAGATGACGTCCGGCGTACTCCATGTGACAACCTGAGCAGGACATGTTGAGCTGGCCACGCTTGCCGTAAAAAAACGCCTTGCCCTTCAGGTACGCATTGTAGGCGGCGGCGCTATTTACCTTCACGTCGATCTTCTGGCCCCTGCTAATGTAGGCCATGTAGGCGGAAACCTTCGCCAGATCGCCCTTGAAGCCGGGATACGGCTTCTCGCCGTTAGCGACGCGGCAATCGTTGATCGCCATTTCGAGCGTCACCACCTGCTTGCGCTTCTCGTCAAAGTAGGGATATTTGCCACGCACGGCTCCCCCGTTCGGAAAGCAGCTCGCCAGCGACTTGCCATTGGCGAAAGGCTGGTTGAAGATCGCCTTGCCCGCCTCGACATCGAGTTCGTACGGCGGAAACTCCTCCATCTCCTTCCACTGCTTGCGGGCATCCTCATCGAGCGCATAGACGCCATTGGCGAAATCATCCAGCTTCACGTCAGGAAACTCTTTGTGGAAATAGGCCTGGAATTTTTTCACATCCGCGTTGACCATCGCCTGGTATTTATTGACGGCGGCATGGGCAGGCTGGCCGCCCATCACGGCCGTCATCAGAACAAGGGCTCCAGTGAAAAGCCGCTTCTGCAATGTTTTTTTCATGGATTTTCTCCTGTGGTTGGGAATTACATCGCCGTAATGGCTTCCTCTGCCGTTTCGGTGCCGCCTTTGTTGTCAACCCAGGAGACTTTGAGCTTCTCGCCAACCTTTGCCCCGGTAAACTGGAATGACAGATAGGGATCTTTCGAGACTCCAGGACCGAGTTCAGCATGGAAAACGGTGTCCGCGCCGCAGGTGGCCGTCACCTCGGTGATGTAGTGTTCCGGCACGAGAACGCCGTTCTGATCTTTACGGCGACCGGTCTCCATGGGATGCGGCATGAGCATCTTGACCGCGACGACGTTATTCTGAGCTACTGCTTTGATTTTCATGGTTTCACTCCTGAAATGGTTTTGAATGGTTATCGATTATCCGCCACAGCCGCCGATGGTCACCTTGACCTCGCGGGTCGCGCGGTAGAGCTTGCCGCCAGCCTGGACGATCACAACCAGATTGGAAGTTTTAGCCATTCTCATGCGAAGCGAAACATCGGGAATCATGCGCGGCAGCACATCGAACGAAGCGATCATCGGGCTGAAGTTGGCCGGAGTCAAAATGCTGATGTTGGTGACGCCCGGAATGGTTGTCGATACGGAAACCGGCACGAACGCGCCATTCTCGGCGATCTCGGGAGCTTTGATCTGGATTGCCGTCGAATCCTGGATCGGCAGCGAGCCGAACTTGGCCGCGATGGCGTCATCGAGCTTGTTGGCGGAAAACGCCTTCTCGCTCCAGCTGGCCAGAAGCCTGCCCGGCATGACGGCGAGAACGGCAACAGATGCTGCCGACCCGGCTATCGTTCTGCAAAAATCTCTGCGGGAAATACCCATATGAGCCTCCTCTATAAAAGAGTGTTAGTGGTTTGACCCCGAGCACGGGGCATTGATTGAAAAAAGTTGCTCTCAGAGCGTGTAGAGATAATCGACAATGCCGTCGATTTCGGAATCGTTCAGGATACCGTTTTTGCCGAAGGGAGGCATGATGCTCTTCGGGTTGACGGCCGACGCATCCCAGACCTGCTTGCGCAGAACAGCCCTATCGGGATAACGCTCTTTCATCTGGCTGAGCGGCGGGCCAAAATTGCCCGGAAACTCCCCATCGCCCCCCATCATGTGGCAGGCGATACAATTGCCCTTGTTCGAATCCAGTGCAAGTGCTTTACCCCTCTCGACAGTAGACTGCGCAGGCTGATCGGCTGCAACACCCAATGACGGCAGCACGAGGATCGCCGCTGCCGCGATAATGCCTGAAGACTTCATATGCCTTTCTTGTTTAGTGAATTGAAAACTTCTGTCCTGAACGAAAATCCGCGAATACCGGCAAGCAGCCATGCTCAGTCCCAGGTATCCTGTGAAATGTTGCGATACCAGTTATCTGCCTGCACGGCCTCGCCAGCAAGTTGATCGGTGGTCGCCTCCATCGAGGTGAGATGGATAGCCTCGGGATTGTCCTTGATCCCTTCGGGGCTTTGAACATAGGCCCCGGCCACCGAGATCGCATAACCGGGAGCGATCATGCTGTAGCAAAGACTGGCCAGGTCGTGCGAACCGGCAGCAACGCCGCCAAAGGAAGCGACCAGCGACGCGGCCAGCGCCTTGGCCTGGGTATTTGCCGCCGTCCCCGATTTGGGCATGGTTCCAACCAGAGCCGAGTCACCAATGACGTGAATGCCGGGATGCAGAAGCGATTCAAAGTTGGCGGGATTGACCGGGCACCAGCCGGAAGCGTCGGCAAGCCCGGCATCGATGGCGATGCGACCGGCTCTCTGCGGCGGAATGACGTTGATCACCCCGCCCTTCTCGTCGCCGAATTCGGTCGAAACGGTCATCGTCGCCGGATCGAGCCGCTCGACATTTCCACCGACAGAGGAAGAGCGCCACTCGACCTTGCCGGGATAGAGGCGATCCCAGCCAAGCATGAACAGATCCTGCTTGGTAAAGACATCCTTGCCATCGAGAATGATCACCTTCGACTTCGGCTTGTTCTTTTTCAGATACCAGGCGATCAGGCTTGCCCGTTCGTATGGCGCTGCGGGACAGCGGAAAGGATTTTTCGGAGCGCAGATGATGACGTTTTCGCCATCTTTCATGGCAAGCAACTGCCTGCGCAACAGCAGCGTCTGGGAACCGGCCTCATAGGCATGGGGCATGACTGATTCGGCGGCCTTCTGGCTGTAGCCCTCGATGGCGTCCCAGATGAAATCGACGCCGGGTGACACCACGAGACGATCGTATTGCAGCGACCGCCCGCCTTTGAGCTTCACGGTTTTCTTCACCGGATCGATGAGCGTAGCCGTATCGTGAATCACCTCGACGCCGAAACGATTCCGTAACGCATTATAATTATGAGCAATATCCGGCATCTTCCGAATCCCGCCGATAACCGCGTTGCTCATCGGACAGGTATGAAATACCGTCTTTGGCTCGACAAGCGTCACCGAAATCGCCGGATCGAGTTTCTTCAGATAACGAGCGACCGTCGCGCCGCCAAATCCACCGCCGATAACGATGACCCGGGCCTTCGATGTGGAGGCCATGAGCGGTCCCGCAGAGAGGAACACAGAGGAACCGGCAAGTCCGGAAAGCAGCAACTTGCTGAAACTCCGGCGAGAAATCGTATTTCCCATAAGTTCGAATAAATATTTACCGTTGAATGCAGAAATCGAGAAAAAGCATTACCCGCCAGAACGAATCGAAAACTATTTAGCAGATGAATGACAAAGCATTAAAAAGCAAGAAGCGTTATATGATTATGTGGTTATATAAGAAAAGCCGAGTACTTATGCAAGACGAGACCGCTTTTTTTTACACTCACATAAATGCATCAAAGACAAAAAATCAGGGCAAAAATAAGCGGCTGCCGCAATGCTGAATAAGGAAGGGGGCAATCAAAAGGAATTCATTCAAGGTAAAAAAGCTTTGACGTAATACTGATGAAAGCCCTTTCATCAAGAGATACCGGATCATTCGCTATATTTAACAAATAATTATGGTTGACGCTCTGCGGAACCACCAGAGCCCAGCGTCAATCGTGATCAGAAATTCTGCCTCCGCCAATCAAGCCACGGGAGTCATTCCATTGCCATCCGTACCCTCCTCTCAGCAGAACCAGCTCACCTCCAGAGTATCCATGATCGAAGCGGGAATAAGAAGCGCCCATTCGCTGATGATGGATGAAGACGATATCTGGAGTCGGTACAACAACGACAAAACCGACATCGAGGAGCATCTCGCGGGAGTCATTCGGACGCTGTCGGCGGCCCTGCTGCTCAACCGGAAGCTTCGGGCACTCTCCATCGGGTCGAGCAGCGAACCGCTGAACACCTCATAGCTCTACAACCACTTCGCCGGCGGATATTTTGGCATCACCAACGACCAAAACCTGCCCGCACTGAAACGCCAGATCGAACACGATCCCGAATTCTGGAAGAGGCAGGTTATCCTGAAAAGCAGCAAGATTCGCTTTTTGGTTGACGACTTCGAAAAGCTGATGAAGGTGGTCTGGATGATCCTGCTCTATCCCGGCGTCCACGATGTGACACCAAGCCTCAGAAAGAGAAGATCGTCTCGTTCATGTACGACCACTTCTACCTGACAAAACAACTCCTCTTCCAGAAACAGCACCACCTTGTGCTGTAACGAGGCACAGGATTTCATGCCCTTGCCTGAACACTTTGCCAGCCATCCCATGCAGACATTGGTTATCGCGAGGAGCGTAACGACGTCGCGATCCGCGCGTCCCCTTCGATATTGGTCGCCTAATTGCGGGGGGCGATGAAGCCGACCGTCACCAGAAATCCCAAAAGCTTTTTGAGAGGAAGCCAGCGGAATTGTATCAATTTCAAAAATGAAAATACCTTAATCGAGGATTAAGGAAGTTCCTTGCCGGTGAGGGGCCATCGCGATTTCAGTTCGCGTCACCCGGCGTCAGGAACATCAGAAGAGATCAATCGCAACCTTACCGTCACCATCCGGAAAGGCCGACACACGCCAAAACCGCCGCTATCAAAGGCAGCTCGGCAATAACTTGATATTTTTACCGGTAACGCTCCTGATCCTCAGGCAGAATAGTTTGCCAGTTCTCCTCACCCTCATTTGCAGGATCAGAAGAGGGCTGCGGCGCCGATGCCCGTTTTTCTTTCATCATGGCGTCAAAAACAAAGAAACCGGCACCCGCGATCAGAAGACCCGGTACGCCGCAGGCAACCATCGATACGCCCAGTGGAGGCAGAAGGAGCGCACCTCCCGTAACAGCAGCAGCTTCTTTCAACATGGCAACTCCGTTGGTTCAGTAACAGAATCTTTTATATAAGTATTAAGCCAATATAATTACCTGGGCGCATCTTTGCAGCATTCCGGGCCACAAATATCTGCAAGCAGCAAGCCTGCCGCCCCTGCACAGCTCCAACCGGGCGACTTACCAAAAACGATAAAGCACTGCCATCGATCCGGCATTCCGGTAAGCGACGGCGGCGCCCTGAAAGACGGGGATGGCTGTAACTGTCAGAACGTAAACAGCTTGATGCCATCTTCAGCCATTGCAGCGGCAACGGCTGGCGGCTGGGCAACCGTAACCCCGTCAATGAGAGCAGATGGCTGCTTGCCGGTATTCGGCAGGTAAAGCGGACAAACCTCGACCTTGACGCCTTTTGCCATCAGCTCCTTGAGCATCATCTGTGGCGACTTGTTGACCGGTTTGAAGAGCTTTTCCTTGCTGCCTTTCAGTACAAGCTCGCCAGCCTTTCCGCAGATCAGCACACGGACGGAACGTCCCTGATTGAGGGTCTGAGCCGAAAGCACCATGGCCATCATCTGGGTCATGGGGTCATCGGAGGTGACAACCACGAACAAGCCTTTGCTGGCGGGCTGCACTGCCGAAGGCTGCGATTCAGCAGAGAGCGGGTTGAGGGTAGCGCCAAACGAAAAGATAGCTGTCAGCGCAAATGCGAGAATGGTGAAAGATTTTCTGAACAGTGACATAAAGGGGTCTCCCGTTTTTATGATTGGGGTAATTAACGGGCTTAATATACAACAAAAATAACACTTCCGTGCCATTCATCTCCTGCCACAGCAATGGCTATTGGTGAATTGACGACCGGGTAACCGGCCGCCATACAAACACGTCCTCCCGTTTGCCTCTTTTCACCGCATCAAAACTCCTGTTTCATATCCGGAAAAGGTAGTCGTATATTTTTTCACTGACCACCACTTCGGCCTTCCGGAAACAACCCGTTTTTTCCGAAACACGAAACCCCGGCCAAAGCCTTCGACCTCGTGCTAATCGCAGCGATTATCATGAGCGTCACCGTGGTGATGCTCGACACGGTCAGGTCGATTCACGACGCCTGAGACTTGCTGCTCTACGGACTTGAATGGTTCTTCGCCATCCTCTTTACCATAGAAAACTTCATCAGGCTCTACGCAACGGAATCGCGGGGGCGTTACGCGGTCAGCTTTTACGAAGTTATCGATCTCCTGGCCATTCTGCCAACCTGTTTCAGCATCTTTGTTCCGGGAACCCAATACCTGCTGGTCATCCGCTTTTTCCGGGTGTTGCGGATATTCCGGCTTCTGAAACTGGTCAAGTTCGTTAAGGAGGCCGAATTCGTCAACGCGTCGATCATCGCTTCGGGCCGCAAGATCGTCTCCTTCCTGTTCTTTGTGCTCGTCACGGTCAGCATCATCGCCGTACCGACGGGCATCGTCAGCGCTGAAATGGCCGCCCCATGCGCGAAAAGATAGAGTCAGAGCGCAAGCCATCCGGCTCGTGCTGCCAGAGCATCGAGCACGACGCCGACGCCCGTTCTGCAAAATCTGCGGACGGGCATTGAGCCGCCCGGCGTAAACGGTCAGCGACGCGACAGGACGTTTCAGCCTGCGCTGTTCCGGTCGTGGAAAAGCACTTCGGCTTTGGCCTCCTCCCAGATACCGCCGTATTTGAGCTTTTCGGTGTCGGTAAAGCGGATGGCTCCGGCAAGAAACCATGTAGATGAGTGTTTCTCCAGGTCGTTGCCCTCGCTGATGCCCATCGCCTTCAGGCCGCTCACCTTTCCGTTCTCACCGCGAATCACTTTCCAGTGCCCCATGATGTAATACTCCACATCGGCGGCCACCACATCGAGAACCTCTTCGATTTCACCCAGATCACTGTCGCCCCGCAGCGCCAGTCCGCCGTAGGCATAGACTACCGAGTGGTTATCGTCGAGAATGAAGCGCAGATATTTGTTGCGCACCAGCGGCGGCAGCGTCAATCCGTCGATGAGGTAGATGAACTGTTTGCCATCGGCAGAAATCCCCGAAATCGAGCGCGGCAACACCCCGTCCTCTTCGGCGACGCTGAAATACCACTCCGTGTACTCCTCGAACAGCTCGCGGAGCAGCTCTTTTGAATCAACTGTCTGCATGGTTCACCCCTTCCGGACAAATTCCGATTTGAGTTGCATTGCGCCGAAGCCATCGATCTTGCAGTCGATGTCGTGATCGCCCTCGACGAGACGGATATTCTTCACCTTCGTTCCCCCCTTGAGCACCGACGAAGCGCCGCGAACCTTGAGATCCTTGATCACCGTCACGGTGTCGCCATCCTGCAGAATATTGCCGTTCGCATCTTTCCAGACGCGCGCCGTTTCGGCTTCGGCTGCTTCGGAGCGGCTCCATTCGTGGGCGCACTCGGGGCACACGAAAAGCGTCCCGTTTTCATAGGTGTATTCGGAATTGCATTTCGGGCAGTTCGGCAGATCGCTCATGTGGGTACTCGTTCTAAAATTCAGGCAAAAAAAATTGTAGCGACAGTATAACGATTTCCCGGCAGCTTCCCTCTATTCTCAACACACAACGGCAGCGCATGGACTCTTTGAACATCCGGAGATCGACGCGTATCTTTTTGTAATGGATTTCCTTCCTGAAAAATGCCGATAACACTTCATCGGGAGACGACACCATGCAGAACGCACACACGGAACTGATCGAATCAGCGCGAAAGAAATTCTCGCGATTCAGAGAGCTCAGCGAACAACACGGCGAGGCGAAGGCTTGGGAAATCATGCTCGAAGGGTTCCCGGAGATCCAGAAGCAGCGCATGGGCCCACTGCTGGCGCTGCCCACCCTTGCCGAAGCGTTCCGCCAGGCCATCCCCCAGTTTAACGCAATCGGCATGGAGATGGATGTGGTGGACATTTCCAACAAAGGCATCGACGCCGTGCTGGAAGTCCAGCGCATCTGCCCGTGGCTGGAGGTGTGCAAGGAGTACGGCTACGACATTCCCTGCCATGTGATCTGCGAACTGGATATGGCAGCCACCCGCCTTGCCTTCCCTGAAATGAAGGGCGAAATCCTCTGCCGCCAGGCACTCGGCGGGCCGGTCTGCATCTTCAAATACGAACGTCCGGCAAAACCCTTTGCCGGAACCGACAACGCAACTACCTGACACTGACCGCATTTTCTTCGATCCAATCTTCAGGAAGACTTGAAGGATAGAATCATGGCGCATTCAGCGGTGCAATGCCGATGATCCTCTGTCTTTCCGTAACGCTTTGTTTTTGAAGCTTTTTACCTCCGCAAGAACAGCCGGTTTGCCGGCAAACCGCCTCTGATCTGACACGGTTGCGCTCCCCTGACCTCAATGCACCCTTTTTCCCCGGAATGGCTTCAGCATAGACCCGCAGCAGCATGCTGATTCATGCCCTTTTAACAATTAAGCGAATACTCTACTTTGTAAAGTTCTTTGCGCACAACCAGCACAGACAAGAGATAGGCTCGCTATCAGAAGCAACACGCACAGGATTTCACACCCTTTCGAAATCGATGTAGCCGCGATCGACATCCGACAGCACGAGCTTGACCTTGATCTTCTGGCCGACTTTGATTTTCCCGGCTTTTCTGACCAGCCTTCCCTCGGCCGGCGGCGTGAATATCCGCACTCACGAACCCTTTTCCGAATGGCCAGAAACGATGGCGTCAAAATGGCGACCGATCATCGTTTGCATCAGTAACGCGGCTTCGGATTTGCGTACACGCCGCTCCACCTTGCGGTCTGCATCCTCCTGGCGCGTGCAGTGCACGGCGAGGTATTTCAGCCCGTCGATGCCCCGTAGGGCGGCGGGCTGTTCGTCAGAAATGCCTTGCTCATTCGCAGGGTGATCAGGTCGGGATAGCACCGGTTCGGGGCCGTCGAGTGGGTATAGTCGCACTCAGCGAGGCCGAAATGGCCAATCGGCTCCTGCCCCGGGAACTCCACGACGTACTCCCCTGCCCCCATGAGCTTGATGATGGTCAGCGAGAGATCGGGAAAATGGAGCGGGTCTTCCTTGTGCCTCAATGCAGGGAAGCTTTCAAGCGCCTTTCCGTCAGGCTCGCCGGGCAAATCGTAACCGTATTCGCTCGCCACATTGACAATGCGCCGCCACCGTTCGGGCGACTTGACGACACGGCGAATCGAGGCTACGCCCTTTTCAGCCAGAAAATCCGCGGTGCAGGTGTTGGTGGCAATCATGAACTCCTCGATAAGCTGCCGCGCCCGGTTCTGCTCCTGCTGCGTGAGGTCAACGACGCGATCCCCCTCGAAAACCGCGCGCGGCTGAAAGGTCTCGAACTCCAGCGACAAGCCGCTGCTTCACCCGCACCTCTACTCCGCCCAAACCAAAAAGCGCCTCGAAAAGCGCTTTAAAGGCCCTGAAGACCCGCTCCGGCTCGTCATTGTCCGCGACATGTGGCTCACCGGCTTCGACGCGCCCAGCGTGCACACCATGCATGTTGACAAGCCGATGAAGGGCCACAACCTCATGCAGGCCATCGCCCGCGTCAACCGCGTCTTTCGGGACAAACAGGGTGGCCTTGTGGTCGATTACATCGGCATCGCCAACGATCTGAAAAAAGCGATCAGGAATTATACATCGAGCAAGGGCAAAGGAAAACCGACCATCGATTCGCGGGAAGCGCTCGCGCTCATGCTCGAACAGCTCGACATCCTGCGCGGCATGATGCACGGCTTCGATTACAGCGGCTTTCTCACCGGCGAACACCGCCTCGTGGCCCAGGCGGCGAACCACATCCTCGGGCTCGACGACGGCAAGAAACGGTTCAGCGACACGGCGCTCGCCATGTCGAGAGCCTTCAGCCTCTCTTGCACGCTTGACGAAGCCAAAGCCGTCCGGGAAGCGGTTGCCTTCTTTCAGGCGGTAAAGGTGATCCTTACCAAGCGGGAAGCAACCGAAAAGAGGCGAACGGCAAAAGAGAAAGAGCTGGCCATCCGCCAGATTATCGGCTCCGCGCTCGTCTCCGAAGATGTGGTAGATATTTTCGAATCGGTCGGGCTGAACAAACCGAACATTGGCATTCTCGACGACTCGTTCCTCGAAGAGGTGCGCAGCCTACCCGAACGCAACCTTGCCGTTGAACTGCTCCAGCGCCTGCTTGACGGTGAAGTGCGCTCCCGGTTCTCCTCCAACATCGTTCAGCAGAAGAAATTCTCCGACCTGCTCGATGGCGTCGTCAAACGCTACCAGAACCGCGCCATCGAAACCGCGCAGGTCATCGAAGAGCTGGTGGCTATGGCAAAGAAATTCCAGGAAGCCGTCAAGCAAGGCGAAAACCTCGGCCTCAACCCCGACGAACTCGCCTTCTACGACGCGCTTGCCAACAACGAAAAGGCCGTTCTCCAGATGGGCGACAAGCTCCTAAAAACCATCGCCCACGAACTCGCCGAAAACCTGTGAAAAAGCCTCACGGTGGACTGGTCAAAACGCGAAAGCGTCCGGGCCCGCCTGCGCCTTCTCGTTAAACGCATTCGCCGCAAATACAAATACCCGCCAACAAAGCAGGAGGAAGCAATCCAGCTTGTCCTTGCACAAGCCGAGATGCTGGGGGAGGCATGGAGATGATTGCTGTGCCATAGATATAAAACATAGCCGAAACGCTCTTCTATTTGACCACAACGGGCTGAACCGCCTCGCTGACATCCTTTCCGGCTTTGCCCATAACCTCAGCGATAGTGCCGCCGAACATCATCCCCATGAGCGACAGGTTCATTTGTGACACATACACCTGCCCTTTGCTGTCTTCGTAAACACCGATCTCAAGAGGCATCATAGCCACCACGCCCCAGCTCTTATCCCCAGCAAGTATCTTTGAAGCTAAACGCGGATTGCAGACCACTATACTGCCAACCCTGTCGATAGAGGCAAATTCCGCAGTGGCACTCCGGTAATCATTGACGGTCAACACTTTCCAGCCAGGTTTTTCCTTAACGGCATATCTCAAGCATGGCTACAGTCTTTTCGTAGTCATAAGCGCTCCTTTACTTCAGCAACATCAACGAAGGCATGGTAAACCAGACGATGGCCCCCATCAGAACCATCCCGACCAGAACCCAAACCACGGCTTGCACTGAATTTTTCATTGTCGGCCTCCTTTGTTAAAACATTCTGATAACCAGCGAGCACCCAAAACATCGGTATCGAATGAGCCGATACGTTTCAAATTTAACGACAAAAAGCTCATGAAGAGTTTACCAATCCGGCAAGCAGCGGCATAAATACTGGATTTATGCCGCTCGCTGCAAACGCTCCGAGGACATGACTGAACAAGGTAAACCACGATTGATAATGCGACTGGCTGAACTGTTGCAACCGCTTATCTGTTTTTGTTCTTCATTATTCAAAGCCTCAAGAAACAAGCGTAGACTGCTGTTCAAGAGTCACCGGCAAGCTGTTCCTGAGCCAGGTCACAGCATCAGATTGGCGGCAAACACTCTGACCAATTCATTCACATTCCGAGTTATAAAGCCATCCAACGTGATTACTGAATCTGTTCAGGATCAGAAAATAAAGCAGCAAGGAGACGGTAATTGACCCGTTTATCAAGCTCAGCTCTCCCAGATAAGACAATTCTAACGAAAGCGCATAATGATTTTACCAGTCAAAAAACAACAACCAAAAGAAGCCAAGGCAGAAAGTTTCATAAAAAGGTTTAGCCAGGTTTAAAAACCACAAAACAGAAAACAAGCACAAATTTTAAACCAACCACTATCTCACCATTAAAACAATAAATAAAAATTTAACAGACCACTATAAAAAATTAAAATAGATTTTATAAACACAGATTATCTTAATTTAAACAAGAAATAATTTGAATAACAAAACATAATAATACAAAAATCAATAAACATAATAAACTATCTTAAAAACAAGGCATCAAAAATAAATTAATTTATTTTAATGATTTTTTTAAAAAACAAGCAGTCAAGATTAATAGCAATTTTATCAAACAATAACAACAATAAATATCTTATCAGATAACATGATCTATCTTATTTCATTTTAACAAATTAAAAAACTCTAAAAAACATTAAACTTTAATATGAATATTCATATTAATATCTATATTTATGATTACACATAACAGAATATACGCATCATCACTGAGCAAAGACTCAAGACTTAACTTGCAAGATACAGTACTAAGCGGACAAAGCTTTAGATGGAATCTAAGTGAGATTTTAAAGAGCTATTACTCTACAGTAATCAACAGCTCTATTATTTTTGTACGTGAGATTAATTCTGACACTCTTGAAGTACTCTGCACCGATCAAGAGCTTGCTGGTATGCCAGTCAATGCTTTTTTAAAGCACTTCTTCTCTCTTGATTTTCAAGAGGAAACCGTATTCTCATCAAGGTTTAAAGAGAAATTCCCTCAAGTCTGGAAACTTGCTCATCCATACAGCTCAGTTCGGGTCATGCGGCAGGATCCGTTTGAAGTAATGGTTACCTTCATGTGCGCTCAGGGCATAGGCATGCACCTGATTCGCCGCCAGGTATCCATGATTGCTGAACGGTATGGGCAAAAGATCATGCTGGAGTTACCAGAGGGTAAGATGGTTTTTTATGGCTTCCCTACCCCGTCAGCTCTGGCGTCTGCTGACCCGAATGAACTGGCCGTATGCACGAATAACAACCGGATAAGGGCAGCAAACATCATTTCGATAGCACGCTCTTTCGAGTCTGGCAAACTGGCCTTGGCGTGCGTCGGTTCGGGTCAATGTGACCTTGAAACGCTTCGCGAAACCTTGTGCGTGCACAGCGGAATCGGCTTGAAAATCGCTGACTGCATCGCCCTTTTCGGGCTTGGACGGTTCGACGCCTTCCCGATTGACACGCATGTCAAACAGTACCTCTGGGAGTGGTTCGGCATCGAAGAGGCCCGCCACAGCCTGACCGAAAAGAATTACCGCGTTCTGCAGGAAAAGGCACGCGCCATCCTCGGTACTGAATACGCTGGCTACGCCGGGCACATCCTGTTTCACTGCTGGAGAAAAGAGGTAAAAAAGATGAAAGCGTTTTGAGGGCACGTTGTAATGGCATCGCTGGTTAGGTTTAAGAGCTTGTTTCTGTCAACCCTTTACCCTCACGAACCATGAAAAAAGTGCTTGTTGCCGGTTCGACCGGCTATATCGGGAGCCATGTGGTGCAGGAGTTCAAGAATCGCGGCTATTGGGTGCGTGCGCTGGTGCGCGATCCGGAAAAGGCCAAAAAGCCCGGCCCGCATCTCGAACCGGTCATCGCTGGACTCGCCGACGAGATCGTGACCGCTGACGCCACGAAGCCGGAGAGCCTCGCCGGAGTGTGCGACGGCATCGAGATCGTGTTTTCGTCGCTTGGCATGACCCGGCCCGATTTCGTGCATTCGAGCTTCGATGTGGATTACAAGGCGAACCTGAACATTATGCGCGAGGCGATGAAAGCGAAGGTGAGAAAGTTCGTCTATATCTCGGTGTTCAACGCGCAGAAGATGATGGAGATCGAGAACATCCAGGCGCACGAGAAGTTCGTGGACGAGCTGCGGGCATCTGGGCTAGAGTATGCGGTCGTGCGTCCCACGGGCTATTTCTCCGACATGGCGCAGTTTCTGAACATGGCGCGCAACGGCTTCATGTTCTCACTCGGCGATGGCGAGACGCGCTCGAATCCGATCCACGGCGCCGACTTGGCGAAGGTGTGTGTTGATGCTGCCGAAGGAGAGGCCAAAGAGATCGACGCGGGCGGGCCAGAGATTTTCACCTACAGGCAGGTTGCCATGATGGCCTCCGATGTGGTCAAAAAACAGCCATTCAACATCGAGCTGCCGGTGTGGATCGCTGACGGCATTGCCGCCGTGACGGGTTTCATCAATCGCGACATCCACGACATCGCGCTGTTTGCCACCACGGTCAGCAAGAACGACACCGTCGCCCCGCAGTACGGCACCCACCGCCTGCGCGAGTTCTTCGAGCAGATGGCCGCACAGCAGACAAACCACTGAGCGTGCAAAAGCCGGGACGGATCACAAACCGCCCCGGCTGGCCTCGCCTGTCCCGCTTCACCACGCTATCAGAACAGAACCGGCAATCGTAATCAGGAATCAAAAGCGAGGGGAAGGTGTCGCTTCAGGATTTCGGCTTCGTGTCGTCGGCAGGCAGCCGCCTGAACACCCGGTACTGCAACAGCAGCAGCCCCGCTATGGCAACCACGACCACACCATAGAGCAGAAACCGGTAACGCTCGGAAAAGGGCATCCTGGCCTTAGCTCCGGCGAATGAAGGATTCTCGTGTTCCTCACCAAGCACTGCAACCGGCAGTTTGTCCACTGCCTCGGGCGTCACGGCTCCGGCAAGATCGTACTGTGGGTTTTCAGCCAACGGATTGCACCAGAAGAGAAAAAGCTTGTGGTCGGGATAGGTTTTGAACACCAGTACCCTCCGGTACCCCTCTCCGGAAACGCTGCTGATGGTGAGCGGCGGACTGTCGTGATTCCGGAAAACCAGTCGAAACTCCCTGGCGGAAATCCCCGGTATCGCTATAAAAAGCTGGGAAGAGTGCATATCTGGCAAGTTGAAGCTGTAAATAACCCCTTCGGCAACCGGCGCCCATAAGCCTTTGTTGTTTTTGGCCTCAACGGTGACGGAGCGCTGAAAATTGGTCTCTTGAGTGTTGAGTACCAGTCGATCAACAGGGAAAATCTTCTCCATCCGGACAACGACACTGCTCTTTTTTTTGAATCATCGAACTCCGTTTGGCCTGTTTTTGCCGGAATCATATAGAGTTCCCCCGCAGAGTTCCTGAGCCGGAACAGCCTGACGTCGGCGATCTTCAACGGACTTTTTCCGCTGTTGGCTATTCTGATGGCAAGATGGGAAAAGGTAGTTTCCGGAACGGATATGCGGTCGTTCTTCAGTTTTTCGCCCTTCTCCAGGTCGAAAATCACCCCGTCCTTGCGAAGCGTCTGCCACGCTTTGCCATCCCGGCTTCCAAGAACCTCAACCTGACGAATGTAGCTGGTATCCGGCGTGATAATCCGCACGGCGTTCACTGCGGCACCGTTCACATCGACAAGAAACTCAGCCCAGGTATCGCCATTTGCTGTCAGAGAGAGATTGCTCATCCGGCACCCGACCACCTCCTGCCGCGTATCAGGGCGCTTCGATACGATCTGCCAGGGAATTTCCTCCTTCCTGCTGTTCACCACACGGAGATCGGCGAAGGGAGTGTTCGCGTTCATACCCTCAAGACGGTAAATGTCGAGAGGCATCGCGACAAGAGAGCCGTTACCTCCACCCTCCGGCAATGTGATCTCCGCATACTTTTCCCACAGACGGTCATTGAACGTCGCGCACATTCCTGCGGCTCCATGAAGGAGCATCATCAGGCAAACCAGTAGCTGAAGGAGATGTTTTTTCATGATTGATCCTCTCCGAAAATGATATGCCGGAAGCGGTTGTAGCCATAAGAGACGGCAAGAAGCAACACCCCCAGAATGATAAAGGAGATAATGCGATACACAGGTTCGAGGAACGACAGATCCATCAAAAACACCTTCAGCACCGCAACCCCGAGAATCACGATGCCCAGAATACGGGCCCTGCGAATCCGTCTGGCGATACCGATTCCTGTCAGGAACGAAGCATAGAGTGCCCATAGTACGGAAAGAGACATCTGGCAGGCATAAACCGGAGAATCGGTGCCGGTAACCGCGAGATAGAAGAAATCATGAGCCTCAAGGGAAATCAGGAGCAGCGACAACGCCTGGGTGATGAAAAAGATGATGGCGTTGACGCTTTTTTCGTTGACGCTGAGGATATTCCTGTTCCGTGAACCGGCATAGAGCAGCACATAAAAAGCGGCTATCGCGGTTGCGCAACCCGGGAAACGCTTGTTGAAAACAGGAATGAACTGTTCAAAAGGCCCGGCGTGGAATGCGGCTTCATGCGCAAACCGCAACAGCACAACAAGGGCAAGCAGATATGCACCCCAGCGAAAAGCCGGCAGATTGAGCCTGAACGCCCACCAGCCAAGTACGGCCATTTCAGTCGAGAGCGCCGCCAGAACCCACCGCTGTTCAAGGGAGATGAACGTTGCAATAACAGTCATCACGACGGACAATGCCGTGTATGACACGACAACCATGCGCGTCCCACCTGAACGGTGACTGGCAAATATGGCCAGACCGATCTCGATACCGGCAAGCATCAGGGCAAAAAACCTCAGGGGCCAGGTATAGGCAAATTCCTGCTGGGCAAAAACCGCCATGAAGAACAACAGCCCGGAGCCAAAAATGACCAGATGATCGGCTGTCGATTCAGAATCCTTACGAATGCGGAAGAGCTGGATATAAAGGTTATAAGCCACAAAAAACACCATGACGGCAACGAAAGCCATCGTCTGCTGATCGACGGTGTAATATGCCTCGTGCCACAGCGCGTAGAGCAGTGCCGTGCCGAAGAGCGAAACGGCGGCGAGTGACGGCCACTGCCGGAAACGCAGCAGAATAAGAGTGCCTGCGTCAAGCAGCAGCGTGTAGCTGAACAAAAGGAGTGGCTGGTTCTCGCCGGTTGACAGCACGACCGGAGTCAGAATTCCGCCCGCGAGTGCAACCAGCGCCAGAGCATATGCCGAATAACGATGTGAGAGCGTCATGCCGACTGTTGTGACCGCAACCATGCCGGTTGCCGCCAGAAAAGCGGGAATCAGATGAAAAAGCGTAAATGCCGCATAAAAAGACAGATAGAGCACAGCCAAACCACCGCCGCTGAGTACTTGCGCATAGCGCCCGAGGTTTTTCTGTTTTTGCAGGTACTCGCCGGTTGCAAGAAAAGCGATACCGCCAACGATGCCGAGCATCACCCGCCCAGCCTCGCCAATCAGGTTGTTGTCAAAGGAGTATTTGAGGAAAAAGGCCACGCCGAGAATGACGGCGACAATGCCGATCGTGCCAATCCAGCGGGTACCGATGACATTTTCAAGGTTGGCCGATGAAGATGTTCTGGAGCTTTTCGGGCGTTGAGATTGAGAAATTGACGTCGCCCCTGTCGTCTGGGCATGCTCGTCCTTCAGCGTTGAAACCGCAGGTGCGCCCGCATCCGGCTGCTTTTTTAACCGCAGGACTTCATCTTCAAGCTCCTGCACCCGGGCGATGAGCATATCGATACACTGATCCCGCTCCTCTTCGGTTCGCATTCCCATACTTGCATCAGCATCTTGTGATTAAGGAATGTATGCCCCTCCCCGCATGAACAGCGAATGAGTAAGACTGGCTGCACGGATTACAGTTATAAGTACAAAGAGTACGCCTGATTTTCAAACGCACCCGGCTAAAAAAGGAGGCTCGGAGTTCGATTTCCTGCGGACACTGCACCTGCTTGGCGCAAGCATCATCCTTTCCGTGAGTTATAGATATGACCACCCGTCCGGGCATAGAGCTGTAAAACTTCGCGAGCTGCTTCACGCTCAACGCAGGTGGTAACACGAATGCCTCGGGCTTCGAGTTCCTCTGTCCAGTTCTCCGGCTTTGGCCCTTCATCGAATCCGATCGCCTTGGCATCCTCGGAGAATGCTCCGGTCACAAGATGCCGGATACCCGACCAGGGTATTGCGCCAAAACACATCGCGCACGGCTCGGTGCTCGTCACCAGCTCATGCGCAGGCATGTCAGGGCTGCCAAGATCGTAAGCATCTAACTGTTTTTGCGCCAGCGCGATAGCTACCATTTCGGCGTGCAGGATCGATGACTTCTGAGTAAAAACCAGATTGACTCCAAGCGAAACCAGCTGTCCCGACCCAATCTCAAACACCGCCGCCGCAAACGGCCCACCACTCCCCTCCTCGACATTTTTCCGCGACGCATCGATGACAAACCGCATCCGCGCTTCGAGCGAAGGCAATGGATCGTATGTGCTGGCATATCTCTCCAGCCATTCGGGCATTGAAAAGTGTATGCGACGTGGCTGGTGGAACACTTATTCTTTTTGAGGTCAAATACAAAATCATCACAACTTTATCAATCCTTTCTTCAACGGATCAACATCTTTTTATTATAAAAATTTTAATAATCAACCCTTATCTAATAATGATTTCAATTTTCCCATAAACTCATATATATCATCATGGATCTCGTCTTCCGTCATATTAATAGCAATTTCTTCACGTAAGATCTGTATCGATGGATTATTTTTCTTAAACGATGGAAAAGCGAATCATCTTTTTCAAATAACAGTTTTTTACCATCAACCACAGCAAATACATTGGCAGATATATTTCTCCAGCTTTGTTTCCTTGGCAAAACAAGATTCTGAGACTCAAAATAGTCATCAATCAGACTTAATATTGACATTGAAAACAAATCACTCTCAGATAATCCAAGCTTCTCCAAAGCCACTCTTTTCCATACATCAGGAACAAATAAGTAATTCTCAATATTTTTTCTTTGCCACTCGAAAAGCACTTGATTGTCTTTTCGTGGGTGATAACCTTCAGCTTCATCATAATCAAGAAGGATCATTCTCCTCAGATCAGGAACAATCTGTTTTAAGGCCTGATAATGATCGTCTGCCAACTCCTTCATTTTTTGTTTGCTCCCACCACTCATAGACTTGAAACACACCTTATCTATAACTTCATCGGCACCACAAACGTTTGACCAAGCTCTTATAATTCGTTCATCACTTTCACCTTCTATATATACTATATATGGATAGGCCATTGTCCTGACAATTTCTTCATTTGAGACTTCTGCCATTGCCCGAATAATTTCTGGAACAGACTCTATCCTTTTTGGCTTTTGACCCATAAGAGAAACAATCTGGCTCGCATCGACACCACGGGAAAATTCCTCCGCGTGAGTGGCAATAAGAAACTGGATATTCTTCTCTTGAGACTTTTGTTTGAAATAGTCAAGGATTTCACGCTGCAAATTGACATGAAGATGCGCATCAGGTTCATCAAGGAGAATAACCGTCGGATTATAACCATATAAAAACGCAAGCAAAGTCAACGTTTGGTGAAATCCGCTTCCTCCTGAAATAATATCAAATTCTTTTTCGTTTTGACGATACTCGACAGTTATATACACATCTTTCTGCTTGTCATAGTCAGGCTCACATATCTCAACAGAAAACCATCTTTTCACAACAGCAGCTAATTCATCCCAATCACCACGGCGTATATCCTGTTTAACTTTAAACAATAAATTTCTCAACACACTACCAGGCTGGCCTTTTCCTACCTGTTGTCTTATTGGTGCGACATCCAACCACTTCTCCATAGGGTCCAATCCCGAAAAAGGTGGGACATATGCAATTCTTGGCAAATTATTTTCTAATTCCCTGAAACGCCCCCACCCTTCTTCGGGAATAGCATAAATCGTCTGCGGAGATTGATAACGTAAATCTATACCAAACGTCTCTCTTTTGTCAAATGATACTTGCCACTCAACTATTATCTGAATCAGAATAAACTTCTGTTTTTTCTTTCCATCTTCAAAAGGATACTCTCGATCTGTTTTGTTCCGCCACAATAAGTTAAACTCTGGAACTGGTAATGCAGTAAAGTTTGGCAGAACAATCTGAATCCCTTTGGTGCCGCTTCTATTTGAACGATGAAATTCGTCTATACAATACTGCCAGATAGCTAAAGCCTGTAATACGGTACTCTTCCCACTATTATTTCTACCAACCAAAAGGTCGAACTGTGTAAAATCATATTGTTGCTCCTGAACATTCTTGAAATTCCGAAGCGTTAAACGAGTAATCATTGTTATATTCATTAAAATTCAAGCATCAACATTAAAATAAAATATCACTTATTTTTTTTAATCTGCTTATCCAATCAATAATAATGATTTCAAATTGATTTTCTCATCAATCGTTACACCGCTGAAATCAACTCCTCATCCCGCCCCAACAATCCTGCCATTCCAAGAATCAATCCCAAATCACCCCCGATTTGCTTCGCTCTTTTGCTTCCCTTTCGCGCCGAACAGAACAGAAAGCATCAGAATCAACAGCACCAAAGTCATCAAGACGATTTCGATGACATACTTCGACGGCTGGATCCAGATTTCGGTGAAAACATTCCATCTGCCGAGGATTTCAACGAAGTTCCAGAAGATGAGCACTGTCGGGATCGCGTAGCGGATGGCGTATGCCAGATTGCTGATTTTCAGGAGTTTGACGAAAAGCAACACCGACCATAACAGCGAACCGAAAGCGATAAAATAGGTTACGGGATGGCGGTCTCCGGCGAAGTTATCGTCGTAGGCAAACAGGAGCAGCAGATAAAAGCCCCACAACAGCACGTTGAACTCCATGAAGGTGATCATGGCCACGTTCCGGGACGAGCGGGCCTGGCCAAGCCGGGAATCGAAACGCAACAGGCGCTGAAACCACAGGAAAAATCTGCATCCCGAACGAACACCGAACAGGTAGTAGAGCATGATGATTGCAAAAAATCCGACCGAAGAGGGCATGAGCAGATATTCAGCCCGGGTTACCACTTCGCCGTTCGCCATCACAGGCGCGATGCCAAGACGGCGGGCGTAGTACTCGAAGCCGATCTCGATCCACCCAGACCAGACGAAAAGAGCGCCGAACATGCCGAGCATGGTTGCAATCAGCTCTTTCGATGTAAACAGTCCCGCAATCAGCAAGCCGCTTCCTGCAATGCCGAGCAGCACTCCGGCCAAGGCGACGTGCTCCCTGCCAAGCGCGCTTTGCAGAACGATGACGGCTGCGTGACCGAGAGGCATCGTCAGCAAAACAATCGAAAAAGCTGAAAATGCGATGAGGGGCTTGAGGCGTTTCATAAACGTGGTGTTGAATCGAAATATCAGTGATGAGCAAAATAACCGCTGCGCAGCCGAAGCGCAACGTAATCGCAATCGCGAGTGGGAACAATAAAAAAAGGGTGTCCCGAAACTACGGAACGCCCCCTGCCGTATCGATCATCGACGCTCAACCGCTTCAGCGAGCGGTTTCAAGCGCGGCGATTCGCGATTCGAGTGGCGGATGGCTGCTGAAAAGCGCCATGATTCCGCCGCCGGTGATGCCGCTGGCCGCCATTTGTTTTGGCAACTGGCCCGCTTCGAGGCTGCCCAGCGCCCGGAGAGCTTCGATCATCGGCCGGCGATCACCCATCAGCGAAGCCGCCCCTGCGTCCGCACGGAACTCGCGTTTGCGCGAGAAGTACATCACGACGATGGAAGCAAGAATGCCGAACAGTATCTCGCAAACGATACTGCCAATCATGTAGCCGATGCCAACCCCACCTTCATCGTCGTCCCTGCGCAGAAAACTGTCTATCGCATAACCTGCGACGCGGGAGAGAAAGATCACGAAGGTGTTGAGCACGCCCTGAATCAGGGTGAGCGTCACCATGTCGCCGTTCTGGATGTGGGCAACCTCGTGAGCGAGCACTGCCTCGACCTGTTGCTTGTTCATGCTTTGCAAGAGTCCGGTAGAAACGGCGACCAGCGACCTCGACTTGCTCGCGCCGGTAGCGAAGGCGTTGGGCGCGCCATCATAGATAGCCACCTCAGGCGTCGGCAACCCGGCTTTTGAGGAAAGCCGCTTCACCGTGTTCACGAGCCATGCTTCGTCCTGGTTTGCCGGTTGTGCGATAACCCGCGCGCCGGTGCTCCATTTGGCTATCGTTTTGGACATCAGCAACGACATGAAAGAGCCGCCAAAGCCGATCAGGGCTGCGAATGCCAGCAACATGCCCATATTCAGCCCGTTACTGGTCAGGAATCTGTCGATGCCCAGCAGACGCGCACTGACCGACAACACCAGCAATACCGCAATGTTGGTTATCAAAAACAGAACTATTCGTTTCATCCGCACTCCCCTGCGTTATCAGTTATGGTTTGTTTTATTTGAAAGTATCGATATCGAAAGGCGACACAGGGCTGGAGCGGCAATCAGTCAGCCGCTTGTCCAGGGACTCGCTACGCGCAGTGTCGACCCTGAGGTTGGACGTTCAGCCCTGCAAAGTCTTGCGAAATTTATGGAAATAACAAACAATAAAATCACAACGCCCCCTTTCGCCGGACGCGGGAATACTGAGTGCGACACCAAACATCGAGCCCGGCACAAAGGAAAACTTCGCACGACTTCCGGAGCGCCCACAATCTTGACGCCGCGTTTCAACATGGCAGGCGATTTTTGTATTTTGGGCTTTTTCCGCTTCACCTAACGGCTTGCCCTTCATGAAGAAATCTCCGCTGGCCATTCTGTTCCTGACAGTACTGCTCGATCTGATCGGCTTCGGTATCGTGCTGCCGCTGCTGCCGACCTATGCAAAGGAGCTTGGCGCGTCGCCCTTCATGATCGGCCTGATCGCGGCTATCTACTCGACAATGCAGTTCATCTTTTCGCCGATCTGGGGCAAGCTGAGCGACAAGATCGGACGTCGGCCGGTGATGCTGTCGAGCATCTTTCTGGCTTCAATCTCTTATGTATTTTTCTCGCAGGCGGTCACCATTCCCCTGCTGATTCTGGCCCGCTCGCTCTCGGGCATCGGCTCGGCCAATATCGCAGCGGCGCAGGCAGCCATTACCGACGTCACCGACTCGAAAAGCCGGTCCGGCGCAATGGGCATGCTCGGCGCGGCCTTCGGCATCGGCTTCATCATCGGCCCGCTCGTCGGCGGCGTGCTGATGACCAATTTCGGCATCTCGATGGTCGGTCTGTTCGCCGCCGGCCTCAACTTCATCAACTTCACCCTGGCGTTCTTTCTGCTGAACGAAACCAATCCTCACGCCGAGGGCTTCCTGTCGCTTTTCAGAAAAAACCCGAAATCGGTGGGTCATGCCAACAACTCCCTGCTGGCTTCCCTGTCCCGCAAGAGCAGCGCCTACATGGAAAAAATCTCCGCCGCCTTCAGTTCCCGACCGGTGGTGCTGTTGATGATCATCAACTTCATCTATACGCTGGCCATCGTGAACATGCAGGTTTCGGCCATTCTTCTCTGGAGCGATGTCTATCATGCCACCGAGCAGCAGGTCGGCTATCTGTTCGCCTACGTAGGTTTCTTTACCGTTATCGTGCAAGGGGTGATGCTGCCAAAGATGACCCGCAAATATGGAGAGCACAAGCTGATGGTTTTGGGTCACATCACCTCGTTCATCGGCGTCTTTTTCATTCCGTTCATCCCGGTCACTTCGCTCTTCACGGTCGGCCTTGCCATCCTGCTCTTCTTCGCCATCGGCACCAGCCTGGTCAATCCGCTCAACATTTCGATGATCTCGCTTTACAGTTACAAGCAGAAGCAGGGCCAGATCATGGGGTTCGCGCAGTCGGTCAACGCGCTGGCCCGCATTCTCGGCCCGTTCAGCGGCAGCATTCTGTACGGATATGACCACCGCATGCCGTACTACGTGGCCGGTGCGCTGACCGTGGTCGGCACCTTCATTTCGATGACCCTGTTCAAATATGAAATCGAGGCTTTCGAGCCGACTACGGAAATAGCTGAATAAACTGCCTGAATTGAAAAGGAGAACCCCATGCGCATAGGCGTTGCTGGCGTCGGCAAGCTCGGCGAATTTCATACCAATCTTCTGAAACAGATTGCCGCCGAAGCCCCGGACGTAGAGTTTTCCGGCGTGTTCGACCTGAACCCCGAGCGGTTGCAGGAGATCGGCAAAAAATACGGTGTAGCGTGTTTCTCGACGCTGGAGGAGCTGGCCGCTTCGTGCGACGCCGCGGTGATCGCGACAACGACCAGCTCGCACTACGCCATTGCAAAGCAGTTGCTCGAAGCAGGACTGCACCTCTTCATCGAGAAGCCGATCACGACAACTCTGGGGGAGGCTGACGAGCTGATCCGCATCGAGAAAGCAAAGAAACTGACCATCCAGGTGGGCCACATCGAGCGCTTCAACCCGGCACTGCTTGCCGTCGAGCCCTACATTGGAGAGCCGATGTACATCCAGGCCGAGCGCCTGAGCGGCTTTTCACGCCGCGTGACCGACGTATCGGTGATCCTCGATCTGATGATCCACGATATCGACCTCGTGCTCTCGCTCATCAAGTCTGACATCCGCAGCATCACGGCTTCGGGCGTGAAGGTCTTCTCGAACGAACTCGACATGGCCACGGCGCGCATTGAGTTCGAGAACGGCGCCATCGCCAACGTGACAGCGAGCCGACTCAGCCGGAGCAAGCTGCGCAAAATGCGCTTTTTCACCCGCAACCCGAAAAGCTACGCCTCGCTCGATTTCACCAGCGGCAAGTCGGAGGTGTTCCGTCTGGTCAGGCCCGATCAGCTCTCCTCGAAAAACCCGATCAAAAATTTCGCGACGAAAAAGATTCTGGAACAGTTCGGAGAAATTCAGGATTCACTGAAGGACATGGCGCTCGATTACGTCAGCCCCGACGTTCCGAAAATCAACGCACTGAAAGAAGAGCTCGAACAGTTCATTAATGCCATCCGCACAGGCAAACCGGCGAAAGTCACCTCCGAAGAGGGACGCCGCGCCCTGATGGTGGCCGGAAAAATCACCGATGAAATCCGGAAAAATACGGCAGACCTTGACTGAATCCCGACCTGACGAATACGATACCGACGACCGAATGCTGACAAGAGCACACGAAGCCATTCCTGAAATCATGGAGCGCATCGGAGACCTCGCCGACGAGACAGGACTCTCCTGCTATATCGTGGGCGGCTACGTCCGCGACCTCGTCATGCAGCGTCCCTGCACCGACATCGACATCATGGTCATCGGCGAGCCGGTGCCCTTCGCCCACGCCCTTGCCGAAAAGCTCGGGGGGCGGAACTTCGTGCTCTTCGAGCGCTTCCGCACCGCGCAGCTCGAACTGGACGACCCGAAGGCAGGAACCTTCAAACTCGAAATCGTCGGCGCGCGCAAGGAGAGCTACAACCCTGAATCGCGCAAGCCGATCACGAGTATCGGCACGCTGGAGGACGACCTGTCCCGGCGCGACTTCACAATCAATGCGCTCGCCCTGCGCCTGAACCGCACAGAGCGTGGCGAAGTGGTCGATCTGTTCGACGGGCAGCAACACATCCGCGAAAAACTGCTCAAGACGCCGCTCGATCCTGAACAAACGTTCTCCGACGACCCTCTCCGCATGATGCGCGCCGCCCGCTTCGCCTGCCAGCTCGACTTCCAGCTCGACGTAGCGACGCTCGACGCGATGAGCGCCATGAGCAGCCGGATCCAGATCGTCTCGCGCGAGCGTGTCAGCCACGAGTTTCTCAAGATCATGGAGGCTTCGAAACCCTCCATCGGACTGAAAATTCTCTACTCGACCGGCTTGTTGAAGGAGATCATCCCCGAGCTGGCCGTCATGGCGGGCATCGAACAGGTGGACGGGCTAGGGCACAAAGACACGCTATTCCACACGTTTCAGGTGGTGGACAACCTCGCAGAGCATTCAGACAAGCTCTGGCTGCGGGTCAGCGCCCTCTTCCACGACATCGCCAAGCCGGTGACCAAGCGCTTCCACCCCGGCAGCGGCTGGACATTCCACGGCCACGAGGCGGTTGGCGTCAAGCTCGTGGCTCGGATTTTTCGCGCGATGAAGTGGCCGCTGGAGCCGCTGGAGTACGTGCAGAAAATGGTGCGGCTGCACCACCGCCCGATTCCGCTCTCGAAGGAGGAGATCACCGACTCGGCGGTGCGACGCCTGATGTTCGACGCCGGGCCGGACCTCGACGACCTGATGACACTCTGCCGCGCGGACGTAACCAGCAAGAACCCGCGCAAGGTGCAGCGCATCATGAAAAACTTCAGCAATGTCGAGGAGAAAATTGCCGAGGTTGGCGAAAAAGACCTGCTGGCAAAGTGGCGTCCTCCGGTCAGTGGCACTGACATCATGGAGCTGCTGAACCTCCCGCAGGGTCGAACGATCGGCATCATCAAATCGCGCATGGAAAACGCCATCATCGACGGCGATATTCCCTACGACCGCCAGGCTGCGCTTGATTACGTTCAGCAAGTGTACCGCGAAATGCAGGAAAAAGGCCAGGCATGAAAGTTTTTTCACTCTGCTCCTGTGGGCCCTTTTCTCCATGCCTTTGAAGTGCCAAGAACTATATTAATTACTACCCGAAACTAAAACCAAAACCGAACCACAGTGATACCACGTTACTCGCCGAAGGACATTTCCGCAATCTGGAGCGATGAAGCCAAATTCGAACGCTGGCTGCAACTTGAAATCGCCGCCGTTGAAGCACGCATGGAAGCCGGTATCGTTCCGGCTGATGCCCTTGCGACCATTAAAGAGAAAGCCAAGTTCAACGTCGAAGAGATTCTCATCATCGAAAACGAGACCAAGCACGACGTCATCGCCTTCCTGACCAATGTCGCCGGTTATGTCGGCCCCGAATCACGGTACATCCACGAAGGCCTCACCTCGTCGGACGTGGTCGATACGTGCCTGGCCATGCAGATGCGCGACGCAGGCAAGATCATCGTGGCCGACATCGAGTCACTCATCGAGGTGCTCGCTAAAAAGGCCGTCGAACACAAATACACCCTCCAGATGGGCCGCACGCACGGCATTCACGCCGAGCCGACCACCTTCGGCCTGAAGCTCCTGCTCTGGCGCGAGGAGATGAAGCGCAACCTCGAACGCATGAAACGTGCGCTCGAAACCATCTCGGTGGGCAAAATTTCGGGTGCAGTCGGCACCTACCAGCACTTGTCACCGGATATCGAGGCTGCCGTCTGCCAGAAGCTCGGCCTGAAGCCATCGTCGATCTCGACGCAGATTCTCCAGCGCGACCGCCACGCCGAGTACGCTACGACGCTGGCCATCGTCGCTTCATCCATCGAGAAGTTCTCGACTGAACTGCGCCACCTGCAGCGCACCGAGGTTCGCGAGACCGAGGAGTTCTTCAGCAAGGGCCAGAAGGGCAGCTCCGCCATGCCGCACAAGCGCAACCCGATCACCTTCGAGCGCCTGACCGGCCTGGCTCGCGTGGTGCGCTCCAACTCGATCGCCGCCATGGAAAATGTCGCCCTCTGGCACGAACGCGACATTTCGCACTCCTCGGTGGAGCGCGTCATCATGCCAGACTCGACCATCGCGCTCGTTTACATGCTGCGCACTTTTCGCGATTCGATCGAGACCTTGCTCGTCTATCCGGAGCGCATGGAGCAGAACTTCGACACCTCCTACGGCCTGACCCTCTCGCAGACACTGCTGCTCGCCCTCACCGGCAAGGGCCTCACCCGCGAGGATGCCTACCGCCTCGTGCAGCGCAACGCCATGAAGAGCTGGGAAGAGAAGATTCAGCTCAAGGAACTGGTGATTCATGACCCGGAAATCCTCGAGCACATCACCGCCGAAGAGATCAACAAGCTCTTCAGCGCGGAGACGATTCAGGGCAAGCTCAAGAGCAGTGTGGATATTATTTTCAAACGCAACGGCCTTTGAGAACAAATCTTGAGGCTGTAAACTGAAGAAAAGAGAAAAGGAAAAAGCAGGCTGGCTCAGGTTTTCACCGCATAGCCAGCCTGCCTTTTTATTCAGAACAAAGTAAGCTGATCGCGTTTCGGCGGCTGTTGTGTTTTACGGAACTGCCGGTAGCGATTGACCAGCGCGTTGGTCGAAGCATCATGACCTTCGACCGGGCTGTCCGACTCGAACTCCGGCAGAATCGCTTTTGCGAGCTGCTTGCCGAGTTCCACGCCCCACTGGTCGAAAGAGTTGATGTTCCACACCACCCCCTGCACGAACACTTTGTGCTCGTAGAGCGCAATCAGGCTGCCGAGATTGAACGGGTTCAGCTCGGTGAGCACGATGGTGTTGGTCGGCCGGTTGCCGGGAAAGAGCTTGTGCGGCAAAAGCGCCTTCAGGTCATGGCCCGAGTAGCCTGCGGCTTCGAGCTCGGCGCGCGCCGCGGCCTCACCCTTGCCCCGCATGAGCGCTTCCGACTGCGCGAAGCAGTTGGCCACGAGCATGTCGTGATGCTCGCCAACCGGATTCTGGCTTTTGAGCGAAATGATGAAATCGACCGGAATGAGCTCCGGCCCCTGGTGCAAAAGCTGGAAAAAGGCGTGCTGCGCGTTGGTACCCGGCTCACCCCAGATCACCGGCCCGGTGGCGTAATCGGTTTCGTGACCAGCCCGGTCAACGCGCTTGCCGTTGCTCTCCATGTCGAGCTGCTGGAGATAGGCCGGGAAGCGGTGCAGGTACTGATCGTAGGGAATGATCGCCTGCGAGTGCGCTCCGAAAAAGTTGTTGTACCAGATGCCGAGCATGGCGAGAATCACCGGCATGTTCTGTTCGAGCGGAGCGCCGAGGAAGTGCTCATCCATGGCGCGAGCGCCGGCGAGCAGCTCGCTGAAGCGGTCGAAACCGAGATAGAGCGCGATGGACAAGCCGATGGCCGACCAGAGCGAGTAACGCCCGCCAACCCAGTCCCAGAAGCGGAACATGTTGGCCGGGTTGATGCCGAACTCCTCGACCTTTTCGCGGTTTGTGGAGACAGCGACGAAATGCTTCTCGACATGTGAACGGTTGCCCGCCTTGACCAGGAACCACGCTCTGGCGCTCATAGCATTGGCAAGGGTTTCCTGCGTGGTGAAGGTCTTGGACGCGATGATAAAAAGCGTCGTTTCTGGGTTCAACCCCCGGAGAGTTTCAACCAGATGGGAGCCATCGACGTTCGAAACAAAGTGTACCTTCAGCTTTCCGTGAGCGAAGGGCTTCAATGCCTCGGTAACCATGTAGGGGCCGAGATCCGAACCGCCGATGCCAATATTGACCACATCGGTGATCCGCTTTCCGGTATAGCCTTTCCACTCACCGGAAATGACCTTTTTGCAAAACGCTTTCATCTGGTCGAGCACATCCGAAACCTCGGAAGCGACATCGTCCCCATCGACAGTCATGGTGTATCCTGGCGGCCGCCGGAGAGCGGTATGCAGCACCGAGCGATGTTCGGTAAAATTGATCTGCTCCCCTTCAAACATCTGCCGACGCTTCTTTTCTATATCCGAGCGGCGAACAAGATCCAGGAGAAGCTCTTTGGTACGGGCCGTAATCCTGTTCTTGGAATAATCGAGATGAATGGCATTGAATGAAAGAGAAAAGCGTTCATGCCGGTTCGGATCAGTACTGAACAGATCGATCATCGCCTGGTGGCTGATGTCCTGATAGTGTGACTCGAGAGCGCTCCATTCGGCACTGCGGGAAAGATACATGGTCAGCAGATCGTTAAAGGGTTAAACAATCATTCGTTATTGATTAATAAGGAATATAACGCAATACCACTACACAACCACCCAGCGCCTGCTCGATCCTGAAGCTTTCGACAAACCGGTTTACAAAATAGAGACCACGCCCGCCAGATGATTGGACTGTTCGGCTTGAACAGATCGATGTCATGGCGCGAACAGGCTCGAACCCCTCGCCGCAGTCCCTGATTCTGACCTCCAGAAACTGCTCACCATCAACGTCTCCAGCCTCAAGCGTTATGGTAACCGAAAATGCAGAGTTGTCATGGTTGCCATGCCTGACAGCGTTGACAAAAGCCTCGTGGACAGTTAATTCAAGTTCCGGGGTGAATGCATCGCTGTATCCCTCAATGCGAGCAATAGCGCCGATACAATCACGAAGCCGGGGAAGTTCTTCGATCATTGAGGGCAATGACAGCCAGTAATAGCTCATGGTATTAGGCTTTACGGCATTAAAAGAGCTGTTGTTGAAAATACGGCAACCAAGGGAAGCACACAAGCAGCCCCCCACAAAACCCTTTACTTTTTTAGATATTGATTATTCATCGACTAAATTATTATTACGGTTTTGTGTTTTTTTATTAAAATTTTATATTAAAAACATGCAATGAGTTAAAAAACTCAAGCTACACAACACAGCCGGCTTTATTTTTTTATCAACCGTAACTGTTCCAGATCATGAAATCATTTCTGTCGAAATCCGGAGCGATTGCCGCTGGCCTCCTGCTGGCAGCGGCAACCTTCAGTCCGCCAATCCAGGCGGCAACTCCGACGCCTGATGCCGTCAATGCGTTCGCCATCGACAACTTCTTCCTGTTCATCTGTGCCGTGCTGGTACTGTTCATGCAGGCCGGCTTCGCGCTCGTTGAAACCGGACTGAACTCCGCCAAGAACGCCGTGAACATCCTGTTCAAGAACCTTATGGACATGGCGATCGGCGGTATCATTTACTATTTCGTCGGCTACGGCCTGATGTATCCTGGTGAAGCCTTCAGCGGAGGATTCTTCGGATTTGGCGGCCCTGGCATCAGCACGGCCATGCCTGAAATCGCAGGCGGCACGCTTTATCCTGCAGTTGACTTCCTCTTCCAGGTTGCCTTCGCCGCCACGGCCGCCACGATCGTCTCGGGCGCCGTTGCAGGAAGGATGCAGTTCAGAGCCTACCTGATCTATTCTGCAGTCATCTCGGCTGTTGTCTACCCCATCAGCGGCTTCTGGCTCTGGGGCGGTGGCTGGTTGAAAGCGCTCGGGTTCCATGACTTCGCCGGTTCGCTTCTGGTGCACGCACTCGGTGGTTTTGCCGGTCTCGCTGGTGCCATCGTGCTCGGCCCGCGCATCGGCCGCTTTAACGCGAATGGTTCGCCAAACGCCATGCCTGGCCACAACCTGGCACTCAGCACCCTTGGTGTGTTCATTCTCCTGATTGGATGGTACGGCTTCAACCCCGGCAGCCAGCTTGCCATCGTTGGTGGCGACAATACCGCCGCTGTCATGAAGATCGCGGTCAACACCACCCTCGCGGCCTGCGCTGGTGCTGTGGTCGCCATGATCTTCGCCTGGGGCCTCTTCAAGAAGCCTGATCTCACGATGGCACTGAACGGTATGCTTGCCGGTCTGGTCGCCATCACGGCCAACTGCGACGTGGTCTCCTATAATGCTTCGCTCGTCATCGGAGGCGTCGGTGGTATCCTTGTCGTGCTCGGTATCATGCTGCTCGACAAGCTCAGAATCGACGACCCGGTCGGTGCATGGCCTGTGCATGGTCTGAACGGTATCTGGGGCGGTGTGGCTGCATGGATCTTCGGCGGTCAGCCGATGGTTGCCCAGCTTGTCGGTTCACTGGTTGTGCCGTTCTGGGGATTCGTCACCATGATGGCGCTGTTCCTGATCCTCAAGGCTATGGGTATCCTGCGCGTCCACAAGGATGAGGAGATAAAAGGCCTCGATATTTCAGAACATGAAGAAGAAGCTTATTATGGCTTCGATATCTACACAACCCAGTAAAGCATTTAAACGGAGCACAAGCAATGAAATACATCGTAGCAATGATACAACCCCACAAGCTGCCGGACGTGAAAAAAAGTCTCGCCGACGCCGGGGTTCGCAAGATGACCGTGACCAACGCTCTCGGATGCGGTGCACAGGGCGGATACACAGAGATCTATCGCGGCGTACCGAGCGAGGTCAACCTCCTGAAAAAGGTCAAACTCGAGATCGCCGTCAATGAAGAGTTCGCTGACGCCACGGTCAAGGCGATCATCAAAGGCGCGAAAACCGGTGAGATTGGTGATGGAAAAATTTTTATCTTCGACCTGCCCGAATGCATCCGGATCAGAACCGAGGAAAAAGGAAACGCCGCCATCGGATAACACATACGATCGTTCTTTCAGGTGGCTTCACTATTGACGGGGAGGCCACCTCTCGACAACACACAAACCATAACACCACAACAAAGGAGTTATTCTCGATGAAAAAGACAGCAAAACTGATTGCTCTCGCTGCAGTACTGTTCGCAGGGTTCGGCTCAAGCAACGCAATGGCCGATGAAGGCTTTAAAATCGGCGCAGACGTCGTCAGCAGCTATATCTGGAGAGGTTACGAGGCAGACAATTCGGTAAACGTTCAGCCGAACCTCTCTTATACCTTCAAAAATGGTCTTAGCATCGGCTTGTGGGGCTCTTATGGCCTTAATTCGGACGACGGTTATCGCTACAAAGAAGTCGATGCTACTATCAGCATGCCAATAGGCCCAGTCACTCTTGCCGTGACAGACTACAATCTTGATCCTGCAAACAATAATCCCGATGACGGTGGTGTATTCGACTTCCGGGATGATGGAGCTAACACCATCGAAGTTAGTGCAGCTTACAGCTATGAGAACATCGGCCTCATGGCTGGCGTATTCGTCGCCGGTAACGACTACGACAACGCATGGTATTGCGAAGCCAACTACAAGTTTTACGATAAGAATGGCTACACTGCCAAAGCAACCGCAGGTCTCGGCAACGAAGGCTACTATGGTGACGGCGAAGGCAAGAAACTTGCCCTGGTCAACACCGGTATTGCCGTGTCGAAAGACCGCTACACTGCTTCGGCTATCTACAACCCGGATACCGAACAGTCTTACCTGGTCTTCATGGCCTCGTTCTGAGTGTGGAAACGTTCTTTGTTAGGTTAACAAAAAGGAGCCTTTAGGCTCCTTTTTTGTTACAGGCACGGGTAGCTGCTGATACCATCACTCTTTTTCCAGCCCGTCAACGACACGTCCACTCACTCCACCAGAGAAAGTCTTAGATAGCCTTTTCGTAAATCACGTACTCCTTGTACGGAATGCCACCGATCACCTTGGCAAGCTTGCTCATCGCTTCGTTAGACTTGAGCACCCAGCTCATCTCGCTGGCAAACAGGCCGTATTTGCCACCGTACTCAGAAATGCGCGCGTTCAGGATGCTGTCGATCCCCTTGTTGCGGTACTCCGGCAGCACGCCCATCGTGATGGTGCGGAACATCGAGATGTTACGCTTGTACCAGAGGAACTTGACCAGCCCCCACGGTGTGAAAGGATTGCCGTTGACATGTTTGAGCGCCTGGTTTATGTCAGGTAGCGAGAGTGAAAAGCCGATGGCCCTGCCATCCTTGTCCTCGACGAAATAGATAAAGTGAGGATCGGCAACCGATTTCATGCTCTTGGCCATGAAGTCGAACTCCTTGTCGGTCATCGGCACGAAGCCCCAGTTCTTCTCCCACGCCTTGTTGTAAATCTCCCTGATCTTGTCAACCTCGCTGTCGAAGTTCTTCATGTCCATGTCGCGGACGGTCAGCCCCTCGCGCTTCAGCACGTGCTGGGCGATGCGGCTCAAGCGGCTGATATCGATCATCTTCTGGTCGATATACCAGGCAAGCAGCTCCTGACCGACCTTGTGACCACTGTTCAGACAAAGCTCGTTGTAATACGGCGGATTGTAAAGCATCAGAAACACCGGTGGGCTGTCGTAGCCTTTGGTAAGCATGCCGCACTGGTCGTTCATGGACGGGCTTACGGGCCCGCGCATCGTGTCAAGTCCCTTACTTTTGAGCCACATCGCCGCGGCCTCAAACAGTGCATCAGCGACTTTCTGGTCGTTCACACACTCGAAAAAGCCCCAGAATCCCACCTTGTCGTAATGAATCTCGTTATGGCGGCGATTCTGAATTGCGGCAATTGTGCCTGCCATCACACCATTTTTCCAGGCAGTGAACATCGCCAGATCGGCATGTTCATAGAGTGGATAGCGCTCGGTATCGAGGGTTTTCATGTAGTCCGAAATCACCGGAGGCACCCAGTTCCTGTTCAGCTCAGGGTCTTTTCTGTACACCTTCCACGCAAACTTGATGAACTGTTTGCGCTCATGGCTGGTATTGACCCGCCTGATTTCGATGCTCATGATTGTGAATGGAATAGTGAGATGGTGGATTGAGCGGCAGGAATCCCGTTACAAAAATGGACTCCTGCCCTCCGATGTGGATCATTCAAATGCATGACCCGGTTTCACACCTGCAGCCTTGAGAATCTTGGCAAGCGGACAGAAACCGGTAAACGCTGCCTGGAAAAGGTTCAGGCCGACAAAACCAGTGAACCAGAGCCAGCGAATATCATGATATTGAGAAAGCAGAACGCTGGCCAGAACAAAGAATCCGGCAACTGCATAGACAAGCTTATCGATGTTCATTGCAATGCTGAAAAGTTATGGTTGATAAAAATATCTGACGGCTGAGCCATCAGGCTTTCAAGCGAACCCGCTTCATGAATGCGGCTCCATCCCGAAGCATCCTATCGGTCTCGTCCCAAGAGACGCACTCGTCGGTGATCGAGACGCCATATTGCAGCTGGCCAGGATCGACCGGGAAAGGCTGGTTTCCGGAGCAGATATTGCTCTCGATCATAACACCCACGATGCTTATGTTGCCATGCTCCTTCTGGGCGAGAATATCAGCCCAGACTTTGGACTGGTTGCCGAATTTCTTGCCAGAGTTGGCGTGGCTGCAATCAACCAGCAGATACGGCGTCAGCTCAGCTTTCCTGAGCTGCTTTTCGGCCTGGGCGATGCTGTCAGCATCGTAGTTCGGTTTGCTGGAGCCGCCACGCAGCACAAGATGCCCGAAGGGATTACCCTTGGTCGTAATGACGCTGCTGTGCCCATCCTGATCGATGCCCAGAAAACTGTGCTGGTGCATGGCCGAACGAATGGCGTCGATGGCAACCTGAAGACGTCCGTCGGTTGCATTTTTAAAACCGACCGGCATCGAGAGGCCGCTGGCCATCTGGCGATGGGTTTGCGATTCGATAGTGCGTGCACCAATGGCTGCCCAGCTGATCAGATCAGCCACATATTGCGGCGAGATCGGATCAAGAAACTCCGTAGCGGCAGGAAGCCCCATTTCGTTCAGCTCGATCAAGAGCTTGCGAGCATGGAACAGGCCGTGCTCAATATCGTAGGTATCGTTGAGATGAGGATCGTTGATGAACCCCTTCCAGCCGATGGTCGTCCGCGGTTTCTCGAAATAGACCCGCATGATGATGCAGAACTCTGATTCGAGCTCTTGACGCAGGGTGATAAGGCGCGAAGCATATTCGCGTGCTGCCTTGATATCATGGATAGAGCAAGGCCCGACGATGACCAACATGCGATTGTCCTTGCCGGTCAGAATATTCTCAACCTCATGCCTGGCCTTGCAGACCGTATCGGCAATATGCTCCGTTACGGGCAATTTTTCCTTTAGTGCCCTTGGCGAGGTAAGAGTAATGATTCTTGAAACTCGTAAATCCTGTAATTGTTGCATTCGTAGTACTCAGAAAAATCGTCAATTAACTATGTCTGGAAGATAACAATTCAGCCAAAATAACTGGAGGCTGCGCGTGTAAATTTCTTATCACTCAGGCAAGCCCACAAACAGGAAAACCTGCCACACCGGCAGGTTCTCCTGTTCCTCCAAATAGGCTATGAAAGAAAGGAGCCTGTTACTCCTTGGTAAAGTCGATATTCAGCCAGCCGCTCTCGAACGAAGCGCCGGTGGACTCCATGCCAGCCAGGAAGATCGGAAGCGCCACAATCTTCTGGTAGTCGCCGATACGGATGGTCAGGTCATCACCGAGCTTCATGATCTTCGGCTCCAGACCCATGCTCTCCATGAACGGCAGCTTCACTCGAACCTTGTAGTGGCCATCGGAAATTTTAGTGATGTTGATCGGATCCTCCTTGAAGAAGATATCGAGGGGGTTCTCGTCTCCGTAAACCTTCTCGCCGACCTTGCGAAGCATCTCCAGACCGACCACCTCGTTGTTGAACAGCGGCACTTCGGCAACCGGAATCGGCGCGAAGGCACTGTTGATCTGGTCGATATACTTCTGTTGGATGTTGCGCCACTGCTGGAAGTACGGGTCGGGGCTCTGGTCGGGCATGACGCGGTTGATGGTGATACGGTCAACCGTGATGCCGTAGAGGTTCAGGTAGGTCAGAGCACGCATCGACTCCTTGATGACCATCTTCTCAGGGTTCATCACAAGGCGCATGGTGGTTTTGGTGCCGTCTGCGAGCAGGTCGATGATGCCTTCGGTCGAGGAGAAGAGGTTGTCCACCTTTTCATAGACCTCTTCGGGAGCCACGAAATCGTCAAGTTTCTTGACCTTCTTGGAGAGTGGGCGGATCATCGGCTTGACCATGTACTTCTCGATGTTGCGGATCATCTTGATGAACCAGCCGAAGGTCTCCGGCAGCGAAAGCAGGCGGAGAGTTTCGCCGGTCGGTGCGCAGTCAACGACCAGCAGGTCGAAATCTTTCTGCTCTTCGTTATAGCGCTTGATGTAGGAGAGCGAAAACAGCTCCTCCATACCGGGAAGCACACCCATCTCTTCGGCGTAAACGCCTTCAATGCCGCGCGAAGCCATCAGGTGAGCGAAATGCTCGCGAACAACATCCCAGTTCAGGTTGAGGTCGCCGAAAACGCTCACTTCCTGTCCCCAAAGGTTCTCCGCGACCTTGACGGGCGAAGGCCCAAGTTCTATGTCAAGAGAGTCACCAAGGCTATGAGCCGGATCGGTCGACATGATGAGGGTCTTGTAACCCATATCTGCTGCTTTCAAGGCAGTCGCTGCCGCAACTGAAGTTTTGCCGACACCGCCCTTACCGGTGAAAATGATATTACGCATACGCTGTGTTAAGTACCCTTTGTTGGTGGTTAAAAAAACTGTCTGTACCCCAGAAAAAACTGGACAAACGGTGCGCGCGAAAATTGAATGCTTAAGATAAAAAAAACTGGCAATGACAAGCAGAACAACTGTTAAACTATCGCTGATTTCGTTCGTGAACACCAACGATCTGCGATGCCGTCCGGCGACGTTCTGGTTGCGTTACTTCCGCTTATTTTTCGCCTCACTTTTTCCACCGGTCTTTTTGCCGCCCTTGCTCTTTTTGGCCGCTTTGCTCTTGGCAGAACCCTTGGCTGCTTTTGCTTTCAGCTTGCTTTTTTTACCCTTGATCTTCAAGACCGATGATTTTTTTGATCCCCGCTCGCTGACGGCCTTGAAGACTACCAGCTTCTGTCCGGATTTCAAGCTGGAGCTTTTCAGATTGTTCCAGTCAATAATCTGACTGACCGAGCAGCCATAGGTGCGGGCCACACTGGCAATCGTCTCACCTTTCCGCACCATATGCACCTTCTTGCCCCTGCCACTGCTGACTACCTCGTCCTGGCGATCGATTTCCCGAACCATGGTGTAAAGGCGCTCCTTTTCAGCAACCAGTTCAGGCCGGTATGCATAGATTTCCTGCTCTTTCCGCTGAAACGGCTGGATGTATTGCTTCGGAAGCGTGATCATGTTAGGCATGGACTCCGGAGCCGGTATGAGACCAGCTATGTACTGTGGATTGAGAAACTTGATATCCTCCATCGGCACACCGAGAGCCTCGTTGAGCTGTTCGAAGGTGAGCGCCTGACTGACCGGCACCCTGCCGGTTTCGGAATAGAGATAGCCCGGTTGGGCCGGGCGGATATTGTGCTCGCGGTAATAGTTCATGACGTAGGTCACCGCGATGAATGCAGGAACGTAACCGCGGGTTTCCTGCGGCAGGTATGGCCATATCTCCCAGTAATCGTGCGCACCGCCCGATCTCCTGATAGCCTTCTGCACGTTACCCGCCCCGGCATTGTATGCCGCGAGAACGAGAAACCAGTCGCCAAACATGTCATACAGATCACGAAGATACTTGCAAGCCGCCACGGTCGCTTTTGTGGGGTCGTAGCGATCCTCGATGAACGAAGAGGATTGCAAGCCGTACATCCGGCCCGTACCGCTCATGAACTGCCAAAGACCACGGGCACCAGCCCGAGACACCGCTGTGGGATTCAGTGCAGACTCCACGATGGCGAGGTACTTCATTTCAGGAGGGATATTGTACTGCCTGAACACTTCGTCAAAGAGCGGAAAATAGATATGGGTCAGGCCAAGCACCTTCGATACCATTTTCCTCTTGTCAACGGCATAAAGACGAATAAAGCCTTTTACATGATCATTATAAACCAGATTGAACCGGCTTTTGCTGGCAAGCGCAGCAATTCTTGACGCGTAAACCGAGTCACTGAACTGAGGGATGAACTCTTTGGGGAGATACTCAAAAGCCCCAGGCTTTCCTCCAGATGAAAACCGCTCATCCTGAAAATAGGTGGCAGTCACCAGGCTGTCGAGCATTTCCGAAACGCGTGAGGATCTCGTAGTTGACGTGCTGTCACGGGCCTCCGCACCAAACGACACGGACGACAGAGCGGCAACCTGCAAGAATATACAGACAAGAAAATGCCTGAGCGGTAAAAAGCTTTTCACATGCCGGGCCGGGTTAACAGATGAGGTTACGCAAGCATCCTCGGGTTTGAGACAAAAAAGTATAATTGGCTAACATAACCAGAGAGCACGATTAATACAAGAGTCCGCAACAAAGAGGCGCAAGATCAAGGGTATTTGAGCAAACCGGCCTTTAGGCCAATTCTCGACATTCAACGCTCAATACCTGACGTTCCAGAGAAACAAGCCCGTCGCCACGGCCGGTTTCAGATGGGGTCGGCGGCATCCGCTTTCGAGCATCGCGTTAAAATCCTCTTGTCCGAGACGTCCCATCCCGGCCTCGATCATCCCGGCCACCAGAAAGCGCACCATGCTCCGGAGAAAGCGGTTCGCCTCGATATGGAAAACGTGAAAACGCCCGTACCTGTACCAACGGGCCTCCGTAACCGTGCAGAGAGTTCCCTGCTGATCGGGAGTCTCTTTCGAGAACGCAACGAAATCGTGAGTTCCCACAAGCATCTCCGCAAGCCGGTTCATCGCCGCGACATCCGGCCTGCCGTAACAGCATCCTGCAAAGCGGCTGTCGATAGCTGAAGGATGTTCGAGCAGAAAGTAGCGGTACTCCCTCGACCTGGCACTGAAACGGGCGTGAAAAGACTCCGGTACCTGCCGCATGGAGTTGATGCGGATCGTCGAGGGCAAAAGCGAATTGGCCGAATACATCAGGCGGCCAAGCGGCATCGGCGAGCCCGTCGCAAAGCTCGCAACCTGCCCGCGAGCGTGCACCCCCCTGTCGGTTCTTCCAGCCCCATCGATGCTGACCGGTTCCTGTGTAATCCGACCAAGCACCTGCTCGATCTCGCCCTGCACGGTCATCACCGCGCCCAACTGGCGCTGCCATCCCGAATAGCCAGTGCCATCATACTCGAGCTGCATTTTGATGGTTCTTTTCGATCTCGCCATACTGCTTCACAAATGCCTTGAATGGTTCTGCATATCTTTTCCCGATAATACTTATCTTTAGCCTGTCTTTAGCCTGATTTTTCGCTTCCATCGATTCAGAATATCCGACAGCTTGACCACACCAACCCTCGACATTCTCCTCGAATCGCTGGAATCGGCCAAGCGCCGCCAGCCTGCTGAACCATACGCCGTGCCAAACCTCTGGCGCGAAGGAAGAACTGGCGTTTCGATGGTCGATCCTTTTGACTATTTCAGCGACGCGATCGGCGCGATCAGAGCCTCGGCTCCGGTCGGATGGGACAAGGTAGTAATGAACGGCCAGAACTGGAGTGCCTCGGCAACCGTGTACAACCTCTTCGTGAGGTACAACGCAGCGTTCGATCACAACCATGACGGACGCATCAGCACTGAGCCGCTTCCATGCGGATTTCGCGAGACCGGAACGCTGCTGAAGGCCATCGCCATGCTGCCCTACATCCGCCGGATGGGCGTCAACACACTCTACCTGCTGCCGCTGACCAGCATCGGTCAAGTCAACCGGAAAGGAGAACTCGGTTCACCTTACGCGATAAAAAATCCATACGAACTCGACGAAACTCTCGGCGAACCGGCACTCGATCTACCGGTGGAGACACAGCTCAAAGCACTCGTCGAGGCGGCGCGCCACCTTGGAATGCGGGTCGTGTTCGAGTTTGTCTTCCGCACGGCCTCCATCGACAGCGACTGGATCGGCGAGCATCCGGAGTGGTTCTACTGGATCAAATCCGGCGAAAACCTGCCGCCATACTGCGCGCCGGCGTTCGGGGACGACAAGCTGACCCGCATCTACGAAAAGGTGGACAAGCACGATTTCCATGAACTTCCCGAACCAGACGAGGCCTATCGAAACCGTTTCGTCCCGGCTCCGGAGAAGCTCACGCTCGGCGCGCACGGCTACACCGGCGCTACGACGGACGGCGGCGAGTGCGTCATCGCCAGCGCGTTTTCGGACTGGCCGCCGGACGACCGCCAGCCGCCCTGGACGGATGTCACCTACCTGAAGCTGCACAACGCGCCCCGCTTCAACTACATCGCCTACAACACGATACGCATGTACGACGAGGCGCTCGAACGCCCGGAGTTCCGCGCGACAGCGCTCTGGCGGGAGATCACCGGCATCATTCCACACTACCGCAATATGTTCGGTATCGACGGCGCGATGATCGACATGGGCCACGCCCTGCCGCCGGAGCTGAAAGCTTCGATTGTGGCCGAAGCGCGACTCGACGCACCGGATTTCGCCTTCTGGGACGAGAACTTCGACCCGTCGCCAACGCTGAAGGAGGAGGGGTTCAACGCCGTCTTCGGCTCGCTGCCGTTCGTCATTCACGACGTGCAGTTCATCAAGGGGCTGCTCACCTTTTTGAATCGCAACGGCGTGGCGATTCCATTCTTCGCTACCGGCGAAAATCACAATACGCCGCGAGTCTGCCACAATCTTGCAGGCAAAGAGGCCGGACGCCGCCGCGCGCTCTTCCTTTTCACACTCGGCGCAGTGCTTCCGGCGATGCCCTTCATCCACTCCGGCATGGAGATTTGCGAATGGCACCCGATCAATCTCGGTCTGAATTTCACCGACGACGACCGCCAGCGCTTCCCGACGGAGAGCCTGCCGCTTTTCAGCGCCGCCGCCTGCGATTGGGAAAACGCCAACGGACTCGAACCGATCTGCGATGCCATCCGCAAAGTGCTCGACATCCGGAGCCGCCACTTCGAGCTCGTCCGATGCGGCGACATCGGCTCGATCGTGCAACCCTACATCTCCGACCCTGCGCTTCTGACCGTCATGCGCAAATCGGGTGGCAAAAATCTGCTGTTCGCCGGCAACAGCAACTTCGAAGAGCCTGTCACCGGTACGATGGAGTTCGAACAGGAGTCAATGGAACTCGAAGAGCTGATCACCGGGCAAACGCTGACCATCTCCGGCCACAAGCTGACGCGCGATTTCGCGCCCGGTGAGTGCATTCTTTTCGAACTGCCGAATACGGCTCAAGAGTAATTCCAGATACGACAATTTCCAGTAACCTATTCAATCATCATATCATGTCACTTCTCGTCATTGGATCCCTCGCTTTCGACGACATCGAAACCCCATTTGGCCGTTCCGACAACACCCTCGGCGGCTCATCGACCTACATCGCGCTCTCGGCGAGCTACTTCACCGACGAGCCGATCAGGATGGTCGGCGTCGTGGGTTCCGATTTCGGCAAAGAGCACTTCGACCTGCTCCACGCAAAGAACATCGACACCAAGGGCATCCAGATCGTCGAGAATGGCAAAACCTTCCGCTGGGCTGGCCGCTATCATTACGACATGAACACTCGCGACACGCTCGACACGCAGTTGAACGTCTTCGCCACGTTCGACCCCCACGTGCCGCAGCAGTACCGCGACTCCAAGTTTGTCTGCCTCGGCAACATCGATCCCGAATTGCAGCTCAAGGTACTCGACCAGATCGACGCTCCGAAGCTGGTCGTGTGCGACACGATGAACTTCTGGATCGAGGGCAAACCCGAAGAATTGAAAAAGGTGCTCGCACGGGTGGATGTCTTCATCGTCAACGATAGCGAGGCTCGCCTGCTTTCCGGCGATCCGAACCTGGTCAAGACCGCGCGCATCATCCGCCAGATGGGGCCGAAAACGCTCATCATCAAGAAGGGCGAGCACGGCGCGCTGCTCTTCACCGACAACGGCATCTTCGCCGCTCCGGCCTTCCCGCTCGAATCGATCTATGACCCGACCGGCGCTGGCGACACCTTCGCGGGCGGCTTCATCGGCCACCTGGCCCGTTGCGGCAGCACGAGCGAAGCCGAGATGCGCAAGGCCGTGCTCTACGGCAGCGCCATGGCCAGCTTCTGCGTCGAGCAGTTCGGTCCCTACCGCTACAACGATCTCGATCTTCTTGAAGTCGACGACCGCTACCAGAGCTTCCTCGAACTGTCGCGCATAGAGGCGTAACAACGAACCGGCGCGCAACTTGCAGGGGCGGTTTGTGAACCGCCCTTGTGAGTAATCACGGGGGATTTGATGGGCAAAATAGACTCAATGGACAACATGGATAACCGCCCACCACATTCCTGAAAAGCCACCAAACCCAACACACGACCATGGCACAACTCACCCCACTGGACATCTCATTCATTGCGGGTTACCTGCTGTTAACCCTGCTGGTCGGCCTGTTCTTTTCCAGGCGGGCATCCGAAAACGTTGGCGAGTTCTTCCTTTCGGGACGCAAGCTACCGTGGTGGATAGCGGGTACCGGCATGGTTGCCACGACGTTCGCCGCCGACACACCGCTCGCCGTGGCGGGGTTTGTTGCCAAAAACGGCATCGCGGGAAACTGGGTGTGGTGGACGTTCGTGTCGGGTGGAATGCTTACGGTGTTCTTTTTCGCCCGGCTCTGGCGACGGGCAAACATTCTGACCGACCTCGAATTCATCGAGCTGCGCTACAGCGGCAAGGCTGCGAGCTTTCTGCGCGGCTTCAAGGCGATTTATTTCGGCCTCTTCATCAACGCGGTGATCATCGGGTGGGTGAACCTGGCCATGTTCAAAATCATCAAGATCATGATCCCCGGCCTCGACCCGCAGCTCACCATCGTAGGGCTCGTGATTTTCACAGCGATCTACTCCGGCATGTCGGGCCTCTGGGGCGTCTCGATCACTGACGCCGTCCAGTTCGTCATAGCGATGGGTGGTTGCATCATCCTCGCCGTGCTGGCGGTCAACTCACCGCAGGTCACGGCGGCTGGCGGCCTGAAAGAGGCCCTGCCTGGCTGGATGTTCGATTTCTTCCCCTCGTTTTCTTCGACCATAAATACATCGCAGACCGGAGCTTACGCGCTCCCCTTCACCGCCTTCGCCGCGATGGCGTTCGTGCAGTGGTGGTCGTCGTGGTATCCGGGCGCGGAGCCGGGCGGCGGCGGCTACATCGCCCAGCGCATGATGAGCGCCAAGGACGAAAAAAACTCGCTGCTGGCGACGCTCTGGTTCACTATTGCGCACTACTGCGTTCGCCCGTGGCCGTGGATCGTGGTCGGGCTGGCGAGCCTCGTCATGTTCCCGCACCTGCCCGCAGGCCAGAAGGAAGACGGCTTCGTCTATGTGATGAACGCCGTGCTGCCCACCGGGCTGAAGGGACTGCTCATCGCGGCCTTCATGGCGGCCTACATGTCAACGCTCTCGACCCACCTCAACTGGGGCACGAGCTACCTCATCAACGACCTCTACAAGCGCTTCATCAAGCCGGAGGCCGAGCAGAACCACTACGTCCTGATGTCGCGAATCGTCACGGCGATCACGGCGATCTTCGCGCTTTATATCACGTTCTACGTGCTCGAGACCATCACCGGCGCGTGGGAGTTCATCATCCAGTGCGGCGCGGGCACGGGCTTCGTGCTCATCATGCGCTGGTTCTGGTGGCGGCTCAACGCCTGGTCGGAGATCACCTCGATGGTCGCGCCGATCGTTGCATACACCTGGATCAGCCAGTTCACCACGATCGTGTTCCCCGAGTCAATCTACCTCATCGTGCTCTTCACGATTGCCGTAACCCTCGCCGTCACCTGGCTCACCAAGCCAACTGACAGATCAACGTTGCACTCATTCTACCGTACCACGAGGGTTGGCGGAGCGCTGTGGAGACCGGTAGCCAACGAACTTCCTGACGTACAAGGCGACACCGGCTTCCCGGCCCTTTTTGCCAACTGGTTTTTCGGCATCGTGCTGGTTTACGCCACACTGTTCGGCACCGGCAAGCTGATCTTTGGCGAACCGCTGGCTGCCGCGCTCTACTACGCCGTCGGAGCATTGGCTGGATTGATGATCTACCGCGACCTGTCGAAACGCAACTGGAAAACCTTCGATTGACGATGACCGGACGCCGCAAACTCATCCTCGCCTCGCAATCGCCGCGCCGCCGAGAGCTGCTCGCTCTGACGGGAATTCCGTTCGAAACCGCCTCGGTCGAGATCAATGAGACCTTCAATCCGGCACTAAAGGTCGAGGAAAATGTGATGGAAATCTCAAGGCAAAAAGCTGAAGCCGTGCAGCGAACCTTGCCGGAAGCAGACGCCAGCGCGGTTGTGCTCGGCTCCGACACCACGGTGCTGCTCGACGGCGCGGCGCTCGGCAAGCCCGGCGATTTCAGCCACGCCTTCGAGATGCTCTCTGCCCTGCAAGGCCGCTGCCACGAGGTGCTCACCGGCTTTTGCATCCTGCACAACGACAATGCCGTGCTGAACTACGCCCGTACCATCGTCGAGTTTGGCGTAATGACCGCCACCGAAATCACCCGCTACATCGAGGTGATGAAGCCCTTCGACAAGGCCGGAGCCTACGGCATCCAGGACCCCCTGCTCGCCTGCTTCGTCACGCGCATCGAAGGCTGCTACTACAACGTCGTCGGCCTGCCGGTCTCGAAGGTCTATGCTGCCCTTAAACCGCTGTTCCCCACCAAAGGCTGACAATGAGCAATAAACCCGTCCTCGTGATCCTCGGCCCGACCGCCTCCGGCAAAACGGAGCTGGCCTTCCGCATCGCCCGCCAGACCGGTGGCGAGATCATCTCCGCCGACTCGCGCCAGATCTATCGAGGCATGGAGATCGGCACCGCCAAGCCGCCACAGTGGATGCAGGAGGAAATCAAGCACCACTTCATCGACGAAAAAGAGATTGGCGAACCCTTCAGCGCGGGAGATTTCGCGGAACAGGCGGCGGAGAGAATCCGCGAACTACGTCAACGCAGCATTACGCCAATCATCGCGGGCGGCTCGACGCTCTACCTCGAAGGGCTGCTCAAAGGCTTCGCCGAACTGCCGCCCGCCGACCCGGAAATCCGGGCGCGCCTGACCCGCGAACTCGAACGCCACGGCGCGGAAGCGCTCTACCGCCGACTCGAAGCGCTCGATCCCGAACAGGCCAAAACGCTCGACCCGACCAAAACCCAGCGTCTCGTCCGCAGCCTCGAAATCATCGAAATTTCCGGCGCGACGGTCACGGCCCTGCAACGCAAAACCTCCGGCCCGCCAACAGGCATCAACTTCACCGTCATCGGCCTCGACCTGCCCCGCGAACTACTCTACGACCGCATCAACCGCCGCACAAGCGCGATGATGCAAGCCGGACTCGAAGCCGAAGCCCATCGCCTCTACGACCAGTTCCGCGACCAGTGGCGCAGCAAAAACCTCAACGCACTGGCCACCGTCGGCTACCGCGAGCTCTTCGAACACTTCGAGGGATTGCACGATCTCGACACCGCGGTTTCACTCATCGCCCAACACACCAGAAACTACGCCAAACGCCAGTTAACTTTTTTCCGCAACCGGCTGGATGTCGAGTGGGTACCTGCGCCGATTGACGAGGCGGAAATCGAAGCACTTGTAGAGTTTTTTTGCCACCAGACAAGACGATAGCGTTCCGCATTCTCCTATTGCCAAAGAAGCAAGACTCTTAACCACTCCTCATCAGCACGCAAGCCCCCCCCCATCCACATCAAACATTTTACGCCGTTGAAAAAAATTGATTTGAATGAATCGAATTTTGTACGATAATAGTGGAAGAGAGCTGTTCCGCATTGATCTTTCAACCATCCCTCAATGAATGCGGAGCCAAAAAGGCAGCATAAATGCCTTTTATGGAATAAGTTACCGTATTTTTGCTGGAGTTTTTTATGAAACACTCCGTATCGACCCGCAAGGAATTGACCATCCTCAAGCTTGAAGAGCCGATTTTCGATGTCCGCCACGCCGACTGTTTCCGAACGACCATCGACAGCATGGTCAGTAACGAAGCCAGTAAAAACGTCATCATCGATTTTTCGCAGGTCAAGGCTATCGATTCGTCGGGCATCGGTTCAATGCTGCTGGCTCATCAACTCGCCAACAGCTCCGATGGTCTGACCATTTTCGTCTCGCTCTGCCAGCAGATCAAGGACCTGCTCAAGCTGGCCAACCTTGACAAGCAACTCTACATCTTCTCGTCGATCAACGAGGTCATGACGCTCATCGAGCCGGCATTGAAGGGTAAACGCGGCAGCCGGTCGCGGCAACAGCCGGTTCAGGATGAGAGTAGTGACGAAATCGGCGTCGAACTTGAAATCCCTGACGAGGCCTTTGAAAGCGAAGCGTACTGCGAAATCGAAGACGAATCGGAAGAGGGCGATGAACCTGAAGCGATTGATGAAAATGAAAAGCCCCACCAGAAAAAAAATCCATCCGCAAATCCTCCCGCCAGAAAACGAGGCCGCCCAAAAAAGAATCCCGAGACCGGCAAAACACCATTGAAGAGTTAAAAATCAAAGAACAGCGCCTGTCCATCACTCTTTACATGATCTTGCCCTGTCGAGCATCTGTTTGACATTTCGTCGCGCATACACTATTTTTTAAAGTAGTCAGTATCGGTATATCCATTTTGTGAAACAGAACGTTTCCCCGGAAACCGGAGCACTGCGCCATGCTCGACCACCTTTTCCAGCAAAGACTCGAGACACTCCTCGCTGCTGCAAACATCACCATCAACGGCAACAGCCCCTGGGACATCAGGGTGCATGACCGCCGCATGTTTAGAAAAACGGTGCTTCAGGGAAACCTCGGCTTCGGAGAGTCCTACATGGAGGGGTGGTGGGATTGCGACGACCTCGAAGAGCTGTTTTACCGGATACTCTCGGCGGGCCTCGACCGGCGGCTCGTCAACCTTGCCGTCGTCCTGGAGTATCTGCACGGCGCGGTGATAAACCTGCAAAAACCGGCGCGCGCCTTCACTGTCGGCAAGCGCCATTATGACGCTGGCAACGACCTCTTCCGGGCGATGCTCGACCCGCTCATGATGTACAGTTGCGCCTGCTGGCACGAAGCCGAAACTCTCGCCGAGGCGCAGCAGAACAAGCTTCGCCTCGTTTTCGACAAGCTCGCCCTCGAACCGGGCATGAGCCTGCTCGACATTGGCTGCGGGTGGGGTGGCGCGGCCCGGTTTGCCGCGGAACGGTATGGCGCGCGGGTGGTCGGCATCACCGTCTCAAAGGAGCAGGCGAGCTTTGCCCGTGAGTTCTGCAAGAGTTTAGACGTCGATATCCGGCTCATGGACTACCGCCAGCTCGATGGCGAGTTCGACCGGATCGTCTCGATCGGCATGCTCGAACATGTCGGTTATAAAAACTACCGCACCTATTTCGATATCGCCCGCTGCTGTCTCAAACCGGATGGACGGATGCTCGTGCAGAGCATCGGCAGCAACGAGCCGGTTACCAGCACCGACCCGTGGATCGAAAAATATATCTTCCCAAACTCGATGCTTCCCTCACCCAGCCAGATTTCTCACGGCTTTGAAGGTCGGCTCGTACTCGAAGACTGGCACTCGTTCGGCTACGATTACGCCCTGACACTCAAAGCCTGGGAAAGCAACATAACCCGCAAATGGTCACAGCTTGAAGAGCACTACGACAGAAAATTCTACCGCATGTGGCGCTACTATCTCCTGAGCTGTGCTGGAGCCTTCAGGGCGCGCACGATCCAGCTCTGGCAGATATTACTCACACCATCGGGCATCAAAGGCGAGTGCTGCATACCGCGCCAGCCTGTAAAACGGAGATTCAGGGATAGAGAAAACGACCCCGGTAAGCCACATCGAATGCCCGCACCTGTCCCCGGGCAACAGCGAGAATTTCCCCGATCGGGCGTTGTTGCTGAATCATGAGGCGGTAGCGGCTGGTACCCGCAAGCTTGTCAAAAAAGTCTGCGTGACGATGCAGACCTGTTTCTTCTGGCCAGAGCTTCTGCAGAGAAAGCAGGATCGCTGTGGAGGCAAGGAACGGATCAAAATGGTCCCGATCGATCACTTTCAGACGGACTCCCTGACACTCGACGCCTGAGAATTTGCTCCTCTCAGGCGTAAAGCTCGTCCGGTGGAATTCGACGCCAGGCAAGCGATAGGTTTCAAGTTCCTGGATGAGCGTTTTGCTGTCGATGAATGGCGCGCCAAACATCCGAAACGGCGTATCGGTGCCACGCCCTTCGCTGACATCGGTTCCCTCCAGCATAACCGTGGCTGGATAGAGCAACAGGGTTTTGAAATCATGCAGGCTCGGCGACGGCGGGCGGAAACGGAAACCCGGAAGGTCGTCAGCAAACCTGTCTCGCCGGTATCCCTGCATCCGCACAATCTGCAACGACAGTCCCGGAAAGCGGCGTTTCTGCAACCATTCGGCGATCTCTCCCACGCTCATGCCGTGGATGAACGGAAGCTCCGCCGCTCCAACGAACGACTCGAAGCGTGGCTCCAGCACGAAACCGCTGGCAGGCAGCGGCGCGATAGGATTTGGCCGGTCGAGCACCATGAAGGTGACGCCCGCTTCGTTGCATGCCTCCATCGCGAGCTTCATGGTGGAGAGGTAGGTGTAGCAGCGAACTCCGGCATCTTGAAGATCGAAAACGAGCGCATCGATGGTTTTCAGGAGCGAAATATCAGGCTTCCGGGAGTCGCCGTAGAGTGACCAGATTTTCAGGCTGTCGCCGACTCCGGCGTTACCCACATTCTGCCCCGCCTCGTAATCGAGCGTGAAGCCGTGCTCGGGAGCCATCAGGAATTTCAGATCGACCCCGTTCCGAAGCAAAACCCGGTATCCCGGCTCACCGGAGCGCGAAACCGCTGCCGCATTGGTTATCATGCCGACTCGCTTGCCCTGGAGTTGGAAACACTTCTGCGCATCGAGCACATCGAGGCCGTACCTGAACGCCTCGGCTCGCGCAATGGGGGGTTTTTACCAACAGGAGAAAAAAAAGCAGAAAAAAAAGAGGAGCTGTTCGCTTCATAAGGAAATGGCCCTGAAGTTTTCGGCAGTTTGGCTTCCCCCCTAAAAGTCCTATAAAGAAGAAGCTTTCGCGAAGGCAATATACCCCGGCTCCTTAACAAAAGCGGTGCTCCAGGCAAAAAAAAGACCGCACAGCATGGCGCGGTCTTTTGCTGGTGGTGGGGACAGGACTTGAACCTGCAACCTTCGGGTTATGAGCCCGACGAGCTACCAATTGCTCCACCCCACGATGTAAAAGTCGCCTAATGTACAACTTTCATTGCAAAGAACAAACAGTTAACTGACAGAGTTCCCGTTTATTCCTTCCCCCTGCGGTTCAAGCAGGAAAAGACGGCCATCCGCGCCCTCGACGGCGAGGATCATGCCCTGCGACAGCTCGCCCCGCATGGTGCGGTCAGCGAGATTGGCCACCAGCACGACGTTCTTGCCCACCATCTCCTCCGGCGTGAAGTGCTGCGCGATGCCCGAGAGCACCTGGCGCTGTTCCGAACCGACCTGCAATTGCAGCTTGAGCAGTTTGTTAGCCTTTTTGACCGGCTCGCAGGCGATCACTCTGGCCACGCGCAGATCGATCTTCTGGAAATCGTCGAAGGTGATCTCCGGCTTGAAGGTCATCGGCGCGGGCGCTTCGGCGGCCTCGCGTCGCTCCGCCTCCGCCAGCAGCACCTCGATCTTCTTCAGCTCCGGTTCGATGTCCTTGTCCTCGATCTTCGAAAAAAGAATTTCGGACGAACCGAGCAGCTTGTGTCCCTTCTTCAGCCCCGGTTCAAGCGCCTGGCGCCAGACCGGCTTGCCGGGCTCGACGAGATCGTCGATCCGCCCCCCGAAGCCGAGCATCTTCCAGATGCGGTTCGCGGTTTCAGGTACGATCGGCCAGAAAAGCAGGGCGAGCGTGCGGCAGAGGTTCAGCGATACGGCCATCGTACGGCCCGCCGCTTCGGGATCGACCTTGATCACCTTCCACGGCTCGCTTTCGGTGAGAAAGCGGTTTGCGAAGCGGGCGATCTCCATCGCCTGCGTCGCGGCCTCGCGGAAATGAAAACCGTCGTAGGCCGCTTCGAGCTTGCCGAAGCTCGACAGCCAGTCGAGGCCGAGGCCATCCCACACATCCAGATCGATCTCCGCAGGCACCTCACCACCGAAACGCGCATTCGTAAAGTCAATCGAGCGCTTGATGAAGTTGCCGAGCGTATCGGCCAGCTCGCCGTTGGTGCGGTTCTGAAAGTCGCTCCAGCTGAAATCGGTATCCTTGTTCTCGGGGTAGTTCATCGCAATGCTGTAACGCAGCGTGTCCGCCGGGAAGCGTTCGAGGAACTCGCCGAGATAGACCGCGTAGTTACGCGATTTGGAGAACTTGCGTCCCTCGAAGTTCATGAACTCAGAGGCGGGCACGTTGTCGGCCAGCTCGTAGCGCCCCTCGCTGCGCCCCTCGTTCCAGGCCATCAGAATCGCCGGGAACATCAGCGTGTGGAACACGACGTTGTCCTTACCGATGAAGTTGATGATGCGCGTCTCCGGATCCTGCCAGTAGCGCCGCCAGAGTTCGGCGTCGCCCTGCTTTTCAGCCCACTCTTTCGTGAAGGAAATGTAGCCGAGCACGGCGTCGAACCAGACGTAAAGCACCTTGCCTTTCGCCTCTTCGGAATCGAGCGGCAGCGAAATGCCCCAGGCAAGGTCGCGGGTAATGGCGCGATCGGCAAGCCCCTGGTTGAGCCACGTACGCGAGTAGTTCACAACGTTGGAGCGCCAGTCGCCATGGTGGCTTTCGACATAGTCTTCGAGCTGCTTCTGAAAACGCCCGAGCGGGAAGTACCAGTGCAGGGTTTCGCGCAGCTCCGGCGTAGCGTCGGAAAGCTTGCTTTTAGGATCGATCAGCTCGGTCGGACTGAGATGCGTGCCGCACTGCTCGCACTGATCGCCGTTCGCGCCGGGCGTCTTGCAGACCGGGCAGGTTCCGGTGATGTAGCGGTCGGAGAGAAAGCGCCCCGCCTTCGGATCGAAGAACTGCTTTTCGGTTTTCTTGACAAAAATTCCCTTTTTCTCGATTTCTGAGAAAAACTCACGAGCGGTCTGGTGATGAACCGGCCCGCTCGTGCGCCCGTAATAATCAAAGGAGATGCCGCACTTCGCGAACGCATCGGCATTCATCTTGTGGTAGCGATCCACCACATCCTGCGGCGAAATCCCCTCCTTGTCGGCGGTGATGGTAATCGGCACGCCGTGTTCGTCCGAGCCACCGATATGGATCACGTCATGGCCGCAGAGGCGCTTGTAGCGAACATAAATATCGGCGGGCAGATAGACCCCAGCGAGATGGCCGAGGTGCACCGGGCCGTTGGCATATGGAAGAGCTGTGGTAACGAGAGTTCTCTGGTGGGTATGAGTCATAAGTAGCGAGAATCGTTCGATGATGATAAAATTACGTCAACCAGCAACTTGCCAGGTGATGAAGTGGTGTTTCAGGCCTGTCCGTCCTGACGCTTTCCGGCCATATTATTGTACTGATCCAGCGAAATACGCCGCTTCTGACCCGTACTGACATAGCGTATCCAGATGCTTTTTTTCTGCTGATCGACCCCTTCGACTACGGCATTACCATCTCTGACGACAAAGGTCGTGCCGACAGAGGGCCATCTGTTTTGCCTGACGTTGCCATTTTTGCCGTTGGTTTTCGAGAATCCGAGGCAACATTTCGGACGGTTGCAGAGGCCGATAGTATTGAACGAAAAGTTGTCTCCATTCATGCTGTCCGGCATCTGAGGCTTTTCGGCGAATGGATTGGAGTGGATTTTCTGCATCCAGGTCGAGCAACAGAGCGCGCAGCCGCACGAACCCTGCGTGTTGGTGCGTCGCGCCTCCTCGCGGGTGGTAATCTGCACCATCTGGATTCGCGCCTTGAACTCGCCGGCCAGGTCACGCACCAGACCCCGGAAATCGACGCGGTGCGTGGCGGTGTAATAGACCGAAAGCTTCTGCTGGTCGAGACGGAGATCAATATCAACCAGCTTCATATCAAGCTGGTGCCATTCGATTCTGTTCAAACAGGCCGCCCTGATTTCAGGCTCCCGCTTGCGAATCTCGGTGAACTCGTGCACCTCCTCCTCGGTAGCACGCCTCATGATGGCCGGAAGCTTTTCGACCTCGCTGGCCAGCCCTTTGAGCTGAAGCTTCCTGAGGGCGATGCGGCCCGTGGAGTAAACAACACCCATATCAAATCCGCCATCGGCTTCAACAATGACCGGAGTACCGATTTCAATTTCCTCGCCTCTCCTGCCGGCATAAAACTCCCTTCGGCACCCCTTCATTTCGACTTCACAAATGGATACCGAACCTTCCGGAAGATCATCGAGATAGAACCCGGAGGCCTCTTCCTGCAGCATTTTCGAGAGTTTCAGCCTCACTTTGGCATTGTCGCCAAGGAGGCAACTGCATAGAACTGTACTCATATACATATACCCTTTATCTATCTCCGCCACGTCATTCAGTTGAACGCGGCAGCATCGTTTCATCTATGGATTTACCCGTCACTCTTCTGCAGGACGGCCCTTTCCGAACAGGCTGCGAAAAGCCTCTACGCGTCGGTTGATCGACTCCGATCCGCGAATGACCACATCGAAGCAATCAAGACGCCGCTCGACCACCGATTGCTTCACCTTGTCGAGATGGGATTCGGTCGCCGTCTGCATGAATTCGGTCAGAGCGTCAAGCCCGTTCCAGTCAGTTTTTTTCAGAAGCTTTGGTGAGCCGAAGGACAGGAAAAGTTCAGGTCTTTGCTCCTCAAGATATTCAATACGGCTGACAACTGAAACAAGGTAAATCGATTCCCTCTTCTTGAAAACGCGCTGGACGATCCCGGCCGTTCCCCTGAAAAAGAGAATCGGACGTTTGTCCACATGCTCGATCAACCCCTGCGGAAAAATCCAGAGTGCATTCTGGCGTTCGGATGGCGATAGGAGGCATTCGGCGGCGTAGTCGAGCGTGCCGATGGCGCTGCGAGCGTTGGAGCGGTCGATGGAAAATGCGCCGAGACGGGTGAAAAACTGGTGCTTGACGAGCTGCGCGTACTCGATGATGATATAGAGATTTTGCCGGAAATATCTCTCGGTGCAGAGCTGCGACCAGAAGCCGTCCCACCAGTAGGCGTGGTTGCCGTAGAAAATAACCGGAACATCGAGACTCATCCCCGGCAGCTCCGGCGGCATCTCGACTCTCAGCGAGTGGAAATGGCGTCTGAACTGCCGGCGGGAGTACCATCCAAACCAGCGTGTGTATGCCCAGCTCCGGCGAACCTTCAGCATGGGCGACGGTTATGCAAAGGCTTTTCTCATGCGGTTGACCGCCTCGCTCAGCTCCTCGATCGAGGCCGCATACGAAAGGCGCAGGTTCTCGGGTGCGCCGAAAGCATCGCCCGGCACGGTGGCCACGTAGTGATCTTTGAGCAGATACTCGGCAATGTCAGCCGAATCCTTCATCACCTTGCCACCAAAGGTTTTACCGAGCAATCCCTTGATCGACGGAAAGATGTAGAACGCACCTTCCGGCAGCATGCATTCGATGCCGGGAATGGTGTTCAGCTCGCGGAACATGAAGTTGCGGCGCTTCTCGAACTCGGCACGGCGCTCCTCGACGATGGACTGGTCGCCATCGAGCGCGGCCACGGCAGCCTTCTGTGCGATGGAGTTGGCGTTCGAGGTGGTCTGCGACTGGATCTTGTCGCAGGCGTCGATGATCCACTTCGGCGCGGCCAGGTAGCCGATCCGCCAGCCGGTCATCGAGTAACTCTTTGAGGTGCCGTTCGAGACGATCACCCACGGCTTCATCTCCGGAATCCTTGCAGGCGAGAAGGGGCGCACACCGCCATAGCAGATCATGTCGTACATCTCGTCGGAGAGCACGAAAATCTCCTTACCTTCGATCACCTGCATGAGCGCACGCACCTCGGCCTCGTTGTAGACTGCGCCGGAAGGGTTCGAGGGCGAGTTGAGCACAAGAATCCGCGTGTTCGGCGTTATGGCCGCAGCGAGCTGCTCCGGCGTCATCTTGTAACCGGTCTCGATCGATGTCTCGACAATCACCGGCGTCGCGCCAGCCAGGCGCGCCATCTCCGGAAAGCTCACCCAGTAGGGTGCGGGCACGATCACCTCGTCCCCTTCGTCACAGAGCGCGAGAAAGGTGTTGGCGAGAGTCTGCTTGCCGCCGTTGCTGACGATGATTTCGTTTTCGGCGTATTCAAGGCCGTTGTCGCGCGAAAGCTTGCGGATGATCGCTTTTTTCAGCTCAGGAATTCCGGAATTTGCCGTATAACGGGTAAAGCCGGAACGGATCGCCTCGATGCCCGCCTCGCACACATTCTCCGGCGTTGGAAAGTCCGGCTCGCCTGCTGACAGGCTCACGATATCTTTACCCTCCGCCTGCATCTTCTTGGCCAGTCCCGTGATCTTCATCGTCTGCGACTCCTGCATGCTCAGCACCCGGCGGCTCAGGAATCGTTCAAAGCTCTCTGCGCTCATCTTTGTAGAATTGGTTGTTATGTTTGACAAAAATCAGTGCGCCCGCCATTCCGCCCTTTTTCGCGAAAGCTGGTCGAGCACGTAGGGGTGGACGAACTTGCTGACATCGCCGCCAAGCATTGACACCTCGCGGATGATCGTCGAGGCGACATAGGTGTACTTGACGTTCGGCATAAGAAACACCGTCGTCACTTCAGGATAGAGGTGACGGTTCAGCAACGACATCTGGAACTCGTACTCGAAATCCTTCACCTGGCGCACGCCCCGAACAATAGCGTTGGCCCCCGCCTGCCGGGCGTAGTCGGCGAGAAGACCCTCGTGCAGCACATCGACGTTAACGTTTGGAAGATCGCGAAGCACCTCCCTGACCATGTCGAGCCGCTCTTCAACCGAAAAAAGCGTCTGCTTCTGGCTGTTCTCGGCAAGCACCACGTCAACATGTTCAAAAATGTTCAGAGCGCGTTCGAGCACATCGAGATGGCCGTTGGTGAAGGGATCGAAGGTTCCCGGATAGATGGCTTTCTTACTCATGCGCTCCAGATTCTGGTGTAAAAAACGAGACTCGGGTCGTGCCGTAATCCTTGTGGAAGAGATACCCGCGAGATTGCGAAAAATCATGACTCGCGTGATGCTCCATGAGAAGCAGGCCCTCCGGGGCAAGCAGGCCGGTGTCGAGAACCGAGCGGATCAGATGCTCGTAATCCTTCCAGCGATAGGGCGGATCGCAGAACACCAGATCGAACAGCCCCTCTTGCCTTTTCAGAAACGCCGTAACGTCAGCCATGACAAACCGCGCCGATGCGCCCGCGCCAATGTCCACCGCAGTGGCCTTTATCGTTTCGAGCGCCTGGCGGTTCTGCTCCACGAAGCAGGCGCTCCTGGCGCCACGGCTCAGCGCCTCGAAGCCGAGGTTGCCGAAGCCGGCAAAAAGATCGAGCACCTCGATGCCATCGAAATCGATCCGCGCGGCGAGCGTGTCGAAGAGCGACTTCTTGACCCTGCTGCTGCATGGCCGGATGTCACGCGAAGGCAGATGCCTTATCTTCCGCCCCCGGTATCTGCCCGCCTGAACCTGCACGTAGCGTCGATCGCTTAAAAGTCGCCGAAAATCGTCACGCCGAGAATTTCGAGCGCTTTTGCCTCATCCTCTTTCGATGGCGCCTTGCCGTGCCAGTTGGACTTGTCGGGCATCGTGCCTTCGAAGAAGGGAACGCCCTTACCCATCACCGTCGTAGCGAGCACCACCACAGGCTTGGTGCGGCCTTTGTCTTTGCGGAGATATTCAAGCGTATTGATGAAATGCTCGATGTCGTTGCCGTCGCAGGTCAGCACATCCCAGCCGAAGGCACGCCACTTGTCGGCGAACGGCTCGACGTCCATCACATCAGATACCTCGCCGTCGATCTGCTGATTGTTGTAATCGACGATGCCGATCAGGTTGCCGAGTCCGTAGTGCGCGGCGCTCATGGCAGCCTCCCAGATCTGCCCCTCCTGGCACTCACCGTCACCCATCAGGCAGAACACCTCGCCTTTTTTGCCATCCATGCGCAGACCGAGCGCCGCGCCGACCGCTGCCGACAAACCCTGGCCAAGCGAACCCGAAGCGATGTGAATGCCCGGAAGTCCCGACTCACAGGTCGGATGACCCTGCAGATAAGAGTTGATCTCGCGAAGATAGTTCAACTCATCGAGCGAGAAATAGCCCGAACGGGCCAGCACGCTATACCAGACCGGCGCGATGTGACCGTTCGAGAGGAACAGCATGTCGTGATCAGCGCCCTGACCGAACTGGTGCGGATGATGCTGCAAAATCCTGAAGTAGAGCGCCGTAAAAATATCGGCCATGCCAAGCGAGCCGCCGGTATGCCCGGAATTGGATTTCGCCAGCATGCGGATCACATCCCTGCGCACCTGCCGGGCCATGTCCTTGAGTTCATCGATGGTTGAGAGTTGCAGATGTTTACCCCTCTTCTCTTGCGGATATGGCTTCAGATGTTTTCCCATGATGTGGATGCAATGAATGAATGATGAAACGGTATCCGTCGTCAGGTGAGCGCCCTCCGCCGGAAAGGTGTAAAGTTATATGTGGAGGCCTAATTTACCAAGTCACCCCGTCGCCACCCTGTTTTCTTTTTTGAGATACTTCATAACTGTCCAGACGATAAAACCCGTAAACAAAATCGTGAAGGGAGCGCTGAAATACACAGCGTACTGACCAATCTTGTCCCAGTTGCTGCCGAGCAGATAGCCGCTGGAGAGCAACAGAATATTCCAGAGAATCGAGCTGACCATGGAACTCAGAAGCACCGGAAGAACCTTCAGGTGCAGCATGCCTGCCACGATGCAGATGACCGCTCTCGACCCGAAAAGGAAGCGATTGACCACGACGGCCAGATAGCCATGCCCCGAAAACTTCTGACGCACGGCCTCCATTTCAGAGGGAGGAAACAGCTTGTGAATGCTTTCGGCAAACTTGTGACGCGCCTCGCTCTGTCCGACAGCATAGAGCTTGAGGCCCAGAAAACGGCTGAGCAGAAAAACGGTCATGAATCCGGCTACCGAACCGATCGTTGACCAGAACAGCGCCGAGACAAAAGTGATATGGTTGAACGCGAGCAGGTACCCGGCAAGGGCGATGGGAACATCCCCCGGAATCGGGGGAATGACATTCTCGAAATAGGCCGAAAAAAACAGCACCGCATAGACCGACGAAGGGTCGGCCTGCTGCAGATAGGCGATTACGGATTCAAGCATTGATGAGAGTTCCGGCATCGATGCGTTACTGTTCCAGCACGCGGCGTTTGACCTCGGAGTAGGCATCCTCGACGCCGCCAAGATCGAGGCGGAAACGGTCCTTATCGAGCTTCTCGCCCGACTCGGCATCCCAAAACCGGCAGGTGTCCGGGCTGATCTCGTCGCCAAGCAAAATCTCGCCCTTGTGTCGGCCAAACTCGAGCTTGAAATCAACCAGGCGCAGATGCCTCCCGGCAAACCATGGCACGAGCAAGTTGTTGATCTTTTCGGCCATCTCCTTGAGCTGGGCCACCTCTTCGTAGGTGCCGAGTCCGAGCGCGACGGCGTGATCCTCGTTCATGAGCGGATCGTCGAGGTCGTCGTTTTTGAGGTACAGCTCGACGATAGGTTTGGCGAGCACAGTACCCTCTTTGAAGCCGTAGCGTCTGACCAGCGAACCGGCGGCAACATTGCGCGTCACCACCTCGATCAGCACGATGTCAAGCTTTTTGCAGAGCATGTCGCGGTCATTGAGCTTGCTGACGAAGTGGGTCGGAATGCCGTTCTCGCCGAGCATCGTGAACAGGCGGCTGGCTATAGCGTTGTTGGTCACGCCCTTGTCGGCAATGGAGCCTTTCTTCTTGTTGTTAAAGGCGGTCGCGTCGTCCTTGAACTCCTGTATGATGAGGTCAGGGTCTTCGGTCTGCCAGACTTTCTTGGCCTTGCCCTCGTGAAGCAGCGTGATTTTATTCATCGAAGAGTACTTCTGAATTGGTTTTGGAATGAAATAAGCGCCGGATCAAAAGCTCCGGCGCCGGTAAAAAAATTCACTCATCCTGCTGACCCGTTGCCTGCTGCACCGCGCCGGTCAGAACGATATTGATCTGCTCCTCAGTCAACCCGCGCTCCTTGAGGAACCACATGAAGCGGAACACGCCGAGATCGGAAAGAATCGCCTTGGGGCGTTCCGCCTCGTCGAGGCCGCGCGAGCGGGTATGCTCATCTGCCGTGCGGAGCCAGTCCTCGATGAATCCTGCCGGACGGCCATCAGTGGTGAAATAGTCGGTCACGATGCGCTGGACGTCGGCAAAGGAAGGGGTCGGATTGCTGTTGAAAATCAGCTCCATCTCCTCGGAAATCCTGCCAAGATAGATAACAGCCTCCATATCGAGATTCTCTTCGAGGATATCCCTCGCCTGCGCCTTTACGTCGAACTTTTTGCTCATACTCCAGAGAACCGCCGGACGACCGGGTCAAGGTGATTGAAAATTCCCGACTAAGTTAAGTATCGAACGCTTAAACCTAAAGAAAAAACTTCGCCGGACAAGGCGCCTCAGTACTGTCAACCCCTAGCGATAGCCAGGTCCCTACCCGGAATCGAAATCAACGGCTGGTTCAATTTTCCGCTTGCAATCGGTATTTGGAGAAGCAGTCTCCGGTTTACTCATGGTGCACTTCAGGCAGCTCGCTCCCGCTCTTCATGGCATTAAGCTTTTGCGCGGCTTCCGCGTTGCCTTTGGCCGCTGCCGACCGATACCATTTTATAGCCTTGTCAAGATCAAGTTCAACGCCAAGACCATGCTGGTAAAAATTGCCAATATTGAGTTCAGCCTCGCCGTTACCTTTGGCAGCCGATATGCGGTACCATTTCATCGCCTCGGCATAGTCCTGTTCTACGCCCTGACCATGTTCATAGAGAACCCCGATATTGTCTTCGGCGGCGTAATTGCCTTTTGCGGCCGCTAACCGGTACCATTTCATCGCCTCGGCATAATCGGTCTCTACACCCCATCCATGCTGATACATGTAACCGATCTGGTTCTGGGCATTATCGTTATCATTGGCAGCTGCAAGCTGGTACCATTTCATCGCCTCGGCGTAGTCCTGCGAAACCCCCAATCCCTTCTGATACATGTATCCGATTGCGTACTCAGCAGCATCATTGCCTTTCGCGGCTGACAACCTGAGCCATTTGAGCGCCTCGACATAATCACGACCCACACCACGACCATAATAGTATTTCATCGCGATGAGATACTCTCTTTTGGCAGTATCCTTGGCAGCATCCGCGTCCCGCTGGACAGATGCTTCCGGTGATGAGCCATTCATTTGATAATCCTGGCAATTCCCCGTCACAGGAGCAGCAAGCATCAACACAGCAAAACCACTGAAAACAAAACGCTTCATGAAAATTTTAATTCTGGTTCGACAGCACAAATCCATAAGAAATGGATAAGCTTTATATTGTTACAATAATAAATTTTACCTGCAATTCACAAGCTACTGATCCGGGATGCTGATGAAATTTTCCAGCATAATCACTCTTTTTTTACCGCTCCTTGTCTATCTGTGCGCTCCATCACGAAACGGGATGGGCAAAGAGCAACCGCAGCAGATTGTCGCCATCTGGTGGAATGTCGAAAACCTTTTTGATACGAAAAACGATCCGAAGGTTTATGACCAGGAGTTCACGCCAATAGGCAAGGGACACTGGACGGAAAAAAAGTTGCTGTTGAAGCGGTTGCGCATCGCACAGGTTTTCAAAGCGATCAGGGCTGAGCATGAGTATGGAAAATATCCGGATATTGTGGCATTCGCTGAAACCGAAAACCGCCAGGTTTTCGCGGGCACGCTTGCGGCTCTCGACCGCGCCAGTTACGCCATCGACTATCACGAAAGTCCCGATCCTAGAGGCATAGACATTGGCCTTGCATGGAATCCTGCCACAGTCAAGTTTACCGGATCAAAGCCCTACACGGTCAGGCTCAGTGGCGGACGCGGTACCCGGTTCGTCATCGCCGCCGGATTTGTCGCCTCGGGGCACCCGTTCAACGTCGTGCTGAACCACTGGCCTTCGCGCTCGTTCGACGCCAAGTGGAGCGAGACGAATCGCATCGCAGCCGCAAGAGTTGCACGGCACATCGTTGACAGCCTCAGAACCCGCAATCCACAGAGCGAGATCATCGTCATGGGCGATTTCAACGATCAACCCGAAAATCATTCGGTCAAAGACGTTCTCGGTTCATCATTTGACAGAAAAGCGGTTCGGCATGCCAGCAGCAGACTTCTTTACAACTGCTGGAACGAGGCGCCGTCTCCCGGCAGTTACTTTTACCGGAATCATTGGGAACGGATCGACCAGATGCTGGTTTCAGCTGCATTGCTCGACGGGAAAGGGCTCTCGATCGACAAAAGGAGTTTCCGGGTTTTCTCCATTCCGGCGATGTTCGACCGGTTCGAAAAAGGGCTCTATTCCACCTACAAACAAGGAAAGTTCAAAGGTGGCTACTCCGACCACCTGCCGCTGTTGCTCAAGATCAACGTACAGCAATAGGCCATAACTCTTATCGAAGAACAATGGCCTCGGCGTATCACGCAGGGATCAGATGTATGTCCTTATCTCAAAAAAAAGACCACCTCAAGTCGAAATATGAGGCGGTCTTTTTTCTCAACCGTACGTCAGACACCCCCTGGACGAGACACTTAGAAGTAGTCGTGAGTACCAACAGTCACGAAGGTTCCGTCGGGTTTGAAATCGACATCACCAAGGCGTCAATATCAATGTTGACTGCCGACACCAGTACCGGATGATCTCTATAAAAAGAGAGCCGCGTATCCGCGGCCCTCGAAATACCTGCCATTACCAGCAGTAATATTGTTCTTGCCTTCTCAGTCCTTGTCCACGGCGATCCTCATGGAGAAAAAGGAGCGGTGCACGAAGATGAGGGAGAGCAGAAAGAAAACAACCGCCAGCGAAACAGAGACCATGGTCGGCAGTTTGATCGCGAGCTCGATGGCAAGCAGACCGAACAGCGTGGTAAACTTGATGATCGGGTTCAGCGCAACCGAAGAGGTATCCTTGAAAGGATCACCCACCGTATCACCAACCACACTGGCATCGTGCAGTTCAGTGCCTTTGGCATAAAGTTCGGTTTCGACCACTTTCTTGGCGTTATCCCATGCGCCACCGGCATTGGCCATGAAGATGGCCTGGTACAGACCAAACACGGCGATGGAGATCAGGTAGCCGATAAAGAAGTACGATTCCAGACAGGCAAAGGCCAGCGTACTGAAGAAGATGGTCAGAAAAAGGTTGATCATGCCTTTCTGCGCAAACTTGGTGCAGATCTCCACGACCTTCTTGCTGTCCTCGGTTGAAGCCTTGGTGACGCCATCAAGTTTGATGTTCTTCTTGATGAACTCGACGGCATAGTACGCACCGGTAGTCACCGCGTTCATCGAAGCGCCGGTGAACCAGTAGATCACCGCGCCGCCCATCAGCAAGCCGAGCAGGAACGGCGGCCACAGAATGGAGAGCTTGGCAATGGCTCCTGTGTCGGCAAGGCCACCGGTCAGAATCATGATGATCGAGAAAATCATCGTCGTCGAACCGACCACGGCGGTACCGATCAGCACAGGCTTGGCGGTCGCCTTGAAGGTATTGCCCGCGCCGTCGTTGGCTTCGAGGTAACGCTTGGCATTCTCAAAATCGGGCTTGAAACCAAACTCGCTCTCAATGCTATTCGATATGTTCGGAAGGGTTTCGATCAGCGACAGCTCATAAACCGACTGCGCGTTATCGGTAACCGGCCCGTAAGAGTCAACCGCTATGGTGACCGGGCCCATGCTGAGAAAGCCGAAGGCAACAAGACCGAAAGCGAAAACGGAAGGCGCGAGCATCATCGCATCAAGACCAAGCGTGCTGAATCCGAAGGCTGCGCCCATGAGCACGATGATCGCCAGACCCATCCAGTAAGCGCTGAAGTTACCGGCAACGAGACCGGAGAGGATGTTCAGCGCAGCACCGCCCTCTTTGGAACACTGCACGACGTTGCGGACAAAGGCGCACTCGGTTGAGGTGAACCGGTTGACCAGTTCAGGGATAAGCGCGCCAGCAATCGTGCCGCAAGTGATGATCGAGGCAAGCTTCCACCACATCGTGCCGTCGCCAAGCTGGGCAATAAGCAGATAGGAAGCAATGTAGGTCAGGATAATGGAAACGATCGAGGTAAGCCAGACAAGCGTGATCAACGGCTTTTCGAAGTTCATTTCAGTGGCGTTGGCATATTTTGCCTTGGCCAAGGCGTCATTGACCCAGTAGGAAACAGCGCTTGCAAAGATCATGACGAGACGCATGGCGAAAATCCAGACGAGCAGGGAAACCTGGATCGAAGGATCCTTGATGGCCAGCAGGATAAACGAGATCAAGGCCACGCCGGTCACGCCATAGGTCTCAAAACCGTCAGCCGTCGGGCCTACGGAGTCGCCTGCGTTATCACCCGTGCAGTCGGCGATAACGCCAGGGTTGCGGGCGTCATCCTCTTTGATCTTGAAAACGATCTTCATGAGATCGGAACCGATGTCGGCGATCTTGGTGAAAATACCGCCAGCGATACGCAGCACCGAAGCGCCAAGCGATTCACCGATAGCGAAGCCGATGAAACATGGGCCAGCATAATCGACCGGAATGAAGAGCAGGATGCAGAGCATCACGAACAGCTCGATGCTGATAAGCAGCATACCGATGCTCATACCGGCGCGAAGCGGAATGGCGTAAGTCGGAAATGGTTTGCCGCCGAGACTGGCGAATGCGGTGCGGGAGTTGGCGAAGGTGTTGATCCTCATGCCGAACCAGGCGACCGTGTAGCTGCCGGCGATACCGAGAAGGCTGCAGGCGAGAATGAAGACAACTTTGTCTGGTGCGAGATGGTTGAGGCCGCCGAAATAGGCAACGATGATGGCCGCGACAAGAGCCCAGAGGATAATGATGAACTTGCCCTGGGTAATAAGGTAGGTTTTACAAGTCTCGTAGATCAGGTCACTGATCTCCTTCATGGCCGCATGAACGGGCAGCTTGTTGATTCCCTGATACTGAATCAAGCCGAAAATCATGCCAAAAAGGCATACCGCAAGACCATACATCAACAACGTGTGCCCAGGAATTCCTCCTAAAAAGGATACCGAGCTTAAATCCGGCAATACCAGATCGGCCTCGCTTGCATACGCTTGTGACGCTGGAAGCAAAAGCCCTAGTCCCGCCAGCGCCGATGTGGCCCTGACGTACCATTTTGCTTTGGTTGGTTGTTTCATTGCTCTGTTTTTTCTCTGTGTTACTTGTATTACAGAAAGACTGCCAACAGCAGGAGCATAATAAAACTGACAAAGAACAGCGATTGATAAAGAACAGCCCTGCTGTATAACATGATTGATGAAAGTAGCATCTTTTTCCGGTATCTCATCAGAAAAAAACAATATCACCAAAACAGCCACGGAACAAAATCATAATTATAACGATATATGTCGATGCGATAGAGAAAATACTTTTCAGGGTATACATTCTGCATAAAGAAATACACAACCACCTGGGGCAACGGTAATCGATGAGAGGTCCCGGTAAAGTCGGCAAAATTTTGCTCCAACAACCACAAAAACTATAAATAGAGAGCCATAAAGTGTAAATTTTCAAGTCGCTATGTCGATTATGCTCGATGTAAAAACAATCAAATGGTCAAGCCACTCCTCCCATCGAAGCACCCACCGCGAGCTTCTCCCTTCTCAGCCAAAGGCTTTCCTCAAGCCTGATGTTCTTGTTTTCGCCGTTTTTCTCAGGTAACAAGCAATCCTAACAGCAAAGAACATGGATCAACAATTTGTTTTATATGCCATTCCTGTAAGTGGTGTTCTTGCCTTGTTGTACGCCTTCACAAGGGCATCGTGGATTTCCCGCCAGCCTGAAGGCACCGAAACGATGGCCGTTATCGCGGGCCACATTGCAGATGGAGCACTGGCGTTCCTGAAGCGGGAATACAAAGTGCTCATTATCTTCGTCATCTCCGTCGCCATCCTCCTCGCTTTCGCCAACAGCAACCGTCCCGGAACCTCCCCAATCATCGCCGTCAGCTTCATCGTGGGTGCTTTCTGCTCCGCCCTTGCAGGCTTCTTCGGCATGAGGGTGGCCACCAAAGCCAACGTCCGTACCACCAATGCGACTCGCACGGGCCTGGCGGATGCGCTCAACATCGCTTTCTCCGGTGGTCTGGTGATGGGGCTCTCGGTAGTCGGTCTCGGTGTACTGGGCCTGTCCATCCTCTTCATCATCTATTCGAGCATGTTCACCGACGTAGCCGAAGTGATCAACCTGATTTCGGGCTTCTCGCTTGGCGCTTCGTCAATCGCATTGTTCGCCCGCGTTGGTGGCGGAATCTACACCAAAGCGGCGGATGTCGGTGCTGACCTCGCGGGCAAGGTGTACGAGGGTATCCCGGAGGACGACCCGCGCAACCCGGCCACCATCGCCGATAACGTGGGCGACAACGTGGGTGACGTAGCCGGCATGGGCGCTGACCTCTTCGAGAGCTACATCGGCTCGATCATCGGCACCATGGTACTCGGCGCGGCGTTCGTACCGGTATTCAACACCATGGGCGTCAGCCCTGTGGCCGGTGTCATGCTGCCACTGGTCATCGCAGCCGTCGGTATTATCATCTCGATCGCAGGGTCGTTCTTCGTCAGGGTCAATGAGGGTGGCAACCCCCAGACCGGCCTCAACATGGGCGAATTCGGCGCCTCGATCATCATGGCCATTCTGAGCTACTTCATCATCGACCGCATGCTTCCGGCAACTTGGGTGGCCGACGGAATGACCTATACCTCGCTGAACGTTTTCTGGGCGGTCATCATCGGTTTGGCGGCTGGCGTCCTGATCGGCATCATCACCGAGTACTACTGTTCAACCGACAACAAACCGGTCGTTGGCCTCGCCCGCCAGAGCATCACCGGCTCGGCCACCAACATCATTGCGGGGCTCGGCCTTGGCATGATGTCCACCGGTCTACCGATCATCGTGCTCTCGATAGCCATCGTCGCCTCTTCCTATTTCGCTGGACTCTACGGCATCGCCATCGCCGCACTCGGTATGCTCTCCGTGACCGGCATCCAGCTCGCCGTTGATGCCTACGGCCCGATCTCCGACAACGCGGGCGGCATCGCCGAGATGGCCGGGCTGCCCCGCGAAGTGCGTGAACGTACCGACAAGCTCGACGCCGTCGGCAACACCACCGCAGCCATCGGCAAAGGCTTCGCCATCGGCAGTGCCGCCCTGACCGCGCTTGCCCTTTTCGCCGCCTTCCGCCAGCAGGCCAATATCGGCGCTCTCGACGTCACCCAGCCGGTCATCATGGCTGGCCTGCTCATCGGCGCGATGCTGCCCTTCATCTTCAGCGCCATGGCAATGGGCGCCGTGGGACGCGCCGCCTCGGACATGATCCGCGAGGTTGGCCGCCAGTTCAACGAAATTCCCGGCCTGCGCGAAGGCACCGCCCCGGCAGAGTTCGCTCACTGCGTGGACATCTCGACCAAAGCCGCCATCCGTGAGATGATTCTTCCCGGCCTTCTCGGCGTGCTCGTGCCGGTGGCGGTCGGCTTCACCTCGAAGGAGATGCTCGGCGGCCTGCTGGTTGGCGTGACATCTTCTGGCGTACTGATGGCGATCTTCCAGTCCAACGCTGGTGGCGCGTGGGACAACGCCAAGAAGCGCATCGAAGGCAAGATCGAGTTCGACGGCGTGGTCTACGGCAAAGGCTCCGAGACCCACAAGGCGGCGGTCGTTGGCGACACGGTCGGCGACCCGCTGAAGGACACCAGCGGCCCGAGCCTCAACATCCTGATGAAGCTCATCGCCGTCGTCGCCCTCGTCATCGCTCCCCTGCTCTGAAAAGCACATCTGGGACAACGACTTTCAAAGCCCTCCCGATTCGATTCCGGGGGGACTTTTTTTGTGCGGAATTGAGGATGATTTTAAGGAAATATCAGTGAGGCCAGATGGAAGACGATACCGGTTAGCGCAAAGACAACTTCTTCGGCTTGCAGAGGTTCTTCTTCTTTTTCGACACCCTCGCGCATTTCTGGCAAATGTACTTGGGTTTTGAAACTCCCTCCGCAATAGCGGCAAGGTTTTCCTCGATCTCTTTCTTGTCGAGCTGGCAGAGTTTATGGTCTGACTTCATTGGATTTTGGACCCATTATTTGCGACCAATCGTACAAGGTGCTTCATAAGGGCATCTCTAAAAAGTCAGTACTGACATAAGGTATTGAAATCTATCGATTTAACTGAAATATCCATATCTTGACGCAGTACCTATCAACACGACTGTACTGCCATGAAAAATATCAACCCTCTCGGTCTTTTCGACGAATATTTGCTGCTCGAACGCCTCACCAAACTCAAGGATCCGCTCGTCAAGCTTGAAGCGCATATCGACTGGCAACTCTTCGCGCCCATTCTTGAAGTGGCTTTCAACAAGCCAGCCAACCGCAAGAACATGGGCCGCCCGCCGTTCGACCGGTTGATGATGTTCAAACTCCTCATTCTCCAGAGCCTGTACAATCTTTCGGACGATCAGATGGAGGACCAAATCACCGATCGGTTGAGCTTCAGACGCTTTCTGGGCCTGAAGTCCAGCGACAAGGTTCCGGACAGCAAAACGATCTGGAAATTCCGGGAAACGCTGATTCAGGAAAAACTTATCGAGGTGTTGTTTTTCCGGTTCAATCAAGCGCTCGATGACCACTGCATCTTTGCCAAAAACGGACAACTGGTCGATGCCACCATTGTCGAAGTGCCGCGCCAGCGCAACAGCCGCGAACAAAACGCCCAGATCAAGGCGGGCCAGACACCAGAAGCCTGGAAACAGAAGCCCAACAAGCTTCGTCAGAAAGATGTCGATGCCCGGTGGGTGAAGAAAAACAACACCAGCTTTTACGGCTACAAAAACCATGTCAAGGTCGATAAAGGCACCAAACTCATTGGCAGCTACATGGTGACGCCTGCCTGCGACCACGATTCCCAGGCGCTGGAAACGTTGATTGAAAAAGCAGATGCGGGCCAGCCGCTCTACGCGGACAGCGCCTATGTCGGTCAGGACGCCATCATTGAGGAGTGCGAAATGAGCAATGAAGTCCACGAAAAGGGAACGAAAGGCCAGCCGCTGACCGAAGAGCAGAAAGCCTCGAATCGCAAGAAATCAAAGAGCCGTGCGCGAGTCGAGCATGTGTTTGGATTCATGACCAACTCGATGAAAGCGATGTATGTCAGAACGATCGGGTATGTGCGAGCCGTTGCCAAGATCGGCCTGAGCAACCTGACCTACAATCTGATGCGTTGCGTGCAACTCAACAAAAAGGTTTACAACGTGTTTCTCCGGGGATAACTACGCCCGGTCGTGCCTGAATGGCTGTTTTTCGGTGCAATGATGCCCATGTGCTCGTGGTTTGCAGGGCAAAATGCCCCTGTTCCTGTGAATACATGACAGCAAGTATTTCAAATCGCTCTTTTTAGAGATGCCCTTAAGTTCGCGGACTGGAAGTTGTAGTACCTCCGTGGTAAACAGACCTCTTCCCCCGTATTTATGGAGCGTTCTCCTATAAGCATCATAGAAAGACGACACAGCCAATGAGCCCCCATAATACCCGGTGTTGCATACGACGACATTACAATATATCGTTCTCGACAAAGAGTTCGCTAAAGGCCGAAACATGTTGAGATCACGGTTATAGGCAAGTACGAACAGATGCTCGATCCGATCGCGATACATTAATGCTTGTTCGATGTCCATGAAGTCATAACAGATACTGAGCTCAACTCGTCCATATTTTTCGCAGTCGAATACATAGACCGTTGAATCCGTGCAGCATTTCCAAGGCGGGTTTAGATTCTGAAGAGCTTACTGCTCCTTTGGTATCGGGTATGTCTTGCCGAACAGAATCAGGCTACAATATTTGGAGGGCCGTTCTGTGGAAAGCCTTGCGGCTCGCAATGAAGTCATTCTGCCAAGGACGGCTCATCGCCGAACATCCTTTGTTCCTTTTCATCCATAATTCACTCACTCGCACTTTTCGCCTCTTGTTTTCCACCAGTCGTCGCCGTAGTTGTAATACATTTCCTCGCCTTCGGCGATGTCACGGAGGGCGTAGATGATGAGTTCCGCACCGGTCGGGCCGTCTTCGCGGTAGTAGGCGACGTTGGGCGTCGAGGAGTGGTTGAACATCATGCCGTAGCCCATCGCAATAAGTCGGCGGTCTTCGGCGCTGCCGTAAAAAACGTAGTTGAGCAGTTCACCGCCGATGTCCTTGTCGGTTACTTCGAGCGCCGGGCAGCGTTCGATGATGTCTCCCTCCCTGATTGCCGTGAGCGCGAAGGCTCCACGTCCGGCGACTGTCGATGGGCCGATGAAAACCGCACCACGGCTGATTCTCGGCTTTTTTTTGCGGAGAGCGTTGACGGCAACCGCGCCTACACCCGCTCCGGCGGCGAAGATAATGGTCGCTATAAAAAAGAGAAGAAGTGTCATGCGATTCCGGCTGTCGATGAAAAAGCGTAAAATACGAATCTAGCCGCTGAATCCATTGGGTGGATGCCGGAGCGATCAGGAATGTTTTCTCCGGCATGGCAGTTTGAGCCGGAAAGGTTTTTTGTCAAGCATTTCTGAAGCTTTGTGCCGATGATGGATCAAGCGAGTCAAGCCGTTCTCTCCGTTGACGGGGTGTCGAAGAGTTAGCTGATGGGCGAGGTGACCGTGAAGGCTCGAAGTAATCGAAAAAGTCAACCGCGAACTCGGCACCACCACGCTTGTCATCACACACAACGTCTCGATCTCCGGCATGGCCGACCGCGTCATCACGCTGCGAAGCGGCGAGGTTGTCGAGGATCGCCGGAATGCAAAGAAGATTTCGCCTTCAGAGTTGTCGTGGTGAGATTGGGGGGATTTTTGATGTGCTGGTTGTTTCTTTTTGAATTATGCGCTACTATTTATTCCAAGTCCTGTAGTTGGGGCGGTTTGTGTGGCGCATGGCACGGTTAAAAACTGAAGGTAAAAAAGGTTATGAAAACCAATATCATAATTGAAAAGGATGGGGATGGTTATCTGGCCAGAGTGGAAGGCCATCAGAATCTGTTTGCGTTTGCCTACTCGGAAAAAGATGCGGTGATGGAGTTGAAGAATGTTGTGGAGATGATTATGGATTACCATCTTGAGCAGGTGAACGATGAACGGATTATCAGAAATGAACTGGCTACTGTGGTAGAGAAATATGCCGTTCAAGTATAAAGAAATTGGGTTCTTCGCAGAATATCGTGGGTAAGGGCTTCTGCTGTTCCGTCATGATTCGATAGCCCTGTTGAGTTTGCCGCAGTAAAACAAAATCCGGTTGCGATAACTCTCGAAACGGTGGAACCCTCTTGCTGAGGCCTTGATGATCTGCATCTTGCTGTTCAAGCCTTCGGAAACCGCGTTGGTAATGGCGTGCTTGAACCAGGTCAGCACCTTGTCGAAATGCCGCAGGAGCTGCTCTTTGACTTTGATCAACGGGCTCAAACCAACCGCATCGACCCGTTTTGACCAGTACTCGAAAAAGAAGCTTCCGGCATCGGCGCAGCCAAGCTGCCAAAAAACCCGGAACCTGTTTTTTAACGCCCACGCCTGTCCCCGGTTTTGAACTCACCGTTCATCAGGGTGTTCAACTCGAGCTGTTGCCGGGTGTGCAGCTTCTCCGGATTGCGCAGCCAAACGTATTTCGAGCCGACCAGCCGCTTGTCTCCAGTTTTGCGGAGTTCGCCAGACTCCTTGCGGCGCACCGCATCGACGGCGTCATTGAGAGACTGGCTGATATGAAAGCGATCATGCACCAGATCGGCGTTTGGCAAGAGTTGGTTCACCGCGTTGGCAAAGGGTTGCCACAGATCGACCGAGACCGCCTTGGCTTGTTCCCGCTGCTGTTGGCTCAGCGTTTCAAGCAGCGCTTTGGTTGCTTCGGTCGTGCGGTGTTCGACAACTTCAAGCACTCGACCTTGATCCAGATCGTTCAGCGTTGTCACATAATGCTGGCCAGCCTTGAAGCTTTTTTCATCGATTCCCAGATACGCAATGCCATCAGCTTGCCGACGACTCAGGCCTCGCTCAACGGCTCGCTGCATGATGTGATTGACGGCGTGCCAGTTCAGACGCAACATGCTGGCCGCCGCCTTGATGTTCGCGCAGTGCAAGAGCAGCTCGATCGCAAAGCGTTCGAACTGCAGCGTGAAACGGCAATGCCTTACCGCCCACGGTGCCTGAACGGTTTTGAGCCCATCTTCCATGATGCACCGCATACCGGACACGCGACCTGCTTGCCGGTACAGACCAGTCTGATCTCGACCCGCTTGCCGCTCATCGACACATGAACGCTCTCGACCTTCCAGTTTGAGGAAGGAGCTAAAAGTTGGTGCTAATGGCTCGTCAAGCTCTGGGAGTATCAAGGTGTGGTTGGGTAACGCTCAAAATTACTCTATGTTACCTCATACACACCCTTCTTCCCACGATATTCTGCGAAGAGCCCTCCGGGGATAACTACGCCCGGTCGTGCCTCAATGGCTGTTTTTCGGTGCAATGATGCCCATGTGCTCGTGGTTTGCAGGGCAAAATGCCCCTGTTCCCGTGAATACATGACAGCAAGTATTTCAAATCGCTCTTTTTAGAGATGCCCTTAATGAAGCAGCTCAAGGAATATTGGTAAACGATCATAAAAACAAGAGTGTTCAACTGTTTAAGAGTCCGCCTCCGGGCATTTCTTGATGATTTTCGAAGTGGAAGTTGAGGTACAACCCTTGATGAATAATCCAAAAAACAAGTTCTTTAACAAACGAACAGCGCCAATCGACGCGACATTTTCCGAAATTGCTTAATCATAAATGTAGTTGAAGAGTCACCATGTATAAATTCATCGCCGATAACGTCGTGGTTTTCGATGTCGAGTGGGTTCCAGACCCGGCTTCGGGCAGGCGCATTTACAGGCTTCCGGATACGGCTTCTGATGATGAGGTGCTCGAGGTCATGTGGCAGGAGGGCGGCGCAACGCCGGAGGATCCTCGTCCGTACCTGAAAACGGTGATGTGCAGGATCGTTTCCATTGCGGCGGTGGTTAGAAAAAGAGTGCGAAGTGACGTAAAACTCGACCTGATTTCGCTCCCCGGCCTGCATGACGGCGAGCAACCGGAAGGGACGATCATCCGGAAGTTTCTGGAAGCCGTCGGGAATCTGGAAGCGCAGCTTGTAGGGTTCAACTCGTCGAATGCTGATCTGCCAATCCTGTTCCAAAGAGCACTGGCAAACCGGGTAACGGCGCCAACCTTCTGCCATCGCCCGGAAAAACCGTGGGAGGGAGCCGATTACTTCAGCCGATCCGGCGATTTCAACATCGATCTCAAGAATGAACTCGGTGGCTTCGGCAAAGCGGCCCCATCGCTCAACGAATTGGCCGCGTCACTCGGAATTCCCGGCAAAATGGGCATCAATGGCGCGGACGTAGTTGAGCTTTGGCGCACCGGAGAGTTCAGGAGCATCGTCGAGTACAACCAGTTCGACGCCCTCTCCACCTATCTGGTGTGGCTGAGAAGCGCCTATTTTTCAGGGCGGTTGACGGAGGATGCGTTCGTGCGCGAGGAGCAAATGCTGGAAGCCCTTCTTCTCAGGGAGATCAAGGGCGGCGCGGAGCATCTTGGCCGATATCTCGATACCTGGAAAGCGTTTCGTCAGTAGCGAAGGTTCAGGATGCGCCTGCTGCTGATACAACGGAAAAGCGATCATTGCCATGTCAAGCAACACCGGCGGTCATTTTTTTGCCTATTTGAATTGGCTTCTCAACCCGTTCCACGGATTGAAGACAACGGAAGTCTATGATCTGATCGGCGCCACTTCCCTTACCGAGCATGCGTTGTATCTGAATCTCGGCTACTGGAGGAATGCGAATACCATCGATGAAGCCAGTCAAGCGCTTGCTCTTCTGGTGGCGCAACGAGGCGGCATGGGCTCGGGCGACGTGGTGCTCGATTGCGGGTACGGTTTCGGCGATCAGGATATTCTCTGGGCGAGGACGTTGAAGCCTGCAAGAATTATCGGGCTGAATATTACGAAGTCCCAGATCGTGCAAGCCCGAAGGCGCGTTGCTGACGCTGGGCTTGAGCGGTCGATCGATTTACGGGAAGGATCGGCAACAGAGATGCCCATCGAAAATGAATCCGTCGATCTGGTCGTTTCCCTCGAAAGCGCGTTTCACTACAGAACCCGTGAAGATTTTTTCAGGGAGGCGTATCGGGTGTTGCGACCCGGTGGCAGGCTGGTGACGGCCGATATCGTTCCAACAAAAAAATCCGACAATCCCTTCAAGCGGCTGGAGCAGTGGATTTCATGGAATATGGTGGCGGGAAAATTCAACATACCGCCGGAAAATGCCTATCTGATCCCGACCTGCAGCGATAAACTTTCCAGAGCCGGATTCGTCAATATCGACATCAAATCGATACGTGACGACGTCTATGCGCCCCTTCATGCGTATCTGTCAAAGGATCGGACATTTGTAAACAAGTTGCCTCTGTTGGCAAAAATCATGGCGATATCGGCATTCCATCGCTCCGCGGAGAGCGTTTACGGTGGGCTGGACTACATAGTGTCATATGCCGAAAAGCCGGGAAAAGCTCGGGAAATCTGAGGCAGAAGAACTGAGAGTAACCGGAAATCGATTTTTTGTCACCAAGGAATTCGCGGGGAATGATCCTCAAAATTTTCATTCCCCTTCCCTACCTTACACTATCAACCACTCACACCCTTGCCATGAGAATTCTTCGCATCGACTCTGCATCGAGCGGCGCAGCGTTACTCTTGCTTCGGGTGGCAGCAATAATCTCCGCGAAATCGCTCTCGCTCACGCCGAACTCGCCGAGACGCGGAAAAGCAAAACGCTTTTGCCACTCTTCGAGCAGCTCGACAAGGCGGTCACAGTCGTCCGTGATATTGCCGGTCGTGGCGCCGTTCAGGATGCTGCTGGCTGTGGCGAACTTCCGCAAGCCCGGTTCGCCGCCTTCCGAGGCGCGGAGCCGGCGGATGTTCTCGCGCGTCGCTTCGGCGAGCAGCGTCGCGCAGAGGGTGCCGTGCGGAATGTCGAAGAGGCCGCCGACCGACGAGGCGAAGCCGTGCACAATCCCGAGGCCCGCATTTGCGAGCGCAATGCCTGACATCAGCGCCGCGTAGGCCATGTCGGCGCGGACGGCTACATCGCCTGCGCCATTGCCGCAGGCCAGCTCGAACGAGCGGCTGAAGCGCTCCAGACCGCTGCATGAAATGGCGTCGGTGTAGGCGCTGGCGAAGGGCGAGAGGTAGGCTTCGAGAAGTTGGGTAAAAGCGTCCATGCCGGACGAAGCGGTCAGCTCCTGCGGCGCGGAAGTCATGAGCGCGGGATCGATGACGGCCTCATTCGGCACGAAAGCCGGATGGCGCAGCGAGCGCTTGTAGCCACCCGGCCCAACGCGGCTGATGACGGCGTTGCTCGTCGCCTCGGTGCCCGTACCGGAGGTGGTCGGCACAGCGATAAAGGGAACCTTGCGCCCGTCGTGGGGCGTGAAACCGGGCTGTCCCTCGATGAAACGCTCGACCTGCTCGCGCTGAAGCAGCATCGCCGAGATCGCCTTTCCGGCATCCACGGCGCTGCCACCGCCGATGGCCACAACGACGTCGAACGGCTTGTCGCGACCAAGCGACACCGCCTCGTCGATCAGCTCCGGCGACGGCTCGCGCTCGACCTCGAGACAGGCAATCTCCAAGCCGACGCGGCTGAGTTCATCGAGAAGTCCCAACGCCGCAACTGAGCGCCGCAACGTCTGGCGGCCCGTAACAAGCAGCAGGTTCCGCCCATACGCGGCGGCGAGAGCCGGAAGTTTCGAGAGCGTGCCCACACCGAAATGGATACGCGGCGTCGGCAGAACTGAAAAATCCATTGACCTTTCAATCGACACTGCTGTGCCTCCCCTTGCGAATCAGCATCTTGCCGCAATGCGGGCAGTTCGCCGTCCGGCAGGGCACGCCTGGCACGTGCGGCTGTTCGTAGCCGCAATGCAGGCAGATGCAGACGGCAGGCTCCTCCGACTCGCCGGTCAAGCAGCTGCCGGTGATCTTTCCCCCCTCGATGCAGATGGTCTTGCCTCCGACCAGCGCATCGGCCACCTTCTTGCGAGCCGACTTGATAATGCGGCCAAAGGTCTGGCGCGAGACCTTCATCTTGTCAGCGGCGGCGGCATGGTACATCCCTTCGAGATCGGCAAGCCGCAACGCCTCGACCTCATCGACCGAAAGCACGACGTTCTGGAGCCGCGATGGAGGAACGCCTTCGGGCAGAAAGCAGGTGACGCCGGGAATCTCTTCGACAGAGCGGCTCTGAAGCGGTCTGCCAGCGCGAGAGTTTTTCATAGCGGAGTGTCATTTGAAACGGGAATCCGCTCCCGGCAGATAAACCAGAAGCTGGTTCCAACGGAAAAAAATCAATGATCGATAAACGGCAAAACGATCAGGAACCGACGGTTTCGGTCTTGACCTCGAAGGCCGGAGGTTCCATGATATGCTTTTTGACCGTGCAGAGATTGGCCGCGTTGATCACCGCACCCTTGTACTTTTCAGGGAAATCGGGGGGCAGCTCGATGGTGATGGTGATCTTGCCGATACCATGTCCGTCGGGTCTCGGCTCGTGGCTCTGGACAACCCTGATGCCATCGGTCGGAATGCCGCGGCTCTGGCAGAAGGATAAAACGAAAATACCCGCGCAGGTGCCAATCGAGGCGAGGAAAAGGGTGAACGGTTCAGGCGCGGAACCTTCGCCACCAGCCATCACCGACTGGTCGGTCTTGATGGTGAATCCCCTGAAATCGGCATTGACCTTCTTGCCGCCGCCAAACGTCACGATCAAATCGCTGCTCATAGAAATATCTGCTTAGAATTGAAATGAATAATGCGCCCCCATAATAACCATCTGCCTGCTGAATAGCAACGCTCCGGCGAAAAGCGCCGCCGCGACTGCCCGGCGCTCACGTCATGTCGAAAACGGGAAAGCGAATCGAGAGCACGGCGGCGAACCAGACGAACGCCTCGGTCAGTTCGCTGCACGCGCCGAGCACGTCGCCGGTGACGCCGCCGATCTTGCGGCGGCTCAGAAGGCCGAGCGCGAGCGTCGAGGCGACGGCGCTCGCAATCAGAAAAAGCGCCCGTTGCCAACCGAAGCCTGTCGGATAGAGCAAGAGCACAAATGCCGAGGCGATCGCAACAACAAGATGCTGCCATCCCGCGCCCTCAACGAAGGCGGTCGCCGTGCCGCCTTCAGCCCGCGCATAGGGCAGCGACGAAGCGAGCAGAACCTGCCCCATGCGGGCAAGCAGCACGCCAGCCATCATCGTGCCGAACGCCTGGTACCGAACCAGTTCGAGGAGGCAGACAAATTTGAAGAGCATCACGAAAATCAGCGCCAGCGAACCGAAGGAGCCGACGTTGGGGTCTTTCATGATGCGCAGCGACGCCTCGCGGTTGCGCCCGCCGAAAAAGCCGTCGGCAAAGTCGGCGAGGCCATCGGCGTGCAATCCCCGCGTGAAGATGATGCCGCCGCCAAGCGCAAGCATCGCAGCCATTTCGTACCACCCGGCGAGCACCCCCAAGCGAGCAAGCAGCGTTTCGAGCGTTCCGATCAACAGACCGGCGAGCGGAAACCAGTAGAGCGAGTCGCTGTATCGCTCGGCCTCCCGACCAGGCACAGGCAGAATGGTCAGCGTGCGGAGCGCGGTCACCAGGCCGCGCACCATCAGGCGAGCCTCCCGACAAAAGCGCGCACGCCGTCGACGAACTCGCACGGCTTCTCCTCCTGCGGCAGATGGGCGCAATCAGGAATCACAAGCAGCTCCGCCCTCGGCAACTCTTTAGCCAGCCGGAAACTCTCCCCGGTCTTGACGGTAAGATCGTACTCGCCCGTCACCACAAGCGATGGGGTCGAGACCGAAGCCACGCGCTTGTCGAAATGGAGGCGGTGCGTTTCGAGGAACAGCTCCCAGAAGCCGCGCGACCAGTCGCCCACCATCAGATCGCTCCGGAACGCGGCAAGCGTCTCGTCCGACAGGCGCGACTTGACGTGCCAGAATCCCCGGATGTTTTTGTCGTAAAGCTTGGTGATAATGAACTTCATCAACCGCGAAAACGCCGGCGACATCGCTTTCATGAAGGGCTTCATCACGGCGGGGACCTCGCTGTTGGCGTAGCCGCTGTAGATCATCGCGCCGACAAGCACGAGGCCCTGCACGCGCTTCGGATGGCGCAACGCCGTCAGCAGCGCCAGCGTGCCGCCGGTGGAGTTACCCACCAGCACCGCACGATCCATGCCGAGCTTGTCCATCAGCGCCACGACGAGGTCGCTCTGCGCTTCGGGGCTGTATCGCGCCTCGTTGGATCGGGACGGCACCGGGCGCGAAGTCAGCCCGAAGGCCGGGCGATCGAACACGAGCACGGTCGCGTTCTCGGCGAGCGGAACCGCCACGTCGCGCCACGAACGAATGCTCAGAAAGCTGCCATGCAGTAGCACGATAAACGGAGGCTTGCCGCTGCCATAGAGTTTGTAGTGCACGCGAAAGCCGTTGCAGTCGATGAACTTGCTGTCGTTGTCGGCCCGCTGGCGCTGTATTTCGAGAAAAGAGTCCATGTTCTCAGTCGTTTTTGCCGGAAACTCCCGCCGAACTGAAGGTAGCCATTTCGTTGCAGATTTTCACCGCCGCCTCGATCACCTGCATCACCATCGCCGCGCCGGTGCCCTCACCGAGCCGCAAATCGAGGTCGAGGATCGGCCTCGCGCCGAGCTTCTGCATCACCGCGCGGTGCCCCTGCTCGTTCGAGAGGTGGCTGAAAAAGAGGTAGTCGCTCACCTTGCACGAAAGCTTGATGGCGCAGACCGCCGCCGAGCTGGAGATAAAACCATCGACGACCACCGGCATTCCAACCGACGCCGCGCCGAGAATCAGCCCGCAGATGCCCGCAATCTCGAAGCCACCCAGCGCCGCCAGCACTTCAAGCGGGGTGGCGAGGCTCTTGCGATTGACCTCGATCGCCTTCTCGATCACCGCGATCTTGTGATGGAGCCGCTCGTGGTCGATGCCAGTGCCACGCCCGGTGATTGCGTTCACCGGCATATCGAGCAGCACCGAGTAGAGCGCCGTTGCGGGCGTCGTGTTAGCGATACCCATCTCGCCCGTCGCGAGCAATTCGTACCCCTGCTCGCGCGCCTCGATGGCCAGCTCCGCGCCGCTCATGATCGCCTGCAGGGTTTCATCGACACTCATCGCCGGGCCTTCGGCTATGTTCGCCGAACCATGCTTTACCTTGCAGCGGCGCAGCATCGGATGCTCCGCGAAGTCGTGATTCACCCCCATATCGACAATTTCGAGATCGGCCCCGGCATGCCGCGACAGCACGTTGATGGCTGCCCCGCCGCCAAGCATGTTATAAACCATCTGCGGCGTCACCTCGGCGGGATAGGCCGACACGCCCTCGGCTGCCACGCCATGATCGCCCGCGAAGCAAAACACCTTCTTTTTGGACAGCGAAGGCTTTGTCGTGCCGGTGGCGATGCAATATTTCATGGCAATCTCTTCGAGCCGCCCAAGGCTCCCCTGAGGTTTGGTGAGATCATCGAGATGAGCCTGAATCGCGCCCGAAAGCGACATATCGACAGGCTTGATGGAGGCGAGAAGCTGCTGAAAACGGTCGTTCATGGATGGTACAGTTTGATGGTTACGAATGAATATTTTTGAGCACAAGCGGCAAACCACTGCACAGCAGGTACGCCTGCGTGGCGCGTTCGGCCACCTTGCGGTTGAGCGTTCCGGCCAGGTCGCGAAACTCTCGGGCCATCGCGTTTTCCGGCACGATGCCCATGCCGACCTCGTTGGAGACGAGGATGATGTCGCACGGCGGCTCTTTGAGGACGTCGAGCAGTGCGTCGATCCGTTCAGCAATTGCCGACTCCGCGCCGAGGTGGTGCATCATGTTGCCCAGCCACACGGTCAGGCAATCGAGCAGTACCACGCCGGTTCCTTCCGGGAGATTGCGCAAAGCGCGGTCGATGAAAAGCGGCTCCTCGACGGTGGTGAACTGCCCCTCGCGCTCCTCCTTGTGCTTGTCGATGCGCCGTTGCATCTCGCCATCGAACGCCTCGGCGGTGGCCAGAAAGACCCGGCACTCGTAGGGTTCCGCAAGCCGAAGCGCATAACTGCTCTTCCCGCTCCGTGCTCCGCCGGTCACATAAATTACTTCAGGCATGGGCTCGATTGAATTGGGTTTGATGAATCAGCGATGGTTCGGATCATGATGAAAATCGTTCAAGCGTCTCGACAGACGACAGAAAATCGGCCTCCGAGAATATCTCCAACGTGAACACCTTCGCTTCGCCCTCCGCCTTGCGCAACGCTTCGACCACCAGGTCGAGCGCTTCAGGGCGCATGTACGCGAGCGAGTTGTGGTCGCGGCCTTCCGTGGTGCCGTGCATGTGCAAGACTCTGGTGCGCGATAGATAGCGGTCGAGGTAGTCGGCAGTCGGGAAGCCGTAATATTCAAGGTGGCCGACGTCGAGCGTTACCGAGAAGCCGAACTGCTCGATCACCGGCCAGACAAGCTCGAAGGGGTAGTTCAGGTTTTCGGCGCAGAACATGCTGGCGGGATAACCGCAGCCGCCGAGAAGCATCCGCGCGGAGTCGGCGAGGCTTTCCACAAAAAGCGCTCGTTCCGCGTCGGAAAAATCGTTGATATCCACCCCCTTGCCCGCCTCGAAGTGCATCACGAAGGCAGACTTCGGCAGCGCTTCGGTAAGATCGATAATCCTGCGGTACTTGCCCACCGAGCGCTCACGCTCCACGCGGTCGGGGTTACCGAGATAGACGTCGAGCGGCAGGTGCACCGAATAGGTGAGGCCGTGCTCCGCAGCCAGCCCGACAAGCTCCGCGATCACCTCCGGCGAGGGAAGGTTGCTGAATTCGTCGGACTCGAAGAGCACGAGTTCGACGTCCTCCACCTTGCCCACGAGGTAGTGCATGTTGGGCAGAATGTCGTCCGGAATGATGTAGGACGAGGTGCCGAGCCTGAACGGGTACTGCTTCATATCACTGCTGCGCCTCTGGTTGCGGCCAGGTCTCTTTGATCCGGGCCATGAGTTCGTGAATGTTCGACCACTCCGCCGCGCCGCCGTCGCAAAGCTCGCGGGCCTTTGCCACCGCCGCTTTGCCGGGGGTATAGTCGCGCGTGGCGATGCCCGCCGCCAGCCACACCGGTTTGCCCGCCGCTTGCGCCGCAAGGGCGAGGTCGAGGTTGACGAGGTTGCCAGGGCCAAAAGGCACGAGTCCGGCGACGACGCCATCCGCCGCTTCGACCATCTGCCGCGCCTCTGCAAGCGCGTCGCCACCGATGGCCGAGAAAGGCTGTTCGAGAACGCAGGGGATGTCGAGGGCGCGGGCGGCCTCCGAATCGGAGTCGAGCCGATTAAGAACTCCGGCGGTCACGTCGAACCCTTCGATGAGAAGACGCCGGAACAGCTCGATGCCCGATCCGCCGCCACTGATGACGTGCAGCCGCTTCCGCGCTGGCGGTCGGCGCAGCGCCGCGTCGAGCACACCGCTCACCACCGGATTGCCGCTGAACGGATCCTGCCGCACGCGCAGGTCGCAATCATAGACGCGCCGGAGCAACTCCTCCTGCATCACCTCGCCGGGCGAGCCGTTGCACACGAGCCGTCCCTTGTCGATCAGCATCAGCCGGTCGGCAATCTGCGCGGCGAGGTTGAGGTCATGGCTGACCAGCAGCACCGTGATCTTCTCTTCGCGGTTGATGTTCATCAGGATGCGCAGCACCTCCTGGCTGTGGTTGATGTCGAGGTGCGCGATCGATTCGTCGAGCATGATGATGCGCGGCTCCTGCGCCAGCGCCATCGCCAGCGCCGTGCGCTGCTGTTCGCCCGCGCTGAGCTGGTTGAAGAGGCGATCCTTGAGGTCGAGCACGTTGGTGTAGATCATCGCCCGTTCGGCGCTGTCGTAGTCCCCGGCATCCGGCCCGCCCCAGCGCCCGCGAACACTGCGCCCGATCATAACGATTTCGCCAACCGTGAAGGCCATCGGCGATTCGAGCTTCTGCGGCACCACACCGATGAGCGAGGCCCGCTCGCGCGGCTTGAGCGTCGAAACCTCGCGCCCGAACACCTCGACCCACCCTTCGAGCGGCTTCAACAGGCCGGTGGCGGTCTTGAGTATGGTGCTCTTGCCAGAGCCATTCGGGCCGATCAGCGAGACAAACTCCCCTTCGGCGATCTCGAAATCGACCTTGCGCAGCACCGTGCGGGCCTTGTATCCGGCGGTGACGCCCCGGAAGGCGAGGGCCGGTTTCAAGCGGTCAGTCGATCCAGGCATACTTCATCTTTTTGCGGAGCACAATGAGAAAAAAGGGGCCGCCCGCCAGCGCCGTGACGACGCCGACCGGAATTTCGACCGGGGCCATGAGCGTTCGGGCAAGTGCGTCGCAGAGCACGAGGAACGCGCCGCCGCCGATGGCCGAGGCGGGAATCAGCCAGCGGTGGTCAGGACCGAAAATTGCCCGCATGACGTGCGGCACGATCAGGCCGACAAAGCCGATCATCCCGCCCATCGAGACCGCCGTGGCCGCAAGCATGGTCGAGAGCAGCAGGCTTGAAATGGTGACGAGCCCGGCGTCGAGCCCCTGATAGTGCGCCATTTCTCGGCCCAGCGTCAGCACGTTCAGCGCCGGCGCGAGCAGCCACAACGCGCCGGAGGCGGCGGCGATGATGAGGAGCGAAACGAGCTGCTCGCTCCACGAGGAGGGCTGGAGATTGCCGAGCATCCACCACACCACGGTGTGCATCCCGTCGATGTCGGCGGTCGAAACGAGAAACATGATGACGCTCGAACAGATCGAGCTCACGATCACGCCGCTGAGAATCAGGCTGTAAACCGACGGCACGCCCCCCTGGTTGGCGATAGCGTAAACCGCGAAGAGGGTGATGAGCGCAAAGGCGAAGGCGGTCAGCGGCAGGCCGACCGCGCCAAGGAACGCGCCGCCGATGAGAATGCTCATGGCCGCGCCAAGTCCCGCGCCGCCGCTCACGCCAAGCACGTAGGGTTCGGCGAGCGGATTGCGCAGAATCGCCTGAAACACCGTGCCGGAGGTCGAAAGCGCTGCGCCGACCAGCATCCCCATGAAAAAGCGCCCGAGCCGCAGATCGAGAATCGCGCGGCCCGACACGGTCGCGGTGTCCGGCAGGCCGACACCCGACGGGCCGAGCATCGCCGACAGCGCGAAGAGCACGGGGACGGCGGCAACAAGCAAGAGCGCCCGGCGTCGGTTCTTCGGCGAACCCTTGACCGGCATCGGGCGGCATCCGTCGCCGCCCTTTCTGTTTCGCGTCGCGCTCAGGCTCACTCCTCCACGCCAGCCTGCGACAACAAGCCCTGCTCGTAACCGTGCTTGACCATGTGCATCTCGGTCACGGTGTCGGCAAGCTCAATGAGCGCCTGCGGCGCGTTGCGACCCGTCAGCACGATGATCTTGTCGCTGGCGTTAACAATCGCCTCGATGAGCGGTTCGAGCGGAATGATCTCCTTGGAGAGCGCGAAGCACACCTCGTCGAGTAGCACGAAATCATACTCGTCGGAGGCCAGCGCGTCGAGCGCCTCCTCGAACCCGAACTCTGCCGCCCGCTTGTGCTTCTCCATCATCGGGCTGTCAGAATTGGTCGGCAGGAATCCCTTGCCATAGTGATCCCACTCGACATCCTCGAAGCGTGTGAAAAAGAGCACCTCGCCAACGCCCTCCTGCGCCTTGACGAACTGGATGACGCGCGCCTTCATGCCGTGGCCGAGGGCGCGGGAGAGCATTCCGAAAGCCGCCGTGCTCTTGCCCTTGCCGTTGCCCGTAAAGAGGAGAACCCTTTTCTGCTGTTTCATGGTATCGTGCTTAAGGTGTTGTAAACTGTTCAGTTATAAAAAGGATGACGCTGCCCGCCGCGAGAAAGATTGAAGCGGTAACGTACATCAGGCGCATGGCGCGAGTGATCGTGGCGGCGTCCATCGCGCCACTTCGGATGCCAAGCGTCGGCACGGTTTTGGTGACGCCGCCGTAGCTGCGCTCACCGCCAAGCGTGACGCCGAGCGCTCCGGCGAAGGCCGATTCGGGATAGCCCGCGTTCGGACTCTCGTGCTTCTTTGCGCACAATCTGACCGAGCGGATCGAGGCCGCCGGATCGAGCCGTAAAATAAAAGCCGCGCCCGCAACCGCCAAAACCGTCAGCCGCGCTGGAAGATAATTGAGCAGGTCGTCGAACCGCGCCGAGGCCCACCCAAACTCACGGTAGCGCTCGTTGCGGTAGCCGAACATCGAGTCGAGCGTGTTCGAGGCCTTGTAGAGCCACGCCCCTGCCGGGCCGAAAAGGATGCCGTAAAAAAGAGGTGCAGTCACGCCATCCGACGTATTTTCCGCCACACTCTCCACTGCGGCTCTCGCCACGCCTTCGTCGTCGAGCGATGAGGTATCGCGCCCGACCATCATCGCCACTTTCCGGCGAGCCAGCTCAAGATCGCCTGCGCGAAGCGCATCCCTCACCGCCGATGCGTGGTCGTAAAGATCGCGTGGCGCGATCGCGAAATAGAGCAGAAGCACCGACACTACGACGCCAGCAAACGGATGAAGGAGAAACGCCGCCACCACAAGCGCCAGCACTGTCACGACAGTTGCCATGATGACCGTGGCCGCCGTCAGCGCGCCCGCCATCCTCAGCGGCAGAAACGACATGCCGCGAAACAGCTCCTCCGTGCTTGACGCGAGTTTACCGACCAGGCGCACCGGGTGCGGAAACCACTGCGGATCGCCGAAAAGAAGATCGAGCAGAAAGGCCGAAGGCATCAGCAGAAAAGTCATCGTACAGCCTCCCGAACAGCGGTTTTCGCGTTTTGGGACGACTTGGAGAAGTCGTTCAGAGCTGAAATGAGACGCCGGTTTTCGTCGGACGCGCGAATGCAGAAACGGAAAAAGGTGGGCGAAACGCCCTCGAAATTCCGGCAGTCCCGCACGAGAATCCCGCGCTCGGCGAGAAAGCCGAGCAGCGCATCGAAGCTGACGCCATCGTTCACTGATGCAAAAAAGAAGTTGGCCAAACCACCGTAAAGCGTGATCGCGGAGTTCTGGGCGAGGCTGTCCGAAATCTGCTGGCGACCTTCAGCCACGATGGCGCAAACCTCCCGCTCGTAGTCGCGGCAGTACAGCAGTTGCCCGGCGACGTGCTCTGCAACGGCGTTGACCGTCCACGGTTCTTTGTACCCGTAGAGCTGGCGGATCGTCGTCGGGTGCGCTACGATGGCGCCGAGCCGCAGCCCGGCGATGGCATAAAATTTGGTGAGCGAATAGATCACCACGATGTTCCGAAACGCGCGAATTTCCGGCATGAGCGAGTTCATCGGAAACGCCTCCGTGAACTGAATGAACGCCTCGTCGATGATGAAAGTCTTGTCGGGAAAACGGCAGGCCAGCGCGAACAACTTCTCCTTCGGAATCAGCGTGCCGGTCGGGTTGTTCGGACTCCCGGCAATCATCGCGTCGCACCCCGCAAGCGCCGTGGACAGAGCGTCTATGCCGGGGAAGGCGAAGCCGTCGGCCTCGTTCAACGCAAGCGGGACGACCTCCGCTCCGACGAGTCGGCAGGCGCGTCCGTAGTCGAAGAACGAGGGCTGCGGAATCAGCACTCGCCGCAGGCCGAGCGCTCGCGGCGCGAGGTAGATGCCTTCAATAGCGCCGTTGGTCGCAAGTACGCAATCTGGATCGAGGCCGAAGCGGGCGGCATAAAAATCGCGGACACCGCGCCCGTCCATCGTGGGATAAGGGGCGAGCGGGATGGACGTGGAGAGTTCCCGGATGGGCGGCTCGACAGGCGCGAGGTTCACGCTGAAGTCGAGCACTCCGCCTTTCGCCAGCTTACCCGTGCGGTCGCCGTGGCGGTGCGCCAGCAAATGATCGCGGTTCATACCTTCTCCCTTTCGATTCCGGCGATGGCGAAAAGCGCGTCGAGATCGAGATTCTCCGCGAAGTGCGCGGCGAGCAGCTCGAACGGATCGGTGGCGCTGGACACGGCGGCGGGTTCGTAGCCGCTGTCGAGCTGACTCAGGAACCAGGCGCGGAGTTCGGGCCGGTCAAAAAAGCCGTGGAAGTAGGTGCCCATCACACGCCCATCCTCGCTCTTCGCACCGTCGAAATCGTCGGTCGCGACGCCGTTGCGCTCCGTCACCTCGACGAGCGGCGACGCGCCCGCTTCGAGCGTCGTACGCCCCATATGAATCTCGTAACCGCTTACAGAGCAAGAGGTTCCGGCAAGCTTGCCGATGCTGTTGCAGAGCGCCTTTTCGCGTTCCAGCACCGTCTCGACCGACAACATCGCCAGACCCGCGCTCGCGCCCGGAGCGCCCTCGACGCCGTGCGAATCAGTGATGGAGGCGCCGAGCATCTGGTAGCCGCCGCAAAGTCCGACGATCACGCCACCCTTCGTTCGGAACGCTTCGATCCGCTCTCGCCACCCCATCCGTTCGAGCCATTCGAGGTCGCCGCGCACATTCTTCGAGCCGGGCAGCACGAGCGCTTTATAGCTGTCGAGCGGCCTCGGATGGTGCAGGTAGTGCAGCTCGACGCACGGATCCTGCTCCAGCGGCGAAAGGTCGGTGAAGTTGGAAATGTGCGGGAAGTAGATCGCTGCGATGCCGATCTTTTCAGGGGACGGATCACGCTTCGGATCGACCACCGAGGAAAGCGGCACGGCGTCTTCGGCGTCGATGATGAAGCCCCGGAAGTAGGGAATCACGCCAAGCACCGGTACACCGGTCATCGATTCGAGCATTTTTGCGCCGTCCTCGAAAAGTGATTTATCACCCCGGAAGCGGTTGACAATGACGCCCTTGACGAGCGCCCGATCCTCTGAAGGAATCACCGCGAGCGTGCCCGCGACCTGCGCGAACACGCCACCGCGATCGATGTCGGCCACGAGAATCACCGCAGCTCCGGCGCGGCGAGCGCTCTTGAAGTTGACAAAATCGCGTTCGTAGAGGTTCATCTCGGCGCACGATCCGGCCCCTTCGAGCACGATCATCTCGTGCCGCGCCATGAGGCGGTCGAGGCTCTCGAAGGCCGCCTCCGCCCAGCGCCGCGTGTCGCCAAAGTACTCGCGGGCCGTCTTGTCGGTGCAAACGCGCCCCTGCAAAACGACCTGCGCGCCGGTGTCGGTGTTGGGTTTGAGCAGCACAGGGTTCATGTCGGCGTGAGGCGCGACACGCGCTGCCTGCGCCTGCACGATCTGCGCCCGCCCCATCTCGAAGCCGTCGGGCGTGACGCCGGAGTTGTTCGACATGTTCTGCGCCTTGAACGGCGCGACATCGATGCCCGCGTTGCGGAAGATGCGGCAGAGCGCGGTGGCGACGATGCTCTTGCCCGCGTCCGAAGCGGTGCCAAGTACGGCGATGTTGGTCATGGGCGTTGCGGTAATTGTCACCATTGCTCCTGATGGACGAGGTCGTCGAGCGCAAGGCGCGGCAGCCAGCCGGCCTGCTCCAGCTCCGGCGTTTCGTGGAAAAAGCTCACGTAGCCGATGCAGAGCCACGCCACCGGCACGATGTGTTCGGGAATGCCGAGCGCCTCGCGGACGCGGTCGTGATGGATAATGCTCACCCAGCCGACGCCGAGATTCTCCGCCCGCGCGGCGAGCCAGAGATTCTGCACGGCGCAGACCGAGCTGTAGAGATCCATTTCGGGATTGGCCGTGCGCCCGATCACCACCTCGCCGCTGCGCGTCCGGTCGCAGGTGACGCAAATCCCAACCGGCGCTTCGAGAATTCCTTCGAGCTTGAAGCCTCGATACTGCTCACGCTTCTCGCCCTCGAACATGTTGGCGGCTTCGGCATGGGCGATCTCGAAGCCCTCCTTGATCTGCTCGCGGACGACAAGGTCGCGGACGACGACGAAGTCCCACGGCTGCATGAAGCCCACGCTCGGCGCGTGGTGCGCCGCGTCGAGCACCCGGCGGAGCACCGCTTCCGGCACCGGATCGGGCAAAAACTGCCCCCGCACGTCGCGTCGGCTGTAGATAACTTTATAGAGCGCTTCGCGCTCGGAAGTAGTGATAGTCATTTCGATTTCAGTTTCTGGTTACGAACCCCGAATCGCCACTTCAGCTCTTCGAGTCCGTCAAGAATTTTTGGCGATGGCGACGTAAAGCGCGGCCCATCGAGGCGCACGATCTGGTAGTCGCCCTCGGGAATCCGCACAGGGCATTCGTAGCCGTCCTTCTGAAGCACGAAAACGATCTCCGGCTTTTTCTCCTCGACCAGCTCCCAGACGCTGCCGATCAGCTCCGTCGGCGCGACATGGCGGATCGTCGGATAGTCCTCGACCACCTTGAATCCCGCCGCCGTGAAGAGGTCGTACAGGTAGGTGTTGACGCCGAACGAGAACGGATTGCCCTGGCAGCTCGACAGGATCAGCACCCGCCGCCCGCCGCCGTTGACCTCTGCCGCCGCCTTGCGCCACTGCCGCTCGAACGCGGCAGCCTTCTCGTCGCCGCCTTCGATGCCAAGCACATCGCAGATGGCGCGAATGTTCCCGCCAATCTCGCTCATGCTCTTGAAGCCGTGCAGCACGACGCACTTCGCGCCCGGCGGCGTCACTCGCTTGCAAACATCGGGGCTTGTCCAGTCGGAGAGAAAGAGATAGCCGGGATGCAGCGCCGCGATGGCCGCCGGATCGGGATCGGTCACGCCGCCAGTCTTCGGCAGGTCAAGATCGTCATAGCGGCTCACCCCCGCAATGCGGTTTTCGAGACCGAGCGAGCGCAAGGTGTCGGTAATGTAGGGCGACTGGCTGACAATCCGCCCCTCCGCCCGCGCCGCTGCTCCCGCAAAAAGCAGGAGCAGCAGCGTCATGATGATTTTTTTCATGATCGGTGGTGGATGGGCGGTTTCAGATATCCGCCTTCAGACCGAAAACGAAGGTACGGCCAGGCATCGGATAGCCCTTGACATACTGGTAATCGCGGTCGAAGAGGTTGTTGACTTCGGCCCTGACCGTGATTCCCGGCCCTTTCACGCCCTTGCCGCCGAACGGAAATTTCTTCGAGACGGAAAGATCAACCACCGTAAATCCGCCTTTCGACACCACTTCGCCAGAGCCGGTCTCATAGTTCTGGACAAAGGTTTTGCCGGTGTAGGCAAGGTTGAACGCGCCGTTGAAGCCGCGTCCGTCATGCACTCTCAGTCCGGTACTGGCGTTCCACTGCGGCGTGTAAAGCAGATCGTCGCCGCTCTGGTTGTCACGATACTGCAAAAGGTAGGTGTACCCGGCATATGGTTCAAGCGTCCACGAGGAGCTGTCGAGAGCGAACACCTTCGAGAGTTCAGCTTCGATTCCGGAAACCGTGGCACTGCCAATGTTGCGATAGGTATAGGTCGATGGAGCTGTTTGTTTGGTCTGGATCATGTCCGTATAATCGGTGCTGAACCAGGTCAGCGAACCATTGAGTCCTTTCCAGTTAAGGTCCATACCGACTTCCCAGGTTTCGCTCGATTCCGGCTTGAGATCGGGATTGCCGATGTAGGTCTTCCCCCAGCTGGTGATATTGGCGGCAAGCTCACGCTCCGACGGCATCCTGAAACCTTCGGCATACGAGCCTCTGAGCTTGAGGAAATCGGTTGCCTGCCACGCCACTCCGGCCTGATGCGCGAAATTGTCCTTGCTCCTCGACGTGCCTTCGATCGCTTTCATGTTGACGCGATAGTCGTCGTAACGCACGCCGCCTGTCACGATCAGGCGATCATCGAAAAATCCGTACTTGCCGAGAACGAAACCGGCGGGATTTTCATAGGAAGCCCAGCTCGGCTTCAAGGTCGAATTGAGTTCGTACTTCAGCCAGTCAAATCCGGTCGTGAGCCTGAGCGCGCCCGGCTGCCAGGTAACCTGCGCCTGCGCTCCTTGCTGGTCGATTTTGTTGCTGCTTTGATACCCCCAGCTCGGATCAACATAGCGGTACTCGTCCTTTCCGGTGAAGTAGCGAGCCATCCATGAAAAGTTGCGGCTGGAGGTCGCGCCATCGTACCTGAAATCGACGGAGTGGTTGTTCTGAACCGTATAGGCACGGAGATTGGGCGAGCTGAAATAGCTCGGCGAACCAGCCTTGTCCACATCGAAGGAGTGAACGATCATGCCAATCCGGTGACCGTCGGCAATCTCGTAACCCACATTCAGACTCGCCAGCTTCTGATCTTCATAACCGGTATTCGGGTAGGTGACTCCTTTGGCCGTTTTGTAGCTTCCGGAATCGGATTTCGAGATGCTGCCGGAATAGTCGAAGCGCCCGGTTTTTCCCTGAATGGTCGCCTCGGTCATGGAGAAATCGTTGCTGCCGATTTTCTGCTCGATCGACGCCGATGGCGCACCCGAGCCTTTTGCCGTAATCACGTTGATCACGCCGCCGATCGCTGCGGAACCATACTGCACGGCCGCTGGTCCCTTGATGATCTCGATACGCTCAACGTTGGCCGTCATGATTTTGGCGAGGTTGCCGGTGCCGGCACGGCGGCCATCGAGCAGCACGAGCACCTTGCCCATGAGGTCGTTGCCGTGGGATTCCGTCCTGAAACCGCGGATGCCGACGGAGGTCAAAGTGCCGGGATATTTCTGGATGTGTCCGAGATTTTTCTCGGCGAGGAGTTCACTCAGATCGCTGGCCGACGACTCGTTAATCTCCTCTTTGGTGATGATCGTAACGTTCGAGGTCAGCTCTTTTTTCGGCTGAGGCACCCGGCTCGACGTGACGACGATTTCGTTACCGAGATAATCCGAACCGGTCTCTTCGGCGTGGAGCGTAGGGCTGGCGAGCATTGCTGCCATGAGGATGGCGAGCGTTCGTTTGTTCATGGTGTTGTCCTGTGTTGAATTAACTGAAACATCAACAGACAGGGGTTAAGGAAAAGGACTGGCCCGGTTCCCGTCGCCAAACAGCTCGATGGTTTATCAATGGGCGGAGAGCGGAAACGCTGGCTTCACGCCATTAACGTAAAAACGTAAAAAAGAGAGCACACTGAAAAATCGATGCTGTACAGTCGGAGTTACCGGAAGCGCTTTGCCTGACTATTAACCCGTAGTCTTGTTACCGAGCAAAGAGTAACTGGCAGGTCTCCTGACTATAACGGCTGAACCGGTGCGGCCTTCCCGCCCGCTCCGTGGAGGAGCCTGGCAGTGACGTGCGCCGAACTGCTGCTTCGCGGCATGAGGCCACGCCTGCCAGCGGCAGTTTTCCGTTGTACAGTTGCGGGTACAGTGTACGAATCTCACGTACTTCCCTATTCTCCGGCTTTGAAGCCGGCACCAGCTATTCATGTGAAAGAACATTCATCTTTGCGGGCGCAATTTACGATTTTCCGGCTCAATTACAATTCCCGTCATTGCATCTCGCCGAGAATCTCCGCCACCTTGCGCCGCCGGTACTCGAACACTTCATCGAGCCGCCGTCCGACGATCAGCGCCTCGACCACTTCGCCGAGCATGTCGAATGGCAGCGCGTACTCGACGATGTCGGTCATCTCCGTGCCGCCCTCGATTTCGCGGAACCGGTGCGTGTGATGCCACAGCTCGTATGGCCCCGAAAGCTGGCGATCCTCGAAAAAATCGGGCTTCGAGACCGCCATGATTTCAGTCGTCCACCGGACGGGAATCATCATGAAAGGATAGAGCGTGTAGCTCAGTTGCATCCCTTCGTAGATCGGTTTTCCGGTGCTTCCGCCATCGACGCGCAGGAACATCTCCGGCGGAGTGATCCGGGCAAGATTGTCCGGCTGCGAAAAAAAGTCCCACGCAACATCTATCGGCACAGGCAACCGCTGTACCCAGGTTTTGGTATGAAGGTTCATCGAATGCAACAGATTTCTTTGGCATACTTCGATCTGAACAACGACGAACGAACGGTAAAAGTATCCCCGTAGTGATTTGGCTGGTGATTTTGATCCTGTCAATCCCTGCAATGGTTCAACTGAAAAACTTTCTGGATGCCGATACCGTTAACATCATCGAGAATATTTGTGCTTTCCCATAACTGAACCCTAGAGGATTGTCACGATGAAAACCAAACCGCATGTTCTGATTCTTGGGGGCAACTTTGCCGGATTGCAGGTCGCCCGTCACATCCGCGACTATGTGAAACCGGAGGATGCCGCGATCACGGTGGTCGATAAACGGTCGTATCTGCTCTTCATCCCCAACATCCCGCTCGAAATCCTCGAAAACAAAAATCCCGACAGCAGCATGCACCTGCCGCTGGCTCCGGTGCTCGACAAAGACGAAACCCGCTTCATCCAGGCCGCCGTGCTCGACATCGACGTCGAAAGCAAAAAGGTGACCATCCAGCCCACCGAACGGCCCGGCTCGACCACCGATGTGCTCGGCTACGACTACCTGGTCATCGCCCTCGGCAACCGCCTCGCGTTCGACAAGATCGAGGGCTTCGCGGAATACGGCCACAGCGTAACCGATGGATTTTACGCCAACAAGCTCCGGCGTTACCTGCATGAGGGCGACTACAAGGGCGGCCCGATCGCGATCGGCTCGGCGCGATTCCATCAGGGAACCAAAGGCAAGCTCGACTTCATACCGATAGCCAAGGCCGCCTGCGAGGGGCCGCCGGTCGAGATGGCGCTGTCGCTCGCTTCGTGGCTGAAGCATCACGAAAAGGGCGGGCCGGAGAAGATCACGATCTTCACGCCAGCCGAGATGATCGCCGAAGACGCGGGCAAAAAGATCGTGGGGCAACTGCTTGACATCGCGGGCGGCATGGGCTTCGGCTACAAAAACAAGCTCGAAGACATCAATCGGATCGGCAAGGATGGCATCGAGTTCGCCAACGGCGACTCCATCGAGGCCGAGGTGAAGCTGATCTTCCCGGACTGGACGCCGCACGAATTTCTGAAAGGGTTACCGATCTCTGACGAAGAGGGGTTCGTCATCACCAACCGGCAGATGAAAAACCCGGACTATCCCGAGGTCTATGCCGCCGGTGACGCCGCCGCCTGCACGGTACCGAAGCTCGGCTCCATCGGCCACCACCAGTCCTACATCGTCGCCCGGCAACTGGCCCGCGACCTCGGCGCGCTCACGGACGAAGAGGCCAACGACGAACTCTACAACCCGGAGGTGATCTGCTACAGCGACATGGGCGACGGCAAAGCCTTCTACATCCACTCGAACGTCTGGTTCGGCGGCGACACTGAAATTCTGAAGATGGGCCGCCTCTACTACGACCTCAAGCTCGGCTTCAAAACCTCCTACTTCGCGATGGGCGGCAAGGTTCCGCACTGGCAGTGGAAGATGGGCACCTGGATGGGCGACAAGATTTAGTGACCGCTCCCGCATCCGGCGACGGTTCAAGGCGCTTCCGCAGACGCGATGGTTTGCGGAGGCGCGTTTTTTTTTGCGGATTGACGAGCGCCCGCGATCAGCAAAAAAGTGGACAGCCGCGCTACAAAACGCTGTCCAGAATCATCACGATCATCAGCGCCGGAAGATAGGCCAGGGTGGCTTTGAACAGGCTGCGGGTGTCGCTGTCGGAGCGCGAAAAAAAGAGTTTGACGCTGAAAACGAGCGGCATGATGCCGAGCAGCAGCGAGCCGACGCCGTACCGGATGCCGGACAATCCAAAAACATACGGCAGCACGGAAACGGGCACGAGCAGCAGCGTAAAGATCAGGATGTGCCTGAATGCCCTGCGCCCCTCGCTATCGATCACGGAGAGTATTTTGAACCCACCGGTAGCGTAGTCTTCGCGATACATCCAGCCAATCGCGTAAAAATGGGGATGCTGCCACAGGAAAAGGATCAGGAACAGTATCCACGCTTTTGGGGCGATCGCTCCCGAAGCCGCGCCCCATCCGGTCAGCGGCGGCAATGCGCCGGAAATCGCGCCGATACTGGTGCTCAGCCAGCTCACCCGCTTCATCGGCGTGTAGATGACGATATAGATGAACGCGGTCAAGAGAATCAGAAAAGCGGCCAGCAAATTCACCTTCACAGAGGCGACGATTACGCCAGCGAGAACGAGAAGGATGCCGAAATTCAGCGCCTGAACCGGCTCGATCAGCCCTGCCGGTATCGGCCTCTTGCAGGTGTGACGCATTCTGGCGTCGAAGTCGCGCTCCAGGTACTGATTCAAAACGGCGGAGCCTGAACAGCCGAGGACGGATGCGGCGACGAGATACCGCAGGCGCGAGTCCAGAACGCTCGCGCCTCCGGCGAACAGGTAGCCCGCAACGGTTGTCAGAATGACCAGAACCGTAATGCGCGGCTTTGTCAATTGGAGATAGGCTTTGATTCGTTTGGCCATGAAAACTCTTAAACAATTGCCCCGGACTTCAGTCCGGGGTTTACGGGTAAAACAAAATAAATCAGGGCTTTAGCCAAATATCTTACAGTGGCGGCGATTGCGATTTTTTGTCGCCGGAGCAATAACTGACGAATCATCGTGCTCCTCTTTTTCTTGTCATTCTGCGCTGCTGACCCGACCACGGAGAGCGCTTGCCGCCATCCTTTCCGGATGCTTGCCGCTCACGGCCATTGTCATTCTGAGTCCGACAAAGTCGGGCGAAGAATCCATAAAAGTCAGGTAAAGCATTTCATATCATTCAGTTATCGTATCGATCTGAAAAAACTGGATTCTTCACTTCGTTCAGAATGACAACTAAATACCTGAACTGTCCTGAATTACTTATGAGATAGGCTCTATACTAAATGTTGCTGTGCCCAATCTGGTTCCTGGCACCGTCACCGGTATCACCGGAAGGCCGTGACACTATTAGCGTGCTCCGGGGGTTTTTCACTTTAAAATGTGAAGCACTCTGTCCAGCGAACACTTTGTTTTTGTTGCGCAGTCTGGATTCAAGCCGTTCAATGCGTTTCTGCCTGATTTTACCGGGGGTTGAGCTTTTGTAAACAGGTGCGCCATTCTCTTCCGGGCACCTCAAAAGCTCCGTCGGCCATTGCCTGAAGGCATCGGATGCAGGTCGTATCGATCGCAAAAATCCGGGTCTGACGCCTCTTCGGCAGCTTGCCGTTTGAGAATGACGAGCGGCTCGCATTCACTCTTGCGGCCAGATTTTCCCGTTCGCGCTGAACCAAAACAATTCTCGGAACGTGGCGAAAAGTTTAACGAACAAACAGAGTTATTCAACCGGGATCAGGGTTTTCGGCCTGTTTTTCGCGGCGCTGTTCCTGACCGGTTGCAGCAACGTGGAGCTCTTTCAGCCAAAAGGGCCGGTCGCTCGCGATGAGGCGCTCCTGATCTCCACGGCGTTCGCGCTGATGCTGATTGTCGTGATTCCGGTTTTCGTGCTGGCGATCTGGATCGCCATCCGCTACCGGGCCTCCGGCAACAACGCGGACTACCGGCCAGAGTGGGCGAAATCGATGAAGCTCGAATTCCTTATCTGGTCAGTCCCCATTGCCATTGTTCTGGCCCTCGCCTGGCTGAGCTGGACGAGCACCTACCGGCTCGATCCCTATAAACCGATTCCCTCAGAGGCGCAACCGCTGCGGGTTGAGGTCGTTTCGCTGGACTGGAAATGGCTCTTCATCTACCCCGATTACCACGTCGCCACGGTCAACGAGATCGTGCTGCCGGCGAACACGCCTCTGAATTTCCGCCTCACCTCCGCCACGGTCATGACCTCGTTCTTCATTCCTCAACTCGGAAGCCAGATGTACGCGATGGCCGGAATGCAAACGCAATTGCATCTTCTGGCGGATGAAACCGGAGTTTTCGACGGACATAACCAGGAGTTCAGCGGCACGGGGTACGCGACCATGCACTTCAAAGCGGTAGTGACAACTCCGGAACAGTTCAATGCCTGGATACAAAACGCCCGGAAAAGCCCGAAAGCGTTGAGCATGGCGGAGTACGAGGCGCTGAACGAACCCGGCGGCGATCATCCCGTGACGATCTACTCGTCGGTCGAGTCCGGCCTGTTCGACCGCATTGTCGGGCAGTTCACCGGGTGGAAGAATGCAGACGCACCGATGAAACCAGCAATGCAACAGAAAGCAACGGAGCGAGACTGATATGTTTGGCAGACTGTCGATACACGATATACCGATCGACAAACCGATCATCATGTCGGCGGTCATCGGTTCTCTGGCGCTGGCTACGATCATTATCGTTCTGATCACGTATTTCAAAAAGTGGCCCTATCTGTGGAACGAATGGTTGACCAGCCTCGATCATAAAAAAATCGGCATCATGTACATCGTTTTCGCGATGGTGATGATGCTGCGCGGCGTTTCCGACGCCACGCTGATGCGCTCGCAACAGGCGCTGGCGGCTGGCGCGAACCTCGGCTTTCTGACACCGCATCATTTCGACCAGATTTTCGGTTCGCACGGCACCATCATGATTCTTTTCGTGGCGATGCCGTTTCTGACCGGGCTGATGAACATCGTCGTGCCGCAACAGATCGGGGCGCGCGACGTCGCCTTTCCGCTCATGAACTCCATCAGTCTCTGGCTGACCGCGGCGGGCGGAATGCTGGTCATGATTTCACTCGGCGTTGGCGAATTCACCAATGCCGGCTGGTCGGGCCTCGCGCCTCTTTTCGAGAAGCCGTTCAACCCCGGCCCGGGCGTCGATTACTGGATGTGGGCGGTTCAGGTGGCAGGCGTCGGCTCCACGCTGACCGGCATCAACTTCCTCGTGACGATCATAAAAATGCGCGCGCCGGGCCTCACCTTCATGCGCCTGCCGCTCTTCGTCTGGACTTCGCTGGCCACCGTCGTGCTGGTCATTCTCGCCTTTCCGGTGCTCACGACCGCGCTCTTCTTCCTGGCACTCGACCGTAACCTCGGGATGCACTTCTACACCAACAATCTGGGCGGCAACATGATGCTGTGGAACAACCTGTTCTGGATGTGGGGCCATCCGGAGGTGTACATCGTCATTCTGCCTGCCTTCGGCGTCTATTCCGAAGTGGTGGCGACCTTTTCCAGAAAGCGGCTTTTCGGCTACACTTCGCTCGTTTACGCCACGGCGGTCATCATGTTTCTGTCGTTCACGGTCTGGCTGCACCACTTTTTCACGATGGGCAACACCCCCGGCGTGAACGTCGCCTTCAGCATCGCGACCATGCTGATCGCCATTCCGACCGGCGTCAAGATTTACGACTGGCTCTTTACGATGTATCGCGGGCGGATCACCTTTTCCGTGCCGATGCACTGGACGATGGGCTTTCTGATGGTGTTCGTCGTTGGCGGCATGACCGGCGTGCTGATGTCGATCCCCCCGGCTGATTTCGTGGTGCACAACAGCCTGTTCCTGATCGCGCACTTCCATAACGTGCTGATTCCCGGTGCGCTGTTCGGCTATTTTGCCGGTTATCAGTACTGGTTCCCCAAAGCCTTCGGGTTCCAGCTGGATGAAAAGTGGGGCAAGCGCGCCTTCTGGGGCTGGTGCATCGGTTTTCTGCTGGCCTTCATGCCGTTGTACATGCTCGGTTTCATGGGAATGCCCCGGCGCATGGCGCACTACGATAATCTTGCCTGGCATCCGTTGCTGATCGTTGCCGCCGTGGGGGCATTCACGATCCTGTTCGGCGTTCTCTCGCTCGTGATCCAGCTTGTCGTCAGCATCAGAAACCGGAAGAGCAATGCCGACCTGACCGGCGACCCGTGGGACGGCCGCACGCTTGAGTGGGCAACCGCCTCACCGCCCGCGGAGTACAATTTCGCCGTCATCCCCACGGTTCACGGCCTCGATGAGTTCTGGGACAAAAAAGAGCGCGGCGTCGCGTATGAGCGGCCCGAAAAATACGAGGACATCCACCTGCCCAAAAATGTTCCGCACGGCGTGTTCATCGGCGCTTTCGCGCTCGCGTTCGGATTCGCGATGGTCTGGTACATTTGGTGGCTGGCGGCAGCGAGCATGGTCGGCATCATCGGCACCGTCATCGCGGTTGCCTCTTCAGACGACACGGAGTATGTGATTCCGGCAGCAGAGGTCGAGCGCATCGAAGAGGAGCGCTTCCGGGCCATCGCCGCAGCGCGGGATTCAACGGAGACGTAAACAAAGGGAGAGCAATGCAAAACAGTGTGGCATCGACGATGGATTCAGCGGCGGCAGAATGGACACAGCCGGATCATGCCGAAATCAAAGGGTTCGGGTTCTGGATTTACCTGATGAGCGATCTTGTGATCTTCGCGATCCTGTTCGCCACGTTTATGGTGCTGGGCCAAAACTACGCAGGAGGCCCCGGCCCGAAACAGCTCTTTGACCTTCCGTATCTTTTTGTGGAAACGATGCTCTTGTTGACCAGCAGCGTCGCCTATGGATTTGCGATGGTGGCGATGCAGCAGGAGAAGACAACGGCGGTACAGGCCGGACTCGTGGCGGCGTTTCTTCTGGGCGCGGGATTCGTGGCGATGGAGATTCACGAATTTCAGGGAATGATTCTGGCCGGAAACGGCCCGTCCCGCAGCGGCTTTCTGTCATCCTTTTTTGCCCTCGTCGGCACGCACGGCACGCACGTGAGCTTCGGTTTGCTGTCGATGGCCGTGATGATGATTCAGGTGACGGCAAAAGGATTTACCGCCGGAGTTCGCTCTCGCCTGATGCGCCTGAGCTTGTTCTGGCACTTTCTGGACATCGTCTGGGTAGGCGTCTTTACGGTTGTGTATCTGCGTGGCGTCCTGTAATCTCAAAACAGCAACGATAGCGATGAAAGAGGCTCATACCGAAAACACGGCCACCGCGCATTTGACATACAAAAACTATATGATCGGGTTCGTGCTTGCGGTTTGCCTGACCATCATATCATTCGGGCTGGTCTGGATGAATGTCGTGTCAAAACTGATTGCCGTCACCGGGATATTTGTAGCCGCCGCCGCGCAAATAGCCGTCCATCTGCACTACTTTTTACACCTCGACCGCTCACGTGCGCAGCGCTGGAATGTAATCTCGATAGCCTTTACGGCACTCTTGCTGTTCGTCTTCATCGCCGGAACCATCTGGGTTCTGTACACTTTGAACAGGCGGATGATGTGAGATAAAGAGCTTCGGTGCAAGCGGAGTGCCGGGTGGATTCTCTGGTGATAAGGGAAAAGGTTTTGTCTCGGTGAAGTGCGAGATTTTGCTTATGATTTACTTGTTATACGATTGGTAGTACTCTCAACTAAACTACCCTTGCACGAAATGAGCATCAAACTGGCGGCGGATTGCTGTTAGACGACTTGTAAAAAGTATGATTTCCGAACACTAATTAAGAGTCAAACGTTTTAAACGGAAACCATATAAACAGTTTTAGCTATGACCCAACCAAGATCGCCATCAATTGAAGAGCTAAAAAAAGGTATGGATCGTTATAGGTCCGGTGAAAGGCCTTGGCAGTTCAAACCTGCCGATTGGCACATTGCAGCTGAAGATAGGGAGCTCTACCCCCTCAAATATACTTTCGGCCTTGCGATTGACGAACAGCCATCAAAGTATACGACTAATGAAATCAAGGCTGCGCTCAGACCTCTTCCAGTTCTTGTTGTAAGTTTTAAGGCCGAAGCAGATCGAGTCGAGAATTTTGATGTACAAGTTACGGCTGCTCGTCGTGATCCAGCCGGAAGAAAAGCACGCTTAAAAAAGGCTTCGGAAATCCCAGAAAGAAAGTTGGTTCCTGTAGAGATATTTGTCCGAAATCCTGACGTGGTGGCAGAGGTTCTTGAAAATGCCAAAGGCATCTGTAGCCGTTGCAACAAACCAGCACCATTTTTGCGCGCGAAAGACGGGTCTCCGTACCTAGTGTCATGTCAATGCTAAAATGACGGATAGAGCCATTTAAGTTTAATCCGTGCATCCTCAGTGGTGAAACGCCAGTTGATCACCGCTTCTTTGTTGTTTCGTTCTGTCTCCCAAGCGACAACATGACGCCGCACTTCAGTAATGGTATCGATCCGACGATTCAGGCACTGACCCGAAAGAACCCTCAGTTCTATCTCGGCCATGTTGAGCCAGCTACCGTGTTTCGGGGTATAGACGAATTCGAATCGTTCCAGCAATGCGCGGGCTTTCTTGGGCTTGAAGGTCTCATAAAGCGAACCTGGCTTATGGGTGTTCAGGTTGTCCATTACCAATGTGATTTTTTCGGCATGACGATACTGGCGCTCAATCGTTTCAAGGAATTTTGCCCAGTCCTGTTTCGTCCACTGGGCGGTTACGCTCACCATGCGTTTACCTGCTAATGGCTCGGTCGCGATGAAGATGTTACAGACACCTTTCCGGCTGTATTCGTAATCATGACGGGCCAACTGACCCGGTTTTGATGGAACTGGAATTCTGGTTTCTGCAATCAACTGTTTCGGCGACTCGTCCATGCACACTACCGGATACAAGGGGTCATACGGGAGTTTGTATAACTCCAGAACGCTTTCCATCTGGGCAACGAAATCGCCATCCTGTTGTGGCGGAATCACCCAGCCTTCGACTTTCCAGGGCTTGAGTTCGTTTTTTTAACGCCTGTCGAACGGTTTCATGGGAGATCTGATCAACATACTCCAGTTCAACCACCTTGTCGGCAAGCATGCGCAGCGACCAGCGTTTGTGACCGACCGGAGGCTCAGAACAGCTCAAGGCAATCAGACGGGCCTCGAGATCACCGTCAACCCTTGGATGAAACGTTCTTGACGATGGTTTTCTGGTTAATACGGCATCTAAGCCATCTTCGACAAAACGTTTTTTGACTCGATCAATGGTTTTCATGCTCACGTTCAGAACTTGGGCAATCGTCTCATTGATTGATCGTTGCTTTTGGAATTTACCCTCGTCGCAGGCAAGCAGAATAAGGGCGTTCAGAACGGTTTGTGCTGCGTGCGATCCCTTGCTGCTTATGGCTTCAAGGTCTTGGCGCTCTTCATGAGTCAGGGTCACCTTGTATCGCTTCATGATCGTTCCTGGTTGGGGTTGATAATGAAGGCAATATAAGATTATTATACGACACTATTTGATTGACATGACACCAGAGGTACACCACAAACAGATGCTCGCAGATGGCGGCCGTGATACTGTGGAAAACGCTATCGCGCTTTGTCCAAACTGCCATCGTCAGACACATTACGGTTAACAAAGCCGTCAACGGCCCGTTATTTACCTCTATGAAGAAACCAACTCTATCCGATAAACGAGAAAAGCATACCAAAGTCTGAAACTGTACTCATCATCCAGCCCGTACCAATCCCCCCACCTCCCGCGAAAACCGCTTGCCCTAACAACCCCTCTGCACTATCTTGCGGGTGATTTATCGTGAGTGCATCAGATCACCAACTCCCCTGCCCATGCCGAAATCCACCGTCGCCGCCATCATCCATCCCGCCGGAGATCGCCGGACGATCCTTTTGACGCGCCGTAACGTCAGGCCGTTCAAGGAGTTGTGTTGCCTTCCCGGCGGACATATCGATGATTATGAACCCGTCGAACAGGCCGTCCGCCGCGAGGTGAAAGAGGAGACGAACCTCGACTTCGCGCCGAGCACGTTCGTCGGCTGGTTCGAGGAGATTTTTCCGGAGAACAACTTCCACGCCGTGGCGCTGGTGTTTGCCGGAGCCGGTTCGGGCCTGTTGCAGCAGCAGCCCGACGAAGTGTCCGACATGGCGTGGTTCACACTCGACGAAGCGCTCTCGATGCCGCTCGCTTTTACCCATAACCTTGTCCTGCAAAAGTATGCCCGCTCACTCGAAAAGTAATCGACTGACTCCCCTTTTCATCCTCCTCGCGCTCTGCCTGCAAACGCTGGCGGGGTGCTCGAAACCGCAGACCACTGACAAAGTGGAGAAGGCGGCGAAGGTTCCGCAGCGCATCGTCAGCCTCGCGCCGAGCCTCACCGAAATGCTCTACGCCATCGGTGCGGGGCCGCAGCTCGTGGGCAGAACCAGCGCCTGCGACTGGCCCGCCGAAGCCGAGAAGGTGCCGGTGGCCGGCTCGTTCGGACGCCCGTCACTCGAAGTACTCGCGTCAATGAATCCTGACCTCGTACTCGATGTCGATCTCGCCGATGAACAGGCTGCGAAAAAAATGGCCGAGATGCACCTGCGCCGTGAGCACATCCGCTGCCAGGATCCCGAAGAGCTGCCAGCGGCGCTCCGCAAGCTCGGTGCGCTCACCGGCCACGTACGGCAAGCGGACAGCCTTGCCTCGGTGATCGAGAAGGGGCTGGCGGAGTATCGCAAGGAGGCCGCCACAAAGACGCACAAGCCGTCGATCTACCTCGAAATCTGGAACGACCCGCTCTGGACGGGCGGGCGCAACAGCTTTGTGTCGCGCCTGATCAGCTACGCGGGCGGGCGCAACATCGGCGACGCGGTCGAAAAAGAGTATTTCGAGGTCTCGCCCGAGTGGGTCATCCGCGAAAATCCAGACGTGATCGCCTGCATGTACATGGCGAACCAGACCCCGGCAGCCGACAATGTGAAAAAGCGGCCTGGCTGGCAGGGCATCAGCGCCGTGCGCAACAACCGGGTCTATGACCAGTTCGACAACCGCCTCTACCTGCGCCCCGGCCCGCGCATCCTCGAAGGAATCGCCGGAATGAAAAAGCTGATCGAAAGCAATGAAGAGTAACCGCGGGTTCCTCATCGCCGCCCCGTCGAGCGGTTCGGGCAAAACGACGATCACCCTCGGCCTGTTGCGGCTCTTCGCGCGGCGCGGTATGGCCATCCAGCCATTCAAGTGCGGCCCGGACTATCTCGACACGATGCTCCACGCAATGGCCGCCTCGACCGGAGAAACGCAGCGCTCCGGCCTCAATCTCGACACCTTCATGGCCTCGAAGCAGCACGTTCGCTCGCTCTTCGCGCGCCACGCATCGACGGCGGAGATTTCGGTGATCGAGGGGGTGATGGGCCTTTTCGACGGAGCTGAAAAATCGGACGGCAGCAGCGCCGAGATCGCCGCTTTACTGGGATTGCCGGTCATCATGGTGATCGACGGCTCGAAGATGGCCTACTCCGCCGCGCCGATTTTGTACGGGTTCAAGCACTTCGACCCGACGGTCAACGTGGCGGGCGTCATCTTCAACCGCGTCGGCAGCGCGTCGCACTACAGCTATCTCGAAGCCGCCGCGAAGGACGTTGGCGTCGAACCGCTCGGCTATCTGCCGCGCAACAGCGCCATCACCATCGGCGAGCGCCATCTCGGCCTCAACACCTCGGCGGAGTACGACCGGCAGGCCATCATCGACGCAATGGCCGACCACATCGAAAAAACGGTGAATATCGACCGCCTCCGCGAAGTGGCGAAAATCGAGCTGCCGGAAGTCGAGCCGATCCGTCCGGCGACGAAAACGTCGGGCAAGGTGATCGCCGTGGCGCGGGACGAAGCGTTCAACTTCATCTATCACGCCAACATCGAGGCGCTGAGTCGATACGGCGAAATACGCTTTTTCAGCCCGCTGCACGACCGCGAGTTGCCCGAGGCCGACCTCGTCTATCTCGCCGGAGGCTACCCGGAGCTGCACGCCGAAGCGCTCGCTGCGAACGAAACGATGCGCAACACCATCGCAAAATGGTGCCGCAACGGAGGCGCAACCTGGGCCGAGTGTGGCGGGCTGATGTACCTCGGCCAGACACTCACCCTCGCCGACGGCGCAACCCACCCGATGTGCGGCGTACTCGACCTTGACACTACCATGCAAGAGGCCCGCCTCACGCTCGGCTACCGCAAGGTCTATCCGGCAAAAGCGGACGGCATCGAGCTGCGCGGCCACGAATTCCACTACTCGCGGATCTCGCGGCAGGGCGAAATCGACACCATCGCCGAAATCCGCAACGCGCGCGACCAAGAGGTTCCGACCAGCCTCTTCCGCGTCGGCAACACCATCGCCTCGTACATTCATCTCTACTGGGGCGAACGCGACAACCTCGCCAACTGGTTCCCTGTTCTGACGCTAGCATGATCGCGACCGAAACGAAAACGACGCGCCGCTCCATCATCACCGGCGGGCCGGGCAGTGGCAAAAGCACGCTCGTAAAAGCGCTCGAAACCCGCGGCCACCGCTGCTACACGGAGGTTTCGCGCGAGCTGATCCGCCGCGAAGCGAAGCGTCCCGGCGGCGTCACGCCCTGGAACAACCTCGAAGCCTTCGCGCGCCTCGCCTTCACGGAGATGCTCCTCCAGCACGACCACGCCGCCGAGGCTGGCGAACGCTGCTTCTTCGACCGCGCCATCCCCGACATCTTCGGCTACCTGCACGAGCGCGGCCTCGACATCCCGAAGAGCTGGCTCGACGCTCACCGCCGGTGCCGCTACGAGCGCACGGTCTTCATCCTCCCGCCGTGGCCCGAAATCTACATCAACGACAGCGAACGCCCCCAAACCCTCGCCGAAGCCAAAGCGCTCCACGATGCCATCCGCGTGGTCTATGAATCGCTGGGATACAAGTTGATCGAAGTACCGAAAATGCCGGTTAACGAGAGGTGCGAGTTTGTGCTGGGAAAGTTGTAAACAAGAACAAACACCAGATTTTATCAAAACAACAGAAATCTATTTCCACCCTACCAGCTACCGGATGCGCCACCGCCACCCGATGATCCGCCACCACCCGAAAAGCTTGATCCACCTGACGACCATGACGAACCTGAACCTCCGGAGCTGATCGATATGCCGCCGATTGATGCCTGACCCTTGGTTCGCAAATCTTTTTCAGCCTTCTGATACCAGTCGGTCTGTCGTATAAAAAGCTTTGTTAACGGGAACCCGATCAGATAGGTGATCAAACAATACAATGCGCCATTTGAGCCGAGGATAACGATCGGAAAAACTGCCCAGAACGGGATCAGAAAAAAGTATAAAAACCATCCGAACCCCGGCGTCAGTATTCCGACTGCCGTAAACAATCCGATGATACCGAAAACAAATGCGCCAATGAGAATGCGCTCCTGAATCGAAAGCTCCGGCCCTTCCATTTCAAAGAATCCTGACGATTGCTTCGACTCGGACTTGGCTGCTGTCTCTGGCAATGCTTCGCCCTCAAGAACCTGCATCACGGCCTTTGCTCCATCGGTGATACCGCCATTAAAGTCTCCGTTTTTGAATTTTGGGGTCATCACGTTCTGAATGATCCGCCCCGCCATTGCATCGGTGAGCGTGCCTTCAAGACCGTACCCCACTTCGATACGCATCCGCCGGTCGTTGGGTACCACGACGATCAGAACACCGTTATCCTTCTCTTTTTGGCCGAGTTTCCACGATTCGAAAACCCTGACAGCGAAATCTTCAATGCTCTCCCCGTCGAGCGTGGGAATCGTCAGAACGGCAATCTGGTTGCCGGTGCGCTGTTCATGCGCTTTCAGGCTCTCCGACAATGACCGGCTTGCCTCTGGAGACAGAAGCTGCGCGTTGTCCGTGACTCTCCCGGTCAGGTAAGGCACCTCAGCGCCAAAAAGTAAAGAGCTGACAAACAGCACAATCGGAAGTAACAGGAGTATCACTCGCGTCTTCATATTCCCTCCTCCTCGATAATTTCGTTGGGCAGTTCGTCGCTATGGACTTGGGACGAGGTGGTTGTCAGTATCCGGGACAGATAGTCCAGACCGGCATCGAATGCCTGGACGACTTGTCTTCGTTTCAGCAACGGCGTCATTGCCGCGATCATGTTTTTTACATCATCTTCCTTGAAACGCTCATCCAGCCCCTTGTCCGGCAGGATGACAACCCGATGTTCAAACAAACTGACCAGCAGCAGAAAGCCTCTCCTTCCTTGAGTGGCAAACAGCTCCCGGTCAAGAAAAAGCGCTTTTGCATACTGCTGCACTTCAACTTCAGCGCGATAATCGGACAAGAACAATCTCGCAAATCGTGGAATGACAGCGCTCAGCAATGCCAGCAGCGCGCCCGACGCCAGTATGCCCACCACCATAACCAATGGAGGCACATCAGGATACCAATCATACAATCGCCAGTGCAGGAGAAGAAGGGCCAATCCGGCGGCAGATGCGCCCAAGGCGAAAGCTTTCCATGGCAGTTCCGCATACGAGTCGCTGCGCTGGATAACGGTCAGAACGATCTGGGTTCCGGTACGTTTTTCCGTCTCGGCAACGCGTACATCCAGGCGACGGCGATCATGATCTGATAACGTTTGTTTCATTCAGAATCCTCACATCGAAAGATTATAGGGTCGTTCTGATTCAAATAGGTTACAAAGATGCCAACCGCCTTCTGTCAGAACCGGAATATCCGAATTGACGCCTCACTACGCGCCCTGCAATGACAAAAGCTACCAGCCTACTCCCCAAGCTCAATAAAACGGATTCAGCAGTTTAAACAGGTCGCGGCGTTTCCGGTTATGCGCGACGACGTCGGCGAGCAGATCGGCGCGATGTTGTTTTTTGGCGGTGTAGCGCATGAAGGTGTCCACAAACCAGGAATTGTTCATGAAATGCTGAAATGCGTAACCGGGGAGATAGACCCGGCGTGAAAACTCGCCTCGCCAGAGCTGCTCGTAGCGGATCAGCGCCGCTGATTCGTCGTTGTGTTCGAGCGCGTTGGCGACCGCTTCGGCGGCGTAACGCCCGGTTTTCAGCGCGTAGTAGATGCCTTCACCGGTGATCGGATCGATGAAGCTTCCGGCGTCGCCCGCGAGCAGCACATTGCTCCGACCACGCCGTCCCGCGAAGGAGCCGAACGGCAGCGGCCAGCTTTTGAGCGTACCCGGCTCCATGACGGCGCGTTTCAGCTTTGCCGCCGCAAAAGAGTTTTCCGTGACGAAGCGCTCGAAGAGCCGCTTGGTGGCTCGCTGATCGGTGAATCGAGTCAGGAGAAAAACCCCGACGTTGGCGCGCTTTTGACCGGCTGGAAAGATCCAGCCATAACCCGGAAGCATCGCTTTGTCATAACACAGCTCGATTGAATCGTTCATCCCCTCGACCCCCGAAAACCACGCCCGCATGGCAAATCCCTGCTGGCGTTTATCGTGATTCGACAGATTGAGCTGTTTGGCTATCGGCGAATAGGCGCCATCGGCAGCGACGATGATTCTTCCGCAAAACTCCCCGGCTGAGGTAGCAACGCCCCGAGCCCGATCGCCATCCATGATGAGACCGGTGACGGTTGTCTTGTCGAGAAAAGTGATCGAAGAGTGCTCTTTGACGCGAGAAACGAGGGAGTCGTCAAGCACCATTCTCGGAATGACATAGGAACTTCCTTTCAGATTGCCGCTCTGTAAAATCCTGCCCTGCACAACCGTACCACCAGGCGAAACAAAGGTCGCGCCACTGAACTCCGTCAGGCTGCCGGGCCGCTGGCGGAGCATCTCCAGCACGCCCATCTCTTCGAGCAGCTCGGTTGAAGCAGCGGTTACGCCATCTCCGCAAATCTTCTCTCTCGGGAAGCACGCCTTGTCAAGCAAGGCCACACGCAATCCTTGCCGGGCCAGAGACAACGCCGCCGAACAACCGGCAAGCCCGGCACCGGAAATCACCACATCATAAAATTTCATAGTCGATGTACCTCTTTTGCCGCCATGCCGTTAGCAGTACGAAAGAAATATGCCTGTTGCACGACAACATTGTCAAACCATCGTCATCGATCTGGTCGTAGCAGAACATTGGACATCTCACCGGGAGCATCACTCTTTTCTGCCAAACCGCCGATACAGGGCAACAATCCATAAAACGCAGAAGAGCAGATACATGACCAGAGTAACAAAGGGATGATCGAGCTTCGATGCGTGTCCGAGAGAGACCTGAAACGACTGATTGATGAAGTCGAGCACGAACAGCAGGTTGCCGGAGCCGAAGAGCAGCATACCGCTTCTGACATAATGCAGGGTATCGTGAATGCGTTCCGGCGCCAGCCAGTACTCTTTGTTGGGAATGTTCAGCCATGAAAGATGGCCCGGTCTCAGGACACGGTTCACCACAATGAACATCACAATACAAAAGCCGGTGATGATAAAGTACCAGAGAAAAAAGACCGTTTTCGGCCCCCAGACATCGGGTTCGCCCGAAAACCTGAAATGGGTGGCGATCTCTTCGGGTAGTATGAAGTAGTGGTAGAGGGCATGACCCACCAGAAGAGCGCTGAGCAAAGAGAAAATCGCCAGAGCCAGAGTATGATTGTTTTGTTTGAGCGTCATTGAAGGTTCCCTTATGCTGGTTGATTGAAAATGGCAAATTTGACAACAAGATAACGCTCAGCGAATGGAGCTTGCCGTTGGGAAAATTGACGAGGGCGCGCAGGGAAAACGATGGGCGAGCTTCCTGAAATAACCGGGATTGTCTATGCAATCGGGATTGTCCGGCTCAGTGCAGGCGATTTCGTCAACCCGCCATTTCCCGTTGTCGTTGTGCAACAAAGCAGAAAAATCTTCATACCGGTCGCGACCATCTCTTGACTGCGGCAAGGTATGGACCCACGCCCATCCACCGCTGACATTCATTGTTTTTACGGCGAACACCACGTCGAAACCGTGCAACTCCTTGATTTTCAAATGCATGGCGTCGAGAATCGCCTTGCGCTCCGCGCTGCCTGGCGGCGGCGTATGGACGTTGCGCGTCATCCGCTGAGCCGCGAGAGCTTGCGGCGGGGCCGCGACGGCGATACCGGTTACGATCAGAAAAATCGCCAGAAGCGACGCACGGAGAGCTTTCTTGTTTGTCATAACACAAGGGATTGAGCATGATCGGTTTGACTGTAATATATCGCAAACAAAAACCTGTTTCACGCTTGCAGTCAATCCGTTTCATCCGACCGATCAGTCGGATCAACAAATCAACAATGCATCGCGCTCGCCGCGAAAAACGTTAAGCGGCGCGGTTCTCGTGGAAATCATGTTTTTTTCAGCGGTTGTTTTTTCAGCGCTTGAAATTCGGTACTTTATAGCTCATTGGAAAGTGCGCCTTGTGCCGCCGTAACAGTTACGAAACATCGAGAAATCAAGGGTTACATGCTCAAAATTTTCGCAAAGATTTTTGGATCGAAGCACGAAAAAGATATCAAGAAAATTCAGCCGATCGTCGATAGAATCAATGAAATTTATGGCACGCTCAACTCCCTGTCGGACGAGGCTTTCCGCGACAAAGGGGTTGAGCTGCGCAAAAAGGTGCGCGACAAGCTCGTCCCGTTCGAAACAAAATAAAAGAGACAGGGCACAAGCTCGAACGCTCGGACATAAGCCACGAGGAGCACGAGAAGCTGAACAGTGAACTCGAACAGCTCCGTAACGAATACGAAGAGGCCACCGCGGCCATTCTCGACGAGGTGCTTCCCGAAACATTTGCTCTGGTGAAGGAGACCTGCCGCCGCCTGAAGGGCTTCACCTACACCGTGATGGGACGCGAAATGGTGTGGGACATGGTGCCTTACGACGTGCAGCTCATCGGCGGCATCGTGCTGCATCAGGGCAAGATCGCGGAGATGGCCACCGGCGAAGGCAAAACGCTGGTCTCTACCCTGCCGGTCTTCCTGAACGCCCTGACCGGGCGCGGCGTGCATGTAGTGACAGTCAACGAGTACCTGGCACAGCGCGACATGGAGTGGATGCGACCGGTTTACGAATATCACGGGCTCTCGACCGGCGTGATCCTGGCTGGCCTCCATTCGAACCAGCGGCGCAACGAGTACCTCTGCGACATCACCTGGGGCACCAACAGCGAGTTCGGCTTCGACTACCTGCGCGACAACATGGCAAGCTCCGAGGAGGAGATGGTGCAGCGCGACTTCTACTTCGGCATCGTTGACGAGGTGGACAGCGTGCTCATCGACGAAGCCCGCACTCCGCTGATCATCTCCGGTCCTGTCCCCAACTCCGACACCGACACCAAATACCGCGAAATCAAACCCTGGATCGAACAGATTGTCCGGGCGCAGCAGAACCTCGTAGCTGCGCTCCTGGGCCAGGCGGAAAAAATCCTGAAAGAAAAACCGAACGATTTCGACGCCGGTCTGGCGCTGTTACGCGTCAAACGCGGCCAGCCGAAAAACAACCGCTTCATCAAGATGCTCTCGCAGCCCGGCATCGGCAAGCTCGTTCAGTCGGTCGAGAACGAATACCTGAAGGACAACTCGTCCCGAATGCACGAAGTCGATGACGAACTCTTCTATGCGGTGGATGAAAAAGCCAACACGATTGACCTCACCGAGAAGGGGCGCGAGTTCCTGAGCAAGCTGAGCCATCAGGATCAGGATCTCTTCCTCCTGCCCGACGTAGGGAGCGAAATTGCGGCTATCGAGGCCGACAAAAACCTCCAGCCGACCGACAAAATCCGCAAAAAGGACGAGGTCTATCGTCTCTACTCCGAGCGCTCGGACAGCCTCCACACCATCAGCCAGCTCCTCAAGGCCTACACGCTTTTCGCAAAGGATGACGAGTACGTGGTGCAGGACGGGCAGGTGATGATCGTGGACGAGTTCACGGGCCGCGTGCTCGCCGGACGCCGCTACAGTGACGGACTGCATCAGGCAATCGAGGCCAAGGAGAACGTCAAGATCGAGGGCGAAACCCAGACGATGGCTACCATCACCATCCAGAACTACTTCCGTCTCTACAGCAAGCTGGCCGGCATGACCGGTACGGCAGAGACCGAGGCCTCGGAGTTCTTTGAAATCTACAAGCTCGACGTGGTGGTCATTCCGACCAACCGCCCCATAGCACGTAAAGACCAGGACGACCTCGTGTACAAGACGCGCCGCGAGAAGTACAATGCTATCGTCAACAAGGTGCAGGAGCTGACCTTGAAGGGCCAGCCGGTACTGGTCGGCACGGCGAGCGTCGAGGTGTCGGAGACGCTGTCGAGAATGCTGCGCGCCAAACGCATCCAGCACAACGTGCTCAACGCCAAGCAGCACGCCCGCGAAGCGGATATCGTTGCGATGGCCGGACAGAAAGGCGCAGTGACTATCGCTACCAACATGGCCGGTCGAGGCACCGACATCAAGCTCGGCGCTGGAGTGCGCGAGCTAGGCGGACTCTTCATCCTCGGCTCGGAACGGCACGAATCGCGCCGTATCGACCGCCAGCTTCGCGGACGCGCCGGACGCCAGGGCGACCCCGGCGAATCGATCTTCTACGTCTCGCTCGAAGACGAGCTGATGCGCCTGTTCGGCTCGGATCGCGTCATCGCGGTTATGGACAGGCTGGGCCACGAAGAGGGCGATGTGATCGAGCACTCGATGATCACCAAATCGATCGAGCGCGCACAGAAGAAGGTCGAAGAGCAGAACTTCGCCATCCGCAAGCGTTTGCTCGAATATGACGATGTCATGAACCAGCAGCGCGAGGTGATCTACGCCCGCCGCCGCAAGGCGCTCAAGATGGGGCGTCTGAAGAGCGACATCATGGATCTTTTGCAGGACTACTGCCACACCGTGGTCAAGAAGTTCCACGAGTCGAACGATCCTGCGGGGCTGGAAGAGCAGGTGTTGCGTGAGCTTTCGGTCGAATTCCGTCCCGATGCGTCGGCCTTCGAGCGCGAGCCCTTCGAGCAGACCGCCGAAGCGCTTTACAAAGCTGCCAGCGAATTCTACCACCGCAAGGAGAACTCGCTCCCGGACGAGATCATGCAGCAGATCGAAAAGTACGCCGTGCTCTCGGTGATCGACCAGAAGTGGCGCGAGCACCTTCGCGAAATCGACAGCTTGCGCGAAGGCATCAACCTCCGCGCCTACGGCCAGAAAGACCCGCTGCTCGAATACAAGCAGGAGGCCTACAAGCTGTTCGTCGAGCTGCTGCGAGAAATCGAGCACGAAACCCTGTCGGTGGCATTCAGGCTCTTCCCGGTCTCGCAGGAGGAGTCGGAGGAGATCGAGGCTCGACAGCGCCGCCAGGCCGTGCGCCAGGAGCGCCTCGTGGCGCAGCACGCCGAAGCAGAGAGCGCCTACGAAATCGCTGCGGATGGCGGAATGAACGCCACGCTCTCGATGCCCGGCGACGAAATCGTCGTTCAGCAGCCGGTGCGAGCCGAAAAAAAACCGGGCCGCAACGACGACTGCCCCTGCGGCAGCGGCAAGAAATACAAAAACTGCTGCGGCGCGAATGAGTAACCTTGCAGGGGCGGGTCTTGTGCCCGCCCTGTTTTGTGGACGATGAGGACGCAAACCTCAGTCAGATTTTTCATTTTCAATGCTATTCGGTCGACATGTCCTGTTCGACCTGTTAGACCTGTAAAAATTTCCACCATACCATGAGCACCGAACCTGAAGTAAACCTGAAGCTGGCCCAGGAGCATGGGCTAAACGAAGAGGAGTATGCCAAGATTTGTGAAGTCCTTGGCCGGACACCCAGCTTTACCGAGCTTGGGATCTACTCGGTGATGTGGTCCGAGCATTGCAGCTACAAGAACTCCATCGCCGTGCTCAAAACCCTGCCTCGCGACGGCGCTTCGCTGCTGACGCAGGCGGGCGAGGAGAACGCCGGACTTGTGGACATCGGCGACAACCTTGCCGTGGCGTTCAAGATCGAGTCGCACAACCACCCTTCAGCCGTCGAGCCTTACCAGGGCGCGGCCACGGGTGTCGGCGGCATTCATCGCGACATCTTCACGATGGGCGCAAGGCCGGTGGCGTCGCTCGACTCGCTACGCTTCGGCTCGCCGCGCGACCCTCGCGTGCGCTATCTCGTGGACGGCGTGGTGCGCGGCATCGGCGATTACGGCAACTCGTTTGGTGTGCCGACCGTCGGCGGCGAAATCTACTTCGAGGATTGCTACACCGGCAACCCGCTGGTCAATGCCATGTCGGTCGGCCTCGTGGAGCATCACAAAACCGTGAGCGCCACGGCCAAGGGCAAGGGCAATCCGGTGCTGATCGTCGGTTCATCAACCGGCCGCGACGGCATTCACGGCGCAACCTTCGCATCGGAAGACCTCAGCGAAGCGTCGGAAGACAAACGCCCGAGCGTGCAGGTGGGCGATCCCTTCGCCGAGAAGCTGCTGCTCGAAGCCACGCTCGAAGCAATCGCAACTGGCGCAGTGGTAGGCTTGCAGGACATGGGGGCGGCTGGGCTGACCAGCTCCACCTCGGAGATGAGCGCGCGCGGCATCGAGAAGACCGGCAGCGGCGGCATCGAGATTGACCTCGACTTGACGCCCGCCCGCGAAAAAGGCATGACCGCCTACGAGCTGATGCTCTCCGAATCACAAGAGCGGATGCTGATCGTGGCCGAAAAAGGGCGCGAGCAGGAGATCATCGACGTCTATAAAAAATGGGACGTGAGCGCGGTGGTGATCGGCCAGGTGACCGACGACAACATGCTGCGCGTACGCCACCACGGCGAGGTGGTCGCCGAGATTCCGGCCATGTCACTTGTGCTCGGCGGTGGCGCGCCGGTCTACATCCGTGAGGCAGTCGAGAAAAAACCCGACACTCCGGCGGCAGACCTCGCGGCGGACGATTCGCTCGACTTCAAGGCGCTCTCGCTGCAACTGCTCTCCCGCCCGAACATCGCCAGCAAGGCGTGGGTCTACCAGCAGTACGACTCAATGGTGCAGACCAACACCCTCACCCCGGCGGGCCAGACCGACGCGGCGGTGATCCGCATCAAGGGCACCAAAAAGGGCCTCGCGATGAAGACCGACTGCAACTCGCGCTACGTCTATCTCAACCCGAAAGCGGGCGGCGCGATTGCCGTGGCCGAGTGCGCGCGCAACATCGCCTGCACCGGCGCGAAACCACTTGCCGTGACCAACTGCCTCAACTTCGGCAATCCCTACAAGCCCGAGGTGTACTTCCAGTTCAAAACAGCCGTCGAGGGCATGGGCGACGCCTGCCGCATGTTCGACACCCCAGTCACCGGCGGAAACGTCAGCTTCTACAACGAAACCTCGCTCGGCGGCGGACGCACGGCGATCTACCCAACGCCCACCATCGGCATGATCGGCCTGCTCGAGGACATCGACAATCTGGTGGAATCGACCTTCCGCGAAGCTGGCGACGCCATCGTGCTGCTCGGCGATCCCGAACTTTCGCTCGACGGTTCGGAGTACCTCGTGATGCAGTACGGCACACCGGGCACAGACTCGCCCGCGGTCGATCTGAACCATGAGAAAAACCTTCAGGAACTGCTCGTCACGCTCGCCTCGAAGAAGCTCATCAACTCGGCGCACGACGTTTCCGATGGCGGCCTTGCTGTCACGCTTGCCGAAAAGTCAATCATGAACCGCGACCGGATGCTCGGCTTCGAGGTCGATCTCGAATGCTCCTGCAAGGAGGACGCAGCTATCCAGAAGCAGCTCTTCTCTGAGGCTCAAGGGCGCGTGGTGATCTCGGCCGATACCGGCAAGGTCGGAGCGCTCATCGAGGAGGCCAACCGTCTGAACGTCCCGGTGCGCGTCATCGGCAAGGTGTTGCCAGAGAGAGGCAGCATCGCCGTCAACGGACAACCGGTTGCGGAGTTTATGATTGACGAACTGCTGCACGCTTACGAGCACGCGCTTGAATCGGCGTTGCATCTTGAAGAATTGTAAGAAAGGAACGAAGAAGGAGCGAAACGATGAATCCGGTATTGACGGCGAGGGAGATGAGCCTGGCGGATCGGGCGGCCATCGAGGAGCTGCGCACCGGTGAGACTCGGCTGATGGAGCTTGCCGGGCGCGAAACCGTTAGGATGATCGCCGAGCGGTTCGAGAGCGGGCGGAGTCTCGACGGGCTTTCAGTGCTCGTCGTCTGCGGCAAGGGCAACAACGGCGGCGACGGCTTCGTCGTGGCGCGGCATCTGCTGAACAAAGGGGCGCAGGTCGATGTGCTGCTCGTCTGGCCGGAGGATGACCTCGCCGGAGTAAACCTCGAAGGACTGCACATCCTCAAGGCGTACCGGCGCTACAACGAGGGACTCAGAATTTTTGCCGGCATCGACGAGGCTCGCACGGCTGTTGGAGCAACCGAATACCAGGTCGTCGTGGACGCCATTTTCGGTACCGGCCTCAGGATCGATCCTGACGATCCGCAACTCCCGGAACCGGCAAAATCGGCCATCGAACTCATCAACTTTATCAACGCCCAATCCGAAGCCGTTACGGTAGCAGTCGATCTTCCCTCTGGACTCGACGCAACGAACGGACGCAGCGCCAATCCCTGCGTCAAGGCGGACATGACCGTCACGATGGCCTTCCTCAAAACCGGCTTTTTCCAGAATGCCGGACCGTCGCTCTGCGGCGAAATTCAAACTGCTGAAATTTCGATTCCGGAGTTCCTCGTCGAACCGACCTCCTGCCTGCTGGTAGATGAAACCTTCGCGGCAGAGAGCTACCTTCTGCGCGACCCGTCGAGCGCCAAGCACTTGAACGGCAAGGTGCTGCTCGTTACCGGCTCGGCGGACGGCGGCGGCTCGATGCTCGGCGCGGCTCTGCTCGCCGCTCGCGCGGCCGTCAAGACCGGCGCAGGCTACGTCTGCTGCTCGCTGCCGGACGGCCAGGCATCGGTGATGCACAGCTTCGCCCCTGAAGTAGTAGTGATCGGGCGAGATATGGTTTCCATTATCGAAAAAGCCAAATGGGCCGACGCCATCGTCATCGGCTGCGGCCTGGGGCGCAGCGAAGAAGCGCAGGAACTGCTCGAAACACTGCTCTGCACGCCTGAGATCGCTGGCAAAAAGCTGGTGCTTGATGCCGACGCACTCTACGCAATCGCCGAGCGCAATCTGTTCGACAGGGTAACCGACCTCGAAGACGCCGTGCTGACGCCACACGCGGGCGAATGCAGCCGATTGTCCGGCCTGTCGGTCGAGGACATCATGGTCTCACCGATCGACACAGCCCGGATGCTCGCCGAGGAGTGGAACGCCAACCTGCTCCTCAAGGGCACGCCAACCTTCGTCGCCTCACCATCAGGCATGGTGCTCATCTCGAACAGCGGCACCGAAGCGCTCGCCTCGGCAGGCACCGGCGACGTGCTTTCCGGCATGATCGGCGCTCTTGCCGCCAAGGGCCTCGACACCCACGAAGCCGCAGCCGCAGCCGCCTGGCTGCACGGCAGAGCCGGAGATCTCGCATCGAACGTTTCAAGCCTTGTATCATCAGTGGATGTGCTGCAAGCTATCCCCCAGGCTGTACTGGAGCTGTTCGAAAGCGAGGAGTAACGGAGCAAAAGTAAAAGCAAAAAGAGAGCACTGTCGCTCCCTTTTTGCTTTATTCCTTCACCGACAAAATCTGCAAACGCTCACTGCCCGGCGTTATTCTTCAAAAAGCGCTTGATATTCCTCGCAGCCTGACGGATTCGCTCTTCGTTCTCGATCATCGCCACGCGGACGTATTCGTCACCGTAGGTGCCGAAGCCGATACCGGGACTGACCGCAACCTTGCCTTCGATGAGCAGCTTTTTACTGAATTCGAGGCTACCCATAGCACGCATCTGTTCGGGAATTCTCGCCCAGACGAACATCGAGGCCTTCGGGGAAACAATATCCCAGCCTGCGTTGGCGAAGCTTGAAATGAGTACGTCACGCCGCTTGCGATACACCTCGCTGATCTCGCGGACGCAGCTCTGGTCGCCAGTGAGCGCGATGGTCGAGGCGACCTGGATCGGCGTGAAGGTGCCGTAGTCGAGCCAACTCTTGATCTTTTCGAGCGCACCGACAAGCTTGGCGTTGCCGACCATGAAGCCCATGCGCCAGCCGGCCATGTTGTAGGTCTTCGAAAGCGTGTAGCTTTCGACCGCCACATCTTTCGCTCCTGGCACCTGAAGAATGGAGGGAGTCACATAGCCGTCGAAGGTAATTTCGGCATAGGCGATGTCGCTGATGATGTAAAATCGCTCGCGACGCGCTAGATCGACCAGGCGCTCGTAGAATGGCAGCTCGACGGTGGCCGTGGTCGGATTGTTCGGAAAGTTGACCACGAGGTACTTCGGCTTGGGCGACGATTCACGAAGCGCGGTTTCGAGGTTGTGGAAAAAGGCCTCCTCGTCGAGCGTGTAGTCCTCGTTCATCTCCAGCTTCATGCGATGCACGTTGCCACCAGCGAGAATGAACGCCTGCGAGTGAATCGGATAGCACGGATCGGGCACGATGGCCAGATCGCCGGGGTTGGTGATCGCCTGGACGAGGTGGACATACCCCTCTTTGGAACCCATCGTCACCACGACCTCACGGTCGAGATCGAGATCGACGTTGTACTTGTCGCGATACCAGCCGCCGATAGCGCCGCGCAACTTGTAAATACCTTTCGAAACTGAATAGCCATGCGTCTTGGGCTTGCCAACGCTCTCGACAAGCTTGTCGATAATGTGCTGGGGTGTCGGTCCGTCAGGATTGCCCATCGAAAAATCGATGACATCCTCCCCTGCCCGGCGCTCGGCCATCTTCAGCTCGTTAACGGCGGCAAACACATATTTGGGAAGTCTCTTGATCTTGTCAAATTCTATCTCGTCGAACATGGTTCCTGTTTTCGGAATATCGTTGAAGCAGCTGCGCTAAATTTTTGTTAAAACAAATTTAATCATAAACAAAAAGCCGTTGATCTCCATAGGGGAACTTCCAAAAAACCGACTGTTTGTCGTCCGGAAGTTGCCGGCTTATCTGTTTTTTACAACTGCGACGTGCAATTCGGGCACCGCACAGCTTTGAGGGGAATGGTCGAGAAGCAAAACGGACACTCTTTGGCCTGAGGTGCGGCGGCTGGAGCGGCTGATTTTTCAGTCATGCGTCGAAGCCGGTTGATCGACCGCATCACGAGAAACACTGCAAAGGCCATAATCAGGAAGCCGATAAGCGCATTGACGAACAGACCGTAATTGAGCGTCACTGCCCCGGCGCTTTTGGCGTTAGCCAAAGCGATGTAGGGCCCCGGTTGAGAGCCATCCTTCAGGACGACAAAAAGATTTGAAAAATCGACCCCTTTCAGAAGAAGGCCGAGCGGCGGCATCAAGAGATCGTTTACCAGCGAATTGACCAATGCGCCGAAGGCTCCGCCGATGATGATGCCAACAGCCATATCAACCACATTGCCCTTGAGGGCAAATTCTCTGAACTCTTTTAGCATAGTCGTCGTTGTTTGTCTTTTATGGGATTGTACATGTCACACTGATACGACGTTCAGGAAAGGCTAAGAAAATAAACCCCCTTAATTGGACATTAGTGTATTTTTTGTTACAATAAAAGCTCTTGTCCTTGTAGAACCCACACGAATTCATCCAAAAACAGCAGGCACTCCCGAAACCTTGACGTAGAATTTTACGTATCACCGCAGCCAAACGGCTCACCGGCGCCTGAAACGTCAGGCCGTTTCCAAGATACCATAACATCAGCAGTCATCAATCGATGGAGCATACTATCCGTACAGATTCATTGAAGCGGCAGCTCGAACAGACAACAGGCAACAACTATGCTTGCTGCTATCAGTGTGGCAAATGCACCGCGGGATGTCCCGCCGGGGGCTTCATGGACAACCCTCCGGCGAGGATCATGCGCCTCGTGCAAGCCGGCTACGTCGAAAATGCCATGCGCAGCGATTCGCTCTGGTACTGCATCGGCTGCATGACCTGCACGGCCCGCTGCCCGCAGAACATGGAGATCGCCGGTACGATGGATGCCGTCCGCGAGATGGCGCTCAAGAGCGGCATTGTTTCATCCGACAAGGCAAAAAACTGGTTACGGCCTTCCACACGTCATTCCTCAACACGGTGCGCAAGAGCGGAAGATTGCAGGAGCTGGCGCTGGTCAACAGCTACAAGCTGCGCACCCGCACTTTCCTGCAGGACGCTGGCGCAGGCCTCAAAATGATGAAGCAGGGCAAGATCAATCCCGTGACCGCCTTTACCTCGAAGGAGACCGTCGAGCACAAGGAGCAGATCGAAAAGATTTTCAAAATTGCTGAACAGGAAAGCCACACGACTGCGCCAAAACGCAAACCCGTCAAGCGCACCTTCAAGGCGGACGAACCGGTCAGGATCACCTCCGGCATGACCATCGGCTACTACCCCGGCTGCTCGCTCTCCGGCACGGCGAAGGATTACGACATCTCGATTCGCAAGATGTGCGACCGGCTCGGCATCCGGCTCCACGAAATCGAGGACTGGAACTGCTGCGGCGCAAGTTCGGCCCACGCCACCAACCACAAACTCTCCGTGCTGCTTCCGGCGCGGAACCAGGCGCTCGCTGACCAGCAGGGCCTCGACTACGTGCTTGCCCCCTGCGCCGCCTGCCTGAACCGCCAGGTAACCGCCCGCAAAGCGCTCATGGAGTCCGCGGAGCTGCGCGAAGAACTGAAGAGCGCAATGGGGCGCGAGACCGAACTCAAGTCTCGCTTCATCGGCGTCATGCAACTGCTCGAAGGCATGGGCGCTGAAGAGATCAAGAAGCGGGTCACCCATCCGCTCAAGGAGCTGCCTCTCGCCTGCTACTACGGCTGCCTGCTGGTGCGTCCGTTCGACGCGATGGGCTACGACGACCCCGAAAATCCGACCAAGATGGAGGAGATCGTCGAAGCGATTGGCGCCAAACCGGTGGATTGGGCCTACAAGGTCGAGTGCTGCGGCGCGGGTCTGACGATGGCTCAACAAGAGATGATCGAGGACCTGACCCACAAAATCGCCAAAAACGCCACCGTCAACGGCGCTGGCGCGTTCGTGGTGGCCTGTCCGCTCTGCCACACCAACCTCGACATGCGTCAGGAAGGAATGCGCAAACGGTACAACGACATCGGCGAAATGCCGGTGTACTACATTTCCGATCTGGTCGCGATGGCTTGCGGCGCGAGTCCTGAAGAGGTCGCACTCGACAAACACTTCGTTCCGGCGACCGGTATGCTCAGAAACCTTTAATCTGGTCGCGGTGTATGAGAAAAAAGACGTTTGAATCGTACATTGAAAGTTTTAATCAGGTAGTTCGTCTGCCCGGCTCCGGCAACATCCCGTCACCCGGCGGGTCATTGACCTGATTGTCCAAAACCATTTTCAGCATACTGTTTTTCAAGACATGTATCTGAAACAAAAGGGAATCGGGCAAGAAAGGAATCTCAACACGCAAAGCTTGAAACTCACTGCTGAAAACAGCAGTATTCGGGACTGATTGTCCCCATAGTCTGGTGGCATGCGGCGCTTTTCGCTCCGGTGCCGGAAACAATATCAACTCAGGGCTTCAGGATGGCTAAAATAGGAGTCTTCGTCTGTCACTGCGGTGAAAATATCGCCTCGAAGGTCGATACGGGCAACCTTGTCAAGGCATTGTCCGACCATCCCGGCGTGGAAATCTGCAACGAGTATAAATATTTCTGTTCCGATCCAGGGCAGGAAACGGTCAAACGCGCGATCAGAGAGAACAACCTGACTGGCGTCGTGGTGGCGGCCTGCTCGCCGAGGATGCACGAAACGACCTTCCGCAAGGCGTGCGCCGAGGCGGGGCTCAATCCGTACATGCTCGAACTGGCCAACATCCGCGAGCAGTGCTCATGGGTGCATTCGGACAAGGATCAGGCCACCGAAAAAGCCATCGAGATCACCCGCTCGCTGGTCGAAAAGGTCAAACGCAACAACGAGCTGAAACCGATCTCCGTGCCGGTCACGCGCCGCGCTCTGGTCATCGGCGGCGGCATCGCGGGTATCCAGGCGGCGCTCGACATCGCCGGAGCCGGACGCGAGGTCATTCTCGTCGAGCGCGAGCCGTCCATCGGCGGGCACATGTCGCAGCTCTCCGAAACCTTCCCGACGCTCGACTGCTCGCAGTGTATTTTGACGCCGCGCATGGTTGAAGCGATACAGCATCCAAACATCAAGGTGCTGACGTATTCGGAGGTCGAAGAGGTTGACGGCTACATCGGCAACTTCAAGGTGAAGGTGCGCAAGAAGACGCGCTACGTCGATATGGACAAGTGCACCGGCTGCGGCGACTGCATCCAGAAGTGCCCGGTCAAGAAGATTCCGAGCGAATTCGAATGCGGCATCGGCAACCGCACGGCGATCTACACGCCATTCGCGCAGGCGGTGCCGAACGTACCGGTGATCGACAAGAACCGCTGCACCTACTTCAAGAACGGCAAGTGCAAAATCTGCCAGAAGACCTGCCAGATCGAGAACTGCATCGATTTCGAGATGCAGGACACCTTTGAGGAGTTCGAGATCGGCGCAATCGTAGTGGCCACCGGCTTCCAGATTCAGGACACCAGCGTTTATGGCGAGTACGGTTACGGCAAGTACAAAGACGTGATTACCGGCCTGAGCTTCGAGCGCCTCGCTTCGGCCAGCGGCCCGACCGGCGGCGTCATCAAGCGCCCCTCGGACGGCAAGGTGCCCGACACGATTGTGTTCATCCAGTGCGCCGGTTCGCGCGACCCGTCAAAGGGCGTCAAATACTGCTCCAAGATTTGCTGCATGTACACGGCCAAACACGCCATGCTCTACGCGCACAAACATCACGGCAGCAACAGCAAGATATTCTACATGGATATTCGCGCCGCGGGCAAGGGGTATGACGAGTTCACCCGCCGCGCCATCGAGGAGGATGAGGCCGAGTACCTGCGTGGCCGCGTCAGCAAGGTGTTCGAGGAGAACGGCAAGCTCATTGTACGTGGCGTCGATACGTTGCTCGGCAAGCCGGTCGAGGTAGCCGCCGACATGGTGGTGCTCGCCACAGCCATCGTGCCCCAGCCGGACGCGAAGGAGTTCGCCAAACGCATTGGCATCGGCTACGACGAGTACGGCTTCTACAACGAAGCGCACCTGAAGCTGCGCCCGGTCGAAACCGCCACCGCCGGCATCTACCTCTGCGGAGCGTGCCAGTCGCCCAAGGATATTCCCGACTCGGTCGCGCAGGCTTCAGCGGCGGCGGCCAAGGTACTCGGCCTGTTCAGCCGCGAGCAGCTCGAACGCGAGCCGGTAGTGGCTGCAGTCGGCGAATCAACCTGCGCCGGATGCTGGGGCTGCGTTTATGCCTGCCCGTACAACGCCATTGAGCAGAAAGAGATCAGGGACAGAAACGGAAACCTTGTCAAAGAGGTCGCCAGCGTCAATCCAGGCCTCTGCCAGGGATGCGGCACCTGCGTAACCTTCTGCCGATCGAACAGTATCGATCTGGCAGGATTCACTGAAAAGCAGATCTTCGCCGAAGTGATGGCTCTCTGAGCACCGTGACAGCAACTGAAACCAAACAAGCGACCGATTCAGCCGATGAGCGAACCATTTGAACCGAAAATCGTGGCTTTTGTCTGCACCTACTGCACCTACGCCGGTGCCGACCTCGCGGGCACGAGCCGTCTGAAATACGCGCCGAACGTCAGAATCGTGCGTCTGCCCTGCACGGGACGCATCAGCCCGATGTTCATCCTCAAAGCTTTGCAGAAAGGAGCCGATTCTGTGCTGGTGAGCGGTTGCCATCCCGGTGACTGCCACTTCACCGCGGGCAACTACCACGCCCGCCGCCGCTGGACGGTCTTCCGCGCCCTGCTCGCCTTCACCGGCATTCCGGAAGAGCGCATCCGCTTCTCGTGGATCAGCGCCGCCGAGGGGGCCAAGTTCGCCGAACTCATCAACGAGATCACCGACAACACCCGCAAGCTCGGCCCGTTCACGCAGTACCAGGAGCTGCAGAAAGTCATCGAAACCCAGTCTTCGTACTAATCAATGGGAATACAGGAACAATACAGAAGTGAAGCCGCCGCGTTGCTCTCGTCTGGCGAGGTGAAGCTGGTCATCGGCTTCGGCGCAGGTTCGACCGCCGACCGCCGCCGTCCACTCTTCGCCCGCACGCCCGAAGAGGCCGAGAAGTTCGTGCTCGACGCGGCCTGCATCGCCAACCTCTCGACTTATCTGGTCGCCGAAGGCTTGCTTTCGGACGGCAAGAAAGTCGGGGTTTTCCTCAAACCGGACGGCATCCGCAGCGTCAATATTCTCATCTCCGAAGCCCAGCTCAAGCCGGAGCAGGTGGTGATTCTCGGTTACGCCATCGAGAACGGCAAGGATGTCGTACCACTCGAAGGACGAAACATTTCGGATTTCAGCATTGGCGAAAAAATCCGAAACCACACGCCACCGCCACACGTCATCGAAGCCGCCGAAAAAATCGAAGCGATGAGCGCGGAAGAGCGTTTCGAGTACTGGAAAGAGGAGTTCTCGAAGTGCATCAAGTGCTACGCCTGCCGCCAGGTCTGCCCGATGTGCTACTGCCGCCGCTGCATCGTGGACGTCAACCAGCCGCAGTGGATCAGCACCTCGTCGCACACCCTCGGCAACTTCGAATGGAACCTCGTCCGCGCCTTCCACCTGGCCGGACGCTGCGCAGCCTGTGGCGCGTGCGACCGCGCCTGCCCGGTGAACATCCCGCTCCGGCTCGTCAACTACCGCATGGGCAAGGAGGTGCGCAGCGCCTTCGATTACGTCGCTGGCGAAAACAGCGACCAGAAACCGGTGCTCGCGAGCTTCAAGCAGGACGACCCCGAGACCTTCATTCTTTAAGCATCCGGACAAGCATGACCAGAATACTTCCCAAGAATAAACTCGACGACTGCCTTGGCGCGTGGCAAAAAGCCGGATTCAGCGTGCTCGCGCCCGTGAAGCGCCACGAAATGAGCACCTTCGGCGAGGTTCAGAAAGCCAGCGACATGGTCCTCGACCTCGTGCTGACCGAGCGCACCATCAAGGATCAGTTTTTCCCGCAGACCGAGCCGCTCATCAAGTACAAGATCAGCAAGCAGCAGATCGACAGCGAAACCATGACGCCGCCCGAACAGAAGCGAGTCTTCTTCGGCGTCCGCCCATGCGACGCTTCGGGCCTCGCCATTGACGACCCACTTTTCGGATGGGACTACAAGGACGACTACTGGTTCAAACGCCGCAACAACTCGGTGATCGTCACCATCGCCTGCTCGCAGGCCGACGACTTCTGCATGTGCACCTCGGTGAAGCTCTCGCCCGACAGCACCAAAGGCGCAGACGTGATGCTCCGCCCGCTCTCGGACGGCAGCGGCTGGCAGGTCGAGGCGATGACCGACCGGGGCACGGCGCTTCTCGACACCATTTCGTCGCTCTTGCAGGAGAGTTCCGCTGAAGCGGCACCCCTGCCGCAGGTCGCAGAAAAGTTCGATCTCGAAAAGGTGATGGCGTGGCTCGGCGACAAGGAGAACTTCGAAAGCCAGTTCTGGAAAGACATCGCCCTGCGCTGCGTCGGCTGCGGAAGCTGCACCTTCCTCTGCCCCACCTGCCACTGCTTCGACATCCAGGACGAGGGCGACACCTATCAGGGCATCCGTCGCAAAAACTGGGACAGTTGCTCCTTCCCGCTCTTCACGATGCACACCTCCGGCCACAATCCGAGAAACACGCAATCGACCCGGTGGCGACAGCGCATCATGCACAAGTTCAGCTACTACCGCGGCAAGTTCGGCGTCAACAGTTGCACCGGCTGTGGCCGCTGCACCCGCCAGTGCCCGGTGGACATGGGTATTACCGAAACTCTGCAAGCGATTACAAATTTACCGAGGTGACACAAGACCGATACCATACCCACGACATGATCTACAGCCCGTTTCCGATGCGGGTTGTGTCGAAGCGTCAGGAAGCCCCCGGCGTCAACACGCTCAGGCTTGAATTCGTCAAAGAGGAGGATCACGAGTTCTTCAAGGCTAATTACCGAACCGGTATGTTCGGCCTCTACGGCGTCTTCGGCGAGGGCGAAAGCACCTTCTGCGTCGCCAGCCCGGAGACCCGCAAGGAGTACATCGAATGTACCTTCCGGCAGTCAGGGCGCGTCACTTCGACGCTCGCCAACACCGACGCAGGCGACATCGTGACCTTCCGCGGCCCGTACGGCAACCGCTTTCCGATCGAAGGCTTTGAAGGCAAAAACCTGCTCTTCATCGCAGGCGGCATTGCCCTTCCCCCGACGCGCAGCGTCATCTGGTCGTGCCTCGACCAGCGGGAAAAGTACAAGGACGTGACGATTGTCTATGGCGCGAGAACCGTGGCCGACCTCGTCTATAAGAACGAGCTCGACGAATGGAAACAGCGCGACGACGTGCGTCTCGTGCTCACGGTCGATCCCGGAGGCGAAACCCCGGACTGGCAGGATCACGTCGGCTTCGTGCCGACGGTGCTGGAGCAAGCCGCCCCGTCACCGGAGAACACCATTGCCGTGCTCTGTGGGCCGCCGATCATGATCAAGTTCACGCTCGCAGCGCTCGAAAAACTCGGGTTCACGGCAGAAAACGTTTACACCACGCTTGAAAACCGCATGAAATGCGGCGTAGGCAAATGCGGCCGCTGCAACGTCGGCTCAGTATACATCTGCAAAGAGGGTCCGGTCTTCACCGCCGCCGAAGTGCAGGCCATGCCACAAGCGGATCTTTAAAGAATTTGAAAAATGGACAAAAAGGGGGCGGAAACGCTCCCTTTTTTTATGCAAATCATTTCTGATTCTTCATGATTTCCCGCTCCACGCTGACGTTCTTATATTCCGGCACCAAATCACAAACTGAACACTTCTGAAACGCGCATGAAACTTATCGTCGGCCTTGGCAACCCGGAACTTCGGCATGCGGCAACGAGGCATAATATCGGCTTCGACGTCATCGACCATCTTGCGGGAAGCTCGCCGTTTTCGTCGGGCAAGGGCAATTTCCGGTTCACGAAAATCGCCGCGCCCGGCGGGCCGCTGATTCTTGTCAAGCCGATGACCTACATGAACCTGTCGGGTCATGCCGTCGTGGCGGCGATGAATTTCTGGAAAATCCAGCGGGAGGACTTACTGGTGATTTGCGACGATGTGAACATTCCGCTGGGTACCATACGGATTCGGGCGAAAGGTTCGGCGGGCGGACAGAACGGACTGAAGCACATCATCCAGAGCCTCGGCAGCGAGGAGTTCGCGCGGCTGCGCGTCGGGGTTGGCGGAGAAAACATGCCCGCCTCACTCTCGTCGTTTGTGCTGTCGAAATTTACAGCTGAAGAGCGCAAATGCATCGACAAGGTGATGCCGGTGTGCGCCAACGCAGTGCTCGACTTCGCCTCGCTGGGCGTCGAACATGCAATGACAAAATATAACGGGCAGGTCTGTTAAACAGCGGCGAGTTGAGGCATGGTGTCAACACTTTCGGGCAGAGACTGCAAGCTGACGTTACAGAGGAATTTGATCGCGCGTGAATTGAACTCCTGGGGCTGGTCAATGTTGCAAACATGCCCCGAATTGCTGATGACCTGAAGGTAGGAATTGGTGTGGCGGTTGACAATATACTCGACCGCCGGCAAGAACATGTAATCCTCGTCGCCCATGAGATAGAGCGTCGGAATGCCGGTATCCTTCTCTTCAAAATATTTGAGCAGCGGATTGAGTTCGTAGGTGAGCGTGAACCAGCGCATGAACTCCTTCTGCGCAACCTTCTTGGCTTCGTTCACGAACATGATGCGGGACTTGCGGTGGCGGGCTTTTGGCATGATAATCCACGCGAAGAAACTGTAGAGCCACATGTAAGGCACCAGGCTTTTGAAAAAATTGCCGACAGCCACCAGAACCTTGGCCCGCACATTGAGGCGGATGATCGCGCCCCCCATCACCATCGACGCCACCCGCTCCGGGGACAGCTCGCCGAGATTTCTGATGATGATGGTGCCAAGAGAGATACCGATGAAATGCGCCTGCTGGATTTGCAGGGCGTCGAGCACCTCGATGATGTCGCGCGTGATCACCTCGAAGTTGTAATGCCGCACCTCTTTGGACGTGGTGATATGCTTGGAGCGACCGTGGCCGCGAAGATCGACCAGAAGGACGTTGAAGTGTTTGACGAACTCCTTGATCTGCAAAAACCAGATGGAGGAGCTTCCTCCGGCACCATGCACGAACACCACCCACGGAGCATCTTCGGCAATCACATGTGTTTTGTAGTGTAGCATGGCAAGGTTACAGATAAGGAACAGTAATGAGGGAACAACCGGAAAAAAAGATCAGAGACACTAAAATCCGTCCTGAATATACAACAAATAAAAAGAAGAAACCCGTAAGGCCCGTAAAAGTTCAACCATGCTTCCTGAACACCCGAACGCACTCGAAAAGCGCCACTCCGGCAGCCACCGCCACGTTCAGTGAATGCTTCACGCCATATTGCGGAATCTCGATCACACCGTCGCAGTGGCTGAGCAGCGCGTCGCCAATACCCTCGACCTCGTTGCCCACGATCAGCGCCAGCGGAAAATCGTCCGCCGTCAGCGAACTGTAGCTTCGGCTGTTCTCGGCGATTTCAAGTCCGAAAATCTTTTTACCCTCCCCTTTCAGTACCGTGATGGCCTCGACCGGATCAGCGAAGTGTCGCCACGGAACCGTCTCCTGCGCGCCGAGCGCGGTCTTGTCGATCTCCTTGCGGGGCGGCGTGGCCGTGTAACCGGTGATGACGATCTCCTCGATGCCCGCCGCGTCGGCTGTCCGGAACATGGCGCCGACGTTCCACATGCTGCGGATGTTGTGTAGCATGAGCGTCACCGGATGACGGTCGGTTGCACCATAGGTCTCAGGCGTCAGCCGCCCCATCTCTTCACCCGCCAACTGCCTGAAACTTGCCATCTCAGAGATTTTTCAGCAGCTCCAGCAAGCGGTCATTCTCCTCCTTGATACCGACGTTGAAGCGGAGGCAGTTCTCCATGAGCGGGTAGCTCGATACGTTCCGAACCAGCACTCCAGCCTCTTTCAGCTTTCTGAACACCTCGGATGCGTTAGCGACGCGGATGATGAGGAAGTTGGTGTCGCTCTCGAAGGTATAGACGCCAGGAATTCCTGCCAACTCCGCCTCGATGCGCGCTCGCTCGCCGAGGATGTACTTCACGGCGTCGGTCACGAGGGAATAGTTTTGGAGCACCTCTAGCAGGGTGATTTCGGCCAGTCGGCTGGAGGCGAAGGGAATCTTCGGTTTGGAGATTTCAGCCAGCAGCTCCGGATTGGCAATCGCGAAGCCGATACGCATTCCGGCGAGCGCAAGCGCTTTGGACATGGTACGTAGCACAATCAGGTTCGGGTAACGGCCGATCAGGTCAAGCGCTGACTGCTCCCGTGAGAACTCGACGTAAGCTTCGTCAACCAGCACGATGGCGTCGGCAGCATCGACAATGCGTTCGATCTGGCTGTGCGTCAGCGACTTGCTGGTCGGATTGTTCGGCGTGGAGAGTACGATAAAATCAACCTTCTCGCGCCTGGCGGCTTCGATAATCGCATCGACGTCAAAGGAGAGATCGTCATGCATCAGCACCTCGACAACCTCGGCCTGCTGGAGACGCGCCAGCTTGTCGTAGAGCGAAAACGAAGGCTCGGGAATGAGCACCTTGCGACCAGCGCCGAGGCAAGCCATGAAGATGGTGTAGAGCATCTCGTTCGAGCCATTGCTCATGATCACCGACTCCGGCGACACGCCAAGAAACGACGCATAGGCCGCCATACCACGGTAAGGCAGAATATCGGGATAGCGGTTCCAGGGCTCCAGGCGGAACTGGTCGAGAATTTTGTCCTTGAGCCACGAGGGCAGATCGAAGGGGTTCTCGTTCTGGTTCAGCTTGACCTCAGCCTCCTGGCCACCCTCGACCTTATAAGTCTCGATATGCTCCAGAGCGGGATTGAGTATGGCCCTGAGATCTCTTTTCATGGTGATTGATTTTCCGGTTTTCGACGTCAAATAAAATGTGTGCCGTCAGAACATCGAGCGCGGCACCATCCAAGAAACGATTTTTTGCATTTTTCGTGAAAAAAACTGGACAGGGGATTTTTTTCACTACATTAAAAAAGGACTAAAATTATCCTTTTTATCTAAACGAACAAGGAGCTACCATGATAGAGATCAAGAAAACCCCGCTGGACCTGATCGACGACATATACAGCCTTGCCTACTGGATGACCGGCAGTGAGAAAGCATCGAACGAGCTGGTAAGCAACACGTGTCTGAATGCCGATCTTCAGGCACCTGAAACCGAAGTGCTCAAGACCTTCCGCGATTGTTATATCGATGCGTATGGGCAAAGTGCCGATCTCGACATACGCGAAACCACCGGGAACAATGGCGGCATGATCGACTCACTGAAGCAGTGGGCTGCAGACATCAAACTTTCGGTGCTCCTGTCTGAGCTGACCGGCATGAGACACTCGCAGATTTCGGATATCATCGGCAAGCCGGTAGAAACGGTCAGGTTCTGGCTCTTCTGGGGCCGTAAGTTCTTCGCTCACGACAATCTCATGAGAGTATCTGCCTGAAATTCTCCTCAAACTCCTCGGTAAAGGGCCGGCTCGTTTACGGGCTGGCCTTTTGCTTTTCCGGCGAGACGGGCGTATATTTTTTTGCCTGTCAACCATTTGACTTTTTTGCATGATTATCATAACCGGCGGCGCCGGCTTCATCGGAAGCGCCATGCTCTGGGAGCTCAACCGCAACGGCACCAATGAGGTACTCATCGTCGATGACCTCGGAAGAGCGTCCGAGGGGAGATGGCTCAACCTCAGGGGTCTCCGCTACACCGATTTCATCCACAAGGACGACCTGTCCGACCTGCTCGAACACGACCGCCTCCCCAAAATCGACGCCGTGATTCACATGGGAGCCATCAGCTCCACCACCGAACAGGACGCCAACCTTCTGCTTCGCAACAACTACGAATACTCGAAGATGCTCGCTTCATGGTGCGCCAGAAAGGATGCGCGTTTCATCTACGCCTCCAGCGCGGCAACCTTCGGTGATGGCTCCGAAGGATACAGTGACGGCATCGAGGCGCTCGACCGGCTCAGGCCACTCAACATGTACGGCTACTCGAAGCATCTGTTCGACTGCTGGGCACTGCGCAACGGCATCCTTGAAAAAGCGGCGGGGCTCAAGTTCTTTAACGTCTACGGTCCCAACGAATATCACAAAGAGGACATGACCAGCGTCGTCTTCAAGGCGTTCCACCAGATCGGCGACAATGGCAAGGTAAGGCTCTTCAGATCGCACAATCCCCAGTACGCCGATGGTGAGCAGATGCGGGACTTCGTCTATGTGAAGGATTGCACGCGAATCATGCTATGGCTGCTCGAAACGCCCTCGGCAACGGGACTGTTCAACATCGGCACCGGACAGGCGCGCAGCTTCAGGGATCTGGTCACGGCGACTTTTACGGCAATGGAGCGCCCCGTCAGCATCGAGTTTATCGATATGCCCGAAACGATTCGGGACAAATACCAGTATTATACCTGTGCGGACTCCGCCCATCTCAGGCAAGCTGGCTACACCGGCCAGATGACGCCGCTCGAAGAGGGAGTGCGAGATTATGTGCAGAACTATCTGAGCAAGCCCGCGCCGCATCTGGATACATCGACTCTTGGACGGCAATAACAAAACGGGAAAAAACTTTTGACTGAAAAAACGATCGAATTCGAAGGGATCGAACCCGTCATCGTTTTCGGGCCATACGACAGCTATCTGAAAAAAGTTCGTGAAGCTTTCCCCGATATTCGCATCAACGCGCGAGGTGCGAAAATCACCATCGGCGGTGACGAACCCGATCTGACCGCCATTGAAAAGATTTTCAGGGAGATCATCTTTCTGGCCGACCAGCACGGCGAAGTACTGGAAAACGATGTCAACGCCCTCGTCAGTCTGGCGCTCTCACCGGTCTCCCGACCATCGGCAGCCCTTTCCGGAGACAAGGACGTGATCGTCGAAACAAAGGATTACGTCGTCAAGGCCAAAACCGACGGGCAGCGCCGGATGGTCGCCGAAGCCGCCGGAAACGATATCGTCTTCGCCATCGGCCCGGCAGGTACAGGAAAGACTTACACGGCTGTCGCCATCGCGGTGTCTGCGTGGAAAGCGAAAAAAATCAAACGCATCGTGCTTGCCCGCCCAGCGGTTGAGGCTGGCGAGAGCCTCGGATTCCTGCCCGGCGACCTTGCCCAGAAGATCGATCCGTACCTGAGACCACTCTACGACGCGCTTCAGGACATGCTGACCGCCGAAAAGCTCAAGTTCCTCACCGAGCGCCGGGTCATCGAAATCGTGCCGCTTGCCTACATGCGCGGACGCACACTGAACAACTCGTTCATCATCCTCGACGAGGCCCAGAACGCGTCGAGCAAACAGATGATGATGTGCCTGACAAGGCTTGGGGTCAACTCGAAAGCGATCATCACCGGCGACGTCACCCAGGTTGACCTGCCGAAAGAGATGGAGTCGGGACTGATGAACGCCCAGAAAATCCTCAAGGGAATCAAAGGCATCAGCTTCGTGTTCCTCGACAAGTCGGACGTAGTACGCCATCGCCTCGTCAAGGACATCATCAACGCCTACGAACATCACGAAAAGGGGCTGCGGCACGTCGCCCCGAAAGAGACGGAACTTTGACTGTCACGCTCAGGTTCTAACAGAGGCAGAGTAAATTCTCCTTCTGGAGTGATCTGTTCACAAAGGACAGATAAAAACAATCAACTCTGATTTCATTACGAATAGCTCATCCACTAAAACCCGAAATACCATGGCACACCGTATTACCGATGAATGCACCTACTGTGGAGCCTGCGAGCCGGAATGTCCGGTCAGCGCGATCTCCGCAGGCGACTCTATTTACGTGATCGACGAGAATGTATGCGTGGATTGTATCGGCTATCACGACGAGCCTGCCTGTGTAGCCGTCTGTCCGGTGGACTGCATTTTCAAGGTATAACCACCACCTCTTCAGACCCGCCGTTCAGAGCAAAAACCATTTTGCACGGCGGGCCTGATCGGCCTGATCTTCAACCTCTTTTTCGCCAGCTCTTTCGCCTGCCTCTTTATTCAAATAATCATCATTTTTTGTTTTCGGGCCTGTAAAAAAGCTTATATTAGGCGAATTGATCGAAATTGTTCTTTTCTTCTCATAACTATCAAAGCACGTCGTCAATATGGCACTGTATATCACCGAAGAATGCACCTACTGCGGTGCTTGCGAACCCGAATGCCCGACCAACGCTATCTCCGCTGGCAGCGAGATCTACGTTATCGATGCCGCATCCTGCAACGAGTGCGCCGGTTTTGCTGACGCTCCTGCTTGCGTTGCTGTCTGCCCGGCAGAGTGCATCGTTCAGGGCTGATTCACCCCCCTCTGTTTTCCAGATAAAAAAAGAGGCTTTTTCAACGGCCTCTTTTTTTATTGGCTGTAAAAGCAATCTAAGAAGAGACAAAAACGCTTTTTCATGCAACCGGGACAACAGCTTCTCGCCGTTTCCTGCACGTCATAACTCAGCACTCGTAATCCACCAATCGCCTTTCGCGCGTTGCACCGCCGATGAAGAGTTTGAGGGCTTCGTGTTCGGGATGACTCTGGTAGGTTTCAAGCGCTGTCTTGTTGACGAATTCCGAATAGAGAACCACATCTGCAGAGCTGTCGGTACGGCTGAAGTCGAGTCCCACTTCTATCGAAAGCAGTCCGGGAATTCTGTCGGATAACGCTTCGAGCTTTTCCTTGATGAGACAGGCATTGACTTCAGCGCTATTGCCATGCGCCTCGTCGCAGAGACGCCACATCACGATATGCTTAACCATGACTCGATATTTGACTGGAAGTTGACATAAACTGCGGTCGAAAACTGAATCAGCTTGCTGATTCGGGCGTTTTGCCGACGATACGAAGCGCTTCGGCCTCGCCACCGACGACCAGCTCAAAAGCCTGAATGAAGTCTTCCAGCACCCGTTTCGGGGGTCCTGACTCCGGATCGACACACACCCAGAGGGTTTCAGCTCTGGCGAAAGCACGCGATTCTCCCTCTCTGGTCAACAAATAGCGGCGCACCGACTGACAATCCCTGACCCACTCGATCCAGGTGTGCAGATCAAGCCGGTCACCGGCATATGCGGGCATCAGATAATCAATGGAATGGCGGCGAACGACCCATATGGCACGGCTTTTCCGGTAACGGTCGAGCGTCCAGCCTTCGGAAGCGGTATGAGCGGTGGCGACATCCTGCATCCACCGGAGATATTCGATATTGCTGACATGCCCGTACCCGTCGATCGACGATCCGGGAACTTCAAAGGTATGGGTAAACACACTTCTCAAATGCAGCTCCCCTCACCCATTCGGAGAACGATCGGCTTTCTCCGACAGAGAAAGCCCTTCTTTCCCGCTGCGGCTTTTTGCCGATTTTGCATCGGCAGTCGAACGCCTGGCAGCGCCCTTTCGAGCCATCTTGATCGCATGACGCTCCTTGTTGGCCGACTTGAGAGCCACTTTGCGAGACTCACTCTTCTTCGCAGATTTCAGCGCGACTCTATTCTTGAGATTGCGCTCTTTCGCCTTTGCGAGCTGTTGCTTCCTGGCCGAAGCTTTCTTGCTCGCCTTGAGCGCTATCCTGTCAGCACGACTTGACTTGCCGCGCGATTTGATGGCCGCACAAGCTTTCCGCTTTTCCAGGCGGGCTTTTACCGAAGAGGCCGCGCCTGACGGACGAATATCCATGCTCATTCCGCGAATCTCCGTTACTGCGGATTGGTCACGGCGGCTCTCGACCTTGAGCCTCAGCGCCTCAAGCGCCCTGGCGCGCCTGGCGATCACGTTTGAATGAGAATCCTCCGGAGCGGCAACAGCAACCTTCCGGGGAGATTTCACAGCAGTTTCCGCAACCTGAACCGGGCCTGCATCAATCCCGAAGCCCTGATCGAACATGGTAGACGCCAGTGACCAGCGATCCGTCCGGGCGCCCAGCATGATAATGAGCATATCCTTACCATCCCTCAACGCCCTTGCAATAAGGCAGGGGCCTGCCATTGAGGTATAACCGGTCTTGATACCAACAGAATACGGATAACGTTCAAGGAGCTTGTTGTGAGTATGAAGACTGTAAATCTTACCAGTGGAAAGCTCATTGAAAGTAACCCTGTCCAGTTTTGCAATCGCATTGAACTCTGGATACCTGACCGCGCGTTCCGTCAGAATCATAAGATCCCTCGCCGTCGTACGGTTACCGGCATAAATACCCCGGTCATAACCGGCAGGATTGGTAAAAAAAGTATGGTTCATCCCGAGCGCGCGAGCACGGGCGTTCATCGTCGCCACAAACGCATCGAGACTACCGCCGAGGTGAATGGCAATAGCAAAAGCGGCATCGTTGCTCGAGTTGACCATGGCGGCTTTCACCAAATCTCGCAGCCGGATCTGCTCTCCCGGCTGAAAACCTGCCTTGGTCGGCTCAACCTGCGTCGCCTCAAGAGGAATCGTCACCACATCATTCATACGGCCACTTTCGATGGCCAACAGACAGGTCATGATTTTGGTCAGGCTCGCGGGCGAACGCGGTGTATCGACCTCTTTCGATTTCAGGAATTCCGAACTGCCAGTCTCCTTTACGATATAGGCCGCAACCGCCTCCTCACCCTTTGGAGCCGGTACCCTTTTAGCCGAAACCGGCAGCGGAATCAGCGTGAGAACAAAAAAGGCAAGGAATACGAAAAGCACTTTTCTTTTGGCGGGAAAACGACCATGCGGCCTGCCCATTGCGCCGCCTGCGCCCCGCTTCCGGGGATCATAGGAATTCAGGATATGTGCTGACATCGGCTGTACGTTCTTGTGTTGGCAGTCACACCAACCCTTGCGGGCTGGCACATTACATATAGGCACTAACTCATTGGTATAGAAAGGATACAAAGAGAACACGACAATTCACGAGAAAAAAAGACATCAAAAGGCATTAAATAACACATCAAAGAACTGCCCAACGCTTTTCATGACTTCTCGCCACCGGTCATGATTGAGACTTCAGCGCCGCTTTGCAAGCCATGCATTTGCTCGAAAGCCGATAGCATCGACTGGTAATGACGGACATCAAGTAACACCACTGCGCTTTTGCCGTGCTGGGTAAGAACCAGCGGACGCCCGGTTTTCCTGACCTGCGTAATCAGCTCCGCCGTATTGGCCCTGAACTCCGAAAGTGGTCTGATATCGCTAACAAGATCAATCTTGCTCATGCACACTTTTTCCCGACGAATCATTGATAGGATAGTAGTATCAAATAGCTAACTTTTTATTGTACGTTTTTTGTACAGAAAAACAAAAGGAAAACACGCCGATAATCACCGATAACAGAAGGTTATTTAGCGCTCGGTTATGGCCAGTTTTATGGCAAGTCCGGTAAAAATCATGGCAGCGGCGCGGTTGACCAGTCTGAGTGCGGCAGGTGAACGGCGGAAACGCTCTCCGAGCCCACCGGCAACCATACTCAATCCGGCGAAAACGATCAGGGTGACAAGAATGAAGAGGGCACCCAGTTCGATGAACTGCGTGGTCATCGAACCGTGGCGGGGATCGGCAAACTGGGGAAGAAAGGCGAGGAAAAAGAGCGAAACCTTCGGGTTGGTGAGATTCATCACAATCCCCCGCCGATAAAGTTCGATTCCGCTGAGGGCAGGCGTCTTCGACTCGCCGACCTCACCGCCTGCCCGCCATGCCTGCCAGGCGAGCCAGAGCAGATAGAGCGCCCCTGCGATCTTCAGCACCGTAAAGGCAAGCACCGACGCCTTGACGATAGCCGCAAGTCCGAACGCCACAGCGAGGGTGTGGCCGACCAGACCCGTGCAAAGCCCAAAGGTCACGGCAAAACCGGCAGGCCGGCCATGCTGTGCGGATTGCGCAAGCACGAACAGGTTGTCCGGCCCCGGCGAAAGCGCCAGCAGCAGGGCCGCCGGGAAAAAGAGAAGCAGCGTCTGAAGATCAATTATCGCGATACGTTTGCGTTCCTTTTAACTCTAGCAGTCAAAGTATTTTTTGGAGATAGACGACATCGAACTTTCGACCATTTCTCGATCCAATACCGACAAGCCGTCCCTGTTCGACAAATCCTCGGGCGCGGTGGAAGCGCAGACTCTCTTCGTTGAGCGAGGAGACCGTCGCCACGATGGTCTCAATGCCCAGCTCCGCCGCTCCGGATTCAAGCACTTGCAGAATGGCTGAGCCAATCCCCCGGCCCGTGTTTCCTTTCGAGAGAAAACAGGTCAGCTCGGCAGCGCGGTCAAACGCCGGAATCAGGCTGTAAGGGCGCAACAGGCCGAAGCCCGCCATCGAGCCATCGGAATCACGCGCCACGAATGCGGGATAGCCGGGGCTGAAACTCATGAGCGACCCGAAGCGCTCGACGCTGACCGGCGTTTCGGTGTAGGTCGCGAAACTGTGCTCGACGTAGTGATTGAAAATCGCGGCCATCTCCGCCATGTCGTCCGCACAGAGCGGCAGCAATTCAACCGGCATCAGCGGAACCGCTCGGAACGCTGTCCGGCGGCAAGCTTGCCCCCATGATGGCCGAGAAGCACAACCGTGGGCAACATGACAAGCAGAGTAGCCACATACAACCAGAAAAGCAGGCCGCCCTCATGCATCACGTCGGGAACCGCAAGACGAATCGCAGCGGCAAGAATGCCCGCCACCAGAAGCAGAATCGAGAGTCTGATCTTGGTCTGAAATACCGGAGCCTTTGCTCCCTTGTATTTGGCTTTCCAGTCCCGGATACCGGAATAGAACGAAAACGGCACGGCGAGGAGGGAAACAAGGAGCAGATGGACAACCGTATGTTCGAAAAACGGATTGCCGGTCGGAAAAAACAGCACAAGATAGAGCACGGCGACAGGAATCACTCCGTTACTGAAGTGGGCTGCAACAGGATGGAGCATGAAGCTCTGTTTTATCTCTTTGATAAACTTGAAAAACGGCATGGGCATAAAGGGTTCGCGGATTTTTCTGAAACTTTCTGCTAAAATGTACGCCCCACTCTTCTGCCATGCAAGCGATCCCGAAAATGACGAGGATGCTCACGGCGCTAAATGCAAAGAGATCAGCCGTTTTGCCGCATGAAGTTTTATTCCTTGGATTTACATGTTATTTTCAGGCTTTGAGTTTTGACCAACCGAATACCTCACGGGTGAGCAACAATTCTCCGGACAACATCTCTTTCGATACAACCCAGGAATCCGCGTCCTCCGGAATGAGCAGGCGCAAGCCCTTCGTTCAGGGCCGCCGCGCGCCCGAGCCGCTTTCCAGCATCGCCCTCTTCGTGCGGTTCCTCAAGCCGGTCACCTGGATTCCGGTCGTCTGGAGCTTCATCTGCGGCGCAATCGCCAGCGGTGCTTTCGGCTGGCAGCAGCTCGGCGAAATCAAATTCTGGCTCGCCGTGCTGCTCACCGGCCCCCTGGCCACCGGCACCTGCCAGATGCTCAACGACTACTTCGACCGCGACCTTGACGAAATCAACGAGCCAAACCGCCCGATTCCCGGCGGCGCGATTTCGCTCCGGAGCGCCACGCTGCTCATCGCGCTCTGGTCGATGCTCTCGGTCGTCGTCGGCTGGCTGGTGCATCCGCTCATCGCACTCTACGTCGTCGTCGGCATCATCAACGCGCATCTGTACAGCGCCAACCCGATCAAGCTCAAAAAGCGGCTCTGGGCAGGCAACATCATCGTCGCGGTTTCGTACCTCGTCATCCCTTGGGTGGCGGGCGAAATCGCCTACCGTCCAGACTTCTCGCTGCACGCCATCACGCCGTCGCTCATCGTGGCCACGCTCTACACCATCGCCAGCACCGGCACCATGACCATCAACGACTTTAAGTCCATCGAGGGCGACCGGCAAGTCGGCATCCACACCCTTCCGGCAGTCTTCGGCGAACGCAAGGCGGCACTGATCGCGGCGATGCTGATCGACCTCGGCCAGCTCATGGCGGCGGGCTACATGTTCATGATCGGCGAAGCGACCTACGGATGGGTAACGGCGGCGCTCGTCGTACCGCAGTTTTTCCTGCAATTCAGCCTCGTGCGCTCGCCGCGAACGATGGACGTGCGCTACAACGCCATCGCCCAGAACTTCCTCGTTGCGGGCATGATGGTGTGCGCCTTCGCCATCAAATCGGTCAACCCGTGATTTACAGCGATCACACCAACCGCCCCCGCTCGCGCGAAATCTTCGTACAGCTCGTCGGAGAACCTTGAAAATCGCCCATGCAGACGCCACACTTCGACATCCGCCCCGCCATCTCGGTCATCCTGCCAACCTTCGACCGCGCCCCGCTGCTTGCCGAGGCCATCGGGAGCGTCGTTGCGCAAAGCTTCACGGAGTGGGAGCTGATCGTCGTGGACGACGGCAGTTCGGATGAAACCTTCGAGATCGTGAACGGATACCTCAACCAGCACGCCAACATCCGCTACATGAAGCACCGGAACCGCAAGGCTGCCCTGTCGCGGAATGCCGGAATTCAGGCCGCTTTCGGTCGCTACGCCACTTTTCTCGACAGCGACGACCTCTACCTGCCGGAGCACCTCGAATCGCGGTTCCACCTGCTCGAATCGATGCCTGAGACCAGCCTGCTTTCGGGCGGATTTGTCTGCGAGGGCGACCCGTGGGTGCGGGATCGCAACAATCCGGAAAAACTGATTCACGTCAGGGAGTGCATCGCCGGAGCGACGATGTTCGGGCGGCGCGAGCTGTTCCTCGACATCGGCGGATTCCGGGCGCTCGACTACGCCGAGGACACCGACCTCTGGGAACGCGCCTCGGAACAACACCGCGTCCTGAAAATCGACCAGCCGGAGAGCTACATCTACCGCCGCTCACCCGGCAGCATCACCAGAACCTACAAACCAGCCAAGCCATGATCCGCTCAGTCACCGTCTATTGCAGCTCCAGCAACCGCGCGCCGGACGCCTATTTCAACGAAGCGGAAACGCTGGGCCGGGGACTGGCCGAACGCAAAATCGGCATGGTCTTTGGTGGAGGACACGTGGGGCTGATGGGATGCGCTGCCGACGCCGTCATGAACTGCGGCGGTCAGGTCAGGGGCGTCATTCCGCGCTTTCTCGAAGAGCGCGAGGTCGCCCACTACGGGCTGACCGAGCTTCGCGTCGTCGAAACGATGCACGAGCGCAAGATGCTGCTGACCGGCTGGGCTGACGCCTTCGTGATCCTTCCGGGCGGCTTCGGTACCCTCGACGAGTTCCTCGAAATCCTCACCTGGAAGCACCTCGGCCACCACCAGAAACCGATCATTCTTCTGAACGTTGACGGCTTCTGGGATCAGCTCCTGCACTTCTTCGAGCGCATCGCCGCCGAAAAGATGGTCGGAGAGAGCTACCGCTCGTTCTACGACATCTGCAACTCCGCCGAAGAGGTGCTCGCGCTGATCGACAAGCAGAACCTCTGCGTCTGATCGCGATTCGACGCGAGAAAAGAGAAAAGAGTCTGACTCGATTTTGCTTCGAGACAGACTCTTTGGCATGAATGCAGGTCTTAAAAGAGATTCACAACAGCATTTTGATCTTGCGCATTCTTGTCATTCTGAACGAAGTGAAGAATCCAGCTTTTTTTTCAAATAGCTCGATAATTGACTGATTTAATATATTTTACCTGGCTTTTCCGGATTCTTCGCCCGACTTCGTCGGACTCAGAATGACACGAAAAAAGCGTACCTCTCTTTCCTTTCGAGACAACAATCCCCTATTACCTACCCCGGCGGAACGTTGTCGATGTAACCGCCGCCCGGCATTGGTATCAGGTTCAGATTGCAGCAGGGGTTTGACGTGTTGAGCCAGGTGATGAACTCACTGCCGATCCAGTCGTTGAAGCCGCCCTCGAAGCCGCCGCCATTGGGATAGAGATCGATGAACTTCCCGAGCATCTCCGTCGTGAAGGTCGTTTCTGCGCCCATCGGTTTGCAGATAATTGGTTATGGGCAAAACCTGCCTGAACGGATCGTTTCCGTAATCGCAGGCGTTACCCGAATAGACAGATCAAGAAACGGCGAACAGCTACAATGGTTTACATCATGGCAACTTCACTGATTTTCATCTACAGCACCAACAGCGGAGCGGTCGGCACTCTGCTCGATACCGGGCACAAAACCCTCAGTCCGTCAACCTACAAATGCAGCCTCTGCGAGTTGACCCAGGACACGCTCGGCGAAAAGGAGCGCTGGAGGGAGTTCCGCACAAGCATCGGCCTGCCGATGGAGTTTTTTCACCGGGATGAGTTCGAGAAAAGGTACGATCTCAGATTTGACTACCCTGTCATCCTCCGCAAAAGCGACAACATCGAGGTACTGCTGAGCAAAGAGCGGATCGACGCCATTACCGATCTCGACGATCTGATCGAAACCGTCAGAGAAGAGGTTGCCAAAACCTCCTGATTACGGAATGAGCACCGCCGCGCCGCTTGCCTTTCCGTGACGCAGGTCGAGCAGGACGCGGTTGGCCTCTTCGAGCGGATAGCTCCGCACCTCGGGTTTCAATCCCATTCGGGCGGCGATGTCGATGAAGGCGGACACGTCGGCGCGCGTGATGTTGGCCACGCTTTTGATCTCCTTTTCCATCCAGAGATGCTGTTCGTAGGAAATATCCGCAAGCAGTTCGCTGTCGCGTGACTCCTTGCGGATCGCGTTGATCACGAGCCGTCCGCCGGGCCGGAGCCGTTCAAGCGCGGAGAGCACCGGCAACCATGCGGGGGTTGTATCGATAATGGAATCGCAGAGCGATGGCGGTTCGGCGGTGGTTTCACCGACCCACTCTGCTCCGAGCGATCGGGCGAATTCGCGATCCTTTTCGCTTCGGGCGAAGACGAAAATCGGGGAGTCGGGATAGAGATAACGCGCAAGTTTGAGCACCTGATAGCCCGATGCGCCGAACCCGGTCAGGCCGAGAGCCTGACCATTTTTCAGATTGGCAAGCATCAGCGAACGGTAGCCGATTGCGCCGCCGCACAGAAGCGGCGCGGCTTCGGCGTCGGTGAAGCAATCGGGAATGGAGTAGGTAAACGCCGCCGGAGCCACCATGTACTCCGCATAGCCGCCATCAGCGTCGCGGCCAGTCGCACGGAACTCTGTGCAGAGATTTTCGTGACCGGAGAGGCAGAGGTCGCACCGGCCGCATGAAGAGTAAATCCACGCCACGCCGCGGCGGCTGCCAGTCTCGATGCCCGCGACGCCATCGCCGCAGGCAAAAACCCGTCCGACGACCTGATGACCCGGAATCACCGGAAACTGCGGCGGCGGCGTGCGCCCCTCGATTTCGTCAAGCTCCGTGTGGCAGACGCCACACGCGCCGACCCGCAACAGAATCTCCTCCGGCCCCGGCTCGGGAATGGGTAACTTCCGTAGAACCAGCGGTTGCAGCTCAAGTGAGAGATCAACAACCCGCTCCAGCACCATTGCTTTCATCATGGCATCTCCTTTTCCAAAACTTCACAAAAGCCACGCAAAAAAGCAAAGGGCAGGCACAAAGGCCCGCCCTATTCAATCTTCAATTTTTAATTCATCATCTCTTCAATGGCATCCATGACCCTGACAGGCTTGCTGGGCTTCGAGTTTTTTGAGGATGCCGCTGCCGAACTGTTCGATCACATCGACCAACGTCCGGGCTGATCCGACCATGTAAATCTCGATGCCGAGGCTCTGCATCTTCGCTGCCGCCCTCGCGCCGATCCCCTTGACCACGATGGCGTTGGCACCAATATCCGCGAAGCTGTCGGCCGGGGTGCACTGACCGTGGTCGTGATGCGCGTTCTGATTGTCGATGATTTGAACCTCACCCGCAGCCATATCGACAGTCGCGAAAAATGGCGCGCTACCGAAATGATCGCACACTTGCGAACCCGGGCCGCTGTACTCGTCGAGTGGAATGATGATCTTCATGCCTCACCTCCCTTTTCGCAATTGCATCTCATCCGTCCCTGACCGTTGCCATGGCAGCGCCCTTCGCCATTGCCAGTGCGCTGCTCAAGCCCGGTGCGGAATCCCCGGCACCTTCCTCCGCCGCGCCGTCCGCCGCCAAAGCCGCCGCCGGGCGACATACGGTGAATGTTTTGACTCGAACAGGTCGGGCACTCCACCGGTCGCGCAACGCCGTGGGGCAGCGACCACTGGTAACCGCAGGCGGCACATCCAAAAATTCTTTCCTCTTGTGAAATCATGATATTTCCTCCTTTAACGTTTAACGTTCTTCCCTGCACGAGCATCTCGCCCAGTTTTTTCCTCGCCGAAGCCAGGATATTGCCAAAGGTCTGGCGCGAAACCTGCATCTGTCGGGCAGCCTCTTCCTGATACAACCCCTCCACGTCGGCCAGCCGGATCGCCTCGAACTCGTCGAAGCTCATCACCAGCGAATCCGCGCCGTGCTTGCCAGAACAATACGGCCCAAATGAACGGTACTCGGGATCCTGGGCGATAGCCCTGCATTTCATCGGTCTCGGCATGGTTGTTTTGCAATCAAGATTATTAGCATATGCTAAAAACATAACATAAAAAAAGCGGGATGTCAAGCATCCCGCTCTCAGAAAAAGGTTCAAGGCAAACTTAAAACCGCTTCTGATAAATGTGACAGTAGGGCTTATGGCCTGTCTTTTCGTAATAATCCTGATGGTACAGCTCCGCCTGCCAGAACTCACCGCCCTTCTCTACACTGGTTACCACATCGTACCCTCGTTTTTTAAGCTGCTCGATCAGCGCCTCGGCTATTTTTTTCTGCTGCTCGTTCTGGTAGAACACTGCCGAACGATACTGCTCGCCGACATCGGGGCCTTGCCGGTCAACCTGCGTAGGATCGTGAATCTCGAAAAAGAGCTTCGCAAGCTCCTCATAGGTGACCACAGACGGATCGAACTCCACCTCGATCGCCTCGGCATGACCGGTGCGGCCTGTGCATACCTGCTCGTAGGTGGGATGAGCGGTTTTGCCCCCAGTGTAGCCTACCGTGGTCGAGAGCACTCCCTTCGTCTTCTTGAAGTGGTACTCGACGCCCCAGAAACATCCACCTGCAAATACCGCCTTTTCAGTCGTCGTGGCGGGTTTGTCGGCAGGTTCGAAGGAGAGCGACACCGAGTTGACGCAATAGCGGGCGTTTTTCGAGGTGAAGCCTTCATTGTAGAAAACATGCCCCAAGTGGCCGCCGCAGTTTGCGCAGAGAATCTCGATCCGCATTCCGTCCCGGTCGCTCTCCTGCCTGACCGCGCCCGGAATGGCATCGTCGAAACTCGGCCAGCCGGTGCCCGAATCGAACTTGGCATCCGACCGGAAAAGCGCCGCGCCGCACTGTTTGCAATGGTACACCCCTTTTTCCTTGTTCAGGTAGTACTTGCCACTGAATGGCCTTTCGGTCCCCTTGTCGATGATAACCCGCTTCTCTTCAGGGGTAAGCTCCTTGTAAGTCATTGAACCCTCCTTCTTGACAGCCGTTTCCGCCTTAGACGCAGCCGTCTCCACCGGCCTGGCCCCACAGCTCGCCAGCAAGAAAACCAGAATGATGGAAACGATTCTGAACGACATGATTTTTAAAATCGCTGTGAACAGAGTGGACGACGCGGACGAGTCACCACGCCACTATTCTCATTCATACTTCATAACTCTCCTAAACCTCGCCGCGCTGCATATTGTTTCCGGCTTGTGAACGCTCAGGAAAAGAACATGCGTTGTACAAACAACGGACACAATCAAACCTGACGTTCATGGAAAAGCAGCCAAACAAGCTCATCAACGAGAAAAGTCCCTACCTCCTTCAGCACGCGTGGAATCCCGTTGACTGGCATCCTTGGAGCGAAGAGGCGTTCAAGAAATCGAGAGAATCCGGACGGCCGATTTTCCTCTCCTCGGGCTACTCCACCTGCCACTGGTGCCACGTCATGGAGCATGAATCGTTTGAAAACGAGGAGACGGCAGCGTTGCTCAACCGCCATTTCGTGCCGGTGAAGCTCGACCGCGAGGAGCACCCCGACGTCGATCATCTCTACATGCTCTTCGTGCAGGCGACAACCGGAAGGGGCGGCTGGCCGATGTCGGTATGGATGACCCCCGACCTCAAGCCCTTTTTCGGCGGCAGCTATTTCCCCGACACGGATCGCTGGGGAATGCCATCGTTTCGTTCAGTGCTCGAACATCTCGCAAACCTTTGGGAGCACGACCGTCAGAGGCTGCTGGCTTCGGCAGGATCGATCATGGATCAGCTCATCGACCTCACCCGCCCGCAGGCGGCGACGGACGAGGTGACGGACAAACATGCGAGCGCCTGCCTCGCAGCGCTTGAGCGCGGCTTCGACGCCGAATGGGGGGGGCTTCGGCGGTGAGCCGAAGTTCCCGCGACCGGCGGTACTCTCCTTTCTCTTCAGCCACGCCGCCGCGACCGCCACCCCCCACGCACTCGACATGGCGCTCCTGACGCTGCGCAAAATGGCGGAGGGTGGCATCCACGACCATCTCGGCGTTTCGGGACTCGGCGACGGCGGATTCGCCCGCTACTCGACCGACCGCTTCTGGCACGTGCCCCATTTCGAGAAGATGCTCTACGACAACGCCCAGCTCGCCGCCTCGTACCTCGAAGCGTACCAGGCCAGCGGCAAGAAGCTGTTTGCCGACACCGCCCGCGACATCTTCAACTATGTGCTCTGCGACATGACCTCGCCCGAAGGGGCGTTCTGGTCGGCGGAGGATGCCGACAGCCCCGACCCCGGCGGCAGCGGCCAAAAGCGCGAAGGCGCATTCTACCTCTGGACTGAACAGGAGATCACCGGACTGCTCGACCCCGAAGAGGCGACGCTTTTCATCTCGGCCTTCGGAATCCGGAGTGAAGGCAACGCGCCGTTCGATCCGCATGGCGAATTCACCGGCAAAAACATTCTCATCCGGACAGCATCGGACGACGAGCTGGCCCGGCGTTTTGGACTCACGACAGACATTGTCACCCGGCAACTCGACAGCGCACGCAAGAAGCTGTTTGAGGAGAGATTACACCGCCCAAGGCCGGGCCTCGACGACAAGATTCTGACCGCATGGAACGGCCTCATGATCTCCGCCCTGGCCAAAGGCTCACTCATTCTCGGCGAGAAAAAGCTGCTCGAAGCTGCCGAACGGGCTGCACGTTTCATTCTCGAAACGCTGTACGACGACGAATCCGCCAAACTGCTCCGCAGGTACCGTGACGGCGAAGCGGCAATCGAGGGCAAGGCAAGCGACTACGCATGCCTGATTCAGGGGCTGCTCGACCTCTACTCAGCGTCGTTCGAGGCCGATTGGTTGCGCGCAGCCATGCGACTGGCCGAAGCCCAGATCGAGCGCTTCTTTGACCAGGAAGCGGGCGTTTTTTATAGCACGGCGATTGACGATAAGAGCGTGCCGTTGCGCATGATCGAGGACAACGACAACGCTGAGCCGTCGGCCAATTCGGTCAGCGCACTCAACTATCTGAGGCTTGCCGCCATCACCGGGCGTGACGAGCTGCGCATCATCGCTCTGCGCACCATTCGCCACTTCAGCAGCACGCTCGACGACAACCCGTCAGCGCTTCCGCTGCTGCTTGTCGCCAGGCAAGTCGCGACAGCGCCGCCCGTACAGATCATCTTCGCGGGCAAACGCGGCGATCCGGCATTGACGAAGCTGCTTTCGACGGCGTTCCGCCAAAACCGGCCGGAGCTGACCTTGATCTATGCTGATGAAACATGTGAAGAGTTGCTGCCTGAAGCGGCAGCAATCGGGAGAATGCACAATGGGGAACCGGCGGCATATCTCTGTGCCGGCGGAGGCTGCCAGCCCGCCATCCGTGATCCTGAATCACTCGATGCCGCGCTTGGCAGCCTCAAATAGAATCGCCTGCGCTGAAAATCAGAGGAAAGGCGAATCGTCTTCCTGTTGCGGTTTGGATTGACCGAACCCGCCGGAGATCATTTCGCCGACCTTCATCGCGGCGGTTCCGGCGGCAAAGATGCCGAGACCGACAACGGCGATACCGGCAATTCCCTGCAAAATCGGCAGACCGGCCGGTGACAACAACGCTCCGGCCCCCGCGACGGTCGCAGCGGTCTTCAGCACATTCCCCTGAATTGGTTCCTGTTCCATATTTGAGTGGTTTGGTTTTGACGTTGGAAGTGAAATATCTTTTCACGCATTCCTGAAGCTATCTTCACCGGCCCGGATCAGCAAAAAACAGACCGGGTCACCTTAAAAATCACACAAGCCATTGCAAAAGTGGTCGCCAAATCCTACATTACCTCCTCATTTTTGAGGACAATTAGCTCAGTTGGTTAGAGCGTTCGCTTCACACGCGAAAGGTCGTAGGTTCGAATCCTACATTGTCCACAAATCCTTCCCTGCCTTTTTCGCCCGATCTCAACGCTCAGCACCTCCTCGACTCGTCAACGTTTGCGTCAGACGCTACAGATTTTTTCAAATATAACGAAAATTCCCCCCTCCAAAGGAAAATCGCATTCTCTGGTTCAGATACCGTGTTGGATAGACATCTTCCAAACTCTTCAGCTCAAAGATGGGACAGCAAACGCCTTGTGACTTTACGACAAAAAACGAGAATCGAAGTAATAAACGTGAAGCCAATGCAACTGGCCGCAGAATACTGACAGACAGCTTCTCCCGCAATGCGCTTGAGCTTTTCCGGCAATCACCAGAAGAGTTCGACGTGGTGGTTACGGATTTGACTATGCCAGAAATGACCGGAATCAAACTGGCATCTGAAATTTACTCCATTAGACCCGATTTGCCGGTTATTCTGATGACCGGTTACGAGAAGGATATGAATAGCTCGAAAGATATGGAAAAGTGTAACATCGTTCGTCTGCTGAAAAAGCCGATCAGATTTGACACCATGGTTACGGCCATCAATAAGGCTATTGTCGGCGGCAAAAAATCATAAAATCGATCCGGCACGCAACTGGAGTTGTTGCCGGATCAACAACTATTTATCAGCTTGCTTAAACCCATGGCAAAAATCGCCATTGTATCAAGCTTTAATAACGGATCCTCGCCGCAAGCTTCGGGGAATTAGACCCTTAGAGATTAAAATACGTTTCAAACGCATAACGAAAATAAAACTTTTTTATTGTTTTGTTTTATGAGTTTTCTTTGTATTAGATGACTGCTCTGCTTTTCTAGGTTGCTCTGACTGAGAAGGTTGCTCCTGCAAAGTATCCTTTGTCGCGATTGGCAGTAACTTTACAGATACAGGATTCGGCCTTAATGTTTTATTTGATCCATTTCCTCCATCAATAGCTGCTCCGATCAAGCCACCGAAAATAATATTACCTGCCATTGCTGTTCCACCACCATCCCCTACTTCAGAGGTAACATTTGCCTCTACAGGCTCATAACCATTTTTCTTTATTTTAACAACCAGATTTTCTTTGCGCTTTACATTGAAACTGGCCGGAGTTCTACCTCTCAATCCATTCGAAAGTTCAACGTCAGCTCCTGGAGGATCAGATTCAACGACAAGAGCTTGTGTCGTTCCTCTGGTAATTGTTCCACATCCTGTAAAAGCAAAGGATAAGAAAATAGCGAAACCAGTGATGGCAAGGGTTTTGAATTTCATTTTTTTCCTGTTTTCTGGTTGATAAAAGGTACTACACAAAATATTACTTATGAAAATTTACGACTGAATAGTAACACAATGCTTCCAAGCATTCACAACAGATCATGTCCCTATCCCTCACTTCTCGAAAATCCAGTAAATCTGCTTCTTGTCCCCGTGAATATATTCTATGGGAGCGAGAGAAAAACGGGATTTGGCGTTTAGCCCTTCTTTCATGATTGAATAGATGTCCGAAAGCACTAGCCGTGAATTTGCGAAGTAGCTGTGACCCAGAGGAACCATATCGATATTGGTGACATCGACCGTATCGATGCCCGGAACGGCACGGGTATCGGGAAATAATTAGTGAGGTACTCCCCAGTTATAGGACAGCTATCGAGAGAAAATAAGTTTGTTCATGCGGCTTTCGGAATCAGTCGTTTATTGGCAGAATAGACTTTTGCCGGAACCTGACCATCAAGCGCTTTGTGGCGACGAACCGTGTTGTAGTCGTTGAACCAATGCTTCAGGCCTTTGTAGAGTTCGAGACCATCGGCTGGTGGGTTCAGGTAAATGTACTCATACTTGACGCTCCGCCATAACCGTTCGATGAAGACGTTGTCAATTGCTCGGCCTTTGCCATCCATGGAGAGTGCAGACTTGGACTCTGTGATGACGGCTTCGGCAAAGACCTCGCTGGTGAACTGGCTGCCCTGATCGGTGTTGAGAATCTTGGGTGCCCCGTGCAACCGCACGGCTTCAAGCAAGACCTCGGCACACCATTTGGCATCCATGGTATTCGACACCGACCAGTTCAGCACATAGCGGCTTTTCAGGTCGATGATGGCCATCAGGTACATGAATCCATGGGCCATCGGCACATAGGTGATATCAGTTGCCCAAACATGGTCGCTGTGCTTGATCGCAAGTCCCCGGAGCAGATACGGATAGACCTTATGGCCCGGCGCCGGTTTCGAGGTGTTCGGCTTGGGGCCGATGGCTTCCAGACCCATAAGGCGATAGAGCCGCCGTACCCGTTTGAGGTTGATCTTGTAGCCTTTGTCCATACTCAGCCATTGCCACATACGGTAAACGCCGTAGTATGGCCTCAGCAGGTACTGCTCATCAATCAGCCGCATGAGCTCACGATTCAGCTTCGAGGTCTTTATCGGCTGATAATACAGGCCTGATCGGTGGATCGAAAGCAGGTCGCACTGGCGTTGCATGCTGATACCGCTATGTTCTTTCTCAACCATGGAGCGTCGTTCCGAGAGCGATTTTACGACTGCAATTTTTTTTTGAGCCAGTCGACCTCAACCTTCAATTGGCCGATGGTTTTGTAGAGTTCTTCGCTCTCCTGCTGATAATCCTGCTCGGTTTTCCTAGCCTTTTCACCTTTCGAAAAGACATCGGAGGCCTTGTCGAGGAACTCCCGTTTCCATTGAGTGATCTGGTTCGGATGAAGCTCATGCTTCTGGGCGAGTTCTGCCATGGGAAGCCGTTCACTGAGGGCTTCCAGGACGACCTTTGTTTTGAATTCAGGCGTAAACTTGCGGCGTGTTTGTTTCATAGTGACTGCTGGGTTTTTGTTGATCCAATTTAACCAGCCGTCCTATTTTTGGGGAGTATCTCATTAGCACGTTATTACTCAATCGATCATACATCGCAATTGATGCCGTTGTAGTGGATTGGGCTAATCCCATATTATTATGCTTTATCTGCTAACCCAGGCTGAAGTTCGGGGCAATTGTAAAGCGTTATAATGGCCGGAGCTACAAGATATAATCTCCTGCTTCACGGCTCTTGAGCAGGGCAAAACGATAAGATGGCGCGGTCCAATGCAAGTAAGTAGAGGGGATTACCACACTGGAGCGTTATGGTGTATCGAATTGTCCGGCGTGTATGGCACGGTGCGTCCCCGGAATCGAGCCTCAGAAAATATCAGACTGCTTAAAAGCCCTCCGGCTCTGGATCCTGCTGGCGGTCGCTGGGTTTGCTCATCTCCTGCTGCAAAATGTCTCCGGCGCTCTTGACATCGTTGATCACGCCGTTGATCATATTCAGACCTACGGTTCCAACAAGCAGCCCGGCGGCGCCGTGCACAAGGAGCGGCATTCCGAATGGTGAGAACAAAAACGCCGTTCCGACGGTCTTAACAGTTTCTCGTATCATTTCCGTGCAGTTTGAGTTTGTTTGTCAGCAACAATAAACCGCGTTTTTACACCTGCGTTAAGAAAAATATAACACAAAATCAACCACCGATTGCAAGCAACAGCAGGTTACTTTTACTCAACAATAGTTTTCAGCGAACGGTTCATCGCCTCGTAGCTCGCGCGGATAACTCCTTCAAACAACACAAGAAACGGAGATGTAAGAATGCCGCTGAAGGTTTCAGCGTGAACGAATCGCGTGCTCCCGGCATCGAGCGGATGCATCTCGAACCAGTGCCGTCCCTCGAGAAGTCCGAAAAGAAAGGCGGCTCGCCAGCCCAGAATTTCGTTCCTGCGAAACCGGTCGATCCTCGCCATAAAGCGGATCGACGGCAACCATCCAAACCGGATGGTGATGTGAAGGATTTGATTCACCCCGGCATTTCCATCGACTCTCCGAATGCACGGATTCCATGCACCATAACTGCCGAAGCCGGTCAGCGCCGCCCAGACCCGCTCTGGTGGCGCGTCGATAACGATCTCCGTTCTGATGGTTCTGTCCATGTTTTTTATCTCCTGCGGTCGCGGGAATTCATTATCATTCGGGCGCGTTTCGAGAATCTCATCCATTTGCCATTTATTGCCCAATGAACATCCCGCTCATCGTTCTGCTGCTCGTCTTTGCCGCCATCGCGGTTCGCCAGATAAGCCCCGTGCGGTTGCCGGTCTGGCAGATCATGCTTGCCGGGGCCGGGGCTGTGGTCGCGACGGGAGCGATCCGGTCTGCCGAGGCGCTGCGGGCGATCAATCCGGAGATCATGGCGTTTCTTTTCTGGATGTTTCTCTTGGGCCGCGCACTTGAAACGAGCGGCTACCTCGAACATCTCGCCTACGCACTTTTCAGCCGCGCCACGACGGCGAGCGGGCTGTTGCTTTTCGTCGTCTTCGGTTGTGGCCTCTTCTCCGCCCTGCTGATGAACGACACCATCGCCATCGTCGGAACGCCAGTGATGCTGTTGCTCGCGCGACAGCACGGCATTCACGCGAAGCCGCTCCTGCTTGCGCTCGCCTTTTCGGTGACGACCGGTAGCGTGATGAGCCCGATCGGCAATCCACAGAACCTGCTCATCGCCCTCGACGCGCTTCCCTCCAGCGCTTTCGCATCGTTTGGACGTTACCTCGTCGTTCCAACGCTCCTGAGTCTCGCGGCGACCTTCCTGATCCTGAAGTTCCTTTTCCGGGAACACTTCGCCGCGCGGGAGATCGCACATGAACAGGCGGAGTTGCGCGACCCGAGGATGGCCGCCGTGGCGCGATTTTCGCTGCTCGTGCTCGCCGTGCTGACCGTGATCAAGATCGCCCTGACGGCAGCGGGCAGAGGCGAGGCGCTGCCTATTACCTGGATCGCCGCCGGTGCGGGTTTGCCGGTACTCCTCTTGAGTCCGGGACGGGCGAGGCTTCTGCGTACGCTCGACTGGCCGACGCTTATCTTTTTCGCCGCCATGTTCGTGCTGATGGAGAGCGTCTGGAACACCGGATTTTTTCAGCACACCTTCGCGGTGGCGGGCATCGACCTCTTCGACACGGGAACGATTCTGGCCGTGAGTATCCTCCTGAGCCAGCTCGTCTCGAACGTGCCGCTCGTGGCACTTTTCTTGCCGCTGCTGCACGGCCCGGAGGTTCCGGTGAGGCTGCTGATGGCGCTCGCCGCAGGGAGCACCATCGCCGGGAATCTGCTGATTTTCGGGGCGGCGAGCAACGTCATCATCCTCCAGAGCGCCGAGTCGCGCGGCGAGCACAGCCTCGGCTTTCTCGAATTCGCGATTCCCGGTATGCTCATCACCGCCGCGCAGACGGCGATCTACGCGCTGTTTCTACTCCTCTTGCCCTGAGCCACGCCGGCGCTCACTCCCGCCAGCCGCCACCGACCGCGCGGTAGAGATCGGCAATCGCCGATAGGCGGCTGCGCTGCACGTCGGAGAGTTCGAGTTCCGACTGGAGCAGCGAGGTTTCGGCGGCAATCACTTCGAGGTAGGTCGCCATGCCGCTGTTGAAGAGCAGGCGCGAATTGCTCGCTGCCTTGCGCAATGCAGCTACGCGAGCTTCAGCGAACTTCTCTTGCTCGCCGGTCTTTTCAACCTGCGCAAGCGCATTGGAGACCTCACCAACAGCGACAAGCAGTGTTTTCCTGAAGGCAAGTTCGGCCTGGTCGCGGCGGATTTTCGACTGTTCGTATTGCGACTTGAGCTGGCCGTGGCGGAAGATCGGCTGCACAAGCATGCCTTGAATCGCATCGAAGAGCGAGCCGGGACTCGAAAACCACTTGCTCGACTCAATGGCGTTCAGCCCGCCCTGCGCCGTAACGGTGATCGACGGGTACATCAGCGCCTTGTTGACGCCGGTGAGCGCGTGCGCCTCCATGAGCGACTCCTCGGCGGCGCGAACGTCGGGCCGGTTCGAAAGCAAGGCGAGCGGCACGCCCGCGCCGAGGCCGTCGGGCATCGCGAAGGGCGCGTACCCCTTGCTGCGCTTGACGGGCGTGCCGGGCATCCGTCCGGCAAGAATCGAAAGCGCGTTCTCCTGCGCGGTGCGCGACGCTTCGAGCTTCGGGAGCGTAAGCTTCGCCGCGAGCAATTGCGCCTGCTGCTGATCAACGGCGAGACTCGTGACGTTGCCCGCATTGTACTGCAAGCGCATCATAGTGAGCGTCGTTTCGCCAAGCTCGATGTTGCGTTTGGCGATCTCGATCTCTGCATCGAGCATCTTGAGGTTCCAGTACCCCTGCGCCACGTTCGAGACCAGCGTCGTGCGCACGGCCCGCGCTGCATCGGTGCTGCGCAGATACTCCGCGACGGCAGCCTTTTTGGCGTTGCGCAGCTTCGCCCAAATGTCCGCCTCCCACGAGACGTTCAGCTCCGCCGTGTAGCTCCGGCTGGTGCGTTCCTGCCCTTTCGAGGCAGCCGAGCTGTTTTCGGACGCTCTTGAATAGCTGCCCGTCGCGCTGAAATCGACCGATGGCAGGAACCACAGCTTCGCCACATCGAGGGACTTGCCCGCGTAGTCGATGTTCTTCATCGCGATGAGCAGGTCGTGATTGTTCGCCACGGCACTGTCGATCAGTTCGAGCAACTCGGGATCGGCAAAGAACTTCCGGTAAGGAATCGTGGCCATCTCCTTGCCCGCCGCCATCTGCCCCGGATAGCTCTCCGGAAGCTTGACTTCGGGACGGCGATACTCCTTGACGGGACTGCACGCCGACAGACCGATGGTGGCGAAAAGCATAATCGACAACAGCGGAAGCGCTCGTTTCATGCGTTGATTCCGGTTTTTCATTCGTGCGAACCCTCTTTCTTCATCTGCGCTTCAAACAAGATTCCGGCTTCGACAATCTCCGCCGCCGGGCCGGTGAAGCGCTCCTGCAACCCCTGGAAAGCAACGAAGAGCACCGGCACCACCATGATGCCGAGCACCATGCCGGCGAACATGCCGCCGATGGCCGACGCGCCGATGGAGTGGTTGCCCATCGCTGCCGGGCCGGTCACGAAGAGCAGCGGCAACAAGCCCGCCACGAACGCCATCGAGGTCATCAGGATCGGCCGCAGCCTCGCTTTTGCGCCCTCCATCGCCGCCTCGACCAGTGGCATACCAGCCACGCGCCGCTGGAGCGCAAACTCGACGATCAGAATCGCGTTCTTGGCAAGCAAGCCGATCAGCATGATGATCGCCACCTGCACGTAAATATTGTTCTCGATCCCCACCAGCTTGATGCCGATGAAAACACCAAGCAGACCGGTCGGAATGGAGAACATCACGGCCAGCGGCAGGAGATAGCTCTCGTACAGCGCCGACAACAGGAAATAGACAAACACCACCGAGAGCAGGAAGATGAAGAACAGGCCGCCGGAGGACTCGATCTCCTCGCGGCTCTGCCCTTTCCAGTCGTAGGTGAAGCCCGGCGGCAGGCTCGTTCGCGACACCTCGTCCACCGCCTGGATCGCCTGACCGGTGCTGAAACCGGGCTTCACGACAGCGTTGACGGAGATAGCGTTGAAGAGGTTGAAGTGATCGACCGCGTCCGGGCCGTACACCTTTTTCAGCGAAACCACCGAGCTGACCGGCACCATCTGGCCGCCGCTGCTCTTGACGAAAATGCCGTTGAGCGACTCGGGCGTGCGGCGGTCGTCGGTCTCGGCCTGCATCACCACGCGGTAATATTTGCCGAAACGGTTGAAATCCGACACCTGCTGGCTGCCATAGTATGCCTGAAGGACAGTCATCAAATCCTTGACATTCACCCCGATATCGGCAGCCTTGACGTTATCCACCACCAGCTCGTACTGCGGGTAGGTCGCCTTGAAGGTGGTGAAGGCCGCCGCAATCTCGGGCCGCTTCATCAGCTCGCCGATAAACTCCTTGGCCACGCCGTCGAACTTGTGCAAATCGCCGCCGCTCCTGTCCTGAAGCACAAGCTCCAGGCCGCTGACCATGCTGAAACCGGGTACCGTCGGCATCGAGAGCACGAAGAAGTTCCCCTCCTTGACCGGCGCGAGCTTCTTGTTGATAAGGGCGAGCACCTCCTTCACATCGCGTACTTCACCACGCTCCTTCAGATCCTTGAGCTGCATGAACATCAGGCCAGACGATGGCGAGGAGCTGCGGGAGATGATGTTCATGCCCGCGACGGAGATCACCTTTTTGATCGCAGGAACCTTCTGGAGGATGCCACTAGCCCGGTCCATCGTCGCCTGCGTGCGCGAGAGCGAGGTTCCGGCAGGCATCGAGACCGACACGATCACGAAGCCATTGTCTTCGTCGGGAATGAAGCCGGTCGGTGTGGTCTTGAACATCCAGAACGACACGGCGGTTATCAGCGCGAGGCCGATGAATGCCACCTTCCGGTTGCGCATGAAGTAATCGAGAATGCCGGTGTAGCGCTGGCGCACCGCGTCGAACCCTGCGTTGAAGCCCTGGACAAAGCGTCCGCTGAGGCCGCCGAAGCGCGAGTGCTTCTCTTTCGAGTGCTTGTGCAGGTCAGTCAGGAAAATCGCGCAGAGCGCCGGGCTGAGCGTCAGCGCGTTGACCGCCGAAATGAGGATCGTGATGGCAAGCGTAAAGGCGAACTGGCGGTAGAAGACGCCAGTCGAACCTTCGAGGAATCCCACCGGCAGGAACACCGACGCCATGACCAGCGTGATGGTCACGATAGCCGTGGTGATTTCGCGCATGGCCGAAACCGTGGCGACCTTGGCGGGCCAGCGCTTCTCCTCAATCTTGGCGTGCACCGCCTCGACCACCACGATGGCGTCGTCAACGACGATGCCGATGGCAAGCACGAGGCCGAAGAGCGTCAGCACGTTGATCGAGAAGCCGAAGAGGTTCATGAAAAAGAAGGTGCCGATGATCGCCACCGGAACGGCGATGGCCGGAATGAGCGTCGAGCGGAAGTCTTGGAGGAAAAGGAACACCACGAGAAACACGAGCAGGAACGCCTCGATGAGCGTGTGCTGCACCTGCTCGATCGATTCATCGACCACTTTCTTGGAGCTGAAGAGAATCGAGTACTCGACGCCGGAGGGGAACGACCGCGCCGCCTTTTCAAGCACCTTGCGCAGCTCGGTTTCGACCTTGTTGGCGTTGGAGCCGGGAGCCTGATAAACCGCCATCACCACGGCCGGCTTACCGTTGGACTTGGTGTTGACCGTGTAATTGTAGGCTCCGAACTCGATCCGGGCGATGTCCTTGAGGCGCAAGAGCGAGCCGTCGGGATTGGCGCGGACGACGATGTTCTCGTAATCCTCGGGGCGCTCGAACTTGCCGCGATACTTCATGATGTACTGCATCGGCTCGCTGCTCATCAGGCCGAACGCGCCGGGAGCGGCTTCGAGGTTCTGGCTCTGAATCGCCGCCGACACCTCCTGCGGCGTCAGCCCGTACGCCGCCATCTGCGCGGGCCGCAGCCAGACGCGCATGGCGTAATCCATGTTGCCGTACACCGACACCTCCCCGACGCCCGGCACGCGAGCCAGGTCATCGACGATATTGATTTTGGCGTAGTTCTGCAAAAATTTGGTATCGAACGCCGCGACGTTGCTCGACAGATTGATCAGCATGATCTGGCTGTTCTGGCGCTTGATGGTTGAAATACCGATCTGGTTCACCTCGGAGGGGAGGCGGCTGGTGGCCTGCGCCACGCGGTTCTGCACGTTGACCGCCGCCTGGTCGGGGTTGGTGCCCTGCTTGAAAAACACGTTGATCGAAAGCGAGCCGTCGTTCGAGGAGGTCGAGGTCATGTAGGTCATGTTCTCGACGCCGTTGATCGCCTCTTCGAGCGGCGGAGCCACCGTGCGGCCGACGGTTTCGGCGTTCGCGCCGGGATAGCTCGCCGTCACCGAAACACTCGGTGGGGCAATATCGGGAAAACGGGTGATCGAGAGCTGGCTCATGCTGACCAGTCCGAGGATGACCAGAATGACCGAAATGACCGTCGCCAGTACAGGGCGGGAGATAAAACGTTCAAACATATGATGATATCCCCTGCTTAGCGAGCGTTCCGGGTCTGCGAGGAGGACGAGGCAGCGCCCGCCATCGGCTTGATCACCGTGCCATCCTGCAACTTCTCGATGCCCGCCGTCACGATGACGTCGCCCGGCTTGAGCCCCTCGCTGACGATATAGTTCTGCCCGCTCCTGCCCGCGACGGTGATCACCTGTTTCATAACCTTGTTGCCGGGAGTCAGGAGAACGACCATCACCTTGTCCTGAAGTTCGACCGTCGCCGCCTGTGGCACGAGGATCACGTTCTCGTAGTTCGAGAGGAGGCTCACCTTGCCTGAGTTGCCGCTGCGCAGAAGCTTTTCGGGATTCGGGAACGAGACCCTCAGGCCGATCGAGCCGGTCGAGGCATCGAAATCCCCGCTGATCGATTCGAGCTTGCCCTCATGCTGGTAAACCGTTCCGTCCGAAAGGGTCAGTTTGACCGGCGGCACGGCATCAATTTTCTGCTGAAGGGTCGCGCCGGGATAGACCTTTTTGAAGGTCGCGAAACCGGCCTCGCTGATACTGAAGACCGCGTACATCCGCCCGACATCGGAAAGTGTCGTCAGCGCCGCCGACTGATTCCTGGTAAGCAGGTTGCCCTGGCGAAACGGTATGCGCCCGATATAACCGGCCACCGGAGCCTTGATCACCGTATAGTCGAGATTGATCGCCGCCGACCTTGCCGCCGCCGCCGCCTGCGCCGCCTGCGCTCTTGCCGCCTGCTCCTGCGCTTTGGCCGTGGTGAGCTGCACCGGTGCGACCACCTTGTTCTCGACCAGCGGCACCAGCTTCTCGGCGTTCACCTTCGCCACCGCCGCCTGCGCCTCGGCGGCGCGTTGCGCGGCCAGCAGCGTGTTGTACTGCTCGCGATAGACCGAATCGTCGATCCTGAAAAGCGGCTGCCCTTTTTTGACCTTCTCGCCCTCCCTGACCAGAATGGCCTGAAGCATGCCATCCACCTGCGGCCTGATCTCCGCATCGGCCAGACCTTCGAGCCTGACGGAATATTCGCTGGAAACAGCGGCAGACGAAAGTTGAACTTTCATCACGGGCAGGGCGGGCGTCATCTGCTTCTGCTCATCCGGCTTCTTGCCGCAACCGGGCAGGAGCAGAAATGAACTGAGAAGCCCGCCAATGGCCAGTCTGGAGAAACGGTTTCGGAGAGCGAGGATATTGTTCATGGGTTGTCGAATGACTGAGAAATGCTGTAGAACGGTAATTGTCGAATCTATATAACGAAAAATCACAAGATGAGTTAACTACCATAAAAAATAACGAAGATCTTTCCACCCGGCGAAGTCATGGGTGCGAGGTCACTTACCCGAAATTCCTGCGTTCGAAATCGAGCAGCCACTGCTTTATTTCCGCGCCGCCTCGATACCCGCCAATACGGCCTCCCGCTCCCAGCACCCGATGACATGGCACGATAATCGGCAGCGGATTCCGCCCGCACGCCGCGCCTACCGCCCGCGCAGCACCCGGCGCGCCAATCGCCGCCGCCAGCTCGCCATACGAAGCCGTCTGCCCATACGAAATGGCAAGCATCGCCTCTCGAACTTGCCGCTCGAATGCGGATCGAGGCTCAACCAATGGCAACGCAAACTCCCGCAACCGCCCTGAAAGCCAAGCTTCGAGCTGCCGAAAAGTCTCATCGATCAACCGCGAGCCAGGAGCACTGACCGCCGTTGATGGCTCATCGTGCATGAATAATAGATCGGTAACCCGTTCACCGTGCGCCCTGATTCCGATCAAGCCCACAGGCATGCGTCGGCAGGAAAACGAACTGTAATTGGTCAGTATGGACTCTTGCTGCATTTGTGATGTCCGTTAATTGGCGTTGCATAAATTCTTTTCATCATCCCTTCCCCCTCACAGCATCAGCAACCCGCCTGAGACCGGGATGTAGCAGCCGGTCACGAAGCGGCTGTGGTCGGAGGCGACGGCAAGCACCGCTCCGGCAATGTCTTCCGGGAGAGCCACCCGCTTGAGCGGGGCCATCTCGCCGATCATCGTTTTCTGCGCTTCGGGCAGCCAGGCGGTGGCGTCGGTGAGCGTAAGGCCGGGGGCGACTACGTTGACGCGGATGCCGAATGGCCCGACCTCCTGGGCGAGCGAGCGGACAAAGGCATCAAGGCCCGATTTGGCGGTGGAGTGAGCGATGAAACCCGGCGAAGAGTGGCGCGAGAGGGTGCTTGAAATGGCGATGATGCAGCCCGATTTCCGTTCGATCATGCCCGGCAGCACCGCCTGGCAGCAGAAAAAGATCGACTTCAGTTCTCCGGCGAGCTTGGCCTCGAATTCATCCCAAGTGAATTCGGTGAATGGCTTGACCGGGAAACCGATCGCGGCGTTGCCGACAAGCAGGTCAACCGGCCCGAGACGCTCTTCCACCTCAGCAACCATCGCCCGGACCTGCGCCTCATCGCGCACATCCGCCCGCACGGCCAGCGCCCTGCCACCAGCCCGCGTAATTTCATCAACAACCGCGCGAGCCGCGCCTTCGCTCTGGAAATAATTGACCGCCACCGCCGCCCCCTCGGCAGCAAGAAGCTTCGCCGTCGCCCGTCCGATACCCCGGCTCGCACCCGTAACCAATGCAACTTTGCCTTTCATGCTCGTGAGTTTTGAGATTTCGTTGTGCCATTGAAATATATCGAACAGAACCATCATGGACGACTGTTACCACTCCTTCATGAGCTGAATAACTCCAGCTTTCACGCGCTGTTTCGGCTTCTCCGGTTTGAGCTGTCGTTCGCTGCCTGCCGGGCTGGTGTCGAAACAGGACTCGCTCGTGCTGTCGGTTGCCGTCGCGCTGCTCGGTTGCGCTTCAGCGGCGATGATCGGGCACACTGCATTCATGGCGGCTTGTGCGATGCTGGCGCTAGGCGTGCTGTATAACTGGAAGCTCAAGAAATTCGGGTTTTTCGGGAATCTCGCCGTGGGGTTTTCAGTTGGAATGTGCTTCGTGTTCGGCGGCATTGCTGTCGACAATTCTTTCGAGCCGGTGGTACTGTTTCTTGCCGTGATGACCATGTTCGTCGATCTCGGCGAGGAGATCGCGGCGGATGCGCTCGATGTTGAGGGCGACCGCGAAACCGGCTCCCGCTCGTTCGCCGTTATCTTCGGCCCCGAACAGGCGATGCGCATTTCCGCAACTGTTTTCGCGCTGGTGATCGCAGGCAGCGCCGTGCCATTCGCCACCGGGTGGTTCGGCTGGATCTATCTTTTGCCAATCATCGCCTTCGACGCCGTTGTCATCTGGTCGGTCTTGCGACTGCTCGACCCCAGCGCACCGCGAAAACTCCGGTACATCCGCAGCATCTACCTCGCCGGAACCGCGATGGTGCTCGCGCTGATCGTCATCCGGCTGGTCACGGAGTGACGAACTTTACCGGATTTTTCAGCTCTCCGCTCGACGACCACCACCCCGAGCGCTGGACGAGCCAGCTCACCACAGAACTGCCCGAACTCCTCTCTGGTTGCTCGAAGCTACCATCGAAAGCCACCCCCGACCAAACCGCGCTGCTCGAAGCGGTTCTCGAAAGTGATTGCTGTTCAGCGGCATCCGTCATAATGAGTGAAAACCAACCCCTCACTTTCACATTATGAAAATTCAACGTAGTGATTTATATTTAAAAGTAAAGTACACTACAGTTCATATCGGTACCTTTCGAGAAATCACTTTAACGATGGATGTCCATGCCAGTTAACGATCTCGATTCTGATCTTTTCAAAGACTTTCCCGAGCAAGTCTTTGTGATGGCCCCGGACGGGACGATCCTTGCGGCTGACCGCTTCTTTCCTTCGAATCTCGAAAGCATCTATGAACATATTGTCGAACGCAACATCTTCGACCTGCTTGTAGAAATCAACGCCGCTCCGGAAGTCCTCCCCAGCCAGAAAGATGCAACCTGCGAAGCGCTCCGGATTGGCAAGCATCTCGCGCTCGATGATCCTACAGATGGCAGCAGATGGAAAAGCTCGATCTATCCGGTTTTTGATGACAGCGGGAACATAGAGAAACTGATGGTCCTGGTGCAAAATGTTACGAAGCAGAAGCTCTCCGAAGAGGAAATCGAGAAGTTCCGGACAAAGATGGTTTCGGTGCTTGAAAACAGCCATGTCAGCATCTGGACGCACAACATCGACAATAACATCATCCTGAGAGCGCTGGAGCACGATCGCTTTTTCGGTTATGATTCGCTTGTGCCTGACTGGAAGATTGAACGGTTTTTTAGCCATATCCACCCCGACGACCGCCCCATGGTGATGGGGGTTTACGAAACCTCGCTGAAACATCAGTCAGATTTCAATGTCGAGTGTCGTATTCAAAGAACGGACGGACAAATTCGCTGGATCAATCTGGTCGGCACCTTCCGCTGCACCAAACCAGATTCGTCCCGATACATTATTGGCATCATCCTCGATGTCACGGAGAAAAAACTTACAGAACTTGAGCTTGAACGGCTGCAGGCACAGCTTCAGCATGCTCAGAAAATGGAGATAATCGGTCAGCTCGCCGGTGGCATCGCGCATGACTTCAACAACTCGCTGACCGCCATCATCGGCAATATTGAACTGGCTCTCACCCAAATCGATCCAACGGCTCCCGTTGCCGATTACTTGAGGGACGCCCAGCGTTCGGCACAGCGCTCGGCTGACCGGACCAGTCAGCTTTTGGGATTTGCCCGCAAACAGATGAGGCTTCCACAAGTGGTCTCCCTGAACCGGGAGATCGATCGCCTCATCCCGATGCTGAAACCCCTGATGCTTGAGCAGATCGAGTGTATCTGGACACCGGGCGAAAACATACCGGAAATTTTCATCGATCCGACACAGCTCCATCAGATACTGAGCAATCTTTATATCAACTCCCGGGACGCCATCAAAGATTTTGGCACCATCACCATCTCCACTGGTTCGGTACGTATCAGAAAGTCGGATTGCAAAAAGGGACATATTTGCCAGAAACCCGGCAACTATGCCACGATCACGGTAAGCGACACCGGATGCGGCATCGACAGCAAGGCGCTGCCTCATATTTTCGAGCCATTCTTCACGACCAAACCTGTAGGAAAAGGTTCCGGCCTTGGCCTTTCGACGGTCTATGGCATTGTCAGGCAAAACAACGGATATATCGGCTGCCACTCCGAGAAGGGCAAGGGCACAACCTTCACCATCTTCCTGCCAAAGTATCGGAATGAAGTTCCGAAACCAATGCCCAAAATACCCGAGGGGAGCCTCAAAGCCCAGAAGAATACGGTGCTGCTGGTTGAAGATGAGCCCGGCATTCTCAATATTCTCAAAGTGGCGCTCAATGATATGGAGTTCAAGGTGTTTGACGCCCTCGATGCCGAAAGCGCTCTCGCCATCGTCGAAACGCAGAAAGAAAAAATCGACCTGCTGGTAACCGACATCGTCCTTCCCCGTATGAATGGCATTGAACTGAGCAAACAGTTACTTTCGATCATGCCGGGCATGAAATTCCTTTTCATGTCGGGATTCTTTATCGAAAAGAACGAAAACGGCGATCAACCGTCAAAGGCCGTGAACTTTATCAGAAAGCCCTTCACCATTCACGACTTCATGGCCATGGTTTATAAGGTCATGCTCCAGCCGTAACCCCGCACGACGACGTTCGATAAAAAAAATCGATGGAACCGGTAACTGGCAAAGTGTTCGAGAAAATCGATTCCACCGGTCTCGACACGACTGCTGGCGTGTTCGAGGGATGCCGCTTCGTGCGGTGCAATTTCGCGCACTCGGATTTTTCGGACATCGTGTTCCGGGAGTGCACTTTCGAACAGTGCGACTTGAGCCTTATAAAGCTTGATGGAACGGGGCTTCAGGAGGTGCGGTTCAGTGGCTGCAAGCTGCTCGGTGTGCAGTTCAGCCGGTGCCGGAAGCTCTTGCTCGAAATGAGCTTCGAGCACTGCATGATGAAACTGTCACTCTTCACCAGCCTCGACCTCAAAAACACCACATTCACTCACTGCGACTTGCAGGAAGCCGATTTCACCGGTGCGAACCTGAGTGGTTCGGTTTTCGGCAACTGCGATCTGCGCCTGGCGCTCTTCTTTCACACCAATCTCGAAAAGACCGATTTCCGCACCGCCTTCAACTTTTCGATCCCGCCCGAATCAAACCGTCTCAGAAAAGCGAAGTTCTCCTTGCAAGGCCTTCCCGGTCTGCTCGACACCTACGGTATCGAAATCGAGTAAAAGTTCGCCCATCTCCTGAAAATTTTTGCCTGATCTTAGAATAGATTCAGTTCCTGAATGCATCATCAAAGTAATGACAATTACAAAAGGAGCTTCTTCGATACTTTTGGCAGATTTTTTATTTATATATTACCTATTACACAATATTTTCATTTTATGAATCCCTAAAAACCGCAGAGAGTATCGTGTTTTTTTGTGAGCAAGGATCGAAACAATGCCGGTGTATTTGCAAACGATCTCTATTCATTTATCATCATGATGCCTTTCAACCGTAAACGAATAGACATACTCGTACCCCTTTTGCTCGCAATTGCCTTCGGGCAGGCGAAAGGCGACTATTCGTTCAACAGAGAGGATTCCGATCTCTACGAAAAAGAGCAGGATCAGCAGCAGGACTCCACCTCTTTTCAGCAGTTCGAAAACGCGGACTATATGAACCGGACCGAACAAGAGGTGATCATGGAAATCAACCGTCTGAGGAGCGACCCGGCAGGGTATGCGCGCACTCATCTTGCGCCTCTCAGAACTTATTACCATGATAAAATGCTCATATTACCCGGCAAAAAACCCATGATGACCAGAGAGGGGATTGCCGCGCTGGAAGAATGTATTCAGGAGCTCGAAAACACAAGGCCGACCCCAACGCTGTCGCCGTGCGAGGGACTTACACTGGCCTCCCGTGACCTGGCCGATGATCAGGGGCCAACCGAAACGACCGGACACATCGGAAATGATGGTTCCTCGATGCCTGCCAGGATAGAGCGTCATGGAGAATGGGCCGGAAGTATCGCGGAAAACATCTGTTACGGCTTCAGTGATGCCAGCGACATCGTCATCACGTTGCTCATCGATGATGGCGTGCCGTCACGCGGACACAGGCAAACCCTGCTGAACGGCGTGTTCAATTACGCAGGAGTAACCATAGGGCCTCACCGCCGTTACCATACCATGTGCGTCATAGACTTCGCCACCGCATACGCCACGAAACAAATATAAAGCGGTTTTGTAACCGCGAGCTCAGTTCATGCTGAACGAAGCGCGCGGTACACAGCGGCTGCCGATTTGTCAGCATCTGCTAACCTCCGATAGCACAGGCTATTGCGTTTGTGCTGCCCATCTAAAATTCTTTCAAGGGTTCAAACACTCCTATCGGGCTCAACGCCCTCCCCTTTCCAATTCGTAACCCCCGAAACGAAAAAAACTCCCGGTATTGTCGGGAGCTTTTCGGGGCAACCTATCAGAAAACCAAGAACCTTTACCTTGTTCGAGCGAATGATGAGAAATGAGGTGTTGTTGAAAAGGACAACCACGGACTTGCCATTCAGAGGTGAGCCAAAATACCCTTTCACGCAAAACATACAAGCTACAGCAATCGAACCGAGCGGTTCTGAGGATACTCCTTGTTCGCGTGTCTTGTGAATGACGCAGATCACAAGACCCCACACCTGAAAATCGGAATCACCAGAAATCTTGATGGCTTGCTCATGCGCTTCCGCAGCAATGATGCACAAGGAATCGACAACCAGAACAATCCGTTTGGTTTTAAACTCACCATCAAGAAAGCAGACCGTCTTCCGACTCAACCGCCTTGTCAATTACCAGAAAATCACCGTCGAAGATGTCGGCATCCGTCATGGATGCACCTTTGAATCTGGCGTAAAAGGTAGTTGCCGGGTTTTTGACGAGTGCTTTGGTCAGGTCAAAAGTGCCCTCTTCAAAATCTTCGGTCGGAGATAGAGATCCATCTGAGATGCCAACGCTGATCAGAGGCAACTCAACATCAGTTGAGAAGTCAGGTCTATAAAAGTCAAGCTTGGAGCCAGTACTGATGCGCACGAGTCTCATGGCAGGATCTGGTTCATTCAATCTCAATATATTTACTCTGCAAAAAGCTCCATAAGTCAATGTCTACGGCATTAACCATAGAAAAGGTTTTCAAACAGTTTGCAATTTTCCGTATATTAGTAGTAGTAGTTATTCGAGTTCTACCCTGTAGAAAAAGCATAAGCATTAACATCAACCTCGGATTTACTCATCCCCAGACCAATGTTCACTGTGCAAGATGACCCCCTGTTTTTTCGAGTAGAACTTGATGGTCTGGTTGATCGGAAGGCCCTATTCGATGCTCAGGATGCGCTCATGCATCACCCCGAATATCCTCACAAAAATGCTTTGTGGATTGTGAAGGAAGACTTTCTCTGTGGCTTTTCGGAGGTCGATTTAATTGTAGCGCTGGAAAGGATAAAAACCTTGTGGCATCGAGAGGCTACGAAGAAGAAATCTGCTTTTTTCGCCCCTGACGGTTTCCATTACGCACTGGCCAAGCTTTTTTGTGAAGAGGTTGAGCGCAGAGACCTTCCGTTCAAGATAAAGCCGTTCATGAACCTTCAGGAAGCTGAAGCCTGGTTGATGAAGGATGGGGCGGAATAGCGGCCAAGTTTCGTGGCCATATCCCGTTTATTTCTTTTCGACGCACTCCACAATCATTCTGTCTCGTGCATAATCGGCATTTCCGGATACTTGTGATTCTCTGGAGGCAAGAACAGGGGCCTCCGTTCTGATCATCAACCGCTTTACCTTCTTTTTCCCGTTGATGCTCTGTCAGTGAAGATATTTGTGCGCCCTGCTTCCACCTCCTGACCACTGGTATTGGCTCGGATATTGTCTTGAGGGTATCATGATCTAATAGCTACCCCCAAGACAACTGGACTTTACGATGCCAACTCAGACAAGGTCAGAACACGAAACGAAAAAAGCTTTCGGGATTGCCGGAAGCTTTTTCGATTCAGCGGAGAGGGAGGGATTCGAACCCTCGGTAGCTCTAATCGAACTACGTCGGTTTAGCAAACCGGTGCCTTCAGCCACTCGGCCACCTCTCCTGAACTTTGGGGCGGAGGATGAGGGACTCGAACCCCCAAGGGCGCAAACCCGGCAGTTTTCAAGACTGCTGCCTTACCAATTAGGCTAATCCTCCATCGTATGTAAAGAACGGGTAAGAAGATAGTGATTTACCCGAAAATAGCCAGCAAAAAATCACATCCCCTGTTTTTCCTGGCGGAGAGAGAGGGATTCGAACCCTCGAGGGCTGTTACACCCTACCCGCTTTCCAGGCGAGCGCACTAGACCAACTATGCGATCTCTCCGTTTATAAGGCATGTAATGTACAACTCGTTTTCGTTTTTTAAAACTCCCCTCCCCTTTTCAGGCAAAGAAAAATTACCCGTCACACATTCCTCATACTCCTCAGCGTTGTCAATCCGTGCTCACTTTTGTAAATTGGCTGATTCATTTTTGCCGCAATCTCTTAACCTGGCCCCCTATGGACAAAATTCTCTATGATGCGCTGACTTTCGATGATGTGTTGCTTGTGCCTGCCTATTCCAATGTACTTCCCAAAGAGACGGTCGTCAAGTCCCGCCTGACCCGGCAGATCGAGCTCAACATCCCGCTGGTAAGCGCGGCCATGGACACCGTCACCGAAGCCGAGCTGGCGATCGCTCTGGCGCGAGCGGGCGGTATCGGCATCATCCACAAGAATCTCTCCATAGACGAACAGGCACGGCAGGTTGCAAAAGTCAAGCGCTTCGAGAGCGGCATCATCCGCAATCCCATCCATCTGTTCGAGGACGCAACGATCCAGGATGCCATCGACCTGATGATCCGTCACTCCATTTCAGGCATTCCGGTCGTAGAGCATCCGACCCCCGAAGGCTGCCTGTTACTCAAAGGCATCGTCACCAACCGCGACCTGCGCATGACTGCCTCGTCCAACGAGAAGATCACCACCATCATGACAACGAACCTCGTCACGGCCAAAGAGGGTATTGACCTGCTCGCCGCCGAGGAGATTCTCATGCAGAACAAGATCGAAAAGCTCCTCGTCATCGATGACGACGGCTACCTCAAGGGTCTCATCACCTTCAAGGATATTCAGAAGCGCAAGCAGTGCCCGGACGCATGCAAGGACTCGCAGGGTCGGCTCCGGGCGGGCGCGGCGGTCGGCATCCGCGCAAACACGATGTCGCGCGTCGATGCGCTGGTTGCTGCGGGCGTTGACGTCGTGGCGGTCGATACGGCGCACGGCCACAGCCAGGCGGTGCTCGACATGGTGGCCACCATCAAGCAGCACTATCCGGAATTGCAGGTGATCGCTGGCAACGTGGCGACACCGGAAGCTGTACGCGATCTGGTCAAGGTCGGCGCCGACGCCGTCAAGGTGGGCATCGGACCAGGCAGCATCTGCACCACGCGCATCGTGGCTGGCGTCGGAATGCCGCAGCTCACGGCAGTTATGAGGTGCGCTGAAGAGGCCGCCAAAACCGGCACGCCGCTCATCGCGGACGGCGGCATCAAGTACAGCGGCGACATCGCCAAAGCACTCGCAGCTGGCGCGGATTCGGTGATGATGGGCAGCGTCTTCGCGGGCACCGACGAAAGCCCGGGCGAGACAATCCTCTACGAAGGCCGCCGCTTCAAGGCGTACCGCGGCATGGGCTCGCTCGGCGCGATGTCCGAACCGGAAGGCAGCAGCGACCGCTACTTCCAGGACGCTTCGACAGAGACCAAAAAGTACGTGCCAGAAGGCATCGAAGGCCGCATTCCGGCCAAAGGGAAGCTCGACGAGGTGGTCTATCAGCTCATCGGTGGCCTGAAATCCTCGATGGGCTACTGCGGCGTCAGAACCATCACTGAGCTGAAAGAGAACACCCGTTTCGTGCGCATCACCTCTGCTGGCCTCCGCGAAAGCCACCCGCACGATGTGATGATAACCAAAGAAGCACCGAACTACTCGACCTCCGCATAAGAATCCCGCACACCACACTCACGAAAACCCCGGCATTGATCCGGGGTTTTCTGGTTTTGGCGGAAAAAATCGCCAATATCCGCCGGATCAGTCTAATCGGAAAAATGATTATTTTACAACAGGTAACGCCTTTTCAACGAGACAGCGAAACCCGTTTTTCACCAACTCTCTCCAGTCAAGGAGCCAAATCATGCTCAGAGCGAACCGCCTGACTCCCATCATGCTGATACTAGCCCTCTTCTTGTCGGCCTGTTCGGGAATTACCGATTCCGGCTTGTCAGAAAAGCAGGTCGAAAAACTGGTGCGTGCATCGAGACCAAACAATCCTTCACCGGATATCTGGGCCAGAGCGATAAAAGAAAGCCTTGAAGAGCTGGGGCAGCCAGTGGACAAGGAGCATGTCAGTGCCGTTTGCGCCGTCATTTCGCAGGTTAGCGCCTTTTCGATCTCGCCGAAAAACTCACGCATGGCAAGCATTTTGCGCAAAAAGATCGAGGCTGCCGAATCGAACGAGGTGTTGCGCCTCCTCATCGAAACCAGGCTGGATCAGACCGCCTCGAACGGACAGACATTTCGCGATAACATCGACTCGATCCGGAGCGAACTCGATTTCGAAAAGTGGTACGACGAGTTCACCTCGGCAAGCGTCACCAAGCCGATTCTGCTCGTGCTCAAAAAGGATGCGAGCGATCTGATCACCACCGCCGGTTCGATGCAGGTGTCGGTGAAGTTCGCCGAAGAGTACCCGAAAAAGCCCCGGAACGCCGGTGGCGGCAGCGTGCGCGACATGCTCTACACCTGCAAGGGCGGCGTCTTCTATGGAACCGCCTATCTGCTCGACTTCAGGCACAACTACGACGACTGGAAATATGTGTTCGCCGACTTCAACGCGGGGCACTACACCAGCAGAAACGCCGGATTCCAGAAGATGCTTGGCCGGCTCACACACAGAATGGTCGATACGGACGGCGACCTGCTGAATTACGAAACCGGCGTTCCAAGCCCGTCAGTCACCTACGTCACTTTCATCGATTTTCTGAAAGAAAAAGGTGTCGAGTTCGATGAAAACAAGGTGATGAAAGATTTCCAGCAGGAAAAAAGCTACGATTTCGAGGAGAGCTGGTCGTACAAAACGCTCGCCGAAATGTATCAAAAGAGGTATGGCGGCCGCCCGATCTACGCCGTGCTGCCTGACATCCCGATCAACAGCCCGAAATTCGTCAGCAAGAACCTCAGCACGAAATGGTTCGCCAACCACGTCAAAGAGCGCTTCAACCGCTGCATGAGAACGAAGATTTGAGAGTAGCTGACAGATCGGTCTGATCTGACGGATCTGTCCTCTGTCCGATCGGGGCGGGCGTGAAACCCGCCCCTACGAATTATGCCGCTTCAATTCATAATTCTCCTCACTCGTCCGCCATGCCTTCGAGCCGGTCTTCAAGGTCGGCGTAAATCTCTTGTAGCTCGTCAATCATGCTCTGGTCGGCTTTCCACATGCCGCGTCCGTGCGCTTCAAGCATTCGGCCCACAATGTTCTTGATCGCCTGCGGGTTGAGCGTGGCAAGGCGTTCGCGCATTTCGGGATCAAGCGCATAAGTCTCGGCGGTCTTTTTATAGACCCAGTCATCGACGCTCTTGGTAACAGCGTCCCAGCCGAGCATGTAGGTCACGCGGTTGCTGATTTCGCCCGCGCCGCTGTGGCCGTGCTTGAGCATCCCCTCGAACCACTTCGGATTGAGCAGCTTGGAGCGATACTCCACGCGCAGCGATTTGTCTGCATCATCGAGCTTGATGTCCGAGGTGAACGACTCGACATAGTTGAGCTTGATGTCCGAGGCCTTCGTATTCCTGCGTCGCGCGGCGAGCTGGAGCGAGCCGGATGAAGAGAAGTAGTGGTCGATGTCGGAGATACCGAACTCGGTGGAGTCCACCTGATGCACCACGCGATCGACCGAGCCGAGCAGCTTCTGGAGAATCTCCGACTGCTTCTCGCCCTTGCGCCCACCGCCATACGCGCTGCTGTTGCGGCGGATAAAGAGGTCGTCGAGGTCACTCTCGTTTTCCCACGCCGAATCCTCGATCATGTCGTCAACGTAAGTGCCGTAAGAACCCGGAGCCTGCGTGAACTGGCGGGAGGTAGCGGCTTCAAAATCCATCCCCTCGGCCAGCGCTTCATCGACGTGTTTTTTGATGTAGTTCATCTCGTGCGGCTCGTCGGCCTTGGCAGCGTCCTTGACAAGGCGATCGAGCTGATCCATCAGAATACCGAAGGCGTCGCGGAAGATCGGACTGAGCTGCATCAGCACATCGATGCGCGGGCGTCCGAGTTTTTCAAGCGGCGTAAGGTTGTAGTGGCTGATCTTGCCGAAAGCGTCGTAAGCCGGTTCCGCCCCCATGAGCCGGATCACCACAGCCACCGCCTCGCCCTTGGTCTTGATGGTATCAAGCCCCCAGATCACCTCGGCGATGGTTTCGGGATACTGGCCGTCGTTCTCGGCCACGTGCTTGGCGATGAGGCCATCGGCAATCAGCGTGCCCCGTTTAAATGCGGTCTCGGACGGAATGCGCCACGGGTCGATGGAGTGGATATTGCGACCCGACGGCAAGACGTTCATGCCGTCGCGCACCAGGTCGCCGCCGGGGCCGGAGGGAATGTAGCCGCCGTTGAGCACCTTGACGAGCGCGTCCATCTCGCTCCGGTTGTCGCTGAGCGCCTGAATCATCATGCTGCCCTCCTGGATGATGCGCTGGATGAAGGGCTTGTCCTCCTCCAGCATCCTGCCGCCGCCGGTGACCGCCTCGAACACCTGCAAAGGATTCTTCCGATCAAACATCGTCTGCTTGACGAACTCACGACAGGCGTCCTCGGCCCACTCGCGCAGTTTGATCGCCGCCTCGTCGCCCTTGCGCGAGAGGCTCGAAATCTCCTCGTAACTACCGTAGTGGCCGTTCCTGCCCGAAGTGTCGATAAAGATATAGGGCAGCGAGCGGCCGTTTTCGCCGCGATTCTTGATAGTTTCGGTGATCGTGATGATCTGCGATTCGAGCGGCCCCGCCTCGCCGAAAACGTGCAGCGAGTTGGAGATAAGCCGGTTTTCCAGCTCGACGATGTAGATGTAGAGGCGGCTGACGAAGTCGCTAAACGGCTCTTCGGGGCGGCGCGGGCAGTCGTCGGTCAGGTTGAGCAACTCAGCTTTGGTCATGATTGCCTCTTGCACCTGCTCGACATCCTCACCCGCTCCCTGATGGCGCTCGCGATAGTCGGCGAGCAGATCCTTCAGCGCGGGCAACTCCTTGTAAAGACCCGCTCGGGCCAGCGGCGGAACGACGTGCGAGACCATCGTGGCCAGTCCGCGGCGCTTGGCGATGGTCGATTCGCTCGGATTGTTCACCGGATAGATGTAGAAATGCGGCACCTCGCCGAGCAGCGCGTCGGGCCAGCACTCGCCGGTCAGGCCGGTCTGGAGGCCAGGCATCCATTCGACCGAGCCGTGCATTCCCACGTGCACCAGCGCGTGCGCGTCGAACTCGCGGCTGATCCAGCGGTAGAAAGAGATGTACTGGTGGTGCGGTGTGTTGGCCTTGTCGAAGATCAGGCGCATCGGGTCGCCCTGCACGCCGAGGCGCGGTTGCACCCCGATGTAGATGTTGCCAAGCCGCAAGCCACCGAGGAACACCTCGTCGGAGCCGACCGGCGCGATCTCACCGGGGAAGGCCTGCCACCGCTCCTCGATGCGCTCGCGCTCGTGGTAAGTGACCAGCTCGTTGTACTTTTCGCGGCTCACCTTGATGGCATCGGGTTTGTTTTGCATGATCTGGTAATCGGTCGCCCGGTCGAGCATCTCGAAGAGCTTCTCCGGCGAGTCGGGCAGCGTGCCAACGTTGTAGCCCTCTTTCTTCAGGCGCTCCAGAATCCGCAGAAGCGTGGTCGGCACGTCGAGCAGCGCCGCCGTCGCCTTCTTGCCAAGTCCCGGCGGATAGTCATAGACCACCAGTGCCACACGTTTGTCGCGATTCGAAGTGGCTCGCAGGCGCATCCATTTTTTGGAAAGGATCGCCAGCCGGTCGAGCCGCTCCTGCACGGTCTCGACCTTGCCGTCCTGCAACGCGCCGAGAATTATCGGTGCGACCGCGCCGTCCATTTCAGGAATCGAGTAGGTGAAGGTCACCTGCATCGGCGAAACGCCAAGCTCGCGCCACGACTCGAAATCCTGCACCAGAAGCGGCTGGGCGACCATGTAGGGCACATCGAGACCGGTCAGAATTTCATGCCGCGCCTCGGCTGCTGTGCCGGGCTTGGTCGAACCCGCCGGGCCGCCAACGAGGCCGAAGCCCATCATGTTCACGAGCAGATCAATCTTCTCATTCATCAGCCAGTCGCGCACCAGAACGTGGCCTTCGACGCCCATCACGAAAGCCGGAAAGACGTTCACCCCATGCTTTTCGAGCGTGCGGATGGTGTTGTCGATATAGGTTTTTTCCTGCAAAAGGTGCTTGCGGAAGAAAAGCAGCCCCATCTTCTGCGACTTGTCGAAGTTCACGCCACGCTTCTTCGACCAGCTCTTGAAGCTCTTCACATCCTTGAAATACTCCTGCGAATCGGGATGGTACAGCCCCATGTTCGGCACATCGACAATCGGCTCGACCTTGACATTCGAGCCAAAATACTCGCGCAGGATCAGGCGGAACATGTTGACGATGTTCTCCGGCGTCGGCTGGAGCCAGTAGGAGTAGACCATCAGCCAGTTCTTGAAATCCTTCGCCTTGTTCGGCACGAGCGGCAGGATGGTGCGCATGATCTTCATCAGCTTCATGTAACCATAAAGAGCATCCTCGTCGCGCCCCTTCACCAGCATCTTGGCGATCTTCTTCACCATGTCGGGCATTCCCGACTTGCCTTCTGTGACCTGATAACTCCCAACCTTGGTGAGGGCCATGGCTTCGGGCATCGACTCGAAGATGAAGATGGTCTTTTCATTAGTCGCCTGATCGAGCTGCTCCTTGAACCAGTCGATCTGCTCCTTGAAGTTGATCATGCTCATGAACACGCAGTCGGCCTCCCGGATGGCCGTCGCCGCCTCGGGATTCTGCTTTTCGAGATCGACATCGCTCAACTGAACCAGCTCGGCATCCTTGTCGAGCATGTGCTTGATCCTTTTCCAGAGGCCGGCATTGTACTGCTCGAGACCCACAATCGCCGTAATTTTACGTCTTTGTGCCATGGCGGAATATATCTGTACACATTAATATTGCACGTACGACAACAGGCAGACCCCTGCCCTGCCGACGCTCATTTAATGTATAAAAGAAGGAATTAATTCCTAAGCAGGTCTATCTATATTTATTAGTCATAACGTACAGATAGCGGGAACGTAAGGCAGACTCGATAAGGGCCTGTGCTGTGGAAGACAAACGAAGTGGAACAATCAAGGGAACAAGAAAGAATATAATCGCACCACATTGTGCTATAAGTTGACCGCGCGATGCGAAGGGTAAAACCTGTGTTCCAGTTCGGAGAAAAAGAAGACATGATACCGCCCTACCTTGCAGTAGGACGGTACGTGACAAAAAAGCGAGTCAGCTCAACGCTGCTTCGACGATCTGTTCGGCTTTGGCGTTGGGAAGGTAGAAGTACCGGCCACCGAGTTTCTGTGCGAGCTTGGGGGCTTCGCCTCGTGACAGGTAGTTCATCTGGGTATCGACCACGATGGAGGCGATACCATCGGCCTGGATGGAGAGAGCTAATGCTTCGACCTCTTTCTCAAGCTCCTCCTTGGAGGCTTTGGTCGCGTTGGGATCGTACGCAGCACCCAGCGGAATATTGCCGCGGCCGTCGGTGATCATAACGAACATAATCTGCGTGATACCTTTGGTACGCGCCTGCTTGGCGGTTTCCCAACCGGTGAGCAAGGCCGAGGCAAGCGGGGTTCCGCCGCCGGTCGGCAGCACGTCAAGCTCGCGCTTGGCGCGATCCACGCTCTGCGATGGAGGCAGGAGTACCTGCGCCTGCTTGCCGCGAAACGAGATCAGGCTGACCTGGTCACGATGCACGTAAGCGTTCTGCAACAGGCTCGCCACCGCGCCCTTGGCCTGGCGCATGCGGTTCAGCGCCATCGAGCCGGACGCGTCCACCATGAAGATGAAGAGCGTACCGGACTTGTCGCGGAAACGCTTGATCTTGACATCATCCTTGCCAATGATGAGCGCAGCAGTGGACTTGATGCCCTTTTTTGCCTGCTCGGCTTTTCTCGATGCCTGCCACGGCGCGGCGGCAATCAGCGTCGGAATCAGGGCGACCTTGCCGCTCTTGATTTCGCCCGGCTGCGAACGCACAAAGCGGCCTCGCTTGTTGTTCAGCGCCTCACCACGGCTGCCGCTTTTTGCCTTCTTCTTGGAGGCAAGGGAGATGTTGAGGATATTGTCGGGCAGTTCGGTCTCGACGGCATCCATCATCAGTTCCTCGATCATGTCGGGCGTCTCCTCCTGTTCCTCTTCGGCATCGGAGTCGGTCTGGTCCGGCGGCGCGTTCTGATCCTCGGTTTCGTCCTGCGGCTGCTCCTCCTGCGGCGGAGGCTCGTCCTGGGCCATCTCCTCGGGGTTGGGTTCGCGCTCGGGCATACGGGTCGCCCTCGGCACCAGCACCAGCTTCATGGCGAGCTTCAGATCTTCGTCGTCCACCTCGGTGCGCTGGTTGAGCGCAGCGTTGGCGATAGCAGCACGGATCGCGAAAATGTCAACACGGTTGCCTTCGACGCCGAGACTGATGGCGGTCTGGATGAGACCCTTGATCTGCTCGTTGGTCATGGAGACTTTGTGCAACTGCTCACGCGCCGCATCGATGAGACCACGCAACATGCGCAGCTCGTCCTGCGTATCCTCCTCGTCGCGCGTGCCCATGACGATGTTGACGATCTGCTTGCGGGCACGATAGTCGTTGACCGGTGTGAACGGCACAATGATACCGATGCGGTCGAGCAGTCCCATGCGCACTTCGCCGTCGCTCGGATCGTAGGTGCCAACCAGCATGAAGTCCGCCGGATGCACCTCGCTGAGACCCTCACGCTCGACGATGACCGCACCACGGCTCATGGCATCCATGATGTGCGACACGGCGGAGCTGTCGAGCAGGCTGAGCGAATCGACATAGAGCACGCCCTTGTGGGCCTTTGAAAGCACACCGTGTTGGACAACACGCTGGCCGGAGGCGAGGGTCGCTTCGAGATCGACACCGCCGATGAGGCGGTCTTCAGTCACGTTCAGCGGCAGCTCCACAAAGGGAGTGCCCTCAGGCAGAATGTCGGCGAAAGCCCTTGCGAGCGTCGATTTTCCCGAACCTACGGTCGAAGGAATCACGACACCGCCAAGGGAGGGATCGACGGCCAAGAGCATGAGCGCCTGCTTGGCCAGATCCATTCCTACAATGTCGGTAAATGCTATCATGCTGCTGCTTCGGCCTCTCCCAGTACTTTTGCAAGTTCGCGATCGATCTTCTCGCCCGCATCGACGGTTTCGAGCGGATCCTTGCGGAGGCGATGGCGAAGGCAGAGACCGGCGATTTCGCGAACGTGTTTCATGGTCACCTCCTTGTCACCCTCCCAGGCGGCATAGGCGTGGGCTGTGCGGGTGATGGTCAATTCGCCGCGGTGGCCGTCGATACCGAGGTTCATGCAGAGGCGGGCGATGTCGGTAAGCACCGCGTCGTCCATCGTAACCTGCGGAAGAAGCTGCTGGGCTGCGACGATCTTCTTCTGAAGCTTCTGCTGCTCACGGGAGACCTTTTTCATGAAAGCTTCCGGATCCTCATCATACTCGCGGCGGAGCTTGACGATCTGCACCCTCTTGGCGACATCGTTGATGGTGATGATGCGGGCGTGCAGACCGAAACGGTCGAGGAGCTGCGGGCGAAGCTCGCCCTCTTCCGGGTTGCCAGAACCAACAAGCACGAAGCGGGCGGGGTGGCGAATGCTGATACCTTCACGTTCGACGACGTTCTTACCACTGGCGGCCACGTCGAGGAGCACGTCAACAAGGTGGTCGTCGAGCAGGTTGACTTCGTCAATGTAGAGGAAACCACGGTTGGACTGGGCGAGCAGGCCGGGTTCGAACGCCTTGACACCGCTGGTGAGTGCCTTTTCGATGTCGATGGTTCCGCAAACACGGTCTTCGGTAGCACCGAGCGGAAGGTCAACGACCGGCACGGGAATCATTTCCGTCTTGACATCCTCTGGTTTGATCGGAGCAGCGCCTTTGCCGGCAGACTCCATCTCGATGTACTGCTCGACAGTACGATTGTAGATATCACCCTTGACGCGCGGGATGAGCGGAAGCACCTCGGCCAGCGCCCTGACGGTCGTGCTCTTGCCGGTACCGCGATGACCCATGACCAGAACACCGCCAATCCTCGGATCGATGATATTGAGAATCAGACTGAGCTTCATCTCCTCCTGTCCGACAATGGCAGTGAAGGGGAATGCCAGGGCACTTTTCTTTTTTGCAGTCGGCTTCTTGACTTCAGTCACAGCCGTTTCTTCTGCAGTTGCCTTTACCTTGGCTTCCTTGGCGGCCGATGCCTTGGCTGAAGTGGTTTTTTTTGCGGCTTTGGCAGTCTGGGTCATAGTCGATTGGTTGGTTAGTACCCGACCCGGGCTTCGCCGATCACGGTTTTCCCGGCAGGGCTGGCTTGGTTAAGACGAAAGACGAAAATCAAATAATGAACTTTGAATTTATGCTTTTACCATAGACATAACAAACCCTTTTCACGAATGTGGCACGATAAAAAAACTCACAAAAAACCGGGTTTTACCCCATGCTTTGAAGTGCATCGAACGCCGCCTCCCTGACCGTTTCCGACAGGGTCGGATGGGCGTGAACCGTATTCACGAGGCCTTCGGCGGTCACGCCGTAGCGGCACGCCAGGCCAAGTTCGCCGATCAGCTCGACCGTGTCGTGGCCGATGAGATGACCGCCGAGCATCCGGCCTGTCGTGGCATCGAAGACGAGTTTGACGAAACCTTCAAGTTGCCCGTAAGCATTAGCCTTGCCCGATGCGGCGAACTGCGAGCGGCCAACCACAACCTGATGCCCCGCCTTGATCGCAGCCTCCTCGGTCAAGCCGACGGACGCCACCGATGGCTGGGCATAAACACAGCGCGGAATGAGAGACTCCGACAACGGCTCAGGCGACTTTCCGGCAATAGCCTCGACGGCAATCGCCGCCTCCGCCGAAGCCTTGTGCGCCAGCAGCATCCCGCCGCGCACGTCGCCGATGGCGTAGATACCCGGCGCGGAGGTGCGGCACTGACCGTCGGTGCGAATGAATCCTCGCTCCGTCTCGACGCCCGCCGCTTCGAGGCCAAGTCCATCGATCGCGCCGGTCACGCCGACAGCAACCAGAAGGCACGTCGCGTCAAGCTTCTGCGGCTCCTTGCCCTCTTCGACCAGCTCCGCGCTCACTCCGGCATCGCTGACGGCAACATTATCAAGCTTTGCCCCGCAGTGCACGGCGATGCCCGCCTTTTCGAACAAGCGCTTCAGCGCCTCCGAAACCTCCGCATCCTCGGCGGGCAATATGCGCGACATCAGCTCGACGATGGTCACCTTCGCGCCCGCCTTGGCGTAGAACCAGGCCATCTCGACACCAATCGCTCCGCCGCCGACCACGATCATCGACTCCGGAACCTCTTTCAGAATCAGCGCCTCGCGGCTGGTGATGATCTTCTTGCCGTCCGGTTCCAGTCCCGGAATCACGCGCTGCTTCGACCCAGTCGCGATGATGATATTCCGAGCTTCAAGCGTGCGCACGGAACCATCCTGCATGGTGACGGTCACTCCCGCACCGCCGGCCAGTGCCGCCTCGCCCGCCCACACCTCCACATCAGCCTTCTTCAGCAGATACGCCACGCCCTTCGAGCTTTTCAGCGCCACGTTCCGGCTGCGCTTGACAGCCTGCGCGAGATCAAACGACACCTCGCCGACATTGACGCCGAAAGTCGTGGGATTCTTTGCCAGATCGTACACCTCTGCGCTCCGAAGCAGCGCTTTGGTCGGAATGCAGCCCCAGTTGACGCACACGCCGCCGAGGCTCGACTTTTCGACAAGGCAGGTTTTCAGGCCGTGACGCGCGGCGTGAATCGCCGCTTCATAACCGCCGGGGCCGGAGCCGATGACAGCGACATCGAATTGCGCTGCGAAATTGTCTGCCTGCTGCATAACGAAACTGGTTGTGTGAAGCGCATCACACCCGGAATCGGTGGTGATGAACAATCACGGTTGCACGAGTCGATTCTTTGACTATAATAACATTCACAAGTCATGACCGAAGCCGTCACAAAATGCAAAAAGAGCCGTTAAAAACCGAATCGCCCGCCGGGCTTCCGCCGGAACTGGAACCGAAGAAGATGACCATCCAGGTCAGCAAGGTGCAGACCCCGATGCGCATTGACCGCTACCTCACCCAGCAGGTGGAGAACGCCACGCGCAACAAGGTGCAGGAGGCGATCGAGGAAGAGCGCGTGCTGGTCAACGGCAGGCCGGTCAAGTCCAACTACCGCATCAAATCGAACGACCAGATTCACATCACCTTCCTGCGCCCGCCCGCGCCAGAGCTTGCGCCGGAGGACATTCCGATCAGCATTCTCTACGAGGATGACGACCTGATGGTGATCGACAAGGAGGCGGGCATGGTGGTGCATCCGGCGTTCGGCAACTGGACGGGTACACTGGCCAACGCGATTCTGCATCACCTCGGCAAGGATGCTGACGAGCTCGACAAAAGCGAGATGCGCCCCGGCATCGTACACCGGCTCGACAAGGACACCTCGGGGCTGATCATCATCGCCAAGAATCCGGTCGCTCTGCACAAACTCGCCACGCAATTCGCCAGGCGGCAGGTCGAAAAGGTGTACAAGGCGATTGTGTGGGGCGTGCCGAATCCGCCGTCCGGCACGATCAAAACCAACATCGGGCGCTCGCACAAAAACCGCAAGGTGATGGCCAACTTTCCCTACGAGGGCGCGGAGGGCAAGCACGCCATCACCGACTACCAGGTGATCGAGGATCTGAGCTACTTCGCGCTGATGGATATGACGCTGCACACCGGACGCACGCACCAGATCCGTGTGCACCTGCAACACATCGGCCACCCGATCCTCGGCGACGAAACCTACGGCGGCGCCACGCCGCGCACGCTGCCATTCAGCAAAAGCGAGCAGTTCACGAAAAACCTGCTGGAGCTGATGGGCCGCCAGGCGCTGCACGCCGAAACGCTCCGCTTCCGCCAGCCCACCACCGGCGAACTGCTCATCTTCACCGCACCCCTGCCGGAGGACATGCAGCTCGTGCTTGAAAAAAGTCGAACCATTATGACGGCAAATCCATGCTGAAAACGGTTTACAGCTCCCCGACGTTACTTCTCTCTGAGCTAATCGATTATATTGCATGAACATATTTATTAATTCTCCGGACGACGAACCTCTCCGGAACAGCGCTATACAATGAAAGTCATCGGCATCAACGGCAGCCCGCGCCCGGCGGGCAACACCTCGATCATGCTCAAAACCGTCTTCGAATCGCTCGAAGCGGAGGGCATCGAAACGGAGCTGATCCAGGTCGGCGGCACGGACATCAAGGGGTGCCGCGCGTGCTACGCCTGCACCAAAAACAAGAACAGCCAGTGCTCGACCAAAAACGACGGATTCAACGAAATCTTCGCGAAGATGGCGGAGGCCGACGGCATGATTCTCGGTTCACCCACCTACTTCGCCGACATCACGCCCGAGCTGAAAGCGCTCATCGACCGCGCGGGTTTCGTGTCGCGCACCAACGGCCAGCTTTTCCGCCACAAGGTCGGAGCCGCTGTGGTTTCGCTCCGGCGGGGCGGCGGCATTCACGCCTATGACAGCATCAACCACCTCTTCCAAATCTGCCAGATGTTCATGGTCGGTTCGACCTACTGGAACCTCGGTTTTGGCGGACGCGACGGCGGCGAGGTGGTCAATGACGCCGAAGGTATGGACAACATGCGCGACCTTGGCAAATCGATGGCCTTCCTGTTGAAGAAACTGAATGCGTAACAATTTATTATTTAGTCACTTACTATTCTGATCCCATATGCGAACACTCCGGATTTCTTTCCTCCTGCACCTCGTTGCCCTTCTGCTCATCTCGTCGATTCCAACCTTTGCGGGAAGCAAGGCGAACATGTTTGCGCCATCGGCGAATGTCGTCGAAACCGTCTGCGGCGAGCGCATCGCCGACCCGTACCGGCCTCTTGAGAATCTGAAAGACCCGAAGGTTCTGGACTGGTACAAACGAGAGGCTGATCAGGCCCGCGCGGTGCTCGACTCCATTCCCGTCCGCAGCGAATTGCTCGCGAAGATGGTGGAGTTCGACAAGCGCCGCCCGGAGAAAATCTACGACCTGTCGATCACCGACAACAACCGCTACTTCTACCTCAAGCAAACCCCTGCCGACGAAACCGGCAAGCTCTTTTTCCGGGAAGGGTACAAAGGCAAGGAGCGCCTGCTGTTCGACCCGGCGACCTACAAGGATGGCAGCGGCGGCACATTCGTCATCAGCCAGGCGACGCCGAACATCGATGGTTCAAAGGTGGTCATCGGCGTGTCGGCGAATGGCTCGGAAGACGCGATCCTGTTCGTCATGGATGTCAGAAACGGCCATATATGGCCCGAGAGAATTGACCGGTGCCGCTTCGCCTCCCCTTCGTGGCTGCCGGATGGCAACGCCTTCTACTACACCCGCATGAACAGCAACGACCCGCTCGACCAGAATCGTCAGAAAGACAGCCGGGTCTGGCTGCACGTCGTGGGCACCGATCCTTCGACCGACCGCGAAATCTTTTCGCGCACGCACGATCCTGAGCTTAAAATCAAGGCAGAGGACATTCCCTATGTTTCATACGACCGCAAAAGCCTCAAGCTTTATGCCTTCGTGAGCAGCGTCGATCCGAGAGTCACCGCATGGTACGCCCCTGCCGACGCGATTGACGAATCGACAATTGCGTGGAAGCAGCTCTTCCGCCCCGAAGACGAGGTGTACGATTTCGCAACTACGAAGCACGACCTCTACGTTTTCACCCCGAAGAACGCCCCTCGTTTCAAGGTGCTGAAAACCTCCCTCGACAATCCCGATCTGGCGACAGCAGAAACGGTCATTCCCGAGCCGGCGGAAGGAACACTCACCGCCCTCGCCCTGACCGACAAGGGACTTTTCTACACCATCTCGACCAACGGCGTCCGGGAAGAGTTGTACCATCAGAATTACGACAGCAGGCAGCCAGAGAAGATCGAAACTCCGTTCGAGGCAGGCACGATGTCAATCGGCTCGAAAGGCTTCGACAGGCCTGAACTGTGGACGGTCATGGGCGGCTGGAACCATGACTACCGGCGCTACCGCTACGACCTGCGCCACAACCGCTTCATCGACGAAACGCTCTCCTCGAAAGCGAGCTATCCCGAGTACGACAACCTCGAAGTCAGAGAGGTGATGGCGACCTCGTACGACGGCGTCAAGATGCCGCTGTCGCTGATCTACAATCGCGGCATGAAGATCGACGGCAAAACCCCCGTGCTGATCTACGGCTACGGCGCGTATGGCAACTCGATGACTCCGTTCTTCAGCCCCTCGTTCCTGCTCTGGACCTACAAGGGCGGCATGATCGCCGTGGCCCACGTGCGCGGTGGTGGCGAGCTGGGCGATGCCTGGCACAAGGCTGGCATGAAATCGACCAAGCCGAACACATGGAAAGACCTCATCGCTTGCGCCGAATATCTGATTCATAAGGGCTACACCTCGCCCGAACATATCGCCATCAACTCGGCAAGCGCGGGTGGCATCCTCATTGGACGCGCCATGACCGAACGCCCCGACCTCTTCGCCGCCGCCATGCCGCAGGTCGGCGTGCTCAACGCGCTGAGAGGCGAATTCAGCCCCAACGGCCCGGTCAACGTCCCTGAATTCGGCACGGTGAAAAACCCCGAAGAGTGCAAAGCGCTTCTCGAGATGGACGCCTACCTGCACCTCCGCGACGGCGTGAAATATCCTGCGGCGCTCATCACCGCAGGCATGAACGACCCCAGAGTCCCTGCCTGGCAACCCGCCAAATTTGCCGCAAGGTTACAGGAAGCGACCACCTCCGGCAAACCAGTGCTCTTTTTTACGGATTACAAAGCCGGCCACGGCATCGGCGACACGAAGACCAAGCAGTTCGAATCGCTGGCTGACATGCTGAGCTTCGGATTGTGGCAGACCGGCGGAGCCGCCCAATGATGAATTTTGAATGAGTGAATTGCAGGGGTACACGGCAGTACCCCTGCCAAACAACTCCCGTCCACCTAATCCATATCGTCCACTCTCAACTCACCGACGCAGCAGGTACGCCCGCCGCTCATCCTCCGGCAAGCGCTCGATAGCATACCGTAATGCCGTGCGCGGCATTACGGTGGCGTAGTGGTCAAGGAAGGCTTCAAGCAATGGCTGATCGCGCTTGCCGACTTCGCGGAGCATCCAGCCGGTGGCTTTGTGGAGCAGCTCTTCGGGGTCGGCGAGCAACCGTTCGGCAAGGGCAATAGTGTCGGCAAAGTCGTTGTTACGGATGAAATGGAAGGTCGAAACGATGGCGATACGGCGCTCCCAGAGGCTGGTCGATTCGGCGAAGCGGTAAAGCCGCGAGCGGTCGCGATTGTGGAGATGACGGCCAACGACGCAGGGCGCGGAGAGATCGACCAGATCCCAGTTGTTGACGCGGTCGGTTCGCGTGCAGTAGAACTCGTACAGCGCCTCCCTCCTGCTGCTTTCGCTCGACGCCCGGTAGCGCTCGATGAGCAGGAGCAGCGCGAGCATCCGGTCTTCGTGCCACGGCGAGTCGAGCAGCTCCGAAATCACCTCGACGCCCGCATGCCGGAACTCCCGGCACAGCTTGCGGAGCACCGGTACGCGGATGCCGCGAAACCGGTCGCCCTCGCCATACTCACCGGGGCCGGTCTTGAAAAAGCGACGGAGAATCGCCGCTGTCGGCGTGTCGGCAAGAGATTCGAGGCGGAATTGAATTGCAGCAAGCATAGCGATCTTCTTTAAAAATTCACGCGAACTCGGCCAATTCAGCCCAGCGCGCCATGTCGCTATCGAGCTTTGCCTGAATCGCGTGCAGTTCGTCACCAAGGCGCTGAACGGCATCGAAGTCGGAACTGGCAGCGGCGAGCTCTGCGTTGATCGTTTCCTGCCGCGCTTCAGCTCCGGCGATGGCTTGTTCGAGCAACTCCAGTTCGCGCTTCTCCTTGCTGTTGAGTTTGCGCTGTTTCGGCGACGGAGCCACCACCGGCGCAGGTTTTGCGGGTGGCGCGGTCGCAGGTTTCGGCTTTGCGGCTGGCTCATCGGCGAAGGCGGCTTTCATCTCCAGATAGACGGTGTAGTTGCCGGGGTAGCGGCGCACGATACCATCGCCCTCGAAGGCAAAGATGTGCTCGACGGTGCGGTCGAGGAAGTAGCGGTCGTGGCTGACGACAACGAGGCACCCCGGAAAGGTGTCGAGGTAGTCTTCGAGCACGCGCAGGGTCGGGATGTCGAGGTCATTGGTCGGCTCGTCGAGCAAGAGCACGTTCGGCGCTCCGATGAGCTGGCGCAACAGGTAGAGCCGCCGCCGCTCGCCGCCCGAAAGGTTGCCGATGGGGTTGTACTGCGCTGCCCCTGAAAAGAGGAACCGTTCGAGCATCTTGGCGGCGGAGACCAGCGTGCCGTCCTTGGTCTTAATCTGCTCGGCCTCCTCCTTGATGTACTCGATCACGCGCTTTTCGTCGTCGAGGTGGCGGCTTTCCTGATCGTAGTAGCCGATTTTCACCGTCGGACCGATCTCGATGCGCCCGCTGTCGGGCTTCACGCGCCCGGCAATCATTTCGAGCAGCGTGGTCTTGCCGGAGCCGTTCGGGCCGATGATGCCGATGCGGTCGCCCTTTTCGAGCAGGTAGTCGAACGAGCGAAGCAGCTTCTTCTCGCCCCACGACTTCGAGACGTCGTGGAACTCGACGATCTTGTTGCCAAGCCGTTCCGCGCCGAAGCCGATCTCCATCTCCTGCGTCTCTGCCTTTTTCGGCGCATAGACCAGCGTTTCGGCTCGCTGCAAGCGCGCTTTCTGCTTGGTGGTGCGGGCTTTCGCGCCGGTGCGCATCCACTCAAGCTCCTGCTTGGCGAGTGCGTTGCGCTTGCGCTCGTCGCGAATCTCCTGCTCCTCCTCCTCCTCCTTCTGGACGAGGTAGCTCGCGTAGCCGCCGGTGTAGGTTTTGGCCGTTTTGCCGTCCAGCTCGATCATGCGGGTGGCGACGCGGTCGAGGAAGTAGCGGTCGTGCGTGATGAGAATCACCGCCCCGGCGTAGCGGCGGATGTAGCTTTCGAGCCACTCGACGCTGTCGGCATCGAGGTGGTTGGTCGGTTCGTCGAGAATCAGCGCATCGCTCGGCGCCACAAGGGCGTGGGCGAGCGCCACACGCTTGCGCTGGCCGCCGGAGAGCGTGCCCATTTTCGCCGTCAGATCGTTCAGGCCGAGCTTGCCGAGCACCGCCTTGGCGTTCGACTCCAGCTCCCAAGCGCCGCTCACGTCGAGTTCGTGCGACAGATGCGTCACCTTCTCGATCAGGGCGGTCTGGTGGTCGCCTTCAGCATGTTCGAGCGCCTCAAGGGCCAGTTCATATTCGCAAATGAGCGCCATCACCTTGTCGCCCGACTTGAGCACCGCTTCGAGCACGGTGTCGTCCTCGTCGTATGGCGAGACCTGCGGCAGGTAAGAGATTTTCTTTTCCTTCGACACCATCACCCTTCCGGTGTCGGGCGTCTCACTCCCGGCCAGGATTTTCATCAGCGTGCTCTTGCCGCTGCCATTCGCGCCGATGATGCCAACCTTGTCGCGGTCATCGATGCCGAACGACACCTCCTCGAACAGCGTTTTCAACCCGTACGTCTTGCCAATCCCTTCAACCGTCAGTAATACCATGTCCGCCCTTGTTTAGCCCTGAAAAAGCCTCAATATACTATTCCTCTTCCCAGCCGGAGCTTCGTTTCCATATCATCATTATTTTCCATACAATAAAATCTACACCAACGGCTCTTACGACCCTTCCTAACCCCGGTACACCGTGCCGGACAATGAAGCTTGCCATGGCAACAATTGAAGAAACGCTCGCCTGGACCGAAATCCCGCTGCCCGAAGCCCTCAAAAACCTCAAGCAGGAGGAGCAGGAGGCGCTCACCAGTTACGTCAAGGCTGTGGTAGACAATAAAACCGACGGTTTCGACGAGCTGTACCACGCCATCGGCTCGATCGTGCGCTTCATTCCCCACTTCATCGTCGTTCCGCTCATGGTCGAACATATCCGCCCGCAAATTTCCGCAGGCGTCTGCCGAACGATGGGCATCGATCAGGCGGTGAATTACGCCAACGACCTGCCGCTCGAATATTTCAGCGAGGTCTCGCGCCATCTGGACAACGACCTCATGGCGCGCATCCTCGAAAAGATGAAACGGAACCAGGCAGAGAAAGTGATTCTCTTCGAGCTGCTGCACCACCGTTCGCACATGCTCGGCATTGCCGAACACCTCGACCGGCGGATGCTTGAATTCGTGGCCAAGAACCTTGAAACCAACGGCTTTTCCGAGAATGATCCGGAACTTGCTGCGCACAAACTGCTGCTTGAAAAAATACGCGATCTGCGCTGAGCAGAAATGGCGAAACAGGGTATCGGGCAATAACCGGCCTGACTGAACCTGACTGTTTTTTTCTTGCTGATTGTCGAAAGATTTACCGGCTGACAACGTCTCAACTGTTGAACAGGACGGATTTCGGCACCCGCTGCTTTTTTTTCAGGGCATCGCGATTCCGGCCAGTGAGGTTTACCATACAAGTCAAAGGAACCGATCCATGAAAAAATCACTCTTTCTCGCCACTGCCGGGTTTGCAGGATTGCTGCTCGGCACACCCCAGAACAATGCCCAGGCTGAAGTCAATCTGAATATCAACATTGGCGGCCCTCGTTATGTCGGGAACCACGGTCCCGATTTCATCTATCTCGACGATTACGGTTTTGCCGTCTCCTGGGGCTGGGACTACGACGTCATCAGGCTCGGAAATTTCTACTTTATCTACCGGGACGGTGGCTGGTTCCGCTCGCCAAACTACCGCGGGCCGTGGGCTGCCGTCAGCTACTGGAACCTGCCCTACCAGCTCAGGAGATACCGGTGGAACGACATCAGGCGCCGCCGCGACCGCGAATACTACAGGTACGACCGCGCTTACTGGGACAGGCACTTCAGGGATCAGCGTGCCCGGTATGGCGACGGCCCGTTTTATGTCGGGAACTACGGCCCGGATTTCATCTATCTCGACGATTACGGTTTTGCCGTCTCCTGGGGCTGGGACTACGACGTCATCAAGCTCGGCAATTTCTACTTTATCTACCGCGATGGCGGCTGGTTCCGCTCATCGAACTACCGCGGGCCGTGGGCTCCGGTAAGGAATTGGGATATTCCTGACCAGATCAGACGGCATGACTGGAACGACATCAGGCGCCGCCGCGACCGCGAATACTACAGGTACGACCGCGCTTACTGGGACAGTCATTTCAGGGAACAGAGAATGAAAATTCAGCGAGACGACCGTGACAGGCAATTTGACAGCAAATCCGATGGTCGCCCCGATTTCAAATCCGGTGACAAGCGGCTGGATAATACATTAGATCTCAGAAAGGATGACGCCAGGCCCGGTTTCAAACCGATGCCATTGCTACAAACGCAACCACAGCCTCAGGGAGTTCCTGATGAAAAACCTGACGGCAAATGGTTCAATAGCAAAGGTTCTGACGGAAAAGATTTTGACCGAAAAGATTCCGATGAAAAAAGCTTTGAGCGAAAGAGCTTTGAAGGAAAGAGCTTTGGAGGAAAAAATTCTGACGGAAGAAGGTTGGACGGCAGCAGCTTTGAGCGAAAGGATTCTGATGGAAAAAGTTCTGATCGAAAGAGCTTTGAAGGAAAAGGATCTGACGACAAAGATTCTAAAGACAACTCCAACGGAAAGTCCGACAATAGCGGACGCATCCATGGAAATCCTGACGGCGGATGGAACCAGGTGCGTTAACAGCTCTGGCTGGTGATCGTATCAGGTGTTGACACAACCAAAAGCTGTCCCGGAAGCAAAACCGGGACAGCTTTTTTGTTTTGGAAGGGAACCTGAAAACGGAGCGCGTCCCCCTCCCCTATTCACGCCTCGTGATGGTGCGGAGCAAGGATAATGGCGATCAGGGCGAACACGCTGAACACAAAGCCCGCGCCGAACCAGGCGAACACCGGAGAACCGCGATATCCCTTATTGAACGAAACAATCGCGCAGGCAATCGAGCAGACGATACTGACAACAAGCACGAACATCCAGCTTGCCGGATCCATCATAGCCATAGCAACAACTGATTTTACGGGTTGACGATATGATGCCCCCAATCTATGGAAAAACCGGGAATTTGGCCACATAAGTCAGGCGAAGCTCGTCGTTGAAATCATGATCCGCGAATCGACCGCTTTATGCCCCGAGCCGCTATTACCAATTTCCGCTCCCCTTGACTATGATCAGTAATATCGTCAGAACTCTTAAACCAAGGAGACCCGACGGTTGAAAACAAACTGATATTCTTTCCGAAATGGAAAGTCCGGTTTTACTTGCCCGGAGCAAGTGGTTGGATTGTGTGCACCCCACACGTCCGTCATGAAAGCAAATTTAGCTGCCGTCGTATATTGCCCCCACGCAAACTTCGAGAAACCATACAAATAGCACATCATGAGCACATCAGATAACGGAAAGGTTCTTCTCATCACCGGGGCTTCGAGCGGCATCGGGCGTTCGACCGCGATTCAGGCCGTGGAGGCGGGCTGGAAGGTTGTGGTGGCGGCGCGATCGGCCGAAAAGCTGGCAGCGCTTGTCGATGAACTCGGTACCGAGCGGGCGATGGCCGTGCCGTGCGACGTGGCGGAGTGGAGCCGACAGGAGGCGATGGTGCAGAAAACAATCGAGCGCTTCGGCAGGCTCGATGCGGTGTTCGCCAATGCAGGATTCTCGAAAGGATCGTCGTTCATCGACGGTGAGCACAAGCCCGACGAGTGGCGCGACATGGTGATGACCAACGTCTTCGGCGCGGCGGCAACGGCGCGGCTCACGCTGCCGGAGCTGCTCAAAACCAGAGGACATTTCCTCGTTACCGGCTCGGTGCTGGGCCGCGTGACGTCGATCCGCAACCTTTACGCCGCCACAAAATGGGCCGTCACCGGCATAGCGCAGGCGATCCGCAACGAGGTAGCAAGCCGTGGCGTGCGGGTGACGCTGGTCGAACCGGGTATCGTCGATACGCCGTTCTGGGAGGGGTTGCAGAAACCGGCAGCACCGGAACTGCTTTCGGAGGATGTCGCCCGCGCAGTGCTCTTCGCTCTCGGCCAGCCGCCGCATGTGGATGTGAGCGAAATCATCATCCGCCCGACCGGCCAGGCGCACTGACAGCGGCTTTGCCACAAATAAAAAAGCCGGAAGAGGAAAAACTTCCGACTTTTTCATTACCGCTCCTTTGCGGAAAACAGATTATCCTCTGCCCCAGCGCTTGCCGCCGAAATTGTCTTTCATCTGAAGCAAGCGGTCGAGCTGCCTTGCATCAAGCACCTTGGCCAGTTCGCGCAGATGGCGGCTTTCGAGCTGCGCCAGGCGCACATGCTCCCTGCCGATTCTCTGGGTAAGGTTAGATATCCTGCGCTTGTCGGGCGACTGTTTGACCGATTCGAGCGCGAGGTCGCGCTGCAAATTCCTCATTGATTGCCTGACCGGACGGCTCTCCTGATAAAAGCCGCGCCTCAGCTCCATCATTTTCTGCTCTTGAATGTCGCTCAGGTCAAGCGCCTGTTTCATCCGCTGCTGCCTCATATCCTGCCACGCGAACCGGGCCTCCGGACCCATACCATAACCACGGGCATCAGCCGGCCCGGAGATACCTGGCCGCGCACATGGCACTGGCTGATCATTGCTGCTGGCGGCGAAAACCGTGCCGGCACTACCCAAAAGCCCTGCAACAAGGGCCGTCATCACTAACTTCTTTTTCATCGTTTTCTTTCGTTTGATTTTTGTATTCGAGGCGCCTGAATTCATCGATAGGGATCCTTTTTCACCCCATAGGACGACGCCTACCGCCCAATTCATGCGTTGGTATAAAATTTTTTTGCGCAGGGGAAAATGGGTGCGACAGGAATAGCCAAAGAGAATCCTCGGCGAAAAGATGGAAAGGAAAAAGAGAAGACTGCATGCCTTCGGGCTTCAGATCATCTGGCGATGATATTCAAGTGACCAGAGATTTTTGGTCGAATCGAGCAGGGTAATCTTGATGCCGTAGCCATCCCTGACGAAACTGATGATGTCACGGTTGTACCGAAAGGATGAGAAGTTCTCCTCGCCATTGAACCTGTCGAAATAGTGGTAATAGAACTCATCACGGCCAGCCTGCGTTTCGAAGGTGACAATGACGACATGGTCAACGGAAGAAACATTTACCAGTTTTTTTTCGCGATACAGGTCGATCCAGGGCGGCATGTCGCTGACTGAAGATGACTGGAGGGTATTGGCAGGAGAGATGATGGCGCCATTAAGGTCTGTACGGGGCAAATTCACCTTCTCGTCAGAGAATCCGGCGCAGCCGCTCAAACCACAACACACCACGACCGCCGCCGCAGCCACCACAACCGTTCTGTTCATGAGAGGCCTTCTTGCGTCCCTGAGGGTACGGTTATGTGTTCTGTAAAGTGGCATTTGTGAAATGTGGTGTTTTCTCCGTGGCGGGAACATACATTTTTTTCAATAAATAACGAGGTGGCGTAATCTGTTTTTATAAATAAATCGTACCCCTGTGCGCGCATGCTCTTTTTTTGCTGATCATTGATTATTTTTGTGTGCTGCCAGACAGGCCTCACGACTATCACCTCAACAACCCGCCCATCCATGCCAATCCGGAGCAGATATATTACTCTCAGCGGTCACCGCCACCGTTATATCGACACCGGAGGCAATGCACCCGTGATGCTGCTGCTTCACGGCATCTCGTCATCGGCTGATTATTACGGCCCATCGATTTCGCTGCTTGCCCGCTCATTCAGAGTACTTGGCCTCGACCTGCTCGGCTTCGGCGAATCGGACAAGCCGCGGACGATTCCCTACACCTTGCAGCTCTACGCCGATCTCATTCATGAATTCCTCAGGAAAACTGATGCAGCTGCTCATGGCGAGGTTTACGGCACCGGGCATTCGATGGGCGGGAAGTATCTGCTCGCAACCGCACCGCTTTATCCCGGCACCTTCAAAAAGATGGTGCTCAGTAACACGGATGGCTTCATCGTCCTGCCATCGTTTGCCAGAGCGCTCAGCCTGCCGGGCGGACGCCATGTGCTCAAACCGCTCGTTACCGGCGAGCGGCGCATCGCTGGCAAAATGCTCGACGTGGCGATTCACAACCAACCGGCAGGCCATCGACGATGGAACGTACCGCAAAGTACTCCAGATTGCGCGAGACCGCGATGCTTACGAGACCGTCATGAGCCTGAACCGCGACATGCTAAAGCTCGACCTGAAGCGCACCGGCCTGCGAGCGAGGCCCCGGGAACTGAAACAACCCGTACTGATCATCTGGGGCGATCGGGACCAATACATCTCGCCAAAAATTGCCCACATCGTGAAGAAAGAGCTACCTCATGCAAAGCTGGTCATCTTCCGGGAGTGCGGCCACTCTCCGATGCTCGAATATCCGGAACAGTTCAGCACAGCAATCACGGAATTCATTCACCAGGAACCACCATTGCCTTAACTTGTTATGCTCATTACATTTGAAGGAATCGACGGAGCTGGAAAATCGACGCAGGTCATGAAGCTCAAACGCTATCTCCAGGAGCGGGGACGCAAAGTTCTGGCCCTGCGCGAACCAGGAGGCACTCCCGTGGCCGAAGAGATCAGGGAGCTGCTGCTCGAAAGCCGCAACGACATCACCCCCGTAGGAGAGCTGCTGCTCTTTGCCGCAAGCCGCGCGGAGCTGGTGCAGCAGGTTATCAGGCCGGCGCTCGAAAACGGCAGTGACGTCATTCTCGACCGCTTCTTCGATTCAACGACTGCCTATCAGGGTTACGGACGGGGCCTTGACCTCGACATGCTGGCCGAAATCAACCGCATCGCCTCATGCAGCCTTGTACCGGATGTCACCTTCTATCTCGACCTCACCCCGGAAGACGCGCTCATGAGAAAGTTTTCCGAAAAGTCCCTGCCACTGGCATTTGAATCCGAAGAGCTCGACCGGATGGAAAACTCGGGACTCGAGTTTTACCGGCGGGTACGTGAAGGATATCACAAGATTGGCGCTGAAAACCCGTCGCGCTGCGTCATGATCGACGCGCTTCTCCATCAGGCGGAAATCCACCGAAAAATCGTGGAAAGCCTCGATGCGCTCTGTGCAAAATCCGGGTAAAAACAGCGTTCAGGAACCGGAAGCTTGACTATCTTTTTTCGAAACTGAACGATACATCATCTTTGTTTATACTGGATTACTGTTACTTTTTTTGTAAATTTACGTTCAAACTCAGCACCATTCTCCTTCAGCCGGCTTCTCATGCATACCACCATTGTCAATGAAAGAAGTCTCCGTACCTGTAACTTCCCCATCACGTTGCAGGATATCAGGACGCTCAAGGAACTGTACCGGCTCAAGGCCGAAACGAGAGACCTGAGAGAGCCGATCGTCAGAAACATCATGAAACAGAGAGTCGTCGGCAAAGGATGTCTCGAATCTCTGAAAAACGCCCTCTACTCCCTCGAAACCATCTACATCGACGACTATACAGGCCAGCGACTGCTTCGCCTCGATGGCATGAAGCAGATCGAGGTTGACCTGACCTACGAAATCCGCGAGCTTCAGAAAGACATCTACTACCTCGAATACGGCGAAGACCGCTTCATCGAGTACCTGGCGAAGTTCATTCCCGGCTTCACCGACTACGTCACCGAAGGGGTTGAGATGCTGCGGGGAAAATCGTTCAGCGCCTTTATCACCGACCGCGACGGCACCACCAACAACTATTGCGGACGCTACCGCTCCTCGATCCAGCCGATCTACAACTCGGTCTTTTTGTCGCGTTTCTCCAAAAACTGCTGCCGCTATCCGATGATTATCACTTCGGCTCCACTCAAGGATTTCGGCATCCTGAACGTCTCGATCAACCCGGAGCACATCTTCATCTATGCCGGCTCCAAGGGGCGCGAGTTCATCGACATCGACGGCCAGTTCCACAGCTTTCCCATCGAACCCGGCAAGCAGGAGATGATCCGGCTGCTCAACGAACGGATGCAGCAGTTGCTGCTCGATCCGTCGTTCGAGAAGTTCAATTTCATCGGCTCGGCCTTGCAGATCAAGTTCGGGCAAACCACCATCGCCCGGCAAGACATCACCCGCTCGGTCAACGAAGCCGAGTCAGCGGCATTCCTCGAAAAGGTCAAGGGCATCGTGCGCGACATCGATCCGGAGGGCAAGAACTTCCGGATCGAGGATACCGGCCTCGACATCGAAATCATCCTGACCATCGACGTCGATCCCAAAACGGGCCTGATCCGTGATTTCGACAAGGGCGACGGCCTTGAGTTCATCTGCCACAAGCTCAATATCGACCATGCAGGCGAGCCGGTACTGGTCTGCGGCGACACCTCTTCGGACATCCCGATGCTGAAAAAGGCGATGGAGATGTACGACGATGTCTGGGCTATCTTTGTCACCAGGGATGAAAAGCTGATGCGGCGCGTCAGGGAAATCTGCCCGAAAAGCTATATGGTGCCCTACCCTGACATCCTTTTGACCATCCTCGGATTGCTCTCGCTCTGAACGGCATTTTCACCGATAATCCTCTAACTGTTTTCATGGAATGAGTATGAATTTCAAAGGCGTCATTTTCGATCTCGATGGAGTCATCACCGGCACGGCCAAAATCCACAGCCTTGCCTGGGAAGCGATGTTCAACTCCTTTTTGCAGAATTACGCCGAGGTCAACAATGAGCCTTATGTCCCTTTCGATCCGGTGCACGACTATCTGAAATATGTGGACGGCAAACCGCGAATGGAGGGGGTCAAGAGCTTCCTCGCGTCAAGAGATATTGAAATTCCGTACGGCGAACTCGACGACATTCCCGAAAAGGAGACCGTCTGCGGACTCGGCAACCGCAAGAACAGCCTCTTCACCGAAATCCTCATCAAGGAAGGTCCCGAGGTATTCCAAACTTCGGTGGAGTTCATAAAGGCGCTCAAGGCCCGCGGCATTCGCATCGGCATCGCCTCGTCGAGCCGCAACTGCCAGCTCATCCTCCGGCTCGCAAAACTTGAAGACCTTTTTGAAACACGGGTTGACGGCGAGGTCTCCATCGAGCTGAAGCTGAAGGGCAAGCCGAATCCCGATATTTTTGTCACCGCGGCGGCCAACCTCGGCCTCGAACCGCACGACTGCGTTGTGGTCGAAGACGCCATTTCGGGCGTCCAGGCCGGGGCAAAGGGCAATTTCGGGCTGGTGCTCGGCATCGCGCGCGAAATCGAAGGCATCAAGCTCAAGGAACAGGGCGCGGACATCGTAGTCAGAGACCTCGGCGAAATCACCATCGAGGAGATTGATAAGTGGTTCGACACAGGGCTCGAACATGAGGGATGGAATCTCCGCTACGATTCGTGGTCGCCGAAAGACGAGCGGCTCAGAGAGTCGCTGACCACCACGGGCAATGGCTACATGGGCGTGCGTGGCGCATTCGAAGGCGGCATGACCTCGGCGCATCACTACCCCGGCACCTATCTGGCGGGTGTGTTCAACAAGCTTCCGTCGAAGGTGCACGGCCAGACCGTCTGGAACAACGACATGGTCAACGCACCCAACTGGCTGCCCATCGAGTTCAGGATCGGTAACGGCGAGTTCATCAATCCGCTGGAGCAGAAGGTTCTCAGCTACCGCCAGAATCTCGACATGCGCCACGGCGTGATGGAACGTGAAATGGTGATTCAGGACACGCTCGGCGACATCACCCGGATCAGGAGCAAGCGCTTCTGTAGCATGGACAACCCGCATATCGCGGCGATCCGCTACACCATCCAGCCGGTCAACTACTCGGCAGAGATCGAAATCCGCTCGACCATCGACGGACGGGTGCAGAACCGCAACGTCCTGCGCTATAACAGCCTTTCGACAGATCACCTCGAACATGTCGATCATGGCCATTCGGGCGAAGATGAGGGTGTCTTCCTGCACGTGCGCACGAGCCATTCCAAAACCGATATTGTCACTCACGCCAGAACGACGCTCCGCTGCGGCTACCACGCCAAATCGGTCTGCAAAGGCAGCATCACCAGCAGCCCGCGCTGGATCAGCGAACATTTCCGCCTCCAGGTATCGGCTGAGCGGAGCTGCTCGATTGACAAGGTGGTCTCCATCCATACCTCCCGCGATGCCGGTCATCACGATCCGGTTTCAGCAGGCCGCGAGAGCCTCGCTTCGGCAGGCAGCTTCGACGAGTTACTCGAACGCCACATCGAAGCCTGGGATAAAATCTGGCAGAAGACCGACATGAAGATCGACGGCGACCGTTTCACCCAGAAGGTGATCCGCCTGCACATCTACCACCTCGTCTCAACCACATCGCCTCACAACGTCAACATCGACGCCAGCATTGCCGCCCGCGGGCTGAGCGGCGAAGGCTACCGCGGCCACTACTTCTGGGACGAAATCTACATCATGCCGTTCTTTATCCAGCACCTGCCCGAGGTCGCTCGAGCGCTGCTGATGTTCCGCTACCACCACCTCGACGCGGCCCGCGAGTACGCACGTGACAACGGCTACCGCGGCGCGATGTATCCCTGGCAGACCGCCGACGACGGACGCGAGGAGACGCCGACCATCCACTACAATCCGAAGAGCGGCGCCTGGGATCCCGACCTGAGCTGCCGTCAGCGGCACGTCTCGATCGCGGTCTTTTACAACGCCTGGCGATACGTGCACGACACCGGTGACACGGAGTTCCTGAACAACTACGGTGCCGAGATGATGTTCGAGATCGCCCGTTTCTGGGCCAGCATCGCCACCTTCTCGCCGGATGACGGGCGCTACCACATCGAGGGCATCATGGGGCCGGACGAGTTCCACGAGGAGCTTCCAGGTTCGGGCAAGCACGGAGTGAAGGACAACTCCTACACCAACATCATGACCTCCTGGCTGCTCGAAAAAGCGCTTGAAATCAGCCAGAAGCTCGACCCTTCAGTGATGGATGGTCTGATGGAAAAGATCGGTATCGGCCACGACGAGTTCATGCTGTGGCGCGACATTTCGAGCAAGATGAACGTGCTCATTGACCAGAACGGCATCCTTGAACAGTTCGATGGCTACATGGGACTCAAGGAACTCGACTGGGAGCACTACAAACTCAAGTACGGCAACATCCACCGGATGGACAGGATTCTGAAGGCCGAGAACGACTCGCCCGACCACTACAAGGTGGCCAAGCAGGCCGACGTCTTGATGACATTCTACACGCTCGCTCCGGCGGAGGTTTGCGCCATTCTCGAAAAGCTCGGCTACCACGTTGCCGACCCGCTCAGGTTCGTGCGCGACAACTACGCGTTCTACGAACCGCGCACCAGCCACGGCTCGACCCTGAGCAAGGTGGTGCACTCGATTATTTCAAGCTACCTGCTCAACGGGCATGAAACGGCATGGAACTGGTTCATCGAAGCGCTGCGGAGCGACATTCACGATACACAGGGCGGCACCACGCCTGAAGGCCTGCACTGCGGCGTGATGGCGGGAACCATCGACACCGTCACCCGCTACTTCTCGGGCATCGCTTTCCACAAGAACATGCTAAACATCAAGCCCAACCTCCCGTCGCACTGGAGGCGCATCGAGACAAATCTCAGTTTCCAGAAGAGCTGGTACAGGATTGTCATCACCCCCCAAAGTGTCTCGGTCACGCTGACCGAATCGGATGCCAACGAACTGCCGGCCTTTATCGGGGGCCGCTCCGTCACCCTCAAAAAAGGTGAGGAACTGACCGTCCAGCTCGACTGAACGTAGTGCACCGGGAGGGAAGCGAAACCCTCCCGGTTTTGTTATTTTAACCTGAAACGCTATATACTCAAGGTTTATACTTACGGGCACTTCACCCTTTGACCCACAACAGCATATGCGGCTCTCGAACTTTCGATACACCCTTCCCAAAACACGAATCGCCGATCACCTCGAATCGCCCCGCGACGCCTGCAAGCTGATGGTTTTGAGCCGTCGCAAAAAAGAGATAGAGCACAAAGTGTTCACCGACATCGTCTCCTACTTTAAAAAGGGCGATCTGCTCGTGGTCAACAACAGCCGTGTCTTTCCGGCCAAAATTTTCGGCCAGAAGGAGAAAACCGACGCCAAGATCGAAGTCTTCCTGCTCAGGGAGCTGAACAAGGAGGCCGGGCTCTGGGACGTGCTGGTCGATCCGGCCCGCAAGGTTCGCGTCGGCAACAAGATCTATTTCGAGGATGACGTGGTGGCCGAGGTGGTGGACAACACGACGTCGAGAGGCCGCACGATCCGTTTCCTCAATCCGGACATCGACGTGTTCCAGATGGTCGAAAAGATCGGCCACGTGCCGCTTCCTCCCTACTTCACCCGGAAACCGAAGGAATCGGATCGCGGCGACTACCAGACGGTGTACGCAAGCCAGACTGGCGCAGTGGTTGCGCCGATGGCCGGGCTGCACTTTACGATGCCCCTGTTGCAGCAACTCCAGAAAATCGGTGTCAAGATTCTGCCCATCACCCTGCATCCAAGCCTGAGCACCTTCAACGCCATCGAGGTCGAGGATGTCTCGAAACACAAGATGGACTCCGAGTACTTCAACATCCCCTACCAGACGGCCATGGAGGTCAACGAGACCAAAATGAACAAGTCGGGCCGGGTGTTCGTCGTCGGCACCACCACGTGTCGCGCGCTCGAAGCCAACGCGACGGTTGAGGGTAAGATCAAGTTCGGTCAGGGCTGGACCGACAAGTTTATCTACCCGCCCTACAACTTCAAGGTCACCGACGCGCTCATCACCAACTTCCAGCAACCGGAAACGACGCTTATGATGGTGGTCAGCGCTTTTGCCGAGCACCGCTTGCTCATGGAGGCCTACAAGACCGCGCTCAAGAACAACTACCGCTTCCTCGCCTACGGGGACTCGATGCTCATCATCTGACGCTCATGAAAACCGTTGTTATCATCGCCGCCAGCGGCGTCGGCAAACGCATGAAACTCGATGGAGGCCTCAGCAAGCAGATGCTTGAAATCGGAGGCCAGCCGGTTATTTGGCACACCATGAAAGCGTTTCAGGAGGCCTCGACCGTCGAGTCGGTCTATATCGCCACGCTGCCCGACAGCATTCCGGTTTTCGACGAGATTGCAAAAGCAAACGGATTCACAAAGATCAAGGGCATCATCGAAGGCGGCAAAGAGCGACAGGACTCGATCGGCAACTGCATGAAACTGATCGAACAGGAGATCGAAACCTCAGGAGTGATACCCGACGCGATCCTTGTGCACGACGGCGCGCGCCCCTTCATCCAGCCGGAGGAGATCGACGACATCGCGCAGCTCTCGGCGATACACGGCGCGTGCGTGCCCGCCACAAAGCCCAAGGACACCATCAAGTACGTCGGCTGCAATCCGGAGATTTTCGGCGAAACGCTCGACCGCAGCCGCCTGCTTCAGGTACAGACACCACAGGGATTTGCCCCCGCAAAGCTCATCGAAGCTCACCGCCTCGCCGCCGAAGAGCAGTGGTACGCCACCGACGACGCAGCGCTCGTGGAGCGCTATTTTCCACAGCAAGCGATTCGCATCTACGAAACCGGCTACCACAATATCAAGATCACCACGCCCGAAGATGTCTTCATCGGTGAAGCGATTCTTGCCGGACTGAAAGCCAGAAAATCCAAAAATTAATTCATCTCGGTTCTTGCTTTTAGAAAGGCGACACCGTATATTATTGGCCCTTAAGGTGAGGTAGCTCAGTTGGTTAGAGCACAGGATTCATAACCCTGAGGTCGAGGGTTCAACTCCCTCCCTCACCACTTCAACAAGCACCCGCTTGTCTAACCGGCAAGCGGGATGTTTCGGACAAGCGGGTGTAACTCAGTTGGTAGAGTGTTTGCTTCCCAAGCAAAATGTCGCGAGTTCGAATCTCGTCACCCGCTCTCTGGCAGCTCCGGAAATCTCCGATTCGACCGTACCTCTCCAGACCAACCATTGCTTCCCATGACAAAGGATTCGATTTTTACCGTTCCGGTCACGCCCGAAGAAGTCAATGCGTCTCAGATCATCGAAGGCCAGATGGCCCGCCATCTTGGCATCGAAATCACCGCTGTCGGCCCGGACTCCATGACGGCTTCAATGCCCGTCGATCACCGTACCATCCAGCGCATCGGCATCCTGCACGGCGGCGCGTCGCTCGCACTCGCTGAAACAATCGGCAGCATTGCCGCTTCCTACTGCGTGGATCGCGAGAAGCAGTTCATCGTCGGTCAGGAGATCAATGCCAACCACCTCCGCACCGTGCGCCAGGGCGAAAGCTCCGTGCACGCCACCGCCACGCCACTCCACCTCGGTCGCACCTCGCAGGTCTGGGACATCAAAATCCGCGACGATAAAGGCCGCCTGGTCTGCGTCAGCCGCTTCACGGTCGCCGTACTGGAAAAACGCGACTGAGAAATCAATAGCGATTGCGATAGCAACAAAAAGGTGTAACTCATTCCATCTCTTCTCATTGCGCGAAGCAGAGTAACGTGGCAATCCACGTAATACCTTTTCATTCGCGAATCCGATCGCAGCACTTTCGCCCCAGAGATAACCCGCACTGAATGTCCCCCTGTTTTTAAAGGCCTTTACAGGGTTTTTAGGGAAATTTTCATACTTTATAAGTTCATTCTGTAGTCCTTACCACTTATCCTCGAAAGGCATGCTGGCAGACGATCTTCAGACAGCCGAATCAACCTCGTTCCTCACGAATGGCGCTGCGCCATCTCTCGAAAAGCTCGCGGCAGAACAGAAGAGTAGAAAAAAATGGCTGCTCGTCCAGCCCAGGAGCCAGACCAGTATGATGGTCGATTCCGGCACGGTGAGTATGCCGCTGAACCTGATCATGGTCGCCACGCTGGCTAGCAAGTATTTCGACGTCACCTTCCTCGACGAGAGAACTGGCGACATCATACCGCAAGACTTCTCGGGCTACGATGTCGTGGCCATCACCTCGCGTACACTCAACGCAAAGAACGCCTACAGCATCGCCGACCGGGCCAAGGCGCAGGGAAAGATCGCGCTGCTTGGCGGCGTGCACCCGACCATGCTGATTGACGAAGCCACATCGCACTGCACCAGCGTCATTTATGGAGAGATCGAGTCGGTCTGGGAGGAACTCGCTACCGATATTTTCCGGGGCAAAATGAAGAGCGTGTACAAAGCCAGCGAGCTGAAGCCAATGACCGCCATGACGCCGCCCGACTTCAGCTTCGCACTCAACTCGCCGCACGCGAAAAAATACAGCAAGCTCATTCCGATTCTCGCCACCAAAGGGTGCCCGGTCGGATGCAGCTTCTGCACCACGCCCACCGTGTATGGCAAGAGCTTCCGCTACCGGGAAATGGAGCTGGTGCTCGACGAAATGCGCGCCCATCAGGATCGGCTCGGCAAGCAGCTCGTACGCTTTTCGTTCATGGACGACAACATCAGCTTCAGGCCGAAATACTTCACCGAACTGCTCGAAGGCATGGCCAAACTCGGCGTGCGCTGGAACGCCAACATCTCGATGAACTTCCTGCACAAGCCAGAGGTGGCCGAAATCGCCGGACGCTCAGGCTGCGACCTCATGAGTATCGGATTCGAGTCGCTCAATCCCGACATTCTCAAAAGCATGAACAAGGGGTCGAACCGCCTCCAGAACTACGAGGATGTCGTCAGCAACCTGCACAAGCACAAGATCGCCATCCAGGGCTACTTTATTTTCGGCTTCGACGACGACAGCGAAAAGAGCTTCCAGGCGACCTACGACTTCATCATGAAGAACCGCATCGAGTTCCCGGTCTTCTCTCTGCTGACGCCCTTCCCCGGCACCCCCTATTTCGAAGAGATGAAGGATCGGGTACGCCACTTCGACTGGGACAAGTACGACACCTACCACTACATGTTCGAGCCAAAAAAGCTCGGCGGCGAAAAGCTGCTCGAAAACTTCATCAAGCTCCAGCGTGAAGTCTATAAAGGCAGCGCCATCATGAAACGCATGCAGGGCAAGCCACTGAACTGGGTCTGGTTCGTCAACTTCCTCATGAACCGCTTCACCCGCAAGCTCACGCCGGAAATTTACCTCTGAGTTACTGAGAGGGCTGATCGCTCACAGAATACGCAGAAACAGAAAATCCCACAGGACGCAACGGTCTTGTGGGATTTTTTTCTGTGTCCCATTTTCATTAAAGGGGGTTTGCGAGCATCATTCTACGAAGTCGAAAGCGCTCGCACCCATTGACAGACTCAATCAGCGAATAAGAACACCGCGGAAACCGGTTATGAAAAACATAACCGGCGCCCACAGTCCTGAACGTTTAGAATCTCCTGTCACCATCTCTGCAATCATCTCGACGGTCATCACGGTGATCCCAGCGGTCATCCCGTCGGTCTCTCCAGTCCCGATCGTGACGATCTCTGAAACGATCCGGATGAATGCGTCGGTAATGGAAATCCCTGTACCTTCGGATGTCATCCCAGCGATATCTTCTGATTCTGTAGGGAAGCCTGCGATAGTCAACAATTACCCAACGGCCGTGACGATAATGGCTTGAACGATACCAGTATCCGTTATAATAGATGTAGTAAAATCCCCCATATCTGATGATATCGTATGGCCCTCCATACGAGATGGAGTAGCCAAGATTCGGCACATAAAAAAAGTCCGGGTTATAACCGACGACAAAGCCAGGACCGCCTATGTTGACGTTCAAGTCAACATCTGCAAGAGCTTGACCAGAGGGATTGAGAAAGAGTAACCCGGATGCAAGCGTTGCCAGTAATACATGTTTTTTCATCAGGTCTCCAGTTGTAGCTTTTCTTTCGTACAAACAAAAAGCAGGGTGTTGGAAAAGAGGGATATACAGTACAGGCCTTACAAGCTGTAATTAGCTTATGGTGGACGATGATAAAATTTTTAGAACCTTGACCTCCGGGATTTTAGTTCCTCCGTACAATTTTTATCCGAGTGTCAAGAGTACACCAAACCTCCCTGCTTTTGCCAGAGAACAGCCTGCAAAACAATTGAAAACCAAGTACTATCAACAGTGTGTTGCCCATTCAAACACCCATGACCTGCATCCTGCCGGTCATGATTCCTTAACAACCGATACGCCGCTTACCTGAACGGCTTGACCGCATTCCGGATTAATGGTAAGTTATTTCTGAAATTATTGTTGAGACAGATCAATTTTACGGAAACCCATGTCAGACAGCATCCTTTTTGCATTCTCACTCACCCTGCTGGCCGGTCTGGCAACTGGCATCGGCAGCATCATCGGTTTTCTGTCGAAGCAGGTGAACCCCAAAATGCTGACCATCTCTCTCGGATTTTCCGCCGGAGTGATGCTCTATGTTTCGATGATCGAAATCTTCGTCAAGGCAAGGGATGCCCTATCGATTGAGCTGGGAGCCAAAACGGGATATATCTGGACGGTTGTGGCATTCTTTGCCGGCATTTTTGTGATTGCGCTTATCGACAATCTGGTGCCAGCCTACGAAAACCCGCACGAGATGAACACCGAAAAAATCATCGAGGAGTCCTCGGAAAAAGACAAAGCCAAGTTGCTGAGAATGGGCTTGTTCTCTGCGCTGGCTATCGGTATTCACAATTTTCCCGAAGGGCTGGCAACCTTCATGAGCGGTCTGTCGAACCCGGCTCTCGGCATCAGCATCGCGGTCGCCATTGCGATTCACAACATTCCGGAGGGGCTGGCTGTCTCCGCGCCGATCTACTTCGCCACCAAAAGCCGGAAAAAAGCCTTCATACTCTCATTTCTCTCAGGCCTCGCCGAACCGGTCGGAGCCATTACCGGCTTTTTCCTCCTGCGCACCCTCTTCACCCACTTCACCTTCGGTCTGGTCTTCGCCAGCGTCGCAGGAATCATGGTTTACATCTCCCTCGACGAGCTCCTCCCCACCGCCGAAGAGTACGGCGAACACCACCTCGCCATCGGCGGCCTTGTCGGCGGAATGCTGGTCATGGCGGTGAGCTTGCTGCTGTTTTTGTAAATAGGCTCTTACTTCGAAGAAGAAAATGTTTCCAGAACAAAAAACTTCCACAAAACCGTGTGTCTTGTGGAAGTTTTCATTTACAACCAATATTTCAGATCATCCTGACGTTACTTCTCCTCTTCCGGCATCTCCACCCGAATGTGCAACTCTTTTAGCTGCTGGGCGGTCACTTCCGACGGAGCAGCCATCATGAGGTCCTGGGCGGACTGGTTCATCGGGAAGGCAATGACTTCGCGGATGTTCTGCTCGTCGCGCAGAATCATCACCAAACGGTCGAGGCCGGGGGCAATGCCTCCGTGCGGTGGAGCGCCGTGCTTGAAGGCTTCGATCATGTGGCCGAAGCGGGCGTCAACCTCTTCTTTCGAGTATCCGGCAATCTCGAAGGCTTTGTACATAATGTCGGGGCGATGGTTCCTGATTGCGCCGCTCGAAAGCTCGATACCGTTGCAGACGATGTCGTACTGATAGGCCAGAATGTCGAGTGGGAACTTGCTTTCGAGCGCCTCCATCTCGCCCTGCGGCATCGAGAAGGGGTTGTGCGAAAAGTCGATCTTTTTGGCCTCCTCGTTGTACTCGTACATCGGGAAATCGACAATCCAGCAGAAGGACAGCTCATCTCTGTCGAGCGGGAAAATGTCGGCGAAGTAATTTCTCATGCCGCCCATGATCTTGCAGGTCTTCTCCCACTTGCCCGCGCCGAAAAATACTACGTCACCGGTCACAATGCCGAGGCGCTTCTTCAGCGCGTTCATCTCGGCTTCGGACAGGAACTTCACCACCGGCCCTTTCGGCCCCTCTTCCCTGAACTGGATGTAGGCCAAGCCTGCCGAACCCAGCTCGCGGGCACGCTTTTCAGCCTTGTCATAAAAGAGGCGCGACTCGCCACCCATGCCTTTCAGCACCATCGCCTTGATGCAGGAGCCTTCGGCAGTGTTTGATGCGAACACCTTGAAGCCGGAGTTGACGAACAGTTCGGTCACGTCCTGAATCTCCAACGGAATACGCAGGTCGGGCTTGTCCGAACCGTAGCGGTTCATCACATCCTTGTAGCTGATGCGCGGGAAGGGAAACTGCGTAATGCGCTTCTGCGACATGTTCTCGACCAGGTGCTTGAACATACCTTCAAGAATGACAAACAGGTCGTCCTGCTCGACGAAGGACATCTCGATATCGATCTGGTAGAACTCGCCGGGGCTACGATCGGCGCGAGCATCCTCGTCGCGGAAGCACGGCGCGATCTGGAAGTAGCGCGGAAATCCGGCAACCATCAGAAGCTGCTTGAACTGCTGCGGTGCCTGCGGCAGCGCATAGAACTTGCCGGGATGCAGGCGGCTCGGTACGAGAAAGTCGCGTGCGCCTTCGGGCGAACTGGAGGTGAGAATCGGCGTCTGGATTTCGATGAAGTCGAGATCGGTGAGGTATTTCCGGACGGCGGCGGTGAGCTTGCTGCGGAAGATGATGTTCTCGTGCAGCTTTTCGCGGCGAAGGTCGAGAAAGCGGAACTTGAGGCGCATCTCCTCGGAGGTCGGCATGTCGTCGGCCACCGGGAAGGGAAGCGGATTGGCGTTGCTCTCGATCTGGATCGTGCTGACAACCACCTCAATGGCGCCCGAAGCGAGACGCGGGTTGACGGTGGCATCGGAGCGGAGCACCACCTTGCCCTCGGCGGAGATCACCGATTCAGAGTGCAGCGTTTCGGCAAGTTTGAACTGGCTTTCGTTTTCAGGCAGCACCACGAGCTGGCAGATGCCGGTGTGGTCGCGCAGATCGATGAAAATAAGACCGCCGTGGTCGCGGATGCGATGCACCCAGCCGCCGAGCCTGACCGACTCCCCCTCCGACTTGCGGTTCAACTGGCCGCAATAGTGTGTTCTGAATCTGTTCTGCAAACCCGTGGCCGTTGTTGGCTCCTTGCTCATATAAATCGTGTATAACCCGTTTTGAAAGCCCCTGGGGACTTGTAGTGAAAAAATGCCATGACACCGGCCAAAGCCGAATCGCGACGTTAGTAAAGACGACCCTGAATATCAGGATTTTCTGACGAATTGTAAAACCCCCTTACGCTCAGTAAACCAGCTCACCGCCGAACTCGGTGATCAGGAAACGCACGACCTCGTTGCTTTCCGCAAGTTCCTGAAACATGGTGAAGATGCTCTTCTCGCGCGTGCAAGCGTCGCGCTCGGCGTCGTAGCGTACGGCGAGTTTCAGCGGCAGCTTGTAAAAATCGGCCATCTCGCTTTCGAGGAGAGCGGAATCATGCTGAAGCTCTTCGAACGAAAACTTCCGGCAGCACCGAAGCGCCACTACGCCAGAAGGGCTGCACGACATCAGCTCGGATGAGTGAAGATGCGATACCAGAACCTGCAATCCTTTGGCCGAGAGGTGTTCGAGGAAGCGCCCCCACTCCATGCGCAACTGTTCGAGCACCGCGACCGGCGCACCACTGTCCGTCCCTGCAACGTTCTCCTCAACGCGCAACCGGTTTCTTGCTGGCAGATGCTGGTCGGCGTTGCTGCCAAATTTGGAGAATGCCTGCTTCCAGGAGCCGAGGTCGATGGCGGGGGCCGATTTCGTTTCGGCGCGACTGGTGGAGCGCTTCATGGCGGCGGGCGGCGGCTGTTCTGGAACCGGCGGCAATGCAGACGGAACCGCGGCGGACGCGGCTTTCGAGCGCCGGGCGGGCGGTTCGGGCTTCGATGCGGCAGCGGACGACGAGGCGGGAGCTAAAGGCTCAGGCTTTTTTTTTCGTCCGCCGGAGCGGTTGCCATCTGCGAAGTTCCCCGTCCAAGCTCGATCAACTTGAGCAGCGCCAGCTCGAAGCGGAACTGGTGCTCGGCGTAGAACTTCAGCTCGCGCTGAGTCTGCATGAGGAAATCGGTCATCGCCATGATCGCCGACGGCGTCAGCCGCAAGGCGTCGCGCTGGTAGCGCTCCTTGACCGGCTCCGGACGCTCGATCAGCTTGCTCGACCGGAGATTGTGGATGATGAGAAAGTTCCGGAAATGCTCGATCAGCTTTTCCAGAAAATCCTGCTCGTCGTAGCCGTTGCGGTTGACCATGCCCGCCACGTCGAGCATTGCAGCGGCATCGGCATTGGCGATGGCGTCGGTCACCATGAAAAAGTGTTCGTCGTCGATGTAGCTCAACAGCTCTGAGACCTTTTCGTAGCGAATGGCGCGCTCCCCCTCGCTGTCTATGGCAAAGGCGATCACCTGGTCAAGAATGCTCTGAGCATCACGCATCGAGCCCTGCGCCTTGCGCGCAATGAGCTGGAGCGCGTCAGCATCAGCGGTGATGCCCTCGGCGTCGCAGATCTGCTGGAGCTGGCCCTGAATGCGGTCGAGCGGAATGCGCTTGAAGTTGAAACGCTGGCAGCGCGAGGCGATGGTGGCTGGAATCTTGTGCAGCTCGGTGGTGGCGAAGATGAAGATCGCGTGCGGCGGCGGCTCTTCAAGCGTCTTGAGAAACGCGTTGAATGCCGCCGTCGAGAGCATGTGCACCTCGTCGATGATGTAGACTCGATAGCGTCCTTTCTGCGGGCCGTAACGCACATTCTCGCGAAGCAGGCGGATATCGTCAACGCTGTTGTTAGAGGCAGCGTCAAACTCGGAGATGTTCAGGCTCGCCCCGGCATCGAAGTCGCGGCAGCTCTCGCACACGCCGCACGGCTCGGTCACCTCCTTGAGATACTGCGGATCGTCGATCATCCGCTGGCAGTTGACCGCCTTGGCAAACACGCGAGCCGCCGTGGTCTTGCCCACGCCCCGAAGTCCCGAAAAGATGTAGCCATGGCCGACTCGTCCCATCCGCAGTGAGTTCTGAATCGTGCCGGTAATATGCTCCTGCGCGGTAATGTCGGCAAACCGTGAAGGCCTGTACTTTCGTGCTATAACCTGATAACTCATGAATCCTTTTCCATTGAATCGTTCACCAGCGCAATCAGCGGCGTCTGCATCACGCTCCTGAGTGCCTCGCGGACTTCTGTACGGAGCGGCTCGAATTCGCAACTCACCTGCTGCCCTCCCTCCGCGCACCCATCTCCATTGAAAAGCGCCCCCGGAAGCTTGGCGTAGAGGTCATACAAGGAAACGGTGTGAATATCTGCACTGATGGCAAGTCCTCCATCGGCGGTCTGGTGCAGAATCCCGTTCTGCTTCAGAAAATCGACGGCAAAACCCAATTTACTACGGTCGCCAATAATTTCCGATGCCAGAAGTTTTTTACCAGTCATAAAGCTTCCGGATAGCTGTGCACGCCACACTGAACGCAAGACGGCGACAACCTCTGGCAATCCCTGCAAGGGATCGAACTCCCGTGCGGGGCACACCGCCGGCCTGAAGTAGCCGAGCGAAAAGACAAACTCCGCGCCAGTCAGAACCACCACCCATTCGAGGTATATCCAGAAAAAGAGCATCGGAACGACCGAAAGCGCGCCGTAAATATGCTCGAAGGTGGCGAAACTCGAAACGTAAAAGGTGAACCACCTCTTGGCAAGCTCGAAAAGCACGGCGGCAAGCACGCCGCCGGCCAGGGCGTGGGTAAAGCGAACCTTGCGGTTCGGCACAAGCATGTAAAGCAGAAAAAAAGCGATGGCCGAGTTGAACAACGGCACATACGAAAGCACTCTCGTTTTCATTTCAAGCAGCGCCCCCTCGGCAAACACCGAATACCAGACGTACGAGCTGGCAAGAACGCTGGTGCCGATAAAAACCGGGCCGAGCGTCAGCACCGTCCAGTAGAGCGTGAACCCCTGCAACCTCCGGCGCGGGGTTTGCACCTCCCAGATATCATTGAGCGTCTGATCGATGGTCGAAATCAGAAACAGAACAATGACGATGAGAAAAAGACCGCCAACAGTGGAAAGCGAAGAGGTTTTATCGATGAACTCCCAGAGATAGCCTTTCAGGATCAATCCCTTGGCGGGAGCGAAATTCTGGAACAGAAAATCGCCAATGTACTGTTTGAGCGAAGCAAAAACCGGAAAAACCTTCAGGATCGACAACGTCACCGCCATGAGCGGCACAAGCGAAAGCAGGGTCTGAAACGCAAGTGAACCGGCGCTCATGAGAATTCGGTCGTGAACGAAGTGCCGCGCCATGAACGACAGGTACATGCCCGGCACCCGCAACCGCTCATGCTGCAGCAGCGACGAAACCGGTGAATTCTTCTTCGTATCCGACATACCTGCCTGTTACGGTTCAAAAGCCTGCGCCATGCACTGTTTTCGGGTCACGCCGGGAGACATTATTTCAAAGTAGAGAACGGCAGCAACAAAAAAAGCCCCCGGTTTGAGGCCGGAGGGCGAAAACATGACTGTTTGAAAGCAAATGCTCAGGCTACCTGGATGTAAACTGAAGCTTTTACGTTGCAGATCGGGCAGTGCTCTGGCGGTGCGCCGAGTTCGATGTGGCCACAGACCGGGCAGAGCCAGATTTCAGTTTCAGCCAGGTCCTGTCCTGCCTTGACCGCTTCGAGTGCTTTGCGATACAATGCAGCATGCACCTTTTCGGCCTCCACGGCGAAACCGAACATGCGCTTGGCTTTGTGCCCTTCGGCTACGGCCTGCTCGTACATCGGCGGATACATTTCGTTGTGCTCGTAGGTCTCGCCGCCGATGGCAACTTCGAGATTATCGGCGGTCGAGCCGATGGTGTCGTCCGCGGCAAGGTGGCCCTGCGCGTGGATGCGCTCGGCCTGAGCGGTTGTGCGGAACAATTTGGCCACGTTCTTGAAGCCCTCTTTCTCGGCTTTCTCGGCGAAGGTGGTGTACTTCATGAACGCCTGGCTTTCACCAGCAAAGGCGTTTTTGAGATTTTCGTGTGTCGTCGGCATAAAATGAATGATGAATTATGAGTTATGAATGGCAAATTGAAAATCATTTCCGCAGGAAGACTCCGAGGTCTTCGAGCAAGGATTGGAGATCCTCTTCGTGCTCGACCTCGTCCTGAAGAATCTGCACGGCCAGGTTGTAGGTGACCGGGTCTTTCATGCCGATCTCCTGAATGATGCTGTTGTAGGTGGTGATGGCGCACCGTTCACCGGAGATGTTCTGTTCAAGGATCATCTCGACGAACTTGTCGGTCGGTTCGGCGTAACCGCAGTTGGTCCACTCGAACCACTGCTTCGGGCTGGTAAGCGGCGTGCCGCCAAGCTGGATAATGCGCATGCTCACCATGTCGGCATGACGCAGTTCGTCGGCAGCGTGCTGCAACAGCTCGGCAATCACGGCATCCTTCATTGGTCCCTCCACGATCTTGGAGCCGATCCAGTACTGGTAATAGGCAAGCCACTCGTCTGCAAAGGCCTTGTTCAGCAATTCGAGTACGCGATCGATGGAATCGCCTACAATTTCACGTCCTCTGGTTCCCATGGCGATATTGATTTTGATTGAATGGGGTTACTGGTTTGTAGTCCCGATCCCCGCGACTCGAAGCGGCAGGGATTTTGATTACTCATAATACTCCTAATTTTTTGAATGAGTTCCAAGCATTTACCAGTAAAGCACCAAAATGAACGATCAGCCGTCATCAGAGAAACACCTCTCCTCATGCGAAAGCGATGAATTAAGAGAGAAGATTGCCTATATTCTGAAGTGGAGATCAGATCGATACTTGCTTTCTCCGCGCTGCTTTTTCAATTCTCGGAGCCTGACCGACTGATTGGCAAGGCGTTCCAGTCGAGTCAACAGATTGTCACATGGAATTCACTCACCTCGACGACAGCGGTATGGTCCGCATGGCGGACGTTTCCGCAAAACCGCCGACGCGCCGTGAAGCGCGAGCTTCCGGGCGCATTGTCATGTTGCCGGAAACCATCGCGCTGCTCCGCCGGGAGGAGCTGCCAAAGGGCAACGTGCTAGCGACGGCGAAAATCGCGGGCATCCAGGCGGCCAAACAGGCCTCGGCGCTCATTCCGCTCTGCCACCAGCTCAACCTCTCGTGGATCGACATAGAATTCGAGATCGGCGACGACTCGATCGGTATTGCGGCAACCGTCATCACGCGGGAATCGACTGGTGTGGAGATGGAGGCACTGACCGCCGTGTCGGTCGCGGCGCTGACCATTTACGACATGTGCAAGGCGGTAGATAAAACGATGGAAATCAGCAGCATCCGGCTCGACCGCAAAACCGGCGGCAAGTCGTCGTTCAAGATGGAGTACCAGCCTCGCACGGCGATTCTCGTCATGTCGGACTCCATCGCTGCTGGCTCGGCGACTGACCGTTCCGGCGCGATTTTGCGCGAAGGTCTCGAAAAAGCTGGATGCGCGGTCGAGGCGCTCACGATTGTGCCGGATGAACCGGCGGAGATCGTCACGACGGTCGAAGCGTGGATCGAGAGCGGCGTCGAACTCGTCGTCACCTCCGGCGGCACGGGACTTGGGCCGCGCGACCAGACCATCGAAGCGCTCGCTCCGAAATTCACCCGCCGCCTGCCCGGCGTGGAGCAGGAGCTGTTCCGGTGGGGGCAGGGCAAGACGCGAACCGCGATGCTCTCGCGCCTCGCCGTCGGCGTGATCGGCAGCACGGTGGTCGTCTGTCTGCCGGGCAGCGCAGGCGCGGCAAAGGACGCGCTCGAAGCGCTCGTGCCGGGCCTTTTCCACGCATTCCCGATGCTCAAGGGGGAGGGCCACGCATGACCAGCGTTCACGAAGCTCACGAAATTATCGCCGAAACGACACGCCTGATCGATGCCACGGTCTCCGCCCCGCTCCTCCAGCTTCGGGGGCGCGTGCTTGCCGAGGATGTTCGCGCTGGATTCGCGATGCCGCGCTTCACCAACGCCGCAATGGATGGCTTCGCCGTGCGATTCGGCGAAATCGCCGGAGCCTCGAAAGCCGCGCCGGTCAAGCTGCCGGTGTCGCAGGAGCTGGCCGCCGGAGTGCTTTCGACGATGCCACTCGCACCCGGAAGCTGCGCGAGAATCATGACTGGTGCGCCCGTGCCAGAGGGAGCCGACACCGTCGTGCCGTTCGAAGAGACCAGCGGCTTCGGCAGTGAGACCGTCGAATTTTACAAAGCGCCGAAAAAGGGCGCGAACATCCGCCACGCGGGCGAGGAAATTCAGCCCGGCGCATTGCTCGCCGCCGCCGGAACCCGCATCACACCCGCCGAGATCGGCCTCTTCGCCACCTTTGGCATCGCCTCGGCGCTGGTGCGGCGGCAACCGCGAGTATCGATCATCACCGTCGGCGACGAACTGCGGATGCCCGGCGAAAAGATCGAGCCGCTCGCCATCTACAACAGCAACCTGCCACTGCTCAAAGCGTGCGTCGAAGCTGCCGGGGCGCAGGTCACGCAGACGCGCCAGTTGCCGGACGACCGGCAAGCGATTCGCGAGGCGCTCGCGTCGGCCATCGAAGAGTCGGAGATGATCCTCACCGCAGGCGGCATCTCGACCGGCGAGTTCGACTACATGTACGAAGCACTCGAAGCCCTCGGCGTGGAGCAGAAGTTCTGGAAGGTGGCGCAGAAACCGGGCAAGCCGGTTTACTTCGGCGCGACCGCTTCGGACAAGCTCGTCTTCGCCCTGCCGGGCAACCCGGTCTCGGCGCTCGTCTGCCTGCTCGAATACGGCCTCCCCGCGCTCGCCCGGATGCAGGGCGCGACGCCAGCGCGGAAGTTCACGGCGACGCTCGACGAGCCGTTCCCGGTGGATCGCAAGCGCCACCGATTCCTCTTTGGGAAGCTCCGCGCCGAATCGAGCGCGCTTCGCTGCCAGCTCTCGGCGCAGACCGAGTCGCACATGCTGACGGCGCTCTCGGGCGCAAACTGCGTGGTCGAAGCGCCACCAGCCGCCGAACCGCTCCCGCCCGGATCTCCGGTCACTTGCACGCCGCTTCCGTGGACGAACGAATTCTGAGATGTTCCATCCGTTTGAAATTGCCCTCTGCGGCCTCTCTGGCTCCGGTAAGACGACGCTCGTCGAAAAGCTGATCCGCCACTTTAGCGCTTATGGATTCGAGGTCGCCGCAGTGAAGCACGGCTGCCACCGCTTCGAAATCGACCGCGAAGGCAAGGACTCTGACCGCTTCCGGAAGGCGGGCGCGGTGCCGGTACTGATCGCTGACCGCGAAAAAGAGGTGCTCATTTCGCAAGGAACGGGACGACTCGACATCGCCGGATCGACGCTCGACGCTGATCTGCTTTTCATCGAAGGGCTCAAGGAGCTGCCCGTGCCGAAGCTGCTCCTGATCGACGAGCGGCGCAAGATGCTCCCGCTGCTCGAAACGGGCGCAATTCCGCAGGTGCTCGCGCTCGTACACGACGGAAACAGCAACGGACTCGAACGCTTCAGCCTGTCGCTCTTCCAACGCGACGACGTGACGGGAATCAGCGATTTCATTGCCGAGTTTTTCAGCCGGACAGCCAAAAGCCTTCCGCTGAATGGCCTCGTGCTCGCGGGCGGGCGCAGCTCGCGCATGGGGCGCGACAAGGCCCAGCTCCGCTACCACGGAGCGAGCCAGCTCGAACATATGGCGACGCTGCTTGGCAGCGTCTGCAACGAGGTTTTCGTCTCGTGCCGGAGCGAGCAGCTCGGCAGCTATGCGGAGGCCGGACTTCCCGCAATTGCGGACAGCTACCTCGATTTGGGGCCGCTCGGCGGCTTGCTCTCGGCGCAGCGCCAAGCTCCCGGCGCCGCATGGCTCGTGGCTGCGTGTGACCTGCCCTTCATCGACGAAGCGGTGATCGCGGCGCTCCAGGCGACGCGAAATCCCTACCGCTTCGCCACGGCTTTCGCTGGCGACAAAGGCTGTCCAGAGCCACTCTTCACGATCTACGAGCCGAAATCGCGCAGGCGGCTGCTCGAAAGTCACGCTGCAGGCAACGACTCGCTTCGCTCGTTCCTCATGCACTCGCGAGTTGAACTGATCGAGCTGGACGATACGTCGAAGCTCTGCAACGTGAACGACCCGGCGGCGATGGATGAAGCACTGCGGGCAATCGGAAGGGGCGGCGAATGAAGCACGAGCCAAACGAGCGACAGCCAATGCTAACCGACCGGTTCGGACGCGTCATCGACTACGCGCGCATCGCCGTCACCAGCGCCTGCAACCTGCGCTGCGCCTACTGCCTCCGGGATGAAGCTGGCGCGCCGCAAAAGACCCAACAACTCGATATGAACGAAGCCTGGCGACTCATCCGCGTTCTGGCCGGAATGGGCGTCAGGAAAATCCGCTTCACCGGCGGCGAACCACTGCTGCATCCCGGCATCACGGAGCTGGTGAAGCTCGCCAAATCGGCGCCCGGCATTGAGACCGTCAAAATCACCACTAACGGCGTGCTGCTCGACCGGCAGCTCGACGCGCTCGTCGAAGCCGGGCTGGACGGCGTCAACCTCAGCCTCGACACCCTCGACCGAGAAAAGTTCATCTCGATCACGCGGCGCGACCGCTTTGAACAAGTCAGCCAAGCGCTTGACCGGCTGATCACAACGCCTGGTCTTGCCATCAAACTCAACACCCTCCTGCTCCGAGGCATCAACAGCGACGAAATACCGGCCTTCGTCGAACTGACACGCGAACACGACGTGACCGTTCGCTTCATGGAGCTGCAACCTTTCGACGACCAGCAAATCTGGCGCACCGGCAGGTTCATGGGAGCAGAGATGATCCGCAAGCAGCTCGTTGGCGCATACCCGGAACTCAAAGCCGTCACCGGGCACTCGACCGAGCACTACAGTTTCCGCCTGCCCGACCACCGCGGATCGATAGCGATCATCCCCGCATTCTCCCGCAACTTCTGCAGCAGCTGCTCGAAGCTCAGAATCACCGCCGACGCCAGACTGATCAGCTGCCTCTACCACCACGAAAGCATCGACCTCGCGCCGGTACTGAAAGGGAAAATGAATGAAGAGGAGATAAAAAAGTGGATCATCGAAGCCGTGCAGCAAAAACCAAAAGACGGCCTGAAAAGCAGCCACGACACCGCTGCATCAAGCATGTCAAGGATTGGAGGGTGAAGAGCGAATTATGAATGAATAATTTCAGGCCCAAAATCCATAAAACCAATACAGCTAATACATTTTATACCAACAACGCACATAAAACACATTAAACAAACTTTACAATAGCGCTTCCGGGTGCTAACTTGCCACCAGCAAGCACTTTACAGAAAATGCCTTCGCGCGGCATGATACAGTCTCCAGTGGCCTGCTGGATCGGGCAGCCACCGTTGTGGCACTCCTTGCCGACCTGGGTTACTTCAAGCACAACCTGTTCGCCAACCAGCAAGCGGTCGCCGATGACAAGTCTGGCAAGATCAATACCCCGCGTTACAAGGTTCTCGCCGAACATTCCATAATCGAGTTCTGGCATCTTTTCGCGCACCAGGTCGATACTCTCGCCCGCCAGCAGCGAAATCTGCCGGTGCCAGTCGCCCGCATGAGCATCCCCCTCGATCCCCCAGCTTTCCCGGAGTTTCGCCGACGGAACCGGCAACTTTACCGTTCCTTTTTCAACACTGACACAAATTGCTTCGAGAACGCCCATGGGTCACTTGATTGCTGGAATATTCAGAGATAGCGAAGATTGATGGTCAGTTCCATCGCTTTCTTGTCGAGTACAAAAGAGGCATCGTCAAACGAGGGCGGACCGAATTTCGACTTGGGATTGTTCGACGTCCCAACCCCCTCTTTCGGCATACCGAGGAAATTGGCGTCGAGCTTGCCGTTGGCGTTCTCGTCGTGCTGAACCGCGACTGCATAGGTACCGTACGGAACATCGTCAAAAACCACCACATGCTGCGAACCTGCCACCGAAATCTGTGCTTTCCTAACCGCCCTTTCATATTTGCCGGGAAATCCCTTTTTCGCATTGAACAAGGCCAGGGAAAGATTCCCATCGCTGCTGCGCAACCCGGTAATCCTGATCGTGATCGAGCCGGAACCTGCCGGAATTTCGGCCACTTCCGGCTCAGCGGCATTGGCGATTTGCGACACTGCCGGAAGTTGCATCGCAAGCAACGCCACAATGAACAACCATAATGATCTCTTCATAACAAGTTCTGTCAAAAGGTTCTTTGGAACTTCACAGACTTGCAGCTCAGCTCACAACTCGCAGCTGGAGTCCAGCAAGCGCTTGTAGTACGAGCCGGTGGTATAGAGCGCGGCTGCAGGGTTGTGACCGAGCACTCGATCCTTGACGATGAGCGTCGTGGCCGGGGCGGCGGAGTGCTTCGTGAAGAGGCTGTCGTGGCCGACGCAGAGACCGATGACGACGTTGAGGTCTGTCGGTTTTTCATTCATCACTCGGGCTTGCAGCACCGGATTGCAGAGCGATTCGTGGCTGCCGGGCGTGATCTTCAGCTCCTCCTCGATGCCGATTTCGCTTTTGTCAGCCGCACCCGCCTTGCAGAGCGCCGAGAACGGCTCGAACCCGTTCGCTTCAAGAATCTTCGCAAACATGCGCGCCTCTCCGGCAAGCCCGACGCAGGTGGCAAGGCCGATCCTTTTCGCGCCGATCCGCCGGGAGAAGGCGATGATCTCCTCGGCGCGGGTCAGCTTTCCATAGTAAAGCCCCTCGACTTCGGCGGCGGCTCTGGCAACTTTCGCGTCGATGCCGTCGCCGCGGTAGAGGTCGAGACACTCGTCGAGCAGCTCCTTGCCGATCGCTTCCGAGAGACAGGCGTCCGGCAGACGCTTCTCCATCCGGTAGCAGCTCATCGTATGGCAATCCACGCAGCCGCGTTCCTTACCGGCATTATCCGGTTTCGGTTCATCCTTCATAATGGTCATTTTCAAAATGGTTGGGACGCCGCCGTCCTCACTCGATACGTGAGACTTCCGGTGCGGCTTCGGCGGTGGCTCGCGTTCTCACGCCAGTGAGAATCAGCAGACCGAGGCCGAAGAAGACAAGCAGCGAGGCGAGAGCGACCTTCTGGCTCCCGGCTTCGGCGGAAACGAAACCGAACACCAGAGGGCCGATGATCGCCGAAGCCTTTCCGAAACTACCGTCGTAGAAGCCGAAAAATTCCGTGACGTGCTCCTTCGGCGTCAGCCGCGCCATCAGCGAGCGCGAGGCCGCCTGCGACGACCCCATCGACATGCCGGCAAGCAGGCCGGTCATGAAAAAGCTCTCCTTGCTTCCGGAGAGAATCGCCAGCAGAATCACCGCGAACCAGATGAAGAGCGTGATAACGATGGTGCGCTTCGGGCCGATCTTGTCGGTGACAAAACCGAACACCACCGAGCCGAGTATGGCCGTGGTCTGTACGGTCATAAAAAAGGTGATCAGCTCGCCCGTCGTAAAACCAAGGGTATTCTGCGCGTAGATCGAGGAAAAGGCGATGACGGTCAGGATCGCGTCGTTGTAGAAAAAGTAGGCGAGCAGGAACCGCGCGAGATCGGGATAGCTCATGATGTGCCGAATCGCATAGCCGACCTCTTTGATCGAGTGCACGAATGACGAGCCGCGTTCCCGCCGCTGCGCTCCGTTGGATGACGAATCCGACGAACCCCTGGTGTCGCGGAGCATCAGAAAAATGGGCGCAGAGAAAACAGCGAAGAAGAGAGCAACAATCAGGAAGCTGAGCTTCAGATTGGGAATGTTTGCAGGCACGATGCCCTTCGAGAGCAGCGGCAGATTGATCAGGAGGATAGCGAACGCACCAAGGTAGCCCATCGCGAAACCGTAGCCTGAGACCCTGCCGATGCTTCGCGGCGAGGTGATCTCCGAAAGCCACGCATCGTAGAACACAAGACCGCCCTCGAAGCCGATGTTGGCAAGAATGAAAAGCGCCGCCGCGAACAGCACCATGCCCGGCTCGGAAAAAGAGAGCAGCGCCGTAGCAAGCACCGATATCAGCGTGAAGGCAAAGAGAAAACGCTTGCGGCGGCCCGAGTAGTCCGCCTGCGCGCCGAGCACCGGCGAGATGAGCGCCACGAGCAGCATCGAGATGCTGACGCTCATACCCCAGAGTGCGTCACCCTTGGGTTCTCCCTCGCAGATTATGTTCTTGAAGTAGAGCGGAAAGGCGAATGTCACCATCATGACGCTGAACGATGTGTTCGCGAAATCGAACAGCAGCCATGAGAAAATCCGGGCCTTCTGCGATGTGTTGTTCATGCCCATCGGCAGGCCGGTTTACGCTCCGGCAAGATGTGCGAAAAGCGATTCGAACAGCTTCCGGCCATCTTCCGAGCCGAGCAGCTTTTCACTGGCGCGCTCGGGATGCGGCATCAGGCCAAGCACGTTGCCCTGCTTGTTGACGATACCCGCAATGTTGTTCATCGAGCCGTTGAAGTTGGCCTCCTCCGTGGCATTGCCCTCGGCGTCGGTATAGCGGAACACCACCTGGCCGTTCGATTCGAGGCTCTCGATGGTTTCGGGCGAAGCATAGTAGTTGCCCTCGCCATGTGCCACCGGCAGGCGCAGCACATCGCCTTTTTCGTAGCGGCTGGTGAAGATCGTCGTGTTGTTGGCAACACAAATGGTGGCCTGTCGTGAGACGAACTTCCGTCCGGCGTTGCGGATCAGTGCGCCTTCGAGCAGGCCGCTCTCAACCAGCACCTGGAAGCCGTTACAGATGCCGAGCACCGGACGCCCCTTACCTGCAAAATCGATCACCTCGCGCATGATTGGCGAGAACCGGGCGATGGAACCGCAGCGCAGATAGTCTCCATAGGAGAAACCGCCGGGGAGAATGACGGCGTCACATCCCTTAAGGTCGTGGTCGTTGTGCCAGAGCATCACCGGCTTGACGCCGGGAAACGAAGCAACGGCATATTCGGTGTCGTAATCGCAGTTTGAACCAGGGAAAACCACGATTCCAACGGTAACATCAGCCATAGGAGCGTGAGAAATTTAGTTGACGGGTACCAGTTCGAAGCTGAAGTCCTCCATAATGGGATTGGACAGGAGCTTCTGACAGATTTCGGTGCAGACTTGCTCGGCTTCGGCGCGAAACTCTTCACCGATGATCACCTCCATGTATTTGCCGATCCTGACCGATTCGACACTCGAATACCCGAGATTTTCAAGCGCATGCTGCGCGGCTTTACCCTGAACGTCGAGAATTGAAGGACGAAGGGTCACCTTGATCTTAGCCTTGAATGCCATAGCAATGGTTACGTTGCAAGTTGAGGAGGCCGGAAATTCCTGTCAGAGCTGCCACTGCCGAACGGTACGGGTCAGCGACCTGACGATTCCGAGCAGAATATACAATAACATGGCCACAAAAAAAGCCTTGGCCTGAAAGACAAGCACACAGAAAATCGCGACGACGTACAGGCTCATCTGCACGGGATGGCGTCGGAACGATTCGAGGGTCGGTTTGGGCAAGGCATCGTAGTTGACCTTGCTGACCATGAGAATGGCAAGCAAGACAGTCAGAACCACCAGAACCTTCTGAAGAGCGAATTCTGCAAACAACGGCTCAACGCTCATCCACAGAACAAATGAAGCAACGGTCATCGCCTGCGCCGGTGTCGGAAGGCCGGAAAAAGAGTCCTTGTGGTAATCGATCAGATTGATGTTGAATCGCGCCAGCCGCAATCCGCTGCCAACCATCAGGAGCGAGCTGAGCAGCAACCCCCAGGGCATTCCAAGATGCTCAAGGCCGAACTTGTAGACGAGAAATGCGGGCGCAGCTCCGAAAGAAACGAGGTCGGAAAGTGAATCGAGCTCCACACCAAATTCAGAGGAGCTGTTGGTAAGTCTCGCCACGAAGCCGTCGATGGTGTCGAAAAAGGCCGCAAGAAAGATGAGCCAGCCTGCGATGATAAAGCTGCCCTCACCTGCCATGACGATGGAAACATAGCCAGAAACCATGTTCATGACCGTGAAAGCCGAAGGTACGAATGAGCGCGAAACGTAGGGAAAACGCCGCTGGGGCCGCTCACCGCCATCCTGTAAAACCGGTGGATAGCGTTTCTGTCGAGCTTTTCTTTCTTCTGTTCCCATAAAAATTATTCATCCGGCTACATCGCCATTGCCTGCCAAACCTGTCGCTGTTTGTTAAAAATCCGGCGTCCGATTACGAAGATCGTCATAAAAAATAATCGATTCATGCAATCTTGCAATCTGTAAACAAGAACCCCCGTCAGTAACTCTCGTCCTCCGAGGGAAAGCTGTTGCTGCGCACATCCTCGACGTAGCTTTTGACGGCCTGTTCGATCACCGATGAGAGGTCGGCGTAGCGGCGAACGAAGCGCGGACGAAACTCTGTGCTGAGGCCGAGCATGTCGTTGATCACGAGTACCTGGCCATCGCACTCCGGGCCGGCACCGATGCCGATAGTCGGAATCGTCAGCGAGCGGCTCACCTCACCGGCAAGTTTTGACGGAATCTTTTCGAGCACGATGGCGAACGCTCCGGCCTCTTCGATAATCTTCGCATCCTCGATGAGCTGGCGGGCCTCCTCATCCTCCATCGCGCGAACCTTGTAGCTACCATATTTGTAAATCGATTGCGGCATCAGACCGAGGTGACCCATCACCGGAATGCCAATGTCGGTGATGCGTTTGACCGCTTCGGCGATCACCTTGCCCCCCTCCATCTTGACCGCGTCACACTCGTGCTCTTTCATGATTTTACCGGCGTTGCGCACCGCGTCCTCAGACGAAAGCTGGTAGCTCATGAAGGGCATATCGACCACCACCATCGCCCGGCGCGTCTCGGCGTGTACACCGCGCACTACTGCTTTGGCGTGATAAATCATCTCGTCAACGGTCATCGGCAGCGTAGTATTGTGCCCGGCGAAGACGTTGCTCGCCGAATCGCCGACAAGGATCGCGTCAACCCCCGAGCGATCGAGAATCCGCGCCATCGTGTAGTCGTAGGCGGTCAGCATGGCGATCTTCTCGCCGCGCTGCTTCATATCGAGCATCCTGCGGGTCGTGACGTGGGGCAGCTTGTTGCCGCCGGAGGGCTGGTTCATGATGGTCGTCGATTAAAGTGATTGTTGAAAACCTTCGAGGCGTTCGATCTCGCCCGAAGTCAATATTTTTGCGCCCGGTCCGGCAAACTTCCCGGCTTCAGCGATGAGCAATGGCACCAGATCGGCGTAGCCCGCGTCGGTGAACTCATCGAGCGACGCGGTTTTGCGCCCCATGTCGGCATCGACCACCTCGACAAGTTCGCGGGGCGCACCCGCAAGATAACGAGAAATCTGCCGATGACGCGCGGAAAGCGGCAAAGAACCATGCTGAAGAAGCACATTTCCCTGGCGACGCTGCGCTGATCCGACGATTTTACGCCCGCCGACCTGCAACTCGTAGCGTGCCGATGCGGTGAAGCAGGAGACCGACTCCGCCGTGGCATACCTCACCCGGAAGTCGGGTTGCGTCCGGCAGAACTCCGCATCGACGCCTACCCCGGCTAGTGCCCGTGCGATAGTTTCATGCACCATCTGGTAGATTAATTCATTTGGCAGCGAAGTAGCCACGAAAAACGAATAGGTCAGCTCGTCAGCATGAAACACCGCCCGCCCGCCGGTTGGTCTCACGACAACATCGACGCCATCAGCGCGGCACCGCTCCCGGTCAATCTCGGCCGAATTCTGGTTCTTGCCAAGCGACACCGCCAAAGGCGACCACGCATAGAACCGCCACAGGCAACTCCCCTCGCCAAACACCCGCTGAAACGCCCCATCAGCAAACGCCCGCATGAGTCGGACATCGAAATCCATGTTAAACTGACCGGAACCGGCTCCGGTATCGACGCAGTAAACAGAGGAGAAAAGAGGTTTCATGAGGCCTTCAGGATAACGTAAACTGGCGGGGAAAATACTTTATGGCCAAAAATAACAGGCGCGGGTGAGAAAAAATAACTGGGAATTAGCGCTACCAATAGACGATAGTTAATTAGTAAAAGATTAAATAAAACGCATCATCCTCAACAGTATTCGAGACTATCCGTATATAGCATGCCTCGACAAACCATCAGCAAAGAGAACTGTTTTTGGGTATCGGCTTGGAACTGGAAGCCGTAGCTCGATGATGACAAAATCCATGTCAGCAATTAACATAGAAAAAAATGGGCATTCGATATTGGTCTATGGAAGGTGACCTTACCGCTTAATCGCCAGCATCTTTGGCATCTTGGCCGACATTCTCACCCACCAGAGAGATAATCATCTAAAAGCATATCTATAAATAACTTCATTCAAAAAAAACTCTTAATCACTTTTTTATATTCAACGCCTGACTTGGTTTTTCTACTCTTTTTCAAGTAAAATAAAAGCGGCAGAAAGAGGTGACGCTCTTTCTACCGCTCTATTAAACAATAACCGCAAAAAAGAAACCATGATGAACATCATTTTGCTTCTTGCAACGCTGGTAGCATTGATTGTGGTCATTAGGCTACAAATCTAATGACCCACGTTTCGAAAAGCAAATTTTGCTATGCCGAGGCTGTTGCTGGCCTCGGCTTTTGTTTTTTCCCCCAACCCGTTGTGAGTCTGAGCCAATACCGGTATTTTCTGGTAGTTTTGTCAGGTACGTCTCTCGGTCACCAGCCTGGCCTCAACGCGTCACCCGGTCAACGATGGACATCGCATCAATCCTAAAAAAATACCGACACATCGCCGTCGTCGGCATTTCAGACAAGCCGGAACGGGCGAGCAATGCCGTCGCGCGGTACATGATCCACGCGGGCTACGCCATCTACCCGGTCAATCCGTCAATAAGCACTGTGCTCGGCCTCGAATGCTGGCCTTCGCTTTCGGCGATTCCGGCGGAAAAGCGCGAACTGATCGAGATTGTCGATATTTTCCGCAAGCCGCAGGATGTGCCGCCGGTCGTCGATGAAGCGATCGCCATTGGCGCAAAGGTGGTCTGGATGCAGCTCGGCATCACCAACGAAGCCGCAGCCGAAAAAGCCAGAAACGCCGGACTCGACGTCGTGCAGAACCGCTGCCTCAGCGTCGAGCACATGCACTTTGTCTCCTGACCGTCATCCGTTCACACTCAGTATTATCGCTATGTCCAAACACACCGTCGCCCTGATTTTTGGGGGCAAGTCCGCCGAACACGAAATTTCGATCATCTCCGCCCGCTCCATTGCGGCGCAGATCGACCCGAACCGGTACGAACTTTCGCCGCTCTACATCGACCGCGACGGCAAGTGGCACGCCAGCCCGTACTCGCAGCAGGTGCTCGACACCGACATCGCCGCTCTGCTGCGAAGCGGCTCGCCGGAGTCTGCAGGAAAACGGCTCGATGAACTGACGGCGACGGCATCCGAAGAGCGCTTCGATTTCGGATCGTTCCTCGAACAAACCGACGTGGCCTTCATCGCGCTGCACGGCTCGTACGGCGAGGACGGCAAGCTTCAGGGATGCCTCGACACCTTCGGCATTCCCTATACCGGCTGCGGCCTGACGGCTTCGGCGCTAGCGATGGACAAGGCGCTGACCAAGCTCTGCGCAGTGGACGCGGGGGTCGCGGTTGCGGACTTCATGACGGTCACAAGCTGTGATTATGCCGCCCATCCGCTCGGCATCGTCGTGGAGATCACGAAGCGCTTCGGCTGGCCGCTCTTCGTCAAGCCAGCGAGCCTCGGTTCGTCGGTCGGCATCTCGAAGGTGCGCAACGCTGAGGAGCTTGCCGCTGCGCTGGAAACCGCCTGCAGCCTCGACAGCAAGGTGCTCGTCGAAGCCGCCATATCGGGACGTGAAATCGAGGTGGCCGTGCTCGGCAACCGCGAACCGCTGGCCTCCGAGCCCGGTGAAATCATTCCAGGCAGCGACTTCTACAGCTACGAGGACAAGTACATCAAAAACGAAGCAAAGATTGTCATACCCGCCGATCTGCCAGAGGGAGTCGCCAACGAAGTCAGGAAAGCCGCGCTGACCGTCTTCAAGGCGCTCGGATGCGAGGGAATGTCGAGAGTCGATTTTTTTGTCGAAAACGGCACGAACCGCGTCATCCTGAACGAAATCAACACAATACCCGGCTTTACCGACATCAGCATGTATCCGATGATGATGGCCGCCTCCGGTATCGGGTTCGCCGAACTGGTGGAAAAACTGCTGCTTTTGGCTTTGGAAAAGCGGGCAATAACTCATAAAATCTGAGCTTACAGAATCGGCGCCTCTTCCGATTTCTCCCAAACCAACCTGACTGAAAAGCCGGTATGACCAGTGACCCGCACCTCATATTTGCCGATGTCTCGCTGGACATCAAGTGCGGTGCGTTCCAGCCAGCTCTCGACAAGCTGAGCAGCATGGGACGCTGGCTGCCGGAATCATACATCTTTCATCTGCTCTTCGCGCGGGCAACGCGAGGGCTGAAAAGATATGAAGAGGCCATCGAACATCTCAGCCACTGCTGCCGCATTGCACCGGCAAACCAGGTCGCCTGGCGGGAGCTGATCGAGGTCAAGACGCTCCAGTCGCAAGCACCTGAACCGGCGCGGACACCGGCCATCGACGAGGTCGCCGTGGAGTTCGAGGAGCTCTCGAAAGCGCTCGCCGGATTCACTCCACCACGTGCCACCGAATGCTTCGAGCCGACACCGATTGCCGAACAGAAGCAGCCATTCCCCGACGACGCATCGATTGCCGTACCGACCGAGTCGCTGGCCAACCTCTTTATCAATCAGGGCGCATACAAAAAGGCCATCCGGGTCTACACCTCGCTCATCCAGCTCAATCCGTCAAAAGCGGATTGCTACCGGCAGTCCATCGACCGGGTTCTTGAAAAGCTGTGAAGGCGGATCGAAATTGCCGGATAAAAGAATAATCTGTAGGGGCAGCCCTCGCGGCTGCCCTTTTGGGATTACCTGAGACTATCGCACATAAGGGGGCAACCGCAAGGGTTGCCCCTACAATGTTTCCTGTTTCCTGTTTCCTGATTCCGATTCCGATTCCGATTCCGGGAAAATGAAATCAATCAACAGCGAGATCAAAAATTCATCTCCATCAGGCATTCCCCGCTTCTATTTCGGTGAACTATCTGTATTGCCAGCTCGTTGCGTATATTCCACAGCAACATACCGCAATCGACACGACGAACCGGCATACCACCGATGATGAACAAAAGCGTTTTCACCCTCCTCATCCTTTTTTTCCTGCCAGTACTGACCATCCACGCAGAGAATCAGCCGACAAAAACCCTTTCGCTGCACGAGTGCATCACGATCGCACTCAACAACGCCTCCTCCGTTAAAAAAGCTGAAAACAATCTGCACCTCGAAGGGGTGGACCTGCTGAGAAGCTACGGCAACTTCCTGCCGAAAGTTACCTCCTCGGCCAGCTATGTACCCCGTTCGGTCAGCCGATCGTACACATCCTACTCCCCGCTGTACGGCGGCGGATCGGACACGGCGATCAACATGACATCCCGGAGCTCAACCGTCGATATCAGCCTGACGGCATCGCTCAATCTCTTCAACGGCCTGAGCGACTACGCGGCCCTGCAGGCGGCGCTCGACCGCAAAAAGGCCGCCGGTTTCACCCTTCAGCGCGCAAAAGAGACCATCGCCTACGACGTGACGCAACACTACTATCAGGTGCTGCTCGACAAGGAACTGCTCGATATCGCGCGGGAAAACCTCAAGACGTCGAAGGATTTGCTGACCCTGACCAACCACCAGTTCAACATCGGCCTCAAATCGATCACCGACCTCTACCAGCAGCAGGCGGAAGCGAGCAACGGCAACCTCGCCGTCATCAACGCTGAAAACCAGCTCCGCCGCAGCAAGCTCGAACTCGTCCGGCGCCTGCGCATCGATCCGGCTGAAGAGATTGCGCTCGAACCGGTGGACACCGCCGTAATCGCCAAACTCTCGCCCGAGCTAGACATCGAGGCGCTTTCGGCATCGAGCCTCCGGCAGAGGGCCGACCTCCGGGCGCAGGACTTCGAACGCGATGCGGCGCGGCAGAATGTCCGGCAGGCCGCAGGCGCGCGGCTCCCCCGGCTTGACCTCGCCTTCACCATGAGCAGCGGCGCCATAGACTCTTACAAGACAACCATGCTGGGCAATACCATCGACTACGCCTATCCTCCAGTCAGCAAGCAACTCGAAAACGGCATCGACCACGCCATTTCGCTCAACCTTGCGTGGACAATCTTCGACGGATTCATGACACGCTACAATGTCGAGTTGGCCAAGGTCGCCAGCCGGAACAGTCAGCTCGATTACGAAGAGCTGAAGGACGGCATCGAGATCGACCTGAAGCAGGTTGCCGGTGATTACCGGGCGGCCTTCACGCGAATCGAGTCGGCGCGGGAGAGCCTGAAGGCGTCGGAATCGGCGGCTCAGGGCATCACGCGCAAGTACGATCTCGGCGCCTCGAACTTCGTCGAGCTCAGCTCGGCAAGGGCGGCGCTCTTCAACGCCCGCTCAACACTGACCCAGGCGCTTTACAACCTCGCGCTGCAAAAGGCGCTGCTCGATTACACCAGCGGCATTGGCATCGAAGAGGTCAGCAACGCATCATCTCACTGATTTATGGCTAAAACCAAACGCTCTGGAAAACTCCGCAACATCATCATCATCGGCGGCGCGCTCTTCGCCATCGGAGTTGCGGCGCTTGTCTGGATGAACACACGTGAAAAAGCGGTCGAGGTGACCACCGAAAAGGTGTTCCGCAAGGAGGTGGTGCACACCGTCACGGCAACCGGCAAAATCCAGCCCGAAACCGAGGTAGCCATTTCTCCCGACGTGTCGGGCGAGATCATCGAACTGCCGGTCATGGAGGGCCAGGAGGTGAAAACCGGGCAACTCCTCTTCAGGATTCAGCCCGACATCTACGTCAATCAGGTCAAGCAAAGCCGGGCCCAGCTCAATCTATCGAAAGCGCAAAGCATGGAGGCCAAAGCGCGAATGCTCAAGGCGGACGACGATTTCCGCAAGGCCTCGATTCTTTACAAGGACAAGCTGATCTCGCAGACCGACTGGCTCACGGCCAAAACCAACGCCGAAGCCAACCGCGCCGCTTACGAGGCTTCGCGCTTCTCCATCCAGCAGAACCAGAGTATGCTCGACCAGAACGACGAGCGCCTCGGCAAAACGGTGGTACGCTCTCCCATTGATGGCACGATCGTGTCGCTGAAAAGCAAGTCCGGCGAGCGCGTCGTCGGCACGGGGCAGTTCCCCGGCACCGAGGTGATGCGAATCGCCAACCTCGACAGTATGCAGCTCGAAGTGGAGGTGAACGAAAACGACATTGTCAACGTGCGCGTCGGCAATCCGGTCACGGTGACGGTCGATGCGTTCGGCGACCGCAAGTTCACGGGCGAGGTGCGCGAAATCGCCAACTCGGCCACCACGCAGGCCGCGAACACGCAGGAAGAGGTGACCAACTTCGCTGTCAAGATCAGAATTCTGAACCACCAGCGCCTGCTCAAGCCCGGCATGAGCGGCACGGCAGAGATCGAAACCCAGCGCGTGCCCAATGCGCTTGTCGTGCCGATCCAGAGTGTCACGATACGCGACACTTCAGGCAAATCCCCGGCCGTACCGGCAAATTCGTCAAACGATAACAAAGCGGTACAGGTACCATCTGCAACCAGAACACCAGAGGAGATCGAAGGGGTTTTTGTTGTCGAGAATGGACGCGCGCGTTTCCGGAAAGTCAAAACCGGCACCACCGACAACACCCACATCATCATCCTCTCCGGACTGAAAGAGGGAGAAACGGTGGTGTCGGGAAGCTACGGCGCCATCAGCCGCGAGCTGCACGACGGAAGCGCGGTGAAAGTGCAGGAGAAGCCGTGAGCGACCGTCCCTTCATCATCAGAATCAGCTCGCTCTCAAAGCATTATACGATGGGCGACCAGACCGTGAAGGCGCTTGACGGCATCGATCTCGATTTCCGCAGGAACGACTACGCAGCCATCATGGGGCCGTCCGGCAGCGGCAAATCGACGCTGATGAATATCCTCGGCTGCCTCGACACACCAACCTCGGGACGCTACGAGCTGAACGGACAGAACGTGGCCGAAATGGATGACGACCAGCTCGCCCGCGTGCGCAATCGCGAAATCGGCTTCGTCTTTCAGACCTTCAACCTGCTGCCGCGCCTCAACTGCCTGCGTAACGTCGAGCTGCCGTTGGTCTACGCCGGAATCGATCCGGAAGAGCGGCTGGAACGGGCACGTCAGGCGCTCGAACAGGTTGGCCTCGGCGACCGGATCAACCACAAACCCGGCGAACTGTCGGGCGGGCAGACGCAACGCGTGGCCATCGCACGGGCGCTGGTCAACCGCCCGTCGATCATCCTGGCCGACGAGCCGACCGGCAACCTCGACACGGCCACCAGTCACGACATCATGGAGATTTTCGGCAAACTCTCCGACGCGGGCAACACCATCATCCTCATCACCCACGAAGAGGAGATCGCCCGTTTCACCCGCCGCATCATCCGCCTGCGCGACGGCAGAATCGAAAGCGACTCCGCACCATGAACGCCGCTTTGCAACAGTTCCGGTACGAGACGGCAGAGAGCCTGAACATTGCCGTGTACCAGATCATGGCCAACAAGATTCGCTCGTTCCTGACAGCGCTCGGTGTCATCATCGGCATCGTGGCGATCACCATGATGGGCACGGCGATCAATGGCATCGAGCTCGGTTTCGACAAGAGCCTTGCCATGCTTGGCTACGATGTGATCTACGTACAGAAGGGATCGTGGAGCACGATGGGCTCGTGGTGGCGATTCCGCAACCGGCCGGATATCGAGACCCGCTACGCCGCCGAGATCAACCGGATCATCGCAGGCAACCCGCTCTCGGAGCTGATCGTGGCCGTGCCGCAAATGTCCACCATCGATGCCTCGGCGCGCTACCGCGACCGCGAGATTCTGCAGATCTTCGCGCTGGGCACAAACCAGGACTACCCGCTCACCGCCTCGGGCGACTTGTCGGCAGGGCGCTTTTTCACAGCGCAGGAGTCGGCGGCAGGCGACGAGGTCTGCGTCATCGGCGACGACATCGCCACCGGATTGTTCCCCGGCGGAAGAGCCGTCGGGCAATCGCTTCGCTTGAAGAATCACAACGTGCGCGTCGTGGGCATCTTCAAAAAGCAGGGCAAATTCCTCGGCCTCTTCAGCTTCGACAACCAGCTCATCATGCCGCTCGGCGCGTTCACAAAGGTGTACGGAAAAACCCCGATGGTGACGATCAGGGTCAAGGTCAGGGATGAAAAGCGGATTCCGGAGGCCAAGGAGGAGCTGACCGGCCTGATGCGGCGGATACGGAGACTGCCGCCCGGCAAAGCAGACGACTTCGGCATCAACGAACAGCAGGCGTTCAAGAGCCAACTCGATCCGATCAAGAACGGCATTGCGATGGCGGGCATCTTCATCACCGGCATGTCATTATTCGTGGGGGCCATCGGCATCATGAACATCACCTTTGTGAGCGTCAAGGAGCGAACCCGGGAGATCGGCCTACGCAAAGCGCTCGGCGCTCGACGCCGTACCATTCTGTTGCAGTTTCTCATCGAATCGGTGATGATCTGCCTCGTCGGCGGCGTGATTGGCCTCGCCACGGCGCTCTCGATCACCGTGCTCATCCAGACTCTGCTGCCCGACTTCCCCGTCAGCTTCTCGCCGATGCTCGTCCTGGCGAGCATCGGAGTGTCGGTGGCAACCGGTATCATCTCCGGCCTCGCTCCGGCGATTTCAGCATCAAGGCTCGATCCGGCAGTTTCACTCAGGTACGAATAGCCATGATGCTCTCAGTCATGGAAACCGTGATACAGGCCGCAACATCACTGGCGGCCAACAAGCTGCGCTCGGCGCTCACGACGCTCGGGGTAGCGGTGGGCGTTTTCTCTATTATCGCGGTCATGACGGCGCTCGACGCCGTGGACCGCTCGATTGCCTCGGGGCTGTCGAGCCTCGGCGCGAACACCTTCCAGATCCAGAAAAATCCTGCCACGGTGTTCGGCGGCGGGCATAACCGCAATCTGTACGCCAACCGCAAGGACATCACCTGGCAAGAGGCGCAGCTCTTCAAAAAATACATGGGTCAAAGCGCCAGGAATATCGGCTTTATCATCACGAGCCAGGCCGCGCAGGCCAGTTACGGCAACGAAATCACCAATCCCGACGTCACGCTCACCGGCGGCGACGAAAGCTTCGCTCCGGCTAACGGTTTCGATGTCATCGCGGGAAGGAACCTGAACGACGGCGACCTCCGCTACGCCTCTGACACTGCCGTCATCGGCAGCGACGTGGCCGCTTACCTGTTTCGGCAGGGGCAGAACCCGATCGGCAAGCAGATCAGGGTCAACGGCAAGGTCTATACGGTCATCGGCGTGTTCAGCAAGAAGGGGGCGGCGTTCGGCCAGAGCCAGGACAACTTCGTGCTCATCCCGATCACCCGCTATCTCGACGAGGTGAATGAAACATCGAGCATCGCCATCACGGTGGAGGCAATGTCGCAGAAAAACTACAAGCAAACCATCGACCGGGCCATCGGTGCAATGCGGCTTGCACGAGGTCTGACGGTCAAAAAGCCAAACGATTTCGAGATCAGAACCAATGAATCGCTGGTCGATTCGTTCCGCGACATCCAGCGAATCGTCAGCATCGGGGCATTTATCATCAGCTTCATGGCGCTGTTGACCGCGGGCGTGGGCATCATGAACATCATGCTGGTCAGCGTGACGGAGCGGACGCGAGAAATCGGCATCCGCATGTCGGTCGGCGCGCCGCGGCGCTCGATTTTGCAGCAGTTCCTGCTCGAAGCGCTGCTGCTCTCAATCGGCGGCGGTGTGGTCGGCATTGTAACCGGAGCGGCGGCGGGCAACCTGGTGGCGGTCAACTTCAATCTGCCGTTGATGTTTCCGTGGCTGTGGGTCGTCGTGTCGCTGACGGTATGCTCGGTCATCGGCATCTCGTTCGGCCTCTTCCCAGCCTGGAAAGCCTCCAGCCTTGACCCGGTCACCGCGCTCCGCGCGACACGGTGATGGCAACAAAGTGCAGGACTCTTAACGGCCAAAAGAGGTGACAAAAGCTGACAACTGCTGGACAGTATCCTGCTGACCGGCGGCAATTTTCGCCATTTCGTTTCTGCCTGACCATTCGTGTCCCATCTGGCGGTCGGCGGCTTTCCATGAGGGGATCACGCATTGCTCGACCCATTGCCACCGGTCAGCCGGATTGGCGACGCTTTTCAGACCGGCGAGCGTTTCAAAATAGCCGTGAAACGAGCTGAAGGAGGCCCGATACCGGGAGTCGGAAATCGGCGATCCCGAAAAATCTAATTCGCTGCCGAACGATGCCAAAACCCGCCCGCCGGAACTGAGCCTGTCGAATACTGGCTGAAGCACATCAACCTGCTCATGACGCAAGAGAAAGGTGTTGCCCTCCCAGATGAGCCGCTCCCCCTCAGGATCATTGGCATCACGGCGCAAAAGCTTTCGCCCGTGATCGATCATGCCAAATCCTTCGACAAGCAGATCATCCTCACGCTCGGCGGCGCACGCCTCAAGCTCGGCCATACCACCGCCAATGTAGGCGGCATGCGCCCAGGCGATGTCGCGGTAAATATTGTTGTTGCCGTTCCGTATCTCCTCAAAATCGGCGAGCATGAGCCGGTCCGTACCGAAACGGTGCAAGGCCAGCAGTGGATTACCGTCGGCGTTTTGTCGCTCCGGAGCCGTCATCAGCTCGGCAGCCAGGATGGCCAGGCCGACCTGCCGGGAGGCAAATGCGGCCATCCCGGCCCATTTGAGGATTCCGGGATTTTCGAGATACCAACCCGCATAGCGAGCGGTAATCATGCGGTTCCGGTCGGAGTACCGCTCTTTTGGCGGCAAAACCGACTCGGCTATCTGCCGCCACTCTTCTCGGGTTTGCAGCATTATTTTATGTCTTTCGAAAACACTTTATCTGTTTACTGAACTGACAACCACTGAATACGGTAATTAATTTTATGATCCAGACATACCCGATAACCTTCGTTTCATAAACAAAATAGGACGACAAGAATATTTTTCATACATTAAAATGAGAGCTGCCGCGGACGCACAGACATGCCCCGGAGATGTCGCGAGCAAGCTTGACCATACGACACACGCGTTTCTATCCAACAGAAAACCGTAAAAACGATGAATACCATTCAGAAATTTGCAAAACCCGCCGCATTTGTCATGCTCTTTTCCACAGCAACGATGATTGCCGGTTGTGAATCATCCTCGAACGCCGGGCGCGGCGCCGGGTATGGCGCGGCAGCTGGCGGCATCATTGGCGGCATCATCGGCAGCAACAACGGCAGCTGGGTTCAGGGAGCTCTGATCGGCGCAGCCGTCGGCGGCGCGGCTGGTGCAGTCATTGGCGACTATATGGACAAGCAGGCTAACGAAATTCGCCAGCAGGTTCAGGGAGCCAATGTGGAGCGGGTCGGCGAAGGCATCCGCGTGGTCTTTGATACTGGCCTGCTCTTCTCGACCGACTCGGCAACCCTCAACGCCAACAGCCGGTACAACATCGAGAAACTCGCAAGAATCCTGAACCGCTACGACGATACTGACGTGGTCGTTGAAGGACATACCGACAATACCGGCACAGCCGCCTCGAACCAGATTCTTTCTGAACGCCGCGCCGAATCGGTCTCGACACTTCTGAGGACGTATGGCGTTTCTGGCCGCCGTCTCACTGCAATTGGATACGGCGAAACCCGACCCGTAGCCACCAACGCAACCGAGGCAGGCAGACACCTGAATCGCCGCGTCGAAGTGCTGATTTACGCCAACAACGATCTGAAGCGACAGGCCCAGACCGGAGAACTAAAGCTTTGATTTTCTTGGTTCAAACCAAGGGTTACCAAAACAAAAAAATGCTTATCTTTAGCCCGTCCGGCTTGCTCAGAAGCGTCTGAATCTTGCCGGACAGGCAGTTTTCTTGTTTGCATTGCCGACGGCCTGCTAAGAAAACCGGCTTTCAGAAGTATCAACCCCACCAGCACCCCACCTGCCATGCGCTACCAGAATGCCGAAGAAGTTCTTTCGGAATGGATAACCGGAATATGCACCGGAAAAATCGAAAAAGTAGAGCAGCTCTATCATGAACAAGCGGTGCTGATCCCGACTTTTTCCCCTCATACCGTCAGTACAACCGAAGGCATACGCCACTACTTCGAACAGCTCGCAACCAGAGACAACCTGCAAGTCCGTCTCTACGAAAAATCGCTGAAAAAACAGCACTTGGGCGGAAACGCCTGGATATTGAGCGGCACCTACGCTTTCGAGTTTGAGGTTGACCAGCTTCTGCTGACATTCCCCTCCAGATTCACCTTCGCCGTCAATCTGGAGCATGAGCGGCCGATCATCCACCACCACTCGTCGCAGGTGCCAAGGAACCTGTCATAAGTGAACCATTTTATGAGCTGCGTTGCCGGTAATTGCCAATATGCGATCACTGGCAACATGAATACACTCATAGCTCGTTCTACCCCGAGCTCTTACAGAAAAAAATGTAAGGCACTGAGCCATATAACCGTGAGCTATAGTGAATTTCCGATAAAATCCTTATATACATAGGTAGGGAAAACACAATAGGCATTTTACCTACGCTCTGGTCGGCAATTGATGGTTTTAAATGTTTTTAATTGTAATGAAAAGAGGAGCAATTTTCCGCGTCCCTTACAATTGTCTTGACTCGTTATCAGGTGAGCATCCGGTTCTGATTGTAATGCTGAAAAGCTTGGATGCAGCCCTGCTGCAAGCACATGTGAACAAGTCAGCATGGAAGTCTTGAAAAGATTACAAAAAATTCTGGACAACCATGATGGACAAAAGCAGAAGTTAAACTTGCATATAACGCTCGGCCATCATAACCATTGAAAAAGCTTTTTTCATGAGTGCCAGTATAACACAGCAAACAAACCATCACTCGGGGACAGCGAATAGCGCCCGCTGTGTTGTTTTCGACACAGCATCTTATTGTCTGCTCATCAAAGGTGACAGCCTTCCTTTTTCTGCCGAAGAGCGGTCGGTGCTCATAGCCGAATCGCCCGAAGAAGCATGCGATTTCCAGAGTCTTCTTGGTGACGCTTGCCAACCATTCCTTTCCCAGGAATATCGCCGCCTTCATCCGGGTCTTTACGAAAAACTCGAGGCCATTGCTGTATCGGGTTGGAACAATGATGCTCCATTCGGTATTGACAAGGCTGCGCACCTCATGAAAAAACTGCCTCTTGACCTAAACCGTCTCTTCAACAGCCCAATTGCCCTCAGCCCGAATGACCCGCGACCAGCTCTTATTCAGAAAAATCTGGTTCACAAACACGATGAGGCTAACGTTCTTGTCTCAGAACCTTTTACCGCTGGCAGGCTGCGCTACTTCAATATATTTTCAGAAACAGCGGAGCTGAAATTCGATCATCAGTCACCTCATGTCCAAGGGTTACTTATGCTTGAGGCATTGAGACAGGCTGGAATTGCAAGCGCTCATTATCAAGGACTACCACTTGACGGAAAACTTGCCCTGCTAAATTACAACACGAGCTTCTACCATTTTCTTGAACAGGAATCTCCTATAATATGCAGATCTTACACTAATTTTACAACAAGCGAAACAAGCGATGATGCGGAAGCCTGTATCTATATGCAGGTTTTCCAATGGGGTAGACTATGTGCGGATACCATTCTGAAAGGATTCGCTTGCACTAACGCTGAACGTTATGCACAAAAAGAGCAACGTCTGAAAAAAATTATAGAAAGACATAAGACCAATTTTGATTCGAAGCTCAAAAGAATGCATGAATCAATGGTATCAACGCAATGCATGTAGCAATCATTGGGGGTGGAATATCAGGTATTGCTGCAGCATTCTACCTCGCGCAGCAACATGTCAGCGTTGATCTTTTTGAATCGGAAAACCAAATAGGTGGCAGAGCTGGCAGTGATTTTCTGCAGGAACGCAGGGTAGATTTTGGGGGCAAAAATATTGGCCGTAATTATTTACTTTTTCGCGAATTCGCCAGAGCGTACGGAGATCCTGCATTTGAGTATTTTGGCATAAACACGTCACAACTTGTTAACGGACGCATCGTCTCCATCAGTCGGGAAGGCTCCGTATGGCTCAATCTCCTTAAAATCATCCGCCTTTGCGGCTTCAGAAAAGGAATAACCCGTCTCTACCCTCACATCCAGGCGATTTTGAATGATCGTAGTCAGGGGGTGCTGTGCAGTGACTATTTCCGAGCACTGAGCGAGAACTTTGATCATCTCGCACTTGACCGGCATCTGAACCAGCGCTGTATCGAAAGGGTGATAAGGCCAATAACAATCCGGATGAATGGGGCCGAGCCTGAGGAGTGTTATCCTGGAAATTTCGGTTCGAATCTGGCCCTTGCCCTCGACAGTTTCGAACAACTCACCGTAGGAATGTATGATCTGCTCAATACATTCGTCGTCAATCACCGAAAAGATTCTTCTTTAAGGATATTGACCAGTCACAGGGTCACTTCGATAGCCAAAGATCGGGACAAGTTTCGCATAAATTATCTGCATGGTGCAACACCAGGTACAGAGAGTTATGACCGGGTCATTTCAGCCCTACCCGCTTATAGTCTGGCCGAATTGCTCCAGGATGAGTTGCCTGAAGCCTCCAAGCTACTCAATAAGATCAGCTATTTCCCGGTCGGCATAGCAATCGTAAAATATCGTGACGAGGTCTTCCCCAAAAACCGTCGCGCAATGGTTTTTGAACGTAATTCCCCTCTGAGCAACGCAGGAGCCTATGGCCTTAACGATCTGGATATTGTCAGATATACCTTCAGCGGTAAAGCCTCAAGAACGACGATCTCTGAGCAGTCTTCGCCGGAAAAGGTAATAAAGCTTGGTGAAAAGATTGCATCTCCTTACTTTAACATAAAAGAGAATCCTAAAGAGGCCTTTGTATTTAGATATTTTACAAAGGGTTTATGCGCATATTCTCCGAAACACCATCTGCTTCTCGAAAAAACAGACCACCTTGTCAATAGTCTATCCGGCTTGGGAATCACCGGTGATTATCGCCGCGGTGCCTCGATCGAAGCCTGCTTCAGAGCAGCCAAGGAATGTGTTGAAAAAGTAATTGGAGATGGTTCTTGAAAAAACTCATTGAGCAGTTAACTGAATACCTAAGAGAAGGGACGTTAGTTTCCCGTTCAGATGCTATGGTATCAGGCATACTGGGGGCATTCGCTAATATTTTTTTATTTGGTTTTCAAATACGGGTTCCATCTGCCCTATGAAAACTTCTGGCTCCGAATGGTTGCCACCCTGTTGTGCATAAGCCTGATGTTCATGCAGCGCCTGCCTTCATCGTTTACTCCATATTTTCCTTTTTACTGGCACGCTTGCCTGACTTTTGTCCTGCCGTTCACTTTCACGGTGAACCTTCTCATGAACAATTTTCACGAGCTCTGGCTCTACTGGGAAATATTCATGGTATTCGTGCTGATGATGTTTGTGCCAAACTGGTTGCTGTTCATGTTCGATTTACTGGCCGGCGTATTGGGCGCAATCCTCTTTCACAACCTGTCAGTTCCCTATGTACCACTCAATCCGGCCTTTAATATTCCCCTTTATTCGATCGTCATAGGCTTTTCCATCTTCGCCGGATATATTTTCAGCTTCGGTAACTGGAACACCCTTAAAGAACTCGAGAGAAAAAAAGCGGAAGAAAAGTATCACGCTCTTGAAGCCCTTGCTGGCAGTATCGCCCATGAGATGCGCAATCCGCTCTCACAGGTGCGCCACAATCTTGATGAAATCCTGCTGGAACTGCCACAGAGCCGCACCTCAAGTGATTGCACATCGCTTCCTAAAAAGAATATTGAAACGATCCAAAAGCGGGCAATCCAGGCACAGATGGCAATCAACCGCGGCCTTCAGGTTATCACAGTAACCCTTGGCAATTTCAGGAATACTGATGTCACCCGGGAGGATCTGGCTTGCCTGTCAGCAATGACAGTAACACGAAAAGCCATAGAAGAGTATGGCTATGCCTCAGAACACGAACGACAAATGATTCATCTTAGCCCGGGAGAAGATTTCATATTCCTTGGAGAGGAGAACAACTTCAGTTTGATGCTTTACAATCTGCTGGAAAACGCATTGCAGATTCTTCAGCAGGTGCCTGACGGCCGCCTCGCAATCACAATCCAGCGAGGGGAATCGGTCAACAAAATTCTCATCCGTGATAACGGCCCTGGAATTCCGCCAAACATCCTTCCCAGAATCTTCGAGCCTTTCTTCACTTCGGGCAAAAAAAACGGCACAGGACTTGGGCTGGCGTTCTGCCAAAGGGTGATGAAATCTTTCAAGGGGCAGATCACCTGTAAATCCGAAGTGGGCAAATTCACGGAGTTCGCTCTGGAGTTCCCGGTTCTCGACAAGGCGACAATCAACAAATTCGAATCGAGCCTCTATGCGGAATACACACCTTTCTTGGCAGGAAAAAACGTGCTCATGGTTGCCATTCCCGAAGCATATGTGCCATTGATCCGTCAACAGCTCATACCGCTGAAAATCGGAATGGATAACGCCGAGGATAACAACAAGGCCCTTGAAATGCTCGAGACAAAGCATTACGATCTTGTTCTTGCGGATATCAGTCAGCCAAAAGCTGGCACAGTAAAACTTGCAAACAGCGTCAAGAACAAAGGTAGAGATATCCCCGTTGTCGTTTGCCGCTCCTCGGCAAACTCGTTGGTCGACAACGCCAACAATAGCATAACTACCATCATCTCCATGCCACCAGCCCTGCCCGAACTCTTGAGTGCCATGAAAAGCTCGCTGGAGATGGTCCGGGAGACACTCAAAGAGTCGCTATCGGGCAAGACAGTGCTGGTAGCGGACGATCTCGATTTCAACCGCAGGGTCATCAAGCTGATGCTCAACAAGCTGGGCATCACCATTCTCGAAGCTTCCAACGGTCTGGAAGCGCTTAATATTCTGAAGTCACAGCCCTGCGACCTGCTGGTCATCGACATGAGAATGCCGGTGCTCGACGGTTTTGAGACTGCTCAACGCATTCGCGCGATGCCCTCTTCCTATCGCGACATACCGATACTCGGGCTGAGTGGCAATCTGGACAATGCGACGCTGAAACTTGCCAAAGAAAGCGGCATCAACGATAGCCTCTTGAAACCGGTCAAGCTCAAGCCTTTCTTGCAAAAAGTTACCGCCATGCTCAAGGTAAATACACCAGCGGCATAAATGAGAAACATGTGCTGAAGATCACAGCACGAAATTTCACGATCAGTCATCCACCCATCTTTTTCCCCCCAAAAACGCCCAAATTCCATAATAATATGCGATTCACAGACGTAATGCCTTGTTGAACCTGCCAGGCCATGGATCGCAATATTTCGGATTACGGCGTGATCGGCAACATGCGAACTGCCGCCTTGGTCAGCTCGAACGGCTCGATCGATTATTGCTCGCCACCCTATTTCGACTCACCAACCGTATTCGCGGCCCTGCTTGATGAACGAAAAGGTGGATATTTCAGCCTAAAACCCGCCGAAGCCTTTTCGTCCAAACGGGAGTACTTGTCCGGCACCTGTATTCTTTGCACCTCGTTCACAACCGATAACGGCAAAGCGACGCTCTATGACATGACTTCATGCCGCTTGAAGAAGAGCAGTTTCACGAACGCCCCCAGGGCATTCATCACTGCATTCGCGTCGATCAAGGCCAAATAGATTTCATACTGACTCTTGAGCCGCACCCTGGCTACGGACTCGATGAATGCGTGATCGCCGAAAAAGGCGGCGGGCTTCACGATCAGCCAGGCAGATCAGCCGCTGTCGCTCCTGACCCTCAAACTGCTCACCTTTCAGCCGACCCGGAGCCATCGTTGCCGCCGCCACGACATCGCTGCCGGAAAGCATCGGCGGAGAGCTCAACTGGGACTACCGCTTCAACTGGCTCAGGGACGCCTCGTTCACCCTCAAGGCATTTTTCGCGCTCGGCCACACGAGCGAAGCGGACACGTTCATCCGCTGGCTGCACGACACCTACCGGAAAAACGGCAGGCGCGATTTGATGACTATGTATTCGATCCACGGAGAAGAGCCGCTGCAGGAAACGCATCTGAATCATCTTGACGGATACCGGCACTCCAGACCGGTCCGAACCGGCAACGCCGCGCGCAGCCAGCAGCAGTGAGACATCTACGGAGAAATCATGGACGCTGCACTCCGGCTTGCGGAGTATGCTCGGGCAGTATCGACGCCACGCTTTGGTCATTTTTCAGGGGTATTTGCGAAATGGCCATCGAAAACTGGCGCAAGCCGGATGACGGCATCTGGAAGGCGCGCAACGGCTCGTACCATTTCGTCTATTCGAAAGTGATGTGCTGGGTGGCGCTCGACCGCGGCATCGCCATCGCCCGCAAGTTCAGACTCGATGCACCGATCGAACGCTGGGCTCGTGAGTGCGAAGAGATCAAAAACGAAGTGCTCAGGCGCGGATTCAGCCAGCAGCTGAACGCCTTCGTCCAGCATTTCGACACGGAGATTCCCGACGCCAGCCTCTTGATCATGCCGCTCGTCGACTTTCTGCCTGTAACCGACCCCCGCATCCAGGGCACAATCGAAGCCTGCCGAACACATCTCATGGACAATGGATTCGTCAAACGCTACCGTGCTGATGACGGACTCGAAGGAGATGAGGGCCGATTCCTGCTCTGCAATTTCTGGATAATCGAGTGCCTCGCCTTGTCAGGGAAGATCGCTGAAGGCGAAAAGCTGCTCGGCATAACGATGGCCGCTGCCAACGATCTCGGACTGTTTTCAGAAGAGTATGACCCATACAGCAAGGAAATGCTGGGCAACTCCCCGCAGGCGTTCAGCCACATCGGCTACATCAACGCCACAGCAACCCTGATCGACAGTAAACTGCCCCACCCGCGAATCCGTAAGGCGGAAACTGGCCGACATCCACAGCTCAATTGTCCCCTGAATTTTGAAACTGATCTCGTCAGGAAAAGTTCGTATCGATGAGAACAGGAACTCCGCCTTGCCACAGAACCATCAACCCCGGAGCTGGCGTGTAAAGACCTCACTCGCCAAGCTTTTGCTGTAACGCCTGCAACTTCGCTTCAAGCGCTTCGAGCTTCGACTTCATTTCGCCAAGCCCCCGCACCTGCGCCTCCTGCCGGAGCTGATCGCGCATCGGCTGTGCCGGCACACCTCGAATTGCCAACCCCGGTTCGAGGAATGATTTCGAAATCCCGGCCTTGGCTGCCACCGAAGTGCGATCGGCAAGTTCGAGATGGCCCGCAAATCCGGCCTGCCCGCCGATGAGGCACTGGCGCCCAATCTTGACGCTGCCTGAAATACCGGCCTGCGAGGCGATGACTGTGTCGCCGCCGATCCGGCAGTTATGGGCGATTTGCACGAGATTGTCGATCTTCGCCCCCTTTTCGATCACCGTCGTGCCCATCGTCGCACGGTCAATGGTCGTATTCGCACCGATCTCGACATCGTCGCCAATCTCGACCGTGCCCATCTGCGGTATTTTAATATAGGAGCCGTCCTTCTGCGGGGCGAAGCCGAAACCATCCGCCCCGATGACCGTACCGCTGTGAATCGTCACCCGGTCACCGATCACGGTACCGTCGTAAATCGTCACCAGCGGAAAGATCGTGCATCCGGAGCCGACAGTCACACCGTCCATAAGCACCGTGCCGGGGCCGATCACCGTATCGCTGCCGATGACGCACTGCTCGCCGATAACAGCGTGCTCGCCAACGGTGACATTTTCGCCGAGCCGGGCCGACGGGGCAATCGAAGCCGAGGCGGCGACACCGAGAGCCGCGATGCGCCGCTTGCCGGAGAAGTGCTGGAGAATAAACACGAAAGCAGTGTAGGGATCCGGCACTTTCAGGAAGCTCACGCCTGCCGGTGCGTCGTCAAGAGGAGCCTTCTGGTCAACAATAACGAGCGAAGCGCCGGTCTGGGCGATGTGACGGTAATACTTCTCATTGGCCACAAAACTGACCTGGCCCGCCGAGGCCTCTTCAATTTTGGCTGGCCCGGTGATTTCGATGTCACCCGCGCCGACCAGCTCGACCGGATCGAAGTAACGCCCGAGAAAGGCTTTGATATCTGCAATCTTCATGATCTACACACTGACAAGGTCAGCCAGAAAATTTACTTATAATTTTAATCCGTTTTGCTATATTCTGAATCCTTTTACCGTTCCGGTTGCGACACACTGAGCGCCGTACCCGGTAACCGAAGATGGAGGCGTAATATAATTCGTTTCATCAGAAAAAGCAGTGAGCGATGGAAACACCAATCAAAATAGTCGCGGGACGCAGCAATCCGGAACTTGCGGAAAAAATTGCCGATTATCTCGGCATGCCGCTGTGCGATGCTAAGGCGGAAAACTTCTCGGACGGCGAAATTTCGGTCAACTACTTCGAGTCGATCAGAGGCTCGGATATGTTCATCATTCAGTCCACCAATCCCCCGGCTGACAATCTGATGGAACTGCTCATCATGATCGACGCCGCCAAGCGCTCTTCAGCATACAGAATCACGGCCGTCCTGCCCTATTACGGTTATGCCCGTCAAGACAGAAAGGACAAGCCGCGCGTGGCCATCACCGCCAAGCTCGTGGCGAACCTGCTCACGCAGGCGGGCGCCGACAGGATCCTGACCATGGACCTGCACGCTCCGCAGATTCAGGGCTTTTTCGATATTCCGTTCGACCACCTCTATTCGAGCGTGGTGCTGATCGACCATGTCAAGAACATGGATATTGCCGACAACCTCGTCGTGGCTTCGCCGGACGTAGGCGGCGTCAAGCTTGCCCGCAAGTTCGCCTCTGAACTCGGCACCGAGCTGGTCATCGTTGACAAACGCCGACCGAAAGCGAACGTGGCTGAAGTGATGAATATCATTGGTGATGTGAAAGGCAAGAACGTGCTGCTCGTCGATGACATGATCGACACGGCAGGCACCATCGTCAACGCCGCCAAGGCGATCAAGGAGGCGGGCGGTCTGAAAATCTACGCCGCGGCCACTCACCCGATTCTCTCCGGACCGGCTATTGAGCGCATCAACAACTCGGTGTTCGAAAAGGTGATCGTCACCGACTCGCTGGTCAGCGAGCATGACTACTGCCCAAAAATCGAAACCGTCACCATCAGCAACCTGTTCGGCGAGGCTATCAAGAGAATCTATGACGGAGAGTCGGTCAGCTATCTGTTCGACAGCAAGAACATCTCGCAAAAAATTACCAATCACCATTAATACAAGCGTTAACTGTTAAAGGAACCAGAGGAAATAGCATGGAAACAAGAGCACTGTCTGTCAACCTTCGCGAAGTGAAGAAAAACGAGGCTGCAAAGCTGCGCCGTCAGGGCCAGGTGCCAGCCGTTGTTTACCATAAAGGAGAAGCCACCGTTGCCATCAGCGTCGAGGAAATCAGCCTCAACAAGCTTGTTCACTCGTCTGAGTCGCACATGATCGACCTTCAGTACCCTGATGGAAAGTCTGTCCGCTCGTTCATCAAGGACGTGCAGTTCGACCCGGTGACCGATCGCGTCATTCACGCCGACTTCCAGCTCTTCTCGGCTGATGAAGTAGTCGAAATGGAGGTGCCAATCCACCTCGAAGGCGAGTGCCCTGGCGTGAAGATCGGTGGCGGCAAGCTCCAGATCAACGTACACACCCTGCCCCTGAAGGGCAAACCTGAAGCTATGCCGGAGCACTTCACCATCGATGTCTCCGTTCTCGAACTGGGCCAGACCCTGCATATTCGCGATCTTCAGGCAATCGCACCGGAAGGCATCCAGATTCTCGGTGATGCCGACGCATCAGTGGTATCAGTTGTAGCTCCGAGGAAAGAGGCTGAAGCCGCTGCTGAAGGAGCCACCGCTGAGGCCTGATTCGCCTTCGAACGGTTTGCAAATTGAAAAAAAGCCGCCTTTTTTGAAAAGGCGGCTTTTTTTACGGATTGCCGTTTGCAATCGTGCAGCAAGTGTCGTTTTTTGGGTACTTTGAGGATACTTTGAGACTAATCCATTCATCTATTCCCGATGGTCACGCAACGAGCAAGTGAATCATCCATGCCGATACTCTACCGAATCGTGCCGGGACTCGGCCTTCTGGGCGCAGGCAAACGCTCTTTGGGCCTCTTTTACCTGCTGGCGACGCTGGCGTTTTTCGCCCTTCTCGCGGCGAGACTTGACCTCGTCATCATCAGCTTTCGCTCGCTGGCCGCAGGCGTGACGCTTCTTGTTTTGTCGCCAACCAACTTCAGCCAGATATTCACAATTGAAACCCTCGAATTCTGGATCGCTGCACTCTACCTCATCATTGTTCCCTTCCTGCTCCTGCGCTTTTCCGTGCGTTCGTACCGCAAGGGGCTCAGAGAGAAAGATGAATCTCAATCCGGTGAAGCGAGCCTCTGGCAGCTCGGCATGATCTCCTTCAAGCGCAATGGCATTTCGGTGGCGGCATCGATGGTGATCTTCGTGCTCTACTCGGTCGCCTTCCTCGCGCCGCTGCTTTCGCCTTTCAGCCCCTACGACCAGCAGGACTTCCTGGTCACCGCCTATCAGCCACCACTGACGCGCCTTGACGCCTTGGTGCTTCGCCAGCACCGGACGATGGTCATTCCGCTTCGCACCGGCAGCGACATGGCATCCAATGCAGCAAACATCCTGATTCTCGACAGCCAGAAGCTCCGGTCGCGTAACGAGGAGCATAACCTGAAGTTCGTGAACAGCTACCGCATCGAAGGCAACGAGGTGCTCTACCGGCAAGGAATGCGGGAAAAAAGCCTGCCGCTCGATCAGCTCGTCAACGTTTCCGGAAACAGCGAAAAACCGGTTTACGCCGTCACGAAAACTTTTCTGCTCGGCACCGACCAGTATGGACGCGACATCTTCAGCCGCGTGATCTACGGCTCGCGAATCTCGCTCTCCATCGGCTTTCTCGTCGTCCTCATCTCGGTCTCGCTCGGCACGGTCATCGGCATCTCGTCGGGCTATTTCGGCGGCTGGGTGGACAACACGCTCATGCGCATCGTCGATGTGCTCATCGCCTTCCCGGCGCTCTTCCTCATCCTCATCATCATCGCCACTTTCGGCAACTCGATCTACCTGATCGTCATCACGCTCTCGTTCACCGGCTGGATGGGTGTGGCTCGTATCGTTCGCGGGCAGGTGCTCTCGCTCAAGGAGCAGGAGTTCATTCTGGCGGCCAAATCGCTCGGACTTTCCAACCTGCGCATCATCTTCCGCCACCTGTTGCCCAACACGCTGACGCCGGTCATCGTGGCCGCCACGCTGCGCATCGGCAGCATTATTCTGACTGAAGCGGGCCTCTCCTTCCTTGGCCTCGGCGTGCAACCGCCAACGCCAAGCTGGGGCAACATCATCAACGAGGGGCGCGACAGCCTGCTGAACCACTGGTGGATTTCAACCTTCCCCGGCGTGGCGATCCTCTCGACCGTGGTCTGCTTCAACCTCATCGGCGACGGCATCCGCGACGCCCTCGACCCGAGAATGCGCGGATGAGCCAGCGTTTCGACAACGATCCTGAGCACTGGGAGGTACTCGAATCGACCTACCTGCACCGGAGACCGTGGCTCACCGTGCGGCAGGATCGCGTGCGGCTTACAAGCGGCAGAACAATCGACGACTATTACGTGCAAGAGTTCCCCCATTGGGTGAATGTGCTGGCGATCACCGAAGAGCGCCATGCAGTGCTCATCCGCCAGTACCGCCACGGCCTCGGCGAGGTGTCGTGGGAGCTGCCCGCCGGAGTGCTCGATGAGGGAGAATCGCCGCTCGACGGGGCAAAACGGGAGCTGCATGAAGAGACCGGCTACAGCGGCGGAACGTGGACGCCGTTGATGGAATTGAGTGCAAATCCTGCTCTTCAGAACAACATCTCCTACTCGTTCCTCGCTGAAGGCGTGAGCCTGTCCGGAATGCAGCACCTAGATCCGACCGAGGAGATTACGGTGCACCTGACGCCGCTCGACCGCCTGCGTGAGATCGTTTTCGACGGAGGGATGATCCAGGCACTGCACGCGGCCCCGGTGCTCAAATACTTTTTGCAATGCGACTGAACTGAACGGCCGGAAGAGAAGCGCGATATGAAAAAAACAGAAACAGCTCGATCTGCTCGAGGAAGCTCTGGTCTCGACCGGGCACAAAATCAGGTATGAAAAGGGCAGTTTCGTCGGAGGTGACTGCCGGGTCAAGGAGAACATGATCGTCGTGGTCAACAAGTTCCTGCCGATCGAGGGCAAAATCGCCACCCTCGCCTCGGTGCTCCGCAAAATCAATCCGCCCGGCCTCTCGCCTGACGTCATCAAAATCATCGACACCCTCGCCGCGCCTGACCTCTTCAGCCGGGAAAATATTTAATACCACACCGTCTGCCTGCTCCTTGAACGCACCTCGACCTGTTGCCTTGAGGCGGCATAGCGATTCAGCAATTCGCGTTGCGCGGCGGTCATGAATGGCCCCGGCACGAGTAGCATCCTGCGTGGTCTGGTTTCTGCTATCCACGCATCAAGCCGATGCCACTCCTTTCCAGTGAAACGATAGACCCAGAACACCACATCGGCACCATCCGCCCGTTGCTTTTCGAGCCGTTTCAGCCCCGAAACAAGCAGCAACGAGTGCGTCTTGCTGTCGATTCTGAGTACCTTGGCATCCAGCATTCTGATAACGAAACTCCGGTGAGGAGCGGCACCTGAGGCAGTCGGAAATGGCGAAACCGGCAGGGATTGTATCACTGAGCCCGGAGAAAAGAGGCTTGCCACCGAAACCGGTGTTGCCAGATTCCAGACACTCGCCTGCTGACGGATTCTCTCCCAGCTCCCCTCGCGCCGTCCGGCATCGACCAGGCAGGTTTGGCCGCCCGCAGAAAAAAGCACCGCGACCTCCCGGCCAACATTGACTGTCACCACCTGCGGTGGCGTCTGCACCGGCCTGAGCACTTGATTCCAGAGCAGAACATTCATCCCGACAAGAACGAAAACCGCGAGTCGTCCCCACGTCCTCTTGACGAGCGCATAAAAAGCGAACGCGAAGGTGAGATAAAACACCGCCACATCAAGCACCCCAGGCCGCACCTCCACGCTGGCCAGCGGCAGACGGCTGAAAAGCTCCGCGCATGACAGGGCAAGACGCGCGAAAAACCATGATGCCGCGCCGAAAAGCGAAGCGATCCCGCTGGCGAAACCGTGAAACAGGAACATCGGAAACGAGGCGTACATGGCGAGCGTCGAAAAGAGCACCACCGGCAGGTTGGCCGCAATGCCCGACGGGGAAAAGGTGCCGAAATACCATGCGATCACTGGGCTGACACCGATCATGGCCGAAAGGCTAACACTAAAGGCGCTCCACAGCCAATGCCCGAAACGCTGCAGCACCCCTTTGCCATCCGGCACGATGCCTGACAAGCGCGGATAGATGGTCAGAATACCGAGCACAGCGCCGTTTGTCATCAGAAATCCGGGCGTCAAGAGGTCAAAAGGGTCGAACAGAAGGATAAGCAGGTCGGCGACAGCCAGAGAGTTCACCGGATAACTTTTGCGTCCGATCGTGCCGCCAGCAATGATCACAGCCGTCATGACGGAGGCGCGTTTGATCGAGGGGGCGTTGCCGGTCACGAAGCTGTAGAGGCCGATCACCGCGACAATGATAAAGAGCGATAGCCAGCGTCCGGCCTCCGTGACCTTCAGGCGTTGCAGGCAAAGATTCACCGCATAGGCCAAAAGCGCCACGTGCAAACCCGAAACGGCCAGCACGTGCGCCGTACCGGTTCGCCGGAATGCTTCGTACAGCTCTTCCGGCATCAGCTCGCGCTCGCCAAGCACCATGCCCTTGATGAAGTACCGCGCGCCACCCTCGGGAAAGTTGCGGTCAATTGCCGAATTGAGATAGTTGCGAACGGGATTGACGATGCTTTGCACCACTGAAAAGCCCGGCTTCGGGGGTTCCCGGAGCACCTGCCACGGCCCTGCACAGAAAATCTGGACATGAATTCCCTTCAGCCGATTCTGAAAACGCGGGTCATACTCTCCCCTGTTCGCCGCCACAGGAATCAGAGCGAGCCGCCCCTTCGCCCTGACAAAATCGCCCTCCTGAAACCGCATCTCCTCGTCTCCAGGCATCCGGACGACAACCTTCGCCCTGTCAGAAACGGTTGTCGTCCGGCCATCGTCAAACACCTCGCTCACCCGCAACCGCATGGTGACAAGGTCATTTCTGTCAACCGGGCGGCCATCGACGATCCCGGAAAGAATCACATCCCGCCCAACCCATGAAAGCAGCGACGGTGACGACGTGAGCCGGTATGATGCTGAGGCATGAAACGCGAACACGCTGAACACCGCCATCAGATAACATGCCGCTGAAAACAGGGAAACCGTACCCACTGGATGCCGTTTGCGACTGACGAAAAGCAGCAACGCCGTCATGATACACGACGCAATCGCGACGGCAAACCAGGCAATGGGGGCAACAGGCAAAAAAATGGCGGCCATGATCCCCGCAACAGCACAGGCAAGCAGTCGCACTGCGGGATAGGCCGAAAGGAAATACCGCATAATCAGGGGTTTATGGCGGTTATTTCAGGAGTTATGCAACCGCATAATTTAGTATATTCCGGTCATTTTCTGTTCAACCAGTAAAAAATCACACCCGGATGCTTGTCAAAGAGATTCTCGACGCACGAACCGAACCGGTATTCAGCCTGGAATTTTTCCCTCCGAAAAAACAGGAAGACTGGGACAAACTCTTTGAAACCATCTCGAACTTCTCCCCTCTCGATCCCTCGTACGTCAGTGTTACCTACGGCGCAGGCGGTTCAACGCGAGAACGCACGCACAATCTCGTCACCCGCATCCAGCAGGAGACCGGCCTGACAGTCGTTTCGCACCTGACCTGCATCGGCGCGGAGAAGAGCGAAATCGAAAGCGTCCTGCAAAACTACAGGGAGCACGGCATCAAGAACGTGCTGGCCTTGCGCGGCGACAAACCAGCCGACATTCCCACGCTTGAAGAGGCAATCAAGGATTTCCCGCACGCCATCGACCTGGTGCGATTCATCAAGGTGAACTTCCCCGAAATGGGCATCGGTGTGGCAGGCTTCCCCGAAGGCCACCCAGAGACGCCGAACCGCATGAAGGAGCTTGAATTCCTCAAGGAGAAGGTTGACGCGGGAGCGGACTACATCGTCACGCAGCTCTTCTTCGACAACCGCGACTACTTCGACTACGTCGAGCGCTGCGAGCTGGCGGGCATCACCGTGCCGGTCATCCCCGGCCTCATGCCGATCATGACAAAGAAAGGCATGATCCGCATGGGCGAACTCGCCCTTGGCTCAAGAATCCCGTCAAAGCTGCTCCGCAAAGTGCTCGAAGCTGCCGATGACAAAGAGGTTGCTGAAATCGGCATCGAATGGGCCACCAACCAGGTGCAGGAACTGCTGGATCACAAAGTCAAAGGCATCCACTTCTACACCCTCAACCTCTCCGAAGCAACACTGAAGATTTTCAGGAATCTGAAGCGGGGATAAGAACAAATTCCACTGAATGGCGAAAGCTCAAGCGAGCATATATTGAAGTTAAAAATCAATTTATTGCCTTTTATCAGAAGGATAATTATTTCTTAACATATCCTTATTTATCCAATTCCCAACCAGCTCCACAAACTGTTTATATTGATTTTTATATTTAATATATCTCACCTTTTCCCAAAGCAAAAAAGATATGTACTTTTTTTCGAATCTATTGAAAGCATTCCTTTTTCGTAAAACCTTAGTTCATTTACCAAGACTGGCCGCGCAGAAACATCATCAACAACTTCAACACCAGCATAATTTTTATTAGTATCTACAACCGCATTATTATATCCATAAAAAAATACCACAACAATAACTATTGGCAACCATTTAAACAAAAATATAAATCCTTCCTTTCTTCTTTTTTGTATCCATGGCGCATCACGCAACCAACGACTCACATTAACCCAAATGATCGGCATAGCCAATAATAACGAAGCAGCAAATAAATCGCAAAAAAGTAAGAATGAGGCAAAAAGCGAAACAGACAAAAAACGAATAAAAAGAATAGGACTTTTACGGAATTTTCTAACAAAGCTCGGCTTTCTTGAGGTAAAAACTATCTCCTCTTCTGTCATACCTTGTTCAACTCGCTGATTGATCAACTCATTGAAAATACCAATAAATATCAAAAACAATGCTTTTGGCATCCAGACCAATGCGCTCCTAATATGGTCATTTAAACTTGTTGGAATAGAGGCAAAATCCAATCCAATGGAGAACAGATAACCTCAATCATAAACAAATGACAATAAAAATGAAGCAGCAAAAAGAACACTTATACTTTTTGCAACATATCCTATATTTTGTTCTAAACTCATATTAAATAAAGAGATAAAAATTTTCATTCTGAGTTATCACTCAAAATAAAATCATTCTAAAATACCGAAATTTCAGAAAATACTCTTCAGCTCACGCCTTTTACTTCAAAGGCATGTATCTCCTCATACTCTACCCCATCGTGAGAAAACCCATTAGCAGCACTGAATACTTATTTAAATCCAACCGCCGCATACCCAACCCAATGCCTCGGCGAAGCAATCGCCGTCTCGCCCATTCGCAGATCATCGATTTTCAGATGCTGCTGACTGATGCTGGTGGCGTAGGCTATCGGCACTCCCGTTAACGGAGCGCTTTTTTCTAGCCTCTGGAGATCGAGCGCCGTCAGCAGACCAACGGGAATTGCGTAGCGGCCACACCAGCTCCATCGGGATTTTTTGAAATCATCGGGATCAGTCGTATAGGAATAAAACTGAGTGATCTTTTTGTTCGTCAATTTCGATTCAAAGCAGGTGTTGATTATTTCCCGGTCATGCGCTTCCGCAAGTTCATTGGCTTTACTGCCGGTTCCGTAATAGGCGAAATTGTGGCCACCCCAATCCTCATCGCCGTAGTGCACCGCGTCAGATGAAATGAGGATGGCAACATCTTTTCCCCAGCGCAAATCATGCTTTTTCATCACGGCGAACAGCGCCTTGGAAAGGTGCTGGCTGATGGTTTGCATCTTTGCAAAATCCATGAAAGGAACCAGAATGCTGATGATTTCAACATCCCGGTTCTGGTATTGCAGAAACGGAATCATCGCCTCTGCGGAATATTCCTCGCTCTGCATTGGATCATGCACAACAGCCATGTCACGAGGCAAGCGCTTAAGAATCTCCTCACGCAACGGAGAAACCTTCAGCGCGCCGTAGGGGCCGCGCCATGAGCTGAAGCTGTCGAAGATGAGTTGATTTTCGAGATGATAGCGCCACGCTGTATGGGCGACACCGAAAATGATGACCGTCTTTGCCTTGATATTCCGCAGTACGGCAGGATAGAGCCAGCCCGTGTAGGAATAATCGTCGTGCGGGCAGATCAGCGCGCGCCACGCCGTTCCCGCTGGCTGCTGCGTGCGGGCAAGATCATCGTGATTGAGCGCATTGATTCGTGCCATCACCGAATCCATCTGCCAGGCCCGATGCGCAAAACCAACCGTATCGGCCAGGGCGCGTATCGATGATTCAGAATCAGTACGGGCAAACAATGAGCTGCTTGCGAGAATCATCCCGAAAAACAGACAGATCGAAACAACGGTGCGCATGTCAGTTCGCTTTATCATGCTTTTGCATGGTGAACGGTGGCGCTTTCGCGAAATTTCAATGAACGAAGTGAACGTGGAGCGTTGTTGTCCACTTCGTCCATGATGTGGTCGCTCTTACAGTTCGTTCTCCACGAGCTGCTCGTAGGTTTCGCGGCGGCGGGTCAGCGTGACTTCGTCGCCATCGACCATCACCTCGGCCGGGCGAAGGCGGCCGTTGTAGTTGCTGCTCATCACCGCGCCGTATGCGCCGGATGAGAGCACCGCGAGGAGTTCGCCTTCAGCGGCGTCATCGATAGTGCGGTGGCGGGCGAAGAAGTCACTCGATTCGCAGACAGGACCAACCACGTCGGCGACAACGCTCTTGTCATGCTGCTTGACCGAGAGCACTTCGTGGTGCGACTGGTAGAGCGCCGGACGGATCAGCTCGGTCATGCCTGCATCGACGATGAAAAACTCCTTGCCGATCAGGTTTTTCTTACGGTACAAAATTTTGGTCACAATCACCGAAGCGTTGGCCGCAATGAACCGGCCCGGCTCAAAAATGACCGTCACGCCTTTGTCCTGGAGCATCGGAATGAGCTTCTCGGCAAATTTCGTGATCGGCGTGGCGGGTTTCTGCGGATCGTAGGTCACCGGGAAACCGCCGCCGAGGTCAAGCCATTTGATGTCGAAGCCGAGGTGACGCGCCGATTCGAGCACTTCGAGCAGCTTCTGCGTGGCGGCGACGTAGTATTCCGGATCGAAAATCTGCGAGCCGATGTGCATGTCGAGACCGTGCAGTTCGAGATTCGGGAGCGTTCTGAAGAGTTCGAACACCTCGCCAAGTCCGGCTTCGTCGATGCCGAACTTCTCCTTGCTGTCGCCGGTGGTGATGTAGGGATGAGTCTCGGCGGTGACGTTAGGGTTGATCCTGACGCCGACCTGCGCAACCTTGCCGAGACGCTCGGCGACGCTGTTGATCGCCTTGAGTTCGGAGATCGACTCGGCCTTGATCATCATCACGCCGGAAGTCAGGCCATACTTGATTTCAGCTTCGCTTTTGCCAACACCGGCCATAATAATCTTTTCAGCAGGCACTCCTGCCTTGAGGGCGCGATAGAGTTCGCCGCCCGAGTTGACGTCGCAACCGCAACCCTCTTCGGCCAGCGTGCGGATGACGGCAAGGTTGAAGTTTGCTTTCACCGAGTAGCAGGTGAAGTGCGGCAGAGAGGCGAAAGCCTCCTCGAATGAGCGGTACTGACTGACCAGACTCTGCCTGCTGGTCACGAAAAGCGGGGTTCCGAACTGCCGGGCAAGCTCGTCGAGCGCGACCGATTCACAGCAGAGGGTGCCGTCGGAAAATGAGAAAAAATGACTGTCCAGCACGATACGCCTTGATTTTGGGTAATTGGTGAAAAGAGTATCAATAATAGCGTTTCCTGAACTCGAAACAAAAAAACGGCAGTGCTTGCATAATAGGGTCGCCTGCTGTATATTCGTTGCTCTTTAAATAACTAACCGACCGACGCAACTCATGGCAAAAGGTAAAGAGAACAGAATTGTGATTACGCTCGAGTGCACCGAGGCGAAAAAAGAGGGCGTGCCCGTTTCCAGGTACACCACGACCAAGAACAAGAAGAACACGACGGAGCGCCTCATTCTCAAGAAGTACAACCCGAATCTGAAAAGGCACACCGAGCACAAAGAGATCAAGTAATTAGTATTATCGTCAAAAAGAGCTTATCTTAATGATAGGCCTTTTTGACAAGTCAATGCCCGAATGGCGGAACTGGTAGACGCACTCGTTTCAGGGGCGAGCGCCGAGAGGTGTAGGAGTTCGAATCTCCTTTCGGGCACCAACTTTATGCAAGATTCTCATGTGCAAGATGATCGGAGTTGAGAAATTCTCCCGTTTGTTGTTTTGAAATAGTTTTGAATACAAGGCAAGCACCTTCCATGGAGGTGCTTTTTTGCTTCTTTTTAATTTCTAAACCGGTGTGGTAGTGGATCATACAAAAATCAATCTCATCGTTCGCCTTCAGCACATCGACAACATGATCGAAAGCATCATGAGTCTGCAGAAAGGCCTGCCGGAAGAGATTTCCGCCCTCGAGGAGGACCTCGCGTTCACCTCTCGCCAGATTGAGGCCCGGAAGAAAATCGCCGACGAACATCAGAAGCTGCGTGAGCGCCTGAACGGCATCATTCACGATTGCAAGGAAAAGATCAAGTCATTCAAGGAAAAGCAGACGCTGGCCCGCAACAACAAGGAGTACGACGCCCTCTCCAAGCAGATCGAATACGAGGAAAAGGAGATCGCGCAGGCCGAAATCCAGCTTCAGGACATTTCGCACGCCGAGCACCACGCCCAGGAGTTGCAGAAAAAAGGACGCGAGCTGATCGCGGAGAACCGTTACGACGAGATTTCCGAAGAGATGATGCCTGATGATGTCTTGCAGCAGCAGATGGAGGATCTCGGTCAGCAGGTGCGACAGAAAAAAGAGGAACTGGACAGCATTGTCGTCGAAACCGCTGAAGAGGTCGCCCAGCTCAAAGAGGTGCTCTCGGAACAGAGATCGGTGGTCGCCCAGCAAGCCAAGCGCCTGCTCGACAAGTACGATCATCTCAAGAGCGGCTCGATGCAGAATGCTGTGGTCAAGCTCGATCGCCAGGCCTGCTCCGGGTGCAACACCAGAGTGCCGACCAACCGCCATACCCTGATCGTGCAGGGCGGGTTTTACGTCTGTGAATCGTGCGGCCGCATCGTGGTACACGAGCGTCTCTTCGACGAAGCCGCGGCAAGCAGCCAGCAGTAACAACCTTGTCAGACTGCCGAAACGGATTGCTCCTTTCGGCAGTTTCTGTTTCATGGCCGTCCTGAAAAGGCCCGGTAGTTGTTCATTTACATTGCTGAAACCGCAAGCGTGCAGTCGCTGTATGGTATAGCCATTCAGAGGAAAGTCCGAACTTCACAGGGCAGGGTGCCGGTCGAGAACGTTGTTCAAGGCCGGGGGCAGGGGCGCAAGCCGTCTGTCACAGAGAGTGCAACAGAAAGCGAACCGCTCCGGCTTAAAACCGGAGTAAGGGTGAAAAGGGGGTGTAAGAGACCACCAGGCAGGTCAGCAATGCCCTGCGCTATGAAAACCTCCCCGAAGCAAGGCCAAATAAGGAAGCATTTCCTGCAAGGGAAGAAGGGTTGCCCGCCCAATGTTTCCGGGTAGGCCGCATCAGATAAATGGCTGCAACTTCACCACTTGATGGTGATGGACAGAATTCGGCTTACAGCTTCGGTTTCGGCTTTTTTTCCTGCATCTCGCCCCTCAGTTACCGTTTTGCAACACCTCTTTCACTTTATCCAGAAGCACCGGCACAGGAAACGGCTTCAGCAGAAATGACAGCCCTGTATCGAGTACGCCGTGCCGGGAAATGATGTCTTTGGGGTACCCCGACATGTAGATCACCTTGATGCCAGGCATGAAGTCGCACACCTTTTCATAGAGCATCCGCCCGTTCATACCGCGCATGACCAGATCGGTCAGTAACAGTTCAGGCTTGAAATCGCCTTTTTCAATCAGCTCCAGCGCCGCTTGCCCGTTCTCCACTTCACGGGTCTCGAATCCCTCTTCGTCTAAAGCCTGAACAACGAATTTGCGAACCATCTCGTCATCCTCGACAACCAGCACTTTTGCCCCCTCGCCTTTTTGATGCGGCTTTGGCTTCACCGGCTGAAACGGCTCAGGTTCGCTCTCCCGGAGAGGAAAACACATCCTGAACGAGGCTCCAGAACCGGCCTCACTCCTCGCCTGAATGATGCCTCCATGCTGCCTGACAATACCATAAACCGTGGAAAGACCGAGACCAGTCCCCCGCCCTTTGGGTTTGGTGGTAAAAAAGGGTTCAAAGATACGGGCAAGCGTATCCTGATCTATCCCCGTGCCCGTATCGCAAAAGGTCAAAACAGCATAGTCTCCACTGGGCAACCCTTCGAAATATTTCTCCTGCCCCTTGCTGATTACCATCGTGGATGTCTTCACGACCAATTCTCCACCCGATGGCATCGCATCTTCGGCGTTGACCGCAAGATTCATGATAATCTGTTCGATCTGGCCAACATCTCCCTGCATGACCAGCATTCCGTCATGCAGATGATACCGGATATTGATATCGTCCCGAATGGTTCTGCGGAGCAACTGCTCGAAATCCCTGATCACCCGGTTGAGGTCAACCATTCTGAATTCAAGCGTCTGGCGGCTGCTGAAGGCAAGGAGCTGCCGTACAAGACCGCGCGCCCTGAGCGCCGCATGATGAATAACTTCGATGCGCTTGTGGCGTTTGTCGGTCTCAGGAAAACTGTTTGAAAGCATCTCAGAATAACCGAGCACTGGCGTCAGGAGATTGTTCAGGTCATGGGCAATGCCGCCCGCCAGACGACCGATCGATTCGAGTTTCTGTGACTCGAAAAGCTGATGTTCCAAGGTTACGCGCGTCTTTTCAGCCTCTTTCCGGCGGCTGATGTCCCGAAGAAAGACAAGCGCGCCCTGCTGACCGGCAAAAACGAAGGGAACGGCAGAGACCTCCACATAGAGTTCACTACCGTCAAGACGCAGGATCCGCTCTTCGAGAGCGGGAACTGCTTGCTGGCGTTCATTCAGCAGGCGTATCCTTTCGGCGACCAGATCACGGTAATCGGGATGAATCAGATCGGCAACCCTCCGTCCGAGAATCTCTTCTGCTTTCGACGCTCCGAACAGGGCAATCGCAGAGTGATTCAGGTAGGCAAAACAGCCTCCTGTCTGGATAAAAATGGCATCAGGCGCAAACTCTACAACCGACCTGAACCGCTCCTCACTCTCACGCAAAGCGCTTTGCGATTCGAGTCGCTCGGTAATATCCTGCACAGTAGCGATCCTGTACATGATCTGCCCATTGTCATCCTTTACCCCCACCACATCTATCTGAACCGGGAAAACGGAGCCATCTTTGCGCATCATCCTGGCCTGGTAACTGCAAAACCCTGTGCTGTCGGTTATCTTTAATTTGTCCTTCACCGTTTGCTGATCTTCAGGAGCATACAGGCTGACGATAGAAGAACCTTCAATCTCCTTGACAGACTGACCGCGCATACGCGCAAAAGCTTCGTTGCAGGTCAGCACGACATTGATGCCAGGCACTCCGATAGCTATACCGTGGGCGCAGAGTCTGAAGGCATCCGCCCGGCGCCGAATCTCCGTCTCCTGCTCAATGCGTCTGGAAAGCTCGGCCTCAAGCGCTTCGATGCGCCTGTTGGCCGCATCCAGCTCCTGGCGGAGTTGCAAAAGCTCCTGTTTCTGGAACTCGACAGCGGGCTTTTCAGACATCCTCGCCCTGGGTTTGAACCGTGGCTGTGCCATCTTCGGCGACATCGATGACCAGGCTCACCGGGCGGCAGCACACCTCGCAATCTTCGATATACTCCTGATGCCCCGCCGAGAGATCAACCAGCACCTCGAAACTCTGCGCGCAGTATGGGCACTGCACCATCACTGTCTGTTCAATCTCCATGATCGGCCTCCGGACTCTGTTTGGTTATAAAATGGACCCGCCTTTCTGCGAAACTGAGAAAAAGCAATCCACTATTCACTAACCATCGGCAAGCGTCAGTTGGTTTCTTTCCAAATCTTAGGAGAAACAGAACTGAAAACGCCGCTCAGTTGAAAATGACATGAACCCTGTCCTTGAACTCGAACTTCAAACCCGAGTCTTTTCCTGACCTGCGGGCAAAGTCCCGGTCGGACAAGCCGTCATATTTTCCTGTAAGAATATCCCGGTGAGTCATGAGCTGATCGAAATCCATTGCATACAGCGTAATCGTGTTGTCGGTACGGTAACTCGCGTCGCTGCTGATGACGCGGCCGTCAACGACAACGTCAATATCAAGTTTCATCCCTTTCAGAAAAGCGCTTATCATGTCGAGCATCTGCTCCTTCTCCTGCGTACTGACCGGCTTTTTAGCCACTTCACCCCTGGAAGAGCTGTTCAGCATTGCCTCCTTGTGGATGGTGAGTTCCGGATTCGCTCCCCGTTTCATGGTAAAGGTAAACCAGGTCTCCGGCTTCTGAACGGCCGTGCTGTCGGATTGGACGGCGGTACTGTCTGCCGTAAGTTTTTTGCTCATCTTCTGCACATTTCCGATTCGCACTTTTTCTATATCATCGAAGGCATACGTGACAATGAAACCGCTATCCCCGCTATTTTCGACCTTCTTGACATTGACAACCTTGACATAAGGGCCAAATTCAGCGGACATCTCCTTGAGCTGGTTTTTTTTCGGCAACGCAGGAAGACTCCCCCCTTTTTCTTTCATAATCCCCGATAACATCTCACTGAAGAGCATCTTCTCTTCGATAGTACCGCTTCCATCCTTGTGGACATGAACCGTCGTGTGCATCTGAATGCAGCCGGAAAGCGTCAGCAAAAGAATTATGAAGAGCGGCCTTGTCAACTTGACGATGCTCTGGAACAGCGTTATATCAGCCATTATTTTCAAGCCCCCATTCTGATTGATGATTACGCGGAATTGTTGAATTTACCTGAGCTTCAGCAGCTTCTCACAGGCCGCTTCGAGCACATGGCTTTCCTTTGCGAAGCAGAAACGGACGAGATTCTCGCCACCGCCGTCGTGGTAGAAAGCGGAACCAGGCACCGATGCGACGCCGGTTTCTCGCAGAATGTGCATCGCCTTCTCCCGCGCCGTCGAGCCGGGCAGACGCTCTGTGCTGGCAAGCACGTAGTACGCGCCCTGCGGCACATGCGGTTCAAGTCCGGCCTCGGCGAGCGCGTTACAGAAAAGGTCACGCCTGGCCTCATATTCGGCTGCCAGACCATGATAGTAGTCGTCGCCGAGCGCGCGAAGCCCCGCCGTAACACCCGCCTGGAGCGGCGATGCCGCGCAGACATAGAAAAGATCGTTGAAGTAGCCAATGGAGGCGGCCCAGCGTGAGTCGCATAGCGCATAGCCAATACGCCAGCCGGTGACGCTGAAAGTCTTCGAGAGACCGGAGATGGTGATCGTACGCTCTCTCATGCCGGGCATCGACGCCATCGACACGTGCGAAAGACCACCGAACACGAAGTGCTCGTACATCTCGTCGGTGAAGACGAAGAGGTCGTGGCGAGTGGCAAACTCCGCCAGCAGCGCCAGCTCGTCATGCGAAAAGACCTTGCCGGAGGGGTTGGCGGGCGTATTGATGAGCAGCGCTTTGGTCTTCGGCGTCACTGCCGCGTCGAGGGCTTCGATACTGAACGACCAGCCGTTCGACGGATCGAGCGGCACGAACACCGGCACAGCCTCGACCGCCCGAAGCGTCGAGACGTGATAACCGTAAAACGGCTCGAAAACGATCACCTCGTCGCCGCAATTGAGCAGCGCCTGAAACGCGCAGTACATCGCGCCGGTCGCCCCGGCGGAGACGACCACCTCACGCTCGGCGTCAAACGCCACGCCGGTGAAACGGCGCTGCTTGTCAGCAATCGCCTCGCGCAGTTCGCGAATGCCTGCATGGTGCGTATAGATGTTCGCGCCCTGCATCAACGCATCGGCAGCGCCCTGCAGCACCACCGGCGGCACCGGCGTATCGCAAATTCCCTGCGAAAGATTGATGCTGCCCATGCGGGCGCACTCGATCGACATGGCGCGAATATCGGACTGCATCACCAGCCCGCAACGCTCGCCAAGACTCAAACCCATGGTTACTTCCTGAAAATGGTTATGACAATCATGATCATTCGACGAGCATCGGCAAACCGGATGACCGATAAACCCACCGCCAACAAAAAGCCCCCGGCTCAAAAAACGGGGGATAGTAGAAAAATAGAAACAATCAGCCTGACGGGACCTGATCAGTCTTTGGCCGGAGGCTGCACCGTGATGGTTACCTTTTCAAGCGTAGCCGGAGCCTGGTTCTGCTGCTGGAAGAACGGCAGCGGGAAAGGAAGCTGCGGCAAAGTGGGAAGCTGAAGCAGCGGAAGCCTGGAGATCACGCCCGCAATCTGATCCTTGAAGGGAAACGGAAGCGCCATCGGTCCCTGCTGAATCGCCTCGACGATAAGGCCAGCAGCACCCTGCACGGACTCCATCATATCGCCAAGCGCCTCTTTACCACCCATCTCGCCACGCTGGATGCGGCCGATGAGGTTCTGCACACCCGGCACAATCTGCTGCGCGGTGTCCCTGCCCATGTCGGCAGCGTAGCCAATCAGGCCGAACGGGTTGCTGAAAAGAATCCGGCGCACCTCTTCCGGACGCGACAGCACCTTTACCATGCCCTCTTTAGCAATGGTAGCCTGGCAGGCCATGCGACCGCCAGCGGCGATCTGGCGCGGAGAAAGGAACGCCTTCTCGACATCGGTGAGCGGAGCGAGACAATCCGCCCCTTCCTGAACGGTGATGTAGCAAGCCTGGCAGAGACCGTGGCCTCCGCAAACGTATCCCACATGGGCGTGATTGAGCCTGGCTGCCTTGCCGACGGTTTCACCGACGGAGGCCTGAGCCGTTTTGTCGTTGATAATGAGATTCATTGTAGTATTGATTGCGTTTGAATTGAATGCCCGTGCATCACCATCACCAAACAGCATGACGGCAAAAAATCACTGCAATGCAGAGGGTGGTGTTATTGGGGGAATTTAATGAAAATAATCGATCCCCGATGCAAAGATCATGTGTCGAACGGAAGGGAAAAATCAGTGCCTGACGCGCTGAAGATAGTGATCCTCCCGCCGACTCATCGCGGCTCGCAGTTCACTAGTTTCGTCGTCGTAACCCATGAGGTGCAGAGCAGAGTGGATCGTCACGCGCAGCAGTTCGTCCTCGACGCTTACGCCGAACCGGCGGGCGTTGGATTCGATCACATCGAGCGAGATGTAGAATTCGCCTTCGACCTCCCCACCTTCGTTGTAGCCGAAGGTAATGGTGTCGGTCGCGTAATCGTGACTGAGGAAGTCGCGGTTGATGCGGCGGATCATTTTGTTGCCGCAGTAAATCGCTTCGATGGAGCCAACCGCACCGCCCTCCTCGCCGATCACCAGTTGGATGACTTCGGCGAGAAGCGCTTCGTCAATCGTGCGTTTCGTGGTGTTGAAAATTTGCAGCGGCATGGTTTTTCGATGCCGACGCCTTGAGCATGGCGTCGATCTGTTTGAGATTGTTGCGATGCACGCGGATGGTGAGCAGCACATCTTCATCGACGTGCTTCTTGTCGATCACCTCGGCATGGTCGTAAAGGTAGCCGATCAGCTTGTAGTTCGAGACGTGCGTGCGCACCTTGCGCGTCTTGTAGTCGCGGGCGACGTAGTTGGCGATAGTTTCCTTCAGCGCAGAAAGGTTCAGGCCGCGCGCAGCGGAGATGAAGACCGCGTCGGGATACTTGCCACGAAGACCGGTCAGAATTGCAGGATCGTCGAGGGCGTCGATCTTGTTGAACACCTCGATGATGTGGTCGTGCTTTACGCCGATCTCCTTGAGCGTCTCGCGCACCACCTGCATCTGCTCCTCGAAAGCCGGGTGGCTTATGTCAATCACGTGCAGTAAAAAGTCTGCCTGGAGTACTTCGTCGAGCGTCGATTTGAAACTCTCGACCAGCGTGTGCGGCAGCTTGCGGATGAAGCCGACCGTGTCGGAGAGCAGCACCAGCTTGTTGATCCTGAGTTCGAGCCGCCGCGTTTTGGTGTCGAGCGTCGCGAAGAGGCGGTTCTCGGCGTAAGCGCCTGCCTCAGGGCAGAGCGCGTTCATCAAGGTCGATTTACCCGCGTTGGTGTAGCCAACCAGCGCCACGCGCGGCACGATCGCCCTACCACGGGTCTGGGTGTCGTGCTGAAGCGAGACGGCGCGGAGCTTTTTCTTGAGCGAGGCGATGCGGTTGCGCACCAGGCGGCGGTCGCTCTCGATCTGCGTTTCACCGGGGCCTTTGGTGCCGATGCCGCCCTTCTGCTTCGACAGGTGCGTCCACGCGCCGGAGAGTCGCGGCAGGAGATACTCGAGCTGGGCGAGTTCGACCTGCATTTTGGCTTGCGACGATTTGGCGCGGATGGCGAAAATTTGCAGAATGAGACCGGTGCGGTCGATCACCTTGCACTTGAGAATGCGTTCGAGGTTCCTCACCTGCACGGGCGTAAGGTCGTCGTCGAAGATGACAATATCGATCTTGTCAGCCTCGATGAGACCGGCCAGATCCTCGGCCTTGCCACTGCCAATGCAGGTGGCCGGATCGAGCTGCTTCTTTTCCTGGATGATTGAGGTGATAACGTCGGCTCCTGCCGTATCGGCAAGGAACTTCAGCTCGTCGAGATACTCCTCGACAAGGTGTCTGGGAATGTCAGGCGTGGAAGTGATGCCGACGAGTACGGCTCGCTCCCGGGTTTCCGGTGATGGAATAGTCGTCAAATGGATCGTCTGGGATAGATTCTGATGCAACAGCGTCGAGTGAGCGGCGATAAAGGCGAAACTGCTGCTATTGCTATATTAAAGCCATTATTTTATTTTGCCGTCACGCTCCTCATAACGTATTCCGGCCACAGAAAGTTACATATTTTTGCCGCTCCGGCACACAAAAACGAGCGGGCAGAATCCAGATTCAGGCCGTTTTGCCCACAAGGCAACAGGCGTCCCGGCTAACAGACAGGCAAAACCAGCGGCGAAAGTTTCATGAACTACAGCTACAACGGACAGAGAGTGCTTCACGATGCAGGCCAAAAGCTGTCGCTCCCGAACGCCTACGATTACTGCCGCCAAATTGCCAAACACCACGCCAAGACCTTCTACCTCGCCACCAAGTTCCTGCCCAAACGCCAGCAGAATCCGATCTTTGCCATGTATGCGCTGTTGCGTACCGTGGACGACCTGGTCGATCTGGCGCAGGACAAACTGAGCAACGGCCAGTTGACCCGCTCGGAACTCAACGACTCGATTGCCGACTGGAAGCTGCGCCTCCGCGCCTGCTACGACGGCAAACCGAGCAATGACCCGATCCTCATGGCGTGGCAGGATACCCTGTGCCACTACTCGATTCCCATCGAACTACCGCTCGACCTGATCGACGGCGTGGCGATGGACATCGACTTCAAGACCTTCGAGACCTTCGACGAACTCTACGTTTACTGTTACAAGGTCGCCTCGGTGGTCGGCCTCATGACGGTCGAAATTTTCGGCTACAGCGACAAGGAGGCCCTGCAGCACGCCATCGACCTCGGTATCGCCATGCAGCTCACCAACATCCTGCGCGACATAGGCGAGGACATCGACCGCAACCGCATCTACCTGCCGCTCGAAGATTTACGCCGTTTCAACTACAGCCGTGAGGAGTTCATGAGCCGCACGATGAACGGAAAATTCGTCGATCTCATGAAGTTCCAGATCGATCGCGCCCGAAAGTATTACGCCTCGGCTGACCTCGGTATTCCGATGCTTGAAAAGAACAGTCGCCTCGCCGTCGGCATCAGCAGCCGTAACTACAGCGATATCCTCAAGGCTATCGAGGAGAACGGCTACGACGTCTTCACCCGCCGGGCATACCGCTCGTTTTACCAGAAACTGAGCACCCTGCCGTCAATCTGGATCAAAACCATGATCTCGGCCTGACCTTTCAAGCCTCAGATAAACCGTTTTATTTTATCACTTCAGACCATCAGCATGTCCAACGCACCAGAACAGAAAAGCCAGCAGAACGACCCGTCACCCGCCGTTTCGCTCAACGACCAGATGAAGCGCCGCTTCGAGGAGCGCACACACCTCGCCGAAGCCGGCATCAATCCCTATCCCTACAAATTCGACGTTACGACCACCTCGAAAGCGATCATCGACAGCTTCAGCGACGATAATCCCGAGGACGTTTCGGTGGCCGGACGCATCATGGCCATCCGCAAAATGGGCAAGGCCTCGTTCTTTCACATCCAGGACTCCGTTGGGCGCATCCAGATCTACCTCAAGCGCGACGACGTAGGCGAGGCGTCGTACAACACTTTCAAGCTGCTCGACATCGGCGACATCGTGGGTGTCAGCGGCTTCACGTTCAAGACGAAAACCGGTGAAATTTCGGTACACGCCAGGGAGTTCGAGTTGCTCTCGAAGTCGCTCCGCCCAATTCCGATCGCCAAGGAGAAAGAGGTGGACGGCCAGAAGGTGGTGTACGACGCCTTCAGCGACCGCGAGTTGCGCTACCGCCAGCGCTACGTCGATCTGATCGTCAACCCTGAGGTGCGCGGCACCTTCATCAAGCGGACGAAGATCGTCGCCCTGATGCGCAACTACTTCGCCTCGAACGGCTGGCTCGAAGTGGAAACCCCGATCCTCCAGCCGATCTACGGCGGCGCGGCGGCGCGTCCCTTTACGACGCACCACAATGCGCTCGACATGCAGCTCTACCTGCGCATCGCCAACGAGCTGTACCTCAAGCGCCTCATCGTCGGCGGCTTCGACGGTGTGTTCGAGTTCGCCAAGGATTTCCGCAACGAGGGCATCGACCGCTTCCACAACCCCGAATTCACGCAGGTCGAGCTGTACGTCGCCTACAAGGATTACGTCTGGATGATGGAGCTGGTCGAAGATTTACTGCACAAAGCGTGTCTCGAAGTGAATGGCAAGGATTCGACGATGTTTCTCGGCAACGAGATCAGCCTGAAGCCGCCGTTCCGCCGCCTCACCATCGCCGACTCGATCAAAGAGTTCACCGGCATGGAAATTCGCGGCAAATCGGAAGCGCAGCTCCGCGACATCGCCAAGGATCTGGGACTCGAACTCGATCCCAAGATCAGTAGCGGCAAGATCATCGACGAAATCTTCGGCGAGTTCGTCGAGCCGAAGCTCATCCAGCCAACCTTCATCACCGACTATCCGGAGGAGATGTCGCCGCTCGCCAAGAAGCACCGCTCGGAACCCGGCCTTGTCGAGCGCTTCGAGCTGATCGTCGGTGGCAAGGAGGTGTGTAACTCCTTCTCCGAACTGAACGACCCGGTCATCCAGCGCGAACGACTCGAAGAGCAGGCCCGCCTCCGCCAGCGCGGCGACGACGAAGCGATGATTGTCGATGAAGACTTCCTCCGCGCGCTGGAATACGGCATGCCCCCTTGCGCCGGCCTCGGCATCGGCATCGACCGCATGGTGATGCTCCTCACCGGCGAAGACTCCATCCGCGACGTCATCTTCTTCCCGCACATGAAGCCGGAGTGAAGCGAGGATTGATGGAATGAAATGCAAAAGCCCCGGCGCGGATGAAGTGCCGGGGCTTTTTGGTTCTCGTGTATCGAAAAGCCTAAAAAATCGCTATTTATCCCCCTCAAATCGATTTAGTAAAATCGTTTTCAAGATACCCCAGTAGCCCTTCATAAAACTGACACAGTATATCCCTTATTTGGGTTATGCAATAATTCTGATCTTTGATCTCGACAAACAGCCCCGGGGCTGTTTTTGTAAAAAAATATTGGTAACAGTCATTAATGACCGGTTCACTCCCAATTGATAATGGAATTCCGTCCAAATCTTCATTTCTAGTCCAATCATAATGCTTACTTGCGTTACAAACATGATGACAAATATTCAAACAATCACGAACCTGCTCCATCAGCTCATACTCTTTATTCGGAAAACAAGATTTATCAATAAACCAATCATAGGCATTTTTCGGGTATCCCTTTATGTTCTTTGCCGTAAGTGCATCAGCTAAAGATGACTTCTTTAAATCATAATAACCTTGCACCCAATCATTCCGCACTGATGCTGTCACAAAAAATTAAAAACATTTATCCAATCATAATCCGGTTCTAACTTTTGACCATCACTTTTCATCTTATCAAGTAATTGTCTCGGGTGATTTAACCCATATAATAATGGAATATTTTTTATCATAAATTCTTTCAAAGCCTACAAGTAGTTATAAAAGCATAAAACGACTTAAAGCTATCAAAAAATAACCCGGCGCACAAATCGCACATAGCCCCAGATGAGGCTATGTGCGATTGTAATGTTCAAAATTATAGGCTAATCCAGATTGAGCTACCGAAACCGCCTGCGTTCAGAAACTACACCGGGTTCGTCAGACCGTCATGCAAACAAAAAATGAAAGTTTTCATACACGATAAGAACTCATTCGTACTGATCCGGCTCGGATGGGGCGTTTGCCTTTGAAACCGGCGTTTGCGGGTTGTCGTGGCCGGGCCATGAAAGCGACCAGACAAATGCGCCGATCCAGCCGATACCCGTCCAGCCGAGCAGGATGTTCAGCGCAATGATCCCCGGCAGACTCCGGTGCTTGCGCACCCAGGCGATCATCGAAGGCACGAAGTAGAATGCCCAGAGAAAGACGTTGAGCAGAATAAGCGGCACCGGAGATGATGTTGACCAGACCCAGGTACGCATGATTTCTTGTTCCATAACATTCATTTGCTTGTGTTCTTGAATACTCCACTGCTCGTTTGACGCCTTGTTTTCCGTTTTTCTTCGCTACTGACAGCAAAATTCTGCACATCTGGATAAAAGCTGACTTCTCGCGTCCCAAAAAGACAAGCTCCGCGGGTACAACCTTCAACGGCGGCAAAAGAGGGGGCTGCCAAAAAGCTTCACGTTCGGAAGCCTTTGTGCTGCTGTGTTTTGGTATCTACATGCAGAAAAAATACATTGCACTATTGCCATGATTTCCAACCCGGTGACCCGATTCAATGAGCAGGCTTTTTGAGAACAGCCGCCTCAAGCGGCGTGTTATTGTTTTGATCTATATCTTCCTGCGCAAAAGCCGCTACTTCAAGGGTTCTTCACAGCAGTTCGTCCGCATGACCTGGGCTTCGTTCCTCGCCCAGCTCAACCTCAATCAGGATCTCCCGTTTCTGCTCGTTGCCGTTTTCGTTGGACTGGTCACCGGATACGTTGCCGTCATTTTTCACGACGCCATAAAGATCATCAGCTCATATCTTTTCTACGGCACGACCGCTCTCGGGCTGCCAACTTTCAACAACTACCTCCGGATCTTTCTGCTTCCGCTGATCCCCGCCCTTGGCGGACTGGTTGTCGGCCTTTACAATACGTATGTCGTCAAGGCCAAGCCCGAGCATGGCTTGCCTTCGGTCATCAAGGCCGTGGCGCAGAAGAATGGCAAAATTCCCACGAAAAACTGGATGCACAAAACCATCACCTCGGTGGTAAGCATTGGAACCGGCGGTGGCGGCGGACGCGAGGCGCCGATCGCGCAGGTGGGCGCGTCGATCGGTTCGACTATTGCGCAGTGGCTCAAATTTTCTCCGGGCAGGACCCGGACGCTTCTCGGTTGTGGTGCGGCAGCGGGGCTTGCTGCCGTGTTCAATGCTCCAATCGGTGGCGTGATGTTCGCCGTTGAGGTGATTCTCGGCGATTTCAGCGTCAAGACGTTCAGCCCCATCGTGGTGGCTGCCGTGGTGGGAACCGTGCTGTCGAGAAGTTATCTCGGCAATTACCCGACTTTTCAGGTTCCCGAATACAGCCTCGTTTCGGATACCGAACTGGTGTTCTACTTCATCCTTGGCGTCCTTGCCGGTCTCACTGCCGTACTGTTCATCAGAACCTTTTACTTCATTGAAGAGCATATTCAGAAAATTGAAAAGCACTTTCGCATTCCCGCATGGTCGATGCCCGCTCTCGGTGGCCTTTTGTGCGGGTTAATAAGCATGTGGGTGCCGGAACTATACGGTTTCAGCTATGAGGTTATCAACAAGGCGCTGATCGGGCAGGAGAGCTGGGAGAACATGGTCGCCGTCTACCTGCTCAAGCCGGTGGTCGTGGCGCTGACGGTCGGCTCGGGCGGTTCGGGCGGCATGTTCGCGCCAACCATGAAGATGGGAGCGATGCTCGGCGGCATGTTTGGCAAGATCGTGAACACACTTTTTCCGACGATCACCGCTGCGTCAGGAGCCTACGCACTGGTGGGCATGGGCGCGGTGACGGCGGGCATCATGCGCGCGCCGCTGACGGTTATCCTTATTTTATTTGAAGTTACTGGCCAGTACGAAATCGTGCTGCCCATCATGTTCGCGGCAGTCACCTCGGCGCTGGTGGCCCGGCTGGCGTACCCCTACACCATGGAAACCTACGTGCTCGAAAAGGAGAATGTGCGCGTCGGCTTCGGCATCGCCCTGACTATTGCCGGAAATATCAGCGTGCTCGAGGTGATGCAGCGCAAATTCGTCAAGTTCTTCGATGTCACCAAGGTGGAGACCATCATCGATGCGTTCCATAACACCCGCGATTCGCACTTTTTCATCACGACGCCGGAGGGAACGTTCATCGGCATCATCGGCCTCGACGAGATGAGCCTTGTGCTGAAGGATGGTATCTTCCCCGGCATGATCGCCGATGATCTGGTCAAAAAGAATGTGACCGTCCTTTACGAAACCTCCAAGCTCGACGAGGCGCTAAAGATTTTCGAGATTTCCGAATACTCGACGCTGCCGGTGGTCGAATATCATTCGCGCAAGCTGCTCGGGATTCTCAAGCAGGATGAGGCGTTTTCCTATTACCGCAAACAGATGAACCTCATCGGCGAAGATGCCGGTGAGATGGCCAACCAGCGAACAGCGTAATGGCCGTCCGTGTCGATTCATTTGTCACAAGAATCAAAAGCCGCTTGCATTTACGGTAACTGATGCGTATGGTTTTATGATGTGCTTCCTGAATCGCCTGTTCGAGAGTCGAACGTATCGGCTCAGGGAACATCCTCTCTATTGCAGATTTGACCCGGCTACTCCGGCTGACCACCCTGGCCTTCATTTAACAAGATGGAGATGCCTCATGACCATTTACAAGCCTAAATATTCCGTCCCTAACCTGCTCGATCTGGTTGCAGAGGGCGAAGGATTGCGTATCGAGTTCAAGAGGCTCATCCACTCCGCACCCAAAATCGCCCGGTCGATCACGGCATTCGCCAACACCTCGGGCGGCGTCATCCTGATCGGGGTTGACGATGACCGGCGCATCGTGGGGATCCAGAGCGAGAAAGAGGCGCTTCAGGTGATTGACGAGGCGATGCGGTTCCATATCGAGCCAAAGCCTCGCATCGAGGTTCACTTCGAGGAGTTCAAGCGGCGGATGGTGCTGCTGGTTGATATTCCGGAAAGTCCGGAGCGTCCCCACTTTCATATCGAACCGTTCATCCGGAGCGACAGCGGCAAGCACGGCGTCGAACGACGAGTCTTCATCCGCGACGGCAGCCACAACAGGGCCGCCTCCGAAGACCGCATCGAGCTGATGCTCTCGTCGCGCGAGCCGGTCAGGGTCTCGTTTACCGACCGCGAACGCCGCCTGCTCGATTGGCTGAACCGCCACGACGACCGGATTACGGCAGAAGAGTTCGCCGACAGCGCCGGAATTCCGATGAAGGAGGCCCGCCGCATTCTGGTTTCGCTGGTCAGATCCGGTGCGTTGCGGCTCGACACCGCAAATGGCGGCAACAGCTACACACTGGCGCATCGCTGATTTCCATCCAAAATCGCCTCGACTACTCTACATTTTTGCATTATTTATTTAGGAAATAATCACAAATAACCGTATTTATTTAAGTTGCCGCCAGGTAGCCTGACGCAGTCCGCAATCTCTTTTTTTACCGTCCATGACCCGACTGTTCGATCAATATCACCCGCAATCTGACCGCTTTTTCGATGAGGTAATCGCCAGTGACGATGGACCGCGCGCTCACTATGGCATCATGATGCAGAGGTTCAATCAGTTTTCGGCGGCAGACATCCGGGCGAGGCGGGAGCTGGTGAACATCTTTTTCCGCAACCAGGGCATCACCTTCACCGTCTATGGTGTTGACGAGGGGATCGAGCGCATCTTTCCGTTCGACCTGATTCCGAGAATCATCCCCGGTTCCGAATGGGAGGGCATCGAGCGCGGACTTGTTCAGCGCATCACTGCATTAAACCTTTTCCTCGCAGATATTTATCAGGATCAGAAAATCCTGCGTGACAAGGTTATTCCCCCCGAACTGGTGCTCGGCAGCAAGCACTTCCGGCGCGAGTTCGTCGGCGTTCGACCACCGCTCGGCATCTACATCCACGTCACGGGCAGTGACCTCATCCGTGATGCGGACGGCCGTTACCTTGTTCTGGAAGACAACCTGCGTACGCCGAGCGGCGTCTCGTACATGTTGCAGAACCGCATCGCCATGAAGCGCGCCTTCCCGGTGCTCTTCGACCGCTACACGGTGCGCCCGGTCGAGAACTACCCGCAGCAGCTGCTCCGCACGCTTCAGGAGATCAGCCCGACGCCGAAGGCCGATCCCAAGGTGGTGGTGCTCACGCCGGGCATCTACAACTCGGCCTATTTCGAGCACAGCTTCCTCGCCCGGCAGATGGGCGTTCAGCTCACCGAGGGGCGCGACCTGGTGGTTAACAACAACAAGGTCTATACCCGCACGACCAAGGGATTGAAAATCGTGGACGTGATCTACCGCCGCGTGGATGACGAATTCATCGACCCGCTCGTCTTCAGGCCCGACTCGGTGCTGGGGGTGGCGGGCCTGGTCAACGCCTACCGCAAGGGCAACGTGACGCTGGCCAATGCCATCGGCACCGGCGTAGCGGACGACAAGGTGATCTACAGCTTCGTACCGCAGATCATCAAATACTACCTCGGCGAAGATCCGGTTCTCGACAACGTCGAAACCTGGCTCGCGGGCAACCCGAAGCACCTGAAGTACATTCTCGAAAATCTCGACAAGCTGGTGGTCAAGGCGGCCAACGAGTCGGGTGGATACGGTATGCTGGTCGGCCCGCAATCCACGCCCGAGGAGCGCGAGCGTTTCGCCGAAAAGATCGTGGAGAATCCCCGGAACTACATCGCACAGCCGACCATTTCGCTCTCGCGCCATCCGAGCTTTTTCAACGACACCGAGATCGCGCCGTGCCATATCGACCTTCGTCCCTATGTGCTCTACGGCAAATCGCTCTCCATCGTGCCCGGCGGCCTGACCAGAGTGGCGCTCAAGCGCGGCTCGCTCGTGGTCAACTCTTCACAGGGCGGCGGAAGCAAGGATACCTGGGTCATCGATAACTGAACCTTTAACGAACGAATTGTCAATGCTGAGCCGTGTCGCTGAATCGCTGTTCTGGATGAGCCGTTACTTTGAACGCGCGGAAAACACCGCGCGCTTTCTCGACGTCAACTTCAACCTGCTACTCGACCTGAACAGCATCACCCCGGTCGGTCATCCGAACTACTGGAAGCCACTCATTATGGTGATGTCCGATCCGGAGCATTTCAACAGCCTTTACCAGGAGTACGATGCTCACTCGGTGACCGATTATCTTGTGTTCAATCGCAAGAACAGCAGCTCGATTCTCTCCTCGATCAGCATGGCGCGTGAAAACGCCCGGAGCATCATCGAGAGCATTTCAAGCGAAATGTGGGAGCAGCTCAACAACCTCTACCACTTCCTGCAGAGCGTTTCGCCCCAGCAGGTGCACAGCGATCCCTACACCTTTTACAAGGAGATCAAGAACGCCTCGCATCTCTTCCAGGGCATCACCGACAACACCTTTTCGCACAACGAGGGATGGGAGTTCGTGCAGATCGGCAAGTACCTGGAGCGGGCCGACAATGCCGCGCGACTCATCGACGTCAAGTACCACATGCTGATGCACGGCCATGAACACCACGCCGACATCGTAAGAAGCTCAATGGATATCATCCAGTGGATGGCCGTGCTGAAAAGTTGCAGCGCGCTGGAAGCATTCCGGAAAGTCTATCTCTCGAAAATCGATCCCGACAACATTCTCAGTTTCCTGATTCTTGACCGCAGCTTCCCCCGCAGCATCGCTTTTTCGATCTGCGCGGCGCAGGAGTCCCTGTGGAGAATTTCGGGCAGCTCCTCGCACCGTTACGCCAACAACGTGGACCGTCTGATCGGTAAAATGGAGGCGGAAATGAGCTATACTACCGTCGAAGAGATCCTTCAGCAAGGGGTGCACCGGTTCCTTGAAGAGGTTGAACAGGGGCTGGCCAAAATTGGCGAACAGCTGCATCTGCTCTACTTCGCCTATCACACGCCGAAGATCGAGCCTGCCAATATTTCCGAGGCGCATCCCTTCACCGGCCTCGACGGGCGCCGGGCCAACTGGAGCCAGTCTCAATCACAGCAACAGCAGCAACAACAACGTTTCATCGACGCTGTCAACCGGAAACCTTTCAGCGCATGATCCTCAAAGTCGAACATTCAACGCTTTTCGAATACGAAGAACCGATCTACGAAACCGCGACAGAAGTGCGCCTGCATCCAGCGAGTGGCAGCGGCTCGCAGCAATGTGTCAGCTTCAACCTCCAGGTTACGCCATCGGCAGCCATATTTGATTATCCCGATTTTTACGGTAACAGGGTGCACCATTTCAATATCCTGCAAAGCCATAAACGGGTGCAGATCGTCGCGACTTCAGTGGTAGAGACTGCCGCCCATCAGGAGACTGGCCCGTTCACCGAGGATGAAATCCTCCTGCTCGATCTGCTTGCCGAGAGCCACTATGTCCACTTCGATGCCGCGATTCAAGTCCTTGCTGCCCGCTTCAGGGAGATCGATGAGCCGTACCAGCAAGCCACTGAAATCTGCCGGTATATCAACGATACCTTCCTCTACGAGCCGGGCGCGACCGACGTGCACAGCACCAGCGCCGTAGTCATGGCGCTCGGACGCGGTGTGTGCCAGGATTTTGCCCACATCATGCTCGCGACCTGTCGTCATCTCGGCCTTCCGGCTCGCTATGTCAGTGGCTATCTCTACGGCGGCGGGAGCACTCCGGAGGGACAGGACGAGGCGAGTCACGCATGGTGCGAAGTGTGGTGCGGAGAAGAAAATGGGTGGGCAGGTTTCGATCCGACCCACAAAACGCTTTTCGTGGACGACCGGTACATCAAGATCGGAACAGGACGTGACTATGGTGACGTACCGCCGGTACGAGGCACCTACAAAGGCACCGCCTCAGAAAAACTCGGCGTATCGGTCAGGGTCAGCTCACTTGAACATGACGGTGAAGCGTCTGCAGTTCGGCATCACCACCCGGCCTGAGTCATCAAAAGCAAAACGGCACCTGAGACGTCTGTTTCCGGCGATTCACTCCGCATCGATGCATTCCCGAACCTTTTCGACCAGTGCCTTGAACGTAAAGGGCTTGCGGATAACGTTGACCAGCGGGTTATCCACCCCGTGACTGGCAATCACGTCCGCCGGATATCCCGACATAAAAAGCACCCTGAAACCGGGACTGATGGCCGAAAGCTTCGAGGAGAGATCAACACCGTTCATCTCCGGCATAACCACATCGGTCAGAACCAAATCGATCTTGCCGCTGTTTTCTTCGGCAATCACGATGGCCTCGGATGGAGAGTTGGCGGCATACACTTTGAAGCCGGACTTTTGAAGCATGATCCGGCAAAGATTGAGAATTTCGAGTTCGTCTTCGACAACAAGAATCGTCGTCTGTTCATTTTTGCCGCTGCCGGTACCGTTGTCAGCTCCAGAAATATCATGCTTTTTATAGAGAGGCAGATAGATATGGAACGTAGTCCCGACTCCCACTTTACTTTCAAAATCGACAAACCCCCTGTTCTGTTTGACAATACCATAGACCGACGAAAGTCCAAGACCGGTGCCTTTCCCCAGTACCTTGGTGGTGAAAAACGGCTCGAAAATGTGCGACTTGTGGATATCAGCAATACCCTGACCGGTATCGGTCACGGAAAGCATGATAAAATCCCCTGACAATCTGAAATCGCCGCCACTATGCTGTGACGGTGCGATGTTGATTCGCTTCGCCTCAATAACGATTTTTCCGGCCCCATTCATAGCGTCACGGGCATAAATACAGAGATTCATCAGAATCTGTTCGATCTGGGACGGATCGATGTGAAGCCGGCAGTCATCACCACACAGCCGTAATTCAATCTCAATTTTTTCTCCTGCCACTCTTTGCAGAATCGGCAGCGAATCCTGAACTACCTCATCGATATTCACCGGTTTGGGCATAGCCGTCTGCTTGCGAGCAAATGCAAGCAACTGGCTGGTCATTTCAGCCGAACGTTCAGCCGCCCGGTAAATTTCCTGCAGATTCTCCTCAACCGATGCCTCAAGGCCATCACTCGACAGCGCCAGTTCGGCATTGCCGAGAATAACCCCAAGCATGTTGTTGAAGTCATGGGCTATGCCACCAGCAAGCTGACCGACAAGCTCCATCTTCTGAATTTGCAGCAGAAGCGACTGATTGTTAATCTCGGCCTGCGCTGCCCGTTTCCGGAGCACAATCTCCCAGACAAGATCAGTAAGCATACCTACCCAGTGAACATCATTGTCGGTATAGGGCGTACGCTTGTTACTAACCAGCAGAACGGCAACAACATTGCCGCACTCAATGATCGGGACTGAAAGGCTGTTGAATATGGCGGAATGATCAAAAGAAACGTCTGAATGAGCCTGTTCAAGGTATCCGTTGACAATGCTGGCTCGGCCGGATTTGATGGCATCATTCAGAAACGGCATCACATCGAATGGAAACTGCTCTCCGCTTTGGCTCGTCGCCCCCATCCGATCACGAACACTGCTCGACAAAATACAGTCAGACACGCCGCCCGAATCAACAGAAAGAAAACAGATAAAGCTGAACATGCTGTCGGTAAGCTTTTCAGCTTCGTCGAGCATCTTTTGCATAATTTCATCGATAGACGTCTTGTCGGCGTGCTGCAAAAGCCCGAGACGGAACTCCATCAGCAACTCAAGCCTTTTGCGCTGGGTGAGATCGTAAAGCACCCCGATCACACCTTCGTTACGGTTATCATGATAACGCTGAAATTTCAATTCAACGTAACTCGACGAACCATCTTTCTTGAGAATCGTGATTTCGCTGGCCTTGACGGCTGAAGCGTTTGATATGACGTCGCTGAACATGGAAAACGATACTCCTCCCGGCTCAATTTCTTTGCAGCATTCGAGGAACGGCTTGCCCACGCATTCTGAGAATGAGTAACCGGTTATCTTTTCAAAAGCCGGTGAAACATAGACAATAACACCATTGGTGTCGGTAATGAACACCGGTGCATCGACCTTTTCAAACATTGAGCGGTACCGCTGTTCACCATGCATCATAGCCATACCCGAATTTTTCAGACGGGTAATATCGATGCCTGTACCGGTTATGAAATAGTGCCCGTCATATTCATATCGGTTGGCCACAAGAAAAAACCAGCGAAATGCAGGCCCACCTTTGAGAAATATCCTGACCTCAAGACTGTCCTGAACGCCCTGATCGAGAATCTTCCGCATTCGCTGCCGGACCAGCTCTCTGTCTTCGGGATGAATCAGTTCAAGAAAATCGATCGAAGCCACCTCCGCATCAGAAAGTCCGGCGATCCGGTCCCGAAACCACGGGCTCCAGCGTACCATACGCCCATCCGCATCCACCATGTACATGGACTGAGGCAACACGTCATCAAGATGAAGAGTATGTCCAGAAGAAACGGATATATCCGAATTCGAAAATCCGAACATTGCGCTTGTGCTATTCCCTGACATGAGGAAGATAGTGTTTAAAGGTTTGCCGGACTCGAAATACGCCTTTCATATATTGCTCGCATATACATCAGCGGCACCTTATACATAAATTTTCATTCTCTATGAAGTATATTTTAAACTTACAACATTTTTGCCCATCTATAAAATTTTATACCGTTATTTTCTTCATTATTGCTTTAACAAACACGCAAAGCATGTCAATTTTTATTTGTGAATACGGTTCCCTACCTTCATTCATCGTTATGGCTACGCCATCAGTTTCCGTCACCTGCCCAGCACTATGAAATTTTCAGTTCTCTCCACAGACCGCCACTCAGCCGCGCGTTGCGGCGTGCTCTCGACCAGCCACGGCGACATTCCCACGCCGATTTTCATGCCGGTCGGCACTCGCGCCAGCGTCAAGTCGGTCGAGCCAGAGGAGCTGAAGGCGCTCGACGCAAAAATCATTCTCGCCAACACTTACCACCTCTACCTCAAGCCCGGCAACGACATTCTCTTCAAGGCAGGCGGCGTTCACCGCTTCATGAATTGGGATGGCCCGCTGTTGACCGATAGCGGCGGCTATCAGGTCTATTCGCTCACCGATCTGCGCAAAATCAGCGAGGAGGGAGTGATGTTCAAATCGCATCTCGACGGCTCGAAACTCCACTTTACACCGGAGAACGTGGTCGATACGCAGCGCATCATTGGCAGCGACATCATGATGCCACTCGACGAGTGTCCGCCGTGGCCTGCCGAACGGGAGTACGTACGCAAGTCCGGCGAGCTGACGCTGCGCTGGGCCGAGCGGGCGAGAACCCATTTTCTTTCCACCCGCCCGCACTACGGCTACGAGCAGTTCCAGTTCGGCATCACACAGGGCGGCACCTTCGACGATTTGCGCGCTCACTCAAGCCAGGAGCTGGTCGGCATGGATTTCGACGGCTACGCGGTCGGCGGCATGGCGGTCGGCGAACCTGCGGAGGAGATGTACCGGATGATTGAACTGTCGCACACCATTTTGCCCGAATCGAAGCCGCGCTACCTGATGGGGGTCGGTACGCCCGCGAACATTCTCAACGCCATCGAGCGAGGCATCGACATGTTCGACTGCGTCATCCCGACGCGCGAGGGGCGCAACGGGCGCGTCTATACCCGCAAAGGCACGATCAACCTGCGCGCCGGAAAGTACGCCGACGACTTCCGCCCCATCGACGAAGGGTTCGACAACCACGTCTGCCGCAACTACTCGCGCGCTTACATCCGCCATCTGCTCAACGTTGGCGAGATTCTCGGCTTGAAGCTCTGCACGATGCACAACCTCTCGTTCTACCTCTGGCTCACCTCGACCGCGCGTCAGCATATCCAGACGGGCACTTTCAGGGAGTGGAAAGAGGCGTTCCTCATGGAGTTCAACGGTAATGACAATGGCTGAAACGGAACGCAAACCGGCAATCTTCCTGCTCAGTCTCGGCTGCTCGAAGAACACCGTGGACAGCGAGCGTCTCATGGCGCAGGCACTCGCCTCGGGGTTGACTTTTACAGATGACGCGGACGAGGCCGACATCATCCTCATCAACACCTGCGGCTTCATCGAGGATGCCAAAGAGGAGTCGATCAACGAGACCCTCGCTGCCATCGGCAAAAAGGAGGACGGTGGCGTCCGCGAGGTTTACGTGATGGGTTGCCTCGTCGAACTCTACCGCAACGAACTCGCCGAGGAAATACCGGAGGTTGACGGATGGTTCGGCACCCGGGAACTGCCGGAGGTGCTCGTGGCCATCGGCGCGAAATACCGGGAGGAACTGTTCGACCGGCGCGAACTGCTCACACCACCGCACTACGCATTTCTGAAAATTTCCGAAGGGTGCAACCGGCACTGCTCCTTCTGCTCGATCCCGAAGATTCGCGGCCCATACGTCAGCCAGCCAGTCGAGCAGCTTCTGCGCGAAGCCGCGCTACTGCAAGAGCAGGGCGTCAAGGAGCTGAATCTCATCGCTCAGGACATCAGCGTCTATGGCTACGACCTCTACGGCAAGTCCGCGCTGAACGACCTCACGCTGCGCCTCTCCGACATGGGCTTCGACTGGATCCGCCTGCTCTACGCCTACCCGCTCAACTTCCCGCTGGAGGTGATCGATACCATGCGCGAGCGCCGTAACGTCTGCAATTACCTTGACATGCCGCTGCAACACATCAACGACCGCATCCTCCGTTCGATGCAACGAGGCATCGGACGCAAGGCCACCGAACAGCTCATCGACGACATCCGCCAGCGAAACCCCGACATCCGCCTCCGCACCACCATGATCGCCGGCTACCCCGGCGAAACCCGCGGAGAGTTCGAGGAACTGCTCGACTTCGTCCGCCAAACCCGCTTCGACCGCCTCGGCTGCTTCCCCTACCGCCACGAAGAACACGCCCCCGCCTACGCGCTGGACGACACTGTGAGTGACGAAGAGAAGGAGGAGCGGGTCAGCGAACTGATGGAGTTACAGGAAGGAATTTCGGCCAGCCTCAACCGCAAGTTCGAAGACCAGACGCTCAAAGTTCTCATCGACCGCATCGAGGAAAACGTCGCCTATGGACGGACCGAATACGACGCCCCCGAAGTCGATAACGACGTGATTATCGAGATTGGAGATGAGGTAGCGAAAGAAGGAGATTTCCGACAGGTGATTGTCGAAGATTCGACGGCTTACGAGTTGTTTGGGAGGATTGGGGAGAAAAGAAATAAAAAGCAGCAGTAAAACCTCTTATTTAGCTTTTGTTATGTTTCCGTTGATTCGCCCGGCACTGGAAGGATTGCAGCTAAATCATCCTCGATATCCAAACCGTACTGCGCCGCAATCTGGGCAAAATGAACACCAAACACTCCACGAAGCTCACCTACTGCACCATTGAATTCCCAACTTGCAAAATGACCAAAATGCGCCCCGAAACGAACTATCCTGTGATCTGCCTGCACTAAATCGAGGAATTTTCGACAAGCAGCGCGCATCGCTCGTATTGACTTTGCCAAAACCGACTTATCTTCTAAAGAATCAAGCTCAAGGGAAAGCATTCGGCGGATGTCAATTATAGAGGTTACGCAATGTTCTGGAACTTCCATTTCGCTCGATTTATACAGAACGCGCCGGTTTTCGAGCTGAGAAATGATACGTTTTGCCGCAACGCGTTCTGATTCTGGCGGAATCCATGAAATGCCAAAAATTGGAGTACCAAAACCCGTGATTCGTTTAACAATTTCTGCGAATTTCAACAGCCTCTTCTTGATACATAACATTGATTATATGGTTTCCGCATAAAAATCCTAACTATCACTTTTTCACACTGATCCAGCATAACACCACGCCGCTACTTCCGGCAGCGGAAGCTGAAAATGCTCGGCGACAATCCCCTCGACCGTCACCTTTTTCAGCTCCTCTGCCGACGCCGCTTTCAAAATCCCGAATCGATCCGCCGAAAAACCGATTATACACCCATTGCAAGCTCAAAAAAATCATCCGTCCCTCAGCCCAAGCCCAAAGAGCGCAAGAATTATTTTCAATTGCTGTAGCAGTCATCGTATTTGCACAATAAAAATTGCAATTGAAATCAACATATCGATTTCAAAATCCATTTCCACACATTCATCGCTGGACTACCGCTTCGCTTAGCCTACCACCTCATCATCGGCAACGGATCTTTCGGATGCGTTTTCATCCGCTCGAAACTCAATCTTGCAAGCGCGAGGTGGAAACCGGAATTCGGATAGCGGCGCTGGATTTCGCGGATGTAGCGGCGTTCGAGGCCGAAGGTGCGAGCGCCGAAGGTGAGGTCGATCCAGTCGGCCTGGCGGAAGGGTTTAACTGTAGTCGAAGGTGGAGTCCGTCCAGATGCCGAGGTCGTGAAACGCAGCCGCTATCGCCATTTTTTCGCGCATCTCCCCTTCCGCTCCGGCCAACGCGCAGGCGAAAATGAACACCCGGCGGCAGTGGTTGCGGTAACCTGCGAAATCGCGCCCGATCACCCCCAGCCAGGGATCAACCAGCGCATCGACCAGCGAGACCTCTTCAGGTTTGGCTTGCATCATGGTTGATCTTCATATTTTTAATTTTCACGAAACGGACGAAACCTTTTGGCGGCAAATCGTGCAAGTCCTTTTGTATATTCCCCGAATCGTTAAAAAATAAACTTTTCCGGGCATTCCGGGGCAACGGATTACCTCTGAATGCCAGTCAACCATCGAGATGCTCATGACGAACAGGGACGAGAAAGAAGCAGGCAAAAGTATAGGACTGGCATGGGCGGCAAGCCTTGTGGCAACAGCACTGATCACGCTGCTGGCGTCGTTCTGGCTCCAGAGCGCGTCGATCATCAATGGCGGCTCCGCCGGGTCCCAGAAGCTGGCTCTCCTGGCGGATATGCGGATGAACCTCGCGCGTTCCGCTGAAAAGGAGAAAAGCGCCGTCCTGTCCACAAGCGACGAGGAGTCGGCAGGTTTCGCCGAGCAGTCAAAAGCTGCGGCCCGAGAAGTTAATCGCGACCTGAAAACACTTGAAACGATCATCGCCAAAAGCGGCTCTGCAAAAGAGAAGGAGCTGGTCGCCAAATTCGGCAAATCGTGGGCAGAGGTTCAGCAGATCGATGCCAGCCTGCTCGAATCAGCCCCGCAGCACACCAATGACAAGGCGCTCGACCTTTCAAACTCGATCGGCGCGGATCTGATGCATAAAATCGACGACAATCTCGCCAAGCTGACGGCAAAGCTCACCCCGGCTTCCAGAAAAGCGCAGATGGACAAGATCGCCGGAGATGCCCGCATCGCCATCCGCAACATCGCACTGCTCCAGTCGCGCCACATCGACGCCACGGCTGATGCCGACAAGAAAAAGCTCGAATCCTCGATGTTGGCTGAACAGGCCAAAGCCAGCGCCGCTCTGAAAACGCTCAGCAAAATGACCGGCAAAAAAGCCTCGCTTACATCCGCGAAGCTGCAACGGACTTCAGCGAGTTCATGCGCGTCAACAGCGAGATCGTGCGTCTCTCGACACTGAACACCAACAGAAGCACCGCAACCCTGTCGCTCGGCGACAAGCGCAAAGCCGATGCCGGGTGCGACCGCGCACTCGAAGCCTTGCAAAAGCTCGCCGCCAGGAAGCCGTAAAACCCGGCTCCGTTCTTCGTCCACAACAGCCACCCGAATCATGCAAACACCCGCCGACTCACACGAAGAGCGCCTCTCTGGTTCGATCGAGCGGGTGACCTTTTACAGCGAGGAGTCGGGCTTCACGGTACTGCGCCTACGGGTCGCCGGGCAACGTGAGCCGGTTGCTGTGGTGGGCCGCGCCGCCTCGCCCGCCGTGGGGCAGATCATGGAGTGCGTCGGCTCGTGGCAGAACGACCGCACGCATGGATTGCAATTCAAGGCCTCGAAAATCACCCCCGTGCAACCCACCACACTCGAAGGCAAGGAGCGCTACCTCGCCTCCGGACAGGTGAAGGGAATCGGCAATTTCTACGCGAAAAAGCTGATCGAACGCTTCGGTGACGCGGTGTTCGAAATAATCGAGAACGATCCTGAGCGGCTGCTTGAAATCCCCGGTATCGGGCGCAAGCGACTCGATATGGTGACGGAGTCGTGGGCCGAGCAGAAGGCGATCCGCGACATCATGCTCTTCCTGCAAACGCACGGCGTCGGCGTTGCGCGGGCCTGGAAGATCTACCGCCGTTACCGCGAACGGGCCATCGCGACAATCACCGAGAATCCCTACCGCCTCTCGCTCGACATCGAAGGCATCGGCTTCCAGACTGCCGACGCCATCGCCACGAGCCTCGGCGTTGCAAAAAACTCGCTGATGCGGGCCGAGGCGGGCATCAGCCACGTGCTCGGCGAGCTGTCGCAAAGCGGCCACTGTGCGGTGCCGGAAGAGACGCTGATCAACGAAGCGTCGCGCCTGCTCCATATCGACCGCCCGCTCGTGGCCGAAGCGGTGACGAACGAAAAGCTGACCCGCCGCATCGTGGGCGAAACCATCGACGACGTTCCATGCCTCTTCCTCGAATCGCTGCACCGCGCAGAAACGGGCGTCGCCTCCGGCCTGCATCGCCTCTTGCGCGGCCCGCTGCCATGGGATGCGCTCGACCCGCACGACGCGCTGCCTTGGATCGAGGAGACAACCGGCCTTGAACTTTCCCCCTCGCAGCGCAGCGCGGTGACGCTCGTGCTAGCCAGCAAGGTCTCGATCATCACCGGCGGGCCGGGCGTCGGCAAAACGACGATTCTGCGGGCGATCCTCTCGGTGCTCCAGCGCGAAAAGGTCTCCGTGGCGGTCTGCGCACCCACCGGCCGCGCGGCCAAGCGCCTCACCGAATCGACCGGCATCGAAGCAAAGACGATCCACCGCCTCCTCGAATTCGATCCGCAGGCGTTCGACTTCAAGCGCGGACGCGGCAACCCGCTCGACGCATCGCTGGTGGTGGTGGACGAGACGTCGATGGTCGATGTGGTGCTGATGCAAAAGCTCGTGGCGGCGATCCCCGACCGCGCGGCGGTGGTCTTCGTCGGCGACGTCGATCAGCTTCCGTCGGTCGGCCCCGGCGCGGTGCTCGCCGACATGATCTCGTCGGAGGCGATCCCGACCGTGCGCCTCACCGAAATCTTCCGGCAGGCCGCCGAGTCGATGATCGTCGTCAACGCCCACCGCATCAACCAAGGCGAAATGCCGCTGACCGCCGAAGGCGACGAGCTGTCGGACTTCTACATCGTGAAAGCCGGCTCGCCAGAGGAGATTCACGACAAGGTGATGCAGCTCGTCACGGAGCGCATCCCGAAGCGCTTCGGCCTCGACGCGGTGCGTGACGTGCAGGTGCTCACGCCGATGAACAAGGGCGGCGTCGGCGTGCATGCGCTGAACGCCGAACTTCAGGCGAAGCTCAACCCCACCGCCGAGCCGAAAGTGACGCGATGCGGGACGACCTTCGCGCCGGGCGACAAGGTGCTCCAGACAGTCAACAACTACGACAAGGAGCTCTTCAACGGCGACATCGGACTTGTCGAGCAGATTGACGCCAAGGCGGAAACGCTGACGGCCCGCTTTGACCACCACCGCGTCGAATACGACTTCAGCGACCTCGACAAACTGTCGCTCGCCTATGCGACAAGCATTCACAAAAGCCAGGGTTCTGAATACCCGGCGGTCGTCATTCCGCTCGCCATGCAGCACTTCACGCTGCTCGAACGCAACCTCATCTACACGGCGGTCACGCGCGGTCGCAAGCTCGTGGTGATCGTCGCCGAACCGAAAGCGCTCGCGCTGGCGATAAAAAACTGCAAGTCAAAGCGCCGCCTGACCGGCCTCGTACAGCGGCTCAGAGAGTCCGGCAAACAACGCTGGCAAAATTTGTAAGCACCCGCCCGGCCAGCGGCGCCTCCGACACCACCTCGCGTAACGCTCCGGCATCTTCGCAAGCCGCTTCGAGGTCAGCGATCTCATCGCGCACGTAAGTCTGCATGATCTCCCGCGTGTACTCCGGGTGGAACTGCACGCCCCAAGCCGATTCACCTACCCGGAAGGCGTGATACGATTCGAAGCCGTTGAAAGCGAGATGGACAGTGCCCTCCGGCAGCCGCAACACGCTCTGCGCATGAGTCGCGTGCGCTACGAACCGCGCCGGGATGCCCTCGAAAAGCGGATCGCGCTGGCCTTCAGGCGTCAGTTCGATGGAGACCGTGCCGACCTCCCGGCCTCGCGGATGGTAGCCCACCTCGCCGCCAACCGCCCGTCCGAGAAGCTGGTGGCCGTAGCAGATGCCGAGGAAAGGCACTCGGGCGGCGATCAGCTCTTGTATCCACCGCTCAATGGCGACACTCCACGGCAGATTGTCAGTCACCATGGCGTGCGAGCCGGTGACAACCGCCCCGGCGCACAGCTCCGGCGCTGGCAACGCCTCGCCGCCCTCGGCGTTCACCACCGCAACCGGGCACGCCACGTCGCCCAGCCCGCGCCGCACCCACTCCTCAAAATCGCCGAGCCGCTCCATCTCGGTGGCAAAGGTGCTCCCGGCCTTGATGATATACAGACTTTTCATAAACGATGATTTCCAGTGATCGAAATTGCTGCCACAAAGCTATCTCATCTTTCAGCGGCTGAAACAATCGCGCCTCGCCGGTTATCGCTCCGTTTTTTCGTATATTGGCCGCAAATCAACAGCGGGACGCCGTCGCCCGCAGAATAACAGGATGAAACACCACTCACTCATCTTTCTGACCGGCTTCAGCGGTTCAGGCAAATCGACCATCGGCCCGCTCCTGGCCAACTCGCTCGGCTTCGAGTTCATCGACCTCGACCGTGAAATCGAGCTTGCCGCCGGAAAGAGCATCAACCGAATCTTCGCCGAGGATGGTGAAGATGCCTTCCGTTCGCTCGAACTCAGCACGCTCGAAAAGATCGGCCGGCAGGAAAAAATGGTGGTCTCGCTGGGGGGCGGCGTGCTTGAAAACGATCGCTGCTTCGAGCTGATCTCTACGCACGGCACACTGATCTACCTCAAGTCCAGTCCTGAAATTCTCACGCTCCGGCTCCAGCACAAAACCGACCGCCCCCTGCTCAAAGGCCCGGACGGGCAGAAGCTGACGCGAGAAGAGATTCAGCAGCGCATCGCGGAGCTTCTGAAAAAACGGGAACCCCGCTACCTGAAGGCCGATCTGGTGTTCTTCACCGACTCGAAAAAGATTGGTACAAGCGTCGAGGAGCTGACACGCAAAATCGAGCGCCACATTCGCCGCGCGTCGAAAAACAACACTAACGAAAAGTAAGACATGCAGACTCCGTCCAGCCATATCATCGTCAGAACGCCAGTCATCGACTCCGTCGGCGAACTCTACGCCACGAGGGAACTCGGCAAAAAAACCGTGCTGCTTTTCGACGAGAACACCCGCAGGCTTTTCGGCGACGCGATCATCGAATCGATGCAGCGCCAGGGCTTCCGCACCATTGAACTCGTCGTGCCCGCGCGCGAGACCTCGAAAAGCGTCTCGACGGCGTGGAAGCTGTACGGACAGATGATTGAGGCAGACGTTGACCGGAGCTGGAACCTGCTCTGCGCAGGCGGTGGCGTGGTGGGCGACCTCGGCGGCTACATCGCGGCGAGCTACTACCGCGGCATTCCGGTGGTGCAGTTGCCGACGACCTTGCTCGCCATGACCGACAGCTCCATCGGCGGCAAGGTAGCCATCAACCACCCGCTCGGCAAAAATCTCATCGGCTTCTTCCACATGCCGGAGCTGGTGCTGATCGACCCCGCCTACTTGCGGACACTCCCCTCGCGCGAAATTTACGGCGGCATGTCGGAGGTGGTGAAATACGGCTTCATCGCCGACCGCGAGTTCTTCGACCTGCTTGCCACTCGTTGGAACGAAGTGGTGCAACTCGAAGAGCCGTGGCTCTCCAAAGCGGTCAGCCGCAGTGCCTTCATCAAGGCCGACGTGGTGGAAAAAGATTTCCGCGAAACCAGCGGCCTGCGGGCGACGCTGAACTTCGGCCACACCTTCGCGCACGGTCTCGAAAAAATGGCCGAGTACCGCAACCTCCGCCACGGCGAGGCGGTCACCATCGGCATGGTCTGCGCACTCTTCCTCTCACACCGGCTCGGCTTCCTCGCCGAAGCTGATCTGCGCGAAGGCCTCGCGCTGCTCGCCCGCTTCCGCTTCCCGCGCGGCCTCGTCCAGAAGCGCTTCCTCTCACTCGACCGCAAAAAGCTGGTGGAAAGTATGCTCTCCGACAAAAAGAAGATCGACAAGCAGCTCCGCTTCGTCCTCCTCGACCAGATCGGCCACGCCTTTTTGCACGATAAGGAGATCGCAAAAGCCGAAGTGATTCAGTCGATTGAGGACGCGATGGGGTGGTTCTCTTCAGCAGGGTTTTAACCCTGCGGACATTCGATCTTACATTCTCTTCTGTTGCCCCGGCTTTCAAGCCGGGGGGGAAGAGAAAAAGCGGTAAGCCCCAAGTTCGAGGCTTTGCAGGAGCGAGTTTAACGCCCACCCTTAGGAAATCGGACGGATAAGACGGATCTGTCTGATTTTTCCCGATCAATTCACGAATTCATCCGCAGCAAGAGATCGCTGCCGCGCAGGACGGCGAGTTCGTCGATAACACTGACCGGGCCGATCTTCGGGGCGATAATTCTGCTATTGCCGCCGGTGACGATCACTTCGACCGGTGAATCGCCGGAGTTACCCATCAGCTCCCCGGCAATGGCTTCGATGAGGCCGCTGATCTGTCTGACCGCTCCCCAGAAAATTCCGCTTTTGATGCATTCGTCCGTCGAGCGCCCGAGAAGGCTCTCCGGCCTGTCAATCCGTACCTGAGGAAGCTGCGCAGTTCTCGAATGGAGCGCGCCAGCCATCATGTCGATACCCGGCATAATGAGACCGCCACGGTACACTCCCGACGATTCAAGCACGTCGAAGGTGATGGCCGTGCCAATATCGACAGCGATAACCGGTTTTCCTTCAAAGAGATGTCGGCTCCATGCGCACAGGGCAAGGCGATCCGCACCGAAGGTGTGCGGGGCTGCGTATTCAAGCTGGAACGGGAGCCGGAGCCTACTGCAGATGGTCAGTACCGGCACGGAGAAGAGCGATTCGATGAGCGCCGAACCGGCTGCGGCTGCGGAAGGCACCACGCTGCAAATGGCGACGGCCTGTGGCTCGCCGTGCTTCCGGGCCATATTGCCAAATACTTCGCGCATTGCGCTGGAATCGGCAAACAGCGCACTCGGTACCGACGCAACCGACGGTTCAGGCGCATCGGTAAAAATCGCCAGCGTTGTAGTCGTATTGCCGATGTCAACGACCAGCCGCACAGGCACGGCAGCCTGTTCGCCCCGGGAACTCTGCATGGGAAATGCGCTGGATACCGTGTTTAGGGCCGTTTGATCTGCAAGCCCGTCCTGGCCGACAGCGCTGAAAGCAGCTTGTCAACGTCCGGAAGGCCGTATTTGCCCTCGGTGACAGTAATCGAGTCCCGGAGACCTGCGTTTTTGGCGACGATGAAAATCTTCGGTGGCGGGTTGTAGGTCACCGGTTCCTGATAAATCGACACAATGTCCTTCAGCAGAAACATCTTCTTCTCACCGTTGCGGAAACGGTACTCGATGCGGTCGGGTGCGAGCAAAACGGAATCTCCGTCGTTGCCGTGCTCGGCGACGAATTTCGTGTTGTAATACGACGGTCCTCCAAGCGCAATGGTGGTCATGATGACCAGAAGGGCGGTTTTCCAGAAACAGCCGAAATCGACGCCATAACTGAACTTGCCGTACCGGTAGAAAAAGGCCCATCCGCCGGCGAGAAACAGCATGGCCAGCGTCCAGGTGAAGTAGTAGTAGTTGCTGAGCCACCAGCCGGGATACGACATCGGGTACTGGAAAAGATCGGTCATGGGCGCGAACCTTGAGATGTTTCTTGTTATCTTTGAACGACAATTATACGGCTTTTCAAGCGATAAACACAAAGCCATACCAAAATCATCCTGCGTAATCCCGAACCGGAATATCAATGAAATCGTACCACAAAGAGCTTTGGATGGAGGTGGCATCCCGAATGGATTTCGTCAACATCACCCGCGACGTTTCACGCGCGCTCGATGAGAGCGGCATCCGGGAGGGGCTGTGCCTGGTCAACGCGATGCACATCACCGCATCGGTCTTCATCAACGACGACGAACCGGGCCTGCACGCCGACTACAAGCAGTGGCTCGAAGAGCTTGCGCCACACGACCCGTCGCATTACCGGCACAACCGCACCGGCGAAGACAACGGCGACGCGCACCATAAACGCCAGATCATGGGTCGCGAAGTGGTGGTGGCCGTCACCAAAGGTGAGCTTCACCTCGGCCCCTGGGAACAAATCTTCTACGGAGAGTTCGATGGACGACGCCGCAAACGAGTGCTCATCAAAATCATCGGAGAGTAGTCCTCCCTGTCCGCCAAGTCCACTTCTCCACAAAAAACAAAAGAGGCCCGCTTTGGCAGGCCTCTTTTTACTTGTGCTTTCGCTCCAGCTCTTAGTGCTCGAAGAGCATCTCGGAGTAGGTTGGAAGCTGCCAGCGGCTGCGGTCGACCTGTACCTCGATCTTGTCGGCAACCTCGCGGATGGCGTTCATGCAGGGCAGAAGCCTTGCAGCGCAGAAATCGGCCTTGTCGAGCTCCGTCTCCTGCTCTTCCATCTCCTCGATGGTCTCTTCAAGGATGGCGGTCAGATCGATCAGCTTCGACAGATCTTCGGCCAGCGTCTTGAGAAGACCTGCCTGACTCTGGAACGCTGCATCGGACAGGCCGATGGATTCAGCAGCTGCAACCAGATTGTTGAAGGAGCTGGCCAGATCGCCCTGGTACTCCGATGCGTCCGGAATGACCATGGTCTTGATCATAAGCAGCAGCGTGCGGGCCTCGATGTCGATGCCTTTCACGTAGCGCTCGATACGGACGTTGTAACGGGAGTCGATCTCCTCGGCGGTCAAGACACCGTACTTGACGAACATGGCAATAGTGCCCTTGTCGGTCCAGGCGCGAACCGATTCCGGGGTGTTCTTCATGTTCGGCAAGCCACGCTCGGCAGCAGCCCTCTGGAGGTCTTCGCTGTAGTTGTCACCAGGGTAGCGCACGGCCTTGGTTGCGGTGATGCCCTCGCGAACGGCGGCGAGAATCGCCTCCTCTTTGGGCATACCACCCTCGATCTTTGCGAGAATTTCGGCGTTCAGGTCATCGACAGCCTCTGCCATAATCGTGTTGAGCACCGTGTTCGGCACCGAGATCGGCTGGCTTGAGCCGACGGCGCGGAACTCGAACTTGTTGCCGGTGAAGGCGAACGGCGAGGTGCGGTTACGGTCGGTGTAATCCTTGTTGAGCACCGGCAGGTGGCTGAGACCGAGGTCGAGAATCTGCTTCTCGGTCTTCAGATCGACCTTGCCGCTCTCGATGGCATCGAGCACACGCTCGAGCAGGTCGCCGAGGAAAACGGTGACGACAGCCGGCGGAGCCTCGTTGGCGCCGAGACGGTGGTCGTTGCCGATGCTGGCAACCGATGCGCGGAGAATAGCCGAGCGCTTGAGCACGCCTTTGAGCACGGCGACGAGGAAAACAAGAAAGCTGATGTTGGATTCGGGAGTATCGCCGGGATCGAGGAGGTTCATGCCGCCATCGATGCCGATCGACCAGTTGTTGTGCTTGCCCGAACCGTTAATGCCTGCGAATGGCTTTTCAAAGAGCAGGAGCGAGAAGCCTTTCTTGTCAGCCACTTTGCGCATCACCTCCATCACCAGCAGGTTGTGGTCGGAGGCGATGTGGGCCTGCTCGAAGATCGGAGCGATCTCGAACTGGTGCGGAGCCACCTCGTTGTGACGGGTCTTGGCCGGAATGCCGAGCAGGAACAGCTCCTCTTCGACCTCCTGCATGAACTCGAGCACGCGATCAGGAATCGAACCGAAGTAGTGGTCCTCAAGCTGCTGGCCCTTCGGCGGCAGAGCGCCAAGCAGGGTGCGACCGGTCATGACGAGGTCAGGACGCTGGGTATAGAACTTTTTGTCGATCAGGAAGTACTCCTGCTCGGGACCGGCATAGGTGTTAACCTTGGTCACGCCGGTGATACCGATGGTATCGAGCAGGCGGATAGCAGCCTTGCTGACAGCCTCCATGGAGCGCAGCAGCGGAGTCTTCTCGTCAAGAGCCTCACCGTGATAAGAGATAAAGACCGTCGGAATGCAGAGGGTCATGCCCTTGCCGCCCTTCATCAGGAATGCCGGGCTGGAGGGATCCCATGCGGTGTAGCCACGGGCCTCGAAGGTCGAACGCATACCACCCGACGGGAAGCTCGAAGCATCAGGCTCGCCCTGGATGAGCTGCTCGCCAGAGAAACGCTCAATCACGGTGCCATCCATCTGGGTGGTCAGAAAGGCATCGTGTTTTTCTGCGGTCGTACCGGTCATCGGCTGGAACCAGTGGGTATAGTGGGTAGCGCCATGCTCCATGGCCCACTCTTTCATGCCGTGGGCTACAACACCGGCGATGTCGGCGGGAAGCTTTTTGCCGGCCTTGATTGTTTCCTGCAGCGCCTTGAAAACCTCTTTGGGAAGTCTTTCGCTCATGGCTTCAGTACCAAAGGTCAATGCGCCATAGTAGGACACCACCGTTTTTTTGCTCTCGTTACTCAAGAGATCCTCCTTTACTTGTTTTTGACTGTTTTAGACGTGGTTGATTAAACCTGAAATGACTGCTGGTTATTTTCTCGATTTCTTTTCATCGAAGGTAATCAGCACCTGCCGGTCCTGCAGATTGTTGCGAACAATCTCGGCGCAGATCCTGTTATTCCTTTTCAACTGTGAAAGAACGAAACTGGTGTTGGTGCCCAGCACTCCCGGCCAGCTCTGGATGCGCGACAGGAACCGTTCGAGCGAAGCGGTGTTGTGCGTCATAACCTTGAGGATATGCGAACCCTCTCCGGTGACGGAGTAGCACTCCATGATCTCCTCCTCTTTCATGACGTGCTCCATAAACGACTTGTAGTGCTTCGAGGAATCGACGCGCACACGCACGAAAGCCTGGATGTCGAAACCGAGCTGCCGCTCATCGACCTCCATCGTGAACCCCTTGATGATACCGTTCTTCTGAAGCTTGTCGAGACGCTCGCTGACTGAAGGAATCGACAAACCGACCACCTCGGCCAACTCGCTCAGACGTATCCGCCCGTTGCCGCCAAGGGATTCAATGATCTTCAGGTCGATGAGGTCAAGGTGTCCGGACATAAGCAGAATCTTCGATTTTGTAGGAAATTAATGAAATCTAAGAAATAAACAAGCTTATTCTAAATAATAATGGCTTAGAGAGGTAATTTTCCTAAATATTTTAGGATCTAATCTCGACAAACAGCTGCAACCGTTGAATAAAAATCTTGTTATTTACAGACAAGAATGTAAGTTAATAATCTATGTCTCTCAACTGCTTTCTCTGTATGAGGTAGCAGTCCGAGCGACCATCCAGAATCAGCAAAAAGAGATTCATCACCTTTATCGACTGAGTTACCGTCATGAAAGAGCTGTCCAGAAAGTTCTCCGCTGATGAAAACGAAACTCCGGATTCCTCCGGCCGGTTGATCCGGCAGCCGGAAAGATATAACCGGCCTGCATTTCAAGACCTGCGGTTCGTTGTCAAGGAGTCGCTCAACCTCGGTTTCCGCTTCTTCGACGAAGTTGACAGAATGCTTAAAAAATTTCAGGCCGACGAGCCCGAAAAAAAGCCTGAAGAGCGACAAGGAGAAGAAAAGACAAACGATCCTTCGTAAGCCTCCGGAATTCTGGCCACTGGCCACTCCCGTCACCTTTTCGGAAATGCGTCTCAAACCTTATATTCTGCAATATTTTTCAGCATCTCCAACCTCAAGCAATCCAAGCAACGTTGAAAGTAGCCATATTCGGAGCCGGTGTCGCCGGTCTCAGCGCAGCCATCGAGCTGGTCGATCGCGGTTATAGCGTCGAGCTGTACGAAAAACGCAAGGTGCTCGGTGGAAAAGTTTCGGTCTGGAAGGACAGTGACGGCGACTCGATAGAGTCCGGGCTGCACATCGTTTTCGGTGGTTACGCCCAGCTTCAGGAGTACCTGAACAGAATCGGCGCGGGGGACAACTACCTCTGGAAGGAGCACTCGCTGATTTACGCCGAACCGGACGGCAAGCAGTCGTTCTTCAAGAAGGCCAACCTGCCCAGCCCATGGGCCGAGGTGGTCGGCGGTTTGCAGGCGGACTTTCTCACCATGTGGGACAAAATCTCGCTCATCAAAGGCCTCTGGCCAGCGCTTGCCGGCAACGAGGAGTACTTCCGCAGCCAGGATCACATGACCTACTCCGAGTGGCACCGACTGCACGGTGCTTCGGAGCACTCGCTCCAGAAGCTCTGGAAAGCCATCGCGCTTGCCATGAACTTCATCGAGCCGAACGTCATCAGCGCCCGCCCGATGATCACGATTTTCAAATATTTCGGCACAAACTACGCAGCCACCAAGTTCGCCTTCTTCCGCAAGAACCCCGGCGACTCGATGATCGAGCCGATGCGCCAGTATATCCAGAGCAAGGGCGGACGCATCTTCATCGACGCTCGCCTGTCACGCTTCGAGCTGAACGACGACCAGACCATCAAGCGTGCTGTGCTCAGGGATGGCCACACCATCGAGGCCGACGCCTATATTTCAGCATTACCGGTGCACAGCGTCAAAAAGATCGTGCCGAACGAGTGGCTCCAGCACGACTACTTTCGAAACCTGCACCAGTTCGTCGGCAGCCCGGTTGCCAACTGCCAGCTCTGGTTCGACAAGAAGATCACCGACACCGACAACCTGATGTTCTCGCAGGGCACCACCTTCGCCACCTTTGCCGACGTCTCGATCACCTGCCCGGACGACTTCCAGGCGGGCATGGGCAGCGCGACAGGCGGCAGTGTCATGAGCCTTGTGCTCGCTCCGGCGCACCAGCTGCTCGACCTGCCGAACGAGGTCATCACGGAGATGGTGATGAAGGAGATTCACGACCGCTTTCCGAAATCACGCGACGCGAAGCTGCTCAAATCGACCATCGTCAAGATTCCGCAGTCGGTCTATAAAGCTGTGCCTGACGTCGATCAGTACCGCCCCGACCAGGTCAGCCCGATCCGCAACTTCTTCCTCGCTGGCGACTACACCGACCAGCACTACCTCGCTTCGATGGAAGGCGCTGCGCTCAGCGGACGGCAAGTGGCCGAAAAGCTGTACCAGCGGATGGGGCGGTAACCGCGGGATTCCCGTAAAGGGCGGGCTTCAAGCCCGCTCCTGCCTCGGATCACCCGGAAACCGTCACCCCGCCATCGTCGCGAAAGGCGGACGTAAAACCCGCCCCTGTGACCAACATCGACAACCTCACGGACGCCACGCATGAACAACCGACGTGACAACCTGCTGATCGTCTTCTCGAAAAACCCTGTCGCCGGACGGGTCAAGACGCGGCTCGCCGCTTCGATTGGCGAAACCGAGGCATTGCGGATTTACGAGCAGCTCCGTGAGTTGACCAGGCAGGCTGTCGGAACCGTCGATGCATCAAAAGCCATCGCCTATTCCGACTTCATTCCCGAAACTGACCTGCTGCTGACCGGCGGCGCGGAGGCGTGGCGTCAGCAAGGCAGCGACCTCGGCGAGCGAATGCACCGGGCATTCGTCAAGGGCTTTTCGCTCGGCTTCAGCCGCATCGCACTCATCGGCACCGACTGCCCGGAGATCAGCCCGTTCATCCTCGATCTCGCGTTCCGGAAACTCGACGCCTGCGACGTAGTGCTTGGCCCCGCGCGGGATGGCGGGTTTTACCTCTCGGCTCTGAAGCGCCCCTTCCCTGAGCTGTTCCTGAACAGAACCTGGAGCACCTCCAGCGTGCTGAACAACTCGCAACACATCATCCGCGAGCACGGCAGATCGTACGACCTGCTCCCGGCGCTCTCGGACATCGACACCTTCGACGACCTCAAAGCGAGTGGCTTATGGGCGCCAAACCAAGACTGAGCGTCATCATTCCGGCGTGGAACGAGGAGGCCGGAATCGCCCGCACACTCGAAACGCTGCTCGGCCTGATTGACGGACGTGGCGACACCGAAATCATCGTCAGCGTGTCGGGCGATGACCGTACCGAAGCGATTGCCCGGACATTTCCCGTCGTCGTCTGCCGATCCGAAAAAGGCCGCGCCGTGCAGATGAACACCGGCGCAAAGCTGGCGGCGGGCGAAGTCCTTTACTTCCTGCACGCCGACACCACGCCCCCGCCATCATTCTGCGACGACATTCTCTCCGCCATCGAGCAGGGCACCGAAGCCGGCTGCTTTCGCATGACCTTCGACGATCCGGACTGGCTCATGCAGCTCTACGGCTGGTTCACGCAGTTCCCGCTGCCGGTCTGCCGGGGCGGTGACCAGTCCCTTTTCATCACGAAAGAGCTATTCGAGCAGATCGGCGGATTCGACGAGCAGTTGCAGATCATGGAGGACATCGAGATCATCGATCGGATCCAGCGCCAAGCCGAATTTCATATTCTCGACTCGACGGTCACCACGTCTGCAAGGAAATATCACACGAACGGCACGGTCAGGCTGCAAGCCATCTTCGGCACGATCCACCTGATGTATGCCCTCGGCTTCAGCCAGGAGAATATTGTCGCTTTTTACCGCGATTCGATCCGGTAAAAACCCGTCACCCAACGCCACACCTATATCGTTTCATACTCAAGCACGAAACGATTTTTCGATTATTATCACTATATTTAAAACATAATAATTCCAACAGGAGCACGGCTCCGCAAGGATAACCTTCTACGCAATTCTCTTCAAATCAAACCATTATGGCTACCGAAGAAACAAACATGCCCGCCGCCGAGGCGCCCAAGCCGGCTGCCGGAGCACCGAATACCAACGCCGGTAACGGCGACATGGCGCATCTGATCGGCAACATGGGCATTCTGATCGACTCGACCATCGAGTCCGTGCAGGGCGTGCTCAGCACGGTCAGCTCCGCCACCGGCCAGATCATCGAAGGGGTCACAACCACCATCAACTCCGATCAGGTCAAAGGAATAATCGACAACGTCAATTCAGTTTCCGGCCAGATCATCGAAGGAGTCACGAACACCCTGAAATCAGAGCAGATCCAGAACTCGTTCAACGAGCTTGGCAAGTTCTGGACAGGCATGATCTCGAACCTGAACTCGACGGTCAACTCCAACCAGGTCAAGAACCTGTTCGACAATGTCAGCGCAGGCATCAACCAGCTCGCAGGCGGCATCTTCCCGCAGGGAATGCCCCCCATGTTCATGGGCGCTGGCAGCGGCGAAGAGAAGAGAAAAGTAGTGCAGCAGATTCCCGTGGTGCACACCTCCGAATCGGGTGCCGCCACGTTGAAGGCGATGACTCCTCAGCCTCCCGCAGCACCGGCAGCACCGGCAGCACCGGCAGCACCGGCAGCACCGGAAAATAAACCTGAAGGCGAATAAGCAACCATTCCTTGCTGAAAAACTTTTGATCGTATGACCAGGGCGTGGTTCAACCTCGCCCTGACTTTTTTAGGCTATCCGATTTCCGTGATTGAAATCCCGCACCGCCAAGCCGTACGGTAGTAGATGTAAAAGCGTGTTTTGTGATTGACACAGGCAAGGCGTATTGCTATCATAAAGCCGTGTTCAATGATTGATGAGGCGCGAAAACATGACTCTGTTTGATGCTCTTGGTTTCCGATGGGACAAGTCGGCAGTGCCGACTTCCGTTCCGTCCCACTCGATTGATCGAGTCTGCTTCCGCTTCCACAAGATGCTGCCGGAATTCGTGTGGGACGCCTCGGTGCTCGAAGGACGCCACGGAAATGATGGCCTTCCTCGCGGGTTGTCACCCGGATGCAGCCGCCATTCTGTCTGCGAAGAAAGATAAATAACGGAATCATGCCATGCACACCATCCACACCATTCTTGAGCAATTCCGCAATCTCTCCAAGGATCAGCTTCATAAGGGCAAACTCTTCGAGAAGATGATGGCGCAATTCCTGCGCACCGATCCGCAGTACGCCAACCGGCTCGATGCCGTGTGGATGTGGAACGAGTGGCCAGGGCGCTGGAAGGAGGACAACACCGGCATCGACCTGGTGGCCCTGGAGAAAGACACCGGCCATTACTGGGCCATCCAGTGCAAGTTCTACGAACCCGGCACGCCGCTCAAGAAGGAGCATGTCAGCTCTTTTCTGGCGGATTCCAGCAAGGTGTTTCAGGTCGATGGTCAGGAGCACGCCTTCGCCTACCGCCTGATCGTCTCCACCTCCGACAAATGGGGCCGCAACGCCGAGGACGTGATCCAGGGCCAGAGCGTGCCCGTGGGCACGCTCTACCTCAACGAACTGGCCGACAGCCCGGTGGACTGGTCGGCCTTCAGCATCGATGCCCCGCAGCGCATGGTGTTGCGCCAAAAGAAAACGCTGCGCGACCACCAGAACGAAGCTATCGGCGCGGTCGTCCAGGGATTTGAGGCCCATGACCGAGGCAAGCTCATCATGGCCTGCGGCACGGGCAAGACCTTCACCGCCCTGCGCCTGGCCGAGAAACTGGCGCCACCCCAGGGCCGTATCCTGTTCCTGGCCCCGTCGATCTACCTGGTGTCGCAAACCCTGCGCGAATGGACGGCGGAGTCCTTCAATCCCTTCCATGCCTTTGTCGTGTGTTCCGACACCAAGGTGGGCAAGGAAGAAGAGGACATCCGCACGCACGACCTCGCTTATCCCGCCACGACCGACGCGAAAAAGCTCGCGCAGGCGCTCAAGCAAGTGTCCACTGACCGCCGCAGCGTGGTGTTTTCCACCTACCAGTCCATCCAGGCCGTGATCGACGCGCAGCGCATCGGCGCGCTCGATGCGTTCGACCTGGTGATCTGCGACGAGGCGCACCGCACCACGGGCCTGACGCTGCCGGGCGAAGACGTGTCGGACTTCACCAAGGTGCATCAGAACCATCTGATCCGCGCCGCCAAGCGAATCTACATGACCGCCACGCCGCGCATCTACAACGACGCGACCAAGACCAAGGCCGGCGAGAAAGAAGCCGTGCTGTATTCGATGGACGACGAAGCCCTGTTCGGGCCGGAGTTCTACCGCCTGAGCTTTGGCAAGGCCGTGGCCCGCGATCTGCTGTCCGAATACAAGGTGCTCATCGTCGCCGTGGACGAAAAGCGCATGGCGCATCTGTCCAACACCTATAACGCCGCCTACAAGATCGACGACAAAAAGGCGGTGGACATCAGCTTTGCCACCAAGATCATCGGAAGCTGGAAAGGGCTGTCCAAGCAGGGCTTGAAATCCATAGACGAGGACGGCAACCAACAAGACATCACCGACGACACCGCGCCCATGCGCCGCGCCGTGGCGTTCTCCAAGTCGATCAAGGCATCGCAGCAGACCACCGAGGTGTTTTCCGATCTGGTGGCGATATACCAGAAGACCCCAGGCGCGGAGCAGCACGACATGGTGGATTGCGCCCTGCGCCATGTGGACGGCACCATGAACGCGGCAATTCGCAAGGACGAGCTCGACTGGCTGAAAGGGGAGGCGGGCGGGGCCATCGAGGAGCAGCACTGCCGCATCCTCTCCAATGCCCGCTGCCTGTCCGAAGGCGTGGACGTGCCTGCGCTGGATGCCGTGGTGTTCTTCGACACGCGCGAATCCATCGTGGACATCGTGCAGTCCGTGGGGCGCGTCATGCGCAAGGCACCGGGCAAGAAAAACGGCTACATCATCCTGCCGGTGGCGATTCCCTCGGCCAAGATCAAGGACTACAACAGCTACATCGAGGGCGACGCGCAATTCAAGGGCATCTGGAAGGTCATCAAGGCGCTGCGCGCCCACGATGAGCGCCTGGTGGACGAGGCGGAATTTCGCCGCCGGGTGAATGTCATTGGCGGGGATCGCGGCAAGGGCGACGGCACATCAGGCACCGGGGCAGGGGAACAGGCCGTCATCGACTTCCCCCTGGTGCCCATCGAGGACATCGAGCAGGCCGTTTATGCCGCCATCCCCAAGAAACTGGGCGACCGGGAATACTGGAGTGAGTGGGCCAAGGATGTGGCGAGGATTGCCGAGCGACTGGAAGCCCGGATCCGCGACTTGCTCACCAAGCGCGAGGCCGAGCGGGCCTTCAATGCCTATCTCAAAGGGCTGCGCAAGAACATCAACCCCTCGATTCAGGAAAGCGAGGCCATCGACATGCTGGTGCAGCACGTCATCACCCGCCCGGTGTTCGATGCGCTGTTCGAGGGGCATGCCTTCACCCGGGACAACCCCATCTCGCAGGCCATGCAGCGCATCATCGACGTGCTGGACAAGCACGAGGTCGATGCCGAAGTCGATGATCTGGAGAAGTTTTACGACAACGTGCGCGAGCGCGTCTCACTTGCCAAAAGCGACAAATCGCGCCAGGAAGTCATCAAGAACCTCTACGAAACCTTCTTCAAAGAGGGCTTCAAGAAGATGTCCGATCGGCTGGGCATCGTCTACACCCCCGTCGAGGTCGTGGATTTCATCGTGCACAGCGTGGACGCCGCGCTGCGCCGCCACTTTCAGGCCAGCGTGGGCGACCGGGGCGTGCAGATCATTGACCCATTCACAGGCACCGGCACCTTTCTGGTGCGCCTGCTGCAATCGGGCCTGATCCGCCCCGAAGACCTGCTGCACAAATACCAGCACGAGCTGCACGCCAACGAGATCGTGCTGCTGGCCTACTACATCGCGGCGGTCAACATCGAGAGCGCCTTCCATGCGCGAGCCGGGAACTACAAGCCCTTTGATGGCATCGTGCTCACCGACACCTTCCAGCTCCACGAGCAAGAACAGTACAAACTGGAGGACATCTTCTCCCGCGAGAACACCGAGCGCGTCGAGCGGCAAAGGAAGCAACCTATCCGCGTGGTCATGGGCAACCCGCCGTATTCGGTCGGGCAAGAGAACGCCAACGACAACAACCAGAACCAGAAATACCCCAGGCTCGACGACCGCATCGCCAAGACCTATGCAGCGCAATCCACCGCGACGAACAAGAACAGCCTCTACGCCTCGGAGATCAAGGCGCTGCGCTGGGCTTCCGACCGCATCCAAAAAGAGGGCGTGGTGGCCTTCGTGACCAACGGATCGTTCATCGACGGCAACACCGCCGACGGCCTGCGCAAATGCCTGACGCAGGAATTCAGCCATCTGTATGTGTTCAACCTGCGGGGCAATGCGCGCACCCAGGGCGAGCAGCGGCGCATGGAGGCAGGCAACGTCTTTGACGCAGGCTCGCGCAACACCGTGGCCATCGTGGTGCTGGTCAAAGACCCGGCGCACCAGGGCGAGTGCGTGCTGAACTACCACGACATTGGCGACTACCTCGACCGGGAAGAAAAGCTCGCCCGGATCGCCGAATTCGGCTCCATCGAGGCCATCCCGTGGCAGAGGCTCCAGCCCAATGAGTCAGGCGACTGGATCAACCAGCGTAATCCCGAGTTCGAGGGGTTTGTGGCGCTCGATGACGACCACAAGGCTATTTTTTCGACACGCTCACGCGGTGTAGAAACCAGCCGCGACGACTGGGTTTACAACTTCTCGCGCCAGGCGCTGGAAGCCAACATGCGGCGCATGATCGACTTCTATAACAGCCAGGTTGCCGCGTTTGGAGAGCAATGCCGTGCTGCGGGGAAAGACGCTGAAAAGACAGCCCAGCGGCTTATCGACACCGATCCGAAGAAGATCAAGTGGACGCGAGGCTTGATCGCGCAACTTGCTCGGATGAAAACAGCAGCTTTCGAGACCGAGAGGATCGGGGTTGCCTTGTATCGTCCGTTCAGCAAGGGGTGGCTTTATTACGACAGGCAGTTCAACGAGTATTTCAAAGAAAAACTCTTCCCCTCAACCCGCCACCCCAACCTCGCCATCTCGGTGACTGGGGCGGGAGAGAGCAAGGAGTTCTCCTGCCTGATGGTCGATAGCGTACCCAACCTGCATTTGATTTCAGCAGGCCAATGCTTTCCCCTCTACGTCTATGAGAAGGCCACTGACACGCAGCCGACCCACGGGGAGCTTTTCGGAGCAGAGCAGGCGCAGCCGGTTGCCGACGGCTATGTGCGGCGCGACGCCATCACCGATGCGGCGCTGGCAGACTACCGGGCAGCCTATGGCGATGACGCCATCACCAAGGAAGACCTGTTCTATCACGTCTACGGCATCCTGCACGCGCCGGACTACCGCAGGAAGTTTGCCGCCGACTTGCGCAAGATGCTGCCGCGTATCCCGCGACCAGCCAAGGCGGAAGACTTCTGGGCGTTCAGCAAAGCCGGACGCGAGTTGGCCCGTCTGCACCTGCACTACGAAACGATCGAGCCTTACCCCTTGCAGGAAGTCATCACTTCCACCGTCGAGGACTGGCGCGTGGTGAAAATGCGCTACCCCAAGAAGGGCGATAAGAGCGCAATTATCTACAACGGTCACCTCACCCTGGACGGCATCCCGCCCGAGGCCCTGGAGTATGTCGTCAACGGCAAGCCCGCCATCGAATGGGTCATGGAGCGCTACCAGGTCACGACGGACAAGGACAGCGGCATCCGCAACGACCCGAATGACTGGTGCGCCGAGCACGGCGACCCGCGCTATATGGTCGATCTGGTCAAGCGCGTGGTGCGGGTGAGCGTGGAGACGGTGCGGATTGTCAATGGGCTTCCTTCTTTGGTGTTGGCCTGACAACCATGCCCGCCCTCAACTACTTCACCCATCCCGTTACAAACGCCTACACCGAGTCGTTGAACTCGCTGATTCGGGTCATGAACCGGCTGGGCCGGGGATACTTGCTCGAGGCGCTGCGGGCCAAGATTCTATTTGCCGAAGGGGCGCACAAACACAAGCTGTCGCGGCCAAAATTCGAGCGCAAGGAAAGACGGCAGTCTGAACCTGAGCCGGTGATGATGTACGGACTACCCGGCAACTTCGAGACGGGTAATTCGTTTGCCCGCATGGTGCCGGAACCCGCTCCTGAACCGAAGCCCTACGTCCCGAAATCAACAGAATCGGAAAAGACGGAGAAGAACTACGGGGCGGACATTTTAACACTCATCCGAATGATCGAGAACGGAGAGCTATGAACCCGTTTCAATCACAAAAAACGGATACCCCTTTTTTATAGCCGGGCTTTAAGTTTTGGCCTGCGTGGAATAACAGAACAGATCGGTCATCTCGATCAAAGTCATTCGGCTTTCGCCTGAACACCGGTGTGGCCGAAACCGCCCTCTCCCCTTGCAGTTTCAGAAAGCGATTCAACCTCCTCGAACACGATGTGATCGACCTTCGCCACCACCATCTGCGCAATGCGGTCGCCATGGTTGACCGTGAACGGCTCGCGCCCGTGATTGATGAGGATGACGCCCACCTCACCTCGATAGTCGGCGTCGATGGTGGCCGGCGAGTTGGGCAGCGAAATGAGGTGGCGAAGCGCCAGCCCGCTCCTTGGCCTCAACTGCGCCTCGTGCCCTTCGGGCAGCTCGATGGCGAAACCGGTGGGAATGAGCGCCGAAGCGGAGGGCGGAACGGTCACCGGCGCGTCGAGACATGCCGAAACATCCATTCCGGCGGCATGGGCGGTGGCATAGACCGGCAGGATCGCCTTTTGATTGAGTCGAACTATTTTTACCTTGATCATCGAGTGTATCTTTTTTTGCCTGATAGCCTTAGTGGGCTGAAAATCGCGTCGTTCAATATATAAAATCATGACCTTGACTGCACCCATCCAACCGGTTTACGCGCTCGCTTTCGGCGCTCATCCCGACGATGTCGAACTCGCCTGCGGAGCGACGCTCCTGAAAATCATGGACGAGGGAAAGCATGTGGCCGTCTGCGACCTCACCGCCGGGGAGATGGGCACGCTCGGTACCGCCGAAACCCGCCGTCAGGAGGCCGCACTGGCCACCGAGCGCATGGGTTACGTGGCGCGGGAGCAGCTCGATCTCGGCGATTCGGAACTGTTTTACAGCAAAGAAAATCTGCACAAGATCATACGGGTCATCCGGAAATACCAGCCCGAAACGCTCTTCTGCAACCCGCCGGACGAGCGCCATCCCGATCACATGAAAGCATCGCGCCTCATCTACGACGCCTGCTACTACGCCGGGCTGCGCAAGATCGAGACCTTCGACGGCGGCCTGCCACAAGCCGCGCACCGCCCGCGCCATCTGCTCTATTACATCCAGTTCAAGCAGCTCGAACCGCAGATCGTCGTGGACGTCTCATCGACCTTCGAGCGTTCGCGAGGCGGCATCGCGGCATTCGGCACGCAGTTCCACCGGAAGGAGAACAGCGACGAGCCGGTCACGATGATTAACCGCAAGGAGTTCCTGCCGGGCCTCGAAGCTCGTGCACGGGCGCTTGGCGAGCAGATCGGCGTCATGTACGGCGAAGGCTTCCTGCTGCCCGCGCCGCTCGGCATCGATCACTTCACGAGCATCTTTCCGCCCGGCGTTTGACGGCGGGCCACCCGATCAATAGAATTTCAGACCTGACCGCCATGCGCAAATCGTTGCTGACCATCGCCGCCCTTCTCTTTGTCACGCTTTTCGCGGGCTGCGGGCCGAAATCGCAGAAATCCCGGCCCGACACCATCGTCGTCGCCGTCAATGCCGATTTCGACCACCTCAACCCGCTGCTCATCCAGATGTCGCTCGCCCGCGAGGTGTGCACGATGATCTATCCGTCGCTGGTCAGGCCATCGTTCGACGAGAAAAACGGCGCGCTCACCTACCAGCCGAACGCTGCCGAACGCTGGGAGTTCTCGCCGGACGGCCGGAGCGTCACCTTTCACCTGAAAAAAGATGCGGTCTGGGAGGATGGCAAGCCGCTCACCTCGAAGGATTTCAGCTTTTCGTACCGCCTCTACGCCGATCCGGCGGTGGCGAGCAGCCGGCAGGATTATCTGAATGACCTGCTGCTGAAGCCCGACGGTTCGGTCGATTTCGACAAGGCGGTCGAGACGCCGGACGAAAAAACGCTCGTGCTGCACTTCAACAAGCCGATGTCGGAAAGCATTGTGCTCGACCACTTCAACGACCTGATGCCGGTCGCCGAGCACCTCTTCCGCTCGATCCCCGCCGCCGAAATCCGCCAGCGGGCGGCTACCCTGCCGGTCATGGGCACCGGCCCGTTCAGGCTCAAGGAGTGGCAGCGCCAGTCGAAGCTGACGCTCGTCTCCAGTCCCACCTCGGTGCTGCCCCACCCGGCGGCAACGCCGACGCTCACCTTCATGGTGGTGCCGGAGTACACGACGCGCCTAGCGATGCTCAAGTCCGGGCAGATCGACGCGCTGATTTCGGGAGGCGGTGTCAATCCGAAAGATGCCGCGGAGATGAAGCGCGACAACCCGGACATTTCGATCATACCGGTGGCCGACCGCTATTTCGACAGCGTCGTCTGGCTGAACATCGAGGGCGACGCATGGCGCAACGGCAAGAAGATCGTGCCGAACCGCTTCTTCGGCGACCGGCGCGTGCGGCAGGCCATGGCATATGCCATCGACCGGCAGGCAATCATCGACGGCTTCATGGGCCCCGACCACGCCACCATCGTCAACACCACGCTCTCACCGGCCTACACCTCGATTATCGACAAATCGCTGCCCTCCTACGCGTACGATCCGCAAAAAGCGCTCGCGCTGCTCAAAGAGGCTGGCTGGACGCCGGGGCCGGATGGCATTCTGCAGAAAAACGGCCTGCGCTTCTCTTTCGAACTCGCCGCGCCGACCGGCAACCCGAGGCGTAACTACGCGGCCAACATCATCCAGCAGAACCTCAGAGAGATCGGCATCGACTGCCGCTTGCGTTTCGACGAGTCTCTCATGTTCAACAAAAACCAGAACCAGTACCGCTACGACGCGGCCCTCTCCGGAATGGCCGCTGAAACGCTCCCTTTCCAGCTCGTCATCTGGGGATCGGACTTCGAGAAAAAGCCCTTCAACTCCAGCGCCTTCCAGAACGCCGAGCTTGACCGCGTCGTCGCCAGATTGACCAGCCCGCTGCCGCAAGCCGAACAGGCAAAACTCTGGAAAGAGTACCAGCAGATTCTTGCCAACGAACAACCACGAACCTTCCTGTATTATTATGCAGAGCTTGAGGGATTCAACGAACGGGTCAAGAATGTGAGATTGAGCCTGCTGGCAACGTTGGGGAATATGTATGACTGGAAGGGGAACAAGAAGTGAAGGTTAGTGGCTTACGTTATCAAGGGAATCGATATTAGACCGTTCGTTTTACGTATTCCTCTCGCCACTCTTTCAGCCCAGTCATGTCAGCTACAAGATCCTCTGGCGTCGGAAGTTCTACTGGTGATTCTGTTGGTTGAGAGTGTTCAAACCCTGAGTATTTGGTCATGAGCGAATCAAGGAGATTGCAATCCGCGTCTTTCAATTTGGCCAGATCCTTGAGCTTCAACGTATGGACCGGCCGCTGAAATCTTTGAACCACCCCGCACAGCAGATCATTTTCAATGGAGCGCTCCACCAATGTCCTGAAATCGCTGCATATCGACTTCAGCAAGATTTCAGCATGTTCAAATTCTCCGTTCTCACTTGCCTTCTTTGCATCCTGATACCGCTGATTCATGAGTGTGTTCAGGGCGGATTTGATGTCGCTCTGTGAAAGTGGAATGGGAGCTGGCTCTCCGGTCCCCCAGTCTTCAGAGCGAATGCTCACCACATCGGGCTTGATGGTCTTTTTCTCGGCAAAATGCCGGACCGTTCCCAGCAAGGACAGGCGGTGAGTAAAGATAATGACCTGCTTGTCCTGAGACAGCTCGATCAGTCTTTGAACCACGGCCTCCTCATAGCTTTGGTCGAGTGAGGATATTGGATCGTCAAAGATAAACGGGGCCTGATTGCTCTTTCCGGTGACGTCGGCCAAAAAAGCCGCAATGGAAACGATCCGATTTTCTCCCTCGCTCAGCACATCGGCGAGGCTATTCTGAGAGTGAGAGGCCCCCCGAAGCTGGAGCTTATGAAGGACTCGGCCCTTGGAGACTTTTGATTTCACGAGCTCAACCTTGACCCGAGATGCGCCCAAGGCCTTGATCTCCGCGTTGAACCTTTGTACGAACGCATCCGTGATCAAGGCTTCTGCCAGCTCTCCTTTCTTCTGAGACAGGGCTTTGGTGTTGGTCGACTTCTTGGCTTCCTGAATCTGGTTCAGTAGCTTCAATCGGGCGACTTCTTCATCAATGGCGGTGCGGTGCTCCGACAACCACTTTCTGGCCTGCAGGCTGTTTAGCTTTTTCTTGATCTCCTCTCGATTGTCGCTTTTGGCGTCTTCGTCATATTTTGCTGCGAATTCGCCGAGGCTTTTCGACTGGGCGTTGGCTTCTTCGATCCATTTCGGTGAGAGCAGAGGGGCGGGAATGGCTTCTTCGGAATCGATCCCAGGGAGTTGGCTTATCCTTGCCTGCAATTGTTCAAAGAATTCCATCACTTGGGTGGCGAATTCATCCTGTGGAATGCCAGCCGCATCGATACATGTCTTCAGCGTCTCCGATGTCGGTAGCGCCTCAATAGTTTGACAGGCGGTCTCGTATTCCTTGGCCGCATCCGTTGCGGCTTTCTGCATTTCGCCCTTCACGAAATTTTCGAAGGAGATCAGTCTCTCTTTGGCCTCCTGGGTCAAGGTCTGGTGGCACAGGACACAACGGGAACCATCAGAAACATTCGGGTACTCGGCTTCTTTGTAGGTCGCCGATAAGGAGTAGTTCCGGGCGGCTTCCCAAAGCTCTTTCCAGACATCAGACCCGATGCCTTCCAACTCGCTACCGGAGAACACCTTTTCCGCCGCCGTATCTGCCGCTGTCTTTTTGAGAATCGACTTCTTCTTGGCAGCAATGATCCGCCGGTAGTTCTCGTCCGATAATTGCTCCAGATACTTTTGGGCATCCTGGACCAGAGTGTCGATATGGTGTTTCTGTTTTTTCAGCCCCTTCGCTTTTTCCGCCGGTGCCTGTTCAGCAAGGCGCTGCTGCAGCGTTTGCATCTCGGTCTCGTCAGCACTGCTAAATGTGCAATGATTGTCGATGTCCTGGGAGGTGGTCTTGGCGCTGATGGCTTCGTACCAGATACCTTCAGGGGTTATCTTCTTGTCGGCCGGGATATTCGGCTTTTTGGACTGGTGCTGGTCGGCCTCGTCGTCCAGAGCCGATGCGACCTTTTCGCATGCGAGGATGAGCGAACTGAAAAACGATAGAACCGGTGGCTCGTAGCTCACCTCGTCTTCGCTGCTGACAAAGACCTTGCCAAACGAGGTGTCGAAAATATCAACGCTGTTGAGATCATCGCAGATGCCTTGTCCTGACCAAGTATGAGTCTTCAAAATGCCATCCTGCTCAAACGAAATGCAGGCTTTCTGTACGGCAGACCCGGGCTTATAGACATTGCGGTGAAGAGTACCCATCTCACGGGCACCGCATACATGCTTTAAGAGTCTGACGTAACCGGATTTGCCTGACCCGTTGTTGCCATAAACAATCGTGATATTGCCCTTGCCGAACTCAAGTGGCTTTTTCGGAGCAAGGGCGTTTACTCCTTCTACATCACTGATTGAACATAAACGCAGGGAGCCTGCTGCACCCCGGGAGAACGCGGTAGCAGGAAAAGAACAGGTCGTTTTGGGCAGCTTACCGTCGGCTTCCTGCTGGCATAGGGTTGCAAGCTCAGGGACGTCTGTGTCGGTAAGCTCAGACTGCTGGAGTAGCCGAGTAGCCGCAATCTGGAGCCACTGGGGGCGCTTAGAAAACCATGCCACTAACTGGTCCATTTGGAAAGACTGCTAAAAAGTGCTGTTTATCGAAGAGAAACCGTCTTGAAAGGGGTACAAAATAAGCCTGACGGCATGGCTTACATGTTCTATGTACGAAGATTACGCCTGATTTTCAAGCAAATCGACTGGACTGCCACGTCGCTGCGCTCCTCGCAATGACAGAAAAGGAACCACCCAAACAGCACTTGGGAATCCGTTTCGTCGCCCATCCACCGCAGTTTTGCCATCCAGCCTATTTTACTATATTCTCGATCGTTCTGGCGCGCGGTGCGTGCCGCCGTTTCCATTACCGAACCGATCATCCACCATGCCTCGTTATACACCGGAACAGCTTGAAAAAAGAAATGCGTCCAAGTGGACGACCGTGCAGGCGATTCTCGCGCCGATCCAGTTCCTCATCTTCCTTGCCGGTCTGACGGTGACCTACCTTTACTCGCAAGGCATCTGGATCACCGATTTCTGGTGGGTAACCTTTTTCGTCGCGCTCAAAACCTTTATGCTCGTGCTGATTTTCGTGACCGGCGGCTTTTTCGAGCTTGAGGTGTTCGGGCAATTCGCCTTCGCGCACGAGTTCTTCTGGGAGGATTTCGGCAGCGCAATCGCCATGATCGTGCACATCTCCTATTTCGTCCTCTTCTTCTGGATCAAGCCGTCCCAACATATTCTCATTCTGACCGCCTATCTGGCTTACCTGAGTTATCTTGTCAATGCGGCGCAGTTCGTCATTCGTCTGCTGCTCGAAAAGCATAACGAAAAGAAGCTCAAGGCCAGCGGCGCAGTCTGATACGGAAACCGGAAACAGCATGGAAGCAAAGAAATCCAAAGCTATCGTCTTCAGCGGCGTCAACCAGATCGAGCTGCGGGAGGTGACCCTCAAACCGGTCTCATCGACCGACGTCCTGGTCGAAACCTGGTGGTCGTCCATCAGCACCGGCACGGAGAAGATGGCCCTCAATGGCCTGATCCCGTCGCCGCCGTTCATCTTTCCGTTCATCCCCGGCTACGAAACCGTGGGGCGGATCGTCGAGGCGGGCGACCATGTCAATCAGGGGCTGATCGGCAAGTTTGCCTACGTGGCCGGATCGTTCGGCTACGAGGATGTGAACGCGGCTTTCGGCGGCGCGTCGCAGTTCATCGTCTGCCCGGTCGAGAGCCTGACGGTGCTCGACGGCATCGCCAATCCGCAGTGCGGCATCGCCCTGCCGCTCGGCGCGACGGCGCTGCACATCGTCGATCTCGCCGAGGTGAAAAATCGCAAGGTGCTCGTGCTCGGCCAGGGCGCGGTGGGCATCCTTGCCGCTGAGCTGGCAAAGCACATGGGCGCGAGCCTGGTGGCGGTCACCGAACCACACCAGAACCGGCTCGACATCTCGACGGCGGACATCAAGGTCAACCCCGAAAAGCAGGATGTGTCGGCGGCGCTGGCCGGCCACGAGTTCGACGTGCTCATCGACAGCACGGGCATCATGAGCGCCATCGATACCGGCTTGCGCTTCGTGAAGTTCCACGGCAAGGTGATCTTTGGCGGCTACTACCAGCGCATGAACATCGACTATTCGCAGGCGTTCAACAAGGAGCTGTCGTTCATCGCCGCGCGGCAGTGGGCCAAGGGCGATTTGCGCCGCGTGCGCGAGCTGATCGCGGCGGGCAAGATCAACGCTGAAAAGATTTTCACCCACCAGTGCACGGTTGACGACGACCTGATGGATGCCTATTCGCAGGCGTTCAGCGACCCTGACTGCCTGAAGATGATCATCCACTGGAAGGATGGCGATGAGGCGGGCGAGCACTTTCCAATCTGCAAAACGGGTCACTGAGCAACTCATGGCGCCAAGAACTATCGCCATTTACGGCAAGGGCGGCATCGGCAAGAGCTTCACGACGACGAACCTCAGCGCCACCTTCGCCATGATGAACAAGCGCGTTCTGCAGCTCGGTTGCGACCCGAAGCACGACTCCACCACCTCGCTCTTCGGCGGCATCTCGCTGCCCACCGTGACCGAGGTGTTCGCCGAAAAGAACGCGAAGAACGAGCAGGTCGAGATCAGCGACATCGTCTTCCGGCGCGACATTCCCGGATTTCCGCAGCCGATCTACGGCATCGAACTCGGCGGCCCGCAGGTGGGTCGCGGCTGCGGCGGGCGCGGCATCATTTCCGGCTTCGACGTGCTCGAAAAGCTCGGCATCTTCGAGTGGGATATCGACATCATTCTGATGGATTTTCTCGGCGACGTGGTGTGCGGCGGCTTCGCCACCCCTCTCGCCCGCTCGCTCAGCGAGGAGGTGCTGCTCGTGACCAGCAACGACCGGCAATCGATCTTCACCTCGAACAACATCTGCCAGGCCAACAACTACTTCCGCACCATCGGCGGCCGTTCGCGCCTGCTCGGCCTGATCGTCAACCGCAACGACGGCAGCGGCATGGCCGAAAGCTACGCGAAGACGGCGGGCATTAACGTCCTGATGAAGGTACCCTACAACCTCCAGGCGCGCGATATGGATGACAGCTTCGACTTCGCCATCAAACTGCCCGAAGTCGGCGAACCGTTCCGCAAACTCGCTACCGACATCCTGAACAACGCCATCACGCCCTGCGAAGCGAGCGGCCTCGATTTCAAGGATTTCGTGCGCCTTTTCGGTGACGTGAGCGAGGAGCTGCCTGCAGCCGCAACGGCTGACGAGCTGTTCAAACGCTCATCCGGCAACCGCGAAGAAGCCTCGAAACCATCAATCAATACCCCGGCAGACGCCGCGACGGACAGCGAGCGCCAGCAACTGCTTGCCTGCATCGAAAAGCTGCCGGAACCGGAACGCGAACTCTACACCCTGCTCGAAATCGAGGGCAAATCACCGGAACAGATTGCCAACCTGAAGGGGCTCGGCGAACAGGAGGTCAAAGCCTACATCGCCACTGCCCGCAAAGCGATGCGCAAGCTCTTCTTCGAGCTGTAAGCTCGGTTCCGCCGCCAGATCCGGCCGATCTCATCTTGTGCTCGCACCAAACAAAAAAGGCTGCCCACCAGGAGCAGCCTTTCTCATTATCAACTATCCATTGTCAATTATCCATTCTCCCCTCACGCCATCGCCTTGGCTTTCTTCGTCGCCTTGGCTCTGAGGTCGGCGTTGAGAATCTTCTTGCGGATCCTGATGTTTTCGGGCGTCACTTCGAGCAACTCATCGTCGTTGATGAACTCCAGCGCCTGTTCGAGCGAGAGCCTCTTCGGCGGCGTCAGGCGGATCGAGTCGTCCGAACCGGAGGCACGCATGTTGGTGAGCTTCTTGGTCTTGCAGATGTTCATCGTGATGTCGAGATCGCGGGTCGATTCACCGACCACCATGCCTTCATAAACCTTCGCGTTCGGGCTGATGAAGAAGGTGCCTCGATCTTCGAGACTCGAAATCGCGTAGGCCACGGCCACGCCAGTTTCGGCGGAGACCAGTGCGCCGGTTTCGCGCGATGGCAGCTTGCCTTTGTAGGGCTGGTAGTTGTGGAACACGTGCGACATCATGCCCTCGCCCTTGGTGTCGGTGGTGAACTCAAGGTTGTAACCGATCAGGCCGCGCGTCGGAATCTCGAACTCCAGGCGATTCATGCCGCCGCGCAGGGTGCTCATGTTGGTCATCTCGGCCTTCCTGCGGCCCATCTTTTCGATGACCACGCCGGTGTACTCCTCCGGAACATCGATGGTGACATGCTCGACCGGCTCCATCGTCACGCCGTTCTCTTCGCGCAGAATCACCTCGGGACGGGAGATCGCCAGTTCGTAGCCTTCACGACGCATGGTCTCGATCAGCACCGAGAGGTGAAGCTCGCCGCGGCCCGAAACCCTGAAGGTATCAGCGCTGTCGGTCTCCTCGACGTTAAGCGCGACGTTGGTCATAATCTCTTTCATGAGGCGCTCGCGAATCTTGCGGCTGGTCACCTCCTTGCCCTCCTGACCGGCAAATGGCGAATCGTTCACCGAAAAGAGCATCGAGAGCGTCGGCTTGCTGATCTCGAACGAATCGAGCGCTTCGGGCTGGTCGGGCGAGGTGAGGGTCTCGCCGACGCTGGCCGCCGAAATACCGGCAAGCGCGACGATGTCGCCCGCCGTCGCCTCAGTCGCCTCGACACGCTGCGTCCGGTCGAAGAGGAAGAGCTTGGTGACGGTGCCCTTGCCCACGATGCCGTCCGGCGTCACCAGCGTGAGCTGGTTGCCAGGAGTGACCTTGCCGCGCTGGATGCGGCCAATGGCGATCTTGCCGATATAGTCGTTGTAGTCGAGGCTGGTGACGAGCATCTGGAATCCGGCGTCATCGTCGGCTTCCGGAGCTGGAATCTCCTTGATGATCATGTCGAGCAGAAGGCTCATGTCGCCATCCGGATCGTCCATGCTGTATTTTGCGATGCCGTTCTTGGCCGAAGCGAAAATGTAGGGGAAGTCGAGCTGATCCTCGTCAGCACCGAGTGCGATGAACAGGTCGAGCACCTGATCGTGCACCTTCTCCGGATCGGCCTGCGGACGGTCGATCTTGTTGATGACCACGATCGGCTTCAGGTGCAGTTCGAGCGCCTTGCGCAGCACGAACTTGGTCTGCGGCATCGGTCCTTCGAAGGCATCGACGAGCAGAAGCACGCCATCGACCATCTTCAGGATGCGCTCCACCTCGCCGCCGAAATCGGCGTGACCGGGGGTATCGACGATGTTGATCTTGCAGCCCTTGTGCTGCGCGGCTGCATTTTTCGAGAAGATGGTGATGCCCCGCTCCCGCTCCTGGGGATTGGAGTCCATCACTCTGACATCGACATGCTGGTTCTCCCTGAAAGCGCCCGTCTGCTTGAAAATGGAGTCCACAAGGGTGGTCTTGCCATGATCAACGTGCGCGATAATGGCGATATTGCGAATATTCTGTTTCCTGCTCATCTTTTGCGATAAATAAGTATATTTTATTGCCTAGGTTTTCATTCGGGCCGAATATACACTTTTTCCATTGAAATTATCATCGGGCAGGCGTGAAGATATCTTTCTTTTCAGTTTTATGGAGTAAACCGGACTCGCGCCGGACGCCGTAACAACTGAAGTATTGTCACGATAATCCTGTCTTTGAAACAACCTCTTCCCACACAGTATGGCCAATATATTTCTTGAAAACAGCTTGCTTTTTGCCCTAACGCAAATCGTACCGCTGCTTTATATCGTCACCACCGCCCTGTACGGCATCCACTTTTTCAAGGAGACGCCACTCGCAGGAAGCCTCAAGCAACCGGCGCTCATCCTCACCGTAGTCACCCACGTCGCTGATCTCGGGCTGCTCACTTCGACGGCGGGATACCGGCTGAGTTATTCGGCCTACAACCTCATGAGCATGGTAGCATTGACGCTCGCCATTACTTATATGTTCATCGAATTCACCACAAAGAGCGACAAAACCGGCTTTTTCGTCATCGCCTTCGCCGCGGGATCGGCGCTCTTTTCGTCGATTCTGAGCGCGCATACGGTTGATTCAGGACTGGCATTCAGAGGCCTGCGCATCGGCGTGCACCTGATCGCAGCCATTTTCGGCTTCAGCTCGGTGGCCATCGCCGGACTCTACAGCGGGATGTACCTGCTACTTTTCCGCCAGATACGGCTCAACCGGTTCGGGCTGCTTTTCCAGCGGCTGCCAAACCTGGAGGCGCTTGAAATGCTGATCATGCACGCCGTGGCCTTCGGCTTCTTTTTCCTGTCGGTCACCATCGTGGCTGGTGTTCTCGAACAGCAAGCTTCAAAAGAGGTCATCAACCTGTCCGAGCCTCGGCTCGTCTCCCTGTTCGTCATCTGGCTGCTCTACGGCATCAGCCTCGTCATCAAGCCGCTGTTCGGCTGGGATATCAAGCACATGGCTGTGCTGCTCATCGCCCTGTTCGTTCTGGTCACAGCGCTGTTGTTCATTATGAGCCTGGTTACGCCAAGTTTTCACGGAATGAGTATTTAACCGAAGCGCCATTTGAAAATTCGGCACATTGCGGTATATTAACACAATTTTGGAGATTCCTTTTCCAAGCTCTTTTGAACGGTTTACGAACGGCTCATCAAAACCATTCTATTATGAATATCATTTCAGTCGGTGTCAACCATAAAACTGCACCCATTGAAATCCGTGAAAGAATCGCGCTTTCAGAGGTTCAGAACAAGGAATTCGTCACGGACTTGGTATCAAGTGGACTGGCCAGCGAGGCCATGGTGGTATCGACCTGTAACCGAACGGAGCTTTACGTGGTTCCGGCAATGGCCGAAGTGAACTGCGATTATCTCAAAGACTATCTGATCTCCTACAAGGACGCCCGCAAGGATGTGCGCCCCGAACACTTCTTCAACCGTTTTTACTGCGGCACCGCCCGTCACCTCTTCGAGGTCGCAAGCGCCATCGACTCTCTCGTGCTTGGCGAAGGACAGATTCTCGGCCAGGTCAAGGATGCCTATCGAATCGCCGCCGAGGTCGGAACCGCAGGCATTCTTCTTACCAGGCTTTGCCACACTGCTTTCAGCGTTGCCAAAAAGGTCAAGACCAAAACCAAGCTCATGGAGGGCGCGGTATCGGTCAGCTACGCGGCGGTCGAGCTTGCCCAGAAGATTTTCTCCAATCTCTCTATGAAAAAGGTTCTGCTCGTCGGCGCAGGTGAAACCGGAGAGCTGGCAGCCAAGCATATTTACGCCAAGAACGCCAGGAACATCGTTATCACCAACCGGACGCAGTCGAAGGCGGAGGCGCTTGCTGAAGAACTTGGCACCAACCGCGTACTTCCCTACGAAACCTACAAGGAGCACCTGCACGAATTCGACATCATCATCACGGCCGTCAGCACCAAGGAGTACATCCTCAACGAAGCCGAAATGCAGCAGGCAATGCAACGCCGCCGCCTTAAACCGGTGATCATGCTTGACCTCGGACTGCCGAGAAACATCGATCCCGAAGTCGGCAAGTTGCAAAACATGTTCCTCAAGGACATTGACGCCCTCAAGCACATCATCGACAAGAACCTCGAACGCCGCCGCGCGGAACTGCCGAAGGTCAAGGCGATCATCGACGAGGAGCTGGTCAGCTTCGGCCAGTGGATCAACACCCTCAAGGTACGTCCGACTATCGTCGATCTCCAGTCTAAGTTCCTTGAAATCAAGGAGAAAGAGCTGGAGCGCTACCGCTACAAGGTAAGCGAAGAGGAGCTGCGCCGCATGGAACACCTGACCGACAGGATTCTGAAGAAAATTCTGCATCATCCCATCAAGATGCTCAAGGCTCCGGTCGATACCGCCGACAATATCCCCAGCAAGGTCAACCTCGTCAGGAACATCTTCGATCTTGAAGAACCAAACCAGTCACTCCAATAAAATCAATCAGTCATCGAATTTTGAAAAAAGAGCTTATCATCGGCACTCGGTCCAGCCCTCTTGCCCTGTGGCAGGCTGAATTCACCAAAGCAGAACTTTCCAAACACTTTCCTGAACTGAATATCACGCTCAAACTGGTCAAAACGACCGGTGATGTGCTGCTCGACTCCCCTCTTTCCAAGATCGGAGACATGGGTCTGTTCACCAAAGACATTGAAAAGCACCTGCTTGCAAAAGAGATCGACCTGGCAGTGCACAGCCTGAAGGACGTTCCGACCGGTACGCCTGAGGGTCTTGTCATCACCTCGTTCACCGAGCGCGAAGATACCCGCGACGTCATTATCTCAAAATCCGGCAAGGGTCTGAAAGACCTTCCGCCGAATGCACGAATGGCGACCAGTTCCCTGCGCAGAATGTCACAGCTTCTGAGCATGAGGCCTGACTTGCAAATTCTCGACATCAGAGGCAACCTCAATACCCGCTTCAAAAAGTTCGATGATGGTGAATTCGACGCCATGATGCTGGCCTATGCTGGCGTATATCGTCTTGAGTTCAGCGATCGCATCTCGGAAATCCTGCCGCACGACGTGATGCTTCCGGCAGTCGGTCAGGGTGCACTCGGCATCGAGACCCGCACGGATGACGCTGAAACCATAGAGATCGTCCGCGTCATGAACGACGGCAACACTGAAATCTGCTGCCGTGCAGAGCGTGCGCTTCTCAGGCACCTCCAGGGAGGTTGCCAGATTCCGATCGGCTGTTATGGTTCATATATCAGCGGTACCTTGAAGCTTCTTGCTTTTGTTGGCTCTGTAGATGGCAAAACCGCCCTGCGCAATGAGCTGACCAAGCCGGTAAACACCCCGGAAGAGGCCGAGGCTGTCGGTATTGAACTGGCTGAAGTTCTGCTTTCGATGGGCGCAGAGAAAATTCTCGCCGACATCCGCAAAACCCGCTGATGAAAACCGTTCTCGTTACACGCCCGAAGCATCAGGCAGAGCCTTTTGTGAGGGAGCTTGCGCAGTACGGCCTGGACTCAGTTGTCTTTCCGACGATCGAGATCAGGCCGGTTGCCGGCTGGAGCGTTCCTGATCTCACCAAATTCGCAGGCATCTTCTTTACCAGCCCCAACAGCGTCCAGTTCTTTCTCGAACGCTTGCTTGAAGACTCTCCCGAAGAACTGCCAAACCTTCAGCAGGCCCGCGTCTGGGCGGTCGGCAAAACCACTGGTGGCGATCTGGAGAAACATGGCGTTTTAATCGAGCCTCTCCCGAAAAGCGCTGACGCCGTCAGCCTGATGTCAGGCATCGACGCCAGTGAGATCGAAGGCAAGACCTTCCTTTTCGTCCGGGGCAGCCTCTCGCTCGGCACCATTCCCGAAGTCATCGCCAAACGCGGCGGAGTCTGTGTCGAGCTGACCGTCTACGACAACATTCAGCCTTCGCTCGAAGAGACCCAGAAAGTCAAATCACTGCTTACGGAGGGCAAACTCGACTGCCTCTCGTTCACCAGTCCATCAACTGCTATCAACTTCTTTGACGCCATGGGGTCAAAGGAAGTGCCTCGCGACGTACTCATCGCCGCCATCGGCACCACCACCGCCGGCGCACTTGAAAAGCTGGGTGTCAAGGTGGACATCATCCCCGAATACTTCGACGGCCCCAACTTCGCCAAGGCAATTGCTGAAGCACTCAGCTGATTGCTGCCCGGAAAAAACGAATAGGTCTTATTGAACCTCCTGTCATCGCCTGTAACTACTCCACATTTTTCGTCCAATTCATCAATCGCGCCCGCGCTTACTCCACATCCGGGATGTCGTCGACATAGCCCATATGGATGGTCTCGGCTTCAGGTTCCCGCGCTTTGGTTTTATCGGGCGAAACCTCTGTCACTACTGCCGACTGCGCTGGTGCTGGAGTCTCTGAAAAAAGGGAAATCTGCATGGCCTGCAAAGGAGATTCATAACTGCCGTTATCAGCATCTTCATCCCCGGCAATGAACGATTCGGAACCGAGATCAACCGCCTCCTGTCCTTTCTTGCGTGAATTTCTCCGCGAGCGCCCTCTCGGCGCGGCAGCCACCATCTCCTTCTCAACCGACTCGCGAACGGCATCCTCGATCACGATGCGAATGGCTTTCATCAGCTGAAGGTTATCGCTCCGCTGCTCCGCCATCTCACGGCGCAGGCTGTTGCCGATCTTCTCCATCTCTTCTCGCTGCCTGCCCGGCCACCCGGTCACCAGCATGGCGATGATAAGCACAAGCAGCAGAATAATGAGCGCCAGGAGTACAATGACCACCGTCATCAGGCATTCTCCCGATCTGCAATGGCATCGACAAGCGCTCTCCCCATTGCATTGTTAGCACTTACCAAGCCAACGCCATCGATAATCGTGCGCCCTTCGTAATCGAAGCAGCAGCCTCCAGCCTCGGTAACTATTGGAATGATCGCCGCGCAGTCCCACGGACTCATGATCTTGTCCACAGCCACTTCAGCCCTGCCTGATGCGACCAGCATATGACCATAGCAGTCACCCCATCCACGCACCAGTCCAGCGTTCGTACGCAAGAGATCGACCGGATGGGTCGATGGCGGATCGAGCAGGTACTCCTTCTCGGTGAACACCACCGTAGCCGAAGCCGTCTCCGCAATGGCCGACGCCTGAACAGACGAGCCATTCATGAAGGCCCCACCGCCGATCTCGGCATGGTAAAGCTCGCCGAGAGCCGGGAAATTGATGACGCCAAGCTGAAGCGCACCATCGACTTCGAGCGCAATCATCACGCCGTACAGCGGGACGCCGTGAATAAAGGAGCGGGTACCGTCGATCGGATCGATGATCCAGCGCCGTCCGTTACCTGATGGGCACTCATCGAACTCTTCACCGAACAGGCCGTCACCGGGAAACCTTGCCGAGATGCCCTGCCGGATCAGTGCCTCAGCATTGCGATCAGCCTCCGTCACCGGGGTATCGTCTCGTTTTGAAAAGACCTGAAGCGACCTGCGCCCGAAATAATCGAGCGTCAGTTTGCCTGCCTTTTCAGCCAGTTCAAGCGCAAGCTGAAGGTCGGATGTCATAAGGGAACCGTTCTGTTAAGAGATTGTTGCTGCAATTGATGACGTAAGATAATCAACTGAGGTCGAACCTAACCATATAGCCCGAAAAACACAAGGCTGCCTTCACGATGTTGACGAATTTTCTTATCTTCATTTTTCATTTAACAAAATCATCCAGAACCATGAGCCAGCTCGATCTCCTCAATATTGTTCACCGCCCGAGAAGACTTCGCAGAACCGCCGCTCTCCGCAATCTTGTGCAGGAGAACACGCTGACGGTCAACGATCTCGTGTTTCCGCTGTTTGTCATGCCCGGCACCAATAACATTGAAGAGGTTTCCTCGATGCCCGGCAGCTTCCGCTTCACCATCGACAGGGCTGTCGAGGAGTGCAAGGAGCTGTACGATCTCGGCATCCAGGCGATCGACCTGTTCGGCATTCCGGAACAGAAAACCGAGGACGGCAGCGAGGCTTACAACGACAATGGCATTCTCCAGCAGGCCATCCGCGCCATCAAGGCTGCCGTGCCCGAGCTGTGCATCATGACCGACGTCGCGCTCGACCCGTTCACCCCCTTCGGCCACGACGGCCTCGTCAGGGATGGCATCATCCTCAACGACGAAACCGTCGAAGTGCTCCAGAAGATGGCCGTTTCGCACGCCGAGGCCGGCGCTGACTTCGTCTCTCCGAGCGACATGATGGACGGCCGCATCGGCGCGATCCGCGAGGCGCTCGACGAATCCGGCCACTCCGACGTCGGCATTCTCTCCTACGCCGCCAAATACGCTTCGAGCTTCTACGGCCCGTTCCGCGACGCCCTGCACTCCGCGCCGCAGTTCGGCGACAAGAGCACCTACCAGATGAACCCGGCAAACACCGAAGAGGCGATGAAAGAGATCGAGCTCGACATCATCGAAGGTGCTGACATTGTCATGGTCAAACCCGGCCTGGCTTACCTCGACATCGTCTGGCGCACCAAAGAGCGCTTCGACGTGCCGGTCGCCATCTACCACGTCTCCGGCGAATACGCGATGGTCAAGGCTGCTGCCGCCAAAGGCTGGCTCGACGAAGAGCGCGTCATGATGGAGTCGCTCCTCTGCATGAAACGTGCTGGCGCTGACATCATCTTCACCTACTACGCCAAGGAAGCCGCCAAAAAGCTGCGCTGATCTCCGGTTGAAAAGTTATGACTACCGCCCGGCGCGCAATCGCCGGGCTTTTTTATTATCTTTCTCGACTATTATTGGTCGGACAATCGTTTCTCAGGCGACAATAGAACACAAACATTGCCTCTGATAGAAATTGGGCTAAAGCCCTCTATTTTTTTCTTCAGAACCCCGGACTGAAGTCCGGGGCAATAAAGAATCAAATCAATTGCCCCGGCTTTCAAGCCGGGGTTCACGAATCAAACAAAGACACCGGGCTTCAGCCCAATATCTTTTATATCAACTTTTACGACCTCTTCTTCCCCCACTGATATGATACGCTACTTCACTGCAGGCGAATCGCACGGCCCGGCGCTTTCAGCAATCGTCGAAGGACTTCCCGCAGGCGTCGCACTCGCCGAAGCCAACATCAACGACCAGCTCGCACGCCGCCAACAGGGCTACGGACGCGGCGGTCGCATGAAGATCGAGACCGACCGTGCCGAGGTGCTCTCCGGCGTCCGGTTCGGCAAAACCATCGGCTCGCCCGTAGCGATGCTCATCCGCAACCGCGACTGGAAAAACTGGACGACGCCGATGGCGCAGTTCGAGGATCACGCCTCGGAGGTGCAGAAAATCACCATCCCACGCCCCGGCCACGCCGACCTTACTGGCTTCATCAAATACGGCTTCGACGACATCCGTCCAGTCATCGACCGCTCCTCGGCTCGCGAAACCGCCGCCAGAGTCGCCGCCGGATCGCTGGCACGGACGTTCCTTCGCCAGCTCGGCATCCAGATCGGCAGCTACATCTCCACAATCGGCCCCGTCTCCGAAACCGCCGCCCCTTCGTCGTTGCAAGCGCTGCTCGACGCCGGAGCCGAAAGCCTCGCCGCCGAAGCTGACAAATCGCAGGTACGGATGCTCGACGCAGAAGCTGAAGCCGACGCCATCGCCGCGATTGACAAAGCCAAAGCCGATGGCGACACCCTCGGCGGTATCATTGAAATCTATATCACCGGTGTGCCGATGGGCCTCGGCAGCTATGTCCAGCACGACCGCAGGCTCGACTCGATGCTCGCCGCGGCCATCATGTCGATCCAGGCGATCAAGGGCGTTGAAATCGGCCCCGCCTTCGACAATGCACGCAAACCCGGCTCGCAGGTGCACGACGAGCTGTTCGCCGGTGGAGAGAAGGGGTTGAGGCGCAAAACGAACCGGGCCGGAGGCATTGAAGGCAGCATGTCGAGCGGCCAGCCGATCCACATCCGCGCCGCCATGAAACCGATCTCATCGCTTGTTTCACCGCTCCGCTCCTTCGACCTCGCCACACTTGAAGCCGTCCAGTCGCGTTTCGAACGCAGCGACACCTGCGCCGTCCCCGCCGCCGGAGTCGTCGCCGAAGCCGTCGTAGCCCCCGTAATCGCTAACGCCCTCCTGGAAAAGCTGGGCGGCGACCACATGGTGGAGATTATGGAAAGGCTTGAAGCTTACCGGGAGATGCTGAGAATGAGGTTTGAAAAATGACTACAAACCGCCACAAAAAGCCTCTTTAAAAAAGAGGCTTTTTGTGGCTGACAACGATACTCTATCCAATCCTGCATAACCCAGGTGTATCAAAACCGACATAGGTCTGCTCATCAACCTTCCCCTTCCACCCCCACTTCTTCATTTTGACAGTAAAAGTAAAGAGCGCTATCTTACACGGAACCACACAGTTTTCTCTTGCGATACGCGTCTCTTAAAAGAGAAAAAACGGCGCCAAACCAAAAGTCGATCACGACGAACTCACCCTGAGTCATTATCGATAGCTATCAAGCAGGTCTCATTCCCTAAGCCACTAACGTCAAAAAAACGCCCCGCTCGTCAGCATCTAAGATAGATGACATTACCAACGGTTTTACAACAATATCCGGAGGCCCCTGATCATGTCAGCAATCAACGTTGCGTTCTGGAACGTCCAGAACCTTTTCGACACCACTGCGTCCCCTATTGCGACCGATCTTGAATTCACGCCTGAACAGGGATGGACTGATGAGGTTTTCGACATTAAAGTGGCCAATATCGCCAGTATCATCAGGCAGATGCATGGAGGCACAGGGCCAGACCTACTGGGCTTGTGCGAAGTGGAAAACAAGGAGGTGGTAGAATATCTGCTTGAACAGATCGGCCGCAAGGACTATCGTCTGGCGCATGTCGAGTCGCCGGACATCCGGGGCATCGACTGCTCACTCATCTACTCGTCAAAAGTCTTCAAGGCACCGCCTGCAAAAGACATGAAAGGCCATAGGATCAACTTCCGGTTCCCCACACGTGACATCTTTCAGGTTCGGCTGATCCTCAAGGGTTCCGAAGTGGAACTCAATGTATTCGTAAACCATTGGCCATCGCGCAAGAACGGGCAGTATCAATCGGAGCCACTCCGCATCGCCGTAGCGGAGCGTTGCGGCCAGCTCGTAAATGATGTACTGAAAATCGAGAGGAAGGAGTACGCCAAGCTTCCGGACATTGCAGGAACACTTGCCGAGCTGAATGCCCGATGGAACCGCAATGTACTGTTGATGGGTGATTTCAACGATGATCCGTTCTGTCGCAGCGTCACCGACTATCTCTTGGCATCAAAAGACCTCGACAAAGTCGAAGAGGAGCTGAAGGGCGCACCGAACCACGAGATTCCTCCCATCAATGCGTACATCGAACGCCAACCAGCGTTGTTCAACCTATCGTGGCCACTGCTCGCCAATCCGGACAAGGGCACGATCTTTTTCAGTGGCGACTCAGCAAACACTATGAATGTCTTCGACCAGTTCATGGTATCGCGCGGACTTTATTACGGTACGTCAGGCCTCAAGGCGCGACCAGAGTCGATGCGGATATGCACCACGGCGGAAACGGCTACCGGAGCAAAGGGGAGACCCAAGGCTTTTGATAAAGAAACGAAGAAAGGATTCAGCGACCACTTTCCGGTGGAGATGGTCGTCGATATTGTGTAGGGAATTCAATAAAACGTCCACGGTCGGTTCTTTTCGAATCGAAGCCGCGGATATTTAAACGTAGATATAGCTTGCAGTTCGAGCAACATTTTGCTCAGAACGACAAAAAAAGCAGAAGGAAAATTTTAATAAGGTCCCGCTTCTTTGTCGAGATGCCTGACCCACCATACTACACTCATCACGCCGATTGCCGATAAGGCTATGGCTTGCTGCATTGGAGACATGTCTGACAACGCACTGATTAAAGATGTAATAAGCTGTTCCATGATGATTCCGTTTTTCGTATTAAAATCCTTATTTTCTTCTATCAAAAGACATTACATGCGAACTATATATGCAACAATCAGAAAAACTACTCGCTATTTTTATCTATTTATATACTCGCACTTTTTTATTCACTTTTAATATATACCAAATTACAAAAAGACACAAAAAGTTTTTGCGACCTTATAGATATTTCATATTTGAACGATCCGTGCATTGCAATTGTTGAAAAACGGCAAATGGAGCGCGTAAAGTCGTCAAGCCCAGCTCCCCCGAGGTGATAAGGGGAGAGCTGGGCTTGAACATAAACAGAGTGGATTATTGAAGCGAGACGAAGAAAATGCCCTGTTCAGAATGATTGCTTCTTCAACCGTAAACTATCGAGAAACTTGGCGCTGAACACTGCACTACTGAGCAATGACTTATACATCGGCTGCTCGTAAAAGCATGGCGGTTCTGATGCACATGGGGAAAAAACTCGTCAAACGCCCTCGCATCAGGTAGTAATGGGATGACGCCACCTCCAATAATCCTACCATGGAACACCAAAAGGTGACCATCCCGTTGACCTTACGTTGCATTTGTGATAGATTGCCAATCAAAAAGAAAGGTAAGCACAAACCCATCTGCCACATCTTCTCATCACCCGCGACTACTCTTTATAAGCACGAGTGCTGCTCGCCTTTCGGCTTTTGTTTTTCCGGGAAAATGAGGCGCTGGTTCATGTCGAGGGAGGGTTCGGGAACTTCAGTGCGTCCCACGATGTGTGCTGGCACGCCAGCAACCGTGTAGTGCGGCGGAACATCATCCAGCACCACACTGCCCGCCCCGACCTTCGCGCCTTCTCCGATTTTGATGTTACCGAGAATCTTGGCCCCGGCACCGATCATCACCGATTTACCGACTTTCGGATGCCGGTCACCGCTCTCCTTGCCAGTGCCACCAAGCGTCACCTCGTGCAGGAGCGAAACGTTATCCTCCACCACGGCGGTCTCGCCGATGACAAGGCTCGTGGCGTGGTCGAGCAGAATGCCCTTGCCGATTTTAGCCGCAGGATGAATATCTACCGCGAAAACCTCCGACATGCGGTTCTGGAGGAAGTAGGCCAGCGATTTGCGGTCGTTCTGCCACAGCCAGTGAGCCAGCCGGTAGGACTGAAGCGCCTGGTAGCCTTTGAGGAAAAGCATGATCTCGAAATAGTTCACCGCTGCCGGGTCGCGCTCACGGGTAGCCTCCATGTCACAGGCTGCGCACCGGACAGATTCGGGGCTTTGCCGGTAAAAATCCTCGAAGATTCCTTCGAGCACCGGCGGCGGAAAGTGCTTCGAACCGAGCTTCACCGAGAGCAGCATCGCCAGCGCAGGAGCGAACTCCTCATATCGCAGAATGTGCTGTTCCAGAAACAGCCGTATCTCCGGCTCGCGCTCACATTCGAGACGCGCCTCTTCGAGAATCCTTGCCCAAATATCCTGTACGCTCATGATTTCCTTGTGAATGGTTACGGCAACGCGAAACAACTACCTGCCGCATCATGCAATAAAGCGCCGCCAGCAGCTTAAAGGTTTCCCAGCGTCGAGCAGCGGCGTCAACCGACAAATGTAAACAAAACAAGGCAAACCACCCGCTTGCCGCTGACAAACTTAGCGTCACGAAACGCCCACGGCGAGCTGCCTCGCAAGCCGCTGCGATGGCTCAGTTTACCCCATGTTTTATGGAAAAATTTACGTACACTTCTCTAACATTTTCGTGAACACGACACCGCGCGACACCATGCTTATATCGAGGAAAATCGAAATCGACTACGGCCACACCCTTCCGAACAGCTTCACCTTCTGCAACCAGTTGCACGGCCATCGCGGCGTTATCGTGGCAACCGTCGAAGGGCCGGTCATCGACCGCTCCGGAGATATTGAAGAAGGCATGGTAATGGATTTCAAGTTCCTGCGCCAGATCATGGACGAACATATCCACGACCAGCTCGACCACGGCTTTGCAGTCTGGAAAGAGGACAAGGAAGACCTCGAATTCATCCTCAGGCGCAACACCCGCGTGCTCGTGACCGACGAACCACCCACCGCCGAATACCTCGCCAAATGGGCCTTCAACCAGATCGAAGACAAACTCCCCGAAGGCGTCACCCTCAAAAACCTCCGCTGGTACGAAACGCCAAACAACTGGGCGGACTACGACGGCCATTGAGCTTGAATCGGGAACGTGCGGCAGGCAAATCAGTGTCACGCCGTCAGTTCAGACTCACGTCGATTTCGGCGATATTCTGTTCGATGACCAGCGGGATGCCGAACAGTTCGATGCCGGTTTCAGAAATCCTGAGCTGGTGCATGAAAGCGACCAGAAAGAGATGGTAGTTTTCGGGCGAGGCTTTGATTGACGCCGGTTCTCGCCCTGCTCGTCTGGCGTCGTACAGTTGGGTGAGCACTTTGTGCTTGATCGATTCGACTGATTCGCGTACCATATTCATCCTCCGCCATTCATGGGTATCATTGATTCGCCGTGGATTGCCGCTCAGGCTCAGGAAATGACGGTGTTCGAGCCAGACCTGTTACGCCTACCGGTCAGGCCTCGGCAAGCGCCAGTTCGCTCTGCTGCCAGAGCGCTTCGAGATCGATGCCGGAATCGAGCAGCCGAACGGAGCGCCCGGCCCCTTTCCTGCCAACAATTTCACACAACACGCGCTGATCGCCATGTTCGATAGCAAGCACCATGCCTGAGTTGAGGCCGCTTCCGGGGTAGAACTCGACCAGCCACTCCTGCACCTCCCTTTGGAGACATTTGATAAACCTGACGATGAGCGGGCGCTGGTAATTGTAGCGACTGATGTTGCCCTGGAAGAATTCGCCATATCTCAGTGCCTGAAATTTCATTGCCGTTCGACGCTTGTTGAAGTGAAAGATTTTGAATGTCAAAGTGTGAATAAAGCTATCCCACGTCTCCAATCGCTACGAACATAACATTTGAGAAGGTTTCATTTCTGCAAACAGTGCGACGCCTGCCAATACTGAAACAGAAAAAAACGTTAACCGGAACTGCCAGAAAAAGCAAAACGGCGGCTGTTTTGCACAAAATCTGTCGTCCAAGTTTGTGGAACGCAAGAAACGCTGTAGGACCATGCTGAAAACAATACCTGACCAGAAGGCTATCATGAAAAAACTGCTTGCCACGACGCTGCTGATGTCGCTCGCCGACTGCGGTTCGTATTACCACAATGACAAACGAGGAGAGCGTTACGACAGGGATCGCCGCGAAGATCGAAGAGAGCGGGATCGCAACCGGGATGACAGGAAGGATTATGATGACCGTCAAGACTGCGACGATGACCGCTGGAAAGATCATCGTTATCAGTGAGTCGTAACCGGCGAAGCATGACCGTTACTGGAAGTGCTTCGCCGGTGGCCGTTCACGCCGTCTTGATGATCCAGTACAGCTCGCCGCCCTGAAGCACCTTTTCAAAGCGTCCCGAGGCAAGCAGCGCTTCGAGCGATTCGCTTATTTTCGCGGCGTCACCCGCCAAGAGCTTGCCGAGCGCCGCTTCGAGTTCGCGCTCCTGCACCGGATGGCGGGTGACGATCCCGGAAATGGTGTCGAGCAGGTCGTCCGCCGAGCCAAGGTTCATTTCGCCCTTGGCGGGATGCAGCACCGGAGCGGCGACTGACAGAATGAAAACTGCGCGTTGGATCATCTCTTCGTCAGGAATGCCGACAACGCTTTCGGGTGCGGGGCGCGTCGGAAGTACAAGGTGGATCATGTCTGGCCGGATCTCCACAAGCACCGCCGCCATCTCCTTCAGCGCCTCCTCCGAATCGTTCAGCCCTTTGATCAGCATCACCTCGACCCAGAGCTTCCCGCCGTACTCCTGCCGGAAGCCCCGTAATCCTTCGATGTGCTTCTCGAAGCTGAAGCCCGGCGCGGGGCGGTCGATGCGCTCGAACAATTCCTCTGATCCAGCGTTGAGCGACGGCAAGACGGCGTCGGCTTCGAGCAACTCGCGGCGCACCTCGGCGTCACAGAAGAGAGAGCCGTTGGTTATCACCGCCACCGGAATAGTCGTCTTCTTTTTCACTTCCGCGATCAGCCAGTCGAGCCCCTTGTAAAGCGTCGTCTCGCCGGAACCGACGAAGGTGATCCAGTCGATCGGCTTGCCACTCGCGACCGTGTCGAGAATCTCGGCGAGAATTTCTTCTTTGGGATAAAACTCCCGGCGCTCGGTCACGTACTCCTTGGTGCGGCCAAGCTGGCAATAGACGCAGTTCCAGGTGCAGCTCTTCGAGGGCAAGAGATCAACGCCGAGCGACTGGCCGAGGCGTTTGGAACAGACAGGTCCGAAAACGTAGTTCATAGCAAAGCTCCCTTTTACGCTCAGCTCGCTTCTGCGGCGGTTTCGATTTCCGACATTTTGGCCGCGCTCTCCGCCTCGAATGCCTCGCGCGACACGTGCGGCAGCATCAGGCTGGAGATGGTGAAGGCGATGATTTCAAGCACGAAAATCGCCGCGTAGGCCAGCATGTGGTTGCCAGTGAAGTGGAACATGAGGTCGCGAATCACCCCCGAGCTCGAATGGCCGATGAAAATGGCGAGGCTCTGCGCCGTGCCCCAGAGTCCCATGTAGATGCCGCTGCGCCCGGCGGTCATGTTCATCATCATGGTGATGTCGGAGACGCTCGCCGCGCCGAGGCCGATGCCGGTCACCACAAGCGCGATGCGCAGGAACTGCACGTCGTGCATGAATCCGGCGGCAATGATCAGCCCGAAGCCGACCGCCCCGAACACATTGCCGAAGTAGGCGCCGCGCCTCGTACCGATGCGAGAGAGCAGAAAGCCGGTCAGCAGCATGAAGATAAGCTGCGTGCCGCCCATCACCGGCTTGAAGAGCTTGGTTGTTTCAGAAACCTGCATCCCGAACACCTCCGCGCCGAAGGGATCCATCACCACTTCGTTGGCGAAGAGGGCGAAAATCGAGATGAAGATGTAAAACGCGAAGAGCATCGTGTTGGGCGACGACGCGAGCAGGCGAATCGCTTGCGAAAACGGGAGGCTGTGCTTCTCCTTGTGATTGCCAATCTCGGCGTTGCGGCGCTCGACGCCCAGCACGGCGATGAGACCGAAGGTGAGGGCGACGAGGCCGCCGATTTCGGCCACCTGGGTCAGTCGCTCCGGTGTGAACACTTTGAGATAACTGCCAATAGAGTAGTTCGAAATGATGGCCGTCAGCACCATGAGCGTCCAGCTCGCCCCGGCGATCTTGCCGATATCTTTTTCGTCAACCATGTCGGCGATTAAGGCGTAATAAGCGGTCGTGGCCACCTGGAGGCCGAAACCGAAGATCAGAAAGATGGCGCTAAGCTTCCAGAGACCAACATCGCCCAGCGCGGAAAAAATGATGCTGACGAGGCTTCCCGTGCCGTCGAGCCGCACCTCGTAGGCCGCCGTCGGCGCGAGAATAAAGGTGACGATGCAGCTCACGAGGCCGATAAGCACATATGGCGTACGGCGATAGCCAAAAATGCTGTGCCGGTCTGAGAGGTTGCCAGCCCACACCTTGACGCCAAGAATAGCGAGAAGTTCCTTCAGGCTGATCAGGCCGAGCGCAATGGTTGCGGGCAGCAACAGCTCCTTGATCATCACCCGGTTCAGAATATCCTGCACAAAGCCAAGCATGATACCGAACCCTATCTGAAACAGCGAAAGCCGGACAAGATTGAAAACCCGAAAAAATTTATTCATTGAAGGCCAGAAAAAAGAATTGAAACTGCCAGGGCGCCTCTTGGTCAAATGAGGCCGTAATTTACACAAAACCCCCGCTTTCTCAAGGATTGCCGGGAATGGGTGCCCTTGGAAATCAGGCCGATTTTGGTTATCATGCTCTCAATAAAAATCATCTTGGGGGTGCTTCGCCACGATCCGTGCACCGAAGCTGAGATCACACCCCTATAACTTGATGCAGGTAATGCTGACGCAAGGAAAGATGAAGCACGCCATGCCCCCTCGCTCTGCTTCACCCGCCCATCCAGCATAGAAACCCTGCGTTTTTTCTGACTCGCTCCATGAACCAAGAGAACGCATCCTGCCCCGAAAAGCACTTTTTCGGTCCTGCTTCGTCCAGAATTTCGATCAAAGGCTCCATCTACCCAATCGAGGTCGGCATGAGAAGCGTCGCCCTCACCAGAAGTTACGAGTGCAAGGGCGAACGTTTTGACGCAATGCCGCTCTACGACACCAGCGGCCCGTTCGGTGACGCGGAGCGGAAGCACGACGTCCGTAAAGGTTTGACTCCGGTACGCGACCACTGGGGTTTCGACTACGGCGCGGTCGAGTCGGCAAGAGGCGAACTCTCGATGACCGGACGCAAGCCGCGCGTGGCGAAGGCGGGCGAGGCGGTCACGCAGATGCACTTCGCCCGCAAGGGCATTGTGACGCCGGAGATGGAGTACGTGGCGATCCGCGAGAACCAGGCGCTCGAAGCGTGGATCGAGCGATGCGGCGGCACGCCGGTGACGCCGGAGATGGTGCGCGACGAGGTGGCTCGGGGACGGGCAATCATTCCGGCCAACATCAACCACCCGGAGATTGAGCCGATGATTATCGGGCGAAACTTCCGGGTCAAGATCAACGCCAACATCGGCAACTCGGCGCTCGGTTCGTCGATCGACGAGGAGGTCGAAAAGGCTGTCTGGGCCTGCCGCTGGGGCGCTGACACGGTGATGGATCTGAGCACGGGCAAGAACATCCACCAGACCCGCGAGTGGATTCTGCGCAACTCGCCGGTGCCGGTCGGCACGGTGCCGCTCTACCAGGCGCTCGAAAAGGTCGGCGGAAAAGCCGAGGAGCTGAGCTGGGAGGTCTATCGCGACACCCTCGTCGAGCAGGCCGAGCAGGGGGTTGACTACTTCACCATCCACTCCGGCATTCTCGCCGCCACCCTGCCCGGCGCAGAAGCGCGGCAAACCGGCATTGTCTCGCGCGGCGGCTCGATCATGGCCCGCTGGTGCCGCGCGCACAAGAGGGAGAACTTCCTGTTCACGCACTTCGACGACATCTGCGACATTCTGCGCAGCTACGACGTGGCGGTCTCGCTCGGCGACGCGCTGCGCCCAGGCTCCATCGGCGACGCCAACGACGCGGCGCAGTTCGGCGAGCTGAAGACGCTCGGCGAGCTGACGCTCCGCGCCTGGGCGCGCGACGTTCAGGTAATGATCGAAGGCCCCGGCCACGTGCCGCTGCACCTGATCCGCGAGAACATGGAGATGCAGCTTAAGCACTGCCACGAAGCGCCCTTCTACACCCTCGGCCCGCTCGTCACGGACGTGGCCGCCGGCTACGACCACGTCAACTCGGCCATCGGCGGTACGCTCATCGCCAGCCTCGGCTGCTCGATGCTCTGCTACGTCACGCCGAAAGAGCACCTCGGGCTGCCCGACCGCGACGACGTGCGCGAAGGGGTGATCGTGCACCGCGTCGCCGCCCACGCAGCGGACATCGCCAAAGGCAGCCCGACCGCCTGGCTGCGCGACGAGCTGATGAGCAAGGCGCGCTACGCCTTCGCCTGGGAAGACCAGTTCAGCCTCGCCCTCGACCCGCTCAAAACGCGGCAGATCCACGCCCAGAACATCGCCGCCACCGGCGACACCACCGCCACCGCCAAATACTGCACCATGTGCGGCCCCGACTTCTGCTCGATGAAACGCTCGCAGGAAACGGCTGAAGGGGTGTAATCGTAGAGTTTCCCTCCTTATAAGTCCTATTATCGTATAGGACTTATAAGACCTTAGGCGCACACTTTATCGTGGCTATCAACGATTTTGCCGATTGGAGCCAGTTCGAATAGAAGTGCAGTGTCGGGTTCGGAATTGGGATTGGGAGGAGATTCGTAAGAAGGGGTAGCCGCGAGGGCTACCCCTACAGCAGGTTTTTGGTTTCGAGGATATTGGATCGCCGTTGCGATTACCTTGCCGGATTTTCGTCGTCTCGGTCCCAATTCCTGGGATTGTTTCTGATATAGGTTCTGATGTTGTCCAGATCACGTTCATTTCTGATGACCCGTTCAAAGTAGTTCCGCTGCCAGATTTTCCCGATCATATCCAAACCGTTCTCTTCTATGTAAACAAGAACATCGTGGACCGACATCGATTTAAACGCCCCAACCACCGCACCAAGTGTAGGGGTAGGCCTCGCGCCTACCCTCTTTTCGGCATCACACTGCTCCGATTGATCCTGTTCATTGATGACCACAATGCCATGGAGGTGATTCGGCATAATCACATATTCGTCCAACGACAGCATCGGAAAACGTTCGGGCAACGTTCGCCAATTGCGATTCACAATTTCACCGATTGGCGTCAGTTCTAACAGGTGTGCAGTGTCGGGTTTGAGGTTGGATTCGAGATTGGGAGGCGTTTCAGGAGAATGGGTAGCCGCGAGGGCTACCCCTACAGGATGTATAGGTTTTGGTGGGTTTACCAATATCTGATCGCCGTTTCGAGTGCAAATCGTTACGAAATACGCGCCGCCTTTTGAATAGTCATACTCGGCCAACCGAATCGAGTGGCGATGATGTTTTTGATGATCGTAGTTCATCGTGGATCATAACGCTGGAGTTAAGCCGCGGCGCGGCGCGTAGCGCCGTCGGCTTGAACGACTTGTTAGGGCTTACCTATTACCTTTAAATATTTCTCGAAGACTTGGTAAATCTACGATATCAAGCGCCGGAACATTAAAAGAAGCACCAAATCTCATTGCTTTTGGCCGCACGCCATATAAAGAATGTGATGAAATTTTGATAACAAATTGAAGGCCGCCACCCACAAAGTGTGAGGTACTCCCCAGTTATAGGACAGCTATCGAGAGAAAATAAGTTTGTTCATGCGGCTTTCGGAATCAGTCGTTTATTGGCAGAATAGACTTTTGCCGGAACCTGACCATCAAGCGCTTTGTGGCGACGAACCGTGTTGTAGTCGTTGAACCAATGCTTCAGGCCTTTGTAGAGTTCGAGACCATCGGCTGGTGGGTTCAGGTAAATGTACTCATACTTGACGCTCCGCCATAACCGTTCGATGAAGACGTTGTCAATTGCTCGGCCTTTGCCATCCATGGAGAGTGCAGACTTGGACTCTGTGATGACGGCTTCGGCAAAGACCTCGCTGGTGAACTGGCTGCCCTGATCGGTGTTGAGAATCTTGGGTGCCCCGTGCAACCGCACGGCTTCAAGCAAGACCTCGGCACACCATTTGGCATCCATGGTATTCGACACCGACCAGTTCAGCACATAGCGGCTTTTCAGGTCGATGATGGCCATCAGGTACATGAATCCATGGGCCATCGGCACATAAGTGATATCAGCTGCCCAATCATGGACACTGTGCCTGATCACAAGTCCCCGGAGCAGATACGGATAGACCTTATGGCCCGGCGCCGGTTTCGAGGTGTTCGGCTTGGGGCCGATGGCTTCCAGACCCATAAGGCGATAGAGCCGCCGTACCCGTTTGAGGTTGATCTTGTAGCCTTTGTCCATACTCAGCCATTGCCACATACGGTAAACGCCGTAGTATGGCCTCAGCAGGTACTGCTCATCAATCAGCCGCATGAGCTCACGATTCAGCTTCGAGGTCTTTATCGGCTGATAATACAGGCCTGATCGGTGGATCGAAAGCAGGTCGCACTGGCGTTGCATGCTGATACTGAGATACTCCCCAAAAATAGGACGGCTGGTTAAATTGGATCAACAAAAACCCAGCAGTCACTATGAAACAAACACGCCGCAAGTTTACGCCTGAATTCAAAACAAAGGTCGTCCTGGAAGCCCTCAGTGAACGGCTTCCCATGGCAGAACTCGCCCAGAAGCATGAGCTTCATCCGAACCAGATCACTCAATGGAAACGGGAGTTCCTCGACAAGACCTCCGATGTCTTTTCGAAAGGTGAAAAGGCTAGGAAAACCGAGCAGGATTATCAGCAGGAGAGCGAAGAACTCTACAAAACCATCGGCCAATTGAAGGTTGAGGTCGACTGGCTCAAAAAAAAATTGCAGTCGTAAAATCGCTCTCGGAACGACGCTCCATGGTTGAGAAAGAACATAGCGGTATCAGCATGCAACGCCAGTGCGACCTGCTTTCGATCCACCGATCAGGCCTGTATTATCAGCCGATAAAGACCTCGAAGCTGAATCGTGAGCTCATGCGGCTGATTGATGAGCAGTACCTGCTGAGGCCATACTACGGCGTTTACCGTATGTGGCAATGGCTGAGTATGGACAAAGGCTACAAGATCAACCTCAAACGGGTACGGCGGCTCTATCGCCTTATGGGTCTGGAAGCCATCGGCCCCAAGCCGAACACCTCGAAACCGGCGCCGGGCCATAAGGTCTATCCGTATCTGCTCCGGGGACTTGCGATCAAGCACAGCGACCATGTTTGGGCAACTGATATCACCTATGTGCCGATGGCCCATGGATTCATGTACCTGATGGCCATCATTGACCTGAAAAGCCGCTAAGTGCTGAACTGGTCGGTGTTGAATACCATGGATGCCAAATGGTGTGCCGAGGTCTTGCTTGAAGCCGTGCGGTTGCACGGGGCACCCAAGATTCTCAACACCGATCAGGGCAGCCAGTTCACCAGCGAGGTCTTTGCCGAAGCCGTCATCACAGAGTCCAAGTCTGCACTCTCCATGGATGGCAAAGGCCGAGCAATTGACAACGTCTTCATCGAACGGTTATGGCGGAGCGTCAAGTATGAGTACATTTACCTGAACCCACCAGCCGATGGTCTCGAACTCTACAAAGGCCTGAAGCATTGGTTCAACGACTACAACACGGTTCGTCGCCACAAAGCGCTTGATGGTCAGGTTCCGGCAAAAGTCTATTCTGCCAATAAACGACTGATTCCGAAAGCCGCATGAACAAACTTATTTTCTCTCGATAGCTGTCCTATAACTGGGGAGTACCTCACTTTTACCAGTTGATGTCTTGAAAAACTCAATGGTTCGCATAAATGTTAACAAATAAGATCAAATCCGTAAGGTTGGGAGGCTACGAATTGACTAAGGAGAAACTTGAAACAATTTAATCCAAAGATGGCAAGAAATGCCAGCGAGCACTATGAGTTGGCAGCAAAGTTACTCCGACTCCCCTGCCACCGCCCTCAACATCTCCTCATACGCCGCGCTCATCTCGACCTTGCGTCGCGCCATCACCTTTCGCGCCGTCTCGACAGCTTTGTCGGCTTCGTATCGTGACGTGCCGGTGTTCCCGTCGCCCCAGGAGAATGACGGGACGTACTTCGCGGGCATTCCGTTGCCGAAGATGTTGGACGAAGTGCCGACCACCGTGCCGGTGTTGAAGCGGGTGCCGATGGAGCATTTCGAGTGCTCGCCCATCAACAGGCCGAGGAACTGCTGGCCGGTGGCTATTTTGCCGTGCGCGGTCTCGATGCTCACCTGGCTGTAGTTGTTCTTGAGGTCGGAGGTGTCGGTGCCCGCGCCGAGGTTGCACCAGCTCGAAATGTAGGAGTGGCCGAGGAAGCCGTCGTGCTGCTTGTTCGAGAACGGCTCCATGATCGAATCCTCGATCTCGCCGCCTGCCTTCACGCCGCCGCCGACAAAGACGTTGCTGTAAATCCTCGCGCCACTCTTCACCCTCGCGCCCGGCGCGATAAAGACGTTCTCCATCAGCAGCGCCACCGGCTCCACCACCGCGCGCGCGCAAATAAAGATAAAGCCGTCCGAGGCGTCGAGCACCGCTCCGGCCTTCACCTCCGCGCCCTTTTCGACGGTGATCGCGGACGGATTGACAAGAATCGCTGACGGATGCACCTCGCCGTCGATGCGTCCGAGCGCCAGAGCCTCGCCGTCCTCGCGCATCATCGCCGGGTGCATCGTCACGGGATCCCAGAGATTCTCGATCAAACGGAACCCGGAAACTTCGACGCAGGAGAACGCACCGGCCAGCATCATGCCATCGATGGTATCCGGAAACACCGTATTTAAAACATGAAGCGGCTCGGCCTTAGTGCGGCAGAAGAGGAGATTGCCGTTCTGAACGATAGCCTCGCCCAACGCGATCCGCTCCGCGTCGATGAACTGCGTCACCGCCGCATCGCAGATGAGCCGCCCGTTGACCAGCAGCACCTCATCCTCCAGAACGCTGTTGACCACCGAGCCGGGATTGGCCTCCGCAAACCACGGCGCGATGTGGCGGCGCAAGTGCCAGGTGAGCATCTGCCGACCGCCGAAGGCCGCGACGAAGCGCTCCCTGAGCGAATGGCAACCGGTCACGAGATTGTACACCGGCTTCAGGTCGGCGAGCGGCGTGAAGCGGGGCGTTTTTTCGTCTTCAAAAATGATGACCTGCATGGGAATCGATTTTTCGTTATGGCTCGTAAAGCATCTCGACCGCGAGCGGCTCGGCGGTAATGGCGATTGCGCCGCCAGCCTTGTCGATCACCTCGCCATCCATGTGCATGGCCTCGCTTACGGAGAGGAACACATTGACCGACTTTGCCTTGCAGTAGATGACTTTGGAATCGTAAATCTGGCTCCCCTTCAGATATTTCAGCACATATCCGGGCAAGCGCCATTTGGGGATCGCCTTGAGAATGCACACATCGAGTAGCCCGTCGCATGGATCGGCATCCGGCGAGATGCGGAACTTCCCACCCTCGACCTTTCCGTTGGAGACCGAAAAGGCGAACACCGGCTCGTATAGATCAACCATCCCCTCAACGGTATCGAGCGTAATATGCATTTTTACAGCACTATAACCCAAAAGCACCTTCACCAGCGCCCAGGCATACGAGAGTTCGCCTCTCAGCCACGGCGTCGCCTTCACCGTGCTGGCAATCCGCCCAGTAAAGCCGATGCCGATGGAGTTGACGAAGTAGCGCGACTCGCCCCCGCCGAACTCGACCTTGCCGAGATCGACGCGGCGGCTGGCCGATCCAGCAAAGCCGCGGATGCGCGCCTCGTGCTCTTTTGTCGAGGGATTGAAGGTTTTGAGGAAATCGTTGGCTGATCCGACCGGCAGAACCCCGATCTTCACCGCCTGACCCGCGACGGCGTTGACCACCTCGTTGAGCGTACCGTCGCCGCCGCAGGCGATGAGCGTCGCGCCATCTCGGGCGGCGGCGCGGGCGATCTCGCCGGCGTGTCCGGCGAAGCGCGTCGTTTCAAGCGACGCCGTCTCGAAGTGCGCGAGCGAGCGCTCGATGAGATCGGCTTTCGAGGCGGCGCGCCCCTTGTCGGCAGCGGGATTGAAAATGAAGGTAACGCTACCGCCCATCGCCGTTTCCGGTGTGGTGAAAAATCGCCCCGGCTTGGAGTTCGCCGATGGGCAGTTCATATGCCTCCCGCAAGGCCGACACAATTCCCGTAGCGCTGCGCAGAAGCTGCTCCATGGTCCGGCCGAAGCCCTCTTCGCTGCCGTAATAAGGGTCTTCGATTTCCGCGCCCGCGTCGGAGTGGGCGAAATCGGTCATCATGTGCACCGGCACCGGCAGACCGTCGAGCGCGTCGAGCATGTCACGATGATTCTCTGCATCCATCGCGAAAATCCGGTCGAAACGACCAAGATCGAGATCGTCAATGCACTGCGCCCGAATCGAAGAGATGTCGATGCCGTGGCGCTCCGCAGACCGAACAGCGCGGTGGTCGGGAGAGGAACCGGACTGGTAGCACACCGTTCCGGCAGATTCGACTTCAAAGAAGCCACCAGCTCCGTGCAGCGACGCGGCGTGTCCGAAAGCGCCCTCCGCCATCGGAGAACAGCAGATATTTTCGTAACAGACAAAAAGTATTCTTACCGGCATGGCTTAAAATTTGATTGAAACAGAACGACAAACCCATGCAAAATTGAGCTTATAACGTAAAATATTATCACGTAAACAGTTTTTTAAAACCATATAATATCGGATATTTAAGTAGTTTGTATAGTTTCCTGTAATTTTCATCTCCTCAACTCCTAAAGTCCCTCACCATGACCCAGTGCCCAGTTTCAGGACTTTCGGTTACCGAAAAGAACATTGGAGCTTCGAAAATCGCCAGGGCAATTATACCAGAAAATACAGCCTGATCGGCAATGATATCATTCATGTGCAGGAACTGGCCAGCCAGGGCATCATTCCGGATCATCTGTATTCCGCCGATTTCACATCACTGATTGGCGAAGAAAATCTCACCGGCAAGCCGGTATTTATTATGATCGATTGTGAGCCCATCATCGATCTCAAATTCTCATACAAGAGAGAGTTCACGAACCTGCTCACCGCCCAGGAGTCCGACCTCCGGCTTATTGTGCTTTATAATATCAAGCCATCCGTCAGGCTTCAGCTTGAAATGTTGCAAAGCCTCTCAACAGAGAAGCTGCCGGTCATGCTCTGCGAATCATACAAAGAGGCGGTAACCTCAATTCTCGACTTCAAATCAGGCAATGTTGCCAGTACAAAACCCGATGCAGGAACAGACAAGGCTTTCAGCAATGCGTTCCTTGCCGAAGTATCGAGAATACTCATGCTCAGGCAGTTCAACCAGCTGGAAATATTCCCTCCTGAAAATCACGCCTCATACCCGTATTTCGAAATTCTCGATATGATGCGCCGCGACCTGCAAGCTCTGGAGGAGGAGCATCAGCAGAGCATCGAAAGGATAGAACAGGAGTTCCGGGTACTTCTGGCCAGCAAGAATTCGTTGCTCGACGAGCAGATCGAGATATGCAAAAGGAGCGAGCAGCGATTCAAGGCAGAGAAGTCCGCACTGCTTTCCAGAATTGCCGCACAGGAGATCGAAGCCACCAGAATTTCAACGGCAAATGCCGAAAAAAACGCTGCTCTGCGCTCTTTGTGCGAAATGATCGAGAAGATCAACATCGATCCGGCAGCAATGGAGAAGATTTCAGCCCAATGCGCCACGCTCTTCGAAACCAGCAACCAGGCCGCGCTGATCAACACCGAACTTACTGAAACAGACTCCGTCTTCCTCTCCAAACTCCAGAAAAAGCACCCGAATCTCAATCAGAGAGAGCTCAGAATCAGCCTGATGATCAAGCTGGACTATCACTCACGCGACATCGCCAGGTCTCTCGGCCTGTCGACCAGAGGCATCGAAAGCATCCGCTACCGGCTGCACAAGAAAATCGGTCTCGACAAACACAACTCCCTTAAGACCTATCTTACGAACCTGGCCACCGAATCGCTCTGAGTCGCCAAGTGAAGCGCTGCATTCATGCATTTGCCGTTACCAAACCGAAACATGCATGAATGCCGGTGAATGCTCACGGCAAAAAAAGTATCCCCACCACAGAATCCTGCCAGAACGATACGTTAAACACGATATCGATTCAACAAAGAAAATTCGCCACACGTATTACCTGATCCTCCGTAATTATTGGGAATAATAGAAGGAAAAGTTGTATAATATGTGTAACATCTGCGTCATAACAGTATAATTATACTTCATGACAGCTGGCTTTAATAACGCAATTAATTGAAGCGCCATGCAAACCTGCCCAGTTTCCAATCTTCCGGTTACCTCAAAACACAACTGGAAATCAATCCCGGCCGGTGCCGACTATGTCAAACGCCTCGAGCTTATAGGTGACAACATTTTTCACCACTATGTCGAGTCGGATCATCCGATAACGCTGAACTCCATGAGCATCGAGCTGGTTCACGATGTGCTCGAAGAGAGTGGAATCAAGGGCTCTCCGCTCTACCTCCTGTGGGACATGAACAACATCAGCGACATATCATTCCAGTACAAGCAGGGCATTAACGACATCGTCTACCGCTCGGGTCTCGATTTTGCCGTAGTCGTTTTTTACAACATCAACGAGTCGTGCAGAATCATCATCGAAACCTTCGCCGCAATGGCGCCCCACACGATGACAGTCCTGCTCAGGGAAGGCTATCGCGATGCGATGACCACCCTCCTGGAGTACCGGTCAGGCAAAGCTCCCGAGAAGCCGGAGGATCAGGATGTCGATGAAGAAATCTCGATGAAAAATGAATTTCTCGCGACTATTGCCAGAATTTCGTGGCTCAACATGCTCAATCAGAAAATATTCCTTCCACCCACCGATAGTCCCTTCTACCCCTACTTCAAGGCTATCGATCACATGCAGGAGGATCTGAAAGCCAGAGAAGAACTCCATGAAAAGGAGATGCGCCAGCTCAAGGCAGAAAACGAGCAAAAGCTGAGTCAGAAAATCATCCAGCTCAATGCCCAAATCGAACTGGGCAAAAAAGAGATCCAGCGATTCGAGCAGGAAAAAACTGCGCTGAAATCCAGAATCGCCGCTCAGGAGATGGAGCTGACAAGAATTTCCACGGCTGTCGGCGAAAAGACCTCTTCCCTGCACCTGATCTGCGACCAGATCAAGAGCCTCGACATCGAATCGGCGGCCAAGCAGAAGATTCTCGAGGAGTGCCACAGTATGATCGAGACCGAACTGACCGAAAAACGTCTCAAAACCGAACTCACCGTCGGCGACTCGGAGTTCCTCTCCAAGCTTCAGAAAAAGCACCCGAACCTCAACCAGCGTGAACTCAGGGTAAGCCTGATGGTCAAGCTCAACTACGACACGCGGGAGATCGCGCGGTCAATCGGCATTTCGACCAGAGGCATGGAGAGCATCCGCTACCGGATGCACCGAAAACTCGGTCTGGACAAGCACAAGTCGATCAAGACCTACCTGTCAGAACTCGCATCGGAAGTGATCTGACACCTGACAGACACCACCGAATCAAACCGCCGGGGTGCAATCAACGCCCCGGTTTGTTTTTTACGCCATCCCACCCCAACGCAATACTACGGCTATCGGCACGCATAACAGTAGAGGCAGCCGTGTCCGCAAGTTCCGTATGCGCCGATGTCCTTGCTCACGATGCAGCCACAGGCCTTGCGCTGCCCCTGATGCTTCAGCGCAGCGCTGACTGGCGCATCGCCAGGAAAAAGGGTGCCGCCGCCGAGAAATTCTATCAGTTCACCGTCGTCGCCGAAGCAGCTCGCCAGCAAATGGCCATCGATACACCGGCTTTTTGCAATCCCTGCCAGTTCACTATCCTCGGCACAGGCCGAAAGTTCGAGTCCCCAATCCTTGTTGCGTTCGACCAGCCGGGCGGCGAACTCGTCCATCTCCTCCGGCGTAAACTCGCGAGCGCCAGCGCCTATGCGTGACAAACGGCGACGTGCCGCCCGGTAACATTCGATGTCGGCGAAGCTGACGACAAGTCTCCGCGTGCAGCCGCGCAACGCTCCGGCAAGGCGCTCAATCCGTTCCAGCAGCACATCGGCGGTGAGGCGGTCGGTCAGCACGAGCGGGTCGAAGCGCCAGACGATGCGCTCCGGGCCGATGCGTCCAGCAAGCTGGCGGAAGGTCTCGAGCCGTTCGGCGAGCGGCGGAACGCCCGGTTCGAAGCCGTCAGTCTCGTAGTCATTCAGGGTGAACTGGAAGTAGTAGTTGATGCCCAAGGCATCGATTTCGGAGAGGTGCGGCAACAGTGGTGCGGGGTTCTTGCTCCAGAAAACCACGGCTCGCGTTTTACGGAACGAGACGTATTGCGTCTGCCGGGCGTTGAATGGATTACGCCACTGCACGTAGCCCGCGCGGAGCCGCGCCATGAACCATTCGGCGTGAAATGCCGGAAGGTCGGTGGCGCGGCTGGCTGAAACGATCACCGGCGCAATCGCCTCGACCGTTTCGCCGGTCTCGATGCGAATCGGCAGCTTATCCCATCCCCGGAACGCCATCGCCGCGCCCGGTCAGCCCGGCAGAAGCAGCGTCTTGATGTTGACGAACTCGCGGATACCGTGGTGCGACAGCTCACGCCCGTAACCCGACTTCTTGACACCGCCGAACGGCAGGCGCGGGTCGGACTTGACCATCGAGTTGATAAAGCAGCTTCCCGCTTCGAGCCGCCGGGCGATGCCGAGCGCGCGGTCGGTATCCTGCGAAAAGACCGCCGAGCCGAGTCCGAACTCGCTGTCGTTGGCAATGGCGATCGCCTCTTCATCATCGGCTACCTCAATAATGGTGGCCACCGGGCCGAAGATCTCCTCCGAGTAAGCGGGCATTCCCGGTTTGACGCCGGAGAGCACGGTCGGCGGATAGTACCAGCCCGGCGCGTTCGGCACCTGGCCGCCGCAGAGCAGCTCAGCCCCGGCCTCGACGCTCCGCTGCACCTGCGCATGGACGAGGTCGCGCAGGTCTTCGCGGGCAATCGGCCCGACCTCGGTGCCCTCGCGGAACGGATCGCCCATCACCGCCCGCTGCATCTTTTCGACAATCATCCGCGTGAATTCGCCGATCACGCCCGACTGCACGATGAAGCGCTTGGCGGCAATGCAGCTCTGGCCCGCGTTGAGCAGCCGTCCCGCGACGCACACATCGACCGCCTGGCGCAGATCGGCGTCGTCGAGGACGATGTAGGGGTCACTGCCGCCCAGCTCCAGCACGCTGCGCTTCAGCGCCTTGCCCGCCTTGGCAGCCACCGCCTGACCCGCGCCGGTGCTGCCGGTCACGGAGACCGCCTTGATCACCGGATGGTCGATCATGAAGCCGGTCAAACGGTCAACCTCGTCGAGGTCGATGTGCAGCGCGCGGTAGAGGTGCTCTGGAAACCCGGCATCGCGGAACAGCTTTTCAATGGCAATCGCACAGCCGGTCACGTTCGGCGCGTGCTTCACCACGATGCCGTTGCCTGCCATGAGGATCGGCGCAGCGAAGCGCAGCACCTGCCAGTAAGGAAAGTTCCACGGCATCACGCCGAGAATCACCCCAAGCGGGTCGAAGGTCACCATACCCGTTGCGCCGTCGATCTCGCTCTTTTCGGGCTGGAGAAACTCCTCCGCATGGTCAGCAAAGTAATCGCACACCCAGGCGCACTTGTTCACCTCGGCCACCGCCTGCGAGAGCGGCTTGCCCATCTCAAGCGTAATAATCCGCCCGTGCTCGGCAGCCTCCGTACGAAGCAGCTCGCCGAGCCGTTTCATGCAGGCGCTCCGCTCCTCGAAGCCGGTCGTGCGCCACTGACGGAAATCGCCGTCAGCCTGGCGAAGCACGGTATCGATCTGCCCGGCAATCATCACCGGATATTCGGCAAGCTTTTCGCCGGTCGCTGGATTGATGGTAACGATCATAGCTATGGGTTCTTTTTGGTATTCGGGTTATGGATTACTCTTGTCATGCTGAACGGAGCAAAGCGAAGTGAAGAATCCAGCCTCTTCGGAAACAGGCAGATAAATCATTAATTCATTTCACCTTATGTAACTCTCTGGATTCTTCGCCCGACAAAGTCGGACTCAGAATGACAGGACTCTGCTCCAGATTCCCTGGCAAATTATTATTGCTGATGTGTTATTCGCTCCAGATCCACGCCCGACGACAACACCCTACTCACTCCTCAAGCGAATCGAGCAGGGCGAGGTAGCTCTCGTAGCGTTCCGGGGCGATAGACTCCGACTCGACCGCCGCAATCACGGCACACCCCGGTTCAACCGTGTGGCTGCACGACGAAAAGGCGCACTCCGGCATGTAGCGCAGAAACTCCGTGTAGTAGAAGCGCAGGTTCTCTCGGGTGATGCCGGAGAGGTTGAACTCGCGGATGCCCGGTGTATCGATCACGTAGCCACCACCCGGCAGCGAAAACATCGCCGAACTGGTGGTGGTGTGCACCCCCTTGCCGGTCTTGCAGCTCGTCTCGGCAGTCCGCAGCTCCTCGCGTCCGACAAGCAGGTTGATGATCGTCGATTTTCCCACGCCGGAGTGGCCGCTGAAGGCCGACATGCGGTCGTGCAGCAGCTCGCGCAACTCCTCGATTCCCCGGCCATCCTCGGCGCTGACGAGGCAGATGTTGCAATCGAGCTGGCGATAGACCTCCAGATCCTCTTCGACCATGCCATCTTCGTCGAGATCGATCTTGTTGACCACGATCAGAAGCGGCAACTTCTCCGATTCGGCGAAGACGAGGTAGCGATCCACGAGGCGGCTGTTGAAGGGCGGATCGTCGAACGAGGTGATCAGCACGAGCTGGTCGATGTTCGCGACGATGACCTGCTCCTTCTCCTTGCTCCGGTTGCGCCTCACCTCCCGCCGTCGAACCAGCGCCGTGCACCGCTTTTCGACGCGGGTAATCACCCCTTCCGCCATGTCGGTCTCTGAGACCTTCAGCCTGAACCCAACCCGGTCGCCAACCGCCACGAGATTTGCACCCTCGTTTTCGCTCACGGTGCTGGGCACGGTTCGGCACCTGACCTTCAGGCCATCAGCGGTTTCAACGATATAGGATGCGCCGGTAACCCGCGTCACCACACCCGAAAGCGTTTCTTTCATGCAAAAAGGCTGAACTTGATTATCCCCCGCCGCACCGATATGCCGACCCTGGGCGGGACGAATCGGGGTAGGAGCGCAAAACATTGAATATAATCTTTTTCGATTCCATTACGGAAGCTGCTGCCCCCCCAATCATTGGCTTTGATAGCAGGATAAACTGCTTGTAGTGGACACTCACCCCACATCGGCCAGCGAAATGCGCTTGCGGAAATGGGTCATGTAGTAATCCCTGATAAGGGCGTGATCCGGATGCGAAAGCGCTTCGTCGCGGCGGATCAGCTCGAAGGCGGCAGCTCGCGCCGAGCGCATGATGTCGCCGTCGGTGAGCAGGTCGGCGATCTTCAGGCCGCTCGCCGCGCCGGACTGCTCGCGGCCCAGCATGTTGCCCGCGCCGCGAATCTGCAAGTCGATCTCGGAGAGGCGGAAGCCGTCGCCGGTCGAGGCGAGCGCCTGCAATCGCTCCTTGGCATCACCGGCAAGCTTCGTGTAAACAAGGTAGCACGACGAGGCGTGTTCGCCGCGCCCGACGCGCCCCCGGAGCTGGTGAAGCTGCGAAATACCGAAGCGTTCGGCGTGCTCGATCACCATGATGGTGGCGTTGGGCACATCGACGCCCACCTCGATCACCGTCGTGCCAACGAGAATGTCGAGCCGCCCGCTGCGAAACTCCGCCATCACCGCCTCCTTCTCCACCGCCGGAAGCTGGCCATGAATCAGCCCGAGCCGCAGCTCCGGGAACACCTCGCTTTTGAGCTGCTCGTAGCTTTCGGTGGCCGCCTTCAAATCCATCTTCTCCGACTCCTCAACCAGCGGATAGACGATATACGCCTGCCGCCCCTCGGCGATCTGCTTGCGTAGCAGTCGATACAGCTCCGGCTTCTGCTCCTCGCGGCAGAGGCGCGTCTGGATCGGCTTGCGCCCGGCGGGCATTTCGGCGATGACAGAGACGTCGAGGTCACCGTAGATGCCCATCGTGAGCGTACGCGGAATCGGCGTGGCGGTCATGAGCAGCACGTGCGGGTTCTCGGCTTTTTCCTGCAACGCCTTGCGCTGCAACACGCCGAAGCGGTGCTGCTCGTCGATGATGACGAGGCCGAGCCGGTGGAACTGCACGCCTGCTTCGATGATAGCGTGGGTGCCGACGGCGATGTCGATTTCGCCCCGTTCGAGCCGGGCAAGTTGCACCTCGCGCTCTTTTTTCTTCTGGCGACCGGTCAGGAGCGCGACGCGGATACCGAGCGGTTCGAGCGAATGCTTGAGACCGGCGTAATGCTGAAAGGCGAGAATTTCGGTCGGCGCCATGAAGGCCGCCTGCAAGCCGTTATCGACCGCAAGCGTCATGGCGAACTGCGCTACGAGCGTCTTGCCCGAACCCACGTCGCCCTGCAAAAGGCGATTCATCTGGCGACCGCTTTTGAGATCGTGGTAGATTTCGCGCACCGCCTGCTTCTGCGCTCCGGTCATGGTGAAGGGCAGCCGCTCGTGCAGCCCGGCAGTCTTTTCGCCGGAGCGCTCGAACCGCGCCGAGGTGAGGTGCCTTCGCTCTTCGGTACGGCGCAGGGCGAAAAAGAGCTGCGCGAAAAACAGCTCGCTCCACTTCATGCGGTAGCGCGCCTGTTCGAGCGCTTCGGCGGAGTCAGGAAAATGGAGCTGCCGGTACGCCTCGCCGATAGGCATCAGGTTATAGGAATCGATGATCTCCGGGCTGAGGTACTCCGTGATGCGCAACGGCTGCTCGCGGAATGCGCGGTACACGATGCGCCACAGCGCCGCCGAATTGAGGCCCGCCTGCTTCATCGCCTCGGTGGTGGGGTAGATCGGGATGATCGCGCCAGTCTTGTAGAGTTCGTCGTCCCGCTGACCGTCGCCGCTCTCGTCATCGCCGCCAAGCTTGTCGAAGTCGGGATGCTGCATCCCCGGCGTGCGTCCGAAAAAGGTGACGCGCCCGTGCGCTGCAACCAGCTCGCCGCTGCGGATGGTTTTGGAGAAGTAGTGCACGCCGCGAAACCAGGTCAGTTCGAGCACGCCCGAGCCGTCGCTGATCTGCGCCTTGAAGCGCGAGCCGCCGCGCCCGCCACTTTCGATCCGCGTGCCAATGACGCTGCCCACGACGGTGACGGCCTCGCCGTCGCGCAATGCGCCGATTTTCTTGATTGTGGTGCGGTCGAGGTAGCGGCGCGGGAAGCAGTCGTAGAGGTCGGCAATCGAGCGAATGCCCGCCTCGGCCAGTATCGCCGCGCGCTTCGGGCCGACGCCCTTGATCCCTTGTAACGGTAAAAACGGAGGCATGACGAATTGGCGTCGCTGCTTGTTTATTAGCAGAAAAAAGAGTTAATTCTTGATCAATTTTTTATTGTCATCCAAGCAACGTAATCCCAAAGGTCATGAAACCAGAGATTCACCCAAAGTATACGAAAGTTACCGTCAACTGCGCGAACTGCGGCACCACCTTCGAAACCCGCTCTACCAGGAACAACATCAAGGTCGATATTTGCAGCAAGTGCCATCCTTTCTACACCGGCAAGCAGGTGCTCGTCGATACCGCTGGCCGCGTCGATCGTTTTAACAAGCGCTTCGCCAAAGCTGCTCCCAAAGCCAGCGCCCAGTAAGCGATTGCCTGAAACAATCAATCCGATACTGCCATGACTGTCAGGGACGTTATCCAGAAAATCGAGCCTCGCATGAAGAAAACCATCGAGGCTTTCCAGCACGAACTTGCTTCGATCAGAACCGGCAAGGCCACCACGGCCTTGCTCGACCGGGTCAAGGTTGAGGCTTACGGGTCGCAGATGCCGCTTAAGCAGGTGGGCAACGTCGGCGTGCTCGACGTGCACACTCTTACGGTGCAGGTCTGGGACAAGTCGATGGTCGGCGCAACCGAACGCGCGATCCGTGACGCTGGTCTCGGCCTGAATCCGTCAGCCGACGGCCAGAATATCCGCATCAGCATTCCGCCGCTCACCGAGGAGCGCCGCAAGGAGTTCGTGAAGCTCACCAAAAAGTTCGGCGAGGATGCGAAGGTTTCGCTGCGCAACCACCGCCGCGACCTGATCCACGAAGTCGAAAAGCTTGAAAAAGAGAAGCTTATCGGTGAGGACGAGTTGAAACGTGGCAAGAAGGACGCCGACGATCTGTTGCACAAGTACGAAAAGCAGATCACCGATCTGATCGCCCAGAAGGAAAAGGAGATCATGGAGGTCTGACGACTTTTCCAAAGATCGATACCATTGCAAAAGCCGGGATTTTCCCGGCTTTTTGCGTTTGTGGGAATGGCTGACTGCGGCAATTTCCCTTTGTGAGCTTGTACGGCGTTACATTTTTTTACATTGAAATAATGTGTAGGCTGAATAATAAGGTAACGTCACCTTTCCCCACAGCAAATGCCTCACGCAAGCCCCTACATACCGATCATGAACCTCGAATACTTGGCTGAAATGCCGTTGATACCGGGTACTCGGTGGAGGCGCAGTCGGAAGCGTTGGCTAATTACCGAACCGAATGGGATGTTCGATCTGAGGCAGAGGCATCAGCTACTACACGAGTGTTTCAGCAATTCGATAGCCAAAACAAACACGCCAGTTTTTTGCGTTTATTCATTTGGGATATGGGAAATAAGACGGAACGGAGTAGATACATAAATTGACTGTAATCGTAAAAAGGAACCAAATATAATACTAACACATAAATATTAACACCATGTCAATTATTGGAACAAAAAAATTTTGGAAACCGGCTCAAGGCGCTGGCACTACACAAAAAGAAAATCAGATCTTAAAAAATACTGGATATATAAATTTACAACTCTACTGTGTAAACTATATGTCAATTGGGAATTTTTGGCAAAAAACCTTTGGAGGCAAAGACAATATTGCCTTGGCAACTAATTTAAAATATCAAACAGGAGTTGAATCAATCGAAGCGACTTCTGTACAAGATGTCAGAGTTGTAAAAACAAATAAAAACTATAACCTTGGATTACAGAAAAATATTGCAGTTAAGATTCCCGCAAGTGCCGATGCGATTACTATAGATGTAAAAATGACTGCTATTAAAGATGATAAACTTCAAGCCAAATTCGATATGCTTAACAAGCCTGAGTATCAGGCAGCACTTGAATTAGCGCCCACTGTAGTAGGACAAGTCATAACAATAACTTCATTAGTAAAAAATTATTTTCAGATTCAGACCCTCAAGCACAACTTGAGGCAAGCTATGCCTCAATTATTAGTAATGAGCAAGAATCAAATCCCGTAAATAATGGGAAGCTAACAAAAGGATATCTAATAATGATTTCAACTAATGAAGGAGACCCATTTAATAATGTAGATGAATCAAAGTTTGAGATAAAAGGAGACACCCTGCACTACAATAACAAGCAGGTTGAGAACACTTATATTATATTTAACATCTCATTTGAGCCATTAAAAGGACAAAACGAAAACGCCAATTGGTTTAAAGCTATAAACAATCTTGACAAAATCCAACTAACGACAAATAGCAAAGAAATTGAAAAAATATTTAATAATTCTAAGACCATCTGGATTGAAGGAAACGCCTTATTAGATGCGGATGCCACTTATATTAATAATGAAAAAAAATCAAGATTAAAAGCCTAGCGATAAAAACAATTAAGGATAGATACAGTGAATTAACAAACAATTCAAACCCACTCACTGCAACAACTGACGTACTTCAGGGCATTGCTGGAAAAACAGCTATGGAAATTATTAAGGAGGCACTACCGATTACTATTGAAAGATTAAGCAATAAGATAAAGCTACAGCCAGACAAAACACTAAACTTTAACAGTTATGAAAAAGCCAAACACAAGCTCACGTTCAATGAATTAATTGATGAAGATGCTGATTCATATATTAAAAAATTAAAAATAATAATTTGGACTTCAAGCTAGGAAAAAAACAATAAATACAGGCAACTCGCAGCGTAGCCAATGAGGGTTTCAGTTGTATGCCAAAAAATCTGTAGTCTCTTTAAACTATGGCATGGCTTAAGAGGAAACCGTCAATAATCCCTTACAGTCCATATTTCTCCAACTGCCATGCACAATGCCAGAACATATCATGGGATTCAAAATTGAACTAGATAAAAGGGGTTATGTAAAAAAGAGAGAGAGTTTTGATCTCGAATTCAAACAGAATTTTCAAGGCGGAGACAATCTTTTAAAATATATAAAATCCCTTGTCGGAATGTCGAATAATAAAGGCGGATCTATTATTTATGGAATTAAAGACAAACCGCACATTCTGCTTGGAATGACGAACAATAAATACAGAGACACAGACCCAGCAACAATTGACAGGCTTATTCGCGAATACTTCTCACAGGAATTAATTTGGAATTCAGTAATATTGGAATTCAATGGAAAAGAATTTGCTGAAATATCAGTAAAAGAAGCAGAAAACAAACCAATCATTTGTAAAAAAACAAAGATTGAATAATTAGGGAAGGCGCGATTTATTATCGCTATCGAGCTGAAACAAGGGAGATAGAATTTGCTGAACTCAAGAACATTCTTGACAAAGAGAAAGAAAAAGAAAAACTATTATGGATGCAAAATATTCAAAAAATATCAATGATTGGCCCACAAAATGTAAACTTATTTGATACTTATAAGGGAGAGATTACAATTGGCAATGGAAAAATATTATTAGATAAATCCATAATAGATAAAATAAAATTCATAAGAGAAGGAAAATTTGCAGAAAAGGATGGAGATGGCATTCCAACACTGAAATTGATCGGAGAGATTGAAGGGCTAATAGAGCCTGAAATTTCAATCCCATCAGACAGCTTATATCCATTATTTACAAAGGATTTGAAAGAGCAATTAGGCTTGAACAATCATCAAATTAAATGTGTTATCTGGAAACTCAAAGTAAAAGAAAATCAAAAATTTCATACAGAAATAAAATCTGGCAAGAATTCAAATTCCTTACATAAGTATTCGCAATCATTAATCCCGTTGATTAAAAGAATGCTGAATCGAGAAAAATTTTTAGAGTTATGTTTGTCTGATTATAAAGAATCAATAAAAAAGAAATAAAACATATACACACGACGTTAGAGCTACCCGTTATCCTCAGAGAAACACTCTGTAAACCTTATTGTTGTTCGCGTCCGGCACATTTCCAATCGATGCGTCAAGCCGTTCTGCAGGCTTTGGGGTATCGCCTGGCGGTGAGGTTGCAGAGTTTGAACGGCCGTTGTCTGGCACAGGCGGTAAAACATATCTAAAAAGAACAAGGGCGGCCAAAAGAGCCGCCCCTACCATTAACCATTATCCATTATCCACTATCAACTACCCTTCATGCAGCGTGAAGCGCACCGGAATGGTCATCCAGACCCGCACCCTTCTGCCGTTCTGGACTCCAGCCGTGTACTTCGTCTCCATCGCAATACGGATAGCCTCCTTGTCGAACACCGTCTGGTCGCCCGGAATGCGTTTGACGATCTCGGCTTTCATCGGCTTTCCCTCTTCGCTGATGAGTACGCGCACGAAAACCCGGCCTTCAAGACCGGCGATCCTCGCCATTTCGGGGTAGATGAGCCTCGGCGTGCTGACCACCGTCGGCGGATTCTGGCAGTTCACGAACTCCACGACCGTGTCGCACGAACCCGACCCACCACCGCCATCCTGTGAGGCTGGGCCTTGCGTGATCGCCTGCTTGATCTCCTTCTGCGTCGCGAAGGTCTGATCCGGTGGCGCTTCGGCCACCTTCCTGATCTTGCCCACCTTCGGCGCGTCCACCGGCGCGGCAGCCGCCTTCGCCTTCGGCGGCTCGGGCGCAATTGGCGGCGGAGGCGGCAACTGCGTCACGTTGGTGACAATCTCGTAGCACTGAACCGCTACCTGCTTGTCCGAACTGCCGCCAAACAGCCCCATGACGCGGTTCCAGTTTGCGCTGACAAGCCAGAAGAGCGACAGGAGCACCACAGCCACGACCACGCCATGAGTCAGAAACAGATGCGCCTCGCGCCGCAGGGCGAGATTACCGTAGTTAATCCGCCTCAGACGGTCGGTATCGAGGAACTGCTCGCGGAAAGTCCACCGCTGGGCCTTCCTGGCCACCTCTTCATGCACTGTTTGTAACTTTGACGACACCTTCCCGTACTCCTTTTTTCTGGTTCACGAACCGCGCCTTCAGCGCATGGCCAAGGCTTTCCGGATTTCCGCCTCGTCTTGCGGGGTAAAATCGTCGAGGCTGAACCGGTCAATCTTCATCAGGTTGAACTCGTCGATGATATCGACCAGCGATTTGTACTTCGCCTTGCCGCTGATCCTGACGACGATCACCATCTTCCGGTTTCTTCCGGTCTCCTGACGCAACACCTGGCGCAGCTCGCTGCCAAGCGATGCATGGTCGTCGTTGCTGTCGTAGAGCGGCACGCGGCGTGGAGCCGCCTCGCCGAGCGACCAGTAGGCGAAGCCGTCACCGGGCACCCTGAGCGTCATCACGTTCAGCTCCGCCACGGAAACCTCGCCCGTCTCCGGCGGAATGTTGATCTCCATCGTGTTCGACTTGGCAAAAGTCGTCGTCAGCATGAAAAAGGTCAGCAGCAGGAACGCCACGTCCACCATCGGCGTCATGTCGAGTTTGAAACCGAGCCGTTTGCGCTGGCGCTTGCCCCGCTTGGAGCTGCGCCGCTCACCGGGGGAATCGACCATACCCATATCAGCGCACCTCCTTTTCGAGAACGGTCACAAGGTTGAAGTTGAGCAGGTTCATCTTCTTGAACACCCTGATGACATAGTGGACCGCCTCGTAATCGGCCTTGTTGTCCGCCCGGATCACCGGCCTGAGCCGCTGGTCGGCAAAACGCGACATCATGATGTAGCGGGCAAGCTCTTCCTTTTCGATTTTAAAACTGTCGTCGAGCCTGAACTTACCGAGCGAATCGGCCACCGCCGCTTTGGAGGCGCCTGCATTTTCAAGCTTCGGTCTGATGACCGTATCGAAAAGCCGCTCTCTGGTGCGCTGCGACGAGACGCCCATGTAGATCGAGTTGTCCTTCGCGACGGTCACGGTCAGCACGTCGGACTCCGGCAGCTTCATGTTTGAGTGGGACGACGGCAGGTCGATCGTCACCGCTTCCGGCGGACGGAACTTGGTGGTCAGCATGAAGAAGGTCAGCAGCAGAAATGCCACATCGACCATCGGCGTCATGTCGAGCCGGAACCCTACCCTTTTTGCCTTGATTTTGGACATGGTTCGAGATCAGGATTTACTGCTGCCGAGGGTCTGGATGATATAAAAAGCTGCCTCATCAATCTGGTAGCTGAAGTGGTCAACGCGGCTGGTGAAGACGTTGTAGGTCACGATGCCCATGATGCCGCCGAGGATGCCGAGCGCCGTGTTGAAGAGCGCCTCGGAGATGCCGAGCGAAAGCTGCACCGCGTCGGGAGCGCCGCTGGTGGCCATGGCCGCGAAGGCGCGGATCATGCCGAGCGTGGTGCCGAGCAGGCCGACCATCGTCGAGATCGAAGCGATGGTCGAGATGGCAACGAGGTTCTTTTCGAGCAACGGCATCTCCATGACGGTTGCCTCCTCGACCGCCTTCTGCATCTCGCTGATGCGCTTCTCGCGATCGGTCACGTTGTGCGCGGCGAGCATTTTGTAGCGGTCGAGCACCGCACGGAGCACAGCGGAGAGGGAGCTCTGGTGGTCATCGCAGCGGGAGATCGCCTGGTCGATGGAGCCCGAATCGACATCCTGCTTGAGGCTCTGCACGAACTCCGTGATGGAGCCTTTGCCGGAGGCCTTGTTCAGCGCGACGATCCGCTCGACGATGTAGGCGATGACCATCAGGATAAGCGCCATCAGCACCGACACGATCGGTCCGCCTTTCCAAACAGCGTGGAACATGGATTCCGGTGGCGTCGTGCCCATCCAGACATAAAAACCGAGGGATACCGCGTAGGTCACCACAATCAGTATCGCCGTAAAAAATCCCTGCTTCATATGGTTGGTATTGAGATGTTGGAAGTAACGGAATCCATGAAAAAGCCTCTCCGAAATCAAGTCCATCCGGCAGTCATACGTCCAGGAGTTGAAACCTGACCGCCCTCTGAAAACAACGAGGCAAAAAGAGCGGCCATCACTGTGATAATGTAGTAATAAAGCACTGACGCAACAACGAGTCAGGCAAGGAAGCATCGGGAAAATCATCTGGAAAAGCATTTTTTTTCACGAAATCGGCACAAGACGTCTTCTGTTGAAACACGGCTCGCAAGGCATTGCGATTTCGTTATTTTCAATTTATCATAGCATCGAACAAAACGGGAAAAGAATGAGAACATTACAGGCATGATACCGGAACGCATGATTGATGAGGTCCGCCAGAGTACGGACATTGTTGACGTGGTGTCGGATTATGTCAGGCTGCACCCCTCAGGCCGCCATTTCAAGGCGCTCTCGCCCTTCACGCAGGAGAAGACCCCGTCGTTCATCGTCTCGCCCGACAAGCAGCTTTACAAGTGCTTTTCGAGCGGCAAGGGCGGCAACGTCTTCACCTTCGTCATGGAGATGGAGAAGGTGACCTTCCCCGAGGCAGTGGAGATGCTGGCCAAACGCGCGGGAATCGACATCGGCAAATACCAGCAACAGAAGGCCAAAGAAGAGGATAAACGGCAGGCCAGCCAGTTCGACACGCTGCGCTGGGCGGCACGGCTGTTCCACAGCACGCTGCAAAGCGAGGTCGGAGGCGCTGCGCTCGCCTACCTCACCGGCAAGCGGGGACTCGAACCCGGCACAATCCGCCGCTTCGGCCTCGGTTTCGCGCCCGAGTCGTGGGTTCACCTGCTCCATGCGGCGGAGCGGGACGGTGCGCCAGTCGAGCATCTCGTCAGCCTCGGGCTGCTGACGCGCCACCCCAAGCGCAACACGCTGTACGACACCTTCCGCAATCGCGTCATCTTTCCGATTCTGACCATCGGCGGGCAGGTGGCGGGCTTCGGCGGGCGGACGCTGTCGAACGATCCCGAAACGCCCAAGTACATCAACTCACCGGAGAGCGCCACTTTCGAGAAGTCGAAGCTGCTCTACGGAATGCACGCCGCCAAGAACGAAATCCGGCGGCAGGAGACGGCCATTCTCGTCGAAGGGTATATGGATGTGATCGCCATGCACCAGGCGGGCTTCACCAACACGGTCGCCTCATGCGGCACCGCACTCACCCGCTACCAGGCGAAAATCCTGAAGCGCTACACCTCCCGCGTGCTCTTCCTCTACGATGGCGACAACGCGGGCAAAAAATCGATGCTCGCCGGCATCGACATTCTGCTTGCCGAGGGGCTGACGCCGTGGGTGGTGATGCTGCCCGGCGCGGAAGACCCGGACAGCTTTATCCGCAACTATGGCAAGGATGCGTTCCTTGGCGAGCTGGAGAGCGAAAAAAGCTCGTTTCAGGATTTCCAGCTCCGCTGCTATCAGGATGCCGGATGGATGGAGAGCCCCGACACCGCCTCAAAAGCGATTTCTGCCATGACGCGGAGCGTTGCGCTCATCGCCGATCCGGTGCAGAAGGAGCTGTACATCGACGAGCTGTCCAGAAAGCTCGGTCTCAGCCGCCAGACGCTTCGCGAGGTGATGGCCGCGAGCGACACTGGGCGCACATCGCGCGAACCGCGCCAGCGCCGCGACGAACAAGCTCCTCAGCCGCCCGCGCGGCGAGCACCGCTCTCCGTGACGGAGCGCACCTTCCTCGAAGCGCTGCTCGAAAGCACCTTCTACGGCAACGAAGTGCTCGACTTCGCCGCCTCGCATGAATCGATGTTCCACCTCGAACACCCCGACGCGCAAGCGATCTTTGGCCATCTGGTCAGGCGATTCCGCGAAATGGATGACCGCGACGGCCACCTCGACATCACCTCCGAGATCAGCTCCATCGGCATGGAGGAAGCAAGCAACCTCGCCTTCGACATCCTCTTCCGCCTGCCGGTAAACGAAACTACGCGCCTGACCCCCGCCGAACTCGAACAGCACGCCCGCCGCTGCCTCTCTCACTTCCTCGTGGCAGTCAAAACGCTCGTTCTCGAACCATTGCAAAAAGAGAAACAGAGAATTATCGCACAACTCCAGTCAGCCGCCGGCACGCACGAACAGGAACGTTTGTCAAGAGAGCTTCTCGAACACAACAAACAATTTCGCGCGATGGAGCAGGAGGTTGACGAGTCAATCAGGGGGATATTGGGAGAATAAAACCTCGCCCGTTGAACAGCTTATAATAATTGCCTTTTATCTCCGTCCATAAAGCGGAGATAGACCGATCGATCATCTGAACGGAATATCAGAAACTCTTACTTTTGATTCTACATCCGAAACGCCGATTTTTTTCAACTCCCGACAAAAAGTCTCATACATAACATACGGAGATTCTAACGGACCAATAATTAGACTGTCGAATATTTTACAAAAATCAATAGCAGAGAGAATAGGGTCAATCGCAGAATCCAGAGGCATTATATATATATTCCGAGAAACGCCATCCACGTTTTCAACACCTGAAGCAACCAATCGCTCAGAAGTCTCCGATGTAAAGCATTGGGGCAAATAAACACAACGCCACTCGCGCTCCTCCTTGAATTTTTTATGCTTCACACAGAGAACGTTAAGCAGAATCATCGAGACTATTGCAGATGTAACAAGATCCGGGTTCAGGCTTTGAAGGAAGTCTTTATGGTATTCAACATTTTTAATAACCTCACCAAGGTTCAGGTAGCATTGATCTTTCTCAGTGTATAAAACAGGAATAAAAAATATCCGCAAAGCTTGCGAAACAGCTGAAAGAGCTGGAATTTTAAGAACTATGGCTACCGGTGCTGACTTAAGCCCGGAAGTTCTCCACATGGATAATCGGCCCAAATTATTCTCATGTTCATCATGTTCAAAAACCGACAAATAATAAACACCGTCATTCATACCATGAGAATGATTCCTATAAATGTTCATAGCCCTATCAGCAACGCCTGGCAGAATTCCCTGAATACAATTTCTAAATTCAATCCAGCGCTGATTTTTATTTGATACCAGATCGTGCATGATATCAAAGTCATCATGCACTTCCCGGCAATCTGGCATATGAAGAGCATTACGCATCAAAACTCGTTTCTCTCTAATAATATCCAATACCGACTCTGCCGATGTATAATGAACAAACAAGACATCATTACTTATCAAGCCGGAGCTAGAGAAATAATATTGCATCTTTTTATAAGAAAAATTTGGCAAAAATATCTCTTCTAACTTTGCCAGGTCATCATTATAACCACCTGTAGCAAGCCCCGTCTTCGTATTGGACATGGTACCCGTTTTTTCTTGGCAAGCACTTAACCGATGATGATAGTAAATTTATTATTTATAAAAAAGACAAAAAAAGCCGGCATCCACAGAGATGACCGGCCTTTGTAATACGTTGTCGCATATCGCTTAGACGAGCGAGCCGTAGTTGTTGAGCGGGAAGCCAAGGCACAGCTCGCGAACTTCAGCTCTGACGGCCTTGCAGACATCGGCAACGTTGGCGTCGTTGGCAGCGCTGATGACGCGATCGATGAATTCAACGATCTTTTCGGCTTCAGCAACCTTCATGCCACGCGTGGTCATGGCCGGGGTTCCGACGCGGATGCCGCTGGTCACAAACGGTGATTTGTCGTCGAAAGGCACCATATTCTTGTTGACCGTTATGCCCGCTTCGTGCAGAAGGTTTTCGGCCACTTTGCCGGTGACGTTCTTGTTGCGCAAGTCGAGCAGCATGAGGTGGTTCTTCGTGCCGCCGCTGACGATGTGGTAGTCCGCAGCAAGGAACTTCGCGGCCATTGCGGCGGCGTTGTCCTTGATCTGCTGCGCGTAGGCTTTGAACTCGGGCTGAAGCGCTTCGCCGAAGGCGACCGCCTTGCCGGCGATGATGTGCATGAGCGGGCCGCCCTGGATGCCGGGCATCACCTCGGCGTCCATCACCTCGGACATCATCTTGACGCGCGAGCCGTTCTTGGTATTGATGGTCAGGCCGAGCGGATTCTCGAAATCCTTGCCCATCATGATCATACCGCCGCGCGGGCCGCGCAGGGTTTTGTGCGTGGTGGTGGTCACGAAGTGGCAGTGCGGCATCGGGTCGGCGGAGAGGCCCGCGGCGACCAGACCCGCCGGATGGGCGATATCGGCCATGAGCAGCGCGCCGACCTTGTCGGCAACCTCGCGGAACGCCTTGAAGTCGAAACCCTGCGAGTAGGCGCTCGCGCCGGTAATGATGAGCTTCGGCTTGACCCGCATGGCCATCTCCTCGACCTTGTTCATGTCGATGATACCGGTCTCTTTATCGACGCCGTAAGAGTGAGCGTCAAAAAACTGGCCGGAGAAGTTCACCTTGCTACCGTGAGTAAGGTGGCCGCCGTGAGAGAGGTCGAGACCCATGATGGCGTCACCCGGCTTGAGCACGGCGAAAAGCACCGCCATGTTGGCGCTGGAACCGGAGTGAGGCTGCACGTTGACGTACTCGCAGCCGAAAAGCTTTTTGGCGCGGTCGCGGGCCAGGTTCTCGGCCACATCGACGAACTCGCAGCCGCCGTAGTAGCGCTTGCCGGGGTAACCCTCGGCATACTTGTTGGTCATCACCGAACCGCAGGCCTCCATGACAGCCTTGCTGGTGAAGTTCTCCGAAGCGATCAGTTCGAGCGTTTCGGTCTGGCGTTTCGTTTCGCTGGCAATCGCCTCGAAAACGTCGGGGTCGAGCCGTTTCAGAATATCATTATCCATCGTCTTTCCTTCTCCCGGTGGAGGTTAATCTTTTTTGTGCTGTTTCAACTGTTCGTCGGCAAGGCGCTCGAAGAGAATCCGTTCGTTGCCCGAAGCCATTTCAATCATGTGGCCAAGCTTGTCGCGCTTGGTTTGCAGGTAGTTGCGGTTCACCTCGTTCGGGGCGATTTCCAGCGGTACGCGCTCGACGATTTCGAGACCGTATCCTTCGAGACCGACTATCTTTTTCGGGTTGTTGGTCAACAGGCGCATCTTCCTGACACCGAGATCCTGGAGAATCTGTGCGCCGATGCCGTAGTCGCGCAGGTCAGCCTTGAAGCCAAGCTTCTCGTTGGCCTCGACCGTATCAAACCCTTCGTCCTGAAGGTTGTAGGCCTTGAGCTTGTTGATGAGTCCGATACCCCGTCCCTCCTGCATGAGGTAGACCAGCACGCCGCGCCCCTCTTTTTCGATCATGCGCAGAGCGGTTTCGAGCTGGTGGCCGCAGTCACAGCGAAGCGAGCCGAAGGTGTCGCCCGTGGCGCACTGCGAGTGCACGCGGACAAGCACCGGTTCACCGTTGGCAACGTCGCCCTTGACGAAAGCCATGTGGTTCTGCTGATCGACGAGTGTTTCGTAGGCGATGAGCTTGAACTCGCCATGCGCGGTCGGGAGCTTCGACTCGACGGCGCGGTGCACGAGCTTCGACTGCTGCATCCGGTAGGCGACGAGGTCCTTGATGGTGATGAGCTTCATACCGAGCTTTTCCTTGAGCTTGAGCAGCTCGGGAAGGCGGGCCATGCTGCCGTCGTCGTGCAGGATTTCGCAGAGCAGACCGGCGGGCTGACATCCGGCCAGGCGGCAGAGATCGACGGCGGCTTCGGTGTGACCAACCCTGCGAAGCACGCCGCCATCCATCGCGCGAAGTGGAAAAATGTGGCCGGGGCGTGAGAAATCATCCGCCGTACATGACGGATTGGCGATCATCTTGAGGGTCATGTAGCGGTCGTAGGCCGAAATACCGGTGGTGACTCCCTCGGCGATGGCGTCGATGGAAACGGTAAAGTTGGTTTCATGCTGCGAGGTGTTGCGCTGCACCATCGGTTCGAGCTGCAACTCGCGGGCGCGCTGCATGGAAATGGCCACGCAGAGCAGGCCGCGCGCCTCTTTGGTGATGAAGTTCACCATCTCGGGAGTCACATGCTCGGCGGCGGCAATAAAATCGCCTTCATCCTCGCGGTCTTCGTCATCGACGACGATGACCAGCTTGCCGTTTTTGATGTCTTCGAGAGCCGATGCTATGGAATCAAACTTTTTGTCGCTCATCACAAGTATGCTTACTGATGCTTGGTTTACCGGTCAGAAATTACACGAAAAGAGAACAATATTATAGTAAAAAAAACTTAACGAACCGGAGAGGCCACCAATAACTTGTTGACCATAAGATTGTCCGGATCGGGTGGTAACCGGAATCAGAACCGTTACCGGCAGCCATCCTTCAATCATCAGTCCCCTCAACAGATGGGTGGGAGACTTTGAGTTCGGACGCCTTTTTTATTATACTCCGGCGGTTGTAAAGTACGGCCCTGAATTGTTACCTTTGGTGACGCTCTACCAATCATGATTTTCCAATACGACGCTGCATGACCACACCACTCCCTGAACTTTCCGGTGAGGCACAGGCCCTCGCCCTCAGGTTGCCCGCTCCGAAGATGAAGAAAGCCAAGGAGCACGGCTTTTCCGATTTCCAGATCGCCACCATATTCCAGACCAGCGAAGCTGCGGTGCACGAGTTGCGCAGCCACTACGGCGTGGTTTCGGTCTTCAAGACCGTCGATACCTGCGCTGCCGAGTTCGACGCCAAAACCCCGTACCACTACTCGACCTACGACGAAGAGAACGAGTCGGTGCGCTCCGACCGCCAGAAGGTGATCATCCTCGGCGGCGGCCCGAACCGAATCGGCCAGGGCATCGAGTTCGACTACTGCTGCGTGCAGGCGGTCTTCGCCCTTCGAGAGGCCGGGTACGAAACCATCATGGTCAACTGCAACCCCGAGACCGTTTCGACCGACTACGACATCGCCGACAAGCTCTACTTCGAACCGCTCACCTTCGAAGATGTCATCCGCATCATCGAGCACGAGCAGCCACTCGGCGTCATCGTTAGCTTCGGCGGCCAGACGCCGCTCAAGCTTTCGACCAAACTCGACGCGGCTGGCGTGAACATTCTCGGCACTTCGTCCAAAGGCATCGACCTGGCCGAAGACCGCAAAAAGTTCGGCGCACTGCTCGAAAAGCTCGACATCCCGCACCCAGAATACGGCACGGCAACCACCTTCGCCGAAGCGCAGGAGATCACCAACAGGATCGGCTACCCGGTACTCGTCAGGCCCAGCTACGTGCTTGGCGGTCGCGCCATGAAGATCATCTACAACGACGACTCGCTCAAAGAGTACGTTGACCAGGCGCTCTTCATCACCGAGAAGTATCCGCTGCTCATCGACCGCTTCCTCGAAACCGCCGTCGAGTTCGACATCGACGCGCTGGCCGACAGCACCGATTGCGTCATTAGCGGCATCATGCAACACGTCGAGGCCGCCGGTATCCACAGCGGCGACTCCACCTCGATTCTGCCTTACTACAACATCGACCCGGCAGCCATCGCCACCATGAAGGAGTACACGCGCAAACTCGCAGAACACATCGGCGTCGTCGGCCTGATGAACGTACAGTACGCCGTGCAGAACGGCAAGGTGTACGTCATCGAGGTCAACCCGCGCGCCAGCCGTACCGTGCCTTTCGTGGGCAAGGCCACGGCGATTCCGGTGGTCAAGATCGCCACGCGCATCATGCTCGGCGAAAAGCTCAGCGACCTGCGCAAGGAGTTCAACCTGAAGGATTGCGACGAGCTTGGCCTAAAGCACATGGCCATCAAGGAACCTGTTTTCCCCTTCTCGAAGTTTGTCAAGTCCGGCGTCTATCTTGGCCCCGAAATGCGCTCCACCGGCGAAGCGATGAGCCTTGCCGAATCCTTCCCCGAAGCGTTCGCCAAAGCCTACCAGGCAGCCAACATGCACCTGCCGCTCTCCGGGACGGTCTTCATCAGCGTGAACGAGCAGGACAAAAACCAGCGCATCATCAACATCGCCCGTGAGCTCTACCGCATGGACTTCGATCTGGTGGCCACCGCCGGAACCCACGCATTCCTAACGAAGCACGGCATCGAGTGCAAGAAGATTTTCAAGGTTGGCGAAGAGGGACGTCCGAACATCTTCGACATCATCAAGCTCGGCAAGATCGATTTCGTGATCAACACGCCGAGAGGCGAAAAAGCGCTGCACGACGAGGAGGCCATCGGTTCAGCGTCGGTGCAGAGCGGCGTGCCCTTCGTCACCACCATCGAAGCCGCTGAGGCGTCTGTGCGGGCGATGGACTGCATCCGCCGCCAGCAGTTCGGCGTCAAGAGCCTGCAAGAGTACGCCGCCTATCGCAATCAATAATTTCCAGGACAAAGCGCCGGGCATTTTCACCGATGCCCGGCTTTTCGCTCTCCCTCGGCCCGGCGATATTCAGTACACCGATTCCATTTGCCCCTATCCACTCAACCACCGTCCCGGCATCCGCTCTTCCGTCCAGATCGACAATCATGCAAGCTCGCCCGTAACGCCGCGCGTACTCGACCGTGAGTTTCGTGCCGCCCGCGAGCGGGCCTGAAGTCAGCACAAGCGTCGCGTCCGAGTCGTGGACGTTCCATGCGGTTCTGACGGCATACCGGGAGTAAGGCGTCTCGACAAGCCGATACTTTTCCGGAATCACGCCATCCTCAGCTCTCCTGCCTCTCGGACACCACCCGCCATGCACGAAACCGGCGGCGATGGCCGCGTCGAGCGCCCCGCGATCCACTCCGGCCTGCCCGCCCGAAACGATCATCGACAGGCCGCCGCAACCCGATCTTCCGGGAATCCTCCTCATTATCACCGCCGTTCATTATCTTGCGCTGTTTCAAATTGTTCAACCGTCACCGACATCAATCACTCTCATGTCAACGTCACCGACCATTGCCGCGCTTCTCGACGAATCGATACAGCTCGAACTCAATCTTGCGAAACTTTACACCCTCTTCAACGACCATTTCGAAGAGGACGAAGAGTTCTGGTGGGAGCTCTCGATGGAGGAACGCAGCCATGCCGCCCTGCTCCAGCAGGAGAAAAAACAGCCGCAGCCGTTGCAGTTTTTCCCAGAAAATCTCCTCGCCAAAGACCTCGACGCCCTGAAGGCAAACAATGCCAAGATCCTCGCCGAGGCGGAGCGCTTCGCGACCTCGCCGTTCTCGCGGGAAGAGGCGCTGAACCTCGCGCTGCACATCGAGATGTCCGCCGGAGAGGCACACTTCCAGGAGTTCATGGACAGCGACACCGGCTCGCTGACCGCCGATATTTTCAAGCAGCTCGCCAGCGAAGACCAGAACCACGCCAAGCGTATCCGCGAGTACATGAAGGAGCATGGCGTCAGGGAGGAACAGCTCTCGTGAACGACAGAATACTGAAACGATCTGCCGCCCTTCACGGTTGAGATGCATCAGATAACGTCAACTATTGCATAGTCAAACATCATCAACCGCAGGAGAAATGCCCATGTTCAGTCAGAAACTTCAGCAGGCATTTAACGAGCAGATCAACCACGAGATGGCTTCGGCCTACCTTTATCTGTCGATGGCTGCCTACGCCCATTCGATGAATCTTCCCGGATTCGCGCACTGGCTCGAACTCCAGTACAAGGAGGAGCAGGGCCATGCCATGAAGCTTTACAAATTCGTCAACGAACGTGGCGGCAAAGTGGAACTGCTCCCCATCGCCCAGCCAGCGTCGGACTTCAAATCCCCTTCCCACCTGTTCGAGGAGGTGCTGGGCCACGAGCGGAAAATCACCGGCCTGATCAACCGCCTCTACGAAACCGCCATGAAGGAGAAGGATTACGCCGCCCAGGTGCTCCTGCACTGGTTCATCGAAGAGCAGGTCGAGGAGGAGGCCGCTGCCAGCGAAATTCTTGAAACAATCCGCATGGCGGGTGAAAAAGGGCATGCCCTGATCATGATGGACCGTCAGCTCGCTCGGCGCGGCATGAACTGATCGCATGACGAAAATTCCTCCGCCGCAACGTCAATTCGAGCCCTGGCATTAGTCAGGGTTCTTTTTTTCTCTCCATTCTCCGTATTCAGAAAAAGCACCCGCTACTTTTTGAGCGCAAGATTGACGAAGCGATGCGACCACCGTCCCTCCACGCCAATCGTCAGTTCGCCGTAGCGTTCGGGAGAGTAGCGGAAACTTCCGCCATTGATGAAGTGCAAGGCGCCTGCCTGATAGACCTGAAAACGGTGAAAATGACCGTGCAGCACCAGCTTTGCACCGAGATTCGTCATCGACTTGAGATATTCTTCACGGTTCTTGAACTCCATCGTCCAGTCAAACGCCTGATCGACCAGGGCGCCGGTGCCATAAATCTTGTAGGCGTGATGGCAAAGGCCGATGATGAAGGTATCGTCAAGAACCTGCCGAACACCCGGCTCCTGAAGCGCCCTGAGCGTTTCAGGCGAAACGCTGCCCCGCGCGCCTGCCGGATTGTCCAGCCCCGACCACGGCGCGACCGTATTGACCGCCACGAACGAAAGTGAAATCTCGCCGAAACGCATCACCTTGACGAAAGGCACGCCCGCCGAAGCATCGCCATCATCGGTAATGAGCGGACGGAATATAGCGTTAAACTGCCGAAGCCGTTCATCAACCCGGCGCTGGCGGCTCCGGTCATCAGGATTGAGCGCGTTATAGAAGCGCATCTCCTCCTCAAGGTCGATCAGGTCGTGATTGCCCGGTATCACCGTGGTTTTCCCCCAGTCAAACAGATCGTGCCGCACGAGAGCATCCCGGATGATCGTCCAGAGCGCAGGTGAAGCCGTGTCGATGAGGTCGCCGGTCATCACGAGATGATCGTATTTCAGACGGACGAACTCGCCAAGCATGGTGTCGAGCCTTGCCGTCAGATAACGGTCGTTCTTGCTTGCAAAGTGCAGATCTGAAAGATGCGCAATGGTTACTTTCTTATCAAAGGACACTGAGCAATGTGGATTTATAGATTGAAAGATTTAAATTTAGCAAATAAACCAAGGAATCTGGCTGGATTGGATCTTCTCTGTGAATCCCGACGCCCCCTTCATCCCGGCATCCTCCTCAGGGACGCAGTTCTGTAAGATACTCCGTTTTCTGAACCTGCACCACCTGAGGAACGAGGCAAAATCTACAAATCCAACATGTCAAAAAGCATTTCCGCCGTAAAAAAACTCTCCCGGAACCTCTGGTGGTCATGGGATACCGAGGCCAAATCTCTTTTCAAAAACCTCTCGCCACTTCTCTGGGAACGGGTCAATCACAATCCGGTCGAGCTGCTCAGACATATTTCGGCCGATGAACTCGAGGCACGATGCGCCTGCGAACTCAGCAGCACGATCGACGATGTGACCAAACGGTTCGAAGATTACATGACCGAAAAGAACACCTGGGCAGCCGAACACGCTCCCCAGCTTGTTTCCAGCCCGGTCGCCTACTTCAGCGCTGAATTTGGCGTTCACGAAAGCCTCCGCATCTACTCGGGCGGCCTCGGCATCCTCTCGGGCGACCACATCAAGTCCGCAAGCGACCTGGGCCTCAATTTCATTGGCATCTCTCTTTTCTACAAGGAGGGCTATTTCCGCCAGTACCTCAATCACGACGGCTGGCAGATCGAGGATTATCCGCTGCAATACCCCGAAAGCCTACCCATCGAGAAGGTCACAACCGCGGATGGAAAGGATCTGATCATCGAAGTCATCATCGCCCAGAGCACCGTCTTTGCCCAGGCATGGAGCCTGAAGGTCGGACGCGCCACGCTCTACCTGCTCGACACCAATATCCCGTCCAATGAAATGCATTATCGCGATATCTGCTCGAGGGTCTATGGCGGCGACCAGAACATGAGGATCAATCAGGAGATTCTGTTGGGCATCGGCGGCATCAAGCTGCTCAAAGAGCTCAAGATCGAACCTGCTGTCTATCACATGAACGAAGGCCACTCGGCATTCCTGACGCTCGAACTGCTTGCCGATGAAATCGCCAGGGGAAACACTTTCGATGAGGCAAAGGCCAAGGTCAAAGAGCAGTGCGTCTTCACCACGCACACGCCCGTTCCGGCTGGCCACGACCGTTTTTCGAGGGACATGATGCAGTACACCTTCTCGAAGTACGTGGCGCTCTGTGGCATGGAGATGGAGGAGGTTCTGAGACTCGGAGCCGAAAATCCGGCAGACACCTCGGGGCTCTTCACCATGACGGTGCTCGCCCTCAGGCTCTCGCGCTGCGCCAACGGCGTCTCGAAGCTGCACGGCGAGGTTTCACGCGAGATGTGGAAGCATCTCTACTCAACCGGCGACCCGAAAGAGGTGCCGATCGGCCATATCACCAACGGCATCCATACCAAAAGCTGGAGCAGCGGCTTCACCGAACGGTTCTGGAAACACCATGCAAAAAGCCTCGATGAGCTGTTTGCTTCGAGAGAGTCTGCCGAAGCGGTGCTGGCAAGAATTTCAGACGAAGAGCTGTGGTGTCTGCGCTACCAGCTGAAGCGTAATCTCATGGATTATATTTCGCGCTACCTGTCGAACCAGCTCTACCACCAGCACCAGTACACCACCCCGTACAAGCCAGCAGACTCCTCCCGGTCGGCAAAGAGCGCACTTTCGCCAGATGTGCTGACTATCGGCTTCGCCCGGCGCTTCGCCACCTACAAACGCGCACCACTGATTTTCCAGGATCTCGACCGGCTCAACGCCATCGTCAACCACCCGAACATGCCGGTACAAATCGTTTTTGCGGGCAAGGCCCATCCGCACGACGACGCGGGCAAGGAGTACATCCGCCAGATCGTCGAGCACTCGCACCGCCCGCAGTTCCTCGGCAAGGTGGTCTTCCTCGAGAACTACAACATCGGCGTGGCCAAGCGTCTCGTTTCCGGTGTCGATGTCTGGCTGAACAACCCGGTCAGGCCAATGGAGGCCAGCGGTACCTCAGGCCAGAAAACGGTGCTGCACGGCGGTCTGAACCTGAGCATCATGGACGGCTGGTGGTGTGAGGCATACAACGGCACCAACGGCTGGTCGATCGGCAGCGGCGAAGAGTACGACAACTATGAAGAACAGTACCGCTTCGACGCAAACAAACTGTATGAAGTACTCGAAAACCAGATCATCCCGACCTTCTACGAGCGCAACGAGAACAACCTTCCGGTAAGGTGGCTGAAGAGCATTCGCAGCGCCATCGCGACCATCGCGCCGGTTTACAACACCGACCGCATGGTCAAGGAGTACACCATGCGCTACTACCTCAAGGAGCCGCGTCCCTGAGCCATCGAAACAGCATCATGACCTCATCATCGACAACAACGACCATGAACTCCCCTGCCGCCGTGAGCCTCGGCAGGGGTCTTGACCTCCGCTCGCCGGTCATGCTCGCTTCCGGCACCGTTTCGTACGGCGAGGAGCTTTCGCAACTGTGCGACCTTTCGAAAATTGGCGGTCTGGTCACCAAAGCCATTTCGCCCGAACCCAGGACAGGCAATCCGCCGCAACGCATCGCCGAGACCTCGTGTGGCATGATCAACGCCATCGGCCTGGCTAATGTGGGTCTCGACAAGTTTGTTTCGGATAAAGTGCCGTTTTTGCAGACGCTTGACACGCAGGTGATCGTCAACATCGCGGGCAAATCGATTGACGACTACTGCCAGGTGGTCGAGCGGCTCAACACAGTCGAGGGCATCGCCGCCTACGAACTGAACCTCTCGTGCCCGAACGTCAAGGGCGAGTGCATGATCATGGGTGTCAGCCCCGACGCGACGCGCGAGATCGTCTCGATGCTGCGCAAGCAGACCGGGCGGCATCTGATGGTCAAGCTCACGCCGAACGTCACCTCGATCAGCGCCATCGCACTCGCCGCCGAAGAGGCAGGCGCGGACTCGGTGTCGCTCATCAATACCGTGGTCGGCATGGCGGTGGACTACCGCACCGGCAAGCCGCTGCTGAAGAACGTTACCGGCGGCCTCTCCGGCCCGGCGATCAAGCCGATAGCGCTGGCCAAGGTGTGGGAGGTGTCGCGGGCCGTGAAGATTCCGGTGATCGGCATGGGCGGTATCGCCTCGTTCGCCGACGCAATGGAGTTTCTGCTCGTCGGTGCCAGCGCTATCCAGATCGGCACGATGAACTTCGTTTACCCAGACATCGGCGAAAAGATCGCCGTGGCGATCGACGAATTCTTCTCGCAGCCTGACGCTCCGGCATTTCAGGAGTATGTCGGCAGCCTGATCGTTTAGTAACACGTGAAGCCGCCGGGAGACCTACCGGCGACGCCGGTAACCGGAGAATCTGTTCCTGCGACCCGGCACAGAACGGAATGACGGTGTGTTGTAACGACGTGCCAAATGGGAACCGCCAGGCAGAGCGGGGTTGACAAGCCTGGCGATAATCCTCGCCTCGCTTTCACGAATATCCACATCGGACGGACCGGCATCGGAAAGCAGCTTGACAATCAGAGGGGCGCATTCAAAAGCAATAATCAGCAGCGTGATGAACGTTACCGCATGGGCCGATGAACGGCTGACGTCGTCGGTCGAGTGGGTCAGCGCGCCAAGAGCCCAGTTCCGGTCTGCGAAACCGGCTTCCGATGCTTTCTGATCGAGCATTGCGTCCGAAAGCATGAGATTGCTGTTTATTCCCTCGACCCCTTTCTGACGGTTCACAAACTCCTCGAGCGATGCCAGCTCCCTGGCCAGATAGTCAAGCCGGGCCTGCTTGGCCTGTACGACCGCCTCCTTGTTTTTCGCATAACTGCCATATCCGACAACGCCCGAAGTCGTGGAGGTCTTGTCGCCAAACACTTCGGCCTTGAGCTCTTCACGTAAACGGCCCGTATCCTTGTCGAGTTCGTCATACTCACTCCGGTATCTTGAGATCATGGAAAGTTCAAGCGCATATTTTGTCTTGAACGACTCCTGCAACCTCTTAATCTGCGCCTGCTGATCGGCCAGATAACGCTCCCTGAGCTTCTCGCGTATCTCCTTGTCGAATATTTTGAGTTCAAGCGGACGGGCAATCACAATGGCAATAAGCACGGCAAGCACCAGCCGGGGTGAAGCCTGATAGAACTGCGTCACCCCTTTCGAGGTTTTCTTTATGCTTGAAACGATGTAACGATCGAGATTGAAAATAGCCAGACCCCAGAATATCCCGAACAGTATCGATGCAAACCAGTCGAAAGGGGCTCCTGCGAAAACGAAGTAGAGAGCATATCCGCCGGAAAGAGCGGCAAACAGGGCGGTAAAAAAGATCGTCGCACCTATGCCGAGGTATTTGGCGTGTTCGGTTGGGTATTTTTCTATGATCTCGACCGGCGTACCGGCACAGATCCAGAAAAAGCGCTGCAAGCGTCCATCACTCATGATATTATCTCCATAAATACCATTTCCGTACCGCCCGAAACACCGTGATAAAGCGCAATTTAAAACCCGTCATCAAAACATTCAATTCACCTCGACACCTTTCCTGAGCTTTTTCAAATTGGAACGAAAGGTTCTGTATTTACCCGTTTTGTTCTATCTTTCAGTCCATATCGCTGCATAGACACCCATCCACCACCAATTTACAGAAAACATGCGTATAGGAATCGGCATAGACGTTCACCAGTTTGCCGAAGGGCGAAAACTCATCATCGGCGGGGTTAATGTGCCCTCCCCGGTCGGCCTCCACGGCCACAGTGACGCCGACGTGCTCCTGCACGCCATCAGCGACGCCCTGCTCGGCGCGGCGGCGCTCGGCGACATCGGCAAGCACTTCCCCGACACCAGTCCCGACTACAAGGATGCAGACAGCATGGAGCTGCTGAAGCATGTCTGCAAGCTGCTTGAACAGGAGGGCTACAAGCCGGTCAACGTCGACACCATGCTGCTGCTCGAAAAGCCCAAAATCGCCCCCTACATTGAAGATATGCGCCGCAACATCGCCAGCTGCCTCGGCCTGGAGATGAACGCCATATCGGTCAAAGCAACCACCAACGAAAAACTCGGCTATGTAGGTCGCCAGGAAGGCGCCTGCGCCCACGCGGTGTGCTTGATTGAAAATACCTGAATGAGTGCATGTTTTCCGCGTCGTGAATGGCTTGATGACAAGACTGACGGAGCACGGCAAGCGAGACACACAACAGCGGAAAACATGCGGTTAACCCACCTCGCCGCGCAGAACGCGAACCGGCAGGTAACTCGTGGCTCTGCGGGCTGGCCCTACCGATGAGATCACGGCAATCAGAATGCCAAAACCGATCACGATGAGATGTGCGTCAGGTGTTTCAGCGACAAGAAGCCGATCGCTGCTGATAACACCTGCGCTGCTCGGAGCGAAGCGTATCCTGCTGATGAGATCGCAAATGAGATGCCCCACCGGACTGCCCGCCAGCGCCCCTATGGTGCCAATGATCAGGCCTTCGAGCATAAAGATGCGCGTAATGCTTCCCCGCTGAACGCCCATCGAGCGCAGAATGGCGATATCCTTCACCTTCTGAAGCACCACCGTGGTCATAACCGACGACACGCCAAGCCCGGCCACCACGAACACGAAGCTCACCAGCACCAGCGTGATCGTGCCGTTGCGATTGTAAAAATCGATCACATTCTTGTTGCTTTCGCTCCAGCTCTTGGTTTCGTATCCGGTCAGCTTCTCGATCCTCGCCGCGAGTGCGTCGGCCTCGGCGATGTTGGCGATCCGCAGCCCGATGCCGGTGACGGTATTCGAGGCCAGCGACTCCATCCGCTGCGCCAGCGCCAGATTGACGTAGGCCTCCTTGTCATCCTTGGTGTTAAACCCGCTCCTGAACCGCCCCACGACCATCACCGGATATTCATGTCCCTCCTTGTCCACCAGCATGATCGTATCGCGGTATTTCACTTTCAGCTTCTCGGCCAGCATCGAGCCAAGGATGATGCCATTCGGCGTCCACGCCAGCTCGGAGAGCGCCTCGGAGTCGAGCAGGTTCTTTTTCAGCCCGGCGATCCCGCCTTCGAGCGACGGCACCACCCCTTTGGCGAAGCAGGGCGTGAAGCGGTTCTTGTTGCGCGCAAGCAGCTTGCTGGTGACGTAGGGCGAAATATCGACGATCTGCTTTATCGGACTGATAGTCGCAATCACCTGATTATAGTTCTTGATGACTACCTTGCGATCGGTGGTGACGTTTTTGCGGACGAAGGCGATTCGCCCCTCCATAATACCGACGAGATTGTCGGGCACCTCCGGCACCACCCTGTCTGCGCCGATGGTGATGTGCGGGGCAACATCGATGAGCTTCAGGAAAACATTCAGCGACGAACCCCGCGCCACGGCGATGGTGGTAATCATCATCGCCGAACCGACCGCCACGCCAAGCACCGTCAGGGAGGTCTGGCGCTTTCTCTCCCGCAGGTGCACCCAGGCAAAGCGAAGATGGTCAATGAAGGTCATATTCCGATGGATTCAGGGGATTTCAATGCACCGTATTTCATCATGCAGCAATGAAATATCAGTCAAATACTCTATCTTGATTTCATACCGTACACCATGCAACAATGGTGTAATAAATCAAATTAAGCTGTCAAAAACTAACTTGAGGAACGAGGAGGGAGCAGCGTGAAAAAAATCGGAATTCTTACCAGCGGAGGCGACTGCGGCGGCCTGAACGCCGTCATCAAGGGCGCCGCGCTCATGGCCCTGAACAAAGGGCTTGAACTTTATGTAATCCCCAACGGCTACGCCGGACTGTACAACCTCCTGAACCAGGACAGGCTGGTGAGGTTCGACGAGGCCCGTCTCGACCAGTTCGAGGCAAGTTTCGCCGGTTCGGAAGCTGGCCATTCGCGGGTGAAAATCAAGGCGATCAGCAATCCCGACAAATACAACCGCATCAAGGTCGGCATGAAAAAGTTCGATCTCGATGCGCTCATCATCAGCGGCGGCGATGACTCCGGCAGCGTGATGATCGACCTGAACCAGAACGGCATCCAGTGCATCCACTGCCCGAAAACGATGGACCTCGATTTGCAGACCTACTCGGTCGGCGGCGACTCGACCATCAACCGCATCGCCCAGTTCGTCGAAGATCTCAAAACCACCGGACGTACCCACAACCGCGTGCTGGTCACCGAGGTGTTCGGGCGCTACGCGGGTCACACGGCCTTCCGCAGCGGCGTGGCTGCCGAGGCCGACTGCATCCTGATTCCGGAAATTCCGGTTGACTGGGATGTGGTCTATGAGCACATCGTCGAGCGCTTCACCCGCCGCATCCGCCAGAGCGACGTGCACAGCGGCACCTACACCATCGTGGTCGCCGAGGGCATGAAGAACGCCGACGGCACGGACATCGTCGATGAGTCGGCGGGCGTCGATGCATTCGGTCACAAAAAGCTGGCCGGGGCGGGCAAGTATGTCTGCCAGGAGATCAAAAAGCGCTTCAAGGCCGACCCCCGAATGCCGCAGTTCATGAAAGATACCGGCATGTTCGTCGAAGGCATCTACGAAATTCCGGAGGTGCGCGAAGTCCATCCAGGCCACCTGGTGCGCGCCGGACACTCCTCGGCCTACGACATCAACTTCGGCTTCGAGGCCGGTGCAGCAGCGGTATTGCTCCTGCTTGACGGCAAAACCGGCGTGACCGTCTCCAAGGTCAAGGGACGCAAGATCGAGTACATCGAGGCATCCAAAGCCATCGAGCAGCGCTATGTCGATCTCGACCAGGTCGCCATGTACGAATCGATCGGCACCTGCTTCGGCAGAACTCCGGTAGCCTACGAGCCGATTCTTCGCGAAGTTGACGGCGTGTACGAAAGGATTTACTAAGCGCAAACGGCCTGAGTGGGCGCTGCGGACGAACAGCGTTCACTCAGGCCATCAAGCCCGTTCCACGCTATCGCCCGCGCTCAAATTAGCTCCTCACCGCTTTCAAAAAATCCAAAACGAACTATCTTAGAAGAAAAATTCTTTACCGTTTTTTTCACTCAATGTCATCTATTCATGTATAACTCGCTTAAAATATGGATGAACGGCGAACTGGTCGGCTGGAGTGACGCCAAAATCCACGTCATGTCCCACGTCGTCCACTATGGTTCGTCAACCTTCGAGGGCATCCGCTGCTACGATACCGCCAAAGGCTCGGCGCTGCTCTTCCTCGACGAACATGTCCGCCGCCTCTGGGATTCGTCCAAAATCTACCGCATAGAGATTCCCTATTCGGAAACCGAGATCAAGGACGCCATTATCTCGACCATCAAGGCCAACAACCACAAAGCCTGCTACGTCCGTCCGCTGGTTTTCCGTGGTCAGGGCGCGCTTGGCGTCAATCCGCACCGCGCCTCCATCGAGGTCGCCATCGCGACCTGGGAGTGGGGCACCTACCTCGGCGAGGATGTGCTTGAAAACGGCGTGGATGTCAAGGTCTCCTCATGGCACCGCCTCGCGCCGAATACCCTGCCCTCGTGGGCCAAAGCAGGCGGCAACTACATGAACTCGCAGCTCATCAAAATGGAGGCGCTGTCGGACGGTTACGCCGAAGGTCTGGCGCTCGACCACAACGGCTACGTTGCCGAGGGCAGCGGCGAAAACATCTTTGTCGTCAGGCACAACATCATCTACACCCCGCTGGCGGCGCAATCGATCCTGCCGGGCTTTACCCGTCACGCCGTGATGCACATCGCCAAGGAGCTTGGCTACGAGGTTCGCGAAACGCTCATTCCGCGCGAGGCGCTTTACATCGCCGACGAAATCTTCCTGACCGGCACGGCTGCCGAGATCACACCGGTCAGAAGCGTTGACAGGATTCCGATCGGCAACGAAAAGCGCGGCCCGCTCACCGAAGCCTTGCAGCACGAGTACCTCAAAATCGTCCATTCCGGAGAAGACCCGTACAACTGGCTGACCTTTATTTGAGCGGAGGGGCATGAGCTGGAATTCGATTGTCGGTCACGAACCACAGCTCCGGGTGCTGAAAACAGCGCTCGGAGCCAACCGTCTGGCTCATGCCTATCTCTTTGCCGGTCCCGAGGGCTCAGGCAAGGAGACCGTGGCGTTTGAACTCGCCAAAATTCTCAACTGCCGGAGTTCCGGCAACCTTTCGGGCGAAGGTTCGTGCAGCGAATGCGAAAGCTGCCGCCAGGCCGACCTGCTCATGCACCCCAACATCGAGTACCTCTTCCCCGTCGAAGCAGCCCTGCTCGAAACCGTCGATCCTTCGAAAAAAGAGAACAAGAAGCTCACCGAAGCACGGGAGCGCTACGAGGCGTTGCTCGACGAAAAGCGGAAAAATCCATTTTTCATGCCTTCCATGGAGCGTTCGATGGGCATCCTGACCGAACAGGTTGTCATGCTTCAGCAGAAAGCTTCACTCGCCCCACGCGATGGCGGCAAGAAGGTGTTCATCATCTCGCAGGCCGAGCGGCTCCACCCGACGGCGGCCAACAAGCTGCTGAAACTGCTCGAAGAGCCACCCGCCCATGTGGTGTTCGTGCTGGTCTCATCGCGCCCCGAAGCGGTGCTGCCCACCATCCGGTCGCGATGCCAGCTTCTGAACTTTGCTCGCCCGAAACCAGTCGAGATCGAAGCCTGGATAGCGAAACGCGCTCCGCAGCTCGACGAAACCGAACGGCGCTTCATCGTCAGTCTCTCGCGCGGGAACCTCTCCAGCGCGCTTGAACTGATCGAAGCCGAAACCGGCGAAGGCGCTGCCCCGGCGGTGGTCGGCATCCGCAACAAGGCCATCGACTACCTCCGCAACATTCTCGTCCCCGCGAAGTTCCACGAAGCCATCGGCACGTGCGAAGAGCTTGCCAAAAGCTCCACGCGCACCGAACAGCTCATCTTCCTCGACGCCCTGCTGCTCTTCTTCCAGGATGTCACCCGCCGAACCATCGACCGCGCATTCCCGGAACTCAACAACCCCGACATCGCCGAAAACACCGACCGATTCGTTAAAGCCTTCCCCAACCGCGACCTCTACCGCGCCTCGACCGTCATCGAAGAGGCCATGCGCTCTATCGAACGCAACGCCAGCGTGCTCTTGGTGATGGCCGGTTTAACGGCGGAGTTAAGGGGGATTTTGCAGGGAAAGAGGTAAGAATGAGGCAAAAAGGACTTCAAGGACAGCAAGGGATAATGGAGCTGAGAGTCAGAAGTATCGTCTTTACGTCTTCCTCCTATCAGACCCACACGTCCCATTCTCTGACAGGCAGCCGCTCGCCCCTGCAAGGCTACTGGCTGCCACTCGTCGTCGCATCGAGCCAAGCAAGATATTCCGGTGATCCACCGATGATCGGCAGCTGGATAATCTCCGGAACATCGTAAGGGTGATATTCCTGAATGTAGCTTTCGAGGGCATCGTATCGCTTCGTCGTGGTTTTGATGAAGAGTGAGACTTCGTTGTCGTCCTGTATCTGACCGTCCCAGAAAAAGAAGCTGTGAATATCGGATAAATGGACACAGGCCGCGAGGTGGTTTTCGAGAATGCCTTGCGCCAGCTTTTCCGCCTCATTCCGGTCGGGAACCGTTGTAATGACCATGCAATAGCCGCTGGATTTCGATTCACTCATACTTCATCACGCAATTAAAGTTCAATCAAATCCTTCGTAAACCGCTGCAACGGCTCTGCACCGTTGGGGCCGAGGGCTACCATGTCTTCGATGCGCACGCCAAAGCGACCCGGAAGGTAGATGCCTGGCTCGACGGTAAAGAGCGTGCCTTCGCGGAGAATGCCGGTTGAGGCGGTGCCGACGCGCGGAGCTTCGTGCACCTCGACGCCGACGCCGTGGCCAAGGCCGTGGCCGAAGGCTTCGCCGTAACCTGCGGCGGCAATGAAGTTGCGCACCTCGGCGTCGAGGTCGCGGGCAGCCATGCCAGCTCTGGCCGCCTCGATGCCAAGCCGCTGTGCCTCCTGCACGATGCGATAAACGTTACGCTGCTCATCGGAAATCTTGCCAAACGCGACCGTGCGGGTCTGGTCTGAGGCGTAGCCATCGACGATGCAGCCCATATCGATGACAATCAACGTGCCCGGTTCAAATGTTACGCTGGTCGGTTTGGCGTGTGGCATGGCGCCGCGCGCCCCTCCAGCCACAATGGGATCGAACGAATCCTTCTCCGCACCGAGCTTGCGGTGGCGATAGGTGATTTCGGCGGCAATGTCGATCTCGGTCACATTGGGGCCGATCATGCCGATCACCTCTTCGAGCACCGTTTCGCTGAGGGCGACAGCGCGACGCATCCGGTCGAACTCCTCGATGTCTTTGATCTCGCGAAACTCGTCGAAAAAGGCCGACACCGGCGCGAATTCCAGATGGCCGAGCTTCTCCGAAAGCTGCTGCTTCTCGTGCCAGGTAATGTGGTCGGCCTGCAACGCCATGCGATCTCCGAGCCTGAACAAACCTGATGCCAGCTCGACCGGAAGCGGGTCTTTAAGAATCACCGTGGCGATGCCGCTCGTCTCCTGACGAACCTGCTCCTGATACCGGAAATCGGTAAAAAGCACGGAGGTTGAGCCTCCGGCGAAGAGCAGTTTGGCGTTGGAACCACTGAAACCGGTCAGCCAGCGGATGGTCGCCAGATCGGTCACCAGAAGAGAGTCCAGCCCGGCACCGGCCATTTTTCTGAATATTTTGGTGCGCAGGCTACTGCGATAGGTATGAAGAAGGTCTTGCGACATGAATCGGAAAGCAGAGTGAAAAAATCGCGTCAGCCGCCCCGAAACGTTCATTCGCTTTTTGCAAAAGAGCTTTTGTTGCTAAAAGGGCCGGCAGTTAGTATAATGTAAGCGAATAATTTCTTCATTTCGACCCCGCTTTGCATCATTACTATGCGTCAACAGGAGATTCTTCAGAAGCTGCTGGAGGGCAACGACCTTTCCCGGCAGGAGATGGAAACTTGCATGAATTCGATCATGGAGAACCTGTTCTCCGAAGCCGGGACCGGAGCGATCCTGGCGCTGTTGCAGAAAAAGGGGGTTACCCCCGCCGAGGCGATCGGGGCGTGTGAAAGCATCGTCTCGAAGGCCACGCAGGTCACGCTTGACCAGCAGGCTGTCGATACCTGCGGCACAGGCGGCGATCATACGGGCACCTTCAATATCTCGACCGCCGCAGCCTTTATCGCCTGCGGCGCGGGTATTCCTATTGCCAAGCACGGCAACCGCTCGATCACCAGCAAGTGCGGCAGTGCCGACGTGCTCGAAGCACTCGGCTACCAGGTCGATCTGCCGCCCTGCGCCACCGAGGAGCTGTTCCGCGAAACCGGCTTCGCCTTCCTCTTCGCCCCGCTTTACCATCCTTCAATGAAGGCCGTGGCCAGCGTCCGCAAGGAGCTTGGCATCAGGACGATCTTCAACATGCTCGGCCCGATCATCAATCCGGCAAGGGTGCGGCGTCAGCTCATCGGGGTGTTCGATCCTGCGGTGATGGATATTTACGCCGAGGTGCTCTTGCTCAACGGTTGCGACCACGCCATGCTCGTCCACGGCAGCACAGGCAACGGCGGTGGCTTCGACGAACCGAGCGTTTGCGGGCCGACCTCGATGATCGAGCTGCACCAGGGACAGCTCATCCGCCACACCGTCGAGCCGGAAGATTTCGGTCTTGGCAGGTGGGATATCGGCGACCTCGCCGGCGGGGACAGTCACACCAACGCGCAGATCATCCGGGATATTCTCGACGGCTCGGCGCCGCAGGCCAAAATCGACGCCGCACTGTTCGCCTCGGCCATAACCTGCTACGTCTCGGGCAAAGCCTCCTGCATCGACGAGGGTATGAGCATGTCCAAAGGGAGCCTCGAAACCTGCGAAGCGCTGGACAAAATGAACCTGATCATCGAAACGAACCAGCGGCTCGCGCAGAAATGCGATCCGGCAACAAACTGACGAGTTACAATGTTTGCCGGAAAACATGTATTATATTTGCTCTCTGTTTCCAGCCGAAGCAAGAATCTGTAAATCATGAACGGAAGCGATACGCTCAATCCTGAACTGCAATTGAACATCGACGAAAAACTGCATCAGTCGGGTATCAGCCAGTCCAGGCAGAAAATCATCCAGCAGGCCCTTGAAAATGTCAACCGGCCAGGATTCCGTATCGAGCCCTCCGCGATTCTTCCGCTCATGAAGCCTGTCACCTGGTTTCCGCCGATGTGGGCTTTCGCCTGCGGCGTGGTCTCCACGGGCGAAAGCGTCACGGACAACATCTCGATCCTGGTCAGAGGCGTCATCCTCGCCGGGCCGCTGATGTGCGCCATGTCGCAGACCATGAATGACTATTTCGACCGCGAGGTCGATGCCATCAACGAACCAGAGCGCCCGATTCCGTCCGGTAAAATCTCCAAACAGGCAAGCTGGCTCATCACCTTCGGGCTGATTCTTACCGGTTTTGCCGTCGCCCTGTCGATTCATCCCTACGTGATGGCTATCGCCTTTGTGGGTGTTCTGATGTCACACGCCTACTCCGGCCCGCCGATCCGGGCGAAGCGCAACGGCTGGTACGGCAACCTGATTGTCGGTCTGGCTTACGAAGGCGTCGCCTGGCTGACCGGCAGCTTTGCGATCACGCAGGGTGTACCGTCGAAAGAGTCCATCGCCCTTGCCATCGTCTTCTCGCTTGGCGCGCACGGCATCATGACGCTTAACGATTTCAAATCGGTGGTAGGTGACAAAATCCGCAAGGTTGCATCGATTCCGGTGCAGCTTGGAGAAAAGAATGCGGCTATCCTCGCCTCGGCAGTCATGGACATCGCGCAGATCGCGGCCATCGTCATCCTTGTCGCCAAAGGCTCCACGATACCGACCGCCATCGCAGTGACGTTGCTGATCGCCCAGCTCCCGATGCAGAAAATTCTCATCGACCACCCTGCCGAAAAAGCTGTCTGGTACAACGCCTTCGGCACCTTGCTCTACGTGCTCTCGATGATGGTCTGTGCGGTCGGCATAAGGCCATAACCTGTAAGCTCTGGCTATTGAGTCAGATCGACCTGATCGACCTGATCTGACTGGCCTGTCCGATTCTTTACCCCGCGGCATGAAAAGCGTTTCGTTTTCTCCTCATTATTGCTTATACTCGGTATCATTTTTTAACGCCAATCGATCCTATCATGTCCAAAGTTTGCGTGCTGACCGGAAAAAGGCCGAAATACGGCAATAACGTTTCCCATGCCAATAACCACACCCGCACCCGTTTCGAACCGAACCTGCATACCAAGAGAATCTGGATCGAGGAAGAGAAGCGCTGGGTCAAGGTTCGCCTGACCGCCAAGGCAATGAAGATCATGTCCAAAACCGGCACTGCCGAGTTGGCCAAGCTTCTGAAGTAAGCGTCGCCTTCGGCGAAAATCCCAAATTGAGAAGGCTCATCAGCAGGTGAGCCTTTTTTATTATCAGATGGAAAAAACCATTACACTCTATACCGACGGTGCGTGCAGTGGCAATCCGGGCAAGGGCGGCTGGGGCGCACTGCTCATGTACGGAACCAGCCGGAAGGAGATTTCGGGATACGAGCCGGCCACGACCAACAACCGCATGGAGCTGATGGCGGCCATCAAGGGACTCGAAGCGCTCAAAGAACCTTGCCGTGTTGATCTTTACAGCGATTCAGCCTATCTCGTCAACGCCATGAACGAGGGTTGGCTGAAACGCTGGGTAAAAAACGGCTGGAAAACCGCGGCGAAGAAGCCGGTGGAGAACATCGACCTCTGGCAGGAAATCCTGAAGTTGACTACATTACACCGCGTCTCCTTTCACAAAGTCAAAGGCCACAGCGACAACCCGCACAACAACCGGTGCGACGAGTTGGCCCGGCTCGCCATCAAGGAAAACTCCTAACTTTTTCTGCCTTATGAGCAGCAACGAGTCAATGCCTGCGGCGCCTGAATTGCAGGCCCCCAAAAAGAAAGGCCCGAAAGTCATCGCCACCCTTTTTGTCATGGGGCTGATCGTCGTTCTGACAGGCTACCTCTGGATCAACTGGAAAAAACCTCGCATCGAGCCCGAGCCGCTCTCCCCGGAGCTGACGACGATCATCCAGAACATGCCGGGTACCTCGGACGCCATGATCTACGTGGGCCTGAAAGATATTCGCGAGAGTAAATTCTGGAAAGAGGCCGTACCCGATTCGGTCAAGAACAGCCCGCTCATCAGCCTCGGCAAACGAACTGACAGCCTGATGAAGGCTGGCGGCATCGATCTCAACAACGATCTCGACACCCTGCTTGTCAGCTTCCAGCGATCGGGCCGGAAGCAGCAAAACTACATTGGCCTTGCCTTTGGCCCGATTGCCCGAAAAACACAGGCGAACCTCCTTGATGCCACAAGCATTCAGAAAGCAGTGGTCGCCGGACACCGGGCATACATGCTTGACAGCGCGCTCTGGGTCAGCCCGATGGGCGAAAACCGGCTCGCCATCGCCAGCAGTACCGATAATCTGGAAAAATTCTTCAGGCCATCTGGCCATCTTTTTGAGCGCGATTCGACCACTGCCTCGCTCATCAGCAAAACACCCTACAAATCACACGCCTGGTTCGCCCTCGCGTCTCCACAGTGGACGGCGGGCGCTCTGCAAAGCCTCACCTCGAAGAACAGCGAGGTCAAATCGGTCGGCAATCTGAACCGCCTGCAGCAGATTTCGATGTCGGTGAAGTTCGACGACAGCGGCCTCAAGGGACAGTCCGAGTGGGTATACAAGGATCGTCAGGCGGCGTTCTTCGCCTCAACCTTCCTGTGGGGGGCAATCGAGCTGTCGAGCATCTCCGGATCGAGAACCTCGGAGTCGGCCAAGGAGCTGCTCAAGCACCTCAAGGTAAGCCAGAACCTCGAATCGGTCATCGTCACGGCTGACCTGCCGGAGACCATCTTCAAGAAAAGCGGCAAAAAGGAGTGAGCGCGTTACCGGTGATCTGACGGATCGCCGGTTTGCCGGAATCGCAGGAATCCGTCCTGCAGAACTACCTCGACGCCTGCACCAGCCGAAACGCTCCGGCCCGCCTGATTGTCGAGCAGCCCCGCAATTCTGTTCAAGACATTGCTGCTCACCGAAAGCCTCTGTAACTTCAAGGCCCGCTTCAGAATCTCTTTTCGCTCGAACATCGAGAGTTGCCGCATCGTGCCGGCATGCAGCTTGCCGCCCGCGAGGTCGAGGCCCGGATGCGCTTCGAGCAGGCGCGAGATGTGGAGATTGATGAACTCTTCGAGTTCGCCTGCATGTTCTGAAATGCGTTGCAGCGACGGCATGAGCTTGTGCGCAAAACGCTCCTCGATCACCGGGATCACGCGGTTGCGGATAAAATTACGGTCGCACTCGATCCCTTCGTTGGTGTGATCGTCTCTCCAGGCAACCCGTTTTTCTTCGAGATACACCACGATCTCCCGTCGGGTGAAGGACAGAAGAGGCCTGATGATTGCGCCGTGCCGTACCCGAATTCCCCGCAGCCCTTCAATCGACGTGCCGCGAAAGAGGTTGAAAAGCAGGGTCTCTGCATTGTCGCCACTGTGATGCCCGGTGGCAATTCGGGTGTACCCGGCTTCACGGCAAAGCTCGTCAAAAAAGTCGTAGCGCAGCAAGCGGGCGGTCTCCTCGATTGACTTTTTCCACGATAAGGCAACAGCGTTCGTATCGAATCGCCGCAAATGACACCCCAACCGAAGCGCTTGGCACACCTCCCGAACGAAGGCCTCGTCGCAGTCGCTCTCCTTGCCTCTCAGCATGAAATTGCAGTGCGCCACGCCAAGACGAAGATGCAACACCGGTGCGACCGCCGCGAACAGATACAGCAATGCCATCGAGTCCGGCCCGCCGGAGACCGCCAGCAGCACCGCCTCACCGTTCGCGACAAGCGTCTGGCGATGAATGTTTTCAAGAAATTTCTTCTCGGTCTTGTTCACTGAATCGTTAGTCAATTTAGTCGCTGTGGAACTGGCGTCCGTTGCGATACTGCCGGCCTGCGATAAACATAATAATATCTCCACCTGGCCGCTTTTGCAATCCGCCGGAAGAACTCCGAAGGGATCACCGTGATGGTAAATAAGACAAATTTGGCTATCATGAAGCCTCAAATAAGGATTATCAGCTCATGCGCATCGCACCATACGGAACCGGCAGCGTCGTCAAAACCGCCATTTTCTGCATCATCGTCATCATCTTCGGCATCTTCCTGCCGCAGCCTGGAAACGCAATTCTTTCAGCCACCGCGCTCCTGTTCCTCCTCTTCACGCTCTATTTCTATCGCGACCCCGAACGTGAAATCCCTGACGGAAAAGGTCTGATCGTCGCGCCCGCCGACGGCAAAATCGTGCTGAAACAAACGGTCGATCATCCGACCACCGGACCGGGATCAACCCTCATCAGCATCTTCATGTCCCCTTTCAACGTCCACGTGAACCGGATTCCCGTCGATGGCCGGGTGCGCGATCTGCGCTACCGTGAAGGTAATTTTCTGATGGCGTTCGACCATCGCAGCATGTCGGACAACGAGCGCATGGAGATCACGCTCGACACTGCCGCCGGATTCATCTGGTTCTCGCAGGTTTCGGGCTTCGTTGCCCGCAGGATCGTCTGCGATCTTGAAGCTGGTCAAGAGGTGGCCTCCGGCGAGCGGTTCGGCATGATCAAGCTCGGATCGAGAGTGGACATTATCCTTCCCGCTTCGATACAGGTTACGGCAACCGAGGGCATGACAACCACCGCAGGCGAAACGGTTTTGGGCCAGACCGGAGGTTTTTGATCGAAAACTTTTTGGTTTCAAGACCTTCTTTGTTAAGTTTTCATTGCAATAACACGCAGTCCACCAGCGCCATGAAACAGTAATCGCTCAATTGCAGCGCAATCGTTTCAAGACGCATCTATTTGTACACTTTCCGGAGATATATCCATGTTCGGTTTAGGCGGCCAGGAACTCGTTCTCATTTTGCTCATTGTCCTTCTCCTGTTCGGCGCTCAGAAGCTGCCCGAACTTGCCAAAGGGCTTGGCAAGGGCATCAAGGAGTTCAAAAAAGCTCAGAATGAAATAGAGGAAGAGTTTAACAAAGCGACAGACGATTCTTCCAGCAAAGAGAAAAAGGAGACCAAGGCCTGAGGCCTTCTCCTGTTCACCTGTGCCCGAGTCAATCCTGCGTTGTCAACGCGATGAATCAGCATTGACAGCAGGCAGGAACAGATTGATCCAGTGAAAACGAAAAGCCCTTCAAGGGCTTTTCGTGAATCAGGTACTTCCGGATATGGCCCCAAAAACGGCCATGACGAGCGTATTGAAATGAATGCCGTTTGATCCGTTCTGCAAAAACCAAGCGGCGACCCGACTGATTTCGTCAAGCTCTACAGCCCAAACACGACGCCCGTTGATCTGAGCGGATAACCACATTCTACACTTACCTGTAAGACTTACCCGAGACTCGCACTGAAGTGCTGGCACGGTAACAGCATGCCGCATTTTTCAAACACGCTTTTTTAGCGTTATCTTTGAAGCTGTCAGCCCGCCGAACCCACATAACGCTCCGTCTCATGCTCAAAAGCCTCTACGTCAGAGATTTCGCGCTTATCGACGAACTTTCGGTCAGTTTCGCGCCGGGCCTGACCATCATCACCGGCGAGACCGGCGCGGGCAAGTCGATTCTGATGGGTGCGCTGAACATGGTGCTCGGCGAACGGGCGAGCGCGGAGGTGGTGAGAGCCGGAGCGCGTAAGGCGGTGATCGAGGCGATTTTCAGCGGCGAGCACTACGAGAACATCGGCGAAATGCTTGACGAGGAACAGATCGAGCGCACGCCGGAGCTGATTCTGCGGCGCGACATCTCCGCGACGGGCCAGTCGCGCTGCTTCATCAACGACACTCCCTGCACGGTTTCGCTGCTCAAACGTGCCGGACAGCAGCTCGTCGATCTGCACGGCCAGCACGACCACCAGCTTCTGTTGCACGCCGAAACGCACGCCGGAATGCTCGACGGCTTCGGCCTCCTGCACGCCGAGACCGCGCAGTACCGCAACACCCTCGAAGAGTACCGCAAGCTGCGCCGCGAGCTGCAAAGCCTCACCGAACGCGCCGTTGCGCTCCGCGAGAAGCGCGACTTCATCGACTACCAGTATCGGGAACTCGACGCGGCGGCGCTCGTCGCTGGCGAGGAGCGCTCAATCGACGAGGAGATCAACCTGCTCGAAAACGCTGAAACGCTCTACAGTCTCGGCACGGAGTTGGGTGAGCATCTCTACGAATCGGAAAGCTCGGCCTACACGGCACTCTCTTCGGCGGTGCATCTGCTCGAAAAGCTCAGCGCAATCGACAAGAGTTTCGAGCCGTGGCTTGAAGAGCTGCGCGGCGCGACGGCCACAGTCGAGGAGCTGAACCGCTTCGCCGGAAGCTACACGGGCGGCATCGAATTCAACAGCGACCGCCTCGAAGAGTTGCGCGAGCGGCAGATGCTCTTGCAACGTCTTGCCAAAAAGCACGGCAAAAGCATCGACGAACTAATCGCCCTGCACGACCAGCTCGCCGAAGAGCTGTCGCTGGAGGAGAATCTGGCGGGCGAACTCGCGGCCATCGAAGCCGACATCCGCAGCGCGCGCACGGCCCTCTCCGCCTCGGCCAGCTCCCTCTCGGAACATCGCCGTGAAGCCGCCGGGCGGCTCGAAGAGGAGATCATAGCGGGCCTCTCGACGCTCGGCATTCCGCACAGCGCGTTCGAGGTGCGCTTCACCCGCGAAGCCGCGCCGGACGGCGATATCGAGATTGACGGCACTCGCTACAAGGCGTTCGACAACGGCTGCGACCGCGTCGAGTTCATGATCTCCACCAACCTCGGCGAGTCGCCCAAACCGCTGGCGAAGGTGGCCTCCGGTGGCGAAATCTCGCGCGTCATGCTCGCCATGAAAAGCGCTCTGGCCCGCTCGGCGGAGCTGCCGATCCTCGTTTTCGACGAAATCGACACCGGCATCAGCGGCAAGGTGGCCCAATCGGTCGGCTTCAGCCTCAAGCGCCTCTCGCGGATGCACCAGATCATGGCCATCACCCACCTCCCGCAAATCGCCGCGATGGGCGACCTGCACCTCGCGGTCGTCAAGCGCATCGAAGCCGACCGCACCCTCACCGGCGTCACCCCGCTCAATGAGGACGAACACGTGCGCGAAGTAGCCCGCCTCTTCAGCGGAGCCGACATCACCGAAACCTCCCTCCAACTCGCCGAAGAGCTGATCGAAGCAGGAAGGTCGGCTTAGCAAAAACTATCCGATACACACTCTCTCTCGAAATCGGATTCCCCGACTCAAACCGTTAAGGCCTTCCGGCCAGCCAGCAACCATGTAGCGATGTGAATTCGGTTTATCGCGGTTGAGAAAAAGATCGAGCATCCCTGGAAAAAATCATAAAAAAGGCGGCACAAGCACCGCCTTTTTGCTTTTCGAAATGATGCAAATCTTTTACTCTTTGGATTCCCCCATCGAGGCGGCTTTCTCCATCTCTTCGGCTGCCTTGAACTCCTGAACAGTGTAGCCAGCCGGAATTTCGAATTTTGACGCCGGAACGGTAACGTTTTCCTCGATGCTTGCAGCTTTCATAGAAATACTGCCCATTTCGCTTTTCAGTACGATATTCTTGTACATCACGCCATAGGCACGCGCATTGGGCTGCTTCTTGTTCATGGCAACCGAGTAGTTCTTGCCGGTTACTCCCGCAATCGTTTCCGTACCCTCTTCGCGATAATCCATGTTTTTCTTCAGCTCATTGACATCCAGGGATTTAGCCATCGTCTGCGCCATCTCCCGAAGCTCCCGGAGGTCGCTTTTGGTCGCCACCTTGCTGGCTTCATCCTTGCCGTTAACGGTCTTCTTTATTTCATAAAAAATGCCGGTTTGACCGTCCGTGACCTGCATAGTATGCTCATACGTCTTGATTCCCATAACGCTCGATTCCGTAATCCTTTCCACAGCCTCTTTTCTGCCATAATCGTCAAAATAGAGCGTTTCGGTGGGCGTTCCCATGCCCATGAGATTCTGCGGCTCATAATGCACGATGCCCGATTTGATCTCGTAACGCTTCGGGAGCGATTTCCCTGAAAGTGAAGAGACCGCGTCAGATAACCGGGTTATCTGATTTTGAACAACCGGTCATCACGGAGAGAAGAGCGACGCCCGGTGCAGCGATCAGGAGGCGCATCGAGTTTGGGGCGCGTTTCAGCGCGGCGCTTCTTCGTACACCGAGACGATCAGCGAGCGCTTTTCAACCAGCTTGGGCGCTCTCGCTATCGAGCCGAGGGGTTCGATGCCCATCGATGACAGGCGTCCGGTGAGTTCGCCGAGAACTTCGTCCTTGTGCAGCCGCCACGTCGAGGCGAAGCAGCGCCAGAAGGTCCAGCCCGCGCGTTCCAGCACCCGCTGACGCGCCAGGTCTTGCGGCCAGCGGTCGGGGCCGTGGAACTCGTCGCCATCGCACTCGATGGCCAAGCGCACGTCGCCCGCGCCTTCGACAACCATGTCGATGCGGTATGCGCCCGTTTTCACCTGCGGAATGACGCGATAGCCGCGCTCGACCAGCGCGGAGTACACCTCGCGCTCGAAGCCCGATTCGCAACGGTCGATGAGCATTTCGGCCTCCTCCTTGTCGGCTACAAGCGGCCTGTCGAAATGCTGAAAAAGCGAGATTCGCAAATCCTTGTCGGACAGATGCGACGCCATGACGGAGCGCACCAGGTACATCCGGTCGCGCGCGCGACTTGCGGCGACGTTGAAGCGCTGCTCGAACATGTTGCCGGAGAGCGCCTTGCAATTACCGGGATCGACCACCATCGAGAGGAACATGATGTCTCGCTCGCTGCCCTGAAAGGTGCGCGCATCGCCACACTCGAAGCGGCGGTGAAGCAGTTCGGCGGCGTTGCAGCGGTTGCGCACGAGCGCGTCGATATGCTTTGCCTGCTCCATGCCGAGCAGCGACACGACGCCGATGGTGCGCCCGGCGAAGCGCTCGTCCGCGAGCAGCGCCGCGATTTCGTCGGCGATGAAGCTCGCCTCCTCCCGGTTGCAGCCGTCGCGGCCACGCACCCCGTTTTCGACATGGACATCCACCAGCGGCGGCTCGATCCGTTCGCTCCCTTTCGGAATTCGCAGCGGCTGAATCTTCCCTTCGTAAAACATCCGGTTGGAGTAGGCGATGATCGGCGGCACGCACCGGAAATGCTCGCGCAGCGTCACCTGCCGCGCTGCGAAAACCCGCGCCGCCAGGTCGTAGAGCGAACTGCCCGGCGTCATCGCCTCCCGGAATGGCTGCTCCGCGAGGAAGCGATCACGCAACTCCTGCACCCGCTCGGCGGAGACGAACCCGGCGTCGGGCGAAACCTGTTTGTCGTCGCCGACCACCAGAATCGTCTTGCCGCGCAGAATCGCGGGCAGCGCCCAAATGTCCGACTGGCTCGCCTCGTCCACGATGACGAGGTCGAAGGCTCCGATGTCGGCGGGCATCGATTCGGAAACCTTGGCGTGGCTCATGATCCAGCAGGGAATCGCTCCGGCGGCGCTGGTCATGTGGTGCCGCGCGTCCCGGCGGTGGCGCGTGGCATTGGGGCCGGTGCCGCGCCCGATGCGGCGGATCGCCGTGGCGTAGCCTTGCAGCGCTTCGAGCACACGCGGCGATGCGTGGAGCTTCGTTTCCAGCCACGCCGCCAGCGTGACCATCTCCCGGTAGAGCTTCGCAAGACCCTCTTCCAGGTCGCGGCGGCGAGCCGAAAGTTTCACCAGTTCATCGCGCGATTCGATCTGTTCGAGGTGGCGCTTCACTCGCGCCCATCGCCAGGCATCACGCCAGTTGACCGGAAGCGCCGCATCCTCGCCGGTTTGCTGCACTGGCGTAGATCGGATGCGAGCCGCGAACTTCGGCGCTCCCGCCTCCCGGAATCTGGCGGCGGCCTCGTTCACCAGCGCAAGCTCCGGGTTCAGCGCCTCGATGCGCCGAAGCTCGCCGAGAAGCGTCGCATATTCCGCCGCGACCCGCTCTGCCGCGAGCGCTTCGTTGCCGAGCGCGTCATCGACCAGTGCTCTGAGTTTTTCCGATGCGGGGCCGGAGCTTCCCGCCAGTTTTGATTTCAGGGTGGACAACTGCGTCGCCGCCTTGGCCAGATCGGCGCGGCTCAGGTGCACCATCAGATGCTCCCTGACTTTGGCAATCTCATCCGATGTTCCGTGCAGCAGCGCGACCGGCGGCTGGGCGAACACTGCCTCCGCGCGGCGCACCAGCGTGACGTCATGCTGCGTGGCGAGCTGGTGCGCTTTGCGGGCCGTCGAGGCGACCAGCTCGATGCAGCGCAGTTCGCCGACGCCCCCCTCCAGCAGCGGGGCGGAGAGCGCTGGCGCGAACTGGTTCCAGCGCGTCAGGAACGAGATGACGCGCGCATGCAGCTCCATGAAGCTTTTGACCTGTTGCCACTCCTCGGCGCTGGACGGCGGCAAGCCCGCCACTTTCACCTTCGCCACCGCCTCCTTGACCTCGCTTTTGCCGAACGCGATCAGCCCGAACGGCTTTCCGGTCTGTGCGCCGCGCTCTACCGCCTCGCTCACTTTTGGCGAGCCAAGCGCCTCCGGCGGCATTTCGACCGGCCGTTGCAGAAACACCGCGCGAGCCTCCGTCAGCGCCGCGATCTCGTCGAACAGCGCCTCGAGCGCACGGCGTTCGGCCTGAAATGATGGTTGCCGACACCGCTGCCGCAGCTCATGCGCCCAGCTCTCGCCCGACTCGTCGATCTCTCGCAGCGTCGAACGGACAGCATCGAGAGCGCCCAAAAGCTGCCGTGCCTCGTCGAGCACCTCGGGCATCGCCGCCTTCAGGGCAGGCAACGCGCCCTCATCGACCAGCCGCTCGATCTCCTGCATCCGCGCCAGCACGTCGTGCAACTGCGCCACATCGTCCGGTTGGAGCAAACTGTCTGCCGACGGAACATTCGCATCGACATACACGAGATCGCCGCCGAGCTTGCGCCGCGCCTCGCGAAGCCTCCCGGTTTCATCATCCGAAAGCGGCGGCGCGTTTTCGGGCGAAAGCGTGATCTCATCGTCAAACCAGCCATAATCGGCCTGACCATTGACGACCAGTTCGGCAAGCTCCTGGGCGCGCATCGGATGGCCATCGACCTCGACCTCCGAGAGTTGCGCCCCGGCGATTTCGTCGATACGCCGGTCGATGGTGGCGAGTTCCGCGTGCGCCCGGTCGATCCGGCTCGTGCAAAGGTCGATCTCCTGACGAGTGAGTTCGGGATTGAGCTGCGAGACTCGCGCCTGAATCGCGTTGATCGCGCTCTCGAATTGCCGCAGACTCTCGCGGTCGCCGGTGAGCATCGCCACGGTCAGCGGGCGAACCTCTTCGGGAATCTTGCTTTGCAGCACCGCGAGCGCCGGTTCGCCCTTGGAGGTGACCAGCACGCGCCTGCCGGTAGCGAGGTAGTGGCAGATGATGTTGGCGATCGTGTGCGTCTTGCCGGTGCCGGGCGGCCCCTGCACCGCTACGCCCTCGGCCTGTTCGAGCTGCTGGACGATGGTGACCTGCTCCTGATTGTAGGGCAGCGGGAAGAACAGCTCGCGAACCTCGCCGCCGCCGCGATCCGGGCCGTACCCCGACAGCCCCCGAAAGCGGATGTGCCCGAACGGAGCAGGCTCGTCCGAAGGAGTCGTCACCAGCGCGGCGGGGCCGTTCGGGATGTCGCACTCCCCGGCAAGGCGCTCCTTGAGCCGTTGCAGGTCGTCGAGCAGATAGTTGTTCGAGCGGGGCCGCGTGAAGAGCGCCCATGAATCGGTCACCACAAGATGCTCGCCCGGCGGCGGCACGGTTTCGTTTTCTGCCGATACGGGACGATAGACGCCCCCGCTCTCCATGTTGGTGGCGACGAGCTTCAGCAAGTCAGCATAGGAGGCGGGATCGAACGGCGTGACGGGGCGCTCCTGACTCAGCTCGAGCTGCTGACGCGCCGTTCGCTCCACCTCGACGGCAACTCGCCCCATGCAGCTTGCGAACGCATCGCCCTCGTAGCGGGTATCGGTGGCTCGCGGACGCAAACAGAGCGCCATCGTCGATTCGTCGAGACCGACCTCCATCTGCTGCGTCAAGAGCGGATACTCGAAATCGACTTTTGAACCCTTGCCCTGCGACTCCGGCCACGTCAACTGCCAGGTCGCGATGCCAATCCCCCAGACAAGTTCGGTGGGTCTGGTTGTCTCCTCGGCTTCGAGCTGGTGCTTGATGGCAAACAGCGCGCCGTACAGCTCGATAGTTTGACGGCGCGGTTTTTCGCCCGCCGCCCACGCCTTCCAGAGCGCCGAGTATTGAGCAAGCACCTCTTCAAGCGACTCGCGATGCTGCCGCTCCAGCGCCTCGATCTGTTCCGCCGTTTTGTCCTCCGCGGCGGCGAGGAGATGCGCCTTCACCGCTTCGTCGTCGATGGATGGCTTTGCACCAGCGGGATCGTCGCCGATGCGGATGAAGTTCCTGTTTTTCCCGTCGAGCACAGGCGGCATGTGCGCTTCAAGCCGATGGACGCGCAGCCAGAAATGATCACCCTCAACGCTGATGTCGAATTCAACGCCCGGCAATCCGACGAAATCAGCGCGATGCCGGAGAAACTCCCGAGTATTCGACAGCCTAAAAGCGCGCGGATTGATGTCCTTCGCCTGCTCCTCGATATAGTCAAGCAGCCGCGTCAGCAGATCGCGCGGGTTTGCATCCATCATGTTTTTCTCTGCGTAGTTCGAAGCGGTTATTCAAGCAATTTAAAAAATTCAGTTCCCCTTATAGATGGCTTGCAATCAAGCAGATAGCGGGCAGAATCGACGTCGATGATTGGTTCGCGACGCTCTTTTTCTCCGCGATCCTGTTTATCTGGAAAACTCACTTCCACAGAATCCACTCCGTCGCTTGATTTACGATTTTTTATAAATCCCTCTCATTGGCTACATTCATTACAACACGAAGGCTGAAAGCGTCATAATCTACGGATCAGATCTGCTTTGCATGATTATCAGCCTTTTACCAACAGAATTTGAATCAAGCAGTTCTCATGTCCAATCGCCTTATTTCAGGTTCAGCCGTAGCGCTTGTCACGCCGTTCCAAGAGGACGGATCGATCGATTTCGAAGCCATGCGGCGGCTGGTGCGGTTCCATCGCGAGGCCGGAACCGACATCGTGCTTCCCTGCGGCACCACCGGCGAGTCGCCCACCCTCACGAACGAGGAGGAGGCGGAGATCATCCGCGTCGTCTGCGAGGAGGCTGACGAGTCGATGATGGTGGCCGCTGGCGCGGGCAACAATGACACCCGCCACGCGGTCGAGCTGGCGCGCAACGCCGAAAAGGCCGGGGCGCAGGCCATCCTCTCCGTTGCGCCTTATTACAACAAGCCGTCGCAGGAGGGGTACTACCAGCACTTCCGCCGCGTGGCCGAATCGGTCTCAATTCCGGTGATCATCTACAACGTGCCGGGGCGCACCGGCAGCAACGTGAGTGCCGGGACGATTCTGCGGCTGGCGCGGGACATCGACAACGTGCTCGCCGTCAAGGAGGCGTCGGACAACTTCGAGCAGATCATGACGCTCATCGACGAGCGCCCGGAAAACTTTTCGGTGATGACCGGCGAGGACGGGCTGATGCTGCCTTTCATGGCGCTCGGCGGCGACGGCGTGATTTCGGTGGCGGCCAATCAGGTGCCAAAGGTAGTCAAGGGGCTGATCGACGCCATGAAGGCGGGCAACCTCGAAGAGGCCCGCGCCATCAACCGCAGATACCGCAAGCTTTTCCGGCTGAACTTCATCGAGAGCAACCCGGTACCGGTCAAGTACGCGCTCTCGCTGATGGGCATGATCGAGGAGGTCTACCGCCTGCCGCTGGTGCCCATGGCCGAAGCCAACAAGGCAATTTTGCACGACGAGCTGCAAAAGCTTGGACTGATTTGAGAAAGAAGAATAGGTACTATAGGACCTATAATGAAAAGAGCCGCCTCTTTGGGCGGCTTTTTCTTTTATTCGCAAAGCTTATCACCCAAGCGAAGCGAGTTCGCTGACGAAACTGTCGAGTTCTTCTTTTGTGCGCTTCTCGGTGACGGCGACCAAGAGGCCATCTTCTCCCCATGCCGAAAGATCGACGCCCGCGAATACCTTTTTCTCCAGCATCTTCTCGATGATCGTCGCCGCCGGAACGGGCGTCGCGACCACGAATTCGCGGAAAAAGGGTGCGCTGTATTTGAGCGAGAAGCCGGGAATCTCAGCGATGCGGTCGGCCAGATAGTGCGCCTTCTGCATCGAGCGGTTGGCAACCTCGCGGATACCCTCCTTGCCGAGCAGCGACAGGTGCACCACCGCCTGCAACGCGCAGAGCGCCTGATTGGAACAAATGTTCGAGGTGGCCTTTTCGCGGCGGATGTGCTGCTCGCGGGTCTGAAGCGTCAGAATGAAGCCGTCCTCGCCATCCTTGTCTTTGGTCATGCCGACGAGGCGGCCAGGAATTTTGCGCACATGCGCCTGCTTGACCGTGAAAATGCCAAGGTACGGCCCGCCGAAGCTCTGGGCGTTGCCGACGGACTGGCCTTCGCCTACGGCGATGTCCGCGCCGTAGTTGCCCGGCGCTTCGAGCACGCCGAGGGAGACCGGATCAGCGGAGACGATGAAGAGCGCTCCGTTCTTTCTGGCGATCTGACCGATGGCTTCGACCTCTTCGAGGCAGCCGTAGAAGTTCGGCTGCTGCACGATCACCGCGGCAACTTCGGAGGTGACGAGCGCTTCGAGCGAGGCAATGCTGCCGATACCGTTCTCGATGCTGTTCTGCACGATGGCCCGCTCACCGGCGGCTTCGAGGTAAGTCTCCAGCACCTGGCGGGTGTAGGGATGCAGTTTTCCCGCCACCACGACGCCATTACGCCCGGTGATATTCACGGCCATCAGCGCCGCTTCGGCCAGCGCGCTCGCGCCGTCGTACATCGAGGCGTTGGCCACGTCCATGCCGTACAGGCGGCACATCACGCTCTGGTATTCGTAGATCGCCTGAAGCGTACCCTGCGACACCTCGGCCTGATACGGCGTATAAGCTGTATAAAATTCGCTGCGCGACGAGATGGTCTTGACGGCAGCGGGAGTGTAGTGATCATAAGCGCCCGCGCCGAGGAAGCTCACGTGGTCACAGGTGGCGGCGTTTGAGGAGGCCATCTTTTCGAGCAGACTCTTCACCTCCGGCTCACCCATCGCGGGAAAAAGGTCGAGCGCGCGCTTCAGGCGAATCTCCTCGGGAATGTCCGCGATGAGTTCGTCGAAACTCGCGACGCCGATCTCCTGGAGCATTTCAGCCCGCTCGGCATCGGTATTGGTAATGAAAGGCATGGTACTATGTTTGATTCAGTTGAAAAACCTTGCCAGCCGGTCACTCGCCGATCTGCGCGCGATAAGCCTCGGGCGAAAGCAGCGCGTCGATATCCGCGACGTTATCGAGCTTCAGTTTGACGATCCACCCTTCGCCGTATGGATCGGAGTTGACAATCGCCGCATCGTCCAGTCCGCCGTTGATCTCGACGATCTCGCCAGCCACCGGAGCGAACAGGTCAGCAACGGTCTTGACCGCCTCGACGGTACCGAACACGCCGTGCGCCGCGACCTTCGTGCCGACAGCCTTGGTTTCGACGAACACGATGTCACCAAGTTCGGACTGCGCGAAATCGGTGATGCCGACCAGCGCGGTCGCGCCATCATCGAGCAGCTTGATCCATTCATGGTCTTTGGTATAGCGGAGATTATCAGGGATGTTCATGGCAGAACGTGATTTAGGTTGCTATGCAATTGAGGAATACAAATGAATTTGAAGGTAACATTTTTTCAGGAGAAGAAAAGATCGGTCGGATCAGTCAAATCCGACTCATCTTCACCCCAGCCGCTGGCGCATCGCTTCGTAGAGCATCACGCCTGCCGCGACGCTGACGTTGAGCGATTCGACGCAGCCAGCCATCGGAATGCGCACGATCCGGTCGCAGCGCTTGCGGGTTTCGGAGCCGAGGCCGCTCCCCTCCGCCCCCATGACGAGCACCGTCGGGCGAGTCCAGTCGATGTCGGTGTGGTTGTGCTCGGCCTCCATGTCGGCAGCCACGATGCTGAATCCGCGTTCGTGCAACAGGTCGAGCGTCTTGACGAGGCTTTTGACCTTGCAGACGCGCATGTGCGACAGCGCTCCCGCCGACGCCTTGTGCACGCTCGCGTTGATCGGCGTGCCCTTGCCCTCGATCATGATGACCGCGTCAGCGGCCACGGCCTCGGCGGTGCGGATGATCGCGCCGACGTTGTGCGGATCTTCGAGTCCTTCGAGGATCACGAGCAATGGCGAGCTGTTGCGCGGCGCGGCGAGCACCTCGTCGAGCGTGTAGTAATTGAGACTGCTGATCAGGGCGCACACACCCTGGTTCTTCGCCGTGCCGGAGATGAGCGTCAACTTCTCCATGCGCGCCTTGCCGCAGGGAATCTTCAGCCTCCGGGCCGTGATGACAATTTCCTTGAGCTTGGGATGGGAGGTGTTGAACTGGAGGTATATCTTCTCGACGCTCTCAGGTTTCGACTGCAACAGTTCAATGACAGCGTTGCGGCCATAGACGACCTGTTCACGAGGTTCCTGAGCCGGGATTTCGGCGTGGTTTGCTCTGTCCAAAAATCAGGAAAGTTTGGTTTGCCGGAAATGCGTTCCTGTTGCTCGTCAGATGCAAAAAAATGCGTATCAGCGAGCAAAACCTAAGCTATAATAGTACTCACGATTGAAACTATATTAGTTTTTTTCCTATTTTCGGAAGCACACTCGAAGCTTTTTCTCACCTGCGAACGTAACTTTTCCCGTTCTTTCGTAGTTGTACCCATCGAGATTCGCGCAGTCCCAACAATCATAATCCAATTTTTGATCGTATGACCCGAACATTCAAGACAATGGAGGGGAATGAAGCTCTTGCTCATGTCGCCTATCGCACTAATGAAGTCATCTCGATATACCCGATTACCCCAGCCTCTCCGATGGGAGAGTACTCCGACGCATGGGCTGCTGTCGATGTAAAAAATATCTGGGGTACCGTACCGCTCGTCAATGAGATGCAGAGCGAAGCGGGTGCTGCCGCCGCCGTTCACGGCGCTTTGCAGACCGGCGCGCTGACGACCACCTTCACTGCATCTCAAGGTCTCTTGCTGATGATCCCAAACATGTACAAGATCGCCGGTGAACTGACCCCCTGCGTGATTCACGTGTCAGCCCGTTCGCTGGCCGCACAGGCACTCTCGATATTCTGCGACCACGGTGACGTGATGTCGGTCAGGGGCACCGGCTTCGCGCTGCTCGCCTCGTGCTCGGTGCAGGAGGTGATGGACATGGCGCTGATTTCGCAGGCTGCCACGCTCGAATCGCGCGTGCCTTTCCTGCACTTCTTCGACGGCTTCCGCACATCGCACGAAATCTCGAAAATCGAGGTGCTTTCGGACGAAGAGATCCGTTCGATGATCAACGACGAGCTGGTCTTCGCACACCGCATGCGCCGTATGTCGCCTGATGCGCCGATCATTCGCGGCACTTCGCAGAACCCGGACGTTTACTTCCAGGCACGCGAGAGCGTCAACAAATATTATGAGGCCTGCCCGTCAATCACCCAGAAGGCGATGGATCAATTTGCCGAACTGACTGGACGCAGCTATAAACTGTATCAGTACTACGGCGCTCCGGATGCCGACCGCATCATCATCATGATGGGTTCAGGCGCCGAGACCGCTCTCGAAACCGTCGAATACCTGAACAACCACGGTGAAAAGGTCGGTCTGGTCAAGGTGCGCCTCTTCAGACCTTTCGATATTTCTGCCTTCATCGCATCCCTACCGTCGAGCGTCAAATGCATCTCGGTGCTCGACCGCGTCAAGGAACCCGGTAGCGCTGGCGAACCGCTCTACCTCGACGTCATCAACGCCGTCGCAGAGTCGTACCAGGGCGGCAAATATGTCTCGATGCCGAAGGTTGTCGGTGGACGCTATGGTCTGTCTTCGAAGGAGTTCACGCCGGCGATGGTCAAGGCAATCTTCGACAACATGAACGCCGAATCGCCGAAGAACCACTTCACTGTTGGCATCGAAGACGACGTGACGGGCAAGAGCCTCGCTTACAACGAAACCTTTTCGATAGAGCCCGATTCGGTCTTCCGCGCGCTTTTTTACGGCCTCGGTTCAGACGGCACGGTCGGCGCGAACAAGAACTCGATCAAGATCATCGGCGAAAACACCGATAACTACGCGCAGGGCTTTTTTGTCTATGACTCCAAGAAAGCCGGCTCAATCACCACCTCGCATCTGAGGTTCGGCCCGGAGCAGATCCGTTCGACCTACCTCATCACCGAGGCGCAGTTCGTCGGCTGCCACCACTGGGTCTTCCTCGAAATGATCGACCTTGCCAAGAACCTCAAGCAGGGCGGCACGCTGCTCATCAACTCGGTCTATTCACCTGAAGTGGTATGGAGCAAGCTGCCGCGCCTCGTCCAGCAGCGTCTGATCGACAAGCAGGCAAAGCTTTACACCATCGACGCCTACAAGGTCGCCCACGAGAGCGGCATGGGCCAGCGCATCAACACCATCATGCAGGCCTGCTTCTTCGCCATTTCGGGCGTGCTGCCGGGTGATGAGGCGATCAGCAAGATCAAGGATGCCATCCGCCAAACCTACGGCAAGAAGGGCGACGAAGTCGTTCAGCAGAACATCAAGGCAGTCGATAACACGCTCGCCAACCTGCACGAAGTGAAGATCGGCGCTGTGGCCGACAGCGAGAAGGAGCTGCGCGCTCCCATTGTGGGCGACGCTCCGGAGTTTGTCTGCAACGTGCTCGCCAAAATCATCGCTGGCGAGGGCGACTCGATTCCGGTCAGCGAGCTGCCTGCCGACGGCACCTACCCGATCGGCACCTCGCAGTACGAAAAGCGCAACCTCGCACAGGAGATTCCGGTCTGGGTTCCGGAACTTTGTATCGAGTGCGGCAAGTGCTCGATGGTCTGCCCGCATGCAGCCATCCGCATCAAGGTGTACGAGCCGGAGCATCTCGAAAACGCCCCGGCAACCTTCAAGAGCCTCGAAGCAAAAGCGAAAAACTGGAAAGGCATGCGCTACACCGTTCAGGTTGCCCCGGAGGATTGCACCGGCTGCCGGCTCTGTGTCAACGTCTGCCCCGCAAGGGACAAGCAGGTCGAAGGCCGCAAGGCGCTCAACATGCACGATCAGGCACCGCTGCGTGAAACCGAAGCCGCCTGCTGGAGCTTTTTCATCGACCTTCCGGAATTCGACCGCAACAAGATCAACCAGCGCATCATCAAGGAGCAGCAGCTTCAGCAGCCGCTCTTCGAGTTCTCGGGCGCGTGCTCGGGCTGTGGTGAGACTCCGTATATCAAGCTGATGACGCAGCTCTTCGGTGATCGCCTCGTTATCGGTAACGCCACCGGCTGCTCGTCGATCTACGGCGGCAACCTGCCGACCACGCCGTATGCGTGCAACCCGCAGGGCCTCGGCCCAACGTGGTCAAACTCGCTCTTCGAGGATACCGCGGAGTTCGCGCTCGGTTTCCGTATTTCGATCAACAAGCAGCAAGAATATGCCCTGGAGCTGGTCAAAAAGATGGCCACTGAAATTGGCGAAACCCTTGCCACCGGCATCCTCGAAGCCACGCAGAACAGTGAACCGGAGATTTTCGAGCAGCGTGAGCGCGTAGCCGTGTTGAAAGAGAAGCTCCAGCAGATGAAATCCAACGACGCCAAGAACCTTCTTGCCGTGGCCGACATGCTGGTCAAGAAAAGCGTCTGGGCAGTCGGCGGCGACGGCTGGGCCTACGACATCGGCTACGGCGGCCTGGACCACGTCACTGCATCGGGTAAGAACGTCAACATGCTGGTGCTCGACACCGAGGTTTATTCCAACACCGGCGGTCAGGCCTCCAAGGCCACCCCGAAAGCCGCGGTCGCCAAGTTTGCCGCCGCTGGCCGCACAGCCACGAAGAAAGACCTCGGTCTTATTTCGATGAGCTACGGGAACGCCTACGTGGCCAGCGTCGCTCTCGGCGCGCGTGACGAGCAAACCCTGAAGGCGTTCCTCGAAGCCGAGGCGTACAATGGCCCGTCGGTGATTCTCGCCTACTCGCACTGCATCGCGCACGGCTTTGAACTGTCTATGGGTCTGGAGCACCAGAAAGCGGCGGTCGATTCCGGCCACTGGCTGCTGTACCGCTACAATCCGGACAGGCTGAAGGAGGGATTGAATCCGTTGCAGCTTGATTCCAAGAAGCCGAAGATGCCGGTCGAGCAGTTCCTGAACATGGAGAACCGCTTCAGAATGCTGAAAAAGACCCATCCGGATCTTGCAAAACAGTACTTCCAGGCGATCCAGCACGAGGTTGATGCCCGCTGGGCCCACTACGAACACCTCGCCAACCGTTCGATTGAAGGCGAAGCATAAACTGAACCACTATCCGGTTCCGAACAAAAAAAGCGGTCAATGACCGCTTTTTTTGTTGCCTTGCGCCTTCTCGACTGTTCTCGCTTTTTCGAGCATCTCCCTTGCTTTCGGTTCATTGCCGAGCTTCCGGTACACCTCCTCAAGGTGCCGGTAGATATCCGGCTCGTCCAGCCCGGTGGCAGCCGCCTTTTCGAGGAACTGCCGGGCAAGCTCGAAATTGCCAAGTTTGTAATGTACCCAGCCGAGAGTATCGAGATAGACTCCGTTGTCCGGTTCAAGCATCACCGCATTGGTGGCCAGACGTAACGCCTTGCTACGTGTGATCCCCTCTTCGGTAAGCAGGTAGGCGAGATTGTTCATGGCGAGGGTGTTGTGCGGATCGAGATCGAGCACCCGCTCATAAGCCACTCGGCTACGCTTTTTCAGGCCAAGCAGATCGCAGACCATCGCCAGATTGATGTTGGCCTGGATCAGAAGATTCGGGTCGCCAGGCTTCCGTTTCGCCCCGGCAACCGTTTCAAGCACGGCAACCGCCCTCCGCAGCTCATGGGAAGAGAGTAGCAGAGAGCCTTCGAGGACACTCCAGCGCATCCTCTGCCGAGGGAGCCTTCGCTTTGCCTGCGCCAGAAGCTCGAACGCCTTGCGCTTGTCGCCTGATTCGAGCTGGGCGGTGATCAGAAACTCCCATGCCGTCGCATTGCCGGAATCGAGTTGCACAGCTTTGGTGAGCAGCTCGACTCCATCCTGCTTGCGGCCGTGCATCATGCCGTACATCCCTTTCAGCATGAAAAGCTGGCTGTCACGCGGGCGCCGGGCGATCAGCTCATCAAGCAGCGCAAGCGCCGGACCGACAAAGAGTGAATCCTTGCCAGAACGCGAAATATAGAGTTTGGCAAAATCGTGCAGTGACTCCTTCGAGGGCGACTCTTTATCGAGATAGGTCGTCAGTTCGCCATGAAATTCGTCATTGCGCCCGGCTCTGATGTAGTGATCGAACAGGGCGATCCGGTAGGCGATATTGCCAGGCTCACCCTCCGCCAGCTCGTGAAGCGTCTGAATGGCCAGCGTCTCCTGCCCGGTTTTCGTATAGAGTTCGGCAAGCGTTATGCCGATTTTGCGGTCGTTTCCTCCAAGCTTGAGCAGCTGTCTGGAGGTCTCGATGGCTTCCGGATAGTGCTTGAGAGCGATTTCCAGCGTCAGGATTTGCGTAAGGGCGGCTTCATTGTACGGATCGATCCGCGCAGCCTTCTCGAACACCTGGAGGGCCTGCTCAGGCCGTTTTGCCGCCAGGTACTCAAGCCCTTGCAGATAGAGAATATCGGTACGTTCCGGCTCCAGGAGGAATGCCTTGCCCAGCAGCTCCGCCGCCTGGTCGTAGGCTTTCATTTCATGCGCGACTCCGGCGAGATACCTGAGATAGTGCCGGTTCGCGGGATCGAGCCTGACCGCCGCCTCGCCGTAAACCCGCGCCGAGTCGAGCACGGTCAGGTGCAAATAGGATTTTGAGATCGAATAGCTCACGGCGGCATCGCCAGGCTTTTTAGCCATCACCTTCCTGAAGGTATCGATGGCTCCCCAGTAATCCCCCTTCATGTCGAGAAAAAGTCCCTGCACGTATTCGGGTAAAACATCCGAAGCTGAGACCGCAGAGTCACGGGATGTAGCGGTACTGTCGCGGCTTGCTGACGCCATTGCCGGGAAGGCCCAGAGCGCAGCGACGGCGAAGAGCGCCAGCAGCGCGAGACTCCGCCAGAACGCGCCGATTCGATTTGCGCTATCCGTCATGGCCTTCGGCGGCGTCGAAGAGCGGCCCCTCTGCGGAGATACCCAGATGAGAGAACCGGCTCATGGCAAGGCGGGTGGCGACACGCCCTCGAGGCGTTCGGGAGAGGTATCCCATCTGGATCAGATATGGTTCATAAACCTCCTCAATGGTATCCTGCTCCTCACCAACCGACACGGCAAGCGAGGCCACACCGACCGGGCCACCGTTGAATTTGCGGACGATCGCTTCGAGAATTTTCTTGTCCATGTCGTCGAGGCCGCCTTCGTCGATTTCGAGCGATTCGAGGGTGCGCCGCGCCACGGCGAGCGAAATCGAGGCATCGCCCGCAACCTGCGCGAAGTCACGCGCCCGCCGCAAAAGGCGGTTGGCAATACGCGGAGTGCCGCGCGAACGGCGGGCGATCTCCATCGCTGCGTCTTCGTCAACGCCAATGTTCAGAATCCCAGCCGCGCGGACGATGATACCTTGCAGCAGCTCTGGGCTGTAGTAATCAAGGCGGCTGTTGATACCGAACCGCGCCCGGAGCGGTGAGGTCAAAAGGCCAGCCCGCGTAGTCGCGCCGACCAGCGTGAAGGGCTCGAGCTTGAGCTGCACCGCCCGCGACGCCGGGCCGCTGTCGAGCAGAATGTCGATGCGATAATCCTCCATCGCCGAATAGAGGTACTCCTCGACCGCCGGAGCGAGCCGGTGAATTTCGTCGATGAAGAGAATATCCCCCTTTTTCATGCTGGTGAGCAGCCCGGCCAGGTTGCCCGGCTTGTCGATCAGCGGGCCGGAGGTGATCTTGATGCCGCCTCCCATCTCGGCGGCGATGATGTGCGCAAGCGTGGTCTTGCCGAGGCCGGGCGGGCCAGAGAGCAGCACGTGGTCGAGCGCCTCGCCGCGCTTGCGGGCCGCGGTGATGAACACCTTCAGGTTGTCGGTCAGCTTTTTCTGACCGGCAAAATCGCCCATTTTTTGCGGCCGTATCTGCTCCTCGAACCGGACTTCCGTCGCATCGGGAGCGGTATTCAACGCTTCAATCCTCACTCAGGGCCTCGATTTTGGTTCACAGTTTGATCCTCGGATCGACCACTGCGTAGAGCACGTCAGCCAGGAGGTTACCGAAGACGATCATCGTGCCGGAGACGAAGGTGTTGGCGATAATCAGCGGATAGTCGCGGGCGAAGATCGCCTCGACGGTCACGCGCCCCATGCCGGGGAAAGCGAAGATCACCTCGATAAAGAGCGCACCGCTGAAGATGAACGGCAGGGAACTGCCCATCAGCGTCACCACCGGCAAAAGAGCATTGCGCAGGGCGTGCTTGAGAATCACCACCCGCTCGCTGAGGCCCTTGGCCCGCGCCGTGCGGATGTAGTCCTGCCGAATCACCTCCAGCATACTGCCGCGCACGTACCGCGCGATGCCCGCCGAGCCGTTGATGCTGAGCACCGTCACCGGCAACGCGAGGTGCCAGATGCGATCCATGATGAAGCCGAACACACCGTAGCTCTCCGCGCCAACCTCGTTGAGGCCTGAAACCGGGAAGAGCGGCAGCTTCAGCGCGAAGAGGATAATCATCATCAGGGCGAGCCAGAACTCAGGCATCGAGTAGAAGAAGAGCGCCGTGACCGTCAGGAAGCGGTCGAGGAAGCTGTTCTGTTTGACCGCCGAGATAACGCCGATGATGATACCAAATACGAAGTTTGCAATGAGCGTCAGCACGGCGATGGTCATCGTCACCGGCAACGCCTCGGCAATCACGTCGAACACCGGCTGCTGCGCGCGGCTGAAACTGCGTCCGAAATCACCGTGCAGCACGTTGCCGAGCCACTTTACGTACTGCACCGGCAGTGGATCGTTCAGGCCGTACTGCTGCCGGATCTGCTCGGCGACGTTGGGGCTGATGCCCGGCTGGATGAAAAACGCCGCCGGATCGCCCGGCGCGAGTCGGATGATAAAGAAGGTCAGGGTCAACACCCCGAAGATGAGCGGCACGGCAATCAGCAGCCGTTTGAGAATGTACCTGAGCATGTCGTTACGGCGCGATTGACGGTTTCAGCGTCCAGTCGTCAATGTTGTAGAAAGTACCGGAAATATTGAGCTTCGCCCCCTGGATGCGCTTGCTGAACCCTTGCGTCTCCCTGATCCAGTAGAGGAAGGTGACAGGCTGATCCTCGTGCAGAATCTTCTGGTACTCGACCCAGTAAGGGCGTGCATCCTCGGTTTTCATCTTGTTTTTGGCAAGCTCGCAAAGCTGGTCGATTCTCGGATTGATGTAGCCGGGGAAGTTGAAGCGGCTCTTTTTCAGGTCAGAACCCCACACGTCGAGCGGATCGACTTCGAGGCCAATCGCCCAGCCCGCCATCCACGCGCCGAGCTTGCGCTCCTGCAAGTTCTGGAAAAAGACGTTGGACTCCTGCATTTCGATCTTGCAGTCGATACCGATCTCGCGAAGGTTTTGCTGGATAATCGTACAGGCGTAGTTCCTGCGGGCGTTTCCGGCGTTCGTATAGAGCACGAAGCTGAAACGTTTGCCGTTCTTCTGGCGGATACCGTCCGGGCCAGGCAACCACCCCGCCTGTTCGAGCAGCTTCACGGCTTGGGCGGGATCATAACCGTAGGGTTTGATCGAGTCGTCGTAGGCCCATTTCAACGAAGGTGAAATATCGGTTTTGGCCAGCACGCCGTAGTCGCCGAGGTAACCGTCGATGATGGACTGGCGGTCGATAGCCATGGTCAGCGCCCGGCGCACGAGCGCATCGCCGAAGAGCGGATGGGGACGAACCTTGCCGGTCTGGTTGTAGTATTCACCGTCGATATTCTGCCAACCGACATAATCGTAAACCCGCAGGCCGATGGTCTTGATATCGACATTCGGATTGGCCTTCTGCACAGCGGCGAAATCCTCCGGCTTGATATTCTCGACCACATCGACATCACCCGTCTGGAGCTGCGCCAGCCGGACGGTGTAGTCGGGAATCACGCGGTAGATGATGCGCTTGATGTTGCCCGGCTTGGGCAGGTTGCAGGAGACGTTCGACGAAAGGGTCAGCGACTGCTGCTTGCTCCAATCGGCGAGGCGGTACGGGCCGGCGCCCACCGGCTGCTGGTTGAGCTTCGACTCGCGAAACTCCTCCGGCTTGACATTCTTCCAGAGATGCTCCGGCAGTGGCGTCAACGAGGTGTGGAAAAGCGCGAGATGCTCCGGCACCGGCTTGTAGAAATGGAAAATCAGCGTGGTATCGTTCGGCGTTTCGATCGCCTTGTCGAAATCAACCGCTCCCTTGTCCGCTCCGATCAGCTCAGCAAGGAACTGCTGGCGCGGACTGGCGATCACCGGATTACCGTAGAGCTGATAGGCGAACTTGAAGTCGCGCGAAGTAATCGGCTGGCCATCAGCCCACCTCGCGTCGTCACGCAGAATGTAGGTAATGGAGCGATGGTCAGGCGACATCGTCCAGGTTTTGGCCAGCGCCGCCTTCGGGGACTTCTCGTCCGGTCCGGAGGAGGGGCGCAACCGCTTTTCGAGCGCAAGGTAGTTGAGCAGGCCGGTTTTGGTGTTGAACTCGCCCTGCAGGAGGCCCGGATAGATCAGCCCGGTGATCTCGCTCGACGTGAGCGACGCCCCGATAACCGGGTTGAGGTAATCGGCATCGCCAAGCATTCCGATGACCAGCGTGGTGTCCCTGGCCGCGCCCGAAAGCGCGCCCGCTTTGCCGCCAGACTTCGAGCAGGCCGTCAGCAGGGTTGAGGCCGCAAGCAGCGAAATCGACAAGAGATGGAAGAAGCGTTTAGTCGTTTTCATCATCATACTCTTCGGAACTGGTTGACGGAGCGGGCACGTCGGCGCGCTCCTTGTTGATAACGTTGCGGATTCTCTCAGTCAGCGCCTCAGCGGGTACGTACCCTGCATAATGCTTCAGGAGGAAGTTCAGTGCCACCACCTCGATGATGGCCGTGATGTTCTTGCCGGGGAAAATCGGAAGCTGCACCAGAGGCAGATCAACGCCGAGCAGTTTGACCATTTTCTGGTCGAGCCCGAGCCTCTCGTATTCGGACTCCTTGCTCCATTCGAGCAACTCAACCACCACCTGTACCTCTTTGCTATCACGAATTGCCCGGATGCCGAAATTCTGTCGAACATCAACGACCCCAAGACCACGAATCTCCATAAAGTGATCGATGATATTGTTGCGCGATGCAACCAATACATTTGTCTCACCACGACGCTTGACCACCACGACGTCGTCGGCCACCAGTCCATGACCACGCTCGATAAGATCGAGCGCAACCTCCGATTTGCCAAGTCCGCTCTTGCCGCTCAGAAGCACCCCAACACCATACACATCGACCATCGATCCGTGGTATTGCTGGTAGAGCGAAAATTCTTCATCAAGAAAATCGGTGATGAGATAGATCGCTTTCGTCGATGAGCAGCGGGTGGCGAACACCGGAATCCCAGCGCGGGTGGCCATGTCGATCAGTTCCTGATCGAGCTTGTTGTTACTGGTCAGAATGATACACGGCATTCTGAACTTGACGAACTCGGTGAAAGCTGACCACCGCTGTTCCAGAGAAAGATGATTCAGGTAACGCGTTTCGGTATTGCCAAGAATCTGAACCCGTTTGTAGGTGAACAGTTTGGTGAAGCCCGCGATAGCCAGTCCGGGACGATGGAGATCGCGCTCGGAAATACGCCGTTTCTGCTCATCGACGCTGTTGACGCGCCTGAACTTAATATCGAATCGTTCCTGTATTTTTTCAAAAAAATAGGCGACCGTGATCGATCGCTTTCTCAGGCCTTTCTGGTCAAAATTCATGCTCGGCAGATCATGGTTTTCGGGAAGCCCTATACCGGAACAGGGTCAGCATGCTGACCCTGTTCCAACGACATATTTCAGATGTTTTTCTGCTTTTCCTTCAGTTTCTTGAGCTGCCGTTCCAGAACATCGATGCATTTGTCTATCGCCTGTTCATAGGTCGGAGCCGACTCTCTGGCTACAAAATCGTGCTGTGGCACATGAATGGTGATTTCAGCCAGCTTGTTCTGCTCGTGATCATTTTTCTGATGATCGAGAATAACATGACAATTGAGCGGACCGGCATAAAACCTTGAAAGTCCCGAAGCCACATCGCGCGCGTAGCCTTCTATGCTGCTATGATTGTTGGAATGACGAAGAGTGACCTTGACGGTAACCGCATCACTGGTAACTGAGTTTGTCATACCTGCCTCCCTTGAAAGAGTTGAAATACTTGAAAGAACGAGGCCGGAATCGTGCATGCCTCTCTGCTGGGCATGTACCGGTAACTGCTGAAAATCAGGCCCTCGGATGCGCTTTGGAGTACGCCTCTCTCAGCCTGTTGAATGTCACATGGGTGTACAGCTCGGTAGTCGTCAGACTGCTGTGACCCAGCATCTCGCTGACGCTTTTCAGGTCTGCGCCGCCATTGAGCATGTGTGTTGCAAATGTGTGCCGGAGCATGTGGGGATTTTTCTTTGCCGATTCGGTAACCGGGGAGAGGTACCTCTTTGTCATTCTCTGCACAAGCATGGGATAAATCTGTCTGCCTTTTGCCGTTACGAAGACTTTCGATGCTTCACCGACACCCTCTTTTGATATTCTAAAGAAGTTTCGCCTGACTTCAAAATAATTTCTGAGCGCCTCGGCGGCTGGCTCCCCAAGCGGCACAATACGCTGTTTGCGCCCCTTTCCGGTGACTTTTAGAAATCCGTGCACAAGATCGATGTCGGTGTTTTCCAGACCGGTCACCTCAGACAGGCGCAAACCACAGCCATAGAGCACTTCGAGCACCGCCCGGTCTCTGGCCAGCTCGAATTTCTGCACCTCGGCTTTCCGCTCATATTCCCCACCCCCACTCTCCTGAACTAAAAGCGGAAGCTGGTCAAAAAGCCGGGACGCTTCGTCTTCGCTAAGGAAATTGGGTATTTTCCGGTCAAACCGGGGCGTCATGACCAACGAAAGCAGCGAGCGATCGATCTTTCCGGTATCGAGCAGATAGCGGTAATAGCTTTTGATCGAGGCGAGCTTGCGGGCGATCGAGCGGGGCTTGACAGCGCTGTCGAAGAGGCGAGCCATGAAGTGCCTCACATCGAGCACCTCGACCAGCTCCGGATCAACGGCAGCAAGATCATCGAGTTCCGCTTCGTCCTTCAGAAATTCAAAAAACTGTATCAGGTCGGTCGTGTAGGCTGTCACCGTTCTGGGAGAGACGTTGCGGGCGGACTGGAGATACTCGAGAAACGCATCGAGCCAGCGGCAACTGGCGACCTCCTTGTTCGGTAATCGCACTGGAGAGCTTCTCTTCATGAGACGACGAGGCTAACGAGGTGTTCTCTCTCTTTAATGTAGTACAACCGGCTGTCCTTTATGAGAAAACTGTTGAAAACCGGCGCCGGTTCCCCGGAAGCCATGCGCTCTTCATGAACAAGGCGGTCACCTTCGGTGACGGCGAGCGTGGCTTTCCATCCGGCAGCGCCCTCCGCGCCGATTTCGATCCGGTGATGCACCGTGACGCACGACGCGCCGAGGCCGATGCGCTCGACGTGACCACGCTCGTCGAAAGCGAGGCCGGGCAGCAGAATTCGCTGCCGCGCCTCTTCGCTCTCCGCCACGTCGCGGAGCTGGTTCGGGCGCTCGTGCGCCGTGCCGAGATGCTCGATTTCGCCTCCCGTCAGCGGATCGAGCAGGTAGTAGTCGCGCTCGGGAAAACCCGCAAAGACGATTGACCGGTAAGCGAGAAAGGCATCGCCGAGATTGGCTGTGTACGTGAGATCGGGACGACTCCAGGCAACGCGCCCTGCCAGAAGATCGAGCGCCCAGATGCCCTGATGCTCCGGGCTTCCCGGCTGATAGGCGTGGCAGAAAAGCAGGCTGCCGTGAACCGTTTCAAGCCCGATCATCCAGCCGTCGCCAACCGGGGTCTCGTTTTCATCCCCGGCAGTCAGCACGAAATCGTCACGCAACATACGACCCGTGAAGGATTCGAGGCAGAAAAACGTCGCCTTGCGCTCCTGCGGAAACCGCTTGATGCCCATCACCGCATCGCTGCTGAACATCAGCTGCCAGATGAGTGCACCGTGGCCCCCATGCCACGACCACAGCGCTCCAGCTACGGGCTGAGCCGGACGATTCTCCGAAGCTTCAGTGTTCATGCCATCAACCGTTGCAGTTTGTAGATCGTCACGGCCACCGTCTGGTCGCCTTCGGCATCGAACATGCGCGTCTCAGCGACTTCGAATCCATTCTCGTGCACCAGTTCAAGAAACTGGTCTGCCAACCGCCGCCGCGGATCGGCGATATACGCCGCGCCGCCGGAGGCGAGCAGGGCATCGATGGCTGTAACGATGGGCAGCAGATTGACGCGCTCGTAGAGCACGTCGGCGGCGATGACGGCATCGAACTTCTCGGCACCCTTGACCATGCGCCAGTCGAGGCGAGCGGTATCGAGCGGCACGCGATTCTTCATCGCATTGTAGGCCACGAACCTCAAAGCCTCGGTTGAGTAATCGGTGCACAGCACACGCGCGCCGGTTTTGGCGGCAGCGATGCTCGCCATACCGACCCCGGCTCCGAGTTCAAGCACCGCTTTGCCGGCAAGCTCTCCGGTCTCGACGATCTGGCGGGAGAGCGTTACCGCGGCTGGCCAGATTTCGGCCCAGTAAGGCATCTGCTCGTCCTTCACAAATGCGGCAGGATCGATGCGGTCAAGAAGCGCATAACTGTCGAGCACACTCAGGAAGGTAAAATCGCTCTCACCAAAGCGGTGCGCAACCTCCCGCAGATCGTATTCAGCGGCAAGCTCCGCGCGCAAACGGGTCAGTTCGTCTTCAATGGCCACGTCCGAACGCCCGAACACTGGCACTGTGTATCTCTCAAAAGGCATGAGTAACAATCAAGGTTGTAAATATCGTCACGAATGTAATGAAAATGACCGCTGTTTTCTATTTTGCAGCGCTATCGAGAACCACTTCAACCCACATGTGAACACCCATGAAAAAAGAGATCATCGAAGTTTTCGACAACACCTTTCCCCACAGGGACTACACCATCGAGATCGTCAATCCCGAATTCACCTCGGTCTGCCCAAAGACCGGCCTGCCCGACTTCGGAACAATCACCGTGAATTACGTACCCGACAAGAGCTGCATCGAGCTCAAGTCCCTCAAGTACTACTTCCTCGAATTCCGCAACGCCGGCATCTTCTACGAGAACATCACCAACCGGATTCTCGACGACCTGGTCGACGCCTGCAAACCGAGAAGGATGACCGTCAAAACCGAGTGGAAAGCCAGAGGCGGCATCACCGAAACCGTCACCGTCAACTACAGCACCAGCCAGCATTAACCCACCCAATGCAGAACGCCCCGGAAATCCGGGGCGTTGCTGAGATATAATCTCCGATGTAAATTTCGAAGGAAATCAGAACTTCTCGTAGAGCCAGAACTCGATGTTCTTTGCATCCTCGTCGCTGATACCAGAACCGGGGAAACCCTGCATACGCTTGACGATAAGCGCAACCTGGCCGGTCTTCTTGTACTTGGTGCGGAAAAGGTCTGCAACGGAATCAAGCGTATGACACTTGTTGCAGCGCGTATCGGTCAGGGTTTTGGCCGCCGCAAAATCGAATCCTGCCGGAGCCGGAGGAACATCACTCGTCGCTGCAGGCTTGTTGAGGAACTCTTTCAGCTCAGCGGTCGTGCGAATGTATTTGCCATCCACAGTGGTAGTGCGGCCTTTTTCCCAATAGACCCTGAGGCTGAAAAACATCACCATGACAATCACGAAAATGCTCAGCGGAAAGCTCAGGAACCACTTGTCGCTGATCGCACCGGACATCTTGCCGAGGCCCATGATAATGATGGAAGCGCAAAAAATGAGGAGAAACCAACCCATGAACGACCTCAAAGGAGTGAGGAGGGCTGAGTGATTCGGTGCCGGAATGTAGCCGGTCAGGAAAGATACCGAGAAAAACAAAGCTCCCATTAAGACAGCCCCGCCTACTGCGAGAGCAATAAGCTTACCGTTTGACTTGTTGTCCATGACAGGTAATGGATTAGGTGTTAGCCGCTTTCAAGAATTTATTGAGAAAGATACACATTATTGGCAAAGGGGGCAAACATTTAAACCTAAAAAGCGTCAAACATTATAGCCAAATCCAGATACGCCGGATTTGGCATTTTGCTTGCAGCCGCGCGAAGCGTAAGTTTCATTGAAGTACCAGCCATTGTCCAATCAGAAACCCCGATACCATGATCACCTCTACGACCAGCGTCGTCGATTTCGACAAAGCCTCGCTCGATTTCCATTACCTGCTCGACTGCTTCATCGAGGTGCTGGAAAATCTTGGCCAGGAGGCGCTTGCCCGACACATCGGAGGTGACAGCAATACGCCTATAGGGGAGTTCAACCGCGCTGAACGCGCCATCCAGGCCTGGTCGATCGTCTTCCAGCTTTTGAACATGGCTGAGGAGAACTCTGCCGCCCAGTACCGCCGCCGCCTCGAATCGAGCGAAGGCGTTGAGTCGCTCAGCGGCCTCTGGGGCGAAGCGTTGCGCCACCTGAAAAGCCTCGGCGTCACCGAAGCCGAAATCGCAGCGGAGCTTCCCGATATCGAGGTCGAGCCAACCCTGACGGCCCACCCGACCGAGGCCAAGCGCCGCACCGTGCTCGAACAGCACCGCGAGCTGTATCTTCTGCTCGTCAAGCGCGAGAACCGCATGTGGACACCCGCCGAGCGCGACAAGATTCGCACCGACATCAAGGTAGTACTCGAGCGGCTCTGGCGCACCGGCGAAATTCTGTTCCAAAAACCCGAGGTGAGCGCTGAACGACAGAACGTGCTGCACTACCTGCACACCATATTCCCCGACATCCTGCCCATTCTCGACAACCGCCTCGAAAAGGCCTGGGCCGTCGCAGGATTCGACCCGGCGATCACAGCCGATCCGCGCAACCTGCCGCGCCTCAGCTTCGGAAGCTGGGTCGGCGGCGACCGCGACGGCCACCCGCTCGTCACCGCCGAAACCACGCAGGAGACGCTCCAGGAGATGCGAAGCTACGCCATCGAGCTTGTCCGCCGACAACTCGAACGGCTCGCCTCGATGCTCAGTCTTTCGGGCCGATTCCAGTCCCCTTCCGGCGCGATGAAGGAGCGCATGGAGACGCTGCGCCACAAACTCGGCGAAAAGGGGGGGCGCGCTTTCGAAAGAAACCTCCACGAGCCTTGGCGGCAGTTTGTCAACCTGATGATCGCTGCCCTGCCCGACGGAACAACGGAAAATGAGCACTATTGTTACCGCCGCCACACCGAGCTGCTCGAGGATCTTGAGCTACTGATGAGTTCGCTCACGGCCATCGACGCCACAACCATCGCGCGTGGCGACGTCGCCCCGGTCTATCGCATCGTGCAGACCTTCGGTTTCCACCTCGGACGGCTCGACATCCGCCAGAACAGCCGCTTCCACGACCTTGCCCTTTCGCAGCTCATGATGGCGGCGGGACTCGACGGCAAAGGATTTCCCGAATGGAGCGAAGAGGCCCGCCTCGAGTTCCTCGAACGCGAGCTGCTCTCGCCGCGCCCCTTCACCCACCCCGACATGCACGCCGGACCGGAAGCCGAAACCGTGCTCGCCTGTTACCGGGTGCTCTTCGACCACTACCGGCAGTTCGGCCCCGACGGCATCGGCTCCCTGATCGTCAGCATGACGCGCAACGTCTCAGACCTGCTCGTCATCTACCTCTTCGCCCGCGAGGTCGGCCTCATGGTGCCGCACGGCGACGGCGACGCCTGCCCGATTCCGGTGGTGCCGCTTTTTGAAACCATCGACGACCTCGAACGCAGCCACGACATTCTCAGCCGCTTCCTCGCCCATCCTGTCACACGCCGCAGCATAACGTTGCAGCAGGAACAGCACGGACGGAAAAAGCCGGTGCAGCAGGTGATGGTCGGTTACAGCGACAGCAACAAGGACGGCGGCATCGTCGCAAGCCTCTGGAGCCTCTACCGCGCCGAGGAACGTTTGATCAAGGCAGGACGAAAGTATGGCGTCGATATACTCTTCTTCCACGGACGCGGTGGCAGCATCAGTCGTGGCGCAGGGCCGACGCACCGCTTCATCCGGGCACAGCCGCACGGCTCGCTCGACGCCGGACTGCGCGTCACCGAGCAGGGTGAAACCATTTCGCAGAAGTACGCCAATCGCATCAGCGCGGCCTACAACCTCGAACTCTTCCTGGCCGGAGTCGCCGAAGCCCGGCTCGACCACCGCAAGGAGGGCTACCGCCCCCACCCGCTCGAAAAGGCGATGGACACGCTCGCCCACAGCAGCAACAAAGCCTACCGGCAACTCATCGAAACCGACGGACTGATCGATTTTTTCCGTCAGGCCACGCCGATCGACATCATCGAATCGAGTCGCATCGGCTCACGTCCCACGCGCCGCACCGGACGCCAGAGCCTCGAAGACCTCCGCGCGATACCGTGGGTCTTCAGCTGGAACCAGGCCCGTTTTGCCATCTCCGGATGGTACGGCGCCGGCTCGGCGCTCGAAGAGCTTCGCGCCACCGATCCCGAAACCTTCGAGGTGATGCGCAAAAGTGACTTCTCCTGGGCACCATTCCATTATATTATTAACAACATCGCCACGAGCATTCTCTCGGTCGATCCGTGGATCATGGAGCAGTACGCCGCGCTGGTCGAAAACAAAAGCATTCGCGAAAACCTGCTCGGCATGATTCAGGCGGAATATCTGCGCACGATGCGCCTGCTCGACCTGCTCTACGGCGGCCCGCTCAGGGAGAAGCACTTCAACGTCGCCCGCTTCATCGAAACCCGCCAAGAGGGCCTCAACAAGCTCCACCGCCTGCAAATCGACCTCCTTAAAAGCTGGCGAGCCGCCAAAGCCTCCGGCAACCAGGAGCAAGCCGACGCCCTGCTCCCCGAACTACTGCTCACGGTCAACGCAATTTCCAGCGGGCTGAGAACGACGGGGTAAAAAACAAGCGAGGGCATAATGAACGGGTCACCTCCACTGCTCATTTTATAGCACCAGCCGTTCCGCCAAAAAGTCTCTCTGGCTGTTGGAAATCCGGTGTATTTCAAGTGTTGAATGTCTCGGAGTAAGTGCAAGTACGCCTTTTTGTCACAAAGAAGTCAGATTGTCAGTGGCCGCGTGGCCCAGACTGGTCAATGCCTGCCCCCCTCTTCACGGGATCCATCACTCTCTTCTAAATCTCTTCTGCCCCCACCTCCTTTTTCACCAAAAGAGCTTTAGTGGCAACGCATCGTGTTAACACAAGGTGGAAATCGCCGTATTTTTCTGTATAATCAGGCAAAAGCGGCGCTTATCCCCTAACCTTATAGAACCGGCGCTGGCAGTGATCAACCCCTACTCATTGTTTTATATATGCTTACCAAACTCTGCGCGGCGGCGCTGCTGGGTATCGACGCACTGAAGGTCGAGATTGAAACGAATGTCTCCGGTGGTTTGCCTGCCTTCACGGTGGTCGGGCTGCCGGACAGCGCAATCAAGGAGAGCCGCGAGCGCATTCTGACTGCTATCCGCAACTCCGGCTTTGAGCTGCCGTCGAAGAAAATCACCGTCAACCTCGCGCCTGCCGATGTCAAAAAGGAGGGTACTTCGTTTGATCTTGGCATCGCGGTCGGCCTGCTCGGCTCGCTTGGCGAGATCAGGGGGCAATTCGAGGATATTATCGTGCTCGGCGAGCTGGCGCTCGACGGGTCGGTACGGCGCATCAGCGGCACGTTGCCGATGGCCGTAATGGCCGCACGGGAGAACATCCGGTGGATGATCGTGCCCAAAATGAACGCGGCGGAAGCTGCTGTGGCGATTTCGGCAACGGGCGCGGCGACGAAGGTGTTCGGCGTCGAAACACTGCTCGAGGCTGCCGGGATCCTCAACGGCGACATCACGCCCGAACCGGTCAGTGTGAATGTCGCTGAGCTGTTCGACTGCGAGCCGGATTACCCGGTCGATTTTGCCGAAATCAAGGGGCAGCTCGCCGCCAAAAAAGCGATCGAAATTTCCGCGGCGGGCGGACATAACCTGCTCATGATCGGCCCGCCCGGCAGCGGCAAAACACTGCTCGCCAAAGCGATTCCAAGCATTCTTCCGCCGCTCGGCTTCGAGGAGTCGCTTGAAACCACCAAGATTTATTCGGTATCGAGCCTGCTCGAACGCAACCGTCCGCTCATGATCACGCGCCCCTTCCGCAGCCCACACCACACCACGAGCAACGTAGCGCTGATCGGCGGCGGTGCACAAGCCAAGCCGGGCGAGGTGAGCCTGGCGCACAACGGCGTGCTCTTCCTCGACGAGTTGCCGGAGTTCACCCGCAACGCGCTCGAAGTGCTGCGCCAGCCGCTCGAAGACCGCGAAGTGACCGTGGCCCGCGCAGCGCTCTCGACGCGCTACCCGGCGGGCTTCATGCTGGTGGCGGCGATGAACCCGAGTCCCGCCGGGCCGCTCAAGGATCGCGACGGCCTGCCAACCGCATCGCCGGAGCAGATCCGGCGCTACCTCTCCAAAATTTCCGGCCCGCTGCTCGACCGCATCGACATCCACATCGACGTGCCGAAGGTGGAGAACATCGAGCTGTTCTCGAACAGTTCGGCGGAAAGCTCCAGCGAGATCCGCAAGCGGGTGATCGCAGCACGTGCCATCCAGCACGAACGCTTCGCCGCGCTGCCCTCACCGCGCATCTTCACCAACGCGCAGATGAACTCGAAGCTGATCCGCAAGTTCTGCAAGCTCGACAAGGAGAGTGCCGAAAAGCTGATGGAGGCGATGAACCGCCTCAACCTCTCGGCCAGGGCGCACGACCGCATCCTCAAGGTAAGCCGCACCATTGCCGACCTCGACGGCGCGGAACATATCGAAATGAAGCATCTCGTGCAGGGCATACAGTACCGCAGCCTTGACCGCGAGTTCTGGAGTTTTTGAAGAATGATCTGACAGATCGGACAGATCGAACCGATCTATCGAAAGACGATTTTGTCGGGACGGCCACAAGAGCCGTCCCGACATTCACAGAACTGTCACTTTATCTCCACCCACACCGGGTCGAGCGCGAGCACTTGCGGCTCTTCGGTGCGGAGCAGGAATCGGGCTGTTTCGGTACCGGGCAGGCGGGTGACAGGCAGCAGCTCTCCGAGCGATTGCCTGACTATTCCGACGGTCAACGCCGAGACGATCTCCGATGTGTTGCCTCCCAGCAGGTATTCGAGCCAGGTTTTGCGGACGGGCAGATAGAGCAACTCCGGGCTGGCTTTGGCGTCCATTTTCGCGAGCTTTTTGGCCTCCTGCACCGCATCGGCGAGCCCACCAATCCGGTCGATGAGACCGACTTCGAGCGCCCGCTTGCCGCTCCAGATGCGGCCTCCGGCGACGGCATCGACCGCAGCAGGCGTCATCTTGCGCCCTTTCGCCACCTTGGAGATAAAATCGTCATACACCACGCCCGTCAACTCCATGAACTTGCGAAATGCTGCGCCGTCAAATGGTTTGAAGGGCGTCTCCGCGTCGGCGAAGCGGCCCCTTTCGAACACTTCGCGGTGGATGCCTGTCTTCGTGAGCAGGCCGCTCAGATCAGGCTTTAGTGAGAAGACGCCAATCGAGCCAGTCACGGTCATCGGCTCGGCGAAAATTTTGTCGCCGGCGAGCGCCACCATGTAACCGCCCGAAGCCGCCACGCCCGACATCGAGGCCACGATAGGCTTTTTCGTCTTCCCCTCTTCGAGCAGTTCGAGCATCGTGGAGGCGGCAAGCGCGTCGCCGCCGGGGCTGTCGATGCGCAGCACAATCGCCTTGACTTTGGGATCGTCGAGCGCTGTATGAAGCGCCTGCTTCACAGTCGAAACGTCAGTTCTCTCCCCCTCACCCATATCGGCTGTCTGGTCGCCGACAATCATGCCGGTAATGGTAATCACGGCGATACGGTCGCCAACGGCCTTCGGTTTCATCCCTCCGGTAGCGGCAAGATACGCCCCTCCTCCTACAAAAAGCTCCTTTACAGGCTTGTCAAGCCGCTTTGAATACTCTTTTTCAAGCTGATGTTCGGTCGCCACCCGGTCGATCAGTCGAAGCTCAAGTGCTTTTTCAGGCGTCACCACGGCAAGCGAATCGATCACCTCTCTGAAGGCATCCTTGCCGATTTTTCGCTGCCGCGACACGGTGTCGAGATAATCGGCCCAGACGTCGTCGAGCAGCGCATTGGTCTCTTCGAGGTTCTCAGGGCTGGGCGAAGTTCTGGTGAACGATTCGACGGCGCTTTTGTACTTTTTCCACTGTGCTGCCTGAAAGCTGACACCGAGCTTTTTGAGCGGATCGGCGACAAAGAACAGCTCGGCCTTAAGCCCGTCGAGCGTCATCCAGGAACCTTTCTGTACAATGATTGAATCACAGGCGATGGCGAGCTGATAATCCTTGTCTTCAGGCGTGACAAGAAACGCTGTAACCTTCTTGCCCGATTTCTGCACAGCGGCAATCGAACTTCTCAGCTCCTGTATCATTGCGGGCGATGCACCAAGACCATCGATCTGGAGCAGCACCGAATCGACACGCTTGTCGGTTTTTGCCCGGTCGAGAATGGTCAGGATTTCTTCGAGTGCGAGTTGCCGACGGGTTCCGCCAACAGGCAGCAATGTGTCGTCCGGCGCGCGTTCATCGATACCTCCGCTCAGAGGCACTCTGAGCACGAAGTGGTCGGGAAGACGATTGCCTCGCTGATGCGCAAACCATCCCAGCCCTGCTAGTAGAATCAGGATGACGACTGACGTCAGGCACCCAGCACGGAAACATCCACCTTTTTTTGGTTCTTGTCTGCCATATCGACTTAATAAATTACTGGTAAAGAAGACAGCTTACGTTGTGTGACGGATCATCTTTCAGCGGCAGCAGTTCCGGCTCCCGTCTCCGACACTCCTCCATCGCGAATGGACAACGAGGATGGAAACTGCACCCCTCCGGAATCGAGAGCGGTCCCGGAAGATCGCCCTTCAACACGATGCGTTCGCGCTGGTGACCGAGTTCAGGCATGGGAATGGCCGAGAGCAATGCCTGCGTATAGGGGTGCTTCGGGTTGGCGTAGAGCGTTCCGGCATCGGCGATTTCAACAATCTTGCCGAGGTACATCACCGCGACGCGATCCGAAATGTACTCGACCACCGAAAGGTCGTGCGCAATAAAAAGATAGGTCAGCCCCAGCTCGCGCTGCAAATCTTTGAGCAGGTTGATGATCTGCGACTGGATCGAGACGTCGAGCGCCGAGACCGGTTCGTCGCAGATGATGAACGAGGGGTTGACCGCGAGCGCCCTGGCGATGCCGACGCGCTGGCGCTGGCCGCCGGAGAACTCGTGCGGGTAGCGGCTGGCATAGTCGCGGTTGAGGCCGACGGTGTCGAGCAGCTGGTCGATTTTCTTTGCGGTGGCCTGGGTTCCTTTCGTGATGCCGTGCACCTTGAGCACCTCGCCGAGCGTCTGTCCGACGGTCAGGCGCGGATTGAGCGAGCCAAATGGATCCTGGAAGATCATCTGCATCTCCGTGCGCAGCGGCCTGAACTCCCGGTTGCCAAGCCCGGTAATGTCGCGGCCACGGAACACAATTTTGCCCCCTTTTGAAGGCTGTACCAGCCGCACGATCGACCTGCCAAGCGTGGTCTTGCCGCACCCCGACTCGCCGACCAGGCCGAGGGTCTCCCCCTTGAACACCTCGAACGACACGCCGTTAACCGCTTTGGCCACCTGCTTGCCGCCGGATAATCCGGAGTTCCTGACCGGAAAATGCACATTCAGGCCGCTGACCGACAGAATCTGTTCACGCTGCATGGGCTTGCATCAATCTGTTTCTCATAATTTTTACTATAATTATGGTCATAATATACAAGCTTCCCGAATAAAGGCCGCCCCTGATCAACTGGTGCAACCATTGACTAATTCCCGCGACGAACATAAAGGCACGCTTTACGTAGTGGCCACCCCGCTCGGCAATCTTGACGACATGACTTTTCGGGCAGTCAAGACGTTGCGCAACGCAGGAGCCATCGCTTGCGAGGATGCGCGGCGCACCTCGATTCTGCTCAAACATTTCGGCATCGAGGGCAAGCGCCTCGTCAGCTACCACAGCTTCAACGAAGAGCGCGCCGTGCGGCAAGTGATCGAGCTGCTCGAAGAGGGCGCAGACGTGGCGCTCGTGACCGACGCAGGCACTCCCGCCATCAGCGATCCCGGCTACACGATGGCGAATGCGGCGCACGCGGAGGGCTTCACGGTGATTCCGGTGCCGGGCGCAAGCGCCCTGACGGCGGCGCTCTCGGTCTGTCCGCTGCCGTCGAACAACTTTTTCTTTGCCGGATTCTTGCCGCACAAGAAGGGGCGCAAAAGCCGTCTCGAATTTCTTGCCTCCATCGAGAGCACTATCGTACTGTACGAATCGCCGCACCGGATCGGGCGGCTGATGGAGGAGGTGAAGGAGCACTTTCCCGAAGCGCAGGTGTTCGCCGCGCGTGAAATCACCAAGATGCACGAGGAGTACGTCACCGGCACCCCTGACAAACTGGCGAACCACTTTACCGGCCAGAAGCAGCGGGGCGAATTCGTCGTGGTCGTCCATCCGCCAGACAAACGATCAAAAAAGAGACAGGAACATGCAGATCATCAATGACCCCGCCGAGATGCAGAAGATCGCCGAAAAACTGCGTCTCCAGCACCAGTACATTGGCGTCGTCATGACGATGGGCGCTTTGCACGAAGGGCACCTGAGTCTGGTGAAACTCGCGAAAGCACATGCCGGAACGGTCATTATGACCATCTTTGTCAACCCGACGCAATTCGGCCCGAACGAAGATTTTCACCGTTATCCAAGACCCTTCGAGCAGGATGCCGCGCTGGCACGTTCAGCGGGCATCGATTACCTCTTCGCGCCGTCGGTCGAAGCGATGTACCCGGATGGATACTCGACAAGCATCGATCCCGGTCCCATCGCTACGCGCTTCGAGGGCGCATCGCGGCCCGGCCATTTCAGCGGTGTGGCCACGGTGGTGGTCAAGCTGCTCGGCATCACACGCCCGCACCTGGCGGTCTTCGGCGAGAAGGACGCGCAGCAGCTCACGGTCATTCGGCGCGTTGTGGCCGACCTGAACATCGCCGTCACGATTCTTGGCGCGCCGGTCACTCGCGAAAGTGACGGGCTGGCCACCAGCTCGCGCAACATCTACCTCAGTTCGGACGAACGCCAGCAGGCAACGGTACTCTATCGCGCGATCCAGCACGCGAAGGCGGAGATCGACAAAGGCCGCGCCGATCTGGAGGCAATTGCCACCGAAGCCGATGCGCTGGTGCGCTCCGAGCCAGACGCCGCGCCGGATTACATCTGCTTCGTCGATAACGCCACTTTCGAGCCGGTCACACAGGCGGTTCCTGGCAAAGCCTGCCGCCTCGTCATGGCGGTGCGCATCGGCAAGACGAGGCTGATCGACAACTGGCGCTTTGAATGCCCATGATGCATTCCGGCAAACCGGTACTGGAAGGGAACTATTTTATAGTATATTGTTTGACTTTTTTAATTTTTGAATTGGCTTCGACCGTGACCGGCATTCCGGAACCTGATTTTTCCATCGGCATGGCATCGTCCCGAAGGTCCAGCGAAGAGGTTCATCACTTTTAACCACAACTGATTTCAATGTTTATCAAAAAAGAGATCGATCTTGGACACGGCAAGATAATCACGATCGAAACCGGCAAAATGGCCAAACAGGCCGACGGCGCGGTTGTCGTGACGATGAAGGACACCATGGTGCTCGCCACGGTGGTTTCAAGCAAAACGCCTCCGTCGCCGAATCAGGACTTCTTCCCGCTCCAGGTCGAGTACCGTGAAAAATATTCGGCAGCCGGCAAGTTCCCCGGCGGCTTCTTCAAACGCGAAGGCCGCCCCTCCGAAAAAGAAATTCTCTCCGCCCGCCTGATCGACCGCGCCCTGCGCCCGCTCTTCCCTGACGGTTACTATCAGGAGACCCAGATCATCATCTCGGTCATCTCTTCCGACACGATCAACGACGCCGATGTGCTTGGCGGCATCGCCGCTTCGGCTGCGATCATGGTGTCGGATATTCCGTTCGCCAACCCGATGTCGGAAGTTCGCGTCGGGCGCATCAACGGCCTCTTCGTCGTCAATCCGGATATCAACGAGCTGGCACAGAGCGACATGGACATCTGCATCGGCGGCACCGAGGATACCATCTGTATGCTCGAAGGCGAGATGAAGGAGATCTCCGAGGTCGAGATGCTCGACGCCATCAAATTCGGCCACAACGCCATCAAGAAAATCTGCGCTCTCCAGCGCGAACTCGCCACAGAGGTGGCCAAGCCCAAACGGCCATTCTCCCCGACCGTCGCGCCGGACGAACTGGTCAATTTCGTTGAAGAGCACTGCTCGGCTGAGCTGAAAGCTCTGGCCTACACCCCGCTCGCCAAGGAGGAGCGCGCCGAAAAAACCAAAGCAATCTACACGCAAACCATCAGGAAAACCCTCACGCACTTCACCGACCGTGTCGGCCCCGATCAGATCGAAGCCGATCCCTCCAGCGCGCTCTGCATGAACGAACACATCATCGAGGAGTGCATCCACTCAGTCGAGAAAAAGGTGATGCGCCACATGATTCTCGACGATAGCAAACGCCTCGACGGCCGCACGCTCGAACAGGTTCGCCCGATCAGCATCGAGCTGGGCCTCATCCCGAGGGCGCACGGTTCGGCGCTCTTCACGCGCGGCGAAACACAGGCGCTGGTCACCCTCACGCTCGGCACCAAAAAGGATGCCCAGTCGGTCGATACGCTTACCGACGACAAGGACAAGCGCTTCATGCTGCACTACAACTTTCCCCCCTTCTCGGTCGGCGAAACCGGCAGGGTCGGCGGCACCGGCAGGCGTGAGATCGGCCACGGTAACCTCGCCGAGCGCGCTATCAAGATGGTGATGCCATCTGAGCAGGAGTTCCCCTACACCGTGCGCCTCGTCTCGGACATCCTCGAATCGAACGGTTCGTCCTCGATGGCCTCGGTCTGCGGTGGCACGCTGGCCGCGATGGACGGCGGCATTCCGCTCAAGAAACCGGTCTCCGGCATCGCAATGGGCCTCATCAAGGAAGGCGAGCGCTACGCCGTGCTCTCCGACATTCTCGGCAACGAGGATCATCTTGGCGACATGGACTTCAAGGTGGCAGGCACCCGTGATGGCATCACCGCCTGCCAGATGGACATCAAAATCGACGGCCTCGACTACCACATCCTCGAAACCGCGCTCGAACAGGCGCGCCGCGGACGTCTGCACATCCTCGACGTCATGGCCGAGGCAATTCCCGAATCGCGCAAAGATATCGGCAAATACGCTCCGCGCCTCACCACCATCCAGATTCCGGTGGACGCCATCGGCATGGTGATCGGCAAGGGCGGCGAAACCATCCGCAGCATCACCGAGGAGACCGGCGCGGAGATCAACATCGACGACGACGGCACAGTCACCATCGCCTGCTCCAGCCCCGAGGCCACCAAGGCAGCGGTCGAGACCATCAAGACCCTCGTTTCCAAACCCGAGGTCGGCACGGTTTACATGGGCAAGGTTCGCGACATCCGCGACGAGCTCGGCGCCTTCGTCGAGTTCCTGCCAAAGACCGATGGTCTGGTGCACATCTCGGAGATTTCGAAGCAGCGCATCGCCAAGGTGAGCGATGTGCTCAAGGTGGGTGACCGGATCAAGGTAAAGCTGATCGACGTGCGCAAGGATCCACGCACCGGAAAGACCAAGTTCGCCCTCTCGATGAAGGCGCTGCTCGAGACGGAAGAGCAATCAGCCGAAACCAACGGCGCCGCTGCAAGGCCCGAGCGAGACTGAACGGAACGAAACTGAACGAAAGGCAGTGCAGGAGAAATATGAAACCTGCACTGCCTTTTTTCATTACCGTAGCGGGATTATCTTCCCGGCACATTTTTGAACATGACAAGGAGATCATGAAATACGATTTTTCAGCGTTAGAGCGGAAGTGGCAGGCCCGGTGGGCAAGCGAAAACACCTTTGCCTCGGGCCAGGATCAGGAGAAACCAAAATATTACGTGCTCGACATGTTCCCCTACCCGAGTGGTTCGGGGCTGCACGTCGGTCACCTCGAAGGGTACACGGCCACAGACATCATGGCGCGCTACAAGCGCTGCCGCGGCTTCAACGTGCTGCACCCGATGGGCTGGGACGCCTTCGGCCTGCCCGCCGAGCAGTTCGCCATCAAGACCGGTACCCATCCGAGACTGACCACCGAGGTAAACGTCTCCAACTTCCGCGAGACCCTCAAAAGCATGGGCTTCTCCTACGACTGGAGCCGCGAGATCAACACCACCGACCCGAACTACTTCAAGTGGACGCAGTGGATTTTCCTGAAGCTCTACGAAAAAGGGCTGGCCTACATCTCGGAGGTGGACGTCAACTGGTGCAAGGAGCTGAAGGTGGTTTTGGCCAATGAAGAGGTGGACGAGAAGATCGCTGACGGCTACACTGTGGTGCGCCGACCGCTCCGCCAGTGGGTGCTCAAGATCACCGCCTACGCCGAGCGGCTCATTGAAGACCTCGATGAGCTCGACTGGCCGGAGAACGTCAAGCAGATGCAACGCAACTGGATCGGCCGCTCCGAAGGCATGGAGATCGATTTCGAACTGCGCTGCCACCGCACCAACCTGCGCGTCTACACCACCCGCCCGGATACCTTGTTCGGCGCGACCTACCTCGTCATTTCGCCGGAGCATCCGATGGCCGAAAAGCTCGCCATCGCCCAGCAGCTCGTGGAGGTCAAAAAGTATATCGAGCAGGCGAAGCTCAAAACCGAACTGGAGCGCACCGGCCTGCAGAAGGACAAAACCGGCGTCTTCACCGGCTCTTACGCGATCAATCCGGCCACCGGCGAAGCACTACCGGTCTGGATTTCGGACTTCGTGCTCACCAGCTACGGCACCGGCGCAATCATGTCCGTCCCGGCGCACGACAGTCGTGACTGGGAGTTCGCCAAAAAATTCGGTTTGCCGATCCGCGAGGTGATCAAAAGTCCGCACGATGTGCAGGAGGAGGTGTTCGAGGGCAAAGACAGCGTTTGCGTCAATTCGTCGAACGACGAAATTTCCATCGACGGCCTCGACTTCAAGACCGCCTTCGACCGCATGGCCACCTGGCTCGAATCGAAGGGCAAGGGCATGCGCAAGGTCAACTACAAGCTGCGTGACTGGGTCTTCAGCCGCCAGCGCTACTGGGGCGAGCCGATCCCGATCAAGCACTACGAGGACGGCACGATGCGCCCGGAGACCAATCTGCCGCTCACGCTGCCGGAGGTCGAAGCTTACCAGCCCACCTCAACCGGCGAGTCGCCCCTGGCCAACATCGAGAGCTGGCTCTACGGCGAGGACGAGCACGGCAAATTCCGCCGCGAAACCAACACCATGCCGCAGTGGGCCGGAAGCTGCTGGTACTACCTGCGCTTCATCGACCCGCAGAATGGCGACGCGCTCGTTGATCCGTCGCGCGAAAAATACTGGATGAACGTCGATCTCTACATCGGCGGCGCGGAACACGCGGTGCTGCACCTGCTCTATTCGCGCTTCTGGCACAAGGTGCTCTACGACCTCGGTGTCGTCAGCACCAAGGAGCCGTTCCAGCGCCTCTTCAACCAGGGCATGATTCTCGGCGAGGACAACGAAAAGATGTCCAAATCACGTGGCAACGTCATCCCCGCCGACCATGTGCTCGCCACCTACGGCGCGGACGCGGTACGGCTGTACGAAATGTTCCTCGGCCCGCTTGAACAGGTCAAGCCCTGGAACACCAACGGTATCGAGGGTATCAGCCGCTTCCTCAACAAGGTGTGGCGTCTCGCTTGGGAAGAGTTCGCCGAAACACCGAGAGTCACTGAGACGAAACCGGACGACGCGATCCTCAAGCGGATGCACAAGGCGATCAAAAAGGTGACCGAAGATATTGACCAGCTCAAGTTCAACACCGCCATCTCGGAGATGATGGTGCTCGTCAACGAGCTGCACAAGGCGGGATGCTACAGCCGCGAGGCTGTCGAGACCGTGCTCGTGATGCTCTCGCCCTTCGCGCCGCACATCACCGAGGAGCTGTGGCAGACGCTCGGCCACGCGGAGTCGATCAGCGGAGCCTCATGGCCGGCGTTCGATCCGGCGCTCGCGGCAAACGACGTGGTCACCATCGCCGTGCAGGTCAACGGCAAGCTCCGGGGAACCTTCCAGGCTCCGGCGGGCTGCACTAAGGATGATATGATCGAAAAGGCGAAAAAAGTGGAAAGCGTCGCGAAGTTCCTCGAGGGGCAGACGATCATCAAAGAGATCGCCGTGCCGGGCAAACTGGTCAACTTTGCCGTCAAGCCGAAATGAGCTGATAAAATGACGCATGGCATCATCTGTTTTTTTTCTGTAAATTTTTGATCCGAATTCATAAAGGGTATCCGGCTGGACCCTTACCCAACCCCGGCCGAACCGTCAGCGCCCTCTCAAGGGGTGGCAGGCTTTTTTTCAATACAAAACCGTTTTACCAATGGCTACTGAGCAAACAACCGGCCAAACCTCTGAATCGATCAGTTCGGTGCTTTCCGAACGCAGGAAATTTCCGCCGACGGCAGAGTTCTCTTCCTCAGCACACATTTCGAGCATGGAACAGTACGAAAAGCTCTATGCCGATGCTGCCGCCGATCCTGACAAGTACTGGGGCGATCTTGCCGGACAATTCCACTGGTTCAAACCTTGGGACTCGGTACTCGAATGGAATGCTCCGTATGCCAAATGGTTCAACGGTGGCACCACCAACATCAGCTACAACTGCCTCGACGTTCACGTCAACAGCTGGCGCAAGAACAAGGCGGCCATCATGTGGGAAGGTGAAGAGGGCAACGAGCGCATCCTCACCTACGGCGAGCTGCACCGCCAGGTCAGCAAATTCGCCAACGTCCTGAAGATCGCGGGTATCAAGCCAGGCGACTGCGTGGCCATCTACATGGGTATGGTGCCTGAGCTGGTCATCGCCGTGCTCGCCTGCGCACGGGTCGGCGCAGTGCACAACGTGATTTTCGCAGGCTTCGCCGCCCACGCCATCACCGAAAGGGTGAACGACTCCCGCGCCAAAATGGTCATCTGCGCCGACGGCACCCGCCGCCGTGGTGGCACGATCAACCTGAAAAACATCGTTGACGAAGCAATTGTCAACACCCCGTCGGTCAGAAACGTCATCGTGCTGAAGGTGACCAACGAACAGATCACCATGCACGACGGCATGGATCACTGGTGGCACGACCTGATGGGTCTTGCCATTGACGAATGCGAGGCGACCCCCGTTGATTCCGAACATCCGCTCTTCCTTCTCTACACCAGCGGCTCGACCGGCAAACCGAAAGGCATCCTGCACACCACGGGCGGTTACATGGTGCACGCCGCCACTTCGTTCAAATATGTATTCGACATCAAGGACGAAGACATCTACTTCTGTACGGCGGACGTAGGCTGGATCACCGGCCACAGCTACATGGTCTATGGCCCGCTGCTCAACGGTACGACCGTTTTCATGTACGAAGGCGCTCCGAACTACCCGCAGTGGGATCGCTTCTGGGACATCATCAACCGCCACAAGATCACCATTTTCTATACCGCTCCAACGGCCATCAGGGCCTTCATCCGCGCTGGCAACGAATGGGTCACCAAGCATGACCTCCGCTCACTCCGCCTGCTCGGCACGGTCGGCGAACCGATCAACCCCGAAGCCTGGATGTGGTACCACAAGTATGTCGGTCAGGAAAAGTGCCCGATCGTGGACACCTGGTGGCAGACCGAAACCGGCGGCATCATGGTCTCCCCGCTGCCCGGCGCCACCCCGACCAAGCCAGGCACGGCCACCCGCCCGCTGCCGGGCATCATGGTGGATGTGGTGCGCAAAGACGGCACCCCGTGCAACGCCAACGAAGGCGGCTACCTGGTCGTCAAACACCCGTGGCCCTCGATGCTCCGCACGATTTATGGCGACAACGAGCGCTACGAAAAGACCTACTGGTCGGAGTTCCCCGGCATGTACTTCACCGGCGACGGCGCGCGCAAAGACGATGACGGTTACATCTGGATCATGGGCCGCGTCGATGACGTGGTCAACGTCTCGGGGCACCGTCTTGGCACCAGCGAGGTCGAAAGCGCGCTCGTTTCACACGAGGCAGTCGCCGAAGCCGCCGTCGTCAGCCGTCCGGACGAGATCAAGGGCAACGCCCTCGTCGCATTCGTCACGCTGAAGGATGGTTACGAAGGTGACGCCAAGCTGCGCGATTCGCTCGGCAAGCACGTCGCCAAAGAGATCGGCGCTATCGCCAAGCCTGACGAAATCAAGTGGGCAAAGGGCCTGCCGAAAACCAGAAGCGGCAAAATCATGCGCCGCCTGCTCCGCGAGCTCGCCACCTCTAACGAGATCAAGGGCGACGTCACGACGCTCGAAGACCTCGGCGTGATCGAAAACCTCCGCGATCAGGAAGACGAATAACAACCTGCTCACGATATCAGACAAACAAAGGTGCCCCGCGAAAAACGGGGCACCTTTGTTTTGTGCAGAAAACGTCATCCCTCTTGCAAGTCCAATACGAACTATAGCCTTATAAGAAAATTCTCCGCAGTATTTCTCCCCAACCATCGTCAGAGAAGCTGTAACGATACTTTCACCAATACTGAAAAACAATCATGAAACCAACTTTGAAATCCTGTGCAACCCCGCTTATCATCGCAACTTTCGTCATTTCCGCCGTCACCGGCATCCTGATCTTCTTCCACAAAGAGGGAGGTCTCATCAAGCCAGTGCACGAATGGCTGAGCTAGGCGCTCGTCACCGGTGGCGTACTCCATACGATGGCGAACTGGAAAAGCTTCACCAACTACTTCAGCCGCAAGGGGGCGCTTGCGATCATCTCCACAGGCCTGATCGTCACCATCGCCGCCATCACCGTTCCCTCGCAGGGCAAAGGCGGCAACCCCTTCATGCGGGTCAACCGCACCCTTTCAAGCGCCTCGGTTGAAACCCTGGCGCCAGTTGTCAAGCTGACTCCTGAACAGGCGGTTGCAAAGCTGGAACAAAAAGGGTTGAAAGTTGGCGACGCAAACCAGAGCATCAAAGAGATCGCCGCCACCAACGGCAGCGAAGCGCAAAAAGTTATCCTCGCGCTGTTTGAGTGAGCGGCGGGTTAACACGTCTCGATAAATATCCCTCGAAGGGATAAAAAAAGCCTCAACAGAATCATTTTCTGTTGAGGCTTTTGAATTAATGGCAGACCGTATCGGCCTGATCACTCCTTTTCCCCCGACGCTTTCTGATCTTCCGGAACACAGGGGTGGGACGGCTGATCGCCGTGGCACTGTTTGATGGTTTCCGGGGAGCACTTTTCGGGGGTGCCTTTCAGCATTTCTGGCTTCTGGCAGCAGCAGGATTTTTCTTCACTCATGATTTAACTCCAGTTGAATTGATGATGCTTTCGTTCATTCTTCATTCGTGACGCCGAGCAACGTTGATACGACCGTGTTCCATTCGGCAAGCACCTCCCTATCCACCCGGTAATGCACCGAATAGCCGCGCCGTTCGGGAAGCACGACTTCCGCATCACGCAAAACCCGGAGATGCTGCGAAACCGCCGCCGGAGTGATATCAAGCGCCTTGGCCAGCGCGTTGACGCACAGCGACCGCTCCTTCAGCAGCTCGACTATCCGAACTCTGGAGCCAACGGAAAGCACCTTGAACATCCGGGCCATGTTGTCAGCGTTACTCATCGAATCAATCTAATTAAGTGAACGCGCAAATACTAAAACATTTTCAAACAAGATCAGGCCTCACTCATCAAACGCTCAATCGCGGACAAAATTGCATCCACATCATCCGGAGTGACACCGGAAAACCAGAATTTCTGAGGATAAATCATCACATTCGGCCCCTCGCCGCAAACCCCCAGGCAACCCGACGTCGAGACCCTCACCTTCCCTTTCCACCCCTTCGCCTCGACAGCCGCCTTCAATGTCGCTTTCACAAGCTGACTGTTCCCGTCCACACAAGATTTCCGCGCTCCCCCGCGATCATTGGTGCAGACAAAGACGTGAGCGATGTAGGGGGATTTGTTTTGGATGAGCATGATTGAATTTCTCCGTGATGTAATATTTTGTCAGGCGCCAAGGACAGCTGCGGCGTGAGCCTTTGGCGCGTTCGCTGTATGCGCTTTTTGGACGATGGTTTTTGGTCAGAACGTTTGTATTAGCCTCCGCTTTGTACTATTTAGCAGTAACACACTGAAAATCTCCGTTTCTACGCTCTTTGGCGTTTGAGGTGGATGAATGTAGGGAAGGTTGCTATCGGGCCACGCTCGCCACCTCACGATTTCTTCCCTTTCAGCCCGCTGCCAACAGGCTTCTTTTGGTATACGCGTTACGACAAATATTTTCGGTTCTTTCCCAATAGATAGAAGCTCTCTGACCCATTTGTGAACGGGTGCAGATGAACCCTGTAGAGCAGACTCCATATGTGCCGCCAAGCGCCATTCTCTTCGTTTATGCGTTTTTCCGATGTAACGCAAGCATCGGTTTCGAGGATCTATGAGGCCCATAGATCAAATACCGGCCAACTCTAGTTTCTATTATCCTTGCTCGAAACCCGCAATCGTTTACGCCCAACATTGATTAGATTGATCCATATAATAAACGGATTTTCGATTTTCAGTCAATACAGAACGCATACAGAAAACCTCTAAAATATTGCGCAACACTTCTTATTTTAAAAAGTTACCATATGTACTGCCATTTATGTGGTGATCGTATCCAGATCAGTATAAGCCTCTCGCCACCACCGCCTCACAGAGAAATTCCCTACCTTTGAAGGTAATCCATCCACCGAAAATAAAATCACCTCACCCCATGCGACCAGTACACATCATCCGGATTCTTCCGCTCTGCGCTGCCCTGCTTTTCGCCGGATGCGGCGGCAACTCAACCCAGCAGTCTGGGGCTGACAGCGGCAATGCGGCGGTTCAGCAGAAGGCCTCGAAAATCATCGAACCCTGCCAGCTCATCACGCAAGATGACGCGGCGAAACTGCTCGGCGAAGCGGTCAAGCCTGCGGAGAAGAGTGAGAAAAAGGTTGTCGGCATGAAGCTCTGCATGTACAACCCCGCCAGCGGCGAGCCGATACCGTTCTTGCAGGTGTCGCTGACACAGGACGCCTTTTTCCCGCCCGGCGGGGCTGGCGCAGCAGCGATTTACAAGAGCCTCAAGGATAATTTTGAAGGTATGAGAACCGACATCGATGGTGTGGGCGACGAAGCGTTCATCGCGAGCGGAGGCATCTACATTATGGCCGACGGTTACTACATCCAGATCGGAGCCGGAAACACCAGCAATGCTACCATCCGCGCACGGCTCGTCGAGGCAGGCAGAATGGCCGTCGCAAAGCTGAAAACGCTGGAGTAACGTCAATAAAAAGCCCCCCTGACTGGTCAGCATTCAGGGGGGCGTAGATCACGAAGTTCCGTCGAATCGGGCCATCCGGTATATCACCACTCTATCTCAAGGCTATTCCACATTTCCAACAGAAATGCGGATTCATCGACCGCCCTAAATACTTGTCGCAAGCCGGGCACCGCCAGTTCTTGAATGAAAAAACAAGCGCACCGATTACCACAACGAAAAATAGAGGCATAAACATTGCCACCGGATAAGTTCCGAGCACCAAACCTGTGCTTTTATCTGCCGTAACAGAAGGGATCATCAAAATGAAGAGCAGACCGGAAACTACTATCTGATTTCGACGTCTGTTTGCAAATTCGCGCTTGAACGCCTGTTTTTGCTGCTCGGTGTACTCCATTACTCTCTACCTCCATTATCCAGTGCTACAGTTGATAAAACCTGTCTCCCTATCCCGCTCTATGTGCTGACGTGTCAGGGGTTGAGCTGTAGAATAGTGAAATTCAGATAAGAGGCAAAGCTCACCCAGCAGAGATACGGCACCAGCAGCAGTGAAGCCGGTTTCGAAACTCTGGCAAAGGCGAGCATGGTCAGGACGATGAAAATCCAGAGCAGAACAATATCGACCAGACCGGCAAGTGGTGACTGCATCCCGAAAAACGATGCTGACCACCCGAGGTTCAGCATCAGTTGAATCGCGAAGAGCACAACGCCAACGTTGACCTCATTTTTCTTCCAGCCCGCGTCAAGCACCTTTGCAAGCGCCGTACCCATCATGATGAACAGCACCGTCCAGACGGGTGGGAAGAGCCAGTCCGGCGGATTCCACGATGGCTTGACAAGGGTGGTGTAGTACCAGGACCCCGGCTTCGGCGTAAAGGTGCTTCCGGCAAAACCGACTGCCAGGCAGAGGCCGATGCAGAGCGCGATGGTGAGTATCTGTTTGTTCATGATGAGTGGTTGTTTGACGAATCTGGAATACCACAATAACAAGCTCTATTTCCAGCAGTTAATTCCCGCACGCCGTTATCTTGTTGCTCCTGAACAGGCAGAGGAGCTGCGCCTGCACTTCTCAACGACAAATGATATATTGGGCGAACCATTTTCACTCACCTGACACCGTACAGAATATGAACCTCGAACTCCAGACGGCCGTAAAGGCAGCCAAAGCCGCAGGCGCGATTACGCTTTCGAGATTCGGCGAACTTTCGCAGCGGGAGATCGTCGCCAAAGAGTACAAGGATTTTGTCACCGAAGTCGACAAGCAGTGCGAGGCGGTCATCACAGCAACCATCACCGAAGCGTTTCCCGACGACGGGCTGCTCTGTGAGGAGGGCACCAACGGCAGCGGCGCTTCCGGACGCACCTGGATCGTCGATCCGCTGGACGGCACACTGAACTTCATCCACTCCTTCCCGGTCTTCGGCATCAGCATCGCCATGCGTGATGCTTCGGGCGAACTCGCGGTCGGCGTCGTGTACCAACCGGTGCTCGACGAGCTGTTCACTGCCATCCGGGGCGAAGGAGCGTTCCTGAACGGCAAGCGCATCAGTGTCTCGACGCGCGAGGAGAGGCAGAGCTACCTCTTCGCCACCGGCCTGCCGTTCAGGGATTACGACCACTACATAGACGGCTACATCGGTCTCTTGCGAGACGTCATCAAAGACTCGGCGGGCATCCGCCGCGCCGGATCGGCCTCAATCGACCTGGCCTACACCGCCGCCGGACGCTTCGACGGCTTCTTCGAGTACCGGCTCTTCCCCTGGGACTTCGCGGCGGGCGTGCTGCTGGTGCGCGAGGCTGGCGGCACCGTGACCGGCATCGACGGCTCGGATGATGTGTTTGCCCATACGAGCATCCTTGCCGGAAGCCCGCTCACCCATCCGCTGCTGCTGGAAAAAGCCCGGCGGCATTTCGGGGCCTGACCCGCGTCAAGCGGCCGATTTGAAGAGTTATCGCCACTTTCGTATCTTTGATATTTTCCATCGCAAGCTCACGCCATCCATGCTCATTCATCAACGCACCCTCCAGAACGAAATTTCGCTCACGGGGATCGGCCTCCACACCGGCCACGAATGCACCATAACGTTCAAGCCCGCACCGGTCAATACCGGCTATATCTTCGTCAGAACCGACATCGATGACTGTCCGGAAATTCCGGCGCTGATCGACTACGTGGTCGATGTACTTCGCGGCACCACCATCGGTATCGGTGAGGTCAAGGTGCACACCACCGAGCACGTGCTTGCCGCGCTGTACGGCTTGCAGATCGACAACTGCCGCATCGAACTGAGCGGCCCCGAGCCGCCGGTGCTTGACGGCAGCTCACATCCGTTCGCCGAAGCGCTGCTTTCGGCAGGCATCGCAGAGCAGGACGAACCGAAGAACTACCTCGTCATCGACGAAACCATCGAGTACCACAATCCCGAAAAGGGCGTGGACATCGTCGCCCTGCCGCTCGACGGCTTCAGGACTACGGTCATGGTCGATTACAAAAACCCGGCACTCGGCTCGCAGCACTCCGGCCTGTTTGATCTCGACAAGGAGTTTCTGCGTGAGTTCTCCCCATGCCGCACCTTCTGCTTCCTCTCCGAAGTCGAAGCGCTGGCCAATCAGGGCATCATCAAGGGCGCTGATATCGACAACGCCATCGTGATCGTTGACAAACAGCTCGACGAATCGCAGGTTCAGACGCTGGCGGGCAAGGTGGGCGTGGACACTTCGCACCTGGTACTCGGCGAGAACGGGATTCTGAACAACCGCGAACTGCGATTCACCAACGAACCGGCCCGCCACAAGCTGCTCGACCTGCTCGGCGACCTGGCCCTGCTCGGCATGCCGGTCAAGGCGCAGATCCTGGCCGCACGTCCGGGTCACGCATCGAACGTCGAATTCGTGAAGCAGCTCAAGAAGTACGCCGACCGCAACAAGCTGGCGCGCCAGTACCAGCACGAAAAGAAAGCCGGCGTGATCTTCGATATCAACGCGATCATGAACATTCTGCCGCATCGCTACCCGTTCCTTCTGATCGACAAAATTGTCGAGTTCAAGCTCGACGAAAAGATCGTCTCGATCAAGAACGTCACGATGAACGAGCCCTTCTTCCAGGGCCACTTCCCCGGCAACCCGGTCATGCCCGGAGTGCTCATCATCGAGGCAATGGCCCAGACCGGGGGCATCATGATGCTCAACGGCAAGGAGAACCTCAAGGAATCGGTGGTCTTCTTCATGGGCATCGACAAAGCGCGCTTCCGCAAGCCGGTACTGCCTGGCGATACGCTTGTGATCGAAGCGGTCATGACCAATATGCGCCGCACGGTCTGCCAGTTCGACGCCAAGGCCTACGTGCGAGGCGAGCTGGTCTGTGAAGCTTCGCTGATGGCAACCGTGATGGAGAAAAAGAGCTGAAACACTGTCAGAAAATACGTCATCATGAAAAAGCCCCGGAGTTCCGGGGTTTTTTCATGATTTCCACACTCTTCCACACCTGACCAACAGGCTTGCCAACAAGTTATCCACATTTTCCACACACCAAGAAACAAGTCCGTGAACACCAGCTATCTCATTGATATAATTACACTTAATAACGGCCATATATAACATTGGCCGTTACTTATGTACACTTATCCATATTGAGGGCGTTAATCTGTGGATAACGTCCTGCATTAAAAGAGATTATAGAAAGAAGGGGTAAAAGGAAGGAAATCAGGCCTTGAATTCGGCCCCTTTCTGGATTTTGTAGAACCTGATGCAGTATTCTACAAACGAGTAGAAAAGGGTGGCAGCGGAGAGATACATAAAGAACTCCTTGACCGGCCACTGCCGAAAAACAGGAAGAGGCCAGACCATCGAGATGAACATCATCGAGACGAATCCCACCGCCCACTTGCCGGGCCAGAGCGAAGTGGTGAGCACGTTGTGCCGGTGACGAATCCAGGCCGCGCCGAGGAAAATCACCAGGTCACGAAGCACAACGAACGCCACGAACCATACCGGCAACTCCCCTTTCCAGAGATAGTAGAGAGCGACGCTGGCCAGACAAAGCTTGTCGGCCAGGGGGTCGAGAATCTTGCCCATATCGGAGACCTCGTTGGTCCACCGGGCCGTCTGGCCGTCGAACCAGTCGGAAAGCAGCGCGACCACCATAATGATGAGGGCGATTTGCGTCTGGCCCGCGTCGAGATAGTAGATGAACCAGGGAATCAAGAGAATCCTCAGGAAACTCAGCGAATTGGGGAGATTGAAAATATGTCCCTTCACAACGGTTCTTGTTTGGTTCCGGAAAAGAGACCCGAAGGTCATCCTGAGGTTCGTTTGACGAAACAGACGCCGAAGTCCAAAGAAACTCCGGCGACACTCGTTGATAAAAAGTCAGGCCACCAGCTCGGGATGCTCGTTCACGAAGGCAGCCCATCCCTTGCCTCGCCCTTTTCCGCTCTTGCCGATCTGCGCGCCGAGCGAGGATGCGCTTCTTGCGAGATCGCAATACGCTACGCCAAGCGCGTCGGTGACGTCAAGCGGCTTCAGGTCGCTGCCGAGATCGAGCATTTTCGACAGCATCGCCGCCACCTGCTCCTTGCGCGCCGAGCCGGTTCCGGTGACCGCGAGTTTGATCTCGCGCGGCGCATATTCACGCACCGGCAAACCATGCCTCATCGCCGTGGCAAGCACCGCCCCTCTGACCTGGCCGAGAATCAGCGCGCTTCTGACGTTGCGCCCAACGAAGGCCGTTTCAAGAGCGACGCACTCGGGCTTCAGCTGCGCAATCACCTCGTCGATACCGGTGCAAAGCTGGCCGATCCGCTCGTGCAGCGTATCCGAAGCACGAGGGCGGACAAGGCCGCATCCGAGCACGCGATAGCCCGCCGCCTCGCCGGCGATGACGCCATAGCCGGTTTTGCGGCTGCCCGGATCGATGCCCAGCACAATCATGGGTTACTCATCTTCAAGTGCACTCATGACGCTTTCACTCATGTCCATGTTGCTGTACACCGCCTGGGTGTCGTCGCTGTTTTCGAGTGCGTCGATCAGCTTGAGCGCCTTCCGGGCGTCCTCAACATCGAGCTCGACGTAGTTGTCCGGAATCATGTCCATCTTGGCATTCTCGAATGGAATGCCCGCATCTTCGAGCGCCTTCTTGACCGGCTCCAGATCCTTTACGTCGGTCAGCACGGTGTAGTACTGCTCGTCGTCGCTCTCCAGCTCTTCGAGTCCAGCGTCGAGCAACAGCTCCATCAGGTCATCCTCGGAGATGGCCGACCTGGGCACTTCGATGGAACCCTTGCGCTTGAACATCCAGCCGACGCTGCCGTTCTCGCCGAGCGACCCGCCGTTGCGGCTCATCAGGTGGCGAATGTCGGCCACGGTACGGTTGCGGTTATCGGTCGCGGTCTCGATGATGATCGCAATGCCGCCCGGGCCGTAGCCTTCGTAGGTGATCTCTTCGTAGGTCGCGCCTTCGAGTTCGCCCGTACCTTTCTTGATGGCGCGCTGGATATTGTCCATCGGCATCGAGTTGGCCCGCGCCGTATCGATGGCGAGCCTCAGCCGCGGGTTGCCCGTCGGGTCGCCGCCACCCATTTTGGCCGCAATGGTGATCTCCTTGACAAGCTTGGTGAACAGGTTTCCTCTCTTCTGATCGGTGGCGGCCTTTTTACGCTTGATGGTCGCCCATTTACTGTGTCCTGACATAGGTTACAACCTGATTATTGGATAAGTCGGATATGACGCGTTTATGAAAAGATTTATTTTACTTTAAGAAAAGCAAATTCTGCGGGGTATGAATAAAAGTGCCTCTGAAAATTGCCACAGCTTCCGACAGTTGCCGGACCGGGTCGGCAAAATCTCAAAGGCGCCCTTAAATTAATTACAAGAACGAAGAATGACAAACTGGTTGATCGCTTATCAGGGAGAACCCGGAGCGTACAGTGAAATTGCTGCGCTACGCTTCGGCGAGCCGCTGCCTTGCGAAAGCTTTGACGACGTCTTCACGGCGGTCACGGAACAGAAAGCCGACTACGCGGTGATTCCCATCGAAAACTCCCTCGGTGGCAGTATCCACCAGAACTACGACCTCCTGCTCCACCGCCCGGTAGTGATTCTCGCCGAAACCTTCGTGAAGGTTGAGCACTGCCTGCTCGGCCTGCCTGGCAGTTCGGTGGAAAACGCAACCAAAGCCATGTCGCACCCGCAAGCACTGGCGCAGTGCCACAACTTTTTCGCCACGCACCCGAACATCAGGGCCGAGGCGGCCTACGACACGGCGGGGAGCGCCAAGATGGTGGCTGAAAGCGACAACAAATCGACGCTCGCCATTGCATCGAAGCGGGCAGGCGAACTGTACGGACTCGACATTCTCCGCGAGAATCTCGCCGACGAGGAGTGGAACATCACCCGCTTCTTCTGCATCGCACGGGAAAACAATCCCGACATTTCGCACCTCAGAGTCCGGCCTGACACGGCACGCCAGAAAACCTCGATTGTCTTCGCGCTGCCCAACGAACAGGGTTCGCTCTTCAGGGCGCTGGCCACCTTTGCACTCAGGGGCATCGACCTGACCAAGATCGAATCGCGCCCGTCGCGGAAAAAGGCGTTCGAGTACCTCTTCTATGCCGATTTCATCGGCCACAGGGAAGACGAGAACGTCCACAACGCCCTCGAAAACCTCCGCGAGTTCGCGACGATGGTCAAGGTGCTCGGCAGCTACGGGGTGGTGAATCCATGACGAGCGAAAACCAGATCGGCCTGTTTGACGCTCCAGTATCAGCGCCGAAGCCGACGGCAACACCGCAAAAAAGTCCGGCAGATGCAGAGAAAACCAAACCGGGACTTTTCCTGCTTGACGGCATGGCGCTGGTTTATCGCGCCTTCTACGCCTTGCAGCAGGCTCGGATGAGCACCCGTGATGGCGTGCCAACCGGCGCAGTATTCGGCTTCGCCACCAGCCTGCTCAGGATCATCGAGGAGTACCGACCGGACTACCTTGCGGTGGCGTTCGACAGCCCGGAGAAGACCTTCCGCCACGAAAAGTACGAGGCCTACAAGGCCAACCGCCCCGCCCCGCCGGACGACCTCATCAGCCAGCTCGGCAACATCCGGGAGCTGATCCGGGCATGCGGCATTCCGCTGGTCATCATGCCCGGCTTCGAGGCGGACGACCTGATCGGCACAGCAGCAAGGAAATTCGAGAAGACCTGTCAGGTTTACATCGTCACGCCGGACAAGGATATGTCACAGCTCGTGCATGACGGCGTGCGCTTGCTCAAGCCCGGCAAGAAGCAGAACGAATTCGAACTGGTCGGTAGCGCCGAGGTGAAGGCACAGTTCGGCGCGCCGCCGGAGCAGTTCATCGACCTTCTGACGCTCACCGGCGACACCTCTGACAACATTCCCGGCGCAAAGGGTATCGGCCCCAAAACCGCCTCCAACCTGCTCGAAAAGTACGGCTCGCTTGAAGGCATCTACGCCAACATCGGCGCACTCACACCAAAGACTCGCCAGAGCCTCGAAGCTTTTCGGGAGATAATGCCGCTGGTGAAGGAGCTGGTGACGATCCGCACTGATCTCGACCTGCCACTCACCCTCGAAGCGCTGCACACCGGCAAGCCTGATCCCGAAGCGCTTTTCGCGCTTCTCGCGAAACTGGAGCTGAAGAGCATCGCCGCTCGGCTGCCCGCCGTGTTGCAGATCGAAGCTCCGGCCGCCTCGTCTTCCGAAAACGCACCGGCAGTGGCAGACTTTGACGACCCCGGCGATCCGCAACTGATCCCGGCAGGCGAAGGCTCCGAATATCAACTGATCGACAGCGAGGAGGCGTTTGACAAGCTCCTGAGGCTGCTCGAAAAAAACTCCGAAGGTTTCGCGGTCGATACTGAAACCACAAGCCTCGACACCTTCGAGGCGGAGCTGGCGGGCATCTCCTTTTCGGTCAAACCCGGTGAAGCCTTCTTCGTCTATTTCGGTACACCGGGTCTCAACGCCAAAACGACCGTCGCCAGACTGAAACCGCTTCTTGAAAATCCCCAGATTCCCAAAACAGGCCAGAATCTGAAGTATGACATCCTCGTGCTGAAGAACTATGGCGTGGAACTGGCACCAGTCGGGTTCGACACCATGCTCGCCAGTTACGTACTCGATCCGGAGGCACGGCACAACCTCGATGATCTGGCCGCGATGCACCTCGGACGCCAGACAGTCAAATACAACGAGCTGTTCGGCACGGGCAAGCAAACCATCAGCATCTTCGAGGTCGAGCCGCAGAAGCTCTCGGACTACGCCTGCCAGGACGCCGACATAGCGCTCAAGCTCCGGCACGCCCTCGAAGAGCAGCTCGAAGCGACGCCGGAGCTGCTTGAAGTCTGCCGCCAGCTCGAATTTCCGCTAGTCAGCGTGCTGGCCGACATGGAGCATGAGGGAGTTGCGATCGACACGGCGCACCTCGCACAGCTCGCTGTCAAGGTCAATGAGGATTTGATCGGACTGACCGAACGAATTTACGAGGCGGCGGGAGAGACCTTCAATATCGACTCGCCGAAACAGCTCGGCCACATTCTGTTCGACGTGCTGAAGCTGCCCACAAAAAAAGCGACCAAGACCGGCTACTCCACCAACGTGCAGGTGCTCGAAGAGCTGGCAATGCTGCACCCGGTCGCCTCAGACCTGCTCGAATACCGCAGCCTGCAGAAGCTCAAAGGCACCTACATCGAAGCGCTGCCAAAGATGATCAACCCGCTGACAGGTAAGGTGCACACCTCGTTCAACCAGTCGATCACGGCCACCGGACGCCTCTCCTCGTCAAACCCGAATTTGCAGAACATCCCGATCCGCACGGAGCTGGGCAAGGAGATTCGCCGCGCCTTCATCCCGTCCAATCCCGACAATCTGCTGCTCTCGGCGGACTACTCGCAGATCGAGCTGCGTATCGCGGCGGAGCTTTCGGGCGACGCGATGCTCATTGAGGCATTCCGCAACCACGAGGACATCCACGCAGCCACGGCCCGTGTCATCTTCGATACGAAAGAGGTGACGCCCGACATGCGGCGCAAGGCCAAGGAGGTCAACTTCGGCGTGCTCTACGGCATTCAGCCCTTTGGTCTCTCCCGACGCCTCGGCATTCCACAGAAAGAGGCCAAAGAGATCATCGACACCTACATGGCGAAATATCCCGGCATGTTCTCGTCGCTCCAGACCATCATCGAGGAGGCGAAGAAAAAAGGCTACGTCACCACGCTCATGGGCCGCCGCCGCTACGTGCCCGACCTGAACAGCGCAAACAGCAACATCCGCAAGGCCGCCGAGCGCGTCACGATGAACACGCCGATCCAGGGTACGGCGGCGGACATCATCAAGTTCGCCATGTGCTCGATCAGCCGGGAACTGAAAAAAGGGAAATTCCGCTCGGCGATGCTGCTGCAGGTACACGACGAACTGCTCTTCGAGACGCCGCCGGATGAAGAGGCACGGCTCAGGGAAATGGTCGAGCGAAACATGATCGAAGCCGCCTCGAAATGCGGGGTGAAGAACGTTCCTGTGGAGGTGGATACCGGCTCCGGAAAAAACTGGCTGGAGGCCCATTAGCCGTTGATTATTCAAAAAATCTTTTTTTATATTTCGTGAGCTTAATCAGAACCACGCTGTTATTTTGGAGTCAATGTCCCAATGCCTTTTAAGACAAAGGGTTATGGCTTCCCCGATAACCATGTGAGTAGTGAATCCGAAACGGCTAACTTTGGAACATGAGCGTCTGAGTGAGCTCTGTTCAGACTGAGTTCTCCCGATGTCGCTCTCTTCCGATCATCATCTGATACGGCATAACGAGCGATCATACGGAGAAACAAGCATCGACAACAGCCGTAAAACACGAAAGTCTTTTTCCCATCCCAGAATCAACCATTTACCGTCAGTATGTACTGGAATCTCGATCTTGCCCGATATATTGCCGATGCTCCCTGGCCGGTCACCAAAGATGAACTGATCGATTACGCCAACAGAACGGGCGCACCGCAGCAGGTGATCGAAAACCTCGAAGACCTTCCCGACAGCGACGAGCTGTACGAAACACTTGAAGAGATCTGGCCTGACTACCCCACTGATGAAGATTTCGGTTACAGCGACGAAGAACCTCTAAACTGAGGAGAACGGAGCGCGATGTTTTTTTTTGAGGATGATCTCCCGCCGTCTTCGAGCGGGAATGATAGTCTGCCTACTCCTCGCTCTCTCCATACCGGGAGTACTAAGGGCTGAAGAAAGCTCGTCCTCCACAAACGGCAAACCTGCGGTGTTCCCGGAGGTTAAAAGCATCAAAATCACCGGCAACAAAGCCCTGACGACCGAAGAGATCAGGGACGTCATGTCCACCTCAACGCGCAACTCACTCTTTGGCACCGGACTTTTTGCAGGTGCGCGAAGCCCATTCATCGCCGAAGATTTCGAGAAAGACATCAACCTCATCCGCAAGCTTTACACCTTCAAGGGCTACTTCTTCGCCGATGTCGAATCCACCGTCAAGCGCGGCAAGAACGGCGATGCGAGCATCGTCATTCGGATCAAAGAGAACCAGCCGTCCCTTATCGATTCGCTCAGCTACGCGGGTCTGGACTCGGTATCTACAAATATTCGATCGAGTTACCTCAGAAGGAGCCGCCTGAAGCCCGGGCAGATTTTCTCCGTCGAGAACCTGATAGAGGAACGGGATCGAACCCTCGATTTTTTCCGGGATCACGGTTATACCTTTTTTCATCCCGACAGCATCAGGATCACAGTCGATACCCTTGGCCTTCATGCCGGAGTACGGCTCAACATCAGCCTCCCCAGACGCTACGCCTACGGACCGGTAAAGGTATTCGTCCACGATCCCCTGAAAAAAGACAATCCGGCAACCGCGAAAACATTCGAGAGGGAAAACGTTTCGGTCACCATTTACGGCCACCAGAAATTCGCGCCGAAAGTATTTTCGTCGGCCATTGCCTGGAAGCAGGGGGCACTGACCCGTCAGTCACTCGAACAGAGGACGCTTGAAAATTTCGGATCGACCAATCTTTTCTCATCCATCTCGATGCAAAAGGATTCCACAAGCTCCGGAGCCATCCCCATAACCATCGATCTCGATCCAAGCCCCAAGCACCAGATTGAACCGAAGCTCCTGGTTGACAATCGCTATGGCTCCCTCTTTGTCGGCGGAGCGCTTTCCTATGAGAACAGAAACCTGTTCGGCGCTGGCCAGCGGCTCAAACTCTCAACCAACTACGGCACACAGACATCGTCGGACACCAACGTACTTTCCAGCCTCAGCTCTGACCAGTACGACAAAATCATCCCCTATGAATTCAATATCAAGGCGGATCTGACAATTCCGAGGCTCGGCAAACAGGACTCGTACTACAGCGGAACCGTCGAACACGCGCAATCGAAACTGCCGGTGCTGCTCGATAGCAAGAAGGAGATCATCCGGGCGACCTACAGCACGCGGCCAACCAGAGTTTCTAAACTCGATGTCGACTTCTTTGAGCTCGAAGTTGCCCGCAAGGACTCTTTGCGCGGTTTCCAGCAACTGTTCAAAAACGATCTGGCTGAAAACATCGGCATTGATCCCGCCAATCCGGTAGCGGTAAAAAGAGGCCTCGACAGCCTGCTCCAGACACGGCTGAACCAGACATTCAGGCTTCGTTACAGCTGGTCGAGCCGGGACAAAACCACACGCAGCAAAAATTCGCCCCTATGGAACGCCTCGGTGATGGCTGAGGATTCGGGTAGCCTGTTGTGGCTGATCGACAAGTACGTTGACAAAAAATCGTACACTGGCTTCACCGAATCGGATGCCCAGATTTTCGGCACGCCATACAACCAGTACCTGAAGCTCGATACACAAGTGGCCGTCACCAGGAATCTCTCGCCTGACCGGCAGGTGGCGGCCAGACTCGCCCTCGGCTGGATGAGTCCGTACGGCAAGGCCAATACAACGCCGGAAGATCACCGTTTTTACGCGGGCGGGTCGAACAGTATGCGCGGCTGGGTGTTTGGGACGCTTGGCCCCGGAAGCTGTTCGAACGCGGCTATTTCGAATTTCGGCGCGGACATCAAGGCTGAACTCGGCCTCGAATACCGGATGCAGCTTTTCAAGGTTTTCGGGCAGGAGTCAGGCGTTACCCTGTTCACCGACGTGGGCAACATCTGGGATAGAACCGGCTCCTATGCATTCTCTCTCCAGTCGCTAACGAGGGACTTCGCCTGGGACTGGGGCGCGGGGCTGCGCATCGGCTCACCGATCGGCCCGTTCAGATTCGACTTTGCCTGGAAACTTCACGATCCCGCAAATCCAGATCCCTGGCGGCTTTCACAGACGAAGCTGACCGACTTCACCTTCAATTTCGGAATCGGAGAAACGTTTTAACCGAATTTTATTCACGCTTAACACTTTGAATCTATGCCCGGAAAAACCACGCTTCTGGCTCCATCCATTTTGTCAGCAGATTTCACGAACCTGAAAGCCTCCGTCGAACTGGCTGAAAAGGCTGGCGCAGACTGGATGCACTGCGATGTGATGGACGGCGTTTTCGTGCCCAACATCACCTTCGGCCCCTTCATCGTGCAGGCGATCAAAAAGTGCACCAGCATGGTGATCGATACTCACCTGATGATCATCGACCCCGACAAGTATATCGAAGATTTCGCCAAGGCCGGTTCCGACCAGATTACTGTGCACCTCGAAGCCTGTCCGCACCTGCACCGCACGATCCAGTTCATCAAAAGTCTTGGAGTGAAGGCTGGCGTCTCGATCAACCCCGCAACTCCGGTGTCGCTGCTTGAACCGGTACTTGCCGATCTCGATCTCGTGCTCCTGATGTCGGTCAACCCCGGCTTCGGCGGACAGAAGTTCATTCCCGGCGCGATCAAAAAGATCATGCAGCTCGACGCCATGCGCATGGAGATGAATCCGGAGATGGTGATCGCCGTCGATGGAGGCGTAACTGAAGAGAATTGCACAATGGTGGTTGAAGCTGGAGCCGACGCGCTGATCGCAGGCACCGCCTTCTTCCGCGCTCCCGATCCGGTAGCCGCAGCGAAGAAATTGAAAGGGCTGGAGTAAGAAAAGAAAAAGACTTATAGGTCTCACAGGGCCTATAAGTCTTCTATGTAAAAAAGAAGATTTCTGGAAGTTATCTGTCCACCACTACCCCTGCCCCCACGAGAACCGCCTTAACTCCTCGCTTACCAGCAGGCCTTCGCCGATAAGAACGGCGTCAAAACCAGCTCCTTGCATCAGCTCTATGTCCGCACGGCGTTTCAGGCCGCTTTCGGCGACAGAAAGCACGCCTTCCGGATAGTCCCGCTTCAGGTTGACCGAAGTCATGAGATCGACGGTGAAATCGCGCAGATCGCGGTTGTTGACGCCGACAATCGAGGAACCCTGCTCAATGGCGATGTCGAGTTCGCGGCGGTCGTGCACTTCGACCAGCGCATCCAGGCCAAGCTCAGCAAAAAGCTGGAGGTAGTCACGGAGTTGCGACGGTTCGAGCGCCGCCGCGATGAGAAGCGCCGCGTCCGCACCCATGAGGCGGGTTTCGTAAATCTGGCTCTCGTCGATGATGAACTCCTTGCGGAGCACAGGAATGGAAAACTTTTGCGTGATGGCCTTCAGGTAGTCAGGCGATCCCTGGAAGTAGGGGCGGTCAGTCAGCACGGAGAAGGCCGACGCGCCGATTTCCGCGTAGCGCGCGGCAATGTCGAGCGGTCGGAAATCCTCAACCAGCACACCGCGCGATGGCGACGCTTTCTTGACCTCTGCAATCAGGTTGATACCACCATCACGGCTCGCGATGGCAGAGCGAAAATCGCGCGTAGCCGGAAGATCGCGGCACGCCTCACGATAGCGGCGCTCCGGCTCCTCTTTTTTCAGTTCGGCGACCTCTCCGGCCTTGGTTTCGAGAATCCGGGTAAGATAGGTCATGCCTCGCTTTCAGCTGCCATCTGACGAAGCTCGTCCTCGAACTCAACGATCTGGCGAATGTTGTCGAGGAACCACGGATCGATGCCGGTGGACTGCTGCACCTCTTCGACGGTCGCACCAGCCTGGAAGGCATAGCGGAGATAAAACATCCGGTCAGCCTTGGGAATCTTGATCTTTTCAAGCAGATCCTCTTTGGCGAACTTGCGCTGCTGCTGGGTCATGTCGATGACATTCATGATGTCCTTGCCGTCGCAGCCAAGTCCGGCCCGACCGATTTCGAGACCGCGGAGTGACTTCTGGAGCGCCTCGCGGAAGTTGCGTCCAAAGGCCATCACCTCACCGACCGACTTCATCTGCACGCCGAGACGCGCATCAACATTCTTGAACTTCTCGAAATCCCAGCGAGGCACCTTCACCACGGTGTAGTCAATCGAAGGCTCGAAGCTTGCGGGCGTCGTCTTGGTGATGTCGTTGGTAATCTCGTCGAGCGTGTAGCCTACCGCAAGCTTGGCGGCTACCTTGGCAATCGGGAAACCGGTCGCCTTCGAGGCAAGCGCGGAGCTTCTCGACACACGAGGATTCATCTCGATGACCACGATGCGGCCATTCTTCGGATTAATCGCGAACTGGATATTGCTGCCACCGGTCTCGACGCCGATTTCGCGGATGATCTTGATCGATGCGTCGCGCAGCTCCTGGTACTGACGGTCGGTGAGGGTCTGGGCCGGGGCGACCGTGATACTGTCGCCTGTGTGCACGCCCATCGGATCGACGTTCTCGATGGAGCAGACGATGATGACGTTGTCGGCCAGATCGCGGATCACCTCAAGCTCATACTCCTTCCAGCCGATCAGGCTCTCTTCGACCAGCACCTCGCCAATCGGGCTCTCGGCCAGGCCGCGCCGCACCACGTCGTAGTAGTCGGCCTTGGTTTCAGCGAAACCGCCACCCGTGCCGCCGAGGGTAAACGAAGGACGGATGACAATCGGCAGACCGATCTCTTCGAGCGCCTCTTTGGCCTCCTTTTCGTTGCGCACGAAAAAGCCCTTGGCCATTTCGAGGCCGAGCTTTTTCATCGCATCGCTGAAGAACTCGCGGTTCTCAGCCTTGCGGATGGCGCGGAACTTCGCGCCGATCAGCTCGACGCCGTGGCGTTCGAGCACGCCCGATTCGGCGAGCTTCACCGCCGTGTTCAGCGCGGTCTGACCACCCATGGTCGGAAGCAGCGCATCCGGCTTCTCCTTTTCGATGATCTTGGTGACATAGTAGGGTGTGATCGGCTCGATGTAGGTGGCGTCGGCCAGCTCGATATCGGTCATAATCGTCGCAGGATTGCTGTTGACAAGAATGACCCGGTAACCATCCTCCTTGAGCGCCCGGCACGCCTGGGTGCCCGAATAATCAAACTCACACGCCTGCCCGATAACAATCGGTCCAGCTCCAATCACCAGAATAGACTTGATGTCCTCGCGTTTTGGCACTACTCTTCCGCTTTTAAATCTTGAGATAAACTGTCAGTTGCGCAATGTACAAAATTTTCAACTCTTCTTTCAGAGAGCGACGTGGACTTGATGGACGAAGTGGGCAAACATGAGTTCACTCTTTCGTTCATAATTCTCTTAAGCCATTACCTTGATCTGCTCCTGATGAAACCCGCCGGAGTCACGGCGGAGCCAGGAGGTGACCTCTCTTGGCACGCCGCCGTAGAGAGAGATGATCAGCATTGAGTGACCCGGGCTGGCGAAGTCGATGTCGTTTCTGGATGGCACAGCGGTCGAGTTGATGTGCGAGTGGTACGAGCCGACCACCACCAGCCCAAGACCGCTGGCCTCGCGCTCAACGTCGATGAATTCATTGTAGGAGATTTCAAAGCCGTTCTCCTTTCCGTAATAGAGCGCGTTGCGGCACGGAGCGACTTCGAGCACGATGTTGTCGATGTTTCCGCGATGATCAACAACCTTCCTGCCCACGAGCAGGCCGCAGCACTCGTAGGGCAGATCCCTGATGGCGTGCTCCTGGATGATCTCAAACTTGCGACGAGGTAATTTCATGTACAGCCCACTACAAAAATGTCCCGAATGATTCAGAGCGCCTTAGCGCCAATGTCACGGCGACAGTACGCCCCCTCGAATTCGATGGTGTCCACCGCCCCATAGGCCCGATCGAGCGCCTCTTTCAGCGACCCGGCGCAGGCAGTCACCGAAAGCACGCGGCCACCGGAGGTCACGAGCGCATCGCCATCGCGACGCGTTCCGGCATGGAAAACGAGCACGCCATCCATATCGTTCACCGCCGGATCGATGGTGATCGGCTTACCGGTTTCGTATGCATCGGGATAGCCCGCTGAGGCCATGACGACCGTCGCGGCGGCTCCCGCCTGCATCTCGAACGGCACGGCTTCGAGACCGCTCTCGACGCTCGCGAGCAGGGCGTCGAAGAGGTCGCTCTTCAGCATCGGCAGCACCACCTGCGTTTCGGGATCACCGAGCCGCGCGTTGTACTCGACCACCGACGGTACGCCGTTGTCGATCATGAGCCCGACATAGAGAAAACCGGTATAGGCGTATCCGTCGGCCTTCATCCCAGCGAGCGTCGGGCGGATAATCAGCTCCTCGACCCGCGCCATCACCTCCGGCGTCACCAGCGGAGCCGGTGCGTAAGCGCCCATGCCGCCGGTGTTCTTGCCGGTGTTGCCCTCGCCGATACGCTTGTGATCCTGCGCGGAGAGGAAAAGCCGGTAGTTTTCCCCGTCGGTCAGGGCGAACACGCTCGCCTCCTGGCCGGTGAGGAACTGTTCGATCACCACCTCGTCAGCGGCATCGCCAAAGATGCGCGACTCGAAAAATTCGTGGATCGCCTCAAGAGCCTCCTCGCGACTCATCGCAACCACCACGCCCTTGCCCGCGCAGAGGCCGCTGGCCTTGATCACCTGCGGGAACGAACCGCACGCTTCGAGGAACGCTTTCGCGGACGCATGGTCGCGGAACACTTCGTATGCGGCGGTCGGAATGCCGTGGCGCTTCATGAACTCCTTGGCGAACACCTTGCTCGTTTCGAGACGCGCCGCCTCGGCGGTCGGGCCAACCACCTTCAGTCCTGCCTCGCGGAACCGGTTGACGATACCCGCTTCGAGCGGCTGCTCCGGACCAACCACCGTCAGGCCAATCGACTCTGTCGCAACGAGATCGAGCAGGGCATCGATATCGGCCGCCTTCGTCGGCACATTGCGCACCTTGCCGCCCATCGTGGCCGTGCCGCCGTTGCCGGGAGCCACGAAAACAGTTGAAACCTTGCTGCTGCGCGCGACGGCCCAGGCCATGGCATGTTCCCTGGCGCCGCTTCCGATAATCAGAACCTTCATGTTTGCGTAAAACGATAGCCGCAAATCACACTGTGGTTTGTCGGCGTGGATTGTTAAATTGCATCCGGCTGAGCGGGGCCGTTAAACTGCATTATATAATGCATCAACGATCAAAAAAACAATAAAAAAATCCGCGCCGAACACCTCGCCTCCATTTCCCGATACACCCTTGACCCACTGCATGGCTTTCGTGAAAGACATCCTCCTGAAGAGCGCCACCCGCCTGCTCCCTCACGTTCTCAAACTGCTCTTCACGACGCTGAAGATCGAGATCGACGGAGAGAAGTTGCCGGATGACCCGCGCGGCGTGATGTTCGCCTTCTGGCACGGCAAGATGATCGCCGGATGGCTGCTGGCGCAGCGGCTCTTTCCCGACCGCGAGATTTCCGCCGTCGTCAGCCTCTCCGGCGACGGGCAGATTCTTTCGGACGCGCTCGACCGGCTCGACTTCCAGTTGATTCGCGGATCGAGTTCGCGGGGCAAGGAGGTGGTGCGCCGCAACATCGGCGTAGCCCTGAGCAAAAGCGGCGTGGTAGCCGTCACACCCGATGGCCCGCGCGGGCCACATCACCGCTTCAAATACGGCACGCTCCGGCTCGCTGCGCAACACCACACACCGCTGGTGTTCGCGGAGATTCGTTACGGCAACGCGCGAAGCCTCAAAGGCTGGGACAAATTTGAAATCCCACTGCCCTTCAGCCGCGTCAGGGTCACGCTTCGCGTCGTGCAGACGCCGGAGTTCCCGACCGAAGAGGCGTTCCGCGCCTGGGCCGACAAGCTTTCCGCCGGATTCGACGATGAGTAGTGCAACCCTCCTGCGCCCCGCCGCCGCCCTCTACGGCATGGTGATGAGCCTGCGCAACCGGCTCTACGACCGGGGCATTTTTAAAAGCTGGCGCTCGCCGATTCCGGTGGTTTCGGTCGGCAACATCACCACCGGCGGCACGGGCAAGACGCCGCTCGTGGACTGGATCGTCAAGTTTTATGCGGCTTCGGGAATCGCGACGGCCATCGTCTCGCGAGGTTACGGACGCCGAACAAAGGGGGTGCAGCTCGTCTCTGACGGACGCCACATCCTGCTCGGCAGCCGCGACGCAGGCGACGAAACCGCGATGCTCGCCGCGCGAAATCCCGGCGCGATCGTCGTCGTCGCGGAAAATCGCGCCGAAGGGGTGCAATTTTTGATGCGCCAGTTCGCCGGACGCCTGCCCGGCGTGATCGTGCTCGACGACGCCTTCCAGCACCGCAAAATCGCGCGAGACCTCGACATCGTGGTGGTCAACGCCAGCGCCCCGCAGGAGCTGGACGCGATGCTCCCCGCCGGACGCCTCCGCGAACCGCTGCGAGGCCTCGACCGCGCCGACCTCGTCATCCTTGGCAAAATCACCGACGAAACCCAGGCGAACAAGCTGCTCGCCCGGCTCAAACAATTCGGCAAACCGGTACTCCGCTCGCGCATCAAACCGGGACCGTTAATAAAGGTGGATGGAACGCAAAGCGGCGCAATCGAGCACGGGAAGAAAGCGCTCGCCTTCGCCGGAATCGGCGCTCCGGCAGGATTTCTGCACAGCCTCGAAGCAGCGGGAGTGAAGGTCACGGCAACAAAGTTTTTCCGAGACCACAAACCTTATACGGAAACGGCAATCCGCTCGATTATCGGCGAAGCGAAGCGGCAAAGCCTCGTACCGGTCACAACGGAGAAAGACTGGTTCCGCATCGAGGATGAGCCGGAGCTTGCCGAATTGCTCGCGGAGGCTGGATGCTGCTATCTCCCTATCGAACAAGAATTTATCGACAGCACTGCGGAGCTAGAGAGACGGCTCATGGGGGTAGTAAAGCGATAAATCGAAAATCTTCCGTAGGGGCGAACCTGCGTGTTCGCTCTTCCCTGATGAAATCAACAAAAGGGCAGACACACAGGTCTGCCCCTACAATTCACGCATGTACGATAGTTGATTTCGATCTCGACGGAAAAAAGGAATCGGTCAATCCTCCTTGACGATCTTTGAAATCGCCTTGAACGTCTCCCCTTCGGCGACGCGGAGGAGTTCGAAAATGGCCATCTCGGTGCTGGTGAGCATGGCTCCGGCGCGTTCGATGCAGCGAATGCCGAGTGCGCGATTCTCCTCGTTTCGCGACGAAACGCCATCGGTGACCAGGTGGACGTTGTAGCCGAATTCGAGCAGCTCGACGCAGGTCTGGTAAACGCACACATGGGTCTCCATGCCGGCCACAAGAATGTCGTTGCGGTCAAGCGTACGCAGGCGCTTCATGAAGTCGTCATTGCCGCAGCAACTGAACGAAAGTTTCTCGAACGGCGTTTCCTCTCCGATCAGCGAGCCGAGAGCATCGACCGTCTGGCCAAGTCCTTTCGGATACTGCTCGGTATGAACGACCGGCACCCCGAGAAGCTTGCACGCCCGGATCAGCTTGCTTGTGTTTTTTATGACGCGATCTGACTGAAAAACAGCGGGCGCGAGTTTTTCCTGAATATCGATGACGAGCAGAAGAGCTTCTTTCGGGGTAATCATAGGGCTCGGTGTCATAAAAGGTTAACTTTGGTCTGAGAGAAAATTTCCTACAATTTTGAAGATTCTGAAGATAGAGCAATTTGACCGATTGTCAATAAGGACAACTGCATGGAAAGACCACTCGATACATCAAAGCGCTTTGGCGCGCGGGGCGAATATCTGGTTGTCATCCAGATAGTGCTTGCGGCGCTCTACATATTCATCCCCGCTTGGCCTGATCTCCGAAACGGCGATCTTTACCAGCGACTCACGCTTTTGCGCTGGTGCGTTCTCGCCATCGGAATAATTGTCGGTGCGATTCTGGGTATCGGCGGCTCGCTCACCATTCACCGTTACCTCACCCCGCTTCCGTACCCGGTCGATCACAGCAAACTGGTCGATACCGGCGTGTACGCCTGGGTGCGCCACCCGCTCTACAGCGCCCAGCTCTTCGCCGCCGCCGGATGGGCGGTGTTTTCACTGAGCCTCTCGCACCTGCTTGTGACAGCGCTGGGTCTCGCATTTTTCAACTACAAAGCCTCGAAAGAGGAAGCCTGGCTCACCGAGCGCCACCCCGAGTACCGCGACTACGCCGCAAAAGTTGGCAAGTTCGCCCCAGGCTTGGGGCGGTTGAAAAAGTAGGGCTATTTTCCCCAGATCGGTCGGGATCGGTCGAATCATTTTTCACGCTCTTTCACGCACCGCACCGACAGCCCCAAACCTCGCGCGACGCTGACCCGCTGAAGCTTTCGGCTGCCTTCGCTGATTTCGCGGTTCCAGGCGTCGAACTCGCTGGAGGGCGTGGCCGTCCAGAAGAAGGCGCTGCTGCCTTTGCCGAAGAAGATGCCGAAGCAGTTGCGGCTTCCGGTGAAAGTGGTCTCGAAACCCCGCCCATCCGTCGCCGCTTCAAGTTTGCACCAATCGTCGTCGGACGGCACGCGCCAGCCTGCCGGAGCGAGGCCGCGCGGGTCGGCGACGACGAACCAGTTATAGAGACGTCCGCCATTCGGTTCGTTGCCGTAGTCGCACCACGCCCCTTCCTGCTTCGAGATCGCGTCGTTCCACTCCTCAACGCTCTTCGCGTGACGAATCGGATCACCGTTGCGGTAGCGGTCGGTGACGAGGTTTTCAGCCATCCAGACCTGCTCGCCGATGATGATGCTCCGTATGCTCTTGTCCCGCTTTGCGCAGCCGGTCACCAGCAGCAACAGAACGACGACCAGCAAAAACGGATTTCTACGTTGGAGCACCGCGAAAAAGTTTTTGTTCATCAAGTCTCGGCCACAAATGTTCAAAAAGCGCCTATTCCAAAAGCGTCGCCTTTTTTATACCATACCATGAAAAGCTCATCCTCCCAAACATAAATCCGGAACAGCATGAAAAAGATCGGAGTCATACTTTCGGGATGCGGCGTCTATGACGGATCGGAAATCCACGAGGCGGTGCTCACGCTTTTGTCGCTCGACAAAGCCCAGGCCGAAGCGGTCTGCTTCGCGCCCGACATTCCGCAACGCCATGTCGTCAATCATCTTACGGGCGAGGTTTCGGAAAACGAAACCCGGAACGTGCTGGTCGAATCGGCCCGTATCGCTCGCGGTTCCATCCGGAATCTGCGTGACATCGACACCATGATCCTCGATGGCCTCATCATTCCAGGCGGCTACGGCGCGGCCAAGAATCTGAGCGATTACGCCGTCGCCGGAGCGAAGTGCGAAGTGCTTCCCGAGGTCGCCGACGCGGTCATGCGGTTCCGTAAAAGCGGAAAACCGGTCGGATTCCTCTGCATCGCGCCGGTCATTGCGGCAAAGCTGTTTGGCCCGGAAGGCATTGAAGTGACCATCGGCAGCGACCCGCAGACAGCGGCGGACATCGCGGCGATGGGCGCGAAACATGTCGCAGCTCCGGTTGAGGAGATCGTCGTCAGCCCCGGCTCGAAGATCGTCACCACCCCGGCCTACATGCTCGGCCCCGGCATCAGCGACATCGCCAAAGGCATCGACAAACTGGTAGCCAAAGTGCTCGAACTGGCGTGACGCCGTTCACTCCGGCTCGTAGGGAACACCGACCTCTTTCGGAGGCGCGGATTTGCCGACGAAACCGGCAAGCACCAGCAGGGTAATGAAATATGGCAGTGACTGCACGAGCTGCGAGGGAAGCCAACCCGACGGAAACCAGATCGACATCGCTTCGGTCACGGCAAAAAGCAGGCTGGCAAGCGCCGCGCCGACGGGCGACCACTTGCCGATGATCATCGCGGCCAGCGCGATGTATCCACGCCCGGCGGACATGTTATCCGTAAAGCTGTGCTGCTGAAAAACAAGGAACGCGCCGCCCAGTGCGGCCAGTGCACCAGAGATCAGCACGCCGGAGTAGCGCAGGCGGCGCACGCTGAGGCCCGCCGTCTCGACCGCCGCGGCGCTCTCGCCCGCCGCGCGAAGCCGCAGGCCGTAGGGCGTTCGGAAGAGCGCGAAGTGGCTGACCGCGACTGTGAGCACGGCGATGAGAAGGAGCGGATCGAAAAGCGGCGTCGAGACCTCCATTCCGGCAATCCGCGCCGAGTTCATCGCGCTGCCGAAAATGAGGCCGAGCGCGAAGCGGGTTGCGCCCATGACGAGAATGTTGATGGCGATGCCGCTGACGATCTGGTCGGCGCGGAGCGTCACGGTCACGAAAGCGTGCAGAAGCGCAATCATGAGGCCGAGCGCAAGCGAGAGCGCCACGCCCGCCCAGACCGAGCCGGTCAGGTGCTGGCCGAGCATCGCGCCGAACGCGCCCGCGAGAATCAGCCCTTCGAGGGCGAGATTGATCACGCCCCCCGTTCCGAAAAAACCGCCCCGACCGAAGCGAACAGGTAGGGCAGCGAAATCCTCAGCACCTGAAGGATAAAAATGGCTGCTACACTTTCCATAAAACTGATGAGTTGAACGCTTTTCCGGTTTTTTCAGAATGGTTTTTCTGTTAAATTTACGATCTCGAAAAAGTAGATATTTGCTCGCTTTTTTGCAGCATCGGTCAGCTTTTTAGGGAGATTTTGTCAGGTCAACCAATCACAAGTCTAACATGCCGAATTCTAACGCTAACGAAGAATCCGCCGTAGCCAAGAAGTACATCTACAGTTTTGCTGGCGGCTCAGCGGAAGGGGATGCCTCCATGAAAAACCTGCTCGGGGGCAAAGGCGCCAACCTGGCGGAAATGGCCAACATCGGCTTGCCCGTCCCTCCAGGATTCACCCTTTCGACAGAGGTCTGCACTTACTACTACGATCATCAGAAAACCTACCCCGCGAACCTCTTCGAAACCGACATTCCAGCCGCTCTCAAGAAAGTTGAAGATTACCTCGGCAAAAAATTCGGCGCCCCCAAAAACCCGCTGCTCGTCTCTGTTCGCTCCGGCGCTCGCGCCTCGATGCCTGGCATGATGGACACGATCCTCAACCTCGGCCTCAACGATATGACCGTCGAGGGCCTGGCCCGCAAATCGGGCAATCCCCGATTCGCCTGGGACTGCTACCGTCGCTTCGTATCGATGTACGGCGACGTTGTGCTTGACCTCAAACCGGCTGACAAAAAGCAGATCGATCCTTTCGAAGAGATTCTCGAACAGAAAAAGCACGAGCTTGGCATTCACCTCGATACGGAGCTTGGTGTCGATGACCTCAAAGACCTCGTGGCCCGCTACAAAAAAGCGATCCTCGAAAAGACCGGCAAAACCTTCCCCGAAAATCCTGAAGAGCAGCTTCGTGGCGCTATCGGCGCGGTGTTCAACAGCTGGAACAACGAGCGCGCCATCGTCTATCGCAAGCTGAACCACATCCCCGGCTGGTGGGGCACCGCCTGCAACGTGCAGGCGATGGTCTTCGGCAACATGGGCGAAGATTGCGGCACCGGCGTAGCCTTCACCCGCGACGCAGCGACTGGCGACAACATCTTCTACGGCGAGTTCCTCATGAACGCCCAGGGTGAGGATGTGGTGGCCGGAACCCGCACGCCGCTGAAAATCGAGCAGCTCGCGCAGGAAAAGCCCGCCATTTACAACCAGCTCGAGGAGATTCGTTCAATCCTCGAAAAGCACTACCGCGACATGATGGATATCGAGTTCACCATCGAGAACGACAAGCTCTTCATGTTGCAGTGCCGCGTCGGCAAGCGCACCGGTTTTGCTGCCATCAAGATCGCTGTTGACATGTACAACGAGGGTCTGATCGACGAGAAAGAGGTGCTGCGCCGTATCGAACCCGAGCAGCTCAACCAGCTTCTCCGCCCGGTTTTCGACCTCAAGGAAAAGAAAGCCGCCATCGACAGCGGACGCCTGCTCACCACCGGTCTCAATGCCGGCCCCGGCGCTGCCTGCGGTCGAATCTACTTCAACGCCGACGACGCCATCGAAGCCACCGCACGCGGTGAAAAGGTGATCCTCGTCAGGATCGAGACCTCGCCGGAAGATATCAAAGGCATGGACGCCGCTGAAGGCATCCTCACCGAGCGCGGCGGCATGACCTCACACGCGGCTCTCGTCGCCCGCCAGATGGGCAAGGTGTGCGTGGCCGGTTGCGGCGCGCTTCGCATCGACTACAAGGCTGGCGAAATGCGCGTCAATGGCAGCGACATCGTCCTGAAAGAGGGCGACTATCTCTCCATCGACGGCAGCACCGGCGAAGTGATCGCAGGCGAAGTCAAGACCAAGAACTCCGAAATTCTCGAAGTGCTGATCGACAAGACGCTCGCTCCCGAGGACGCGCCGACCTTCCAGATTTACGACCAGCTCATGAAGTGGGCCGACAAGTACCGCAAGCTCAACATCCGTACCAACGCTGACCAGCCCGACCAGGCCGAGATCGCCGTTACCTTCGGCGCGGAGGGCATCGGTCTCTGCCGTACCGAGCACATGTTCTTCGGCGGCAACCGCATCGACGCCATGCGCGAGATGATTCTCGCCGACGACATCGCCGGGCGCAAAGTCGCGCTCGACAAGCTGCTTCCCTACCAGCGCGACGACTTCTACGGCCTCTTCAAGGCGATGGGCGCACGCCCGGTGACCGTCCGCCTGCTCGATCCGCCGCTCCACGAGTTCCTGCCGCACACCGACGCCGAGATCGACGACCTCGCCACCAAGATTGGCAAGTCGAGCACCGAGATCAAGGCCCGCATCGAGAGCCTGCACGAGTTCAACCCGATGCTCGGTCTACGCGGCTGCCGCCTCGGCATTCTCCATCCGGAGATCATCGTCATGCAGGTGCGCGCCATCATCGAGGCCGCCTGCCGCATCAAGCAGGAAAGCCAAGAGATCGTACCGGAGATCATGGTTCCGCTGGTCAGCACCGTAAAAGAGCTTGAAATCACCAGCGAAGTGATTCACAAAACCGCCCGCAGCGTCATCGCAGAACAGGGCGTTGGCGTGAAGTACCTGGTCGGTACCATGATCGAAGTGCCTCGTGCGGCGATCACTTCGGATCAGATCGCACAGGCCGCCGACTTTTTCAGCTACGGCACCAACGACCTGACCCAGATGGGCCTTGGCATGAGCCGCGACGACTCCGGCCAGTTCCTGCCGATCTACCAGCAGCAGGAGATCTTCGCCCGCAACCCGTTCGAGAGCATCGACATCGACGGCGTCGGACGACTGCTCAGCATCTCGGCCAAAGAGGGCCGCTCGGTCAAGCCAGACCTCAAGCTCGGCATCTGCGGCGAGCACGGCGGCGACCCGGCCACGGTCGAGTTCTGCCACAAAACCGGCCTGAACTACGTCTCATGCAGCCCGTTCCGCGTACCGATTGCCCGCCTGGCGGCAGCCCGCGCGGCACTGCTCTGATCGAAGAACAGCAAGGACAAGAAAAAGGCGGCTTCCGACGAGCCGCCTTTTTTATTGACGACTTCTCCAGTGAGTCAGCACATCGCAAAAAAGCGATTTCAACAGCGACCGCCGTCGTCGTAAAGCAAAGAAAAGATTAGCTTGAAAAAAGATAGCGGAATGGTTTAGCGCGTCATCCCCCTGAAGAAGAAAGCAAACGCATCTTTACCTTCAGGGGGAAGCAGGTTCTGGAATCCATGCAGTACCAGTTCGCACAGATGCTCTGCACCAGCAGCAGCTACCGGCGCAAGATGAAGCGCATCAATCGGCGTACTTGTTGGAGGTAACCCCGAGCACTTCATAAAGTGGGCAATAGCCGATGATTGCCGTCGCCAGGGGAATCAGTCCGACGATTCCGACAAGGTTCTGAAAAACGACACCATAAACGAGCATGGCCACGCCCAGGATAGCACGAACGGCACGATCTTTTTGCCCCATATTTTTCTTCATGGTTGCTCCGGAAAGGTTAATGATCGGTATTGTAGATTTCGGCAGAACACACTGAAAAACCCGCTAGCACCTCGTCAAATCAAAGGAGATAACTATTCAGCATGTCCGCAGGTAACTGCTTTCATTACAGACAGTTTATAAAATATACAAAAAGATCGGTCAACGCCAGCGCCCTGCTGCCCACGCCTTGGTTCATCAGAGAGAGAGAGAGAGAGAGAGTCACCGGAATATAGCCACTCATTATGGCACGAAACATCGCGCTTTTTCTGAAAAGCCAAAACTTGATTTCAATTCTCTATCACCCGGGATTCAGCTTCAGCCCGATCCAAAAAGGCGCACATTGAGAAACAAAGGGTCTAATGGCCCAACGCCTCACGGGGTTCATGACTGGGCATCAATCTCCGTTTTCGAAGAGACGATCAGTTCAATGTATCAGGCCTTGGAGCTCTCTTCCTTGGGCTTGAAAAACATACAGCCGCCCTCAGCGACAACATCCTTGCCGAAGCAAGTGCCGACGGACGGATTCGAGGGATTGACGGTAAAGCTCTGGCACTCCTGGCACTGCTTGCCGGGTTCTGCCTTCTGTTTGTACATGATCTCCATGTTCGTAATGCAATTTATCAGTTCAAAAATGGTTGATCCGTCTCATAACGGACGGTTGGAATATATGCTTCCCAATGAATTTTCACAGCTATTGTAACACACCTGAAACCTTTATCACAACCGGAACCGTTTGAACCGGGAAAGCTGTTTTCTGAGTTGATGTTTCGGAGAACATTGATAGATTGAAAAACAGACATTTTCAGAGGTTCACCACAAGACAGCGAATGGATTTCAGCCACATCAGCATACGAGGCGCACGGGTTCACAATCTCAAAAACATCTCGCTCGACATCCCCCACAACAAGCTGGTCGTTATTACCGGCATTTCGGGATCGGGCAAGTCGAGTCTGGCATTCGACACGATCTACGCCGAGGGGCAGCGGCGCTTCATGGAGACGCTCTCGCCCTACGCCCGGCAGTTCATCGGCAACATCGAGCGGCCCGATGTCGATTTCATCGAGGGGCTGTCACCGGTGATTTCGATTGACCAGAAGAGCACCAGCCGTTCGCCACGTTCGACGGTCGGCACCGTGACCGAAATCCACGATTTCGTGCGACTGCTGTACGCGAAGGCGGGGCGGCGCTACGATCCGGTGACGGGGCAGATGCTCCAGAAGCAAAGCGAGGAGAGCATCTGCGAGGCAATCATGGCACTACCGGAGGGCACGAAGCTCCAGATTCTCTCACCGCTGGTGACGGGGCGAAAAGGCCACTACCGCGAGCTGTTCGACCGGCTCGTCAAAAAGGGGTTTCTGCGGGCGCGTATCGACGGCAAGTACGTGGAGCTGGCCGCGGGAATGCAGCTCGAACGCTACAAAAGCCACAACATCGAGCTGGTGGTTGACCGGCTGGTGGCGGGGCCGGGTATCGGCGAGCGGCTCAAAAAATCGGTCAATCTCGCCATTTCGATGTCGGAGTACAAGTCGTCGGTGATCTGCGACACGGACGATCCCGAGCGTGGTGAGCTGTACTTCAGCACGCAGTACGCCTACTCGGACGGCACCGTGCCGGTGGACGTGCTCGCGCCGAACCAGTTCAGCTTCAACTCCCCCTACGGCGCGTGCCCCGAGTGCAACGGCCTCGGCGACATCATGCAGCTCTCGGCGGAGCTGATGGTACCCGACATGACGCGCTCGCTCGAAGAAGGAGCTATCGAGCCGTTCGGCAAGCCGGGCAAGCGGAACCTCTGGCAGGTGATCCGCGCCATCGCCAAAAAGTACGGCTTCTCGCTCACGACGCCAGTGGCAGAAATTCCTGTCGAGGCGCTCGACATTTTGCTTTACGGCTCCGGCAGCAAGACCTTTGACGTAGGTTACAGCTACGCCGGAAAGGAGCATCTCTATCCGCAGACATTCCAGGGCGCAGTACCCTACGTCGAGGAGGTGCGGTTGAACGCCAACACGCCAAAGCTGCGCGAGTGGGCCGAGAGCTTCATGATCCGCCAGACCTGCCCGGTGTGCGGCGGCGCACGCCTCAAACAGGAGAGCCTGCACGTGAAAGTCGATGGCCTGAACATCGCCGAGGTTGAAGCGCTGCCGCTTCCCGAAGCGCTGGAGTTCTTTCGCACCCTGCCGCCAAAGCTCACCGCGAAGGAGCAGCTCGTCGCCGCGCCGGTGCTGCACGAAATCACCAAGCGCATCGACTTTTTGCTCAACGTCGGCCTCGGCTACCTCACGCTCGACCGCAGCTCGCAGACGCTCTCCGGCGGCGAAGCACAGCGCATCCGGCTCGCCTCGCAGCTCGGTTCGCAGCTCTCGGGCGTGCTCTACGTGCTCGACGAGCCAAGCATCGGCCTGCACCAGCGCGACAACCACAAGCTCATCGATTCGCTGCACCGCCTGCGCGACCTCGGCAACACGGTGCTCGTGGTCGAGCACGACAAGGACACGATGCTCCATGCCGACCAGATCATCGACCTCGGCCCCGGAGCAGGCGAGCACGGTGGCCTCGTGATGGCACAGGGCACCGCCTCGACGCTCGGCCCGGGCTCGGTCACAGCGGGCTACCTCAACGGCACGTTGTCGGTCTCGTTCCCGCCATCGGAGGACGGTCAGAAAAAAACGCAGCGCTACCTCAAGCTGAAAGGGTGTCGGGGCAACAACCTGAAAAACGTCGATGCCGAATTCCCGCTCGGCTCGCTCATCAGCGTCACCGGCGTGAGCGGCTCGGGCAAATCGACCCTCATCAACGAAACACTCTACCCGCTGCTCGCGCGTCACTTCTACCGCTCGAAGATGCTTGCCCTGCCGTGCGATGGCATCAGCGGCATCGAGCTGATCGACAAGGTGGTCAACGTCGATCAGTCGCCGATTGGCCGCACGCCGCGCTCCAACCCGGCCACCTATACCGGCGCGTTCACCTTCATCCGCGACTTCTTCACCCGCCTGCCAGAAGCGCAGATTCGCGGCTACAAGGCGGGGCGCTTCAGTTTTAACGTCAAGGGCGGACGCTGCGAAATGTGCCAAGGCGCTGGCACGATGAAAATCGAGATGAACTTCCTGCCGGACGTTTACGTGCAGTGCGAGCACTGCAAGGGCGAGCGCTACAACCGCGAAACCTTGCAGGTCAAGTACAAGGGAAAATCAATTGCCGACGTGCTGGAGATGCCCATCGAGGAGGCCGCCCTGTTTTTTGAGGATTTCCCGCGCATCCGCCGGATTCTCGATACGATGCAGAGCGTCGGACTCGGCTACCTGAAGCTCGGTCAACCCTCCCCGCTGCTCTCCGGCGGCGAAGCGCAACGCATCAAGCTCTCGGCAGAGCTGGCCAAAATCCAGACCGGCAAGACGCTCTACATCCTCGACGAACCCACCACCGGCCTGCACTTCCAGGACATCCAGCACCTGCTCGAAGTACTCCGCAAGCTGGTCGAAAAGGGCAACACGGTCATCGTCATCGAGCACAACCTCGACATCGTGCGCAACAGCGACTGGGTCATCGACCTCGGCCCCGAAGGTGGCAACGGCGGCGGCATGATTGTGGCTACCGGCACCCCGGAAGAGCTCGCCCGCCGGGCGGACACGCACACCGGCCACTACCTCAGGCTCGACGCGGGCGAGTTGCTGACGGGAACCGAGTAACCGAAGAAAACTCAACACGAGACCACCATGAGCACGACCGATCCCCATGCCCACACCTGCCAAATTTGCGGAGAAAAAAGCCCTCGGAGCTCCGGCGGGCAATCGTCGTCCGCCCCGTCGTCTCGAAAATCATCCGGAAAAAAACGGAAGCTGGGATGAAAACAGCTGGTTCTGCCTGAACGACCTGCAACAGTACCAGCACCTGTATGTTAGAATCGCTGCTGGAGGAGGAGAAAGGCGAGCTGACGGAACTTGCAAAAGAGGTGATCGAAGGGCTGCGCAAGCACGAAATTTTGTCAGCAAACCCCGACATCAAGTTCAACAAAAACCTGACCCTGGGCCAGCGCCTCGCCGACAACATCGCCGAATTCGGCGGAAGCTGGAAATTCATCATCATCATCATCTTCGCCATCTTCATCTTCGCGTGGATGACGATCAACGTCGTGGCGGTCTTCGCCAAACCCTTCGACCCCTACCCCTTCATCCTGCTCAACCTCGAGCTCTCGACCCTCGCCGCCCTCCAGGCCCCGGTCATCATGATGAACCAAAACCGCCAGGAAGAGCGCGACCGCCAACAGGCGATCTATGACTACAAAGTCAACCTCAAAGCTGAACTCGAAATCCGCCAGCTCCACCAGAAAGTAGATCACCTGCTCTCAAAGCAATGGGAACGCTTGGTCGAAATTCAGGAGATTCAGATGGAGCTGATTAACAAGCTGCGGGGAAGGTAATAGCTTTTCTTCTGGGACTATTGAGACTGTTAGAGCTTCTGGAGAAAAGAAGATAATTCGCACGATATATTCCGAAATTTTCCCACGAATCCCAAGTACCCTAACAGTCCCAATCTTCTCCCTCACATAAACTCTTCGAAATAATCGAGGTCTTTGTGGAACGTCTCCTCCAGCGCAGCGAGCGAAACGAACGCGGCAACCATGCAGATAGCTCCGACGATGATCGCGCCGCCTTCGAGACCGAACCGGCCCCTGGTGAACTGGAACAGCATCGTGATGGGCACCACCATGCCGCGCACGAAGTTCGGCACAGTCGTGGCTACTGTTGCCCGGAGATTGGTGCCGAACTGTTCGGCAGCAACCGTCACAAATATGGCCCAATATCCACCTGAAAAACCGAGAATAAACGAAACGGCGTAGAAGAATTCCGGTGTCGCCTCCCGCTGAAGAAAGTAGAGCGCGATTGAAACAATATTCAGAAACAGAAAAACCAGCACTGCCTTTTTGCGGCTCTTCAGCACCTGGCTCAACAAACCACTGCTCAAGTCGCCGAAGACCAGGCCGAGGTAGCAGAACATCACCGCATTTCCCGCCGACACCGCCCCTTTGATACCGAGAGCTGTTGCGAATTCGGGCGAGAAGGTGATGAGCACACCGACGACGAACCAGATCGGCACTCCGATGAGGATCGAGTGCAGGTAGCGGAAAAAGCGGTCACGGCTGGTAAAGAGCGCCAGCAGATTGCCTTTGCTGACCGCCGCCTTGTTCTCCATAGTCTGGAACATGCCCGACTCGGAGACCCGGAACCGCGCCACCAGCAGCAAAAGGCCGAGACCGCCGCCGATGAAAAAGGCCGTGCGCCAGTCGTAGTGGGTCGCGACGGCGTTGGCCAGAATCGCACCGGTGACGCCGATCGAGGCGACCAGCATGGTGCCGTAGCCGCGCACCTTCGTATGCAGAATCTCCGAAACCAGCGTGATACCCGCCCCCAGCTCTCCGGCCAGGCCTACGCCCGCGATGAAACGCAGCACCGCGTAAGCCTCAAGCGAGCTCACCATGCCGTTAGCGATATTGGCCAGCGAGTAGATGAGGATCGAACCGAACATGATCTTCAGCCGCCCCTTCACGTCGCCGAGCCAGCCCCACAGAATGCCGCCAAGAAGCATGCCGATCATCTGCATGTTGAGCAGAAAGACGCCGTAATCGATCAGCGCCTTGCCTTCGAGGCCGAACGCCTTGAGGCTCGGCACACGGACGATGCTGAAGAGCACGAGATCATAAATATCGACGAAATAACCGAGAGCGGCCACGATAACCGGAAGAGAAAAAACATCACGAATGCTCGCGTGGGATTGTTCCTGCATAAGAGGAGAATAGATAAATGGTTGACGAAGCAAAACGGAAAATAAAATCTTTTCGAGGATATAACCTGATGCAAGAAATTCCGGAATTTATCAGCCGGACTTGCGATGTAAGCCAACCGGAATCAACGCCGTTTTGCTCACGCTTTATATCAATTTTTGTAATAAAAAATATAGATTGCACTTGCTATTTACACTCAAAAGGCCCTGAACCATATCGGCAAATAAGCACCATCAGTGATCGCAGTTCAATGGTAACCGTTTATCAAGCAGTGGCGCCAATCTATCACCATGCCTGAAAATCTGCATACATCGATGCCATCCGCTGTATTCGGGACATCACTCTCTTTTGATACAAGCCAGAAACCCGGGACAACGGATTTCAACACCTTGGCGTCGGTCACTGAGCTGTATGACGCAATTCCGGCCTCAATCCTCATCATCGATGAACGGATGCACCTGATCGGCTGGAACCGCTTTTCGCGCGACACGATTAACGGCCTGTCCGATCATGAAATGGCCAGCGTCAACCCGCTAAAGCGGGTGCATCCCGATGACCTTCCCGAGATGATCCGGAAAGCGCGTGATATCATCGATCTCGATATCGAGGAAACTGGCGAGTTCAGAATGTACCACAAAAGCGGGCCACCCTACAAATGGGCGACGTTCCGCGGCAAACGGGCCATCATCGCGGGGCAGCCCTGCGTGGTAGCGGTTGTCACTGAAATAACCGAAATCAAAGAGGTTGAAGAGCAGCAAAAAAAGTTACAGGAGCAGCTTTTGCAGTTCCAGAAAATGGAACTTGTCGGCCAGCTTGCCGGCGGCATCGCGCACGATTTCAACAACGCGCTTGCAGCCATCATCGGCAACACGGAACTGGCGCTCAAAAAGCTTGACCCCTCCAACCCCGTTGTCCAGAACATCAGTGACATCCACAAGCTCGCGCTCCGTTCGGCGGACCTTACCCGCCAGTTGCTCGCCTTTGCGCGCAAGCAGGTGGCAATGCCTCGGGTGTTCAACCTGACCAAAGAGGTTTCGGACTGCCTTCACCTGTACCAGCGGCTCATCGACAAGAACATCCATCTCGAATGGCATCTTTGCGACGAGCCGATCCAGGTAAAGTTCGACCCCACGCAGCTCGAACAGATTCTCTCCAACCTGCTCGTCAACGCGCGTGACGCCATCGATGGGAGTGGATGCATCACAGTCAGATGCGGAAGCGCACGATTCGAGCCGTCCGATGGCAAAACCTGCACTCCCAGGCTCTCACCTGGGGATTATGCAAAACTGTCGGTCACCGATAATGGCTGCGGCATTGAAGCCAGCGTCTTGCCCCACATTTACGAACCTTTCTTCACCACCAAGGAGGTCGGCAAAGGCACCGGACTGGGCCTTTCGTCGGTCTATGGCATCGTGAGGCAGAACAACGGTCATATCGAGTGCCACTCCGAACCCGGCAAGGGTACGACCTTCGATATCTGGTTCCCACTGCATCAGGAACCGCAACAGAAAACAGGCATCCCTGCTGATAAACCGCAAACTGAACTAAAGACAAAAGCGAAGATCATGGTAGTCGAGGACGAGCCCTACATTCTCAAACTGGTGCAGGATATTCTCGAAAGCCATGAATTCACGGTCTTCACGGCAACTGACGCTGACGAGTGCCTGCTCGCCGCCAAAACCTACGAGTACCGGATCGATCTGCTGGTAACCGACGTGATACTGCCGACGATGAACGGCATCGAGCTGAGCCGGGTACTCCAGAAAAAAAATCCGGCCATGAAATGCCTGTTCATGTCAGCCCACGCTCCGGATAACGTCAATGGTCAGAAAAAGCTCAGGGTTGGAGTGGATTTTATCCAGAAGCCGTTCGGCATCGAAGATTTCCTCCGTGCGATCGACCAGGTGCTGAACAGTAAAGTCGAAAAGATTTGAGGAGCTTGCCAGCCTTTGCCGATCACTTCTCAACGTTGACGTGCTTCAGAACGCCTGAAACATCTGCTTCCACCGCATGAGCACGGTCGAAGCACTGCACCTTGGTCAGTGCGTTCGGCACCGCGATGCAGCGCAGCCCGGCGGCTAACGCTGAATCGAGCCCGCGCCGCGAATCCTCTACGGCCAGGCATCGCTCCGGCTCGACGCCGAGCATCTCCATCGCCTTGAGATAAGGTTCGGGATGAGGTTTCGGGTTGCTGATTTCGTCATCGGTCACAATCACCTCGAAATGATCGAGCAGTCCATTATTGCCGTGCATCAGCAGCACCTTGTCGCGCGGACTGCCCGTCACCATGGCAAGGCGTACGCTGCCCGACAGAGCCTCAATGGTTTCGCGAACCTTCGGCATGAGTGGTACGGAATGGCGCAAACGCTGTACAAACGCCTCGTTGCGCCGGTCGAGCAGCGAAGGAATCAGCTCCGGCGCAAGTCCGAGTTCAGCGGCAATCTGATAGCTGTGTTTGGCATTGCCGAGGTACTCAATGCCCCAGAATTCTTCATCGATATGCAAACCGGCTTCGGCAAAAAAAGTGCGCGTCAGCTCGAAAAACACCGCCTCGCTGTCCACCAAAAGCCCGTCATTATCCCACAAAATCGCTTCGATCATAAAAGTTCGTTACACCGTTGACAGTCACTTGAAACACCCCCGATACAGCCGCCAAAATCGCATCGCCACTTGGCGGATATCACGATCAGCGAAGAGTGCGAGCACCTGACGTGGCGTCAGGCGCGGATTGTTACGCATCAGTTCGTTGCGGTAGAGCAGACGCATGAGCGCGTCCATCGAGAGCGAAAAGGCTGCATCGACCACCTTGTCGAGACTCACCACAGGGAACGCCGTCAGCTCGCCGGATGCAACCTTGCGCAGCTTCAGTACCCGCCGGTCGCCCTCCTGCTCGACGACGAAGTCGATCCGCTGGCCTGACGCCGCGTGCGCCAGGCACACGCCAATCGGCTCTTTGAGAGGCGATGGAGGCGGCGTTCTGGTGTAGTCGAGCCCCGGATTGGTGCCGAGCCACAGCTCAAACGCTTCGAAAACAATCTGCGAAGCCGCCTTGCGGTCGAGCGTCTTGTTGACCTTCAGCAAAAAAACGAGCTGGAACAAATCCTTCAGGAACGTGAGCAGCACGCCGCGATTGTCGTCGCGCTTGAGCACGGAGCGGTAGTCGCAGAAGGCCACGTTGCAATAGACCATCATGCGCATGATGTCGCGGTTCTCCATGTGCGCCGTGCGGATCACCGGCACGAAGTTGTTGTACAGGTCCCAGTCGAACGAAGTGATATTGTTCTCGCGAGCGTACTCGTCAAAAATCCGGGTGCCGGGATAGGGAGTCATCGCCATGAAGAGCGTCTGGCGCAGACCGAGCGCACGAGCGAATTTCGGGTAAGGCATCGTGTCTTCGACGCTCTCCGCATAGTGCCCAACGATGAAGTACCCCTCGGAGCCAACGCCGAACTTGTTCAGAAGGTTGATCGCCGTGGTCACCTCGTCGAGCGAGTTCTCCTTGTTCATCAGTTCGAGCGTCTTCGGGTTCGGGCTCTCGATGCCGAGGCCAACCTTGTTCAGCCCGATCTTGCGCAGCTTCGGCAGAATGCGCTCGGCGCGAATCACATCCTTGGCCCGCGTTTCGGTGACGATTCTGAAGTTGATCAGCCCACGCTCGATCATCAGGTCGCAGATTTTCTCGACCCGCTTGATGTTGGTCAGAAAATTCGCGTCCCAGATTTTGAGCAGCTTCTTCTTTTTGCGGTCGTGCAGTTGGGCGATCTCCTCGACCACATTCTCCGCCGTCCGCCCCCGCCAGTGCTTGTGCATCTTGTCGTTCGCGCAGAACGAGCAGACCCACGGGCAACCGCGCGAGGTGTAGATCGTGTCGATGGTGTAGTCGCTGCTCTTCTCACCGAAGCGCTCGGGCCGGATCGACCGCAACGGAAAGCGGATCGAATCCACATCCTTGATCAGCTCGCGCATTCCGGTATGGACGAACGCGCCGTTCTCCTTCCAGGCAAGCCCCTTGACCTCGCGCGACGGCCCTTTTTCGACCAGCTCGCGGAAGGTCGCTTCGCCTTCGCCGATCACCACCAGATCGACGCACCCGAGATCGAGCACCTCTTCGGGCAGCGCGGTCGGGTGGAACCCGCCCATCACCACCGTCACACCGTGCTTCGCCGCGATTCGCGCCAGCCGCTCCGCATTGTTGAACGCGCCGGTCATCGAAGAGATAGCGACCAGATCGAACGAACGCTCTTTCAGCAACCGCTCGAAGCTCTCAAAAATCCCGTCGTTATAATAGTTCTCCGGCATCGCCATGCGCTCGACGACATCCTCGACAGCTGCGGCCAGATAGCAGACGCCGATGCAATCACTGATATACCTTGGAAACGGCGTAACAATCGCCTGCGGAGCCTCGACAAAGCAGATGTTCCTGTAATACGCCATAAAGTGGGATTGCTTCCGGATTGGGTTCAGATGTCCGAACAGGACAGGATGGTGATGCGATGACCCACCGACTGGTGAATACACCGCATAATGCTGGAATATACGTGATTTGGGTGATAAAGAACCAAGTCCCGCCAACATTACATCTCAAACCGTAACCGTCAGATGGCACCGTTCAGCAAACGCCAGGCTCTGTTCAACCAAGTGTGTAAACGGTCGTCATCAAACGGGAAGCCGTCCTTCGAATTTAATGGAAAACTGGTTGATCACAGCGCCCCGGTTGCCAAGCGGCATGGTCCATTTCTTGGCAATGTTCTGCATAGCCAGGATTTTTTCATCGAATCCCTTGAAGCGCGTCTGGCGTTTCGGAATCGGTTGCGGCTCGAAAGTGCTGTTGCGGTCACGCGGCGGGTTGATTTCGAGTTGATCGTGGTCAACGATGATCGTTTTGCTGCCATGACCGTTACGGCTGTTGCCGCTCTTTGGAACGCTCGGGGTGTACCTGGCATAGCCGAGATGCTCGTCCAGTTCGCCCTCAAGCACTGTTTCGATCAGGCGCTTTTTGAGCTGCTCGATCAGCTCGCTTTGGCGGTCTGGAATCTTGTCTTTCTTTCTGGTCACAGTTTTGCTCCTTGTTTCATGAGAGGAATCTATGACCGTTTACACACTTTATCTCACAGACCCAATAATTCTTTTGTTCTATCATAAAAATCCGTCGTGAAGTTGATAGCAAAAAAAGCTGCCCCGGCAAACAACACCGGAGCAGCTTCGATAGGCAAGCTATCCAGTCAATCCCCCATCAATTCCCATACACTATCTTACACCCAATAAACCGGATAATGCCGCTTCGGATTTGTCGATAGATTGTTCACCAACAGCGCGACCAGCATCATGATCACTGCCCCCAAGAGCACCGGATACAAAACGTACGCATAGCCAAGCTGGTGGATTTTTTCTCCGCCGATAACGGCGATCAGGGCAGTTGCGCCGCCAGGCGGATGCAGCGTGCGGGTGAAATGCATCGCCACGATGGCCAGCGACACTGCCATTGCGCTGGCGAGAAGCGGGTCTTTGACAAGCATGGAAATCGTGACGCCGACTATAGCAGAAATAAAGTGACCGCCGACAATGTTGCGCGGTTGCGAGAAATCGGCCATTGGCGCGCCATAAACCAGAACAGCGGATGCGCCGAAAGAGCCGATCAGAAACACGTTATTCACGCCTGCAAGACCGGTATATTTTCCAATCAGGGCAACGAGATAGATACCGGCAAAAGCGCCAATCCACGACCAGATAATCTTGCTCACCGGTTTTCGCGGCGGACAAACGCCGGTCGGTTTCATCCGGTCAAAATAGTGCTTCATCGTTCATCACTTTTTAAGAGTAATCCGAGGCCAAATTCAGTCAACACATAAGAAAAGAGGCTGCATTGGCGCAGCCCCTCCTCGTCTTGTTTCATCGATCAGACCAGTATTCGCAAGTCCAATGCAACAATAATCAATGCCCAGCCATCATCGCTTCAACATCAGCTTCAACGGTGTCAATACCTTTGATGCCGAACGTCTGCACCAGCGCCGCAGTAACGTTCGGGGTCAGGAACTCCGGAAGTGTTGGGCCGAGGCGGATGCCTTTGACGCCGAGGTAGAGCAAGGCAAGCAGCACGGTGACCGCTTTCTGTTCGTACCAGGCGATGTCGTAGGAGATCGGCAGGTCGTTGATGTTCTCCAGTCCGAACACCTCCTTGAGCTTGAGGGCGATCACGGCCAGCGAGTAGCTATCGTTGCACTGACCAGCGTCGAGCACGCGCGGGATGCCGCCGATGTCGCCGAGCGCGAGCTTGTTGTAACGGTACTTGGCGCAACCAGCGGTAAGGATCACCGTGTCGTTGGGCAGCGCTGAGGCTACGTCGGTGTAGTACTGGCGCGAGCTGTGGCGTCCGTCGCAGCCAGCCATCACCACGAAACGTTTGATCGCGCCGGACTTGACCGCATCAACCACCTTGTCGGCCAGCGCCAGCACCTGGCTGTGAGCGAAGCCGCCGACGATCTCGCCGTTCTCGATCTCGACCGGAGCCTTGCAGGTTTTGGCAAGCTCGATAATCTCGGAGAAGTCCTTGCTGCCACCTTCGGGACGCGCCGGAATGTGCTTCAGGCCGGGATAGCCCGCCATGCCGGTGGTGAACATGCGGCCACGATAGGACTCGCGAACCGGCACAATGCAGTTGGTGGTCATGAGTATCGGTCCGTTAAAGCTCTCAAACTCGCGATCCTGCGACCACCAGGAGTTACCGTAGTTGCCGACGAAATGCGCGTACTTTTTGAAGGCCGGGTAGTAGTGCGCCGGAAGCATTTCGCAGTGGGTGTACACATCCACGCCGGTGCCTTCGGTCTGCTTGAGCAGGTCTTCCATGTCGCGCAGGTCGTGGCCGGAGATGAGGATGCCCGGACGGCTTCCGACGCCGGTTTTGACCATGGTGATCTCCGGGTTGCCGTAGGTTTCGGTGTTGGCCTTGTCGAGCAGGGCCATCGCCTTGACGGCGGTCGCGCCGCACTCCACCACGAGGCCAAGCAGCTCATCGGCCAACAGCTCTTTTGCAAGTGCAGAAAGCCCCTTGACATAGAAAGCGTAGATGTCGTCGTCATTGTAGCCGAGCACGGCGGCGTGATCGGTGTAGGCGGCCAGGCCCTTGATGCCGTAGAGCAAAAGGCTCTTGAGCGAGCGAAGATCGGGATCTGCGCTCAGGCTGTCGATGCTGCACGCCATCGCCTTGCCGAGGAACTCCTCGCGGGTGCTGCCGCTCCAGGTCGCGGCGTCGTGCGCCGGAGTCTTGCCGGTGAGCGCCTTGATCTCGTCGCGAATGGCGAGCGCCTTGTTGATCTGCTCAACGATAGCCTCATCGTCGAAGTTGGTGTTGGTGACAGTCACGAACAGGCACTCGCTGATGAACCGGCCGTACTTCCGGTCAATCGGCCCTTCGAGCGCCTCGGCGCAGAGAGCAATGCCCTCGGTAGCGTAGACGAGCGTGTCCTGGAGTGCGGCGGTCACATCATCCTTGCCACACACGCCACGGACGTTACAGCCCGTTCCCTTGATGCTCTCCTGGCATTGATCGCAATGCATAGACATAGTGTATCTCCTTACTTTTCTGTTGTTTGTTTGTTCAAGTCCGGTGACAGAATGCTCGCCAGCCGTCTGTCGGCTGCACTACCCTCCCTGTCACCAATTCTTTCTTTCGCCAGCGCCCGCTGCATGAGCGCCGCTTTCACGATGGATTTGCGGGGCCGTGCCTCGATCACCGCACTGAAGTCTTCGATTGCCCCTTCGTAATCGCCGGTTTCGGCGCGAATAATGCCGCGATTGCCATACGCGATGATTCTCTCGCGGAATCGCAACCCGAGCTTGATCGCCATCGTCAGGTCACCCAGCGCTCCTTCGAGATCGCCAGACGCACTCCGGACTCCCGCCCGGTTGCTCCAGGCGTCGGCGTTGACCGGGTCAACTTCGATCAGGCGGCTAATCTCCTCCTCCGACCCGCGCCAGGCTCCAAGTGCGTCCTTCAGCATCTCACACCCACTCCTCACTCAGGGTGTCGCCCTGCACGCCGATGACAATCTTTTTGACCGGAACTTTGCGCGAAGCTTTCCGCGACGCCTCCTCGACAATCGAAAGCAGCCCTCCGCAGCATGGAACCTCCATGATCGCCACGGCGATGGTGTTGATGCGCGCATGGCCGATCATGGCTGCAAGTTTTTCCACGTAAACATCGAGACCGCTGTCAAGCTTCGGGCAGGCAACTGCGAGGGTCTTGCCGCGCAGAAGCCGGTTGTGAAAATCGCCTGCCGCGAATGCCACGCAGTCGGCGGCAAGAAGCAGGTCGGAGCCCTCGAAATAGGGCGCGATCGGCGAAACCAGGTGCAACTGCACCGGCCACTGGCGAAGCTCGCTTGGTGCATGAACCGCGTCCCCAACCGCTGATGCCGGTGAAGCCTGCGCACTTCCGTTCGCTGGACGGAAATCCATTATTTTACTGCCGGGACATCCTCCCCCGTGATGCGCATGTGCCGGCTGTGCCGCGGCCTGCTCAAGCGGGTTCGGTATCCCCTGCTCTTCGAGATATGCCAGCGCTTCACGCAGGTAATCCTTGGCGCCGTGATCGCGCAGATGGCGCAGGTGCGCCGCGATGACGTTCGGCCCGGCCTTCACGATGCTCTCGGCCATCACGCGCCGCTCGTCGTACGGCTCAGCCTCGCGCGTCTCGACCCGCATCGCGCCGGTCGGGCAGTGGCCGATACAGGCGCCGAGGCCATCGCAAAAGAGGTCGCTCACCAGCCGCGCCTTGCCGTCGATCACCTGAAGCGCACCTTCTGGGCAGGCCGGAATGCAGTCGCCGCACCCGGTGCATTTTTTCTCATCTATGGTTATGATCTGCCGTTTCATACTGTCTCCTGTTGTTCTGCCTTTCGGCTCCTGTCTATTGACTCGACCGCTCTCAAGTCGTCGATCAGCTTGCCGATGCTCACTGCTGAAAACTCTTTGTTCACCATTTTTTCGATGCGCATGATCTCGTGGCGCAGCACGCAGTTGGCACGATTCGAGCAGAGCTGCTTGCGGAACATGCACTCCGAGAGCTGCACCTTGCCCTGAAAGATTTCGATCACCTCGGCCACGGCAATCAAGCCCGGCTCCTTCGCCAGCCTCACGCCGCCGCCCGCGCCCTCTTTGGACTCCACCAGCCCGCTGCGGATCAGCTCCTGAAGGATGCGACGCAGGAACTGGTAGGGAATTACCTGCTCGTCGGAGATTGCCTTGGCCGAAACCCACCCATCGGGCTTCATACCGAGTGAGATCAGCGCCCGGACGGCGTAGTCTGTTTCTTTGTTGAGTACTTTCATAAGTGCCTAATTTCTGATACTAATTTAGTATCAGTTAATGAAAATGCAAACAGAATCGGAAAAATTCCTATCTGATTCTTTTTCCTGAAAAAATTTTCGATGCCTGGCAAGGAGTCTGAACGGCTTCGATTTCTGGACAGGGCGGCGTATATTTTTAACTGGTTGCTCGCTTTAGGCCAAACCTGAAACTTGTAGAAGCCCCTCTCTTTTCTTTCACACGGCCAGCATCACAGGCCACAAACCGGAACACCATGCTTCAACTGGAGACAGCCGGATACAAGACGCTCGGCCAGCTTCGCTCACAAGGCGAGTTCCCGCCGCGATGGTCGAAGATCGAAGAGCTTGAGCGGCTCACCGACAGCTTCATGGAGCGCTTCCGCCAGGAGCGCTTTGAAGTATCGAAGGAGCTGGGGGCGGGATTCGTCGTCTCCGAACTGATTGAACAGATGGTCAGAACCGGTGAGCGCGAACACATGGATGACGAAACGAAGCCCGGCGACGAACGGCTTGAATCGGTCAGGGCGCTTGACCGGATGAACCGGATGACACTCGCATACGAGCATCAGTGCGACCTGCTCATGCCGCTCATCGAGGAACTTGGGCGCGCCGGAAAACCGGTCAGCATTCTCGAACTGGCTGCCGGATCGGGCGGATTGACTTTCGCACTCGCCGAACGGGTGCTGAAGGCGGGCATCAACGTCAGGATCACTGCCTCGGACATCGTGCCAGCAATGATTGACGAAGGCAACCGGCAGGCAGCAGAGCGAAGCCTTCCCGTCAGCTTCAGGCGGCTAAACGCGTTCGATTTCGAGGGAATCGAACGCGGCTCCGTCGATCTCGTGCTCATTTCGCAAAGCTTGCACCACTTCACCCCCGGCCAGCTCGCGCTCATGATCGCCCAGGCGCAGCGGCATGGCGCAGCGGCGTTCGTGGGCCTCGACGGGTTCCGCAGCCTGCTGCTCATCGGCGGCGTACCGCTGGTGGCCAGTCTTCAGGGCATCGGCGAGTTCACACTCGACGGCTTGACCTCGGCCCGGAAATTTTATTCCGGAATTGAACTCGACATTATCGCCGCCATCGCCACGGGCAAGGAAGCGCATCGGGTGAGCTGCTCCTGGCCCATGACCGTGCTGCATGTTCCGCTGAAGCCACCCGCCACGGGCCATGATTGGTAAAGCGAGGTAAAGGTTTTACTTTCATGTTATCGAACAGCTGACTTTTTCCCGGTCACAACTCACAAAAGGAGAATTTGTCCATGAAAATCGGCAAAGTATTGGCAGTGGTTCTGGTCGTTCTTATTCTGATTCAGCTCATCCCCGGACCAAGCCACGAGAATCCACCGGTCACCGGCACCCCCAAATGGGACAGCCCCCGGACGGAGGAACTCTTCAAGCGATCCTGCGCCAACTGCCACTCCAACGAAACCATCTGGCCCTGGTACAGCACCGTCGCTCCGTTGTCGTGGATCATCAACCTCGACGTCAGCGTAGGCCGGTCGAAATTCAACGTCTCCGAATGGGGACGGTCCGGCAAAAACGATGGCGATGAAGCTGCCGGCGAACTCAGAAACGGCAAGATGCCACCGTGGTTTTACATGCCAGCGCATCCCGAGGCAAAGCTGACCGCCGCCGAAAAGGATGAACTGGTCAAGGGCCTGGCAGCGACCTTCGGCGACGAAAGCGCGGAAAAAGAAAAGAAAGAAGAGAAATAACACCGACACGGCACTTTCATAACAGCCGGGTTGCTGTCACGCAGCCCGGCATGAAAGCTCCAGCGGCAGGAATCCGGAAGTTTGCGCTATTTACAAAATGACAAGGGTGTCAACCCCTATGATCAATGCCTGATTTTTCGTACGAAGAACCGAAGCTTACGACCGGCAGAAACTATCCGATCCATCTTCTTCTTTTTGTCGCGACCCTGTTGACCACGACCTGGGCCGGAGCGATCTGGACAGGCATCTCCCCTTCCATGACAAGCAGGGCCGGATTTATCGCCGCACTCAAAACAGGCGTGCCGTTTTCGCTCTCCCTGCTCGCATTCCTGAGCGTGCACGAGTTCGGCCACTTTTTCGCCACCGTGAAGCATCGAATCAGTGCTACGCTGCCCTACTACATTCCTCTTCCGCCGTTGCCGTTTTTCATGAGCATCGGCACCCTTGGCGCTGTCATCCGCATCAAGGAGCCGATCCGGAGCCGCCAGGCGCTCTTCGATATTGGCGCAGCAGGACCGCTTGCCGGATTCACGGTCGCGCTTGCTCTTCTCATCTACGGCTTCCTGCACCTGCCGCCTGCGGAGTATATCTATTCGATACATCCGGAGTACCGGTCGATGGGCAGCATTCCGGCCGCGCCAACGGGTACTTTGTATCTCGGCAAGAATCTGCTCTTCATCATGCTTGAAAAGATCATCCAGCCGAAGGGACTACCGCCGATGTATGAACTCTACCACTATCCGTTTCTTTTTGCCGGATGGCTCGCCTGTTTCGTCACCGCGCTGAACCTCCTCCCAGTCGGCCAGCTCGATGGCGGGCACGTCATCTACGCCATGTTCGGCAGCGAGGGACACCGGAAAATCTCGAAGTTTTTCCTCGCCTGTATCACCATCATCGGCGCTCCGTCGTTCATCATCGGTTTGCTCGAACTGATCAATCCAGCACTTGTTTTTCCGGTACCGGAACTGCTGCTCCGCTGGTCATGGCCGGGCTGGATCATCTGGGCCTTCATCCTGCGCCGTTTCCTCGGCACGAAGCACCCACAGGCGGGCAGCGACCGCCCCTTGTCGCCAGGACGGATGATCGCCGGATGGGCCTGCATCGCTGTTTTCATCCTGACCTTCACACCGGTGCCATTCGCAATCAGTTAAGCTTTTCGTGATAAACCATAATCCAACAAACAAAAGCCGTTTCCGGCTGAACTGCGCAGGCACGATGCTCAACCTTTCGGCGCGTCCGGCCATCATGGGTATCATCAACCTCACGCCCGATTCGTTTTTCGACGGCGGCACTTACGGGAAAGCCGGTGAGACAGCACAGCTCGAACGCGCCCTCGAATCAGCACTGGCGATGGTAGGGGCGGGCGCGGATATTATCGACGTGGGCGGCGAATCGACGCGCCCCGGTTCAGCACCGGTCAGCGCGGAGGAGGAGATACGGCGAACCATTCCCTTCATCGAACTGCTCCGCCGTCACAGCGACGTGCTGATCTCGATCGACACCTGGAAGTCGGAAGTGGCCGCTGAAGCACTGCGGGCCGAAGCGAACATCGTCAACGACATTTCGGGCTTCAGCTTCGATCCGAACATGCCGAAGGTGTGCGCGAAGCACTCCTGTGGCGTGGTGCTGATGCACACTCCGGCGAAGCCGGACATGCTCCGCTGGAGCCATGATACCGGTGCGGAAAACGAGGAGGTGATGCTTCGAGTGACCCGTTTCCTGCGCCATTCCATCGACATTGCCAGGAAGCACGGCATTGAGGCAATCATCGTCGATCCTGGCCTCGGCTTCGGCAAAACCGTCGAGGAGAACTACCGCCTGCTCGCCCAGCTCGACGAGCTGCACGAGCTCGGCTGCCCGGTGCTGGCCGGAGTGTCGCGCAAGTCGTTCCTCGGCCAGGCGATCAGGCGCCCCGGCCAAGACGCGCCGCCGCCCTCGGAGCGCCTCTTCGCCACCATCAGCGCCAACACCATCGCGCTCCTGAACGGCGCGGACATCCTGCGCGTCCACGACGTCGAAGCGGCGGCAGAGGTCCGCGCCGTAGTGCTCGCAACCCGCAGCGCTTCAGGCGGCATGGCGTAACCGCTTCGTTGCCCGATTCGTCGATTTTTTGTTAACTTTCGTCCGGCTGCCGCAAATACCGGCTTGCCGAAAGACGATGTCTGTTGCTGCATCGTCGTTCTTTCGGAGACCGCTAACACCCCGTTCATGTACCTGTCGAAAATCGAGCTTTTCGGTTTCAAAAGCTTTGCGCATAAGGTCAGAATTCACTTCGACAAAGGACTGACGGCCATCGTCGGCCCGAACGGGTGCGGCAAGACCAACGTGGTCGATGCCATCCGGTGGGTGCTCGGCGAGCAGAAATCGATGCTCCTCAGGTCGCCGAAGATGGAGAGCATCATCTTCAACGGCACCAAGCGCCTCAAACCCCACAGCTTCACCGAGGTCTCCATAACCATCGAGAACACCCGCAACGTCCTGCCGACCGAGTACACCGAGGTGACGGTGACGCGCCGCCTCTACCGCAACGGCGACAGCGACTACCTGCTCAACATGGTACCCTGCCGCCTCAAGGACATTCTCGACCTCTTCGCCGACACCGGCATGGGCAGCGATGCCTACTCGGTAATCGAGCTGAAGATGATCGAGGAGATCATCAGCAACAAAAGCGAAGAGCGGCTCCGGCTCTTCGAGGAGGCCGCAGGCATCACACGCTACAAGCAGCGCCGCAAGCAGACCTTCCGCCAGCTCGAAAGCGCCTCGCGCGATCTGGCCCGCGTGGATGACGTGCTCGCCGAGGTGGAAAAAAAGGTGCGCAACCTCCGTTTGCAGGTACGCAAGGCCGAGCGGCTCAAGGAGATCCGGGAGGAGCTTCGCACGCTCGACCTGACGCTCTCGGCCATTTCGATGGACGAGCATTTGCAGAAGCTCAAGCCGCTGCTCGATTCCATCGCCGCCGAGGAGCGCCAGAGCCACGAGCTGTCGGCCACCATTGCAAAACTCGACAGCGCGCATCAGGAGTCCGAACTGCGCCAGCTTGAACTCGAACGCAAGCTTGCTGACGACCAGAAGGAGTTCAACGCCTCGAACCAGCTCGCGCACACGCTCGAAAAGCAGCTCCTGCAACATCAGGAAAAACAGAAAAACTTGCTGCAAACCATCGACCGCCTCAACCATTCGATAGCTGACAAGGGTCGCAAGCGGCTCGAACAGGAGGCATTGTCAAAAGAGCTGTCGGAGCAACGGACGCCGCTGGAGGAGACGTGCGCCACGCGGCTCGCCGGTTTCGAGCAACTGAAGGAGCAGCAGGCCAAGCTGAACACGGCGCTCGATGCCAGCCGTCAGGCACTGCAACAGAAACGCCGCGCCGTGGCTGAACTCCAGAAATCACTCAACGCCCTGAACCTGACGCGCCAGTCGCTCCGCACCCGCAAGGAGCATCTCGAAGGTTCGGTGCAGCGCCTCGACCAGCGCAAGCGCGATCTGGAACGCTCGATGGAGCAGTCGGAGCCGGAGCGCCGCCGCACGTCAGAGGTCATCGAAGAGAAAAAATCGCCCTTGCAGAGCTGAAAAAAGAGGAGGAGCGGCTCGTTGCGCTGAAGGCGAGCATCACCGAGCAGGGTGAGAAAAAGAAGGAGGAACTGCTTTCGCTCAAGGGCGAGTACAACCATCTGAACAATCAGATCATCCTTTGCAACTCGATCCTCGAAAAGTTCGAAGGGCTGCCGGAGGGGGTGGCCTTCCTCGAAAAGCAGCGCGATGGTAAACCGGGACTCGGCTGCCTCTCCGACCTGATCTCCGTCCGGGAAGATGACAAAAAAGCGCTCAACGCCGCCCTCGGTGAGAGCCTCGGCTACTACCTCTGCCGCAACCTCGACGAGGCCAGGCTCGCTGTATCGAACCTTACAAAAGCCGACAAAGGCAAGGTGCACTTCCTGATTCTTGACCTCATTGACGGCGGTGCACAGATCGATTATCCCAAAATCGAGGGCGCGCGTCGGGCCATTGAGCTGGTCGAGGTTCCGGCGGAGCTGTCGAAAGCCGTAAATTTGCTGTTGCAGCAAAGCTACATCGTGGCCGATCTCGACACCGCCGAGCGGCTGGCGGAGCACCATCCCGAGGTACTCTTCATCACCGAAAAGGGCGAAAAGTTCACCCGCCGTGGCGTGCTCTACGGTGGCAGCGCGAAGGGCGGCGAGAGCGTCAGGCTCGGGAAAAAAGCCGAGCGCGACCGGTTGCAGAAGCAGATGACCGCCATGGCGGCAACCATCGCTGAGGCGGAAAACGCGCTCACGGCGCTCCGCAAGGAGTTCAGCGCCATCGACACCGAGCGCGCGAAACGCGCCGCCGCATCGATCAGCCAGGAGATTTCGGCGCTCGAAAAACGCCTCGCGCGGCTCGAAGCCGAGGAGCGCTCCGGCGCGGATCAGATCGCCCATGCCGACCGGGAGCGGGCCGCGCTGATCGCCTCTATCCAAGGCGTACTCGACGAACTGGAGAAAACACAGCCCGAAACCCTGCGCCTCGAAGCGGAGATTGAAGCCGGTCAGCAGAAGGTGAACGCCATGCAGGAGGAGCTTTCCGCCGGGGAGAGTCGCAGCCGGGCGCTGCATGCGGAGCTTCAGGCGCAGCAGGGCCGCTACCGCGACGCGCAGCTCGACCTCGAAAAGCACGGCTTCCGGGCGAGCGCCTGCCAGCAGACGATCATCACGCTCAGCGACGAGATCGAGGGAATGCAGCGCCAGATCGCGCGAGCGGAAAAAGAGGTTGCCGAACTCGGCCAGTCAATCGCCCAGGCAACGGCTGAGCACGAAAAGGCCGTGCTCGTCTCAGCGCGCCAGCAGGAGGCGCTGAACGAGCTTGAAACAATCTGCCGCGACCTCCAGGCACGCAACCACGACGCCCTCTCGAACCTGCGCGATCTGCGCCGCAAGCACGACCTTTCGCAGCAGATGCTCTCCGAGTTCGGCAACCGCAAGGCAAAGCTCGAACAGGAGATCGCCCACTTGCAGGCAACGGTGATGGAGCGCTACGGCGTTGAACTCGAAATGATGCCCGCGCACACGCCAGAGGGCTTCGACATTGCCGCATCACGGGAACGTCTCGCCTACCTGCAGAAACAGCGTGAGCAGTTCGGCGGCGTCAACGAGCTGGCGCTGGAGGAGTACGAAAGCGAAAAGGAGCGGCTCGACTTCCTGACCACGCAGAAAGAGGATCTGGTCAACGCCGAGGCGCAGCTCAGGGAGACCATAGAGGAGATCAACCGCACGGCGCTCGAAAAATTCGAGGAGACTTTCGCCGAGGTCAGAAAAAATTTCATCCGGATTTTCCACGACCTGTTCGACCCCGAAGACGAGGTCGATCTTCTGATCCATTCGGATGAAGATCCGCTCGAAGCGCATATCGAGATCGTCGCCAAACCGCGAGGCAAAAAGCCACTCGCCATCGAGCAGCTCAGTGGCGGCGAGAAGGCGCTGACGGCGCTCTCGCTGCTTTTCGCGATCTACCTCGTCAAGCCGAGTCCCTTCTGCATCCTCGACGAAGTCGATGCACCGCTCGACGACGCCAACGTCGGAAGATTTGTGAAACTCCTGAAAAAATTTGAGAATAACACCCAATTTATTATCGTTACGCACAACAAAAAGAGCATGGCATCCTGCCAGGCGCTCTACGGCGTCACGATGGAAGAGGAAGGAGTATCGAAACTCATTCCGGTGAAGATTGAAAAAGCTCGTTCTGAAGAAGAGTCTGTAGCCTGAAGATAATGTACCGTAAACTTGTTCTGTTTGACATCGATGGAACCCTGCTGAAGGTCGGCGCCATGAACCGGCGCGTGCTCGCAGATGCACTGCTTGAGGTGTACGGCACCGAGGGCAGCACCGGCACGCACGATTTTTCGGGCAAGATGGACAGCGCCATCATCTATGAGGTGCTGCAAAACGGCGGCCTACAGAAGGATGAGATCGCCGGAAAGTTCGACCAGGCAAAAGCGGCCTACATCGCGCTCTTCCGGAAACGCGCCCGCCCGTCGGACATCACGCTGCTCGAAGGAGTTCGTGAGCTGCTCGACGCACTTTCATCCCGCTCCGACATTCTGCTCGGCCTGTTGACCGGCAACTTCGAGGCCTCCGGACGCCACAAACTCAAACTCCCCGGCATCGATCACTACTTCCCGTTCGGCGCGTTCGCCGACGACGCCCTCGACCGCAACGAACTTCCCCGCATCGCCCACGAACGCGCCCGCCAGATCACCGGAAAAAACTTTTCCCCGACGGAGATCGTTATCATCGGCGACACCGAGCACGACATTCGCTGCGCCAAGGCACTCGACGCCCGCTCCATCGCTGTGGCGACAGGCAACTTTTCCATGCAGGAGCTCTCCCGGCACCAGCCCGGAGCGCTGTTCCAGAATTTTGTGGAGACCGGTGAAGTCATCACCGAGATCCTTACACCACAACTCTCTTAATACCGCATCATGAAAACCTACAGACGGCAAATCCGGGAAAAAATTCTTCAGGCGCTTTACACGCTTGAACTCCGGGATGTCGATACCGATTCAGCGGCAAACTGGCTTCTGACCAAAGAGATCATGGACGATCCCAACGCGATGAAGTTCTTCAACCACCTGATGCAGAGCATCGTCAAGAACCGTGAAGAGATCGATCGATATATCGCCAAGCACACCTTCAACTGGGACATGAGCCGCATTGCGATCATCGACAAGAACATCCTGCGGATGGCTCTGGCCGAAATTCTCTACTGCGAGGACATTCCGCCGAAGGTGTCGATCAACGAGGCTATCGAGATCGCCAAGAAGTTCAGCAGCACCGACAAGAGCAGCAAGTTCGTCAACGGCATTCTCGACGCCATCTTCAACGACATGAAGACTGAAGGACGGATCAAAAAGTGCGGCCGTGGCCTGATCGACCACTCCGAGCAGAAGATGCAGAAAACGGAACCAAACCGCTAACCGGCTTATTTCAAAGAGGATGACCACTTCCGTGAGTGAAAAGATCGACTTCATCGAACAGGCGCTGTCGAAGGCTTGGCCGAACCCGAAAAGCGAGCTGAACTTTGAAAGCCCTTTTCAGCTTCTCGTCGCCACCATCATGGCCGCTCAGGCCACCGACAAGAAGGTCAACGAACTCACCGCCGTGCTCTTCAAGGCAGCGCCCGACGCCGCGAGCATGAGCCGAATGGATGTGGAGGATATTAAAACGATCATCCGCCCGATCAACTACTACAACAACAAGGCGAAAAACATCCTTGCCATGAGTCAGCGGCTTGTCGATGAGTTTGGCGGCGAGGTCCCCGCCTCGCGCGAAGCGCTGGAGAGCCTGCCGGGAGTTGGCCGGAAAACCGCCAACGTGGTGCTCGGCAACGCCTTCGGCATCCCCGCCATGCCGGTTGATACGCATGTGCACCGGGTCTCCAACCGCATCGGCCTCTGCAAAACATCGAAACCGGAAGAGACCGAAGAGGCGCTGGTCAAAGTCATTCCCGAAGAAAAACTGATCGACTTCCACCACTACCTGCTGCTGCACGGCCGCTACACCTGCAAAGCCAAAAAGCCCGAATGCGCGAACTGCGCGATTCGGGAAATCTGCGAATGGCCTGAAAAGGTGGACTTGGTGGACGCTGTGGACTGAGTGGACAAAGAGAAAATTGCGGGAAAATCGTTCCTGCATTCGTCCACCAAGTCCACAGCGTCCACTCCCCCTCTTACGGCAGCTCTATCTTTTTATCCACCGCATAAATCCACTCGCATTCTGGCCTGCCCCTTGTTCCGGCCCAGAGTTCAACCGTGATGCCCTGATTGGCAGAAGCTACGGAAGTGAAAATTTCAATCTGGTAATAGAGTTCGTCGAGGAAATCAGCCCATGCCGCATCGAGCGGATTTTCGGAGCTGGCGTACTCTTCCGCCGGTTTGATGGCAGAACTGCCGGTGGCGAACCAGTCCGACAGACAGAGATAGCTGTCCGGCATGAGGCAACCACCCCGGAAGGTGCCGCGTGGATGCTTCACGCCGGGAATCTCCACCCAGAATTCAAGCCGGGCGTCGGGTGTGAGCTGACCGTCTCCGGCAAGCTTTTCGAGCAGCTGGGTTACGGTCTCTCTGACAAGTGTTTTGCTCGCATCGGAAAGTTCGAGCAGTTTGAAATTCGGCGTGTGGTCTCTCATGGCCGGAAGCGGTTGGCGGTTGCTTAAGATGAGTTCTGGTATCAATATACGGCTCAAGCCGTTGCGCTTCAACCTTCGAGGCGCTTATTCCGGCATGACAATCTGTGCCGGGCGCGCGCCGCGCAGCGCATTGCAGATCAGCACCATGTCAGCCCGACGCAGCTCGTCGAGAGTAATTGCTTTTTCGACGAACCACGGGCGCGTGCGCAAAAGGTAGCGGCGGAACACGCCGTTAAGCAGTCCGCTCGACTCCGGCGGCGTCAGCCAGCGCCCACCGATGCGCGCGAAAATGTTGCTGATCGCGCCTTCAGTGACCTCTCCGCGCTCGTTCAGAAAGAGCACCTCGCCGAATCCTTTCCCCTGAGCCTCGCGAAATACGCTGTCGTAGCGTTCGCGAACGATGCTTTTGTGACGAAGCAGCGGGTCACTCGAATCGACTCGTTCGGCGGCGATACAGACGCGCACGGGCTTGCCGGATGCGTCAAAATCGAACGGCTCCGAAGTTATCAATATCCCACCGTCGTGAGAAAGTGTGAGCCGCACGCGATGCCTGCCACTTGCTTCACGCAACTCCTGAGACTTGCCTGACAGCGCTTCGACGATTGCATTTCGGTCGAACGTAAATCCAAGTGCCGAGGCTGAAGAAATGAGCCGGTCGAGATGATCGTCGAGCAAGAGAAACTCCCCGCCGTTCCACTGCATCGTCTCGAAAATTCCCGGCACATCCGGCGCGGCGGACGGCACGAGATCGGAGAGAATCCGCGTCTTGAGCATACATTCGCGGTACTCCGCATATGGATCGGAGTCCCAGACGATGCCACTGCCCGTACCATACACGCCGCTCCACCCTTGTAGTTCGATGGTACGAATCGCCACGTTGAAAGCCATGCGCCCCTCAGGCAGCATAAAGCCAACCGCACCGGTATAGATGCCGCGCGGGCTTTTCTCCAACTCGCGGATGAGCTGCATCGCCCGCACCTTCGGCGCGCCGGTCACGGAACCGGAGGGAAACAACGCCCGAAAAAGATCGTGCAGCCGGGTCGCCGGACGCAGCTCGCCACGCACGGTCGAAACCATCTGGTGCAGCGTTGGGTAGGTCTGCGTCTCGAACAGGCCGGATGCCTGCACCGAACCGGTCACGCAGATGCGCCCGAGGTCGTTGCGCAACAGATCGACGATCATCAGATTCTCCGCGCGATTCTTCTCGCACTTTGCCAGTCCCGCTTTTTCAGCGAGATCTTCGTCGGGACTTTCGCGGCGCGGCGCGGTGCCCTTCATCGGCATGGTCTCGATCAACTGGCCGTCGCGGACGAAAAACAGTTCCGGCGAAAAGGAGAGAACCACCCGGTCGCCAGTGTTGAGAAAGGCCGACCACGGCGAGGGCTGGCGGCGCTTCATCGAGACGTAGAGCGCCTCGATTGCGCCGTCAAAGGTGAAGCGGCAGCGCCCGGTGAAGTTCGCCTGATAGACGTTGCCCGCCGCGATCTCCGCCCGCAGCCATTCGATCTTTCGGCAGTACTCCGCTTCGCTAAACTCGAATTCGAGACCGCCGACCGCACAGTTTTGCGACACGGTGGCGGCGTCCTCGGCCTCGACAGCATCGCGGCTGAAACGCTCCGGGCGGCGATAGACACCGAACCAGCCGAGAAGCTCGCGATCAGCTCCGGCAGAGGCGAGAGCTGCGAGCGCCGAATCGAGCAGGTAGCCCGCCTCGTAGCCGAGCCATCCGGCGAGGCAATAGCCCGCATCGAGCCGCGCTTCCAGCGCGTCGAACCATGCCGCGACGTCGTCGCCCGCATGGAGCGTCAGCGTTTCAAGCGGGTTAGAGAAAAAGAGGGAATCGCCGTAGAACGCGCCGGGCAAGGTCGATTCGAACCAGAGCGATCCCGGCCTGGCAAGCTTTTCGTACAAAGCCATTACCGGATGCGGGCCTCGATCATGATGGGTTTGCCGAGCACCTCTTCGAGCCACTCCTTCAGCCCGCAAGCCGCCCAGAGTTCGATGTCCGGCTCGAACTGCGTGACCGCCTCCAGCACAATGTGCTCCTGGTCGATGCGGGCTGTGATCGACTGCACGTTCTGGCGATGACCACGTTCGAGACCATTGGCGATGCGCAGGATGCCGGAGAGCACATCGACCGCTCGACGATGCGATGCTTTGAGCTGGCTATAAAGCGGATGCTTTTCAGTGGGCGGCTGCTTGCGGTGGTAACGCGCGACGTTGCCGATGATGTCGATTTCGGTCGGCGAAAAGCCGCGCAGGTCGGCATTCATAATGATATACTGGCTGTGCTTGTGGTGCGCTGAAATCGAAATAAACTCCCCGATGTTGTGCAGCATCGCCGCGTATTCGAGCAGCTCACGGTAGCGCTCCTTGAGCCCGTGCAGCGGATGGAGTTCGTCGAAGAGCATCAGCGCGAGGCGGGCGACCTGCTCCGAGTGTGGTTTGTGCCAGTTGCAGCGGTAGCCGAGTTCCATCACGCTCTGCCGCCGGATGTCGAGCTGGCCGCTGCCGTCGCGACCACGGATGGAGGCGATCTGGTGCAGCACCATCCCCTCGCGCAGCGCAGAATCGGAGATCACCACATACCTGATGCCGAATACCCGGAAAATGGTGTCGAACAGGATCAAACCAGGCACGATCAGATCGACGCGCTTCTCGTCGAGGCCGGTCAGCTTGCGCCGTGCCGGAGCGTCCATCGTAATCACCTGCCGGTAGAAGCTCTCAAACTCCTGACGGCTGAAACCACTCTGGTTCAGCACGTCCGCCGCTTCAGTATCCTTGCCCGAGCGAATCATGCGGGCGATGTTCTGCGCCGTGCCCGACGAGGCGATAGCCCGGCTCACGCCGAGTTCGCGCGCCTTCTCCGCCGCACCGCCATACATCTCGGCAGCGAAAAACTGCTGCAGCAGCTTCAGCTCATGCGCCGAAACCGGATCAGTGGTCACGAAACGCTCCAGCATCCTGGCCACGCCGATCTTTCGGCTTTCGAGCAGATGCACCGTCGACTTGTCGGCGATAATGAACTCCACCGACCCGCCACCGATGTCGAACAAGAGATCGGGCTTGTCGCGCAGGGTGACGGCGTTGCGCACGCCGTAGTAGATGAACTGCGCCTCCTCCTTTCCGGTAATCACCCGCACCTTCAGGCCGGTCTCGCGCCGCACCATGTCGATGAACTCGTCGCGGTTATCGGCCTCGCGGATGGCGCTGGTGGCAAAGGCGAGAATGTTGTGCGGCGCAACGCCCCGCTGGGTGGCCAGCACGATGAAGTTCCGGAGCGTAGCCACGCCCGCCTCCATCGCCGCCGGATCGAGCCACTTGGTGGAAATGCTGCCGCGACCGATGCAGATCATATCCTTAACACGGTCGATTTCAACAATGCCCTTCTCTTCGCTCTCCTCGACGATAACCATGTGAAAGGAGTTGGTGCCGAGATCGATGGCGGCCAGCCTGAGTTTCTCTGATGACATGCGCTTGAACCTGATAACGGAAACTTCCGTGAATAAAATAAGCGATTTTACCAAAAAACGAACCCCGCGCTGCCCGGTATTCAGAGATGAATTTTGCGACTCCCCTGTTGGCCTGCTCTCTTTTCCACATCCAGCTTTTTCGGTGTATATTCAGCAAGAATTTTTTCCGGGCAGTGGAAAACAAACCGATCAGCATTCCCTTCGCGTGATGAACAGAACGTTTAAAAACGGAAAGATCGAACCGGAGATCGACCATCTCGATTTCCGTTACGAGTTCGCGCGCAAGGCGATCCACCTCTCCTCGCTGTTGATTCCGCTGATCTACTGGCACATCGGCAGAAAACAGGCGCTCCTGATCCTCGCTCCGGTCACGGCGGGATTCTTTCTGGTCGATGTTTCCAAACATTTCGTGCCATTCCTCTCGACCTGGTACCACTCGACCTTCGGCACCATGCTGCGGCATCACGAGCTGAGCAGGGAGCGCCTGCATCTGAACGGCGCGACATGGATCACCCTCGCGGCATTCGCGTTGATCGCCTTTTTCCCGAAAACGATCGCCGTCGCGGCTTTCGCGATGGTCTCGGTGTCGGACACGGTAGCGGCGCTGGTTGGAAAAAGATTTGGGCGGCACCGCTTCGGCCAGAAAAGCTTCGAAGGAAGTCTGGCGTTTTTCGCGAGCGCCCTGCCTGTCGTCCTGTTCATCCCCGGCATGATCTTTCCCGCAGCGATTGTCATAGCAATCGCCGGAACCATCACCGAGGCGCTGGTGCTGAAAATCGGCGCCTTCAGGATCGACGACAATTTCAGCGTGCCGCTGGCCGGAGCCGTCACGGGATTGCTCTGCTACACCTGGTTTTTCCCCGAAGCGCTGAAGGCGCTCGCACATTGACCGCAATCCTCCGACCGATGCAGACCCTCGTGACCGACCGGCCCGAAGAGGCCGCAAGCTGCCTCAACCGTAGCGAAACGGTTGCGTTTCCGACCGAAACCGTTTACGGTCTCGGAGCCGACGCCTTTAATCCGGACGCAGTGGCGAAGATTTTCAAAGCGAAAGGACGGCCTTCGGACAATCCACTGATTGTGCACGTGGCGACGCCCGACCGGATCGGCGAGGTAGCAACGGAGATCGGTGAAACGGCGAAGATGCTTATCGAACGCTTTTTCCCCGGCCCGCTGACGCTGGTACTGAAAAAGCGCAACTCCGTGCCGGAGATCGTCTCCGCCGGACTGCCGACGATCGGCGTGCGCTGCCCGTCGCACCCGGTCGCCGCGGAGTTTCTGCGTCACTGCAAGCATCCGGTCGCTGCGCCATCGGCCAACGTTTCAGGCCGTCCAAGCCCGACGGACTGGAAAACGGTCTATCACGACCTCGGCGGCAGAATCGCCTGCCTCTTGCGCGGCGAGCCAAGTACCATCGGCCTCGAATCGACCATCGTTGACTGCTCGGTCAACCCGCCGCGCCTGTTGCGCACCGGAGCCGTCAGCATCGAAAGCCTCCGCGAGCTGGTTCCAGACATCGAGATAGCGACCGCCTGCAAGCCGGGCGAAGCCCCGAAAAGCCCCGGCCAGAAATACCGCCACTACAGCCCCGAAGCCGAAATCATCCTCGTCGAAACCCCGCCACCAAGCCTGCCGACTGACCCAAAAACCGCCTGGATCGGCCTCACCACCCCACCCGCCGGAGCCGCCAAATCGCTCCAATGCCAAGACATGAACGAATACGCCCGCGTGCTGTTCGGATTTTTCAGAACATGCGATGCTGAGGGGATCGGGACGATTTATTGCGAACTACCGCCGGAGAAAGGGATTGGAAGGGCGATACGAGATCGGCTGGTTAAGGCTGCGGGATAGGGGATGAAGGGATTTACTCTGAGCGATTCCGAAAAAAATCCTTATTAAGCTTTTATCGTTGATCATGGTTCAGGCCCAAAAAGAACAATTTCAAGATCATCCGATGATATTATTGAATCTTTGTTTAATCCCTCTTTTCGCATTTGTGAACAAAGACTCATAAAGGTATTTATAGACACTTTCGATGCAAGCTGAGCGCCTTGCCGCTCAAATTCTGCCAACAACGAGACAGATTCGTTAGAACCATAAATACATATACGGGTTTTAGCATCGGCTGCTTCTGAAAGCGATTTCAATCTTTCAATTGGATTGATCTTTGCTGCCTGAGCAAATTTCGCAACAGATCCCAAATAATCCACATATGCCTGTTTTTTTTAAAAGTTTAAGTTGTTTTTTTCTTCAGAGGTACGAGAAAAGTAATATTGAAGGCTCGCACCTAAGATTACGCCCGCGAGCGAAAGAATTCCTGCTAATATTGATGAAACAGATAACATATTTTTACAAATCAATGCGTCATGATTGTAAATTCATCACTATATGCGTCTTAATAACAACGAGAATCAAACCTATCATTCGCGTAATAACACCCAACACGGTGGTTATTTCTGCGCTGTCTTTGCAAACTTGTGTGTTTGTTCTTCAACCGTTTTGACCAACTCCTGAATCGCATCAACTTCCCTCTCCTCAAAATAGGATTCCCCACACTGTGGGCACACCCATGCAGGAATTTCATCAAGACTTACATGAACCCCCTTTCTGTCAATATGAAATGGTACGGTTCCTTTCTTCATTTCAGCTTGGCAGTACATGCATTTCATAATTTTCTCCTCCATTTAAAATCAACACTCCATTGATCCGCACTTGGAATATAGGCTGTAATAACTGCCAAATATTCATCTTTCGGCGCACAAACAACGTGTAACGCCCTTTCACCCTCGCCGTATCCAAGTATAAGACAACTATGACCTCTTGCATCTTCCGGATATTCTTCAATGATCTCACCATCAAAAACAGCCCTCCTCACTTCTGGCGTACTAATCATCCGATCAGGTCGCATCATCTGGTTCAGTGCATGGGGGAGAAAAAGCAGCTTTTCCTCCGCTTTCTCTCTCACCAATTTCAGAAATTCCTGATTCACCCGCATAATTCTTTCTGAAAAAAACATTTTTCGACACATTGCCCAGCAACACAAACCACCACCCACTCACCCGGTGCCCAGCCCAAACGCTCTGTGCACTCCGGTTATCACCATCTGCGCTCTGATGACGGCAAGAATCAAACCTACAATCCGCTTAATAGGGCCCCAAGTTGTTTTGGCTTTTTTGACCCTTTAACGATGTTATATAGCGCTGAATTTTCAGTAATTCAAGCTCCTCAACCGTCAAACAACCTCATCCCTCCTCAAAACTTCAGCATACACCCCACGTTGAACGAAGCCGGTGACGAGGTGTTGCGAAGATCATTTCCGCTGCTGTAAACGTCGCGGTCGTCGTACCATGTCGTTTCGTACTTGGCGGTCAGGTTGAAGTTCTTCACCGGCTCGAAATCGAGCACAATGAACCACGCTTTGCCCCGCCCATAGTAGGCGTTGAGCGTATAAACCAGCGGCAGGTCGTCTTCGTAGGCATAAAGGGCAACATCGTAACTGTCGGTGTCAAAACGGGCAAGGCGGGTCTTGAGCGTGAAGGGGCCGCTTTTCCAGTTGAGCTGCTGATAGAGCAGCCACCCCTCCTCGCTCTCCGTCCCGCTGACAAAGTGGCTCCGGAGGCTCTTGAATGCAGCTCGCGATTTCAGCGTGATGCTTGAAGAACATCGAGCCACCAGACCAAGCTGCGCCCGGTTGGTAATTTTGGGCACCGGTATGTAAGGCGATGTTCCGATGTTGCTATCGAACTGCTTTTTAGCCTCCTCCTTCTCCTTATGCTGATACATGACATCCCAGGTAATCCAGCGGTTCTGCTCCCAGGTCGCGTAGAACCGCGCCTCGTAGCCAGATGACGGGTAGACGTAGTATCGCTTGTCGAGCACCGGAAATCTGAACCTGTCATAAAAACCGGCAAGGGTCAGGTTGTCGAGTGCTTTGGCCTTCAGACCAAAATAGAGGCCACTCTCGTTCGATGCGTTGTCGCCCCGCTCGGCGAACGCTCCGGCAAACGGAGAGTAGTATTCAAAGGCGTAGTCACGCATGGAGACAATGCCGGCAATTCCCTTTGCCAAATCGGCCTGAACGCCGCATATCCATGACAGGGCGCCGGGCTCGGCTGCGTATGCGGCCTCGCCGAAAACCTGTGTGTTTCGATACACGGCGCTCGCTTCGAGAGAGGTGAGCTGGCCGCCATTTTTGCCGTCATCGAGCCATGTAAGCGGAAGCCCGTATCTGTATTTCGTCCATGTCGCGCCAATGGCACTACTCAACTCTCCAGCGCGATAACGGTACCGGAGATTCACGCCGTTGACCTCCTGAGTGAGGTTGTCCTTCTTTTTAAGCTCTGTAGCTGTGCGATGATAGCCACCGGTGGCAATGCTCGTAACCACGCCATTCTTGATGGTCGCATCGAGCTTGTTACTCGAAGTGAACGCCGTCAACTCGAACGGCCCCGGTGAAATTGTCGCCGCCGCGCCTTGCAGAAAGTTGTCCTCACCAGCCGAGGTGTAGGGCCGGAGCGCCGGTGCGAAGAGCAGCACGCCATCGACGGCGTCCGAGCCTTTGAAAAAGTAGCGTCCCTGGCCGAAAAGCAACCCCTGCCCGAAACTCAGCTTGTAATTTCCGACAACCGCCTGCGTCAGAATGCCGATCCGTTCGGCATGGACATTGAACGAGAGAAAGTCGTCGATATCCGGTTCGCCAACATCACTGTCCGACAAAAGATGAACACCATAGTGCGGCGTGGCCACCTGAAACCGGCTGTACACATGGCGATTCCCTCCGGCATACTTGCCATTTGTGACCCCAGCGCGCGGGGGATCTTCCCAGAAAACCCGCCCGATCACGCTGCCCCGAAGTTTCTCCTGTGGCTCTTTTCTCTTTTTTTCAGGCGGCAGTTTGAATGAGAGGTACGGGGCAAGACGGCGGGCGGCGTCCTTGCCGATTACCGCTTCGAGTTCAGCAATGGCTCTGATCGGCCCGCGCTGCCGCCGGGTGATGATCTTTGCCGCATCGGCAGCAGAAAGCAGCGGCAGTTCGAGCAGTTGCTCTTCGGTGGCGAGATTGACCGGAATTTTGTTCCGGCGCAAATCTTCGAGATCGTTGAACAACTCCTCCGCAGTGCCTTCCGAGCCGGAACGGTCGAGCAGCTCTTCGAACGAGTCGAAAGCCAGCGCCGGAGTTGGCGAAATAGCAAATGCATACAGCAAGGCCAACACCGTCATGCGGCGCAGCCAGGTAGTATATGTCGGTTTCATCGCAAGGGGTCGATGAAAATTGGAGAGAAAAAAGCGATATGCCCGTTACGTCAAACGGAACTTGTCAAATATAATCAGTGACCACCACACAACCGATAGAGTTTTTCGACCTCATTGCGGGAGAGAAAGCGCCACTCCCCTCGTCTGAGTTCCCCGGGAGTCAGACCCGCATAGGCCACGCGGTCAAGTCGCTTGACCTCGAAACCGAGGGTGCTGAACATACGTCGCACCTGGTGGTTCTTGCCTTCGTGAATGCTCACGAGCACGCTCATGCCATCGTCGAGGATTTTTGCCCTGCAGGGGCTCACCTTCTCGCCGGTGTCCTTGAGCCTCATGCCACCGGTCAGCTTCTGGAGCATCGCAGGCGGAAACTTCGCGTCGAGCGAGGCAAGGTACTCTTTCTGCACCTGCGACGACGGGTGCATCAGCCGGTGGGCCAGCGTGCCGTCGTTGGTCAGCAGCAGAAGCCCGGTGCTCTTCCGGTCGAGCCGTCCGACCGGGAAGACCCGCTCGGGGACATCGATGAAATCGAGAATCTGCTGGCGATCGCGTTCGTCGTGGCTCGTGGTGATGACGTTCCGGGGCTTGTTGAACAGGATGTAAACCTTTTTACCCTCAGGCTTTGCGAGAAGCCGCCCGTCAACCACCACCTCGTCATTACGCGGATCGACCCTGAAGCCCGGCTCGTCGGCAATATGGCCATTCACACTCACCTTGCCTTCAAGCACAAGCTGATCGGCAGCCCGCCGGGATGCAATGCCACACATGGCGAGATATTTGTTGATTCTGACCTTCTCTTCCTGCACCTGCTTTTTCATTTAGTCGTCTCCATTCGTGGGTTTTCATCTTCATCAGCGGCCAGCGGCGAATCGGCTTCGGCCAGATATTGCTGTTCTTCGTGCTCCCGGAGTATCTCCTTGATTTCACGCAACTTGGGAAGGTCTTTCAGGCTCGGCAGATGGAACAGGTCGAGAAATGCGGCGGTCGTACCGTACTGCAACGGTCGCCCGGGCGAGTCCGCCCTGCCGCGCACCTCGATCAGCCCGCGCGAGAGCAGGCGGTCGATGGAGTAGTCGGGACTCGCACCCCGGATCTGCTGGATTTCTCCCTTGGTGACGGGCTGATGCCAGGCCACCACAGCAAGCACTTCGAGCATGGATCGGGACAGCCGCCGCTGGATCACCGGCGCAAGCAGTTGGCGGACAAGGTCGGCAAATTCCGGCAGGGTGAGAAAGCGATAGCCGCCAGCGATGGCATGGATGCGGAAGGTTCTACCGGTCGCCTCGTAGTCGCGGTTGAGTTCATCGACCGCATCCTGAAACTCGGCCGGCGTAAACTTCTGGCCGGTGATCTGACTGAGCGTCTGAAGATTGACCGGCTCTTCCGAGGAGAAGATCAGGGCTTCAAGCGACTGGAGAAGCTGTTGGCGCTGTTCCTGCACGGTGGCTGTCGATGGTTGCAATCGCGATGCGCCGCTTCAGGGGCAGCACTCTTTTTTGCGTGCCGTGGAGAATTCGCCGTCAATGCCAAGTCCCTGCTCGTAGGCGTACCACAGCTCCTGGCACGGAAAGTTGCACTCGTAGAGCGCCTTGCCGATAATGACTGAATCGACGCCGTACTTTTCGAGCGAGCGGAGCTTGTGCAAGTCATCGGAGGTGGTCACGCCGCCCGAGGCGGTCACCTTCATGCCTGCCTTCTCGGCGAAGCGTTTGGTGGTTTCGTAGCCGACTCCCTGCAACATGCCGTCTCGGGTGATGTCGGTGTAGATGATGCGTTCGACACCGAGCTTCTTCATTTCGGCGGCAAGCTCGTAATCCTGCATGGCGCTGCTCTCGGTCCACCCCTTGATCTTGGGCACGCCGTTCTCGGCGTCAATGCCGACGACGATCTGTGAGGGGCGGTATTTTTTCAGCAGCTCGGCGATAAGGCCTGGATTGGTAACCGCCGCAGAGCCGATGACCACGCGGCTGACGCCCATCTGGAGGTACTTCTCGACCACCTCGACGGAGCGAATGCCGCCGCCGACCTGGATCGGAATATCGAGCACGTTGACAATCTCGCGAATCCTCTCGAAGTTGACCGTCTCGCCGGTCAGGGCGGCATCGAGATCAACCACATGGATCATCTTGGCGTTCTGCTTCCGCCAGATGACCGCCATGTCGCACGGGTTGTCGAGATAGACCTTCTTCTGGGCAAAGTCACCCTTGGTGAGCCGGACGCACTTGCCTTCCTTTATATCTATAGCTGGAATGATCAGCATAACGTGTATAACCTCAAAGACTTAAAATTCTGCAAAATTCTTCAGCACCTGCAAGCCCGCTTCGGAGCTTTTTTCAGGGTGAAACTGTACCGCGAAAATACCATTTTTCTCAATGGCCGAACAAAAATTTTTCCCGGCGAAAAAGGTGGTCGTGGCCACGCTTTCCGGCTCATCGGGGCGGCAATAGTAAGAGTGCACGAAGTAGAAATATGACCGGTCTGGAATATTGCGGAAGAGTACCGATTCCTTGCAGTAATCAACAGAGTTCCAGCCGATCTGCGGAATCTTGTCGGTGCTGCCGGTAAAACGGAGTACCTTGCCGGGCACGATGTCGAGGCCCTTATACGCTCCCATCTCCTCGCTTTCTGAAAGGAAGAGCTGCATGCCGAGGCAGATGCCAAGCACACTGCGGCCTTTGTTGATATGCTCCCGGATCGCCTCGCCGAATCCCTGTCGGTTCAGCGCCTCCATCGCCGGGCCGAACGCGCCGACGCCGGGAATAAGCACTTTATCGTAACGGCTCATCTCGGATGCCTTGTCGCTGACGACTGCCTTGATGCCGAGATAATCGAAAGCCTTGTGCACCGACCTGAGGTTTCCGGCGCCATAGTCGGCAATAAATACCATGAACTAAAAGATTAAAACGTTGCTGATGGCCTCCGGATGGAGAAAAAAGCGCTTGAAACCTCGAAAAAGGGTCAACGCGTCTTTTTTTAAGAAGTTCTCGCCGTATTATACCTCCTTCTGTGGCTTTCACTTTCTTCCTTGCTTCCCTGCTGAAAGTCATTCCAATCCACATATCACGAGTAATCGCAAGTAACAATGTACAGGATTGTTTCCGCTATTTTTTTAGCTGAAAATATTAAAAAATTCGAAATCGAGGCTCCGAGGATCGCAAAAAAGCGAAAAGCTGGCCAGTTCGTCATCATCAGGATCGCAGAGAACGGCGAGCGCATTCCTCTGACCATCGCCGACTCGAATCCCGAAAAAGGCACCATCACCATCATCGCGCAGGGTGCGGGCAAATCGACACGTGAGTTGAACCGCAAGGAGGCAGGCGACTCGATCGCCGATGTTGTAGGCCCGCTGGGAACTCCCTCGCACATCGAGAATTTCGGTACGGCAGTCAGTATCGGCGGCGGCGTGGGCACCGCTATCGCCTACCCGACAGCGGCGGCGCTCAAGGAGGCTGGCAACTATGTCATCACCATCAACGGCGCGCGTTCGAAGGATCTCGTGATCCTCGAAGATGAGATGAAGGCGGTCAGCGACGAATCGTACATCACCACCGACGACGGCTCGTACGGCTTCCACGGTTTTGTCACGCAGAAGCTCCAGGAGCTGATCGACTCCGGCAAGAAGATCGATTTCGTGCTCGCCATCGGCCCGATTCCGATGATGAAGGCGGTGGCTGACGTCACCCGTCCGTACGGCATCAAAACCGTGGTCAGCCTCAACCCCATCATGATCGACGGCACCGGCATGTGCGGCGGCTGCCGCGTCACGGTCGGCGGCGAGATCAAGTTCGGCTGCATCGACGGCCCTGAGTTCGACGCCCATCAGGTCGATTTCAAGAACCTTGCCGACAGGAACAGGATTTACCAGCACGAAGAGAAGGAGGCTGACGATACCTTCGCTCACGAATGCAATCTGACCAGGCAGGCTTGATTCCTGCACAACCTGACATTTTTCATAGAAGCAGTCTACCTTCCGGAGCCGTTTCGAGCGACTTCCGGCGGGCAGGACTGTCACGAAAATCCGTTTCACCGCTAAACCAGCAATCGTAATCATGGACGCTCGTACTATCACAGCCAAGGAACGCATGGCCATTCCCCGCCAGAAGATGCCCGCTCAGGATCCAGTGGAGCGCGTCGGTAACTTCAGGGAGGTCAACCTTGGCCTGACCCCGGAACAGGCGCAGCAGGAAGCCCTGCGCTGCATCCAGTGCAAGGACCCGATCTGCATCGCGGGGTGCCCGGTCAACATCAAGATCGACCAGTTCATCAAACTGATCGCCGAGGGCGACTTCATGGGCGCGGTCAGGAAGATCAAGGAGGACAACGTGCTACCGTCAATCTGCGGCCGCGTCTGCCCGCAGGAAGACCAGTGCGAGAAGATGTGTGTCATCGGCAAGAAGCACGAACCGGTGGCCATCGGCAACCTCGAACGCTTCGTCGGCGATTACGAGCGCACCAGCGGCCAGAAGATCGATCCGAAAGTCGCCCCCTCGACTGGCAAGAAGGTTGCCGTTGTCGGCAGCGGCCCGGCGGGCCTGAGCTGCGCCAACGACCTGGCCCAGTACGGCCATAAGGTGGTGGTGTTCGAGGCACTGCACGAACTTGGCGGTGTTTTGATGTACGGCATTCCGGAGTTCCGCCTGCCGAAGGAGATCGTCCGCGAAGAGCTTGATGGCCTGCGCCGCATGGGCATCGAGTTCAGAACAGACGTGGTGGTTGGCAGAACCATCACCATCGACGAGCTGATCGAGGAGGAGGGCTTCGACGCTGTCTTCATCGGCGTTGGCGCCGGTCTGCCATGGTTCATGGGCATTCCGGGCGAGAACCTCGTCGGCGTGCTCGCGGCCAACGAGTTCCTGACGAGGGTGAATTTGATGAAGGCCTACGACTTCCTGAAGAGCAGCGACACGCCGGTGTTCGACTGCAAGGGCAAAAACGTCGCGGTCTTCGGCGGCGGCAACACCGCGATGGACGCCGTCCGCACGGCCAAGAGGCTCGGAGCGGAGCACGCCTACATCGTCTATCGCCGCTCCGAAAAAGAGATGCCCGCCCGCGAGGAGGAGATTCACAACGCCAAGGAGGAGGGCATCGAGTTCCTGCTGCTCACCACCCCGCTTGAGTTCGTCGGCGACGAAAAGGCGTGGCTCACCGGCGCGAAGTGCCAGAAGATGGAACTTGGCGCGCCCGACGATTCGGGACGCCGCCGTCCGGTACCGGTCGAGGGCTCGGAGTACATCCTGCCCATCGACATGGCGATCATCTCCATCGGCAACGGCTCCAACCCGCTTATCCACCAGACCACGCCCGACATCGAGGTCAGCAAGCGGGAAACCATCGTCGTTGACGTCAACACCATGCAGACCTCCAAGGAGAACGTTTACGCCGGCGGCGACATCGTCACGGGTGGCGCGACGGTGATTCTGGCGATGGGCGCGGGACGCACGGCGGCGGCGGCCATCAACGAGAAGCTCGGCGGCACGGCAAAAAACTTCGAGGAGTGGTAAGCGCGTGAGCGACCTCTACCGCTTCGGCATTTCGCTCGACAGGGAACTGATCGAGGCTTTCGACCGGCACATCAAGAGCCAGGGCTACCAGAGCCGGTCGGAGGCCCTCCGCGACCTCATCCGTGACGAACTGCTCCACAAAACGCGGATGGAGGGCGGCCTGGTGGCCGGGGCCATCGTGATGACCTACGACCACCACAAGCGCGAGCTGGTCAACCGCCTCATCGACATTCAGCACGACTTCCACGACCTCATCATCTCGACCCAGCACGTGCACCTCGACCACGAGAACTGCCTCGAAGTGATCGCTGTCAAGGGCAACGCCCCCGAAATCGAAAAACTCTCCAGCGCTCTCAAGGTACTGGTCGGTGTCAAACATCTCGACCTCTCCCTCTCATCCGCCGACTGACAGTCGGAACATCGTAACATTTTCTGCACTCAACCGATTCAACGCCGTTACCTGTTGCCCGTCGATAGCACAAATCTTATTTTCATGCTATCGCCAACCACAATCATCATCGCCATGCAGAAAAAAACCGCCCTTCTCGCTTCGGCGCTCATGCTCTGTTCGACGCCACTTTTTGCCGCCATGCCGCTTCAGACGGACGACACCGGCACCCAGGGAAAAGGCCACAGCCAGATCGAAATCGGATTTGAATCCTCAAGCGACAAAGAAACCGAGGCGGGAGTCTCATGTAAAACCACCGGCGGCGCCGTCTCGACAACCATCAGCTACGGCCTGACGGACACCATCGACCTGGTCGCCGGAGTGCCGTGGGAGTGGTACACGGAGAAAGAGAATGGCGTGAAAATGGCTGATGAAAACGGTATCGGCGACCTCGCCCTGCAAATCAAGTGGCGCTTTTACGAAATGCCGGACAGCGGTTTCAGCCTTGCGCTCAAACCCGGCCTCACCCTGCCAACTGGCGATGAACACAAGGGCCTCGGCACTGGCAAGGTTTCCGGCGACGTGACGCTCATCGCGACACGTGAAGCCAAGCTGGCCACCTTCCACTTCAACCTCGGCTACAGCCACAACGAATACAAGCTCGACGAAGCCAGCGAGTCGTCGAGAAAAAATATCTGGCACGCCTCGCTGGCCGCCGAGCTGAACGTGACCGACAAGCTCAGGGCCGTCGGCGATCTCGGCATCGAGACCAATTCGGACAAGGAGTCTGACACCGATCCGGCCTACATTCTCGGCGGCCTCATCTACGCGGTCAACGAAAATACCGATCTCGACATCGGCATCAAAGGTGGCCTGAATGATGCCGAAACCGACACCACGCTGCTGGCGGGCATGACGATGCGCTTCTAACCAAATCACGGGAGTACAAATTATGCACATGTCAGATGCTCTGCTTTCGCCGGTTGTCGGCGGCGCGTTCTGGGCCATCAGCGCCGGAATGATCGGCCTGTCGTCGAGAAAAATCCCGGCGGAACCGGACGGATCGAAGACCGTGCTCATGGGGGTGATGGGCGCGTTCGTTTTCGCGGCGCAGATGATCAACTTCACGATCCCCGGCACCGGTTCGAGCGGGCACATCGGCGGCGGCCTCTTGCTCGCCGTGCTGCTCGGCCCGTGGCGCGCCTTCATCACGCTCGCCTCGGTGCTGGTGATCCAGGCGCTCTTCTTCGCCGACGGCGGCCTGCTCGCGCTCGGCTGCAACATTTTCAACATGGCCTTCATCCCGGCATTCATCGCCTGGCCCTTCATCTACCGCCCCATCGCGGGCGACAGCAGCTCTCCGGTGCGCATCGCCACAGCGAGCATCACCGCCGCTACACTCGGTCTGCTCGCCGGAGCCTTTTCGGTGGTGCTTCAGACCACGCTTTCCGGCATCTCCGATTTGCCGTTCGGCACCTTCGTGCTCTTCATGCTGCCGATCCACGCAGCCATCGGCATCGTCGAAGGGGTGCTGACCTGGGGCGTGCTGTCGTTCATTGCATCGACCGAGCCGGGGCTTCTGCGATCAGCAACCGAAACCCGCGCGCCGAAAGGCAACATCGTGACAGCAACGCTTTTCGTGGCCGCGCTCGCCATTGGCGGTGCGCTCTCGTGGTTCGCCTCGTCGAACCCGGACGGGCTGGAGTGGTCGATAGGCAAAGTGACCGGCGCGGAAGAGTTGGCCGCGCCCGCCGAAAAAGCTCATGAGCTTCTCGCCACGATGCAGGACAAACTGGCTATTCTGCCCGATTACGATTTCAGGCAGACGGACAATCCGGCAACGGACAAAACGTCTGAAACTTCTCCCGTTCACCCCGGAACCTCGCTCTCCGGCATCGCGGGCAGCCTGATGGTGCTCGTACTTGCCGGAGCGGCGGGACTCGCGCTTCGCAATCGTCGCGACAGTTCAACGACGACGACGGACTCGTGACGGATCGCTTCGACATCGAAGCCCTGCACGCGCCTGCGCAGCCGCGACCGCTTCCGGTCGGAGACGGCGCGGCCATCGTCATCCTCGCGCTCTTCATCCTTTTCGTGATCTCCGTACCGAAGTTCGACCTCGCCGGAGTGATCGCCTTCGCCGCATTTCCGCTGCTCTTGGCGACCGCCACCGCCATTCCACTGCTGCCGCTCGTCAAGCGCCTCGTGATCGCATCGCCCTTCATCCTCTTCATGGCGGCGGGCAACCTCGCGCTCGACCGCTCGACCGCCGTGACAATCGGCGGGCTGGCCATCACCGGCGGCACGGTTTCAGCCTCGGTGATCGTGCTGAAAACGGTGGTAACGCTCGCCGCCCTGCTCTCGCTCATGGCGGTGATGCCGTTCCACCGCTTCGGCATGGCGCTCCGGAGCCTGCGCGTGCCGGAGGTTTTCGTCACCCAGTTGCTGCTGGTTTACCGCTACAGCTTCCTGCTTGCCGAGGAGGCTGGAATGATGCAGAAGGCGCGCGACCTGCGCAGCTTCGGCAAGCGCGGCAAGGGGCCACTCGTCACGGCAAAGCTCATCGGCTCGCTGCTCATCCGCACGACGGCGCGGGCCGAGCGGATTTACATGGCGATGAGCGCGCGCAGCTTCCGAGCGGCGCTGGGCACGCGCCCAAACATCGCGATAAAGCCTGGCGACCTCGCTGCAATCGCAGGCGCGGCGGCGCTTTTCGGCCTGATCCGCTCCTTTTTCTGAACGCATTTTCTTCGCAGGAGTACCCGATTTGATCGACATCGAACAGCTCGCATTCACCTACCCCGACGGCACCCGGGCGCTCGACGGCCTCAATCTTCGCGTCGAAAAGGGCGAATCGGTAGGCATCGCCGGATCGAACGGCGCAGGAAAATCGACCCTCGTCAGTCACCTCAACGGCTGGCACCTGCCGCAATCGGGATCGGCGCGAATCGGCGGCGTCGCGGTGGAGCGCAAAACGGTCGAGCAGATTCGGCGGATGATGGGGCTGGTGTTCCAGAAGCCGGACGACCAGCTCTTCATGGCGCGGGTTTACGATGACGTGATGTTCGGCCCGTCGAATCTCGGCATGAACGAGGCGGAGAGCCACGCCGAAGCCGAACGACTGCTGCGAATGTTCAGCCTCTGGGAGCTGCGCGACAAGCCCCCCGCCCACCTCTCGCAAGGTCAGAAACGCTTCGCCGCGCTGGCGACGGTGCTCGTCATGAAGCCGGAGCTGCTCGTAATGGACGAACCCACCTCCGACCTCGACCCCCGCAACCGCCGAATGCTCATCGGCCTGGTCAACAGCTTGCCGACCACAAAACTCACCGTCTCCCACGACCTCGATTTCATCTGGGAAACCTGCCAGAGAGTCTGTATCATGAACAAAGGAAAAATCATAGCCAACGGCCCGACAAAGGAAATTCTCTCGAATCGCGAGTTGCTGGAAGCGAATGGTCTGGAGTTGCCGCTGAGATTGCTGGGGGAGTAAGCGTTCAAAACTTCCTGTATTTCCCATTACCGCCATCGCAAATAGCACATTATATTCTCAGGATCATTTTGAATAAAACCTTAAAAATATAGCGTGAAAAGCAGGATAAAAGCCTTTTTTTCCGGAGCAAGCATTGGTACATTAGGCGGACTTATCGGCCTTGGCGGTGCAGAATTCCGCTTACCGCTCTTACTTGGAATGTTTGCGTTCCCTCCATTAGAAGCCGTCATCCTCAACAAGGCCATGAGCCTTTTGGTTGTGGCCTCAGCGTTACCATTTAGAGCAGCAACGATCTCATGGGAAAACGTCTTTGCGCACTGGCAAATTATCGTCAATCTGTTGGCTGGCAGCCTTATCGGTGCTTGGTTAGGAGCAAGCTGGGCAACAAGCTTGCGAAGTGAAACACTCTACCGCGTGATTGCTGCGCTTCTTATCGGCATCGCTTTGGTGCTCCTAACCGGACACCATACGAACACCACAGGTTCCGCACTCTTTCAATCTCCCGCCTTGCTCATGACAACTGGCGTCATTGCAGGTCTTTGCATTGGAATCGTTGCGGCCCTTCTTGGCGTAGCGGGCGGCGAGTTGCTCATTCCGACAATTGTTATCTTGTTCGGAGTCGATATTAAACTGGCAGGAAGTCTCTCACTTGCCGTCAGTCTTCCAACCATGTTGGTCAGCTTTGCTCGATACAGCCGAGATAGCAGCTTTGTCGTTCTCGGAGCAAACAAACCGTTTGTTCTGATTATGGCCGCTGGTTCAATTGTTGGTTCATGGATAGGTTCGCGCTTGCTTGGCATCATTCCAGATAACTATTTACTCCCGCTGCTGGCGGTAATCCTGCTAATTTCTGCGGTCAAAGTCTGGAGGCACCAATAAAGAACCCGCCGCAAGCGGCGGAGTATTTGCCCTTAGGGAATAAATAGTAAAGCAACAGGGCGGGCATAAAACCCGCCCCTACAGAGCAAAATCAAAAATCTGGTAAAATCCTCGTCACCTCTTCCATCCTCTACGTCCTATCCGACCTATCCGACCTATTCTTCAGTTGCAGCTTCGCTCTTTTTGCGGGCGGGGCGGCGGCGGGCGGGGCGGCGGGGCTTTTTCTCTGGTGCGGGCGCTTCGGCTGATGGCTGAACAGGCTCGGGTTCGGCGGCGGCCACCGGTTCCGGGGCTGGTTCGGCGGGAATCTCCGCTGGCGGTTCCGGCGACGGGGCGGGTTTCGCGGCGGCTTTGACGCTCTTCGATCTCGATCTCGACGAGCGGGACACGGTGCGCTTCGCGGGCTTGGCTTTGACGACGGGGGTCTCTGCGGTGGCAGGCTCCGGCACTTCAGGCGCGGCTGGCGCAGTGGCCTCTGGTTCGTCGGCAATTGGAACGACGGTAACAGGTTCGGCCGCGGCGACTTCAGGCTTGACTGGTTCAGGCGCAGTTGGCGTCGCCTGTTCCGGCTCTGACGCGACAGGTTTTGGCGGTTCCGGCTCCGAAGCGACCAGCTTTTCAGCGACGGGTTCCGCTGCAACAGGAGTTGTCGATACATCCTCGGCGGCAGCAGGCTGCGGGGCGGCTAGATCGAGTGGCTGAATCTCCGGCGAAACAGGCGCTACCGCCGGGGCTTCAGCGGGCAGCGCTTCGGGTTTGCGCCCCTTGCGTTTGTCGCGGATGTAGAGTTCGGAGTGGTTGTTGCGGAACTCGATATCGAACATGTCGATGGAACGAATCAGATCGGAGAGTCGCTTGTAGCCGTAGTTTCGCGGATCGAATGACGCCTGGTTGGCGATGTTCTTGCCGATCTTGGCGAGATTCGACCAGCCATCCTCCTCCTGGGCGCTGTCAACGGCGTTGAGCAGCAGCGTCCGCAGCTTGCCGTCGCTCCGCAACTCGTGGCTGCTCTTGCGGCGGAAGCTGTCGCTTTTGGCAGGCTCCTTCTCGCCAGCGAACGAATCGAGATAGAGAAAGGTCGAGCAGGCGTTCACGAAGGGCGAAGGCGTCGATTTCTGCCCGAAGCCGTACACGTTCAAACCTTCCGAGAGAATACGCATCACGAGCGGCGTAAAATCGCTGTCGCTCGACACGATGCAGAAGGCATCGAGTTTTTTGCTAAAGAGCAGGTCCATTGCGTCGATGGTCATCGCCATGTCGGTGGCGTTCTTGCCCTTGGTGTAATCGAACTGCTGGATCGGGCGGATGGCGTAATCGTGCAGTTTGTCCTCCCATCCCTTCAGCGAATGGCTCTTCCAGTTGCCGTAGGCCCGGCGTATGTTGACCACGCCATATTTGGCCATCTCGGCCAGGACAAAATCGATTTTGTCGCTCGGCGAATTGTCGGCATCGATAAGCATCGCAATCGTTTCCCGGCTGTGCTCCATAATGAAATCCTCGTCGTTGCTCTCACCAGCTCCTCGTCGGGAATCGGAAAGAAGTAGTTGAAAAACCGGCATCTCCTCATACACTGGAGATGCGGACAATTGGGTGTAACGCCGGCGCGCTTTCCGTAGAAACGAAGTCAGTGCGCGGTCAGCGAAATTTTTCACATTTTGTAATATAAACCACGAACACTCGATTCATACGACCCGGCTTTGCAAATCGCCGGAAAAAAGAGAAGATACGTCAAGATGAAAGCCCCTTGCTTCCAGCAACCGGTTGGCTCAATGAAACGCCGGATGGCGACCATCACAACTGCTTCTTCGAAGACTCTTTGACAATCCGAGCCTCCATGCCGTCGCGGTAGTTTTCCTGCGGCGAAGTGACAACCACATCCCCGGCATCGAGACCCTTGACCACCTCGATGAACACGAGATCGCTGTCACCGGTGCGAATCGGCTGCTTTTTCAGCTTACCCTTGACGACTTTCCAGACGTAGCTCTGGCGCTCCTCCTCGAACACGGAGCTTTTGCTGACCAGCAGCGTTCCCTTTTTCGTGTTGTAAACGATGTTGGCCGTCGCGGTCATACCACCCTGAATCGCCGCCACCGAATCATCGAGCTTCAGATAGACGCGCGAAGTTTTCGTCACCCGGTCAGTCTGCGGCACAATGCGCACGACGGTGGCACCGAAACGCTTCTCGGGCATCGAGTCGAAGGCAATCACCGCCTTGAGGCCGGTGCGCAGACGCGGCACATCAAGTTCGTCAACCTCGACCACCACGAGGTAGCGGGATGAATCGGTCACGGTCGCCACGAGCGTGCCAGACTGGACGTAATCGCCCTCCTTGACATTCTGAAGCGTCAGAATTCCGCTGAACGGTGCAACAACTTCCAGCTTCTTCAGATCGTCCTCACGGCTCTTGAGCTGCATCTGGCGCTGACGGAGCGCTTCGCGGGACTCCGTGCTGTTGCGTTCCGCCGCGTCGAAATCCTGCCGGGAGATCGCTCCGGCCTGGAAAAGCGTGCGGCTCCGTTGCAGCCGAAGGTCGTTGTCGCGAACGGCAGCCATCTCTTCGGCCACTGCCGCGCGCGCCTCATTGACGGCCAGGCGCGGCTGGACGCTGTCGAACACGATGATCGCCTGCCCTTTCGAGACCCGCTGCCCTTCGAGCGCGCCAATGGCGCGAACCGTCCCTGAGAACTCGGCTCTGAGGTTGGCAATGTTTTCCGCCTCGACGTAACCGGTTGCATAGACCGCTTCAACCAGTTCCGATCTCGAAATCTTCCGGGCCTCTACATCGACGGTATTGCCCCGGGTCAGCAGATAGCCGATGGTCACGGCAAACACAACAGCCATCGCTATCGAGAACTTCGGAAGCATCTTCTGCAGATTCTGCATATCGCCAAGGGATGGAATTTAAGAGTTACAAATCGCCCGCCGGATAAGGCCTGGCTGTTTTTCAAAAAGACTGCGCAGAAATGACGGTGATTTTTTCCAGGTTACAGCCTTGGTTTTTCAATATTTTTAACAATCTTACAGATCTTCCTGCCGGGCGTTTTCTGATGGCTCTTTCGGCTGAATTGAACGCAGGCACTACGGAAAAAATTCTAAAAATTCTAATCTACAGCTTCAATGGGCGAGAATCAAGAGACGCAGAAGAGCTTTCTCGAAACGGTCAAATTCGACAGCAAGGGGCTGGTGCCCGCCATCGTTCAGGATCACGAAACCGGCAAGGTGCTGATGATGGCCTGGATGAATCTCGAAAGCCTCAAGATGACCATCGAAAAGAAGAAAGCCTGCTACTGGAGCCGCAGCCGCAACAAGCTCTGGCTCAAGGGCGAATCGTCGGGAAACATGCAGGAGGTGCACGACATTCTCATCGACTGCGACGGCGACACGCTGCTGCTCAAGGTCTCGCAGAAAGGCGGCGCCTGCCACGTCGGCTACCACTCCTGCTTCTACCGCAAAACGGTGGATGGCAAGTCGATGGAAATTTGCGACACGCTGATGTTCGACCCCGAAAAGGTTTACGGCAAACAAAGCTGACCCCCCCGATGAGCAGTTCTAAAGAGACCGCAAAGTCCCTCATACAGACCAAGTCGCGCTCTTCGATCAGGAACATGTTCAACGAGGTCGCGCCGACTTACGACTTCCTCAACCACCTCCTGAGCCTCGGCATCGACAACTACTGGCGGGTCGTTGCGGCCAAAAAGGCGCGGAAGCAGGTTGAAGGCGAACGCGAGCCGAAAATTCTCGACGTCGCCACCGGCACGGGCGATCTGGCCGCCTCGATGGCGAAGATCCCCGGCGCGAAGGTGACCGGCTACGACCTCTCGCCGGAGATGCTCGCCATCGCACGCAAAAAGTACCCGTCGATCGAGTTCATCGAAGGTTACGCTGAAAAGCTCCCCTTCGCCGACAAGAGCTTCCACGTCGTCAGTGCAGGCTTCGGCGTCCGGAACTTCGAGAACCTCGAACAGGGCATGAAGGAGTTCCACCGCGTGCTCAAGCCGGGCGGCTGCGCGTACATCATCGAGCCGATGATTCCGCGCAACCCGGTGATGAAAAAACTCTACCTAATCTACTTCAAGAACGTCCTGCCAAAAATCGCCGGAATGTTCAGCAAATCGACCTTCGCCTACGACTACCTCCCCAACTCCGTGGAGCAGTTCCCTCAGGCCGAAGCCTTCACAAAAATCCTGAAAAACGCGGGTTTCAAAAAGGCCGAGTACTTCCCGATGACCTTCGAGACCTCAATTCTGTACGTGGCGACGAAGTAGTTTTTGGTGGGACTTTTGGGACAAGTGGGACTGGTAGGACAGGAAAAGCGGATGATGGATCACCTTTTCTGACGGGAATCGAGGCGGGCTTTGGTCATTCTTTCGCGGATGCCGCCCGCTTCGATGAACTGCCGTTCGAGCGTTTCGAGCTGGCGCTTGAGCAGAAAACTTGCCTGGTTGATCAGGCAGATCGCGATATTGGCCACCACTTCGGCGGGGCGGGTTTCAACGAACTCGCGAAACGACTCGTAACTCACGCCGCGCTCACGCGAGAGCTTTCTGACGAACAGCGCTTCTCGTGAATTTTTCTCCCGGAGCAGTAACTTGCGCGGGCCGCCTGAACCAGCCATCTGTTGTCACTTGGAAATTGCAGGGGTATTGCACGCAATATACAAAACCCGCCCCAATCCCATCATCATCCTCCCGTCCTACCTGTCTCACTCGTCCCAAAAGTCCCACATCCTCACTCTTTTTTGGCAATCGCAAGCCGATACTTGTTAAAATTCCGGCAAACATGCTCTGTCTCCGACCGGGCTTTGTGAATTTTAATGATGAGATCAACCACCGCCGACGCTTCCATGACGTGGAAAATGGAGTGCATGTCCTTGCGCTCGAACAGATGACGCGGCAGCACTTCGGTTTCGAGCCAGAGCAGCAGGCTCGTCCAGATTTCGCCGAAGAGGATGATCGGGGTTTCGCAGAGGTGCTGCACCTGCACGAGCTGCCAGGAGTAGAAAAGTTCGAGCAGCGTCCCGATGCCGCCGGGCGCGACGATCACCGCGTCGGACATTGCCATGAAAGCGTCGAGCCGTCCGCTGAACCGGTCGAACTCCTCCTTGATGTCGAGCCACGGATTGGGAGCCTGCTCATGCGGCAGCTTGATATTCAGCCCGATCGACTGCCCTCCGTTGGAGACGCTTTTCGACCCGGAATTTGCCGCCTGCATCAACCCCGGCCCGCCGCCGGTCACAATGTCAAACCCCTCGGCAGCAAGCCCGCGAGCGATTTCATAAACATCGCGGTACTCCTTATCCCCCTCACTGATCCGGGCCGACCCAAAAATGGTTACACGATAATGCGGTTCCATGAATTATTTTTTTATCCATTGCATATAAAATGAAACTCAAAACGACATAAAAAAAATACAGCAAATACAGGTATCATCGTAAAAACAACAGTTAGCCATCTATTTCTTCCTCTTATAACAGCAGCTTTGTATGTAAAAATAGAATACAGAGCTTGAACTATCATAAGCGGGAATAACTGAACAAAAGGATTGGGTCCGGCTGAACCAACAGGATGGGGAAAAAATAAAACCGAAAATAAATTTATAATATTATCCTCCTTATTTGAGATTTAAAAAAAATACAGCAGCAATCTGTTACTTTATTAAAAATTGACATATCCCCCCACTCAAAAATATGACAGCGTAAAAGCTTAACAGCCTATACTGCAAGTATTTTCACAGAGTCCAGATACAACGTATCCGGGCAAATATCTTGTTCGTTTGGCCAAGCAACAGTACCTCCAACGACCTTTACCGATTTGAAATACTGAACATTCTTCAGCTCTTTGAATACACCGAATTCAAGAAGAGGTGCGCAATCGTATTCGCCGACTTCTCCGTTACTGAACTCGATACGAAGTTTGTAGCCTTCCAACGGGGTGACCTTACTAACTCTTGGATTCATTGTCTTCACCTCAATGGTTCAATTTTATATGGTTGTTCGCCTGAAATTGCTAATTCCCAGTCCGCGACCAACTCATCTTTGTGCAATTCTATCCATGCCTGCAATAGTTTCATCTTGGCTGGAGGAATCGACCCATCAAGAATTTCTCCATCCGGAATAGAGACAATAACCTCGTCATCCTGATACCTGACGTGGATATGAGGCACATGGTGCTGCATGTTATCTCGAAAGTTACAAGTAAACAATCAGGCCATAAAACATCGAAATTGATGGCATAATCTTTCAGATCTATTGGTTCACTGAAAAAAACAATTACAAAAATATAATACCATCATCGGGTTTCCGGACAAGCTCTGTCTCACCTCACAGCATCCGCTCGAACTCATCCTCGCTTATCACCTTCACACCCAGCTTTATCGCCTTCTCCAGCTTGCTTCCGGCCTCGCTTCCGGCGACGACGAGCGTGGTCTTTTTGCTAACTGAGCTGACAATTCTGCCGCCGCGTTCCCGTACCATCTCTTCGGCTTGCTGGCGGACGTGGCGTTCCAGGCTACCAGTGAAGATGACGCTTTGGCCTTCAAAATTGTTGTTGACCAGCGCTTTTTCCTCTCCGGCTTGCATGGGCAGTCCAGCTTCGGCGAGCTTTTGGAGCATCGCTTGCGCCCAGGGTTTGGCGAAGAAGTCGCGGATGCTTTCGGCGATGACGGGGCCGATGTCGGGCACGGCGGCGAGTTCCTCCTCGCCCATCTCGCGGAGGCAGTCGATAGAGGGGCAGGCGTGGGCCAGTTCGCGGGCGGTGGCTGCGCCGACGTGGCGGATGCCGAGAGCGAAGAGCAGGCGGGCGTAGCTCTGCTTTTTGCTCTTTTCGAGCGCGTCGAGCACGTTTTGCGCCGATTTGGCGGCCATGCGGTCAAGGCTCGCGAGCTGCTCCAGCGTGAGACGGTAAAGGTCACCCGCGTCGCTGGCGAGGCCGCGCTCGACGAGCTGCGTGACGAGCGATTCGCCGAGGTTCTGAATGTCGAGGGCGTTGCGCGAGGCGAAGTGCAGAATGCGGCCTCGCTTCTGCGCGGGGCAACCCTCTTCGTTCGGGCAGTACCAGCTCACTTCACCTTCGGGCCGCTCCAGCTCCGTGCCGCACTCCGGGCAGCGCTTCGGCACTTCGATGGCGGCGGTCTCTGCCGGGCGTTCGTCGAGCACGACGCTGACCACTTTCGGGATCACTTCGCCCGACTTTTCAATCATAACGTGGTCGCCGATGCGCACGCCGAGCCGTTCGATTTCGTCGAAGTTGTGCAGGGTCGAGCGCGACACAGTCGATCCGGCGAGTTTCACCGGCTTGAGTTCGGCCACCGGCGTGATGGTGCCGAGCCGTCCGACCTGGAACACAACGCCTTGCAGCACGGTTTTGGCCTGCTGTGCCGGGTACTTGTAGGCAATCGCCCAGCGCGGGCTTTTGGCGGTCGCGCCGAGCCGATCCCACAGGCCGACCTCGTTGAGCTTGAGCACCACGCCGTCGGTTTCGTACGGCAGCGTCCAGCGCTTCTCCGACCACTCGCTGATGAAGTCGGCGATCTCGTCCATCCCCTTGCAGAGCCGGGCCGCCGCGCCGGTCATGAAGCCCATGCTTTTGAGCTGCTCCAGCCGCTTCAGGTGCGTGGGCGCTTCGCCGTCGTGGCCCTTGAGGTAGTAGGCCACGAACGACATCCTGCGCCGGGCGACCTCCGCCGAGTCCTGCAACTTGAGCGTGCCCGCAGTGGCATTACGCGGGTTAGCGAAGCGCTCCTCCTCCGGGCGCTCCTCGTTGAGCCGCTCGAAATCGTCCTTGCGCATATAGACCTCGCCACGCACCTCGATTTCGCCGCTCGGCACCGTGCCGAAGAGCGGCAGATCAGACATTTCGAGCCTGAGCGGGATCGATGGAATCGTCCGGAGATTGGCTGTGATTTCGTCGCCTTGCCATCCATCGCCGCGCGTGGAGCCACGCACAAGCAGGCCGTCGCGGTAGAGCAAGCTGATCGCCACACCATCATACTTCAGCTCAGCGACGTATTCAGGCTTGCCGCCGCCCTCGGCTGCCACCAGCTTTTCAACGCGATTGCAGAAGTCGGTCACCTCCGCGATGGAGTAGGTGTTCGAAAGGCTGAGCATCGGCTCACGGTACACCACCGTCGGAAACTCCTTGGTGATGCCGCCGCCGACACGCTGCGACGGACTGTCTGGCGTCACGAGTTCCGGGAACTCCTGTTCAAGCACAATCAACCGTTCGAGCAGCTTGTCGAACTCGAAGTCTGAAATCTCCGGTTTCGCTTCGAGATAGTAGAGGCGGTTGTGGCGTTCGATCTCCGCGCGGAGCTTGCCGATTTCCTGCTGTGCTTTCGCCTTATCCATAGAAAAATTAAGCAACTAAAGGTATCAATGATTTGTTGAACGAAAGCTCTTCCCGATGTCATTCTGAGCGAAGCGAAGAATCCAGAACTCTTGATATCGGAGTAAAATGGATTCTTCACTCCGCTACGCTCCATTCAGAATGACAATATTCAAACCAACGGCTTTATTTCGACGATTGGGTCATCGCCCATCCGGCAAGGTTTTTCACGAACCCAACCGATCCGCCAACGCCGAGTTTGTCCCACGTCGCCTTAAGGATTTTCGGGTAGCGCCACGCAACCTTCAGCATCACCGTCACCAGCTCTTCGACCTTCATCTCGTCGCGGAACATCGCCTGGCGGTATCGCTGCGGAAGCTCGTCGAGCACGATCATCACCTCGTTCATCATCTCGTTGACGAAGCCCGGGTCGTCGGTCTCGGGATCGTAACACATGTATTTCATGAGGTTTGCCATCGAGGCCACGTTCGGCTCGTAGGCGCTGATTTTCGCCAGTTCCGCCGCGCCGAGGCGGCCTTCGCGCATCGCCTTGGCAAGGCCCGCCGTCATGCGATCGAGGTTGCGCACCACCGAGCCGAAGCCGCAGAAGGTGAGCGGCGAAGAGAGCGAGGCGGCGTCGCCGAGCAGTGCGATGCGCTCGCCGGAGACCACCCGCGTGCACCCCGCGCCGTCGTGAAAATAGGCCGGAATGATGCCGAAAACGGGCCGGTGAATCGTGAAATTCGGCCCCGGCTTTTTGTACTCCGGCAGCTTGCGGAAGTAGGTCTCGAAGAGGCCGAGCAGCGATTTGTCGTTCGGCGAATCGACCTTGTCGTAAAAGAAGAGGTAGGTGATGTACTCGTCGCCCTTGGCCGGAAATCCCTCCCAGATGAGCTGCCGTCCGCGCTTGCCGGAGACCTCGGCGTCCTCGGTGCTGGCGAGAATTTCGCCCACCTCGAAATCGACACCCTCGAACCCGCTCGCGATGGTGCCCGCCGTCGGGCAGACGTGGGTCTGCGGGCGGCCCCGGTTGAGCTGCATCGCCACCGGCGAGACGATGCCCATCGCATCGACGAGCACCTGCGTCCGGAAGTAGCGCGGCTTGCCGGACGACTCCTCGACCTGCACGACGAGGTGATCCGGAAACTGGTAGCAACAGACGAAGCTGGTGTGGCCAAGCACTTGCGAGCCGCTACCCGCAAGCACCTTGTCGCACGCCATGCCGAGCAGCCTGTCGGCATCGACTGCGCAGTCGAGCACCTCGTCGATGTAGAGCCGCTTGCGCTTTTCGGCGGGCGCATGGAACTCGACCCAGCCGGTTTTGTAGCGTCGGACGATGGTTGAATCAAGCTCCTCCTGCGTGAACACGCCGGTCTCGGCGAGGCGCAGCAGTTCGCCGCGCGAGATGTTCCAGTCACGCGTGGTTCGCCCCGGCTCGGCGCGGTCGATCACCAGCACCTTGCGCCCGTACTTTTTGGACATCACCGCCGCATGCAAAAGGCCAAGCGTACCGCCAGCGTAGAGAATGTCGAACGCCTCCTCGACGCGAGCGTCAGCGGGAAGACGCGAGCCGTCGCGGATCACATCCGGCACCGGAAGCTCGAGCTTCTCCCAGTAGCGGTCGATGGCGAGGATCGAACGCAGTTGGCGCTCGCCATCCGGCAGGGCGCTAAAGTTTTTGTAAACAAGCGGATGGGTGTTCCTGATCTGTTCGAGCATGGATCGGTTCTTTGTGGTTTCAGGCGGATGCTGCTTTACCGTTTCGCGAATCGCTCTCGATCTTGCCGTCAACCAGATGAATGCGGCGGCCCGCGCGGTTGGCGAAATCTTCGTCGTGCGTGACAACAATAACGGTCTGGTTCAGCTCACGGTTCAGCCGGGAGAACAGCTCATAGACGTTGTTGGCCGAGCGCGAATCGAGGTTGCCGGTCGGTTCGTCGCCAAGCAGCACCTTCGGCTCGTTGGCCAGCGCCCGCGCGATAGCGACGCGCTGCTGCTGCCCACCGGAGAGCTGGTTCGGCTTGTTCGAGTACTTGTCTTCGAGGCCGACCATGTCGAGCAGCTTCATCGCCCGCTCGCGAATCTCCTTCTTGCCATACTTGCGGCGAATCAGCATCGGCATCATCACATTATCGACAGCACTGAACTCGGGAAGCAGAAAATGGAACTGGTAGATAAAACCGATCTTCCGGTTGCGAATGATGGTCATTTCAGTTTCATCGACGCCGGTGATCTCCTGCCCGTCAAGCCACACCTTGCCGAAGGTCGGCTTGTCGAGACCGCCCATGATGTAGAGCAGTGTCGATTTGCCCGACCCGGACGGACCGGTGATCGCCACGAACTCTCCCTCGAAAATGTCGAGCGAAAGGTTGGGAATAATCGTCTGCCGTACATCCCGAGACAGTTCGAGCTCCCTGCGGATTCCTTCGAGCCTGAGAATCGTTTCAGCCATCGAGTTGGGTCTGGTTCATCGTTACGGATCACGCCCTCTCCACCGAAATCCGGATCGTGATCGAAACCGGAACTCTCCGAGCGCTTTGAAGTATAAGAAAAAAGCGCCGTTTATGGAGCTTTGGGAAATGGAGTCAGGATTCAGGATGACAGCCGAAACGCTGCCCGACAGCCTTTTCACGCCCGAGTCAGCCGACACTCCGCTTTTGCCAATGTCAGGAAGAATTCGTTATTTCCCGTAAAACATACCGAAGAGAGGCGCAACGACAAATCCGTAGGCTTTTCAAAACCACCACGACAAACAAGACAGATATTTTTAGGATTAATCTATCAAATACCTAAATTAATCAGATCAATCAGCCATAACCACAAGAACGGACAGCGTGCGCGGACGGCACGAAAAAACCAAAATCTGCGCCGCTCGCTATAACAAGAATCACACAACGTTCTAAAATATTCACGCATGTACAGCCTCATTCCCGACAGTGAAATCGAGCGATATATCGAAGAAGACGTGCCTTATGGCGATTTGACCACCGCCCTGCTCGGCATCGGCGATCAGCCGGGCGAAATCACCTTCACCACGCGCGACCGGACGGTGGTCTGCTGCACCGAAGAGGCCGGACGGGTGCTCGCGAAATGCGGCGCCGAGGTACTCTCAACGCTTCCATCCGGCACGATTGCCGCGCCGGGCACGGAGATTCTGAGAGCTTCCGGCCCGGCAGCGGCGCTCCACGCTGGCTGGAAAGTGGCGATGAACCTGCTCGAATACGCCTCGGGCATCGCCACGCGCACCTCGACCATCGTCGAACGCGCCCGCGCCGCCAATCCCGGCATCAACGTCGTGACGACACGCAAGTCATTTCCCGGCACAAAAAAAATCGCCATAAAGGCGATCACTGCGGGCGGCGCGTTTCCCCACCGCCTCGGCCTCTCCGAATCGATTCTCGTCTTCTCGCAGCACATGGCCTTTCTCGGCGGACTCGATCCGTTCCTCGAAAAGCTCTCAAGCCTGAAAAAGCACGCGCCAGAGCAGAAGATTCTCGTCGAGGCCGACAGCGCCGACAAGGCAATCCGCATCGCGGCGGCGGGCGCGGACGTGGTGCAGGTGGACAAGATGCCCGTCGCCGAACTCGCCTCGCTGGTCTCCGAAATCCGCAGCCGCTTTCCCGGCGTGGCGGTCTCGGCGGCGGGCGGCATCAACGGCGAGAACGCCGCCGCGTACGCCGCAACCGGCATCGACATCATCGTACTCTCCTCGGTTTACTTTGGCAAACCTGCTGACATTTCGACCTCGATCATACCAGCAAAATCCAACTGACAACACAGAATCATGAGAACCATGAAGCATCTCCTGTGTGGCATCGGCGTTGCGCTCTCGCTCCTCGTGCTGACCTCTATGCCAGCACTGGCCGGGCAGGCTAGCATTACGGCTGCATCCGACCTTCAATACGCCATGAAAGAGATCATTACGGCATTCGAAGCAAAAAATCCCGGTGATCAAATCTCCGCTGTGTATGGCTCATCGGGCAAAGCCTATTCACAGATTGAAAACGGTGCACCATATGATATGTTTTTTGCCGCCGATATTGGGTATCCCGAGAAGCTGAAGCGGTCTGGCGCTGCCATCTCGGAACCGAAGCCTTACGCAATCGGCAGAATGACCATTTGGGTAACGAAAAAAAGCGGCCTTGATGTCCGCAAAGGCTTCAAACTCTTGCTCGATCCGAAAGTCAAAAAAATTGCGATGGCCAACCCGGAACATGCTCCTTACGGTCGAATAGCCGAGGAGGCATTGAAAAAAACGGCGTTTATGAAAAAGTAAAAAGCAAGCTGGTGTTAGGCGCAAACATCCAGCAGACGGCGCAATTCGTTCAGACCGGCGCAGCCGACGCAGGTATGGTCGCCTATTCTCTCTCGCTCGCGCCCGTTCTGGCAAGCGAAGGGAGCTACTACCTCGTGCCAGCAACCATGCACAAACCGATCGTGCAAGGCTACGTGCTGCTGAAGCCCGCAACCGGCAACGCTACGGCAGCAAAGTTCGAAAAATTCATCGGATCACGCGAAGCGCGAACCATATTCAAACGTTACGGTTTTACCCTGCCCAATGAATAAGTTTTCAGCGGTCATCACCGGCATTCAGCGCAGCGATTCGTTGTGTTGTATCGAACTCGATGCTTCGGGCATAACGCTTTCGATGCTGCTCTTCGATCTCGCCCCATCGTTCCAACAGGGAAAACGGGTGCACGTACTTTTCAAGGAAAGCGAAGTGGCGCTGGGCAAGCATCTGAGGGGAGAAATCAGCCTCAGCAATCGCTTTCGGGCAGTCGTCAGGGCGATCAGGCAGGGCGATATTCTGTCTGACATCACTCTCGACAGCAAGGCAGGCGAGTTCGGCAGCATCATCACCACCCGGGCCGTCGAACGGCTCGGGCTGCAAGTGAGCGACGAAGTGACCGTGATGTTCAAGGCAAGCCAACTTTCACTGGAGACAAGCCATGACACTTGACCTCGAACCTCTTGCGCTGACCCTCAAGCTTGCATTCATAACGACCGTCATCCTCTACCTGCTCGGTCTGCCGAGCGCGTGGCTCCTGTTTCGGACGAAAACCCGCATCAAACCGGTGCTCGAAGCAATCTTCGCCTTGCCGCTCGTCTTGCCGCCATCGGTGCTGGGCTTCTATTTTCTGCTCATGTTCAGCCGGAACGGCTGGCTCGGCCAGCTTTGGGAGCAACTGCTCGGCCACCAGCTCGCCTTCAGCTTCGACGGCCTGGTACTCGGATCGGTTATTTTCAGTTTTCCATTCATGGTACACCCCTTGCAGGCGGGCTTCAACGCTGTTCCCGCCAACCTGATCGATGCGAGTTACAGCCTCGGCAAGTCAAAGATCGAGACCATGTTCAGGGTCATTCTGCCGTCGATGAAAAGCGCTCTGTTGACCGGAGGAGTTCTCGCATTTGCCCATACGGTCGGCGAGTTTGGCGTTGTGCTCATGATCGGCGGCAGTATCGCGGGAGAGACCAAGGTAGCTTCGATAGCCATCTACGACCTCGTCGAATCGCTCGATTATCAGACCGCGCACCTGTACGCCGCGATCCTTTTCATCTTCTCCTTTGCGATTCTTCTGACAGTCTATCTCGTCAATAAAAAACTCGATATCAGGTGATACGGATTGACGTCACAAAAAAACTCATCGGTGCGGATGGCCCGTTTGAACTGTCCGTAAATCTGGAGATCGCGCCGGAAACGCTTCTGACGCTCTATGGCAAATCGGGCAGCGGAAAAACAACGCTGTTGCGGATGCTCGCGGGGCTTGAAAAACCGGACACCGGAAAAATAGAAGTGAACGGAAAGAGGTGGTTCGACAGCAAGACCGGGATCGACATACCGCCGCAAAAGCGCAAAGTTGGTCTGGTTTTTCAGGATTATGCGCTTTTTCCAACCATGACCGTGCGAGAAAACCTGCTGTTCGCCCAGGAGAAAAAAAAGCCGGGCGAAGTGGACAAGATGCTCACCCTGACCGGACTCGACTCGCTCGCCGACCGTTATCCGGCAACCCTCTCCGGCGGTCAGAAGCAGCGGGTTGCACTGGCGAGGGCAATTCTGAGAACTCCTGATATTCTTTTGCTCGACGAACCGCTCTCGGCGCTCGACCCGAACACGAGACGGCGGTTGCAAGAGGAAATTCTCAAGACGCATCGGGCCTTTGGACTTTCGACCCTGCTGGTTTCTCATGACAAGCAGGAGGTTTTCAAGCTCTCCGACAGGGTCGCGGTGATCGAAAAAGGCAAAATCGCAAAACACGGCACACCGCTCGAAGTGTTTTTCAAACGGATCACCTCGAACAAGTTCTCATTTGTCAGCACGATTCTGAGTATTCGCAAGATCGATGCGATCTATCTCGCCGTCGTCGAAACCGGCAACGAACTGGCCGAGGTCGTACTGTGCGAAAACGATCTTGCCAACCTCTCGCCGGGCGATCAGGTGCTTGTCGCCTCGAAGGCGTTCAATCCCATTGTGATGAAGCTGCCCGAAGAGCACTGATGCAAAGGCATCGTACTCGAATCCGGCGGCAAAACGCTTGTCGCAGAAATCGTCCGCTCCGCCGCCGAAGAACTCGGCATCGCGCCCGGCACGACGCTCTTCGCTGCCATCAAAGCATCGGCGTTCCGGAGACTGAGCTGACCCCATCCGCACCTCCCCCGTGTAACCCTCACGCCCCGCGCACCCCGCACGAAGACCAGACATTTTCAGCGTCCAGACCACCTTACCCGCCAGATTTCCGGTAGCTTTCGAGCACCAGAAAAGGGCCGTCATCCAGTAAGCCAAATCAGCTCTACAGGACGGCAAAAGACGACTACGCGACAGCGCGTTTTCATCAAACGGTTATGGCAGCGTGTCAAATATGAGTACATTTACCTGAGTACAACGGGACGATGGCCTCGAACTCCCCGGAGGTTTGAAGCAGTGGTTCAACGACTACAAGGGAGCTTGCCCCAACCGCGTTCATGCCTTCAGTCCCTCACGCGCTGATGGAACAAACCATGGAACCCCATGCCGGGAAAACACCGCGATAGTAAACAGTGGGATCAGCCGATTCAGCAGCAGCGTGAAAAGAGGTTTCGTTTGCAGAAGAGTCACGCAGAACGTGGCGCATGGTGGTTCCTCCTGGCGATACTTCTGTTCGTGGCGGGAATCAGGTACCATTTGCTCAACGTTCCAATGGAGCGTGATGAGGGCGAGTACGCCTATGGCGCACAACTGCTGCTGCAAGGGCTCCTTCCCTACCAGCACCTCTACAGCATGAAGCTGCCTGGCATCTATGCGGCGTACGCTGTGGTGCTTTCGATCTTCGGACAAACCCACATTGGCGTACACGCCGGCCTGCTGCTTATAAACAGCGTAACGTCCATTCTCATTTTTCTGCTCGCACGACGTCTGATCAACTCCCTGACCGGTCTTGCTGCGGCGGGAAGCTTTGCCGTATTGTCAGTGAGCCAGTCTGTTCAAGGCGTTTTTGCAAACGCGGAGCATTTCGTCATTCTGCCCGCGGTGGCGGGCTTGCTTCTACTCCTCATCGCACTCGAAAAAAGGCGATGGTGGCTGTTCTTCGCATCGGGCCTTCTTCTTGGACTGGGCTTCATCATTAAACAGCATGGCATTGCCTTCATCCCGGCGGGCGTGGTGATTTTCCTCACTCAATACCCGGGCAGCCGGCCGTTCTCCTGGAAGCTTCTCGGCTGGCACGCGCTTGCCTTGTGCAGCGGCATACTGCTGCCTTACGCCGTAACCTGCATAGTCTTTCTGGTATCCGGCTCATTTGGTCAATTCCGGTATTGGACCTTCGAGTACTCGAGAGCATACATCAGCGAAATACCCCTCAAATATGCGTTAGCCATCTTCGCGCACTACGCGACCCCGATAATGAGCGTCAGTTGGCCGCTGTGGATTCTGGCCTACATTGGCCTGAGTGCTACTCTCTGGCACAAAGAGGCGAGAAAATACCGGGCATTTCTCCTGTTGTTCACGCTCTTCTCCTTTCTGGCCATTTGTCCCGGGTTCATCTTTCGACCTCACTACTTTGTGCTCCTGCTACCGGCTGCCGCAGTACTGGCAGGCGTGGGAGTAAGTTCACTAACAACGCTCCTGCCGAGCCGCGTGCCGCCCCGGGGCCAATGCAGTATCGGGCTGCTCATAACCGGACTTGCCCTGGCCTTCACCCTGTTCCAGCAGCGCGCATTCCTCTTCTGGATGAGCCCAAACGACGCCAGCCGCTCTACTTACGGCGCTGATTCTCCCTTTTCGGAAACCCTTGAAATTGCCGATTACATCAGATCGCATACGAGAGAAGATGACCTCGTTGCCGTGATCGGGTCTGAACCCGAGATTTATTTCTACTCCGGGCGGCGGGCGGCCACCGGCTATGTTTACACCTATACCATGAAAGAAGACCTTGACTTATCCACCGATACCATGAAGGGAGACCACAGCTTATCCCTGGAAATGCAGGAGCAGATGGCCCGGGAGATAGAGAATGCTCAACCGGCATATATCGTTTATACAGATCCAACATCTCTTCCCTCATCATGGCCCCCGAGCAGGGCTTCCGACTGGCAGTTGCTCAAATGGATCAAACGGCACAAAGCTCAATATTATACACGGGTAGGCCTGGTCGAGATTTTCAGTGACAAGTCCCACTCCCGATGGGGCGCGGAGGCGCCTGGCGCACCGCGTTCGAAATGGTGGATAGAAGTTCTGAAAAGAAAAACCCCGGAAACATCGGATGGCAACCAGGGGGATACGAGCAAGAAGCCGGAAAACACTCTTCCTGACGCTCCGGTTAAAGGGATACCCGCAAACAATTTGCTTTTACAAAATAGCTGCCCTATAATTGGGGAGGGTTTTGCTCAAAAGTCGCTATCGAGGCATTCAGGTTTATAGGCTCACGCAGATACAGCTCTTTAAAAAGAAAAAAGCAATGGATAGGAAACCGAGCATTTTAATTTTTATAGTAGCCTATAATGCGGAAAGTACGATTGAGAACATTCTTATGCGTATTCCTTCTGACCTTCTCGATGATTTTGATACCGAAGTGCTGATTATAGACGATAAATCTTCTGACCACACTGTATCACGCTGCCTTGAGACAATACAAAGCGGCAAAATAAAATTCAGTACCAAGGTTCTGGTAAACCCCGAAAACCAGGGATATGGCGGAAATCAGAAGATAGGCTACCAATACGCTATCGAGCATGATTTCGACTGTGTGGCACTGCTCCATGGCGATGGGCAATATGCTCCGGAATACTTGCGTGATCTCATAACACCGGTTACAAAGGGAGAGGCAGAGGCCGTATTTGGCTCAAGAATGATGACTCCTTTCGGAGCACTAAAAGGAGGGATGCCCGCCTATAAGTTTGTTGGCAATAAAATTCTGACACTGTTTCAGAATATCATGCTAAAAACCTCTTTAAGCGAATTTCACTCGGGTTACAGAGCATATTCTGTAAAGGCCTTGAAGCAAATCCCTTTTCATTTAAATACCCCAGATTTCCATTTCGATACCGAAATCATCATCCAATTGATTCTTTGGGGATTCCGTATTGCAGAACGTCCAATTCCAACATATTATGGTGATGAAATCTGTTATGTGAATGGCCTCAAATATGCTTTAGATGTAGTCATTACCACAACTAAAGCAAGTATGCAGCGCTTTGGCTTCTTTCATGAATGCAAATATGACGTTCTTCATCAACATGCTTGTAATGGCCAGTATGAGGCATAAAACTATCCATAAAAAGTCCGAGCGGCGGCCGCATTTGAGCCAGTTGGGACGTGAACCCCGAATAATACGCCGTTTACAGCCTTCGAGCTGCAACAGATAATGGCTCTTGAGTGATTACCGGCATTTTGTGATTTATGATGCCGGTATGCCTGCCAACAGTTTTGGGTTAGCGTTCACAGCACTTTGGCGACACAACTTAGGGTATCTCGTACTGATCCGCATGATCGTCGATGACTACAGCGCCCATCATCGAAGTCGTCGTAGCCCGACGATATATAATCCACAACAGGCTACAAAGCACGAACGACCCAATCTGCACATTAAGAGATGCCGCTATAAAGACCATCACCAACGGTAACAACCAGGCGGCAACGAGCACTTCACGCTCACCACGCAGCCAGCCGTTACGCAAGCTGTCCAATGCCAGCCAAGCGATAGGGAAAGCCAACCAAGCCAAGTCGTAATCAAAAACGTATGGGCTGACCAGAAACGTAGCCGTCATCAAAGCTGCGCTGCGCAAATTCCGGTTTTGGCTGCGCCGCCACACATGCCATACAACGATCACAGCCCCCGCAGCAACGACAAAATGGACTACATACGCCCATGCTACGGGCATTCCAAGCAGACGCAAAAAAGCAAATACCGTGGGTGTTTTTACCCAGGGAAGCAACCCTGTTTCCACATACAGACGCGCATAGCCAAGATTTGCAATGAACCCCGTCAACACACCGGTTCCGAGGGTTACCGTACCTATAGCCATAAATATGATCACCGTGACGACGGCAGTTATCAAAGTCCGCCACGCACCAATGGCGAGTAACACCACAGGAAAGAGAATCGCGAGATGCGGTTTGATGGCAAGCAGACCGATGAACACCCCGGCCAGTACCGGCCTTCGCTCAACGCTGAGCAACGCCGCACCGGCGAGCGCTGCAGTCAGGAAAGCGTTGTGGCCGTGAAAGAGGTTTATCCACAATCCGGAGAAACCGGCCAGACACCACATCGCCGTCTTGCCCCGGACGATACGCCGCAACACCAGAAAATAACCGCCCAGCGTTGACAATGTGAAAGTCCAGTACGCTGCAAGGAATGGGAGTAACGCCAGCGGAAGCACAACAAGATAGAACGGTGGCGGGTAGAACCATGGTAAAGGGATTTGCGATAACGGCACATCAGCTTGCTCAGCCTTTAAAAGCAAGGAAATGTTGTAGGCATCCTGAGCATGCCCCGTCAAGGCAAGATGCGATGCCGTCCAGAATGTAATAAAGTCTCTACAGATAGGTAGTCCATCCGGTGTTAAAACAAACCCTGAACCGATTACAAGAAATAGAGCCAGAGAGATGCGGGAATAAAAGATGAGGCGCTTTTGGTTGAGCCAATGCAAGTTGGCGTTCATGGTCTTTTTCCCAGATGTTGTATTCAGATCCGGCATCGACGAAATGTTTCCAGTGCCAAGTAAGGCACTTTCTGATTACTGTATTATCTCGTACTGATCTGCATGGCCTGCGGTTGCAGCAGCACCTGTCATTGATGCTGACGTAGCCCGGCGATATGTAATCCACAACAGGCTGCACAGCACCAACGGCCCCGCCTGCACGTTCAGATGCGCAATTATCTGTACCATCATCAGCAACGGCAGCAACCACGCCGCCACGAGCACTTCGCGCTCGCCGCGCAACCAGCCGGAGCGCAACCCGTCCAACGCCAGCCAGGCAATCGGAAAGGCCAGCCATGCCAGATCGTAAAACAATACATAGGGGCTGACCAGAAACGTTGCCGTCATCAGGGCTGCGTTACGCAGGTTGCGGTTCCGACAATTGCGCCAGACGCGCCAGACAGCCATCACGGCCACTACGGCAACGATGAAATGAGCGACATACGCCCACGTGACAGGCGTTCCGAGCAGGCGCATGAAAGCAAATACCGAAGGCATTTTACTCCAGAGAAGAGAGCCGTTTTCCAGACATAAATGCCGGGCATCGCCAAGGCTCGCGAGAAATGCTTTCAGCACAGCGGTTCCCAGAATTGCCGTTCCGGCAACCATAAAGGTAATCGCCGTCACGGCAGCGGTTATCAACGTCCGCCAAGCGCCAATGGCGAGTAATGCCACCGGAAAGAGCATCGCAAGATGCGGTTTGATGGCAAGCAGGCCGATGAACAACCCGGCCAGGACAGGCCGTCGATCAACGCCAAGCAGTGCCGCGCCGGCGATTGCCGCAGTCAAGAAGCCGTTCTGGCCGTCATAAAAGTTCATCCACAACCCGGAGAAACCGGCCAGACACCACATCGCCGCCCTGCCCCGGACGATGCGGCGCAATACCAGAAGATAGCCAGCCAGCGTTGACAGCATGAAGCTCCAGTATGCTACTGCGTACGGCAGCAACGCCAGAGGCAGAATAACAAGGTAGTATGATGGCGGGTAGAACCATCCGTAAACGTCCTGCGGCCCCGGTTCTGCAATTTGTTGAGCCTTGATGAGTGAGGGTATGCTGTAGGCATCCTGAGCATGTCCTGCCAAGGCAAGATGCGATGCAGCCCAGGCCAGAATAAAGTCGCCGGTAACCATATTTTTCGACGTTACCACCAACCCTACGCCAATGACAAGGAACAGAAGCAGAAAGACGCGGGAATAAAAAATGAGGCGCTTGCGGTTGAGCCAATGCGCGTCGGTTTTCATGGTCTTTCTCTCTCTTGCGTGTTCGGATTTTTCCGGCATTGTCGAAGTGTTTTCCAGAAAAAAAATCGCTTACTGTACAGTCTCGAACTGATCTTCACAGGCATCGCTTGCTGTATCGCCCGTCATCGCTGCTTTCGTTGCACGACGATACGTAATCCACAACAGACTGCAAAGCACCAGCGGCCCTATCTGTAATTTTAGAAATCCGGCTATCGGAATCATCAGTAACGGCAGCAGCCAGGCCGCAACCAGAACTTCACGCTCACCACGCTGCCAGCCGTTGCGCAACCCGTCCAATGCCAGCCAAGCAATCGGAAAGGCCAGCCATGCCAGGTCGTAATAAAATACGTACGGGCTGACCAGAAACGTTGCCGTCATCAGGGCTGCGTTACGCAGGTTCCGGTTTTGGCAATGGCGCCACACATGCCATACAGCAATCACGGCCGCCATAGCAACGACACAATGAACAGCATACGCCCATGCGACAGGCATTCCGAACATGCGCAGGAATGCAAACACCGAGGGCATTTTATCCCAGAGAGGAGGTGTGTTTTCCATAAACAGACGCGCATAGCCAAGACTCGCGAGAAATGCTTTCAGCACAGCGGTTCCGAAAGTTGCCGTGCCAATAACCGTAAACGTGATCGCCGTCACGGCGGCCGTTATCAGGGTGCGCCATGCGCCAATGGCGAGTAGTGCCACCGGAAAGAGCATCGCAAGATGCGGTTTGATGGCAAGCAGGCCGATGAACAACCCGGCCAGGACAGGCCGTCGATCAACGCCAAGCAGTGCCGCGCCGGCGATTGCCGCAGTCAAGAAGCCGTTTTGGCCGTCATAAAAGTTCATCCACAACCCGGAGAAACCGGCCAGACACCACATCGCCGCCCTGCCCCGGACGATGCGGCGCAATACCAGAAGATAGCCGCCCAGCGTTGACAGCATGAAGGTCAAATATGCTGCCAGGTACGGCAGTAGCGCCAGTGGAAGCACAACAAGGTAGAACGACGGCGGGTAGAACCATAGATAAGGGATTTTCGATGCAGGCACGGCAAGTTGCTGGGCCTTGAAAAGCAAGGAACTGTTATAGGCATCCTGAGCATGTCCTGTCAGGGCAAGATGCGAGGCACCCCAGAATGTGATAAAGTCAATACCAAGCGGGACCCCGCTTGTGTTAACCAAATTTTTTGAATAATAAACGCTCCCAGCGCTGTAGATAAGGAACAGAGCGAGAATCAAGCCGGAATAAACTTTGAGGCGCTCCCGATTCAGCCAGTGTGTGTGTGCTTTCATGAAACCTTTATCTCTCTCGAATTCGAATTTTTCCGGCATCATCGAAGTATTTACCTGAGTCGGGGAAGACAATTGCCACCTACGCAAAAGTCCCGATCTGATCCGCGTGGCCTTCATCTGTCGTAGTGCCCGTCATCGGGGCTGCTGCTGCTCTACGATACGTCATCCACAACAGGCTGCAAAGCACCAGCGGGCCTATCTGAAATTTTAGAGCCCCGGCTATAGGGCTCATCAGCAACGGCAGCAACCACACTGCCACGAGCACTTCACGTTCACCGCGCAGCCAGCCGGTGCGCAGACCATCCAGTGCCAGCCAGGCAATCGGAAAGGCCAACCAGGCCAGGTCATAATCAAACACGTACGGACTGACCAGAAAGGTTGCCGTCATCAGGGCTGCGCCGCGCAGGTTCCGGTTCCGGCAATGACGCCAGACCTGCCAGACGGCGATCACCGCCACCGCTGCAACGATACAATGGACAACATACGCCCACGTGACAGGCATTTCGAGCAGGCGCAGAAACGCAAACACCGAGGGCATTTTCCTCCATGCAAGAGATTCGTTTTCCAGAAATAATCGCGCATAACCAAGACTCGCGAAAAACGCCTTCAGGACAGCGGTTCCAAGAGTTACCGTACCAATGGCCATAAATGTGATCGCCGCCACGGCGGCTGTTATCAAAGTCCGCCAAGCACCAATTGCGAGTAACGCTACAGGGAAAAGAATTGCAAGATGCGGCTTGATGGCAAGCAGGCCGATAAGCACTCCTGCCAGAACAGGCCGTCGCTCAACGCTGAGAAGTGCCGCAGCGGCGATGGCCGCGGTCAGAAAGCCGTTCTGACCATGAAAAAAGTTCATCCACAATCCGGAGAATGCAGCCAGACACCACATCGCAATGTTGCCGTGGATAATGCGGCGCAACACCAGAAGATAGCCGCCCAGCGTTGATAATATGAAGGTCCAGTATGCAGCTATGTACGGCAGTAACGCCAGCGGCAGCACAACAAGATGGAACGAAGGAGGATAGTACCATGGATAAGCGATTTTCGATGCCGGTTGTGCAAGTTGCTCAGCCTTGAAGAGTAAGGGAATACTGTAGGCATCCTGAGCATGACCTGTCAAGGCAAGATGCGAGGCACCCCAGAATGTGATGAAGTCGTAACCAAACGGTTGACCAGAAAGGTCAACCGTATTTTTCGACCTCAAAAACAGCTTTAAGCCAATTGCAAGCAAAAGCAACAGAAAAATACGAGGATAAAATATGAGGCGCTCCCGATTCAGCCAGTGTGAATCTGCTTTCATGGTCTCTCTGCCTATCTCATATTTCGATTTCTCCGGCATCGTCGAAGTATTTTCCAGATTCAATTAAGGAAAGTTCCTATGGTGCCATGTCGAATTGCGCTGCATGGCCGTCAGTTGCCGTAACGTCCGTCATCGATACTGCTGACCGACGATACGTCATCCACAACAGGCTGCCAAGCACCAGCGGCCCTATCTGCACTTTCACCGCTTCAGCTATTGGTATCATGAGTACCGGAAACAACCATGCCGCCACAAGCACTTCACGCTCCCCTTGCAGCCAGGCGGAGCGCAACCCGTCCAATGCCAGCCAGGCAATCGGGAAGGCCAGCCATGCCAGGTCATAATCATACACGTACGGGCTGACCAGAAAGGTTGCCGTCATCAGGGCTGCGCCGCGCAGGTTCCGGTTCCGGCAATGACGCCAGACGCGCCAGACGGCGATCACGGCCATCACAGCAACGACAAAATGAATAGCATAAGCCCACGTGACGGGTGTTCCGAGCAGACGCAAAAAGACAAACATCGAGGGCATTTTCTTCCACGGAAGACCTCCGTTTTCCAGAAACAGACGCGCATAGCCGAGATTCGCGAGAAATGCCTTCAGCACAGCGGTTCCCAAGGTTGCCGTGCCAATGGCCATGAAGGTGATCGCCGTCAGGGCAGCAGTAATCAGGGTTCGCCACGCGCCAATAGCAAGTAACGCTACCGGAAAGAGCATCGCAAGATGCGGTTTGATGGCGAGCAGGCCGATGAACAACCCGGCCAGGAAAGGACGCCGCTCAACGGTGAGGAGAGCCGCACCGGCAATTGCTGCGGTCAGGAAGCCGTTCTGGCCGCAAATGAGGTTTACCCACAATCCGGAAAAAGCGGCCAGACACCACATCGCCATCTTGCCACGGATGATGCGGCGAAACACCAGAAGATAACCCCACAGCGTTGAGAGCATGAAGGTCCAATAAGCTGCCACGTACGGCAGTAAAGCCAAAGGCAACACAAGAAGGTAGAACGACGGCGGGTAGTACCATATATAATTAAACCTGAATGCCGGTATTACCAGTTGTTCAGCCTTTAACAGCAGGGAATTGTTGTAAGCGTCCTGAGCATGCCCTGTCAGGGCGAGATGCGAGGCACCCCAGAATGTGATAAAATCAGCACCAAACGGTATCCCATTCAGGTCAAACATTTTTTTTGCGATAAAAACACACCCTAAGCCAAACACAAAAAATCCAGCCAGAAAGATGCGGGGATACATAGTAAGGCGCTCCCGATTCAGCCAGTGCGCGTCTGTTTTCATGGTCTCTCTCTTGCGTATTCCGATTTTTCCGGCATCGTCGAAGTGTTTTCCTGAGTCAAGCGAGGCAAGCTCCTATGGTACAGTCTCGAACTAATCTGCATGGCTGTCGCTTGCCAGAGCGCCAGTCATCGATGCAGCGGCCGTTGCACGACGATACGTCATCCACAACAGGCTACACAGCACGAATGGCCCTATCTGCAATTTTAGAGCTCCAGCTATCGGGGCCAAAAGTAACGGCAGCAACCAGGCAGCGACCAGCACTTCGCGCTCACCACGCAGCCAGCCGGTGCGCAGACCATCCAATGCCAGCCAGGCAATCGGAAAGGCCAACCAGGCCAGGTCATAATCTAACACGTACGGGCTGACCAGAAAGGTTGCCGTCATCAGGGCTGCGCCGCGCAGGTTCCGGTTCCGGCAATGACGCCAGACGCGCCAGACAACGATCACGGCCATCACAGCAACGACAAAATGAATAGCATAAGCCCACGTGACGGGTGTTCCGAGCAGACGCATGAAAGCAAATACCGAGGGCATTTTCTTCCAGGCAAGGGTTCCATATTCCACTACTAATCGCGCATCACCAAGACTCGCGAGAAATGCCTTCAGCACAGCGGTTCCAAGAGTTACCGTACCAATAGCCATAAACGTGATTGCCGTCACAGCGGCGGTTATCAGGGTGCGCCACGCACCAATTGCGAGTAATGCCACCGGAAAGAGCATCGCAAGATGCGGTTTGATGGCAAGCAGGCCGATGAACAACCCGGCCAGGAAAGGCCGCCGTTCAATGGTGAGAAGAGCCGCGCCGGCAAGCGCCGCAGTCAGGAATGCATTCTGGCCGCAAAAGAGGTTTAACCACAATCCGGAAAACGAAGCGAGACACCACATCGCCGTGTTGCCGCGAAAGATGCGGCGCAACACCAAAAGATAGCAGCCCAGCGTTGACAACATGAAGGCCCAGTATGCTGCCAGATACGGGAGCAACGCCAAAGGCAAAACAACAAGGTAGAACGACGGTGGGTAAAACCATGCATAAATGCTTTGCGATGCTGGCACAGCAATTTGCTGAGCCTTGAAGAGTACGCGAATGTTGTAGGCGTCTGAGGCATGCCCTGTTAAGGCAAGATGAGATGCTGCCCAGAATGTAATAAAATCGGCACCAAACGGCACCCATTTTAGGTCAGACATATTTTTCAACAAAAAAAGCCACAGCAAACCAAATACAAGGAATACTGCCAGAAAGATGCGGGGATACATGGTGAGGCGCTCCCGATTCAGCCAGTGCGCGTCTGTTTTCATGGTCTCTCTCTTGCGTATTCCGATTTTTTCGGCATCGTCGAAGTGTTTTCCTGAGTCAAGCGAGGCAAGCTCCTTTTACGGTACAGTCTCGAACTGATCTGCATGGCTGTCGCTTGCCAGAGCGCCAGTCATCGATGCAGCGGCCGTTGCCCGACGATACGTCATCCACAACAGGCTACATAGCACGAATGGCCCTATCTGCACTTTCAACGCTTCAGCGATCACGGCCATCAGCAACGGCGACAACCACGCAACCACGAGCACTTCGCGCTCACCACGCAGCCAGCCGTTGCGCAGACCGTCCAATGCCAGCCAGGCGATGGGAAAAGCCAGCCATGTCAGGTCATAATCAAAGACGTACGGGCTGACCAGAAACGTTGCCGTCATCAGGGCTGCGTTACGAAGCTCCCGGTTCCGACAGTGGTGCCAGATGCGCCAGACGACGATTACTGCCGCCATGGCAACGGCACAATGGGCAATGTACGCCCAGGAGACGGGCATACCGAGCAAACGCATGAACACAAACACAGATGGCATTTTCACCCAACGAAGAGAGCCGTTTTCCAGAAACAGTCGAGCATAACCAAGACTTACGAGCCAGCCCTTCAGCACGGCGGTTCCGAGGGTTGCCGTGCCAATGGCCATAAAGGTGATCGCCGTCATGGCCGCGGTTATCAGAGTACGCCAGGCGCCAATAGCAAGTAACGCTACCGGAAAGAGCATCGCAAGATGCGGTTTGATGGCAAGCAGGCCGATGAACACTCCAGCAAGAATCGGGCGGCGATCAACGGTGAGCAGTGCCAAGCCAGCAAGTGATGCAGTCAGGAATCCGTTCTGGCCGCAAAAAAAGTTTATCCATAATCCGGAGAATGCCACCAAACACCACATCGCCGTGCGGCCCTGAACAATGCGGCGCAACACCAGAAGATAGCCGCCTAGCGTTGACAACATGAAGGCCCAGTATGCTGCCATATATGGCAGTAACGCCAGAGGCAGCACAACAAGGTGGAACGGCGGCGGGTAGAACCATGCGTAGGCAACTTTTGAAGCCGGTACGGCAAGTTGCTGAGCCTTTGAAAGTAAGGGTATTTTGTAGGCATCCTGAGCATGGCCTGTCAATGCAAGATGCGATGCAGCCCAGAATGTCATAAAGTCATATCCAAGCGGTTTTCCTTTAATGTCAAGCATATTTTTCGACATCAGAGCCCAAACCAGGCCAAGGATAAGGAACAGAGCCAGAAAAATGCGGGGATAAACAGTAAGGCGCTCCCGATTCAGCCAATGCTTATCTGATTTCATGGTATCTGTTTCGATTCAGCAATAATGTGCTACGGATTCTGATTTACTGAGAAAAACAGAGTTCCCGACCTGTTTTAGAGGCTCCAATTGCTTTACAAATATCTGATTTTCTAAAAAGGAATCACCGGAATATTGCGCATGTAGCGGGGTAACTGAACGCAATTTTCAGAGTTTTCCCGTAATAAAGTTTTATTACCCGACAGCAGCAATAAATACGGCGGTCAGTTCGGAGGCGCACTGGAAAAAGCGTTTACGACACTGCCAAGCAAAGTTACCAGATTTTGCCCTACCTGCGAAAGAGCCAAAATCGTAACCGTTGATATCAAAGCAGCAATCAATGCATACTCGATCATGGTTACGCCCTTTTGTGAGTTGAGTCTGATTCGCATAGCGTTACCTCCCGATCAAATTTGCTAAAATTTTCGAGTCTGGAAATTGATAAAGAACTTCCTAAAAAAAATACTACATCATATCAGTACTGTCAACCATTTGAAAAAAGGGTGATCGCCCATTATTACTCAAAACAAAATGATACTGAGAAAACGAAGATGCAGTTGAGCAGGAACGCTGACTAACTTTTGGAGAATCAACCTAAGTCGAGTAATGAGCAGCCCACAAGCCCCACGCCAGTGCGGCTACCACAAGAGCTGGTCCAAATGGCCATTCTGCCTCGGGGCTCAGACCTTTGAAGCGTCGCCACACCAGATACCAGACTACGGTAACCACACTGCCCAGCGCCACCACGTAAAGCACACCGTCAGGACCCCACCAGGCGGCCAGCGCTGCCAGAAGTTTGAGGTCACCGCCACCGATACCACTGACGCCCCTGATACGATGGAATATCAAGGCAAAACCGCCAAGCAGGCCCAGCACTACAACAGCAGATGCTGCACTGACGGCCAGACTTTGCCGGGTAAACCCAGCATAGCTGCTGAGGAGGCCCGCTAAACCCAGTGGAAGAACAATCCAGTCCGGCAGCAGAGTGGTGTCCCAGTCAATGAGGGCAAGCAAAAGCAGCGTGCTGGCCAAAACGGCCCACAGAAACGTGCCCCAGAATACCGGTTGGCTGGCGGTATCGGCTGCAGAGGCCCACAAACCGGCGTTGACCACCGGTACCCAAATGCGTCGAACCTTCGGAACAGGTTGCTCCAGGCCGCCACCGGGGCCCTGCCATTCGTACAGGGGAGCTTTTGCAGACAGCAACACCTTACGCGGAATGATGCGGGCCAAGGGCACCAGGCACAGTCCTACCCATGCACCAGCCAACCACCATGGCCAGTCTGCTAAAAAAACATGTACCATGGGGCTGAAACTCACTTATGTTTCAAAACATCAATCAACTGAATGATTGCCGGCCCCAGCATCACGATCAAAAGTGTCGGAAAAATAAACAGGCCGAGCGGCAGCACCAGTTTGACGGGAATTTTGGCGGCAAGCTCCTCGGCACGCTGAATACGTTTTGTGCGCATCACTTCTGACTGCACACGTAACGATTCTGCCATGCTGGTACCAAATTTTTCAGCCTGTATGAGCATGGAAACAAGGTCATGCAGTTCTTCAAGGGATGTGCGCAGTGCCAGGTTGCGCAATGCTTCGATGCGGGTAGCACCGGCGCGCATTTCAAGACCCGAAAGATAAAACTCCTGAGCAAGGTCGGGGTTGGTTCGGGCCATTTCCTGAGATATACGGGCTATGGCTGCGTCGATACTCATGCCTGACTCGGTGCAGACAACCATGAGTTCCAGCATGTCGGGCAGGCTGTTGCGCATGCGTTCGATACGTTTTTTCGTGATAAAGCTCATCACTATTTCGGGCAAGTAATAGCCTGCCGCAGCTGTGAGCAGCACGAAAAGCAGGAGAAGAATAAACGGGAGCTTGGGTTGGGTGAAACGCAAGAACAAAAACACCACCACCGGCAGCACAAATGTGAGCAGAGTTTTAACGGCATAGTAGTATAGAGGCGCGTTTTTGTTGCGAATACCTGCCTGCAAAAACCTGGTCCGAACGATTGAGTTTTGCCAGCCCTCTTCCGGGAGCGAAAGTTTTGAGAGAATATCGATGACCTTAGCCACTTTTTGGGGCGTCGGCTTCCTGGACACATTGGCGTCGGTCGAAGCCCAGCGCTGGCGAACGATTTGGCTCAGTCTTTTTTGACGGTATTGCCAACCCCCCAATTGTACAACGCGAGCACAACCGAGGCAACAGCCGCCCCCGAGAGCACGATGGTCAAGATTTGAAGGGTGTTTAACATTGTGGAGTAGCTTGGGTTTTAAACCTTGATCTTAACCATCATATTGAGCACATACATGCCAAAAACCATAAGACCGCCCGCAATGTAGAGGAGGATGTGGCCCTGGGGAGTGGTAAAAAGCACCAGAATGTATTTCGGGTTTATGAGAGAGATAATAGCGCCAAACACAAATGGCATACTGCCGAGAACCAGGGCTGATATGCGGCCTTCGGATGAGAGGGTGCGAACTTTACCACGCAGTTTGAAGCGTTCGCGGATGGTTGCGGCCAACCCGTCGAGCAGCTCGGCAAGGTTGCCGCCGGTTTCGTGCTGTATCATGAGAGCGATGACAAAGAAACTGAGATCGTTGCTCTGAACGCGCTCAGAAAGCTTGGCGAAGGCTTCTTTGAATGGGATACCGAAGTTCATTTCATCGAAAACGGTTTTGAATTCCCCACCCAAGGGATCGGGGAACTCCTTGCCAATCATGCCCATGGCCGAGGAAAGACTATGGCCGGCACGCAGTGAGCGCGAGATGTAGTCAAGCGCTTCGGGGAGTTTTGCGTCGAAGGCCATGCGCAGCTTCGTGGCCTTTCGGGATAACCAGAAAAGAGGCGTGCTGGCGATAGCAACAGCAAACACCAGTAGAAACAGGATGTTGGTTTTGTTCAGAAGACCAGCCAGCAACACTACCGTAAACAAGGCAAGCATAAGACCAAGGACACTCCCTGCACTGAAAGAGGTGCGAGATTGCTGAACAAGGTTAACAAGTTTCTCAAATGTTCTGGATCGTGAACGTAACCACGCTTCAAGTGCATGCTCCTCAAGGTTCGTTCGCAAGCTGCTCGGAGCTTGCCCGCCCCACTGAATAGTGCTCTGTATCTCCTTCAGTCTCTGATTTTTTGATTTGTTATTGGGATCGAAAAACTGGAACCAAACCCAATACACCAACCACATGATCAGCAGAACCGCAAAAAAAACAGATAATGATAACAAAAACGTGGACATGATGTGCACAAAGTTTAGTCTTTGGCGTCGGGGTCGAAGATCCCTTCACTGAGGTTGAGCCCGAAAGTGCGTATTTTTTCATAAACTCTGGGACGTACGCCCGTGGCTTTGAACACTCCCCGCACTGATCCGTCTGCATTAGTGCCGGTACGCTGGAAGAAAAAGATTTCCTGTGTGGTAATGACGTCGCCTTCCATGCCGATGATCTCCTGGATATGCGTGATCTTACGACTACCATCACTGAGTCGCGAGACCTGGATGATAAATTGAACCGAAGAGGCGATAAGCTGACGCAAAGCCTTGCTGGGCAGGTTGATACCACCCAGTCCCACCAGGTTTTCAAGCCTGGCCATAGCATCCCGCGGGCTGTTGGCGTGAATGGTGGTGAGCGAACCATCGTGGCCGGTGTTCATGGCTTGCAGCATGTCGATCACCTCGGAACTCCTGACCTCACCAAGCACGATGCGGTCAGGCCTCATGCGCAAGGAGTTTTTCACCAGTGCGCGCATGGTGACTTCACCTTTATTTTCAATGTTTGGCGGGCGCGTCTCCAGGCGGATGACATGATCCTGCTGGAGCTGAAGTTCAGCAGTGTCTTCGATGGTGACAATACGTTCGTTTTGCGGAATATAACCGGAAAGGATATTGAGCAGCGTGGTTTTTCCCGAACCGGTACCGCCGGAGATGATGATGTTGCACTTGACTTTCACCAGGGCGGACAACAGTTCGGCCATGGTTGGTGTGAGTGTGTTTTTTTCAATGAGGTCGTGCATTTGCAAAGGCACAACCGCAAAGCGCCTGATGGTAAGTGCAGGGCCATCGAGAGCCAATGGCGGAATGATGGCGTTGACGCGCGAACCATCGGGAAGGCGGGCATCAGCCATTGGGCTGGATTCGTCGATGCGACGCCCCACACGAGAGACGATTTTGTCTATGATTTTCATGAGGTGCGCATCGTCGCTGAAGCGAATGTCGGTCAGGGAAATGCATCCTTTTTTTTCGACATAGACATGCTCGTAACCGTTAACCATGATTTCAGAAATGTTAGGGTCTGCCAGCAATGGCTCCAAAGGCCCAAGACCCATGATTTCATTTTTGAGGTCGGTCACCAGTTTGCTGCGCTCCTGATGATTGAGAGGCAGGGCCTCCTCTTCAATCAGCTTGGTAAGCAGGACACCAAGCTCGTGGCGCAACTGATCGGCATCGAGGCTCTCTATCGAGTTGAGATCGATACGGGTGAGCAGCTTCTGGTGCAGCTTGGTTTTGGTCGAGTAATAGTCGTTCCCATTGGCGGATTCCTTGTTCTTTTTCGCCACTGAAGGGGGAAACGAAGCAGGAACCTGAACGGCAGCCGCTTTTTGAGTTTCCTCAGCGTTTTCGGGGGCTGAGAGAGGGAAATCTGCTCCTCTTTTGGTGGAGAGACTCCAGCGAGCTATTTGATCTTTAAGCGTTCCCATATCGAGCGTTTAGGCTGACTGACGCCGTTGAGTTGAGCGGCCCAGTCAACGATGGTTTTGGAAAGCTGGGATTTGGGTGCAACTTTTAGCACCGACTGACCAGACAACAGGGATTCCTGCATGGCCTCATCATCCTGAGGAATGCGCTTGCTGATTTGCCTGCCAATAACTTTTTCTATTTCATCACTGGTGATGCGAGAATTTTTATCAGCTCGGTTAAGGATGATTTCGATGCGAGAAATGGGTTTTTCAAACTCTTTACAGAGTTTTAGCAGTTGGCCTGCCCGGCGCAGCGATTGGAGTGACGGGGTGGCTACGATGCAGAGTTCGTCAAGGTGCTCGAGAACCCAAATGCCGACACCGTCTATAGATGCTCCAAAGTCAACAATAATGTAGTCGTAAAAGTTTGTAGCAATGTGAATGAGATCACTAACGCGCTCAGGTTCGATATTCACGATTTTGTCGAACGTTGCAGGTGAGGCAATGAGGTCAAGCGAGGGACTTATATGCAGCACCATGGTGTCGAGCAGCGACTTGTCGAGCCGATCGCTTTCACTGGAAATGTCAGCCAAGTCCTGACTGTGGGTGTTTCCGGTGAGATACATATCAAGATCACCAAAAGGCAAAGAGATATCTACCGCCAGCACATGAATGTCTGGCTCACGAGAGAGCGCAAATGCGAGGTTGGCCGCTAAACAGGAGCCGCCATCCCCCCCCTTAGAAGAGACAAATCCAAGAACCCTGTGCTGGCTTATGGTCGCACCTTTGGTACGAAGGTAAGCCCTTTCGATAACCTGTTGCAGGGTTCCTTCGGAGCTATCTTCGATGACTTCACGCACACCGGCGCGCATAAGCGTCATCAAATTTTCGGGATCTGCCTGTGGGTGCAACACTACGATGGCGGCATGTGGCAGCGTAAGGCAAAGCTTCTCCAGCTCCCGAATAAAACGGGGATCGGTGGGTTTAAAGCCCACTATAAACACAATGTCAGGGTTTTTTGCCTTGATCTGGCGAACCATCTCCCCTGACTCGCCCAAAAGTCGAGTCAGTTGGTGTTGACCCTGTTCAAGTTGCGAATCGGACACATCCCAAGGCTGGGGAGAGTACGTAACAATGTTCATATACTTTTATTTGACCAGAAAGGGAGGAGTATAAGCGCCAAGCGGCGTGCCAGTACCTGAACCTGGGTTGAGGCCTGGAAGGGTCGCAGGATTAATGAAATGTCCGGTAATATAGCTTTGGTTTCCATGCTTAACCACGCCGGTAATATGAAAACCGGCAATCGCGACGACAGTCTGGTAAGAGTGCGTGTCACCAACATTGTCAACAACCGGTACAGCAACATTAACATTGGTGGGTACAGAGTCGTATATGGTTGCTTCGGTACCCGGCTGGATCCAGATTTTGTCGCCAATGAATAATGGAACGCTATTACCGTTTTGGATCAGATTCCTTATAAATGGAACATTGTTAGCATCCGTCTGAAAACTGGTCCATTGGCCTGATGTGCAGGAAGCACCTGAACCGCCGGAGTAAACACTGGTGAACTGGAGATCATAGGGCTGTCCTGTGGCCGGGTCCAGCTTTGGGGCGTTATTCACTGAATCCCAATAAAGGTTGAACAGGCACGAGCCTATAGCCATGGGGAACAAGCCCGTAGCGCCCGCAGGAGGAGAGACTGCAGCAATAGCCGTGGCGTTAACGGTTCCTTCTGAAATACCAAGTATGGGAGCAAAAAACAACTGCAGGTGTTGAATGGTAATTGTGACCTGCACTGCGGGCACATATCCAGTTGGAGGAACTGTGTAGGTGTGCAGAGTGCCGTCCGGGTTACGAAGGTTCCAGTAGCTGTTGTTACTTACAACCTGCACCGTCGCGTTCTGATTTTGCGCAATCGTCTTGCCATCGGCAGAATTGACTCGTGCAAGTTCCCACGCTTTGCTATAAGCCGCTGTCCAATTGTAACTAGGGCTAACCGTTCCAGGGCCGATGAGTGAACCAGCGCCAGCCAAGGCAGCAGCGTCGGCGGCGTTCTGGAGTTCGACTTTGACTAAATGGAGTCGGGTCAGGTCAATTGCCAGTGCAATAAAGCCAAGCAATACCACCAGAACCAGCGCAAACAAAATGGTCACAATGCCACGCTGGCCATTCAGGCGTTTGTTGTAGCGTAAACGTGCCATGATTGCTCAATCCTCCTCAAGTCTCATTATGGTTGTGGCTGACAATGATAACGCATTCGAAAAAATGTAGAGCCCGGTATAATTGATGTTGGCCGTTACAGTAACCGTCCTCTGGCCCGCAGCACCCGAAACAGAGGTAGTGGCAGTTGGATTCATGCCCGGCCCAAAAGTGACAAGGTCGTTGTTTAAGACCTGCATAGCCGCGGCGTTTGCTTTGGTGATGACGTTACTGGAAACAAAATTGCCGTTGCTGTCGTAGTTGTTCGCATCGTACAAGGCTCCCATACGCGCACCCTCACGGACTGCCAGGCAAAGCACGGTTCTGTTGTAAAGGGCTACAGAAAAAGTTATCACCCCAAAAAGGAGAAGCAAAAAAATAGGCAGGATGAACGCAAATTCTACCATCACAGCACCCTTCTGGGTTTGAGTATGCTCCGAAGCCGGTGCCCGGAGCATGGCGATATTTGTGCGCATCCTGTTCATTTTATTTTGAGCCTTGAAGTTTTCCTTCGAGGAAAAGCCTGTTTGGACCTGGAGGAACAAATGTTGGAATCTCCGGCGCGATATCGGTGGCTTTAACCAGTGTCGGGTGAACAATGACGATGACCTCAACTTTTTCAGAATCCATCGAAGTGTGACGGAACAGGGCGCCGAGCAGAGGAAGTTGACCCAGTAAAGGCACGGCCTGGATTGTTTCGGTAAGATTGTCTTTCAGAAGGCCGCCGATAACAAGGTTCTGTCCCTCGTTCATTTCAACTGTGGTTGAAGCCGCGCTGACTTTAAAGGCGGGCAAATTAAATTGGCTCCCTGCAGATTGAAATTGCGAGTCGGGCTCAGAGACCTCGGGGGCAACCTTGAGCGAAATACGGCCTGCGTCCAGCACGGTAGGAGTAAATCGCAACCCTACACCATAGGTCCGTTCCTGATAGTCAACTGCTCCGTTTCCTGTTGGGGTAGGCGTATAAATTTTGCCTCCAACCAGGAAGTACCCTTCCTGACCACTCATGGCGACAATGGTGGGTTCAGCCAGCATTTTAATCCAGGTTTTTTTGCGATCTGCTTCAACCTTAAGATTTCCGCTATTATTCAGGAGAAGGTTGAGCGTAGCGTTGCTGACAAACCCTGTCATAAGGCTACTACCTGCGGTGCTACCCACACCTTGCGTCCAGCTAAAACCCAGACTCTCGATGTAGGCCTTCGAAACTTCAGCAATGCGGACTTCGAGGCGGACCTGCTGCGGGTCGCGTATTTTGAGAAGGTTGATAAAACCACGAATGCCAGATGACGCTACAGTGGCGGTGCCAGTCGTACCTGAAGCGCTTGATACTCCGGTCATGCCGGATATGCTGGTTCCCCCCGATGTGCCTGTGGCGGCCTCACTTTTACTGGTCAGGGTGGCTTCTGGGGTGACATCCGGAACAGTGCCCCCCAAAAAGGTTTTTACCAGGCGGATAGCGGTTTCAGCAGCCAAAGCGTTGGAAACGGAACCAGCCAACACCAAGGCATCCCCCGATGAGTATAGCTGAATATCGTGCTCTTTCGGCAAAACAGCTCTCAACAGGTCCTGTATGGTTTTGACATTACGGCTGACGACCAGTGGAGCAGTGGTGGAGTTGCCGTTTTTGCCCCAGACAATAAGATTGGTAGCACCTGTTTTTTTGCCCGACAGATAGATTTCTGAGGGGCTGATCATAATAAAATCTGCAATGGCAGGGTCCCCCACAGCAACACGTTTGGCTGGCGCAGCAAGCCGGTAGACCCTCGATTCACCTTCAGGAACAGAATAGCTCGAAGGTGTGTATGCAGAAAAATCCATCACGCGTACGCGTGAGTACCTTTTGGCCGCAGGTTTCCGATAGACCTTTTTTGCCACAGGTGCAGGAGTGGTTTTGGTGGTTACAGGCGCAGGAGCAGCTGTTTTGGCTACGGGTGCCGGTGCGACCTGTTTTGCGGGTACAGGAGTAGCTTTTTTAGCTATGGGTGCCGGTGCGGCCACTGCAACCACAGGGGCTGGAGAGGCCAGTACAACCACGGGAACTGCGCCAGAAAGTGCCACAAGGGCACTCATCCCGCAGGCCAGATGCTTTACGCATGTCAAATTCATGTCCATGTTGGCTTATGGTGTGGTAGCTTGTTGGCGGCTGATGCCGCGAATTTCTTCGGTTCCACGGTATTGACGCGCAGGTGAAGCTTGTGAAGCTCGCGGAGGCGCTGCTTGCAGAGCTTGAGAAGGCGCTGCCTGTGCAGGCTGCGAAAACTTGGTTGCAACACCACGCTGCGGATAGACAACATCAGGCAGACGGGTGCCCACAGAGTTTACTACGGTGGTGTCAAGTTCGTTGCGTAGAACCAGGGAAAGCGCGCCGATATTACGGGCCAGATCAAGTTTTTCTGATTCTTGCGGTGAAAGCTCAAGAGTCACCGCATTAACAACTTTCGGCTTGTCTTTTTCCGCAACGGTATCCTGTTCCACAGCCAATACCTTGACTCGCGACAGCACTATTCGGGAAAACGGCTGGCCGCTGACGTCTCTGCCGCTGACCAGAACATCCACATAACTGCCGGGCAGGGCAAATCCGGCAACCCCGACCACATCATTCACACGAACGCTAATGGCGCGCTTGCCTTTCGGGATTATCGAGGATAGCCCGCCGGTCGCACCAGTTGGAGCAAGCTTGCCAGGCAGAACAGGCTCACCAGGGATCATGGAGACAAGAGCAATTCGGCCAACCACATCCGCAGTCCGGCTGAATGCCTCTTGCGGCACAACCGAACCTGACCAACTGATAGCCTTGATTTGTTCGCCCAAAATAGGCTTGCCGGCGTCGATAGGCTGCTCAACGATGACAACACTGGGCCCTGAAGCTTGAGGACCGCTCATCATGCGAGCTGCGATAAAAGCTGTCATCGCACCCAAAACGAGTGCGATGACAACAAAGATTGGTCGTTTCACTGTTAATCTGTAAAAGAGTTTTTACGTAGTAAAAGCGCCTATGCGTGACCAGGAAACCAATTACGTCGTGAGCTTGCTACCGATATAGCTGAAAATATTGTTCAGGCTCGATCCAACAGTCACAAGAACCGCAATCACCGCCACAGCAATCAGAGCGGCAATCAAGGCGTACTCAATCATGGTGACACCTTTTTGTGACTTGACGGGGAAGAGCTTGTTCAAAGCCGCCATCAACGTGTAAACGATCATGTTTAGCATGATTTTTTCCTCCATTTGTTTTTAGTTAACCAGAAATTGTAATCGTCAGTTTTTTCTTGGACGAGCCGCCTTGGGACCAGCGAGACAAGGGGAAAAATATTAAATACCTACCGTTGCTTATAGCAAACCTGTCTTTTCGGCAAATCCTTGCGAGGTTTTTTACTGTTTCATAACAACCGGTCTGTATTGGCCAATTATTTTAGGTCTTCACTCTAAACAGCGGGGTAGTGTTCCCATATATAATGTACACACGCGCAATGAACTAACCAAAATAAAAATAACAGGCACAACCGAACCTGACCAACTGATAGCCTTGATTTGTTCGCCCAAAATAGGCTTGCCGGCGTCGATAGGCTGCTCAACGATGACAACACTGGGCCCTGAAGCTTGAGGACCGCTCATCATGCGAGCTGCGATAAAAGCTGTCATCGCACCCAAAACGAGTGCGATGACAACAAAGATTGGTCGTTTCACTGTTAATCTGTAAAAGAGTTTTTACGTAGTAAAAGCGCCTATGCGTGACCAGGAAACCAATTACGTCGTGAGCTTGCTACCGATATAGCTGAAAATATTGTTCAGGCTCGATCCAACAGTCACAAGAACCGCAATCACCGCCACAGCAATCAGAGCGGCAATCAAGGCGTACTCAATCATGGTGACACCTTTTTGTGACTTGACGGGGAAGAGCTTGTTCAAAGCCGCCATCAACGTGTAAACGATCATGTTTAGCATGATTTTTTCCTCCATTTGTTTTTAGTTAACCAGAAATTGTAATCGTCAGTTTTTTCTTGGACGAGCCGCCTTGGGACCAGCGAAACAAGGGGAAAAATATTAAATACCTACCGTTGCTTATAGCAAACCTGTCTTTTCGGCAAATCCTTGCGAGGTTTTTTACTGTTTCATAACAACCGGTCTGTATTGGCCAATTATTTTAGGTCTTCACTCTAAACAGCGGGATAGTGTTCCCATATATAATGTACACACGCGCAATGAACTAACCAAAATAAAAATAACAGGCACAACCGAACCTGACCAACTGATAGCCTTGATTTGTTCGCCCAAAATAGGCTTGCCGGCGTCGATAGGCTGCTCAACGATGACAACACTGGGCCCTGAAGCTTGAGGACCGCTCATCATGCGAGCTGCGATAAAAGCTGTCATCGCACCCAAAACGAGTGCGATGACAACAAAGATTGGTCGTTTCACTGTTAATCTGTAAAAGAGTTTTTACGTAGTAAAAGCGCCTATGCGTGACCAGGAAACCAATTACGTCGTGAGCTTGCTACCGATATAGCTGAAAATATTGTTCAGGCTCGATCCAACAGTCACAAGAACCGCAATCACCGCCACAGCAATCAGAGCGGCAATCAAGGCGTACTCAATCATGGTGACACCTTTTTGTGACTTGACGGGGAAGAGCTTGTTCAAAGCCGCCATCAACGTGTAAACGATCATGTTTAGCATGATTTTTTCCTCCATTTGTTTTTAGTTAACCAGAAATTGTAATCGTCAGTTTTTTCTTGGACGAGCCGCCTTGGGACCAGCGAGACAAGGGGAAAAATATTAAATACCTACCGTTGCTTATAGCAAACCTGTCTTTTCGGCAAATCCTTGCGAGGTTTTTTACTGTTTCATAACAACCGGTCTGTATTGGCCAATTATTTTAGGTCTTCACTCTAAACAGCGGGGTAGTGTTCCCATATATAATGTACACACGCGCAATGAACTAACCAAAATAAAAATAACAAACAGCGCATAAGAAGCATAGGCCTACAATTGTCAAAACAGGTAATTTTATATCATATAAATCATTATTAAAAAATAATATATGATGATTTACTAAATCCGTTCAGAAGCACGGCCGCATAATCAGCAAAAAGTATTTGAACCTGAGCATCAAAAGGCAATCTGACCTGCTGAATCTTTATACATTCAGCTCTTTAGATAACTACATAACAGAGACTGCTGTTCAATAATCATTCTGCCAATTTTCGATAAGCGTTCGGACACCGACAACAACATTGATAACCGACATGAATAAAAATGCTCAAAAACGCGGAAAAACGGGGATTTTCAGGGGATTTTCAGGAAAAGAAAAAGCCCTGTAAGACAATAGCTTACAGGGCTTTAGGAGGGATGTGGGCGGTAGAAGATTCGAACTTCTGACCTCTACCGTGTCAAGGTAGCGCTCTAACCAACTGAGCTAACCGCCCGTCCGAGAAGACCTCAATATAGGACTTTCCCGATCGAATACAAACTCTTTTTATGCGATTTTGCGCTCCTCTCCGTCCTTTTTCTCGTACACTGGCTCGCTGGTTTTGTCGATGGTTTCAGGGGTGATGACACACTTCTGCACATCCTTGAGGGTGGGCAGCTCGAACATGATGTCGATCATGACGTTCTCCAGCACGGAACGCAGCGCGCGTGCGCCGGTGCCGCGTTCGATAGCAATATCCACCACCCGATCGAGCGCTTCGTCCATGAATTCGAGTTCCACACCATCCATCTCGAACAGACGCTTGTACTGCTTGACGAGCGCGTTTTTCGGCTCGACAAGAATGTTCCGCAATGCGGCGGCGTCAAGCGGCTCGAGCACGCTCATGACGGGTAGCCTGCCGATGAATTCGGGGATGAGGCCGTAGTCGTGCAGATCGTCCTGCGTGACAAGCTTGAGAATCTCCGGATCGTAGCCTGTCTGCTTGTCCTTGACCTTCGAGCCGAAACCCATCGATGATTTCGAGACGCGGCGAGCGATGATTTTGTCGAGTCCTTCGAACGCGCCACCGCAGATAAAGAGGATGTTCTTGGTGTTGATGTTGATCAACTGCTGCTCCGGATGCTTGCGCCCGCCTTTCGGTGGTACGCCGACAACCGAACCTTCAAGAATCTTGAGCAACGCCTGCTGAACGCCTTCGCCAGAGACATCTCTCGTGATGGAAACGTTGGCCGATTTACGGGCAATCTTGTCAATTTCATCCACGTAGATGATACCGCGCTCGGCACGTTCGAGGTTGAAATCGGAGGCGTGGAGAAGACGCGCAAGAATGGTCTCCACGTCGTCGCCTACGTAGCCTGCTTCGGTAAGCGAGGTGGCGTCGGCAATGGTGAAAGGCACTTCGAGCAAATTGGCGAGCGTCTGGGCAAGCAGCGTCTTGCCGGTGCCGGTTGGACCGATAAGCAGAATATTGCTCTTTTCAATCACCACATCGTCTTCAGAAGACCAGTCGTGGGCATCGAGACGCTTGTAGTGGTTGTAGACCGCCACTGCAAGCGATTTTTTTGCCTGCTCCTGACCGATAACATAATGGTCAAGAGCCTCCTTGATGTTCAGGGGACTCTTCAGACGGGGCTGAAATGCGGGTTCTGCGGGCTTTTCCGGATGGCGGATAGCGCTTATTTCCTTGCGCAGGATTTCAACCGAGCTGAGAATGCAGCGGTCACAGATGAAGGCACTCGGTCCGGCGACCATACTGTTGACTTCATGGCTGGTTCTGCCGCAAAAGGAGCAGACGACCGGCGGTTCCGATCCGTAACCCTTCCTTCCGCCGCCCTGGTCTTTACGCGGCTCTTTGTCTTTGATCATTTGGTAGCGTTAACTTCTCTCTTCATAATCCCATGCGGGCGAGGCTGTCGAGCACGTGCTGGATCATCATGCTGAGCTGAGGATGCTCCTCCTCGAAATGACCCACTGCTTTGCCCATTCTATCAGTCAGACTCTCCTCATTCTCGGCGGCCTCCTTACCGCCTTCGACAAGCTTCGAGATGTCTTCATTCAGCGTGGCAAGCACCTCTGCGGTCTTTTCATCGACCGTTCCAATCTGCCCCAGCTCCTGATGCAGGGTTTCGAGCAGCTCCCTCAGTTTTTGCTGTTCCATACAACGTATCCGGAGTTATTCAGCCATTTTCGTTCTCTTGCAACACTCTTGTCTGTCGACTCGTTCATGGCAGGCTGGTGCAACCCATCAGGAATCGGTCACACTCCCTCGCAGCGGCGCGCCCCTCGTTGATCGCCCAGACCACGAGACTCTGGCCACGGCGTGCGTCGCCCGCGGCGAAAACCTTGTCAAGGCTGGTGCGGTAGCTTTTCTCGTCAGCTTTGATGTTACTGCGGCTGTCCTGCTCGACGCCGAGCGACTGCAGGAGTTGTGCTTCCGGCCCGAGGAATCCCATCGCGAGCAACACAAGCTGGGCCGGAATGATCTCTTCGCTGCCGGATACCGGCACGGGAATGGTGCGGCCCTCCTGTTTGATCCACTCGACCTTCGAGACCTCGACGGCACTGACCTGTCCGTTCTCGCCGATGAACTTCTTGGTCATCATGAGATAGCGGCGCGGGTCCTGACCCTGCACGGCGGCAGCTTCCTCCTGGCCGTAATCGACCTTGAAGACCTTCGGCCATTCGGGCCACGGGTTGTCGTCCTGACGAAAATCGGCCGGTTTCGGCATGATTTCGAGCTGGATGACGCTCTTGCACCCCTGACGCAGCGAGGTGGCAACGCAGTCGGTTCCGGTGTCACCACCGCCGATCACGACGACATTTTTGTCTTTTGCGGAGAGCGCCGGTTCGGTGCCATCGAGAACCGATTTGGTGCTGGAACGGAGGAACTCCATCGCGTAGTGGATGCCCCCAAGCTCGCGTCCTTCGGCATTCAGATCACGCGGATTGGTTGCGCCGGTGCAGAGTACCACAGCGTCAAACTCCGAGAGCAGCTTGTCAGCGGGATAGTTCACGCCAACTTCGGTGCTGGCGACGAACTCCACGCCCTCGGCGCTCATGAGATCGACGCGGCGCTGCACCACAGTCTGCTTGTCGAGCTTCATGTTCGGAATACCGTACATGAGCAGACCTCCGATACGGTCGTCACGCTCAAAGACCGTGATCGTATGTCCCGCCTTGTTGAGCTGGTCGGCGCAGGCAAGGCCCGACGGGCCGGAACCCACGACAGCCACCTTTTTACCGGTGCGAACAGCAATCTGCTTCGGTTCGACCCATCCTTCGGCGAAGGCATGTTCGATGATCGAGCACTCGATATTCTTGATGGTCACCGGCGGCTGGATAATGCCGAGCACGCAGGAGCCTTCGCACGGAGCGGGGCAGACGCGGCCCGTGAACTCCGGGAAGTTGTTGGTTTTCATCAGCCTGTCGTAAGCATCGCGCCAGAAGCCGCGATAGACGTGATCGTTCCACTCGGGGATAAGGTTGTGAATCGGGCAGCCAGCAGTCATACCGCTGAGCATGAAGCCCGAGTGGCAGAACGGCGTGCCGCAATCCATGCAGCGCGCGCCCTGATCGCCGAGCTGTTCAGCCGACATCTCCCCGTGGAACTCGTTCCAGTCCTTTATTCTCTCCAGAGGCTCCCTGTCTGCGGGAAGGACTCTCCGGTACTCCATAAATCCTTTCAGTTTACCCATAAGTCGTAATACGTTGTTCAGGCGACTCGCCCAATTTCAGTTCCCCGAGACGCGGGAAGGATCATGCACGTTCTTTTCAAAAGCGGCCATAACGGCTTCATCGCCGGTCATACCCATCGTTTCGACCTCTTTCATGGCCTCAATGGCGCGTTTGTAATCGTTCGGCAGCACCTTGACGAAGCGCTGCGAGGCGTTCGGCCACGTTGCGAGCATGCCCTTGCCGAGTTCGCTGCCGGTAACCTCCACATGCTGCTCGATTTTCGAGCGGAGCCATTCGAGCTCGTCCTCGGCTTCGACCGCCGAGAGGCTGACCATTTCAAGGTTGCAGCGTCCGGCGAATGCGCCATCGACGTCGTAAACGTAGGCCACGCCGCCCGACATGCCCGCCGCGAAGTTGCGACCAGTCTTGCCGAGAATGACCACCTTGCCACCAGTCATGTACTCGCAGCCGTGGTCGCCCACCGACTCGACAACCGCCTCCATGCCGCTGTTGCGCACGCAGAAGCGCTCGCCAGCCATACCGCGGATGAAGGCCTCGCCGGAGGTCGCGCCGTAGAAGGCCACGTTACCGACGATGATGTTCTCTTCAGGCACGAACTTCGACGATTTCGGCGGGTAGGCGATGATCCTGCCGCCCGAGAGGCCCTTGCCGATGTAGTCGTTGGCGTCGCCAACCAGCTCGATGGTCATGCCTTTCGGAATAAAGGCACCGAGGCTCTGACCAGCCGAACCGATAAACTTCAGATGGATGGTGTCATCCGGCAGTCCCTTGCTGCCATGAGCTTTCGTGACCTCGTGACCAACAATGGTGCCTGCGACACGGTTGATATTCTTGATCGGCAGCGTGGTCGAAACCTTCTCGCCGCGCTTGATAGCCGGTTCGCAGATCGCCATGAGTACGCGCATGTCGAGGCTCTCCTCGATACCATGATCCTGCGTCGTGGTGCAGTACGGCGTATCGTTGTCACCGGTATCGACCTGATGCAGAATCTTGGAAAGATCGACGCCCTTGGCCTTCCAGTGCTGGATGGTGCGAGAGGTGGCAAGCAGATCGGAGCGGCCAACCAGCTCGTTGAGCGTGCGGATGCCGAGTTTTGCCATGTACTCGCGCACACCCTGGGCGAGGAAGCGCATGAAGTTCTCGACGTGCTCCGGCTTGCCCTTGAAGTTTTTGCGAAGCTCCGGATTTTGCGTGGCAATGCCGACCGGACAGGAGTCGTCCTGGCAGCAACGCATCATGATGCAGCCCATCACCACCAAACCGGTGGTGGCGAAACCGAACTCCTCCGCACCGAGCATGGCCGCGATGACGATGTCACGCGCGGTCTTGAGCTGACCGTCCGCCTCGACGACGATGCGGCTGCGCAGGTTGTTGAGCATGAGCGTCTGGTGCGTTTCGGCAAGACCGAGTTCCCACGGCATACCGGCGTGCATGATGCTCGAAACCGGCGATGCGCCTGTGCCGCCGTCGTGGCCACTGATGAGCACCACGTCGGCGTGAGCTTTGGCGACGCCCGCCGCGATGGTGCCAACGCCGACCGTCGAGACCAGCTTGACGTTGATGCGCGCCGACGGATTGGCGTTCTTGAGATCGAAGATCAGCTGCGCCAAATCTTCGATGGAGTAAATATCGTGGTGCGGCGGCGGCGAAATCAGCCCGACGCCGGGGGTAGAGTGGCGGGTCTTGGCAACCCACGGATAGACCTTGGTGCCGGGCAACTGGCCACCCTCGCCGGGCTTGGCACCCTGCGCCATCTTGATCTGAATCTCCTCGGCATTGGTCAGGTACTCGCTGGTGACGCCGAAACGTCCCGACGCGACCTGCTTGATCGCCGACATGCGGCTGTCGCCGTTGGCGTCGCGCACGAAGCGCTCCGGCTCCTCGCCGCCTTCACCGGTGTTGCTCTTGCCGCCGAGGCGGTTCATCGCAATGGCGAGCGTCTCGTGCGCCTCCTTGCTGATGGAGCCGTAGGACATGGCACCGGTCTTGAAGCGCTTGACGATTGACTCTACCGGTTCGACCTCGTCGATCGGGATCGGCTTCTCGGAGAAGCGGATATCCATCAGACCGCGAATCGTGCAGTAGTGCTCGCTCTGGTCATCGATGAGCTTCTCGTACTTCTTGAACAGTTCGTAATCACCCGTCCGGCAGGAGTGCTGGAGATAGTGGATCGTCTCCGGATTGAAAAGGTGGAACTCGCCGTCGTGACGCCACTTGCGGTCGCCGCCAGCTTCGAGGCCGCGATTGACCTTGTTGCCTCCGGGCGGGAATGCCGCCTCGTGACGCTTGCGGACCTCTTCGGCCAGCGTGTCGAGGCCGATGCCCTCGATGCGCGACGGAGTCTTGGTGAAGTAGGTATCGACTACCTCGGTGTTCAGGCCGACCGCCTCGAAAATCTGTGCACCACGATAGCTCTGCACGGTCGAAATGCCCATCTTGGCCATCGTCTTCACCACGCCCTTCACGGCCGCTTTCACGTAGTTCTTGATCGCCTTCTTCTCGTCGTGCATGATGCGCCCCTCGGCCACCTGCTGGCTGACGGTCTCGAAAGCAAGATACGGATTGATCGCCCCGGCACCGTAGCCGATCAGCATCGAGAAATGGTGCACCGTGCGCGGCTCGCCCGACTCGACGATCAGGCCAACCTTGGTTCTGAGGCCTGCACTGATGAGAAAGTGGTGGAACCCGGCAAGCGCCAAGAGCGCTGGAATCGGCGCACGCGAATGTTCAAGTTCGCCCTTGTCGGAGAGAATGATGATGTTGACCCCGTCGTGGTTGATCGCCTTTTCGGCCTGGCGGTACAGGTCCTGCATCGTACACTGGATGCCCTGACCACCCTCTTCCACATTGTAGAAGATCGGCAGGGTGATCGCCTTGAAGCCCGGCTTGTCGATGCCGCGAATCTTTTCGAGGTCCTCGTTGGTCAGGATCGGGTGAGGAATCCTGATACGGCGGCAGTTAATTTCGTCCGATTCGAGCAAATTGCCTTCGGAGCCGAGCATGACGGTTGTGGAGGTGACAATCTCCTCGCGGATCGAGTCGATCGGCGGGTTGGTCACCTGGGCAAAGAGCTGCTTGAAATAGTCATAAAGCAGCCTCGGACGGTTGGAAAGCACTGCCAGCGGCGTATCGTTGCCCATCGAGCCAATGCGTTCGATGGCGTTCTGGGCCATCGGCCTGATGTGGAGCGTGAGGTCTTCGTTGGTATAACCAAACGCCTTCTGGCGGGCGGTAATGCTGTAGTTGTCCTCGTCGGGATTCTTCATGCGCTCACGCTCCGGCAGTGAAGCGAGATCGATGACATTGCGCTCGATCCACTCCGTGTATGGCTTCTCCGAAGCGATGCTCTTCTTGATCTCCTCGTCGGAGATGATGCGCCCCTCCTTGGTATCGACCAGGAACATGCGCCCCGGCTGGAGGCGATCTTTCTTGATGATCTTTTCGGGATCGATGTCGAGCACGCCGACCTCTGAGGCCATCACCACCAGGTCGTCGCTGGTTATATAATAACGCGACGGGCGCAGGCCGTTACGGTCGAGCACCGCGCCGATCTGGATACCATCGGTGAAAACCACCGATGCGGGGCCGTCCCACGGCTCCATGAGGCAGCTGTGATATTCGTAGAAGGCGCGTTTGTCCGGGTCCATCGATTCGTTGCCAGACCACGGCTCCGGGATGACCATCATCGCCGCGTGAGCCATTGAGCGGCCGCACATGACGAGCAGCTCGAACGCGTTGTCGAGCGTGGCCGAGTCGCTGCCCTCTTCGAGCAGGATCGGCTTGATCTCTTCCAGCGCGCCCTTGAAGATGGAGGACTGCATGTTCTTTTCGCGAGCCTTCATCCAGTTCACGTTGCCGCGCAGCGTGTTGATTTCGCCGTTGTGGCTCAGGAAGCGGTACGGATGGGCGCGATCCCAGCTCGGGAAGGTGTTGGTGCTGAAACGCGAGTGCACCATCGCGATGGCGCTCTCCATGTCCGGATCTTTCAGCTCGGGATAGAACTCCTCGACCTGCTCCGGATTGAGCATACCTTTATAGACAATCGTGCGCGATGAAAAGCTCGAAGCGTAGAAGTAGCCGCTGCCGAGCAGGCCAGAGGTGAATCGGACGCGCTTGAAAATACGGCGGCGGATGATGTAAAGCTTGCGCTCGAACTCGATATCGGTCATGTTGTCGCTGCCGCGGCCAACGAAAATCTGCTTGACCACCGGCTCCTGCGAACGGGCGGTCTGGCCGAGGGTGGAGTTGTCGGTCGGCACCTTGCGCAGGCCGAGATATTTCTGCCCCTCTGCCTGCACCATCTGGCGGCAGATTTCCTCAATGGCGCGGCGCTGCGAGAGATCGGGCGGAAGGAAAACCATGCCGACACCGTAATGGCCTGCGGGGGGCAGTTCGATATTCCTCTGGGCGCACACTTTACGCATGAACTTGTCGGGAATCTGCATCAGAATACCAGCGCCATCACCGGTGTTCTTTTCGTAACCGGTAGCTCCACGGTGCTTCATGTTCACCAGCACCTGCAAGCCCTGCTTGATGATCTGATGAGACTTGACCCCCTTGATATTGGCTACGAAACCAACACCGCAGGCATCATGCTCGAACTGTGGATCGTACAGGCCCCCTTCATGCTTTGCTTTCATATTTTCAGGCACATCAATTCAGAAAAATTCAAAAATACAGGACTTTCCTTGTGCAAAGGCCAGAATATAAGGTATTGAACAGAAAATTCATGACCTTTTACCTTCAAGCCAAAAGCTCCACGCCAAACAGAATGTCGCGGAACCGGAAGTCCTTGAAAGTTCAGGCTTTGCCCTGTTTGGCGACTGCCTCCACCTTTTTCTTCAGCTCCTCCTGGTCGCCCAGATAGTAGCTCTTCAGCGGCTTGAGATCGTCGTCGAGTTCGTACACCAGCGGAATACCGGTGGGAATGTTCAGGCCAACGATATCCTCGTCGGAGATATTGTCGAGATATTTGACCAGCGCCCGGAGCGAATTGCCGTGGGCTGTAATGATGACATTCTTGCCATCGCGAATCTGCGGAGCAATGGTTTCGTGCCAGTAGGGCAGGAAGCGCGCGACCGTATCCTTCAGACACTCCGTCGCGGGCAGCTCCCCAGCGGAGAGCGAGGCGTAGCGCGGATCTTTGCCTGGCCAGAACTCATCGTTCTCGGTGAGAGCCGGTGGCGGCGTGTCGTAGCTGCGGCGCCAGACGAGCACCTGCTCGTCGCCGTGGCGCTGTGCAGTCTCTGCCTTGTTGAGTCCCTGCAATGCACCGTAGTGGCGTTCGTTGAGACGCCAGTTTTTCGTAACGGGAATCCACATGAGATTCATCTCGTCGAGCACCGTCCAAAGCGTCCTTATGGCGCGCTTGAGCACCGAAGTGTAGGCGAGGTCAAACACGAAACCCTCATCCTTGAGCAACTGGCCAGCGGTTCTCGCCTCTTCTCTTCCTTTCTCGGAAAGATCGACATCCACCCATCCGGTGAAACGGTTCTCCCGGTTCCACTGGCTTTCGCCGTGCCTCAGCAGGACAAGTTTCTTCATGTAACGCTCCTTGTGCTCGTAAATTGATTCTTGAAAAAGAAAAGAGTGCGCCATTTACAGGCTTGGCAATTTAATATTCTGAAAAACCATTCTCAAACATTCTCTCAGCGACGTGCGACCCCCTGAAATACCTGAGGCAAGGGTATTTTTTATACGGCGTTGAACACCCTGTTATGGCATTATCGTTCGAAATATTATATCTTATATGCTTTTTGACGCTTGATGACCGAACCTGAGTTCAGGGCAACGGCTACCGTTGCCCGTCGGACGGTGGAACAAGCCAGCGCCCTCCGGGCTGCACCTCAGTAACCAGCACGTATCAGATCTGAACACCATGAACGTCAACAATTTCAGATTAAAGCTCGGCGGCAAAGAGTTCGTCCCCATCGTCATCGGCGGCATGGGAGTCAATATCTCGACTTCGGAGCTTGCCTTGTCGGCGGAACGGCTGGGAGGCATTGGCCACATTTCCGATGCCGAGGTGATGTTTGTCTGCGACCAGCTGTTTGGTACCTCATACGTAGCCGACAAGCGCCAGATATATGCGTCGAACATCAACAATCGCGACAAATCGTCGGTGCATTTCGAACTGGAACAGCTCGCCGAAGCGCAGAAGCGGTTTGTATCCCATACCATCAGTCAGAAAACAGGCAATGGAGCGATCTTCATGAATTGCATGGAGAAGCTCACGATGAACAACTCCGCCGCCACGCTCAAGGTACGCATGGAAGCTGCGTTGGATGCGGGGATCGACGGCATCACACTGGCTGCGGGCCTGAATCTCAGAAGCCTCGATCTCATCAGCGAGCACGAACGGTTCCGCGACGTCAAGCTCGGCATCATCATCTCTTCGGTGCGGGCACTCTCGATCTTCCTGAAACGAGCCATGCGTTTGCAGCGGCTGCCAGACTATATCGTGGTCGAAGGCCCGCTGGCCGGAGGCCATCTCGGCTTCAGTCCGGACGACTGGCAGTCGCAAAGTCTGCAATCCATCGTGGCCGAAACGCTCGCCTTCCTCAAAAAGGAGGATCTGGATATTCCGATCATTCCAGCGGGTGGCATCTTCACCGGCACCGACGCGGTCGAGTACCTGCAAGCGGGCGCTGCCGCCGTGCAGGTGGCCACGCGATTCACCATCGCCAAAGAGTCGGGCCTTCCGGACGAGGTCAAGCAACATTACCTCAATGCAAGCCCGGAGGATGTGGAGGTCAACCTTTCATCGCCAACCGGTTATCCGATGCGGATGCTGAAACAGTCGCCTACCCTGCTCTACGGCATAAAGCCGAACTGCGAAGGACTTGGCTATCTGCTCGACAACGATGGTAAGTGTTCCTATATCGACGACTATTACCAGTCGCTCGAATCGAGAGACCCTGCTGCAAGCCGTTTCGTCGTCAAAGGCCACACCTGTCTCTGCACCGGCATGGCACGCTATGATTGCTGGACTTGCGGCCATACGGTCTCGCGCCTGAAAGAGACCACCAACCGGCTGCCGGACGGTTCGTGGCAACTGCCATTTGCGGAGGATATTTTCATGGACTACCTCCTGAGTGAAAACCACTCGATCAGGAAACCGGAGATCGAAAAACAGCCGTGATCTCTGGCTGTTTTTTGCCTCTAACATTCAGATAGCTTACCTTTGGTGGAAAGGAACAAGCGCGACGCAGGTGTCTGTTCCATAATCACATTCCGGCCAGAAACCAGCTTCCTGCCAGCATGAAGAAACAACTGCTTTCCTGGTTGAGGCTTCTGGCCTCGTTCATCACTCTCCTCGTGGCGGCTGTCGCCGTCAACCAGCTCTACAGTCTTTCAGTAGTGCTGAACGGCCTTCTCCCCTACTCCGGCTATGCATTCCTTACCCTTTGGGGTCTCTTTTTCGCCGTTACGCTTTTCACCGGTCTGCAGCTCTGGAACGCACCAAAAGTGCCTCCACTGGCCGACCGGGTAGGAGGCAACAACTTCGAGCCGTATATCGCGTATCTGGGCAAATCGCTCGCCGTGCATCACGCCCATCCTGACGGCGGCAAAGAGGAGCACGACCTGCGCTGGATCAAGGCCAATATCAAACTCCACGAGGTCGATGCGCTCAACACAACCAAAACCGTAGCCACGAAAAACTTCTTCATCGGAGCCTTCGCCCAGAACACCTCCTACGGTACAACGACATCGCTGGTCAACAACATCAAGCTTGTCTGGAACATCTACGCGAGATACCACCGCAAACACTCGATCAGAGAGTTCCTGCGGCTGCTCAGGTCGGTCTACGAGTGCCTGCCGCTGTCGGATTTCAACAAGGAGGAGCTTCCAGCGCATATCAAGCCGATCATCCAGTGCTCGTTCAGCAACACACTCTCCTCGCTTTTGCCAGGCGGAAACCTGCTGACGCCCTTCTTCCTGAACCTGTTCCTTGCGGGTGCAACCAACACCTACCTCACCTGCCTCGCGGGCATCATCGCCTCGAAGCACTGCCAGGTGCTCTCGCTCGAAGACAAAGATGAAATCATCCAGCAAAGCATGTTTGAAGCGGCATTCATGCTCAAGGAGATCGTCAAGGAGTGCAACCCGATTCTCTCCGTGACGATCAGCAACGCCGTCAAGAAAGCGGGCATCGAAAGCCTCGACACCGTCACCGCACCGACATCGGGCAGCAGCGTGGCGCAGGACATCGTCTCTCACCTGGCCAGCTCGATCAAGCATATTATTATGGAAAGCGGAAAAGAGTAGAGAGACGTAACGGGTTTATTCATCCGCCCCGTCCATGCTGCGCAAATTCGAAGCCTTTATTTGCTCCTCAGCCCCCTGAAAAAATCCTGCAGCAAGCTTTCGGCTTTACGCTCCATGATGCCGCCGTAGACTTCGGGCTGGTGGTTAAGGGTTCGACAGCCGGTGATATTGAGCACGGTTCCTGCGGCACCCATCTTGGGATCCCACGCGCCGAAGACCACCCGACCGATTTTCGACAGCACAATCGCTCCGGCACACATCGGACAGGGCTCAAGTGTGACGGCGAGCGTGCATCCTTCGAGATATTTGCTGTCGAGTGTGGCCATCGCCGAGGTGAGGGCGATCATTTCGGCATGCGCAGTGGCGTCAGAAAGGGTCTCCACCTGGTTGTAACCACGTCCAATGACTGAGCCGTTGGGATCGAGCACCACCGCACCGACCGGCACCTCCTTGCTCTCATAAGCCTTGATGGCTTCCCGGATAGCCAGTTCCATACAGTAATTCAGGTCATGCATGAGCGACAAAAGAAATCTGCGCTTGGTTCCACAGGGGTTTCAGCAAAAGGGATTTTTTATTATCATAAGGTTTAAACCTCTTTTTCATTCCGCGTTGACGCCGGTCTTGTCCGGCAATCTTTCTATCATAACCATAGAACTTTTGCTATGAATATTCATGAGTATCAGGGCAAAGGCATCCTGAAGCAGTTCGGTGTGGCCGTTCCCAAGGGCATAGTAGCATTTTCGGCTGAAGAAGCAAAACAGGCAGCAATCCAGCTCTTCGAGGAGCAGTCGAGCCCCGTGGTGGTTGTCAAGGCCCAGATTCACGCCGGTGGTCGCGGCAAGGCGGGTGGCGTCAAGCTGGCCAAATCGCCTGAGGAGGTGTTCGAGATTGCTCAGAAAATGCTTGGCGCGACCCTGGTGACGCACCAGACCGGCCCCGAAGGCAAGGAGGTTCGCCGCCTGCTCATCGAAGAGGGCATGAATATCGACAAGGAGTTCTACCTCGGTATCACCCTCGACCGCGCCACATCGAGCAACGTGCTGATGGTTTCGACCGAAGGCGGCATGGAGATTGAGAAGGTGGCTGAAGAGACCCCCGAAAAGCTGCTTAAAATCCACGTCGATCCGGTCTATGGCCTTCAGGGCTTCCAGGCTCGCGAAGCAGCATTCTTCCTTGGCTTGCAGGGTGAACAGTTCCGCAACGGTGTCAAGTTCATCGAGGCGCTCTACAACGCCTACACCACCATCGACGCCTCGCTGGCCGAGATCAACCCGCTCGTCGTGACTAAGGAGGGCCGCGTGCTCGCACTCGACGCCAAGATCAACTTCGACGACAACGCCCTCTACCGCCACAAGGAGTACCTCGAACTGCGCGATGTGAGCGAAGAGGATCCACTCGAATACGAGGCCTCGAAATCGAACCTCAACTACGTGCGTCTTGACGGCAACGTCGGCTGCATGGTCAACGGCGCGGGCCTGGCGATGGGCACCATGGACCTCATCCAGCTCTCCGGCGGCAGACCGGCCAACTTCCTGGACGTAGGCGGCGGTGCAAGCCCCAAGACAGTCGAAGAGGGCTTCAAGATCATCCTCGGCGACAAGAACGTCAAGGCGATTCTGGTCAACATCTTCGGCGGTATCGTCCGCTGCGACCGCGTGGCCGGTGGCGTCATCGAAGCCGCCAAGAACATCGGCCTGAAGGTACCGGTGATCGTGCGTCTCGAAGGCACAAACGCCACTGAGGCTCAGAAAATGCTCGACGAATCGGGTCTCAACCTCATCTCGGCCAAAGGTCTGCGCGACGCCGCCGAAAAGGTGCAGAAAGCGCTCGCCACGGCATAAATCCCGCACACGAATACAAACGGAAAAGCCCGTCTCCACAGAACTTCATGGAGGCGGGCTTTTCCGTTTTGCCACTAACAGGAGAAAAAATTGAGGTTTCTTGCAAGCCGCGCTTGCAAATTTCAAAAAAAAAGCTGGGCGAAAGGATCAACCAGCCTATCGCCCGGCTACGTCAGCAACAACCCGTCCTTCTCCGCGATTCATCGTTTACTCACACATTCATCTTCACACATCACAATCAACTATAACACATAACATGGCGAAGAAGAGCCGGAACGTTGCTGTCACTCAACACGCAAAGAACAACACATCACAACCATACTCAAAAACATTCAACACAAAAACTCATTGTATCATTCAGCTCATCCCTTACAACTATTGAGACGATGATGCTCAAACTTCCTTGCACGTTTTTTATTTTTTTCAAAAATAATTTTGCCCTGTCGAATCCAGCCGCTCCTCACTCGTAACGCAACGCCTCGACTGGCTTGAGAGCGGCGGCTTTCCGGGCGGGCCACAAGCCAAAAAACAGACCGATCAGCACGGAAAAGCCTGTGGCAAGCACCACCGAGAACATCGAGGTTTTCACCGCCCACCCGGCAAAGGTCGAGAGCATCACCGAAACACCGACGCCAACCACGATACCGATGATGCCGCCGGTGAGCGTCATGCCCACCGATTCGATCAGAAACTGAAGCATGATATCCCCTTTCCGCGCGCCGATGGCCTTGCGAAGGCCAATCTCTTTGGTGCGTTCAGTCACCGAGACCAGCATGATGTTCATGATGCCAATACCACCGACCACCAGCGAAATAGCCGCAATCGAGCCGAGCAGCATACTCATGGTCTGCGTCGTAGCGCTGAGCATCTGCTGGAACTCCGTCATGTCACGGATGTTGAAGGAGTCATCGTCATCGGGCTGAATCTTGTGCCTCTTGCGGACGAGTGCGTCGATGGCCTGCTTGGCCGGCTCTATGTTCTCCGCACTCGACACCTCGACGTAGATGCTGTCGAAGTAGTCCTTGCCAAGCACCCGATACATCGCGGTCGTCACCGGGATGAGCACCACATCGTCCTGGTCGCGGTGACCGGCGAAACCTTTCGGCGGTGCGACGCCGATAATCGTGAAGTTGATGCGGTTGATCTTGATGGTTTTGCCAACAGGATCCTCGTTGCCGAACAGCTCCGAAACCACGGTCGTGCCGACAATGGCCACCTTGCGGCGCGACTGAATCTCCTGGGGAGTGAACCACCGTCCGATGGTGGGCGTCGCATCACGCATTTTGGCGTAATCGTACCCAACACCTTCAACAGTACTGTTCGTGTTTTTGTCGAGATAGACCATCTGGGCCGAACCGGTCACATCGCCGGAGACATAATTGACCAGAGGCTTGAGTTCCGCAATGGCCTCGGCATCCTGCGCAGTGAAGCGCGTGAAGGTACCCGATCCCTGCGCGGCTCCCATGATCTTGGCCGAACCGCCCCGGATGGAGAGCAGGTTCGAGCCCATCGACTTGAGCCGCGCCTCCATCGACGCCTTCGCCCCCGTGCCGAGCGCCATCATCGCGATGACCGAGGCGACACCCACCAGAATACCAAGCACCGAAAGCAGCGTCCTGATCTTGTTGGAGGTGATCGACCGGAGCGCCTGCAAGACGAAACCAAGCATCCGAGATGGCTTGAAGAGCGGCTGGTGCTCGACCTTCATGACCGCCTGTTTCGCTTCGGGCCGGAACTCCATGTCCTCTTTTTTCCGGTCTTCGATGATCTTCCCGTCCTGCATGGTAATCACCCGCCCGGCATATTCGGCGATGTCCGGCTCGTGCGTCACCATGACGATGGTCTTGCCCTGCCTGTGCAGGTCGGTGAGAATCCGCATGATCTCGTGCGAATTCTTTGTATCAAGGTTACCGGTCGGTTCATCGGCGAAGATGAGCATCGGATCGCGGATCAGCGCCCTGGCTATGGCCACCCGCTGCTGCTCGCCGCCCGACATCTGGCTCGGACGATGACCGGCGCGGTGACCAAGCCCGACCATTTCGAGCCGCTTCAGCGCGTCCGAGCGAAAATCGCCGCGCTCGTCGCTGTAGATGCAGGGCAGCATCACATTGTCAATGGTACTCATGCGCCCGAGCAGGTGGAACTGCTGGAAGACAAATCCTGCGACATTGTTGCGCAGCGTCGCCAGCTCGTCGTCGTTCAGCTTGCCGACCTCCTTGCCCATGAGCCGATACTGGCCGCTGTCGGGCACATCGAGCAGACCGAGGATGTGCATGAGTGTGGACTTGCCCGAGCCGGAGGCCCCCATGATGGCCACGAACTCGCCCTGCTCGATGGTCAGGCTCACGCCATTCAGGGCTCGAACCGGACTCTCGCCGATGGTGTAGGTTTTTCTGATGTCAACGACTTCGATCATTGGCTCTTCTTCTGCTTGTCACGCGGCGGGGAGGGCAGGAATGGATTGCTGCCGCCATTGTTATCCTTCGGCAGAACAAACGCATTCTCCCTGACCACAACAACATCCGATGCCGACAGGCCGCTCTCGATCTCGACGTTGCTGTCGTCCTGCAAGCCGAGTTGCACCGGTACTTTCCGGACAGAATCGGGAGCCGCCGCCCGCATCAGCACGAACGACCGCCCGTTCTGGCTCTTGACAGCCGCGAGCGGAAGCGTGAGCACGTTCTCTTTCTCGTTGACGATAATGTCGATATTGGCGCTCATGCCCGACCGGAACACCTCGGGCACCTTCACGGGTGCGATGTCAACGTGGTAAATATTGACGTTGTTCACCAGGGTGGACTCGTAATAGATATGATCCACGACCCCTTCGACGTGGATGTCGGGATAGGCGTCGAGGCTGATCTGCGCCTTCTGGCCGACTTTCACGCTGCCGATGTCGGTTTCGTCAACGTCGGCCTGCACGATCAGCCGGTCGGAGAGCACCATCACGGCGTCGCTCGTGGTGATGGTCTGGCCCGGATTGAGGCTGCTGACGATCACCTGCCCGTCGATGGGCGAAATCAGCACGGTCTGGTTATAGACCTTGTTCCAGTAATCGATTTCGCTCTGCCCCTTCTGCGTGGCCGCGTCGAGCAGCGCCGCGCGTTCGGTGGAACTGACGAGCGCGAGCACCTGCCCTTTCTTTACGAAATCCCCCTCTTTGACGAGAATTTTGTCGATGCGTCCGCTCACGGGCGACTTGATTTCGAGCCGGTTCTGCGGCCTGATGGTGGCCGTGGTCGAAACCATCTGGCGGATCGCGCCGACCGTCGGGCGGTACTCGCGATACGAAACTTTCGGCTTGCCGACAAACGCCGTTCTGTACACAACATAACCGGCGACCAGAGCGATGACGACGGCCACCGCTCCCCAGATGAGTTGCGGTTTACCTGCTTTCAAGAGTACCTCCTTTTGCCTGAACCCAGTCCGCCTCGGCGATCAGCAAATTGGACTGGGCATTGAGATATGATTTTTTCGCGCTGACGAGATTGTCTTCGATAATCGTCCAGTCGTTAAACGAAATCAGACCCGCCGAGTACTGCGCATCGGCGATCCGCGCCCGCTCGGAGGCGGCGGCGAGATATTTTTTCTGGACATCCACATTGCCCGAGGCATCGATAAAATTCTTCCACGCCTGCGCGAGATTTCGCTTGAGCGAAAGATAGAGGCTCTCCTCGTCGGCGGAGAGCTGATTGACCACCGCCCGCGCTTTGGCGACGCCCGCCCGTCCCGCACCGCCCGCGTAGATGGGCACCGACACATCGATGCCCGCCTGCCAGTCGGTGCGGTCGGGCGGAAGCTGCCGGAATGCGCTGTTGCCGAAGCCGGCGCTCAGGTAAACCGACGGCATGAACGCGCTCCGGGCCGCCTGCAAGCTGTATCCGGCAGCACTCTTTTGCGCGGTGAGATTGAGATAGGATGGACTCTCCTTCGCGATGCGGTCGAAATCAGGCAACTGGCGGGTGTTCTCGTTCGCCGTGAACTTGCCGGTCACGCGAAGCGCACCGGAAGACGAGCGGCCAAGCTGCGTCGCCAGCACCACCTGTGCCAGTTCGAGGCCACGTTTCGACTGAGCAACTTCGTACTCCGCCTCGGCAAGATCGGCCTGCGCCTTGCTGAGCGAGCCGATATTCTCCGTGCCCGACTTGTAGAGCAGAGCGATCAACCGCAGATTCTGCTTTCTTTTCGTCATGATCTCCTGGGCGAGCGCCACCTGCTTCTGTGCGGTCAGAAGCTGCACGAACGCCGTGCGCAAGGCGTGGCGCGTGGCGACTGAAACCTCGCTTTCATTGTACCTCGACGCCTTGACCGTTTCGCTGGCGGAGCTTACCTCGCTGGAGGTTTTCGCGCCGTCGTAGAGCAACTGGCTGGCGTTGACGCTGTACGACCACGCCCCAACCGGAGCCGCGGCACTCGAGCCCGAACGCTCGCCGCCCGCCGACGCGCCGACGGCGGGAAGCATTCCGCCCTTGACAATATTTCGCTGCTCCTCGGACTGCCGGACGCTTTCCGCCGCCGAGCGCAGATCGGGATGATGGGTGGCCGCTTCGGCAAGGCACTGCGCCCAGTCGAGCGTTGCCGCCGTCGCGGCTGAGGCTTGCGGCAGGCAGGCGAAAAGCGGCAAAAGAGCAACAAACAAAGCTGACCTGAGTAGTCTCATAATCCGGATGTGATTATAGAAAAAGTTGATAATGGCTCACGGGTTTGACGTCTCAGCCCCCTGTTTCCGGCGCTTCGAGCGGAAATTCCCGATGCCGGGCTTTTCGACTTGAAACCAGATGCCGCATGGCGCTTTAACGAAATATCGTATCTTCACACCAAACCTGAAACAGCGACTCCACCATGCTCGAAGCACGAAATCTCTCTCTTTCGGCAGGCACCAAAGTGCTCCTGCGCGACACCTCATTCCGGATCGGCGACAAGGATCGCGCCTCGTTGGTCGGCCTGAACGGCACCGGCAAATCCACGCTCTTGCGCCTGCTCAGCGGCCAACTCAAGGAGGACGGCCCCCAGAGCGACGGGCAGATCATGAAGTCCGCGACCACCACCATCGGCTACCTTCCGCAGGAGATTTCCTTCGAGGGCGACCTCGACAAAACCGCGCTCCAGTACGCTCTCGAAGCTAACAAAACGCTGCATGAACTTTCTGAAAGGATTTCGCGCATGGAGCACGAGCTCGCCCTTCCCGATCAGGATCACGCGAGCGACGAGTACCACAAGCTGATCGAACGATTCAGCGACGCCTCGCACGACTTCGAGCGGCTCGGCGGCTACCGGATGCAGTCCGATGCCGAGAAGATTTTGTCGGGCCTCGGCTTCAGCGGGGCAGATTTCTACAAAAAGGTCAAGGAGTTCTCCGGCGGCTGGCAGATGCGCCTGCTCATCGCCCGTTTGCTCTTGCAGAACCCGACGCTGCTCCTGCTCGACGAGCCGACCAACCACCTCGACATCGACTCACTCCGCTGGCTCGAACAGTACCTGCTGAACTACGAGCACAGCTACCTGATCGTCTCGCACGACCGCTTCTTTCTCGACAAGCTTACCACCAAAACGCTCGAAATCGCCTTCAACGAAATCACCGAGTACAAGGGAAACTACAGCTTTTACGAAAAAGAGAAGGCCGAGCGCTACACACTCATGATGTCGCGCTACGAGAACGACCTCAAAAAAATGGCCGACCTGAAGTCATTCGTCGATCGCTTCCGCTACAAGGCCACCAAGGCGCGGCAGGCGCAGAGCCGGTTGCGCCAGATGCAGAAGCTCGAAGAGGAGTTGCAGGCGCCGGAGGAGGATCTGTCGCAGATTTCATTCTCCTTCCCGAAGGCCAGACCATCGGGCCGCGAAGTGCTGCGGCTGGAGGGCGTCTCGAAGTCGTTCACGCTGCCAGACGGCACGACCAAAACCGTGCTCAAAGACATCGACCTCGAAATCATGCGCGGCGACCGCATCGCCATCGTCGGCTCGAACGGCGCGGGCAAAACGACGTTTTGCCGGATTCTTGCCGACGAGATCGACTTCGAGGGCAAGCGCCAGACCGGCCACCACGTCAGCATGAACTACTTCGCGCAGCACCAGACCGACAATCTCGCGCCGGAAAAGAGCGTCCTTCAGGAGATGATGGACGCCGCCCCGACCTCCGAGGCGCAACGCCGCGTGCGCGACATTCTGGGCTGCTTCCTCTTCAGCGGCGACGCGGTGGAGAAGAAGACCGCCGTGCTTTCAGGAGGCGAAAAGTCGAGGGTGGCGCTGGCCAAGATTCTGCTCCAGGCCTCGAACCTGCTCATCATGGATGAGCCGACCAACCACCTCGACATGCGCTCCAAGGAGATGCTGATCGACTCGCTCGAAAACTACGACGGCACGCTCCTCATCGTCTCGCACGATCGCTACTTCCTCGACAGCCTCGTCAACAAGGTGTTCGAAATCAAAAACGGCTCCGTTCAGGTCTATCTCGGCACCTATGCCGAATACCTCGAAAAAGCGGAAAAAGCGTGGGAAGAGGAGAAGAAACAGCAGGCTGAAACCCAGGCGAAAGAAGAAGCTGCACGCAAAGCCGCTACGGCGAAACCTGTCGAGAAAAAACCAGCCGCGCCCAAAGCGAACAGCAAAAAGATCGCGGCAATCGAAAAGGAGATTCAGCGGCTGGAGGAGTCAAAAAAACAGCACGAGGATATGATGGCCCAACCCGTATTCTACGAACAATCCGCAGAAGAGACGCGCAAAGCCACCGCAGAGTACGAAGAGCTGTGCAAAGAGCTGGATGTGCTCTACCAGTGCTGGGAGGAAGAAGCAGGGTAATGGAGAAAAATGGACAACATGGATAATCCAGGACGAACTTGGTCATTAGGCGAACAAAGTCCATTCCGTCCGCCTCGACAGCCAGAGCCGTCGCTCACTTCCCCGCCAACACCCGCAGGCCGGCCACTCCGGCGATGATCAGAAAAATGCAGAAAACTCGCGCCAGATCGCGCGGTTCGTTGAAAAGCAGTATCCCGGCCACAGCAACACCCGCCGCGCCGATGCCAGTCCAGACGGCGTAGGCTGTGCCGACCGGCACGGTTTTCATCGCCACGGAGAGCAGCCAGAAGCTCACCAGCATCGCCGCGATGGTCAACGCCGACGGCACTGGTTTGGTGAAGCCCTCGGAATATTTCAGCCCCACCGCCCAGACGCACTCAAACAACCCGGCGACAAACAACATTAACCACGCCATAACACCTTTTTCAAGCGATTAAAGGATCGGTCGATCAGGGCAAACACGCAGGTCTGCCCCTACATTATCAATTGTCAACTATCCATTATCCATTAAACCTTCACCCAGCGCTTCTCACGATCAGAGTCGAGCCCGGCCTGCATCACCTTCTGGATGGCAAGGCCGTCGCGGAAGCTTGCGGCGTCCTGCAGGATAACCGGGTCACCACTCTTCAACGCCTTGACGATGCGATGTGCAAGGAAAGCAAATCCAACGGCGAAAATGCCGTGCACGGCGAGCGATGAGAGTTTGATTTTCTCCTGAAGCACGAGCTCGTCCCACGGCAGCATCGGCTCCAACTGCTTCCAGCGCGGCGCGTCGATGAGGCTGCGACCGCCCTTGACCTCACCGTTGACGATCTCCCAGAGACGACCCGCGCCGTCCAGCCGGATCGTTTTCAGGCTGCCGACCACTTCGAGCGAGAACCAGGTGTAGGAGCCGACGGTGGTCACATGCATGAGCGACGACGCACCGAGGGCCACCGACGAGGGACCGAACCTCATGAACATGGCGAAGCTGTCATCCGAGGTAACCGGCAGGCTCCTGCCGGGCCTCGAGGCGTCGGGGCGCTGCGGAATCGAGGTCGAGAGATTGCAGCACACTTCGGAGATTTCGCCGACAAGAAAGCGGTTCAGGTCGATCAGGTGCGAACCGAGCGCCCGAAGCGCGCCGCCGCCCCGCGATGCGTCGCTCCACCACGACCACGGAAGGTCGTGCCGGTTGCGCGAGGCGAGATTCACTACGGCACGCACCTCATACACCTTGCCGATCTCGCCGCTGTCGATCATCTGCTTCATGCTCCTGAGCGATGGATGGAACCTCAACTGGTGATCGATCAACGAGATACCGGGAGATTTCGACGCGAGCGCGTTCATTCGTTCGGCCTCCTCGACGGTCAGGGCAAAGGGCTTTTCGCACAGCACACCGACACTTTTTTCCAGCACGCCAGTCACCATCGGCTCGTGCAGCCAGGTCGGCGTGGTGACGCACACCAGGTCGAGCGGGCACTCGTCGAGCATCTCGCGCCAGTCGGCGTACCCGTTCGGAATGCCGAAACGATCCATGAACTTCTGGCGGCGACGTTCGGTCGGACTGGCGACCGCCGCCAGCACCACATCTTCCATCAGCGAAAAGGCCGGGGCCTGCGCCACCTGCGCCCAGCCGCTACCGATAAATCCGATTCTGATTCGTTTGTTCATCGTTCTGGTCATAAAAAAAGGGCGACCAAAAGATCACCCTTCATCGTTACGAAACTTGCCGCAAGGTCAGTCAACCTTTTGAAGCTTGGCCTGACGGGCCTTTTCGATGTACTCCTTCTGGATGTCGCGCGAAACATTGTATGCCTTCGAGAGGCTGTCGGAGCGCCAGAGGTGCGCGTCGAAGGCCATGCAGACATTGCGGAGGAACGGCACGCCGATTTCGGTGACCTTGACGCTCTTTTCACCAAGCACCACAATACCATCGTTCTCCATGTCTTCGAGACGGTAGCGGGCCACGTCGAGCTCTTCGGTGTAGAGCTTCGGGTCTTCCCACGAGGTCTCCTGGCGGCACATCAGGTTGAGGATGTGGCGGCGAAGCACCAGGTCTTCGTCGGTAAGCAGGTGACCACGCATGATCGGGAAGCGGCCCTTGTTGACCTCCTCCATGTAGCGGTCGTCGGTGCGCTCGTTCTGCGCGAAGGCGTACCAGGTGTCGCTGATTGACGAAGCGCCAAGCGCAAGCATCATCTGGGTGGTGTTCTCGGTGTAACCCATGAAGTTCCTGTGCAAAGTGCCGTTCTTCATCGCCTCGTAGAGCGCGTCGCCCTCAATGGCGAAATGGTCCATGCCAACCTCGTGATAGCCGATTGACTCAAGCATGGCGCGGCCCTTGTCGTACAGCTCCTGTTTGACGTCACCCACCGGCAGGTCTTCGAGCTTGAAGCGGCGCTGGCCTTCATAGAGATGCGGGTTGTGACCATAGCCGTAGAAGGCAAGGCGGTCAGGACGCAGCTCCATCACCTTCTGGATGGTGTCGGTCACTGTGGCAAGCGTCTGCTTGGGCAAGCCGTAAACAAGATCGAAGTTGACCGAGTTGAAGCCGATCTTGCGGGCCATGTCGATCTTCTCCTTGACCAGCTCGAAGGACTGGGGACGATTGATCTCGGCCTGAACGGTGGGATCGAAGTCCTGGATGCCGAAGCTCATGCGGCGGAAGCCGACGCTGTAGAGCGCTTCGAGGTGCTCTTTCGAAGTCGAGCGGGGTTGGTTTCGAAACTGAAGATGTAATCGTCCATCTTGTTGACATCCTTGAAAAGGGTATCGACAAGACGGATAAGATTTTCCGGGCTGAAGAAGGTCGGTGTGCCGCCGCCGATGTGCAGCTCCTTGACGTTGAGCTTGCCGGGAAACACATCGAGGTACATCTGCCACTCATTGATGAGGGCGTCGATGTAGGGCTTCTCGAACGAGTGGTCGTTGGTGCGGTGGGCGTTGCAGCCGCAGAAGTAGCAGTAGTTCTCGCAGAACGGGATGTGGATATACATGCTGATACCCGTGGTCTCGTTGCTCTCATTGAAGCCCTTGACCATAGCCTCTTTCCACTGCTCCTGAGTCACGCCATCCTCGCTCCAGGACGGAATGGTGGGGTAACTGGTGTAGCGCGGCCCGGGATTGCTGTACTTCAAAGCCAGCTTTGCGACGACATCTGTTGTCATTGTATTCTTCCTTGGCAAGTGTTATTTTTTTGTTTGACTGGTGAAAATACAAAAACTCCGCGAATTTTTAGCCCTCAAACTGCAACGGCTTTAACATGCACAAGGCCGGATAATCTCGTTTTTCCATGACACCACCATCCTCTGAGGCGCAGGCGCCGCTGATCGGCATCCTGATGGGTTCCGATTCCGATTTCGACATCATGAAAGAGGCCGCCACAGTGCTCGACGAGTTCGGCATTCCGTTTGAAATATCGGTCATCTCGGCGCACCGCACACCGGGCGACCTCGAAGCCTACGCTTCGTCAGCACAGGAGCGCGGCCTGAAGGCGATCATCGCCGGAGCGGGCGGCGCGGCGCACCTGCCGGGGGTCACGGCAGCCATGACTCCCCTGCCGATCATCGGCGTGCCGATCTACAGCAAGAAGCTCAGTGGTCAGGATTCACTTTACGCCATTGTGCAGATGCCCGCCGGAATCCCGGTGGCCACCGTCGGCATCGACAACGCCCGCAACGCCGCCTTGCTCGCCGTACAGATGCTTGCCCTCGGCGACGCCGAACTGATGGAAAAGCTCAAGGAGTTTCGCCAGAAACTTGCCGAAGCTTCACGCCAGAAAACTGCCAAAATCCGGAAAAAGCTGCGTGCGAACGGCTGAGTTCTGGATCGGGCGACTCGGCCTCGAACGTCATCCCGAAGGGGGCTGGTACCGCGAAACCTACCGCAGCGAGGGCGAGTACGGTTTCGACAGCAACAGCCTCTTCGGCTCGCCCCGCTCCTACGCGACCTCGATCTTCTACCTGCTCGAACGCGGCGACCGCTCGCGCCTGCACCGCATCAACTCCGACGAGCAGTGGTACTTCCACGCCGGTTCGCCGCTCGACGTGCACTGCTTCCCCGCAACCGGCGTGCCATCGTCGTTCACGCTCGGCGATGAGCCGGACGCCGGACAGGTACTGCACTCGTGGGTGCCAGCCGGAAACTGGTTTGGCGCGTCTCTTTCGGAACAGTCCGACGCCCCCGGCACATACACCCTCGTAAGCTGCGTCGTCGCTCCGGGCTTCGATTTCCGCGACTTCTCCTTCGCCGATTGTAAGGAGCTGACCGCAAAATTTCCCGCCCACGCCCGGATCATCGAAATGCTGAGTTGAAATGCGCCGTTCCGCGTAACGCTTTGGCAACGTCCGCAGCGATATTCAACGCATTTTTATTACATTCCAGCGTTTGTATACGATGAGGGCATCGATGTTTTTAACCTGACTTAAAGTGATGCCCGAAGCACTGATGAATTGAATCGTGAGAATTTGAACGAGATGAAAAAAAGGTCGTGATTGTCGGTGGCGGTTTTACCGGTCTGAACACTGCGAGAATCCTCAGCAACAGAAAGGATGTCGAGGTCACGCTCATCGACAGGAAAAACTACCACCTTTTCCAGCCGCTCCTCTACCAGGTCGCCATGGCCGCGCTCGGTGAAGGCGACATTGCCACACCGCTGCGCAACATGCTGGCCGGAAACGATAATGTCACGGTCTTTAAAGGCAACGTCTGCAACGTCGATCTCGAACAGAAAAAGGTGAAAACCGATTTCGGCGATGTCGAGTATGACTATCTCGTCCTCGCCTGCGGTGCGCAGCACCACTACTTCGGCAACAACTCATGGGAAGAGCACGCACCCGGCCTGAAAAACCTCGCCCAAGCGTCCGAGATTCGGCGCCGCGTGATGGAAGCGTACGAAGCCGCCGAACGCACGAACGATCCAAAAGAGCGCAAAAAGCAGCTCACCTTTGTCATTGTCGGCGGCGGACCGACCGGCGTGGAGCTTGCCGGGTCGATCGGCGAAATGAGCCGCTTCACCCTGTCGAGATTCTACCGCCACATTGACCCGAAGCTGACCCGTATCTTCATCGTCGAAGCCGCCGAGCGCATTCTTGGCACCTTCTCGCCCGAGCTGTCGAGCAAGGCGACCCGCGAGCTGGAAAAGCTCGGTGTGCAGGTCTGGACGTCGAGCATGGTGAGCGACGTGGACGCTGATGGCGTGCAGATCGGGCGCGAGCGCATCGAGGCCGCCACGGTGCTCTGGGCGGCAGGCGTGAAGGCATCGGAGATCGGCCAGGCGATGGGTGTCGAAACCGACCGCAGTGGGCGGATCGTGGTCGAGCAGGATTTGAGCCTGCCCGGTCATCCCGAGGTGTTCGTCGGCGGCGACCAGGCCTGCTTCACCCTCGAAAACGGCTCGACCCTGCCGGGCATGGCTCCGGCGGCGATGCAAGAGGGCAACGCCATCGGTCGGATGATTCTCGACGACCTGAAGGGCAAACCGCGCAAGCCGTTCAAATATCGCGACAAGGGGCAGATGGCCACCATCGGCCGCAACAAGGCGATTGTCGAGATCGGCAACCTGAAGATCAACGGTGCGTTCGCCTGGTTCACCTGGCTGTTGGTGCACATTTACTACCTTTCGACCTTCCGGCACCGCGTCTTCGTGCTGATGCAGTGGGCATGGTCCTACTTCACCTTCGGCTACGGAGCGCGCCTGATCGTCAACAAAGACTGGCGGTTCTACCCGGAGCGGAAATCTTCGCCCTGCGATGACAAAAGACCTGACACCGGTTCAGACAACACCGAAAAAGCACAAAAAAAAGAGCGTCTCCCAATCATGATGACACTCGACGCGCTTCTTTCCGTGACATTTCTGGTGCTCGCCGCGTATATTTGGTACTATGCGCCAGCGGTGAGCGGAAACAATGGCCGCGATCTGTTGTACTTTTCGATACTTCTCGGCGCGTATGGCATCTGGCGGGCAATCCGGAGCGTGATCCGCCATCGACGACGCGAATGGGAAGAATCTCTCTGACTTTTTTGCAGTAAACATTTTCTCTATCAAACTATCACGATGAACACTCCTGCAATGAATCTCGAAACCGAAAAGCAGCTTTTCTTTCACAATTACGCAAGGCTGCCGCTCGACATCGCCTACGGCAAAGGATCGTTCCTGTACACCTCCAGCGGTGAACGTTATCTCGACATGATCGCCGGCGTCGGCGTCAACGCCATCGGCTATGGCGACTCGCGCCTCGAACAGGCAATCGCCGAACAGGCCGCCAAATACATCCATGTCTCGAACCTCTTCATGCAGAAGCCGCAGTTCGACCTGGCCGCGAAGCTGCTCGAAATTTCGGGCATGTCGAAGGTCTTCTTCTGCAACAGCGGCACCGAGGCGATCGAGGCGGCCATCAAGCTCGCCAGAAGATTCGCATCACGTGACGGCAACGCCGACAAAACCCAGGTGCTCTCCCTGACCAACTGCTTCCACGGCAGAACCTACGGCGCGCTCTCGCTGACCGCCAAGCCGAAATACGTCGGCGGCTTCGAGCCGCTTGTGCCCGAAACCGGCATGATCGACTTCAACGACGCCAAAGACCTCGAACGTAAGGTTTCAAACCGCACGGCGGCGGTCTTCGTGGAGTTCGTGCAGGGCGAGGGAGGCATCCACAAGGTGAGCGAAGCCTTCATCGCGAAACTGAAAGAGCTGGCGAAAAAGCACGACTTCCTCATCGTGGCCGATGAAATCCAGGCCGGTTGCGGACGCACGGGCAGCTTCTTCAGCTACATGCCGTTCGACATCCAGCCTGACCTGGTCTGCATAGCCAAACCGCTCGGCGGCGGACTGCCGCTCGGCGCGATCATCGGCTCGGAGAAGGTCGCGGAGGTGTTCACCCCCGGCAGCCACGGCACAACCTTCGGCGGCAACCCGGTCGCCTGCGCTGCGGGTCTGGCGATGATCGAGGCGATCCAGGCGGACGGCTTGATGCAGAACGCGCTCGAAACCGGTGCGATGATGCGTGCCGCTTTCGAGAAAATGGCTGAGAAGCACGCGCAGATTCTTGAAATCCGCCAGTACGGCCTCATGATCGGCATCACGGTGCATCGCGAAGCGAAGTACTACGTCGAAGAGGCGCTAAAAAGAAATGTGCTGGTCAACGCCACCAGCAACAATGTCATCAGGCTTCTTCCGCCGCTCTCGATCAGCAAGGAGGAGGCGCAACTCTGTCTCGATACACTCGATGCCATCTTCACCGAAGAAGCAAAAGCGCAAGGTTGAGCCTGCGATAAAGCAGCCGCAGCCTTCGCCCAAAGCCGAACCCGCCGTCATGCCGCTCGGCGCGATGAACTACCTTTTCATCGCGCTGGGCGCGGCGGTGCTCGCCCTGAGCTACGCCGCGATGTACATCGAAAAATCGGTTGACGGCCTCTTCGCCCTCGACATCGCGCCATTCACGCTGGTTGGCGCATATGCGTGGATTCTGTTCGCGATTTTCTACCGGGGGAAAAAGAAACAGGACTGACCCGGAACCGGATCAATCCGCACCACTGACCCGCAGCCAGCCCCTCTTTACTTTTTTCCGCCCCGGAAGGCCCATAAAAAATGGTTATTTTTCGTCGATAGCAACCATATAGCCGGTACGGGGAAACCGCGGGAAAAATCATGATCGAAGAAAATGAACCCCCGAAAATCGTCCCGAAAAGTTTTGACAACGCCAGGCACTAGTCATCGAAGCAAACCAAAACGAACCATGATAGATGAAAGAGGTCAGAAACAACTGCTGCTTGGAGCAACGCTGCTGTTCTGCCTCGTCTCGTTTTTCCTCTTTGACCAGCTGCTGACACTCTTTTTCCACCGATTTGACACCGGACTCTGGCACGAAATCTGGAAAGCCATTACAAAAGCGGGGCAATCTGAATGGTATCTCGTGGGCGGACTCCTTCTGTTTGCAGGATTCTGGAAATGGAACCGGTGCCTCTCACTGAGCGGACTCTTTCTGTTCAGCACGGTGGCTGTCTCGGGACTGGCGGCGGATCTGGTAAAAGTGATCCTCTGCCGCGCCCGGCCCAAGCTTTTCCTGCAACATGGCATCTATGGATTCGACCTGTTCGGATGGCATTTCGACCATGCCTGGCAGTCGTTTCCCTCCGGCCATTCAGCTACAGCGCTAAGCGCTGCGCTGACGCTGTCACTGCTGTTTCCACGCTTCAGACCGGTGTTCGTCATCGCCGGAGCCACAATCGCCGCAAGCCGCGTCGTACTCTGCCAGCACTACCTGAGCGACATCGTGGCCGGATCGGCGCTCGGCGTCGTAACGGTCGTGCTCCTTTACCAACGCTATTTCCGCAATGCCCTCGATGAAACCGCAACTGTATAGACCCGACAGAAACATCCTCTTTGCCGGACTCGCCCTGTTCGTATTCCTGAGCTTCTTTGCAGGAATCGGCTCCGGCCCGCTCTTCGACGTGGACGAGGGCGCGTTCAGCGAGGCGACGAGAGAAATGCTCGTGTCGAAAAATTACCTGACCACCTACCTGAACGGCGCGCTGCGCTTCGACAAGCCGATTTTGATCTACTGGCTGCAACTGCTGTCGATCGAGTCGTTCGGCATCAATGAGTTCGCCTTCCGGCTGCCGTCGGCTATCGCGGCGACGCTCTGGGCGGGCGCAATTTTCTTCTTCGTGCGGCGCGAGCGCAACGAAACCGAGGCGATTCTGGCCACAGCACTGATGGCACTGTCGTTGCAGGTGAGCATCATCGCCAAGGCGGCCATCGCCGACGCAGTGCTCAATCTCTGCCTTGCGGTCACGCTGACGGCGCTCTTCACGCACTGGCGAACGAAGCGGCGATCGTGGATCTACATCGCCTTCGCGGCGATGGGCTTCGGCATGCTCGACAAGGGACCGGTGGCGATTCTCATTCCGGTCGTGGTCTCGTTCGTTTTCTTCCTCTCGCAGAAGGAGCTGAAGGCGTGGTTCCGGGCCATGCTCAATCCAACGGCCATCGCGCTTTTTCTCGTGATTGCGCTGCCGTGGTACGTGCTCGAATACCGCGAACAGGGACAGGCGTTCATCGACGGCTTTTTCATGAAGCACAACATTGGCCGTTTCGAAGGTTCGATGGAGGGTCACTCGGGTTCTCTCTTCTACTACATTCCGGTGGTACTCATCGGCATCATGCCTTCGACCGGGCTGCTTTTCGGCCTCTTCGCCAGCCTCAGACAACGCCTCGCCGATCCGCTCTGGCAGTTCTGCCTGATCTGGTTCGCTTTCGTCTTCGTTTTCTTCTCGCTGTCGGGCACCAAGCTGCCGCACTACATGATCTACGGCTACACGCCGCTTTTCATTCTCTTCGGCGCGGCATTGTCGAAAATCGAGCGCTCGTGGCAGCTCGCACTCTGGCCAACGGCTCTGCTGCTACTCCTCGCCGCCCTGCCATTCGCGCTGCAACACTTGATGCCTTCGATGGACAATCTCTTCATCCAGGCTCAGCTTCAGGGATTTCTGACTGAAATGGCGGCAATCCACTTCTCGCTGCTCATGCTCGCGGCGGCGGCGCTCTGCCTGCTGCTGCAATTCGCCCCGGTGCTCGCCCCGTCACTGCGATTCATCATCGGCGGAGCGTTCCTGACCTTTTCGTTCAACTTCATCGCCATGCCGATGGCGGCCAGAGTGATGCAGGAACCGGTCAAGGAGGCAGCGCAGTTTGCCCGGAAGGAGAAGCTCAAAATCGTGATGTGGAAGGTCTATTACCCCTCTTTTTTTGTATATTCAGGCTCTTTTGCCGAAAGGCGCTTCCCTGAACCGGGTGACGTGGTGCTGACCACCATCGACCGTCTTGAAAAGCTCGGACCTGTCGAGCGCCTGTATGGCAGGAACGGAATCATGCTTGTCAGAATGCCGACTCAACCGACTTCCCGATGAAACTCTCTGTCGTCATACCGCTCATGAACGAGGCCGAAAGCATCGGCCCGCTCTTCGACGCCCTCACCTCGGCGCTTCGGGGCATCGATCACGAAATCATTCTGGTCGATGACGGCTCGACTGACTCAACAGTTGCCGAAATCGAGCGCCTCGCTCCGGAGAACGCGCGCCTGGTGGTGCTCAACAAAAATTACGGCCAAACGGCGGCCATGTCGGCAGGTATCGACGAGGCGCAGGGCGACCTGATCGCCACGATGGATGGCGATTTGCAGAACGATCCTGCCGATATTCCGATGATGATCGCCCACCTCGAATCGAAGGGTCTCGACGTGGTAGCGGGACGACGCGCGGGACGGAAGGACGGCATGGTACTGCGCAAGATTCCGAGCAAGATCGCCAACGCGATGATCCGGAACCTGACCAACGTGCACATCCGCGATTACGGCTGCACGCTGAAGGTGTTCAAGCGCGACGTGGCCAAAAACCTCGGTCTGTACGGCGAACTGCACCGCTTCATTCCGGTGCTCGTGCAGCTTTACGGCGCAAGGATGGAGGAGGTCGATGTACGGCACCACGCGAGGAAATACGGCAAGTCGAAGTACGGCATCGGCAGAACGCTGAAGGTGCTGAGCGACCTCTTCTTCATGGTCTTTTACCAGAAATACGCGCACAGGCCGATGCATCTGTTCGGCTCGCTCGGCTTTATGACGCTGTTCCTCGGCCTCGGTATCGATTTCTACCTGCTCGCGCTCAAAATCCTCGGACACGACATCGGTGGTCGCCCGCTCCTCAGCCTCGGCGTCATTCTGACCTTCATCGGCATCCAGCTGATCACCACCGGCTTCATCGCCGAATTCATCATGCGCACCTACTACGAGTCGCAGAACAAGAAACCCTACATCATCAGAGAGATCATTGACAAAAGCAAGTAGCTCCATCAGAAGCAAGGTGCTCAAAACGGTGATCCAGCTCCTGCTCACCGTGGCGGCGTTGGCCATCGTACTGAGCAAGACCGATATTGGCCGACTGACTTCGCTCATGAGCCATGCCAACCCATGGCACCTCTTGGGCGCGATCCTCTTTTTCAACATCTCCAAGATCGTGAACGCCATTCGGCTGAACCGCTTTTTTATGTCAATCGGCCTGCGGCTCTCGGCATGGTACAACCTGAAGCTCTATTACCTCGGCATGTTTTACAATCTCTTCCTGCCGGGAGGCATCGGCGGTGACGGGTACAAAATCTACGTGCTGAAAAAAATCACGGCCTGACGGTCATCAATATTTTCGGCGCGGTATTCTGGGACCGTGTCAGCGGTATTTTCGCGCTCATTTTTCTGTCAGCGCTTCTGATCATCCCGAGCTCTTTCGCGACATTCTACCCCGGTGAAATGGTGTGGATATGGGTGATCGCCGGTGCGGCTTACCCGCTCTCACTGCTGCTGACCTGGCTCTTTTACCGACAGTTCATGCCGGTCTTCATCATCACAACATTTGAGTCGCTGGTGATTCAGGCAACGCAGGTCATCTCGGCCTGGTTCATTCTCATGGCGCTTTCGGCCACGGCGAACCAGATCGACTACCTCGCCATCTTCCTGATTTCGAGCGTCGCTACCATCCTGCCACTCACCGTTGGCGGAGCCGGAGCACGAGAGGTCACCTTCTTCTACGCGCTGAACCACCTCGGGCTCGATGTCAACACAGGCATTGCCCTGTCGCTGATCTTCTTCGCCATCTCGGCGATCTCGTCTCTCGTGGGAATTCTGTCGAGAATCAGGCATGAGAAAAGCGGCGAACCGTTACCGGCGGCCAGTGAGTGAAGAAAAGACGACAGTGACGTCAGAGGCACTAAAAACAGCAGCGTAAAACGAAAAGAGGAGATTTCAGCAATCTCCTCTTTTTCAGCCTATGATGCTACCCAATTGCCATATCCTTTACCCGGAGTTGCACGTATTCGCGACCGTTCCATTGATTTCTTTCGGGAATGCAGACCAACTGCAGGGCTGAGGCGGAACCGTGAGCTTCGAGATCGGTGAAAATATCGGGCCGGTCGAAAGCAATCACTTCGAATGACGGGCTGCGCTCGCCGCGCACCGTAAACTTGACGTGCCGCTCCCGAAGGAGCTTCGGCTTGCCGACGAGGCGGCAGCCGGTGGCGGTGAAAAGCGGCTCGCGGTTGGAGAAGCCGAAAGGGGCGAACTGTTCGAGCACGTTAAGGAAATTCGGGGTTATCTCGTCAAGCGTGAGTTCAGCATCGATCAGCAGCGCCTTCTGGCGGGCCTCGACCGGCAGCAATTCGCGGCACACCTCGTCAAAACGGCGCCGGAACGCTTCGAGCTGTTCCGGCCTGAGCGTCAGCCCCGCCGCCTGGTGGTGACCGCCAAACTGTTCGAGATGGTCACGGCACTCGTGCAAAACATCATAGATGTTCAGCTGATCGACGCTCCTGACCGAACCCTTGATGAGACCATTCATCCGGCCCATCACGACGGTGGGCAACTGATATTTGTCGAGCAGCTTCGAGGCAACGATGCCGAGCACGCCGAGATGCCACGTTTCGTCATACAGCACAATCGAAGAGCAATAACTGGCGCAATGACCCGCCACCATCGTTTCAGCGCGCGACGTAATTTCGGCATCGATCTCCCGCCGCCGTGCATTCAGCGCTTCGAGTTCCGCCGCGTGAAGGCGCGCCTCCGCCTCGCCGGAACAGAGCATCCACTGCATCGCCGCGTCGGCGGACTCCATGCGCCCGGCGGCGTTGATTCGGGGAGCAATGCCATAGGTGATGTTCATCATGCCGAACTCGGCGAGGTTGACCTTCATGTTCTCGGCCATCGCCCGAAAACTCACGCGGGGCGACCGGCGCATCAGCTCGATTCCCTCGTGCAGATAGACGCGGTTCTCGCCATGCAGCGAAACCATGTCTGCGGCGGTCGCGACGGCCACGAAGTCGAGATATGTCCGCCAACTCTCCACGCCATCCCCCCTCGCTTCGACCATTGCCTGCATGAGCTTGAGCGCCACGCCGCAACCGCAAAGCTCCCGGAAAGGATAACCGCAGCCCTCCACTTTCGGGTTGAGAATCGCGCACGCATCCGGAAGTTCTCCGGCCTCGTGGTGGTCGCAGATGATAACGTCGATCCCTTTACCCGAACACGCCTGCACCTCGGCAATAGCGCGAATGCCGCAATCCACCGTAACAATGAGCGACACCCCCTGTTCAAAGGCCCAGGCAATTCCGGCCTCCGAAAGACCGTAGCCTTCCGTGAAACGGTCATTGATATAGTGACAGACATCAGCCCCCATTTCACGCAGAAACAGCGAAAGCATGGCGGTCCCGGAGGTGCCATCGACATCGTAGTCACCATAGACCATGATCTTCTCGCCACCGGAAATCGCCTTCGACAGGCGGCCTACGGCGCGCTTCATGTCATTGAAAAGAAATGGTGACGGTATCTCGTCGAGCGAAGGACGAAAAAACCGGCGGGCCTCCTCGAAGCTCGAAATGCCACGATTGCACAGCGCGGCGGCAATGGGCGCGCTGACGTTGATCGCTTCGGAAAGAGCCTGAACCAGCGTGGGTTCGGGTTCAAGGCATGTCCACCGGTATCGTTTCATGAATGAATCCTTGAATCAGGAAAATGGTCGGTGAATGTACGGATAATTCATCGTTTCTTCAGGAAAAAACAGTTTTTGAAACTGAAATCCTGCAGCGTTGGAATACCCTTGAAAATAGCATAGATTTCAAGGCATTCCTGTTTATCAGTACGGCACTCACCCGCTTGAACGCGTCGGCTAACTGGCCTTTATTCAAACTTCTGAACGACTCTGTGATGAACAAGCTCACCACCATCGAAAGCCATTTTCTCCAGCAGCAGAAACTCAACCCGGAAGTCAACAGCGAAGTGACTGACCTGTTGAACGACGTCGCCTTCGCCGCCAAACTGGTCCGGCGTGAAGTTGTCAGGGCAGGTCTCGCCGATATCCTCGGGCTGGCCGGAACGACCAACGTGCAGGGCGAGGAGGTCAAAAAGCTCGACCTGTTCGCCAACGAAAAGATCATCTGCGCCATCGGCCAGCATGGGCGGTTCGCACTCATGGGATCGGAGGAAAACGAAAGCGTCATCGTACCCCCGAAAAACGAAACCGGTAACTACGTGCTGCTTTTCGACCCGCTCGACGGCTCGTCAAACATCGACGTGAACGTCAGCGTGGGCACGATCTTCTCGATCTACAAGCTCAAGAGCGACGACCCCACGCAGGCAAGCCTTGAAGACTGCCTGCAGAAAGGGGCCGACCAGGTTGCCGCCGGATACGTCATCTACGGCTCGTCGGTCATGATGGTTTATACCACCGGCCACGGCGTGCACGGTTTCACCTACGACCAGACCGTCGGCGAGTTCCTGCTCTCGCATGAAAACATCACCACCCCGGAGCGAGGCAAATACTACTCGGTCAACGAAGGCTCCTGGCAGGATTTTAACGACGGCACGAAGCGCTTTCTCGACTACCTCAAGGAGGAAGACAAGGCAACCGGACGCCCCTACAGCACCCGCTACATCGGCTCGTTCGTCGCCGATTTCCACCGCAACCTGCTCACCGGCGGTGTGTTCGTCTATCCGGCCACGAAGAAGCACAAAAACGGCAAGCTCCGCCTGATGTACGAAGCCAATCCGATGGCCTTCATCTGCGAGCAGGCCGGAGGCCGCGCCACCGACGGCCACCAGAGAATCCTCGACATCGAGCCGACCGAGCTGCACCAGCGCACCCCGCTCTACATCGGCAGCAAGAACGACGTACTCATCGCCGAAGAGTTCGAGCAGGGAAAGAGGTAAAGTTTACTGAACTTTTTTGATAACGACAAAACCCCAGCCGATTGGTTGGGGTTTTGTGTTTTTCAGGATCGGAATCGAGATTATGCCTGCGGCGCGTTCTCGAACTCCGGATAGAAAATCCGCTCGATGCCAACCGCTTTGCCAGTCTCGACGTCGAGCTTGAGCAGCACGGCAGAAAAATGGACGTCGTCGGTGGCGCATTCATATTTGTGGGGGGTCTGGTAAAGCATCCGGTCAACCGCCGATTTGACCTGCATGCCGATCACCGACTGGTAAGGTCCGGTCATGCCGACATCGGTCAGGTAGGCCGTGCCTTTCGGAAAAATGCGTTCGTCAGCGGTCTGCACGTGGGTGTGCGTGCCGATCACCGCCGACACCCGGCCATCGAGGTACCAGGCCAAGGCGAGCTTTTCGGCGGTCGCTTCGGCGTGGAAATCGACCACGAGGAGCGATGACTGCTCTTTGGTCTGCTTGATCACCCAGTCCGCCGTGCGAAACGGGCAGTCGATCGGAGACATGAAGGTGCGCCCTTGCAGATTCAGCACGGTGATGTTACCCAGCCCGCGAGGAAGTTTGTACACACCGTAACCTTTGCCATACGTGCCCTTGGGGTAATTCTGCGGGCGGAGCACCCGCTCGTGCGTCTTGAGCGTGTCGAAAAAGTTGAAGTTGTTCCAGATGTGATTGCCGCCAGTCACCACATCGACGCCCGCTTCGAGCATCAGATTCAGCGCTTCAAGGCTCATGCCTTTACCGTTGTGGGCGTTCTCGCCGTTACAAATGACGAAATCGACCTCGTACTTCGAGATGAATCCCTTGAGCATCCGGCTGACGATCTGCAGGCCAGGATTGCCGACGACATCGCCGATAAAGAGAATATTCGCGGTTTTTGCTGACATGTCGAAGTCCTTGGTAAAGCTGGTATTGTCGTTCATCTTTTGGCGTGAAATTACACATTAACAGCCATATTGAACAGCCCTTTTCGATCATCGGCAGAAAATTCATCGCTTCCCGAAATATACCCGCAGGGTCGCCGAATATGAACTTAATGGCTCCGGCTCGTCGTTCGTTATCTGATCGCGTACCCTCGCAAATCCAGAACAGGAGCGAATGCCATGACCAAGCCGAGAACCATCAGCAAGGCGTTCAGAAGCAAACCGGTAACCGAAGGCGCCGGAGTGCGGCTCAAACGAGCCTTCGGATTCAGCGAGCTTCCGCTGTTCGACCCTTTCTTGCTGCTTGACGATTTCCGTTCAGGAGACAGTGAGGACTATCGCAAGGGGTTTCCCTGGCACCCGCATCGCGGCATCGAAACCATCACCTACATGCTCGAAGGCCAGGTGGAGCACGGCGACAGCCTGGGCAACAGCGGCGTGATCCGGCCCGGCGGCTTGCAGTGGATGACCGCCGGGAGCGGCATCATCCATCAGGAGATGCCGGAGGGCGACCGGCACAAAAGAATGGGCGGACTCCAGCTCTGGGCAAACCTGCCCGCCTCACAGAAGATGACCAGGCCGCGGTACCGCGACATCACCGACTCCCAGGTGCCGAAGCTGAAGCTTGACAGCGGCGTCACCATCTCGCTCTTCAGCGGCAGGATCAGTGAGACGGTCGGCCCGGTTGACGACATCGCCATCGACCCGGAATATCTCGACGTCACCGTGCCGCCATCGACCTCTTTCACCCATCCAGTCAAACGGGGGCACACGGTGCTCGCCTACGTCATCGGGGGCAGGGGCATCTTCTGCCATGCCGACGAACCGTTCTCCCATGATACAGAGGGGGTCAACTATTTCGACATGGAGCCTGCACCATATCAGGATAATGAAATCCTCATTCTGTTCAGCGATGGAGACAGCGTGACGATAAGCACCGAAAACGATTCGGTCCGGTTTCTGCTCATCTCGGGCAAACCGCTCAACGAACCGGTCGCCTGGTACGGCCCGATCGTCATGAACACCAGAGAAGAGTTGCGCACCGCCTTCGAGGAGTACCAGAACGGCACCTTCATCAAAGAGCGCTGAGTAGAGCTGCGTTTGGCCAAATCGACGAGGCGGGCTATTTTGACCATCCATCAACGCCAGATCCACGTTCGTGAATCCTGTAAAAAAAGCGTCCGGCACGGCAGGCTTGCTGCTTCTACTCCTGCTTCTCCTGCTGAACCTCGGAACTATCGCACTCCTGCTCGATTCGGGAAATGTTTCGGCGGAGGCGACAAGAGAGGCTTTCGCCGCCATGCAGGAGTACCGGCGCCGGAACCCCGCAAGCGAGCCGCCCCGGACGCTTGCCGTCATCGACTACTCAAAGCCATCGTTCATGAAGCGGATGGTCATCATCGACCTGAAAACCGGTCGACAGTCGTTCTATCGGGTTGCCCACGGCAAAAACTCCGGCGAGCTTTTCGCCCGGCAGTTTTCGAACACTCCGGAGTCGAACATGAGCAGCCTCGGGCTGTTCCGCATCGGAGAGCAATATTACGGCGACCACGGACTCGCGCTGCGGCTCGACGGCCTCGATTCGCTGCGGAATGGCAACGCCTCGAAACGTGACATCGTGCTGCACCAGGCCGGGTATGTCTCGATTCCCTTCATCCTGCTGAACACGCTCACCTTCCAGGGACCGAGGATCGGCAGAAGCAACGGCTGTTTTGTCGTTTCAAAAAGCGACATCAGCGAGGTGGTGCAAAAGCTCTCCGCCGGGGGGTTTATCTATGCGTGGGCGCCCGGTAACGAAACTCCCTGAAAACAGAGAAGCCCGGCGATGCACCGGGCTTCTCTGTTGACGATGTGCTGTCTTGCGACAGAACTCACATGGCGTTGATGATCGCGTTGAAGGTGCCACTCGGGCGCATGGCGCGCGTGATCTTTTCATCGTCGGGCTGGTAGTAGCCACCCATGTCGACCGGACTGCCCTGCGCGGCGATCAGCTCGGCGTTGATCAGCTCCTCCTTCTCGGCGAGCGCTTTGGCCACACCGGCGAAACGAGCCTTCATCTCGGCATCCTTGTCCTGCGCGGCCAGCGCTTCGGCCCAGTAGAGAGCCAGGTAGAAGTGGCTGCCGCGGTTGTCGATCTGGCCGACTTTACGGGCGGGCGACTTCTGGTTGTCAAGGAACTTGCCAATAGCCTGGTCGAGCGTGTCGGCAAGCACCTGCGCTTTCGGGTTGCCGAAGGTCTGCGCGAGGTGCTCCAGCGATGCGGCCAGAGCGGAGAACTCGCCGAGCGAATCCCAGCGGAGGTAGCCCTCTTTCTGGAACTGCTGGACATGCTTGGGAGCAGAGCCGCCCGCGCCGGTCTCGAACAGGCCACCGCCGTTGAGCAGCGGAACGATGGAGAGCATCTTGGCGCTGGTGCCGAGCTCGATGATCGGGAACAGGTCAGTCAGGTAGTCGCGAAGCACGTTGCCGGTCACCGAAATGGTGTCCTCTCCGGCACGGAAGCGACCGAGGGTGAAGCGCATCGCTTCGACCGGCGGCATGATTTTGATTCCCAGGCCTGTGGTGTCGTGCTCTTTGAGGTACTCGTTCACCTTGGCGATGATCTGGCGATCGTGAGCGCGGTTCTCGTCGAGCCAGAAGATGGCTGGAGCGCCGGTGGCTCTGGCACGGCGCACGGCGAGCTTCACCCAGTCGCGGATCGGAGCGTCCTTAGCCTGGCACATGCGAAAGATGTCGCCGGTCTCGACCTTCTGCTCCATCAGCACCGAACCATCGGCATCGACCACGCGGATGACGCCGTCGCCGGGGGCGATGAAGGTCTTGTCGTGCGAGCCGTACTCTTCAGCCTTCTGCGCCATCAGGCCGACGTTCGACACGCTGCCGATGGTGGCCGGGTCGAACGCGCCGTTCTTGCGGCAGTCGTCCACGATCTCGCGGTACATGGTGGCGTAGCAGCGGTCGGGAATCACGGCCTTGCAGTCGTGAAGCTGGCCGTCGGGACCCCACATCTTGCCGCCGTCGCGCACAACGACCGGCATCGAAGCGTCGATGATGATGTCGTTCGGCACATGCAAGTTGGTGATGCCCTTGTCGGAATCGACCATCGCGAGCGCCGGGCGGGTCTTGTAGACCGCCATGATATCAGCCTCGATCTCGGCACGCTTCTCTTCCGGCAGGTTCTGGATTTTGGCATAGAGATCACCAAGGCCGTTGTTGACGTTCACACCAAGCTCGGCAAGTAATGCGCCATGCTTGTCGAACACATCCTTGTAAAAGACCGACACGGCGTGGCCGAACATCACCGGATCGGAAATCTTCATCATGGTCGCCTTCAGGTGCAGCGACAAGAGCACACCTTTGTCCTGCGCGTCCGCGATTTGCTCGGCGTAGAAGTCGCGGAGCTTGCGGACGTTCATGACCGAGGTGTCGATCACTTCGCCGGGAAGCAGCGCGGTTTTCTCTTTCAGCACCTTCACTTCGTTCGCGCCGCTGACATACTCGATACGGACGGTGGTGGCGGCAGGCACGGTCACGGACTGCTCGGTGCCGTAGAAGTCGCCCTCGTTCATGTGGGAGACGTGAGCCTTGGAGTCTTTGCTCCATGCAGCCATGCGGTGCGGATGCTTCTTGGCGTAGGCTTTGACGGAGAGCGGAGCGCGGCGGTCGGAGTTGCCCTCGCGAAGCACCGGGTTCACGGCGCTGCCAAGCACTTTGGCGTAGCGGGCGTTGATCGCCTTCTCTTCGTCGTTCGACGGAGCTTCCGGGTAGTCCGGCACGTTGTAGCCATGCTCCTGAAGCTCCTTGATGGCGGCTTTGAGCTGGGGAATCGAAGCGCTGATATTCGGCAACTTGATGATGTTGGCTTCCGGGGTGAGCGCGAGTTCGCCAAGCTGGCTGAGGTAGTCGGGAATTCTCTGTTCTTCAGTCAGATTCTCCGGAAAATTGGCGATGATCCTGCCGGCGAGAGAAATGTCCCTCGTCTCGACCTCGACACCGGTTCCGCGGGTAAAGGCCTGGATGATCGGAAGCAGCGAGTAGGTCGCCAGGGCTGGAGCCTCGTCGATCTTGGTGTAGATGATGGTCGATTTGCTTGCCATATCGTTGCTATTAAAGGTATTATGGTTATGAATGACTTCTGAGAAAAAGAAAACCTCGTATCCCGATCAGGAGTCGCACTCCCCCCCCTGTCAGTAAAAAAACTGCTGTTGTGTGCTCCCGAAAACGCACCGGGATTGACTGGCGTACTGTAAATGCACGTATCGTGCCTGAAAAACGATCACCTCCTCAAATGGCAGTTGACCTGCAAAAAAGGTGAAACCTGCCTTCTGGCCCTGGTCAACAAGGCCATAAAACGAATGGGTATGGAAGTGATGAAGGAAAACGGAAGGCCAGCGGAAGCCGACGCTCCATCAAAGCTTACTTGGATGAATGACGGCCTTCGAGTCCAACTCTTTCGGCAAGCTCCTTGTCATGTAAAACCTCATGAGCAAGCTTGATCATGGGAATGGTTGCACCCATCGAGCTGTAACCGCCATCATGGAAAAGATTCTGCATGGTCACCTTGCGCGTCAGATCGCTCAGGATCGTCATGGTGTACTCGGCGCACTCTTCAGCACTCGCGTTACCGAGCGGCGACATCAGTTCACCGTAATCGTACATCTTCTCGAAACCGGGAATACCGCTGCCGGCTTTCGTGTAGGTCGGGCTCTGTGAAATCGTGTTGATCCGGATGCCGCGAGGTGCCAGTCTCGGGCCGAAGCTGCGTGCAATCGATTCGAGCAGCGATTTCGCGTCGCCCATATCCGAATAGGTCCAGTAGTTTCGCTGCGAAGCGATGTAAGAAAGCGCAACGATGCTGGCGCCGTCATTGATAGCCTCGTTCTTCAGCGCATAAGCCACAAGCCTGTGGAACGAAATGCCCGACACATCGAGCGTTCTCATAAACCACTCGTAGTTCAGCTCCTCGTATGGCACCTGCTTGCGGATGTTCTGGGACATACCGATCGAGTGCACGATGAAATCGACGGGACCCATTTTCTCTTTGAGTTCCCTGAAGGTATTATCGACATCCTCGTTCTTGGACGCATCGCAGATCAGAATCGGGGCGTTACCGCAAAGCGCGGACAGCTCCTGGAGATTGCCGAAGCGAATGGCCGTCGCAACATTCGAAAGCGCGATTTCCGCACCTTCGCGGTAGGCATGAAGCGCGATCTGCCAGCCAATGCTGCTTTCATCGAGCGGGCCGAAAACAATTCCTTTTTTTCCTTTCAAAAGACCATAGTGCGCTTTTTCGGGCATGATACAATCTGATTCTATTCAGAAAATAAGGGTAGCGGTTACCCCTTTGATGATCGTTCAAAGCTGTTAAGATACAAGTTTCCGGTGAATTGTTAAACAGCTACCGGTAAATTTTATACCCTGCTGAAAATGCGACGCGGCAAACGCGACGCGCTGACTTCGGTCACGCCACGCGCGTCAACGTCAGATTTTCAGGCGGCGCATCGAACGCAGCTTGTCGAGCACGTTCTTGTTGACGTTCAGCTCCATATCCTCTTTATCGACCTTGACCTCCTTGAAGATCACCCTCAGCATGTTGTCTTCACGGACGAAGCGGTCCATGTCGAGGCTGTAGAGCGCTCTCGGCAATGTGATGTTGCGCTGGGCGCGATCGACCGTGACGATGATGTCGGTACCCATGCGCTCGACCGAAACATCCTCAGCATCCTTGAGGAACGGAATCCGGATGCAGAGCACTTCGCGATGATCGGAGGTCGCCTGGTTCTTCTTGCTCTCGATCCAGAAGTTCTTGCCCGAATAGAAGGTCTTGTCGGGAGCCTCTTCACCAAAGACGATCTGGCTGATGTCGTACAGCGCGTCGGGACCGATCGGCTCGGTGCGTTGCAGGTGGCATCGGAAGACCGGCGTCGGATAGAAGGAGTTGTCGATCTCCATCAGATACTTGCTGTGCAGGTCGGCCCAGAACTCGAAGTACTCGCCCACGGTGCGCGAGGTCGGCAGAATCTTGTTGATGAAAATGCCGTCGATGTTGATGCCATAAAGATGCACGAAGGTGTAGGCGCGCTTGGTTTCGAGAATCGAGAGTTTCTCCGGGTTCAGCACCAGCCGGAATGTCACCTCCGGGCTGAGGATGAACTCGTTGATATCCTCCATCTGCTTGAGCAGCACGTTGACCTCGTTGAAGAAGTCGTCGTCGGGAATATTGTTGCCCGAGAGAGGACGGGCCAGCGAAGACATGCTCTTGTAGAGCTTGAAGAACTGCTTGCCCATGTTGCCGCCGATAATGATCTCCGGGTAGGCGAGCAGGCGGAGCGTGTTGCCAGTCGGCGAGGTGTCGAGCACAATGGCGTCCCAGCGTCCGGACTGCGACTCGTCGAGCAGGCGGGAAAGCGCGAAGATTTCGTCGAGACCCGGCTGCGTGGTCAGCTCCGAAGCCATGCCGCTGTCGATGCCCTGATTTTTGTACGACGAAGAGACAAACTTCTGGAAGCCCGACATGTTTTTCTTCAGCTCGTAGATGGTATCGACTTCGAGACCGTAGAGATTTTTTTCGATCTTCAGCGGCTCGTTGCGCCCGATCTGCACGCCGAACACATCGGAGAGCGAGTGAGCCGGATCGGAGGACATGATGAGCACCCGTTTGCCTTGCCGTGCAAGGGCGACTGCCGTGGAGGACGAAATGGTGGTCTTGCCCGTTCCGCCCTTGCCGGAATAGATGATAATTCTCGGCTGAGACTGTTTTTCAGATAAATCCCTCGACGACATGCGGCACACTCCTTTGATACAGCCCGAAAAATGATCCCGATAAAACGAATTGTGAAGTTAGCACTTTTACACCAACATTTTCAAAAGATCGTTAACCCATTCTGGGGTAATGATATAAACAATTACAAGACAGAACAAACAGACCTGTTTCATAAAAAAAGAGGAAGTCTCGAAGAGCATCGCGAGACGGCCTCCACCGTCTTGCTTCCGTAAAAAGTGAATTTTTTAGATCACCGTTTCAGCGCACATCTATCTTGCTGATTTTCTTGATGACTGCATTGCCTTTCAGTGGCTTGTAAATCATCACCATTGCAGGATGCCAATCGGTGCCGGGATAGACGGCCCTCGCGTTACAGAAAAATTCGTAGTTCACGCCTTCAACCGCCTGCTTTCTGACGGCAAGAGGCTCATAACCCACCCCTGTGAGACCAGCCATAGTCTCCTTGAATACTGCCCGATCCGTAGATGACAGCAATTCAAACCTGGACCAACCACCCGGTTTTGGAACATCCTTGGCAACCGTTTTCCCGGATTCCGGAGTGGTTGCCGCCTTTTTCGGAACTGCGGGTGATGAATCAGCAGCAACCGATGCGCCACTGAAAAAACCACTCATCGCAAGCACGATAATGAGAGCTGGAACAAATCTCTGTTTCATTGCGGTCTGCCTTTGTTTTTGATTAATGAACCCTTACGCCCCAACTCAAAAGCACCGATTCTCCCTGTCACGCTTTGAAAACAGCGCATGATCGAGCGTTGAATGGTGGCTGCGCTTCGGGAAGTTGTCGAGAAGAGAAAAATCAGGCCCGAATACTCCTCCGTTTTCTGCAAAAAAGTAGCTTTTTCCCTTTNTTTTTCAGAAAAACGAAATCTTTTTCCCAAGCGCGTGTTCGAGCTGCACCATGTACTCTTCGTGAGGGATTTCAATTGCGCCGAGACTCGCAAGGTGAGGGTTCATGATCTGCGCGTCGAGCAAGAGGTACCCCTTCCGCCTGAGGTGCGCCACCAGCCAGGCGAAGGCGACTTTCGAGGCGTTGGGACGAACGAAAAACATCGACTCGCCAAAAAATGCTCCGCCCATCGTCATGCCGTAGAGCCCTCCGGCAAGCTCGCCGTTCTGCCAGCTCTCGACGCTGTGCGCCAGGCCTAGACGGTGCAGCTTGAGAAACACCTCGATAATCTCCTCCGAAAGCCAGGTCTCCTGTTCGGTTGAACGAGGCTGCGAGCAGGCACGGATCACCTGCTCGAAGGCTGAGTTGATTTTGATGGTAAAACGCTTTTCGCCAATGACGCGCCGGAGGCTTCGCGACGGGCGAAAACTGTCGAGCGGCACCAGCGCGCGCTGGTAGGGCTGGCACCAGCTCACCGTCCCCTCGCGAGAGTCGGCCATCGGAAAAAAGCCGTGCCGGTAGGCGCGCAGAATATCTTCAACTTTTATCATACTCCGGACTTACCCGCGTTCACGAAACTGCTCCGCCGTCACCAGCAATTCATCGACCTGCCGCTTCGGCACATGGTGAATACCGTATTTGTCGCGCCAGTAGCGAATATCGTCACCCGGCTCGATCTGGTTGATCACCACCGTCTCGGCGGGCTTGCCGAGCGCGATCACAAGAAGCACCGTCCATGTGTCGGGAATGCCGAGCGACGCCATGAGCCGTTCCCGATCGATGGCGGCAACGATGCAGCCACCCAGCTCCTTCTCCGCCGCGCCGAGCATGATGGTCTGCGCGGCAATGCCGCTGTCGCAGGCAGTGCCCGCTGCATCTTCGTTCCGGCACAGCATGACCAGCCCGGCGGTGGGACGCTCGCCCGGCTCGGGCCCCAGCCACTCATCGAGATAACCCGCCCACTTCAGGCAAGGGAAAAGCTTGTCGAGCATATCAGCGCCTGTAACCGGCAAAAACCGCAACAACTGCCTGTTGGCCGCGGACGGCGTATAGCAGACCAGCTCGACCAGATCGCGAAGCGTTGCATCATTCACGGCGACATGCTCGTCGAACCGCCGGATGCTGCGGCTCCGGGTCACCAGTTCCCTGAGCTTCATGATTTCGACCCCTCGCAACAGTGATCCTTCCATGCGGCATCGGTAAAGACGCGCAGATCGTTCCATCTGCCAGAGGCGATCCATTCGGCAATGTAATCGACCGTCCTCGAATAGTTAAGCGGCTTGCCCGGCGGCATGGCGAGCCACTCTTTGAGCAGCTCGCCATCAAGCGTGTGCATCGACATGCCATAGCCGAGCTGCACCATTGCCAGCGCGTTGGACTCCTGCTCGATCTGGCCGTCGAGCGGACGGAGCAGCATCTTCTTGCCGAGATGCAACGCCTCGCCCGGCAGCTCGAAACCCGCGTTGCAAACCACCCCGGAGCACTCCATGAGGTCGCGCAGGAACCCCTCCCGCGAATAGCCCCGGAAGCAGAGATGAGCATCATCGCGATCCTCTTTGACCTTGCCGTAAATAAAAAAGCGGTACGCATCGAACGGGCGGAGAAACGCTTCGATGTCCTCGACCTCCTCGAAAGGCAGGTAAACCAGAATCTTCTGCGGATCCTCCTCTGGCCAGACGGCATTGTAAAGCGTTTGGGGAATAACCGGCGGAAAGATTGGCTGATTAAAATGGTCCCAGTGCAATCCGGCGTTGTAGCGGGCCGGAGCGAAATTGAGCAGAGTGTACTTTTCGAAGAGGTTACCGCGCGCGATGGGGATATGGAAAGGAAATGCGTACTGGTGACCAAACCCGACACTCACGATCCCTTTGAGCCGGGCAGCCATCGAAGTGACCGGCTCGAAATCGGTGATCACCAGATCGACACACGTGGTATCAAGCGACAGAACATCGGCCCAAAGACTGACAAAATCGAGCTGGAACATGGTCTCCATGTAACTCATCTTGCCACGGCGCGTCACCAGGGTGAAGCCCTTGAGCACCTTGTAGGGAGCGAACACCTCTATCTCGCGAAGCTCCTCCTCCTTTCTGCCGCTGATGATGACCTGAACCTCATGACCATCCTCCTTGAGCTTTCTGACCAGCTCCCTGCTTCTGCTGATATGGCCATTCCCTGTTCCCTGAACGCCAAAAAGGATCTTCATGCAATGCGTTTGTTTAATGCCCTCCCGTTGCCAGTCAAAAGCCACGGGACTGGATGCCAATAGCTTAAAATTACAATTATTACGGAAATATAGAAGAAGGCGGCAACGGCGTAACACCGTTGCATCACAGATTGACCGGCGGTATGAGAGAAACGGAGAAAAGTGTTAGTTTAAGAGAGTCCGGCCCGAAAGCCAGTGATACACCCAAGCAATCTTTTCATGCCTGTTTTTCAATGGAAATCAAGACCGACATTCTTCTTGGCGACTGCAAAGAAGTTCTGAAAACGCTGCCAGACGATTCGGTGGATCTCGTCTTCACCTCACCGCCCTATGCCGACCAGCGAAAAAAAACCTATGGCGGCATCCATCCCGATGACTACGTTGAATGGTTCCTGCCGATAGCAGCAGAGCTGAAAAGGGTGCTCAAGCCCACAGGAACCTTCATCCTTAATATCAAGGAGAAAGTGGTCAACGGCGAACGCAGCACATATGTGATGGAGTTGATCCTCGAAATGCGAAGACAGCAGGCATGGCTCTGGACAGAAGAGTTCATCTGGCACAAAAAAACTGCTACCCCGGCAAATGGCCCAACCGATTCAGGGATTCGTGGGAGCGGCTTATTCAGTTCAACAAGAATCGGCACTTTTACATGAATCAGGAAGCGGTCATGGTACCAATGGGCAACTGGTCAAAAACGCGCCTGAAAAATCTCAGCGAGACAGACAAGACGCGCGACGAATCGAAAGTCGGGAGCGGCTTTGGCAAAAACATCTCCAACTGGCTTCAGCGCGAAATGGCCTACCCGACCAATGTGCTGCACCTTGCCACCGAGTGTAATAACAAAAACCACAGTGCGGCCTTTCCCGAAGGATTGCCGGAGTGGTTCATCAAACTCTTCACGAAAGAGGGCGACACCGTGCTCGACCCCTTCATGGGTTCCGGCACCACAAATTTCGTCGCCCAGCGGATGAAACGCAACTCCATCGGCATCGAAATCATGCCGGAGTATCACGAGATGGTTGAACAGGAACTCAAGCCGGTGGAACTCTATCTGCTTGATAAAAAGGACAGTTATGCCCCAACTGAACCTCGGCGACGTATCGAACTACGTTGAAGAAAACATCGGCCTCTTTCACCAGAAAAGAATCGCCAGCCTCGACAGCCTGCGCCTTTCGACAGTACTGAAACGGAAGAACCCTTACCTGTTCAAGGCCAAGCACATGCAAACCGCTGAACAGATCGTTAGGGGACTGGTCGATGCCCACATTTCCTCGAACGAAGAGACTGTTTTCGGAGACTGGCTTGAAGGGTTGGCTATCTTCATCAATGAGAAGGTTTTTCGTGGATGGAAATCAGGCATTCCAGGCATCGACCTCGAATTCGACCGGGATAACAGCCGCTACATTGTGAGTATCAAATCAGGCCCCAACTGGGGTAACAGCGGCCAGATCAAGAAAATGACCGATAATTTCCGGTCTGCGAAAAGAACGCTTCGCACGAGCAATTCCGGGATACAGGTGGTTGCAGTCAATGGATGCTGTTACGGTCAAGACAGAAATCCTGACAAAGGTGACTATTTCAAATATTGCGGGCAGGATTTCTGGGCCTTCATTTCGGGAGAAACCGAACTTTATACCCAAATCATCGAACCTCTCGGCCACAAGGCGCAGGAGAAAAACGAAGCGTTCCAGCAATCCTACGTCCAGATGCTCAACCGGTTTACACTGGAGTTCGGCAATAAGTATTGCGACAGCAAGGGAGCCATAGACTGGCCGAAGCTGGTGCGCTTCAATTCATCAGCAGCAGGACAGGCGTAAGCTGTTATCAAGCCTTAGCCCTCCGTCACTCCCGGATGCTGCGCTTCTGTCATGCTGAGCAGAGCGAAGCATCCCGTCAGGCTGCTTTCATCACACGATCTTCAGATTGGCGTACTGCACCATCAGCGTTTTTTCTCCGGCGGTGCGGAAGTTGATCTTGACCTTCTGCTTCGCACCGCTGCCCTGCACATCGAGCACCGTGCCGGGGCCGAAAATGGCGTGCTGCACTCTGGTGCCGGGCCGGTACTCGCTTTTGGCCGCGCCGGTGGGGCGCGCCGATCCGGCGGGTTTGACGGTCGGCACCTTTGCCGCCGGGCTGCCCGGCTGAGGCCTCAGCGAGGAGCCGAAGACCGGGCGTCCGGCCATTGCCGTCGCAGCGACCTTTTTCGGGCTTTCGGAGAGCTTGCGCCCCCCTTCGGTGACGATGATATCCGGATCGATTTCGTTGATGAAGGTCGAGCGCAGGCACATCTGCGGCTGGCCGTACATGTAGCGGCTCTGAGCCCACGAGAGAAACAGCTTTTCGCGCGCGCGGGTGATCGCCACGTAAAACAGCCGCCGCTCCTCCTCAAGTTCGCTCGGCTCGTAGCTGTTGAGCGGAAAGAGCTTCTCCTCCATGCCGGTGACGAACACCACCGGAAATTCAAGACCTTTTGCCGCGTGCACCGTCATGAGCGAGACGTAGTTGTCCGACTCCTGCGTCTCGTCGTAATCCGACGCAAGCGAAATGGTCGAAAGGAAGTCGCCAAGCGTGGCCGAATTGGGATTGTGGTCGGCGAAGTCACGCGTCATCGAGAGCAGCTCCTGAAGGTTCTCGTGCCGCGCCAGCGCTTCGGGCGTATTCTCCTCCTTGAGCAGCGAGAGCAGGCCGGTCGTGTCGTAGAGCATCGAGAGCACGTCGTAGGCCGTGCCCGCTTCGGCCTGCTGGCGCATCGCCTCGATGAGATCGGCAAACTGCGTCAGCGCGTTCACCAGCCGCGCCTGGAATCCCCCCTCACCCGCGCGCTTCACCGCTTCGTAGAGCGAAATGTTCCGCTCCTCGGCGAACTCCTTGAGCTTGTTGATGCTCACGTCGCCGATCTTGCGCGGCGGAAAGTTGATGACCCGCAAAAGCGACTCGCTGTCGCGGTCGTTCAGCACGAGCCGCATGTAGGCCACGGCGTCCTTGATCTCCTTGCGCTTGTAGAACGACACGCTGCCGAAAATCTTGTAGGGAATGCGGTTCTGCCGCATCATATCCTCGATCACGCGCGACTGGGCGTTGGTGCGGTAAAAGACCGCGAACGAGCGGTACTGCGCGCCCTTCGACAACCGGATTGAGTTGATATGCTCGGCGATCTTTTCGGCCTCACGCTTTTCGTTGAACGCCTCGATGAGCGTGATCGGCTCGCCCGTGCCCGCGTTGGCCACCAGCTCCTTCTTGATCTGGCGCGTATTGCGGCTGATGACGCTGTTGGCCGCGTCGAGAATCGTCTTGGTGCTGCGATAGTTATCGACCAGCTTGAAAAGCTGCGCGTCGCCGTAATCGTCGTTGAAGTTGAGCATGTTCGAGATGTCCGCCCCGCGCCACGAGTAGATCGACTGCGCGTCGTCACCCACCACGAAGATGTTGCGATGCTTGCCCGCGAGCATCTTCGCCACGAGGTACTGCACACGGTTGGTGTCCTGGTACTCGTCGATGAGCAGGTATTTGAAGTAATCCTGCAACTGTTCGAGGACGGGCGGATGCTCGGTGAACAGCTCGATGGGCTTGATGAGCAGGTCGTCGAAATCGAGCGCGTTGTTTTCGCGGAGCTTGTGGACGTAGCGCTCATAGACCAGCGAAATCTTCTGCGACTGGTCGTCGATCGCCTTGCGGTGGAACTCCGGCGGCAACACAAAGCTGTTCTTGGCCTTGCTGATAGCCGAGTGCACAAGGTTCGCCGGCAGCGTTTCGGGCGACAGGTTCAGCTCCTTCATGCACTGCTTGATGAGGCTCTTGCTGTCATCGGCGTCGAAGATCGAGAAGTTGCGGTCGTAGCCGATCAGGTGGATGTAACTGCGCAAGAGCCGCGCGAACACCGAGTGGAAGGTGCCGATCCAGAGGCTGGAGGCGCTGCCCCGTTCGAGAATGCCGTCGATACGCTGGCGCATCTCGCCCGCCGCCTTGTTGGTAAAGGTGAGAGCGAGGATGTTCTGAGGCGAAACCCGGACGTTGCGGATGAGGTGCGCGATGCGGTAGGTAATGACGCGCGTCTTGCCCGACCCCGCGCCCGCAAGCACCATCACGGGGCCTTCGGTCGCGAGCACGGCCTGTCGCTGAACCTCATTGAGGCCCTGAAGAAAATCTGTCAACGCTTCTGAAAATAAAAGGTTAGCGACCTGCATTCCCGGATGGAGATTGGCAGGCCGTCACAAAGCTCAGAAGAATTTCGCACATCCGGGTTGCAATTACAAGGACATCCAGAAAAAGTGTCATGAGCGTCCTGACATCGCCATAAAAGACTTTCAGCACCAGCCAAGTAACCAGCAACTCCCACCAATCAAACCAGCTTTTCGGTTTTCGTTGCCATGATGAGGTCGTTCAGGTGGATGCCTCCGATGGCGTGCGTCCACCACGAGACGGTCACTTTGCCCCATTCGGTCAGGAGCGCCGGGTGGTGCCCCTCGGATTCGGCGAGCTGGCCAACCCTGTTGGTGAAGTCGAGCGCATCCTGGAAATCCTTGAACGTGAAAACCCTGACAAGCTTCGGCGTTCCGGCATCATCAACAAGGTTCCACTCCGGCAGGAAAGAGAGTTGCCGCTGAAGCTCTTCCGGAGCCATCGGAGCTGCCGTTCCCTCGCAGGGCACACAATGTTTGTTTTCGAGCTGTGTCATGAAATGTTCTCTTGTCTTGAGTTCCGCAGATCAGGCCCGGCTCGCCCCGCTGGATATGTCACCGGAATGCTGCTTTGCCTTTGCCTAATTTTCAACCGCGCCATCCATCCCAGAGTTGCACGCGGGTCATGTCCGGAAACTGTAAAACCTCTGCTAGCTCCCTATCTTTTGGTATTTCCTTGCTATATTAGGCATCCGAAATTTCCGGCCTCGACACTGGCCGCCTCCGCTCAACTGGTACAGGCATGTTTCCTCTGGTTTATGAAATCAATACGCGAGTCTGGCTGAAAGAGATTTCGGCGAGGCTTGGGCACCCTGTCACCCTTGAAGCAGTGCCCGATGAGGAGCTGCAGATTCTTCTCGACGGCAAGTTCACCCATGTCTGGCTCATGGGCGTGTGGAGACCGAGCCGTTACAGCGCGGCTATCGCGGCTTCGCACCGTGGGCTTCGCCCGGAGTTGCTCGATCATCTCAAGGATCTGCAACCCGAGGATATTGTCAGCTCTCCCTACTCCATCCCCGCCTACGAGGTGAGCGAAATCATCGGCGGCCACGACGCGCTCGTGGCGTTCCGCCGGCGACTGGCAGAGATGGGCATCAGGCTGATGCTCGATTTCGTACCGAACCACATGGCCCTCGACAACCGCTGGCTGCCGGAACATCCCGAGTTGTTCGTCAGCATTTCGAGGCATGAACAGTGTCATGACCCGTCATCGTGCTTCGAATACACGAGAGGCAAATATCTGGCCCACGGCAAAGACCCGTACTTCCCGCCCTGGAGCGACACCCTTCAGCTCAACTACGCCAATCCGGCCACCCACGAGATGATGATCCACAACCTGTCGCACATCAGCGACCTGTGCGATGGCGTAAGATGTGATGTGGCCATGCTGATTCTGAAGGATGTGTTCAACACCACCTGGGAAAATCTGGCTGGAAAGATGACCGAGGAGTTCTGGCCCAAAGCGATCGAGGCGATCAGAAAGAAACACCCGAAGTTCCTCTTTCTGGCCGAATCGTACTGGAATCGCGAGTGGGAGTTGCAGCAGATGGGGTTCGACTTCACCTACGACAAGCCCTTTTACGACTATCTCGGCGCGTCGCCGGTCAATGTGCCGAAGCTCAAGGGGCACCTGCTCGCCGACTGGGAGTACCAGAAAAAGCTGTGCAGGTTTATCGAGAACCACGACGAGGTTCGAGCCTCGGAGCGCTTCGGCCCGAACCACGCCGTCGCGGCCCTGGTAATGCTCACTTCACCAGGCATGGATCTGATACATCAGGGGCAAATGCTCGGCCTGAAGAAAAAGATACCCGTGCAGCTCATCCGACATTCCAGAGAACCGTCACACAAGGCGCTCCTGCATTTATACCTCAAGCTCTTCGAGTTCCGGCGCGAAGAGGTATTCCAGGAAGGTCATACCGAATGGCTCGAACTGAACACGAACGGCCAGTCGCTCTGCTTCGGCTACTGCCGCACGATTCCGGGCGTTCACGCCTTCATCCTCGCCAACTTTTCGGCGACCGGCATCGACACGCGTTTCAGCCACCCGGCGCTCGCCGGTCTGGACAATTCGGCGGTCAATGTCTTTTCAACCCGCTTTCCGGAGCATCCGCATGAACGCCAGCTCGAAGACTCGACCCTGAGCATCCGCCTCGCACCCCACGAAGGAGTGCTGCTCATAGCCAAGACCAGCTGACGCGGCTCGACCGGCGTTTTTCACCACCACATTTCCGAACGCGCATCCATGAACTACCAGACCACCACTATCGCCTGTCAGACCACCCAGCCGATCGACATCATCGACATCACCGCCGACGTGCGTTCGGCGCTCGAAGAGTCCGGCCTGCAACAGGGCACCGTCACGCTGCTCAGCCGCCACACCACGGCCTGCCTCAACATCAACGAGCGGGAGGAGCGGCTCATGCAGGACATGACCACCTGGCTGAAGCGCTTCATTCCGAAAGACGGCGACTGGCTGCACAACATCGAAACGATTGACGGGCGGGACAACGCCCACTCACACCTGCTGGGCCTCTTCATGAACAGCTCCGAAACGATTCCGTTCTCCGAGGGCCAGCTCATGCTCGGCGAATGGCAGTCCATCTTCTTCATCGAACTCGACGGCCCGCGACCAAAGCGCGAGGTGCTGGTGCACATCCAGGGAGAATAGCGCTCCAGACCGGAACCGTAGGGTGATCCGAAAGGTTAGAAAACTACGTACTTTCATCTGAACCTCATCCCCTGATGCTATGGCAGACCTTGTCTCGACTCCGGCCACTGTGCCGCAGGCCTATCCGCTGCTTTCGTCCATCCACTCCCCCGCCGACCTCAAGAAGCTGAATTTGCACGAACTCGAACAGGTGGCCGCGGAGTGCCGGAAAAAGGTGATCGAGCTGGTTTCGCAGAACGGCGGCCACTTCGGATCGAGCCTCGGCGTCGTCGAGCTGACCGTGGCGCTGCACTACGTCTATAACAGCCCGACCGACCGGATCGTCTGGGACGTGGGTCATCAGGCCTACGTGCACAAAATCCTCACCGGCCGACTGGCGCAGATGGACACCAACCGCCAGTATCACGGACTGGCCGGTTTCCCGAAGCGCAGCGAAAGTCCTCACGACGCCTTCGACACCGGCCACGCTTCGACCTCGATCTCGGCGGCGGCGGGACTGGCGGCGGCGCGAGACCTGGCCGGGCGAAAAGAGAAGGTGGTGGCGATCATCGGCGACGGCAGCCTCACGGGTGGCATGGCCTTTGAGGCGATGAACCACCTTGGCGACACGAAGTCCGACGTGCTGGTCATTCTCAACGACAACCAGATGGCGATTTCGCCAAGCACCGGCGGACTGAAAAACTACCTGGTCAACCTCACCCTGAACAAGACCTACAACCGGCTGCGCAAGTTCGTCTGGGACAGCATCTCCCTGCTGCACAACGAAATCGGCGAAACTGCCAAAACCGCAGTGCACCGGCTCGAAGACGGCATCAAGGCGGCCTTCACGCCCGGCGCCTACTTCGAGGCGCTCGGTTTCCGCTACTTCGGCCCGATCGACGGCCACAACATTGAGCAGCTCACCAAGGCACTGCACGAAATGCGCCAGCTCCACCATCCGAAACTGCTGCACGTCATCACCACCAAGGGGAAAGGCTTCAAGCCCGCCGAGGAAAACCAGCCCAAGTGGCACGCCAGCGCGGGCGGCTTCGACATCGAGACCGGCAAGAACGTCAAGGCTCCCGGCAAACCTGCGAAGCCGAAGTATCAGGAGGTGTTCGGCGAAGCGCTGGTCGAGCTGGCGCTGAAAGACCCGACCATCACGGCCATCACCGCAGCCATGCCGAGCGGCACCTCGCTCGACCTGCTCCAGAAAGCCATTCCATCGCGATGCTTCGACGTCGGTATCGCCGAGCAGCACGCCGTCACCTTTGCGGCAGGGCTGGCATGCGGCGGCTTCAAGCCGGTCTGCGCGATCTACTCGACCTTCCTGCAACGCGGCTACGACCAGCTCATCCACGACGTGGCGCTGCAAAACCTGCACGTGGTGTTTGCCATCGACCGCGCCGGACTCGTCGGCGAGGACGGCCCGACGCACCACGGCGCATTCGACCTGTCGTTCCTGAACGCCGTGCCGCACCTGACGATCATGGCTCCCGGCGACGAGCAGGAGCTGCGCAACATGCTCTACACCGCGCTGTACGAAATCAAAGGGCCGGTCGCCATCCGCTACCCGCGAGGCAGCGGCAGCGGCGCGACGCTGCACAAGGAGTTCACGCCGATTCCGGTCGGCAAGGGACGAATCCTGCGGGAGGGCAGATCGGTGGCGCTGCTCGGCATCGGCACAATGTCACAACGGGCACTCGAAACCGCCGCGCTGCTCGAAACGGCGGGCCTCGATCCGCTGGTGTGCGACATGCGCTTCCTCAAACCGCTCGACACCAAGATGATCGACATGGCCGCTGAAAGATGCACGCACATCGTCACCATCGAGGAGAACAGCATCATCGGGGGATTCGGAAGCAGCGTGGTCAACTACCTGCACCACGCCCACCCCGGCGTGAAGTGCGTTACCTTCGGGCTGCCGGACGACTTCGTCACCCACGGAAGCATGGATGAGCTGTACCGTGAAGTCGGCCTCGACGCAGGAAGTCTGTCGGGAAAGATTCTGGAGTTTTACAGGGATAGGCCGTAAGGCAGCATCGGGAGGGCAAACATCACGAGGCGGAGTGACAGGTTGGCCAGAATTCCGGCCAGCACATCGTCCGACATGATGCCCCAGCCACCGGGCAGGCGTTGCGCCCAATCAACTGGCCCAGGCTTGAGGACATCGAAAAGCCTGAAGAGGATAAACGCCAGCAGCACGGCGAGCGGTGAAAATGGAATCGCAAAAAGCGAAATCCACTGCCCGGCAACCTCGTCGATCACCGCCTGCGAAGGATCCTCGCCGTACTCCTCCTCCATCACCCCGCTTGCCCACACACCGATCATCGTCGAAAGCGCGATCAGAAAAACGAGCATAGGCAATTCACGAATCGCGGGCACATACAGGCAGAGCAAGGCGGCGGCTCCGCTGGCAAAGGTGCCCGGAGCAAACGGCACATACCCGATACCAAAGGCGCTCCCGAAAATCCTGCCGAGCCATTTCTGCATGACTTCAGCGCCCTCCCGCAGGGTTGCGGAAAATGAGGCTCCTGTTGCTGATGAGGTAGGAAACCCCTGTCCAGACCGTGAAGAGCGTAATGGCGAACATCACGTAACCAAGCCAGGGCGAATGGAGAACCACCTCCATGAAATCCGCCATCTTCGGGCCGAAAAGCTCTTTTCTTTCAGTAGAATGAAAAGCATGATGACATAGGCGAACAGGTTCTGGGCGAAGGTTTTGTACTTGGCCTCCTTACTGGTCACCACAGGGTGGTCGATGTGCTCCGCATAGACGCGCAGCCCTGTCACCACAATGTCACGGGCGGCCACGAGCAACACCATCCAGAGCGCCAGATAGCCTTCCCATACATAGAAAAGAAATGCCGAGGTGATGAGCAGCTTGTCGGCCAAGGGATCGAGAAAGGCGCCAAGCCTGGTGATCTGGTCATACTTTCGCGCGTGGTAGCCGTCGTAGATGTCGGTCAGCGACGCGAAGGCGAACACGATGACCCCCGCCAGCTTGTACCACGCGCCGGACTGCATGAGCAGCAGCACAAAAACCGGCACGAGAATGATTCTCAGTATGGTAAGCTGGTTGGAGAAAGTCATGTCGATGATGAAATTGAAATCGGCAAGGCAGCGTCCGGACGCTCGCAAGGCGGAAAGATACGTCATCCCGCACTTATTTTCAACGCTGCGGCAATGTGCGGGCGCGACTTTTTCATGCACTGTCTCAGCGAATTTCCACTACCGTCACGCCTGCGCCGCCCTCCTGCCAGTCGCCGAGGCGGAAGCTCTTGACACGCGGATGCTGCTTGAGAAATTCCGAAGTGCGCAGCCGGAGCGCGCCCGAGCCTTTACCGTGAACGATGGTGCCCGACGGCATCCGGTGCACCGCCAGCCCGTCGATGAAGCGCCCGATCTCGGCAATCGCCTCGTCGCCGGTCAGGCCGCGCAGGTCGAGCCGCGTCGATTCGAGCGGCGTCGATTGCACCGACCAGCTCTTGCTCCCCGCCGCGCCTGTCGCCGCATCCTTTTGCAGCTGCTTCGCTCCGGCGCGGGAAATCTTTTCGAGACCGCGCAGCGCCGTGGTCAACCTGAAGTTGCCGCACATCAACACTGCGGAGTCGCCCTGGATCGACTCCACCTCGCCTGTGGTGTTGGTATCGCCGATCCGCACCGTGTCGCCGGGGCGGATACTCAGGTCAGCCTGCGGCGCGATCTCGCGTTCGACGGCCTCCTCTTTCGACGCGGCCTCCTGCTTCATCCCGGCCAACTTCGTCCGCGCATTGTGCAGCGTGGCCTCGTCGCCGGGATGCTCCTTCACCTCGCGCACCAGATCGCGAATCTCCTTGCGCGCCTGTTCGAGCTGGCGGTTCAAGTCTCGCAAGCCACGGCTTTTCAGCTCCTGCGTCTTCTTGCGCAACTCCGCCCGCTGCAAAGTGAGCGTGGAACGAATCTCCGCAAGCGCCGTGCGCTCACGCCGGAGCTCCGCCTCCAGCTCGCGGTTCCGCGCCGCACCCTGACGGAAATCCTCGATCATCTCCTCCAGCCCGGTGTGGCCGCTCTTGAGGAAGCCCGACGCGCGGCTGACAATCTCGTCGGAAAAGCCCATGCGCCGCATCATCGCGAAGGCAAAGCTGTTGCCCGGCACGCCTTTGAGGAAGCGGAAGGTCGGCGCGAGGCCGTGCTGGTCAAACTCCATCGCGCCGTTGACAACCCCTTCGCGCCGGTGGGCGTAGAGCTTCAGTTCGCCGAGGTGGGTGGTCACGATGGTTTTGACGCCGCGCTGGAGCAGCTCCTCGATCACCGCGCGGGCGATGGCGCTTCCCTCCTCAACGTCGGTGCCAGAGCACAGCTCGTCGATCAAGACAAGGCTGTCGGGCTGAGCGTGGTCGAGAATGTCGCGGATCGCCGAAAGGTGCGAGCTGAAGGTCGAGAGGTCGTTTTCGATGGACTGCTCGTCGCCGATTTCGATGAAGATGCCGTTGAAGAGCGGAAAGACCGAACTCTCGCTGCACGGCGCGAGATAGCCGTGGCGCAACATGCAGACGAGCAGCCCGGCGGTCTTCATCGCCACCGACTTGCCTCCCGCGTTCGGCCCCGAAATGACCAGCGCGTGCTCATCCTCGCCAAGCTCCAGGTCGAGCGGCAAAACCTTTTCCTTCGAGAAGCCATGCGAAATGAAGAGCCACGGATGGTAGCCCTTGACGATCTTCAGCCGCCGCCCCATCGAAATCTGCGGCAACGTGGAGGCCGTCTCGACGGCAAGCCGCGCCCGCGCGTAGAGCGAGTCGAAGGCGGCCATGATGCGCTCGTTGTGGCGCACGTTCTCCAGCTCCTGCCGCACGCCGTCGGAGAGCGCCTTCAGGATGCGCTCGATCTCGCGCCGCTCGGCGATTTCAAGCTCCTGGATGCGGTTGCTGATTTCGAGCGTCTCCGCCGGTTCGACGAACACCGTTTGGCCGGTCTGCGAGTAGTCCTGAATGTAGCCGTGCAGCTTGTGCTTGTTCTCGACCCTGAGCGCCAGCACCTGCCGTCCGTTTTTCAGCGCCACGGTCTCCTCCATCAGCCACCCTTCGGCCTGGCAGCGCCGCAGAATGCGCTCCATCTTGCGGCGCAATCCGTCACGCGCCTCGCCGAGGTTTTTGCGGATTTCATACAAGCCGTCGCTCGCCGTATCGCGCACCACGGCCCGCTCGTCGATGGCCTGCGAAATCGAGTACTGGATGCTCTTTTCGAGCCAGATGCGGATGGTGAATTCGTTCAGTTCCGGAAAGCGCTCGCGGCTGGTGAACATGAACTTGCGGAGCTGCACTGCACTTTGCAACAGATAAAAAATATCGAGCAGCTCGGCGGCGTCGAGCCAGCTGTCGAGCACTTCGAGCTTGTCGAGCAGATGGCGCGTATCGGGCAGGCGCGAAAACGGCAGCGGCTGCCCTTCAAGCAGAAACTCTTTCAGTTCAAGCACCCGCACCAGCTCCCGCTCGCGCTCGTCGGGAAGCCCCATCTCCATAACGAGATCGCTCCCCATCGGCGAAATGCAGAATCCTGCCGCATGACGCGCCACCTTGTCAAATTCGAGTTTCCGGAGCAGGGAGACTGATTCCGTCGCTGTCGTTTCGTCTATATTCACCATAACACTGTTTCACTTCGTTCACGCTTCTGGCCGCCAAGATAAAAGATAATCCTGAAAAAGCTGAGGACGAGGGATTTTGTTGGGGGGATGGGTGTGGAATGTCGTGACAGGTGACGAGCGACTCGATCGATCCAGAAAAATCTGTGGTCTGTTGTGCTCAGATGGGCGGAAAGTGCGAGCTTTTTTCTGCTGAAACACTACATTTGTGGAAAAAAACTTTTGCTGAATGGACTGGTGCCGTGATTGAGCGCGGTAAAGCATGGAGGTTGTTGCTCTGTTCGACTTAGCTCAATAGTGTTGTAGCGAAGCTATAGGATTGTAAATGACATACAGCAATGTTTTGGCGTCTTATGCAAAAACCATACAATTTAGAGTCTAAAAATGGATTACTACGTAAACTTTGATAGGCTCACGGATGGGCAAGCGTCATTAATTGAATTCTGCACTTGCATTGAACGGGTTCAAGAGAACCCCCTGTCTTGGAAATACGCCATAATATCTATTCACAATGCATTACAAGCATATATGTGCATAAACCTTCATGGAGGAAATAGCTTTCAAACATGGAATGAAAAGTATCGAAAAAAATGGTTGGAAGCATACAGCAATAATGGCGAATTACCGAACACTAAACTCGATTATTTTATGGATTTATTCGACAAGGTGTTCTCAAATAATCAAAGCATAAATCGCAGAAATATCGAATGGCTAAACAATACAAGAAACCACCTCGTCCATTTCAACACTGATAGTTTTAGCATTCATATTGAATCTGCCCTTAGATGCTGCAAAGAGGCTTTAGATGCTATTTCTATAACCCCAGAAAAAGCTATTGGAATATTTTTTTATAAAGAAAACCAAAAAGAAAAATTTGAAGATCTTATTCATAAAGCAATAAATACAATCACAAAAATTGATAAAACTTTTTATGTCTAAATCAAAAGAGAAAAAGAAGGGGTTGTTTGCAAAAATTGAATCACGTGACGATGCTCTTAAAGTAGTCAAAGACACATCGATGGGGTTCTTTTTGTCGCAGCTCTTCAAATAGTTTTATCTTTCTTTCTTGGGTTTTTCATCATTTTCGACGCTGTCATTTATGCTGTCGGTGGTTTCTTTTTGCGCCGTTATAACAGTCGAGCTGCCGCTGTTATTTTGCTAATACTCGCCTCTGTTGCAGCTGGCGTCACTTTTGCCAATAAAGCAGGGGCAAACTTGGGCGGAGGCAACAACATTTTTCTCTCACTAATAATATTATGGGCGGCTATTCGCGCAGTTGAAGCCACGCTCAAACTTCGCGGCCGTTTTTCTGCAGAAGCTGATCCCATTGAAGCTAAACGTTCTTAACATGGCTCCTAAAGAAACGAGTCTAAATCTTCTGTTTCCACAATGGAGACGATTATCTACACTCACCGTTTTCCACTCCACATTCTCATAAACAAAGCAACATCAGTTTTTTCCAGCTCGCTTCGGGCGACACCGCAAACCATTTCAACGAGATCGTCTTCCGGCGCTTCAAAATCATAGCCGTTCAACGCGAGAAAAACGATGGCTGACACCGCGCCGACCCGTTTGTTTCCGTCGAGAAACGGGCAACTCCTCACCAAGTGAAAAAGGTACGCCGCAGCCATTTCGTGGATGTCGGTGTGCAGAAAATCGCCCTTGAATGTCGCTGTCGGCATGGCAATCGCCGAGGTGAGCAGGCCCATATCCCGAACGCCGAGAGTTCCGCCATAACGGGTGATCTGATCGTGGTGGATGTGCAGAACCTCGTGAAGCTCCAGAAATCTCATCACTCCGCAAGTTTTTTCAACGCCCTGGCATAGCGGGTATTCACCTTTTCAAGCGCCACGCCGAACGCCGCGCTCCCTTCTGGATTTTTCAGCGGCGTGAGAATGAGCGCCTGGCCGTCGGTCGTGATTTCAAACGGAGTGTCGGCATCGGCGCCGATCAGTTCGAGAATCGGTTTTTCGATAACCATCGCCATGCTGTTGCCGTGTTTTGTGAGTTGCTTGATCATGGCTGCTTTGGTAAGGTTGTAATTTCGTCAATACAAAGTTATAACGCTACCGCATCACCGCCAAGTTCCCGAAGCAAGCATCCGAATACAGCCGCGCCTCCATCCACCTTCCTGCCGCTGATTTTACGTTTTGTTTCTTTTGTTTTATCTATCTTCTCAACTCACCGGGACAATTCCCCAAGCATGAACATCGCATAAGAGACTACGAACATGAGACTTGCCGTCAATATTGACCATATCGCCACGCTGCGTAACGCACGAAATGAAGGACATCCCGATCCCGTCGAAGCCGCCCTGCTCGCCGAAAAGTACGGCGCGGCGGGCATCGTTTGCCATTTGCGCGAAGACCGCCGCCACATCAAGGACAACGACCTCGCGCGGCTGAGGGAGGAGATTACCACCAAGCTCGACCTCGAAATGGCCATGACCGACGAGATGCAGCGCATCGCGCTGTCGGTCAAACCCGACCTCGTCACACTCGTGCCGGAGAAGCGTGAGGAGCTGACCACCGAGGGCGGATTCGCCATCCAGAAACACTTCATTCGTCTGACTGAATTCGTCAAGCCGTTGCGCGACAAGGAGATCGGCGTCAGCGTCTTTATCGAGCCGGAAGAGGAGTCGATCGCACTTGCCTCCAAAGCCGGAGCGAACATCGTCGAGTTTCACACCGGCACCTACTCGCTCTGCACCAGCGACGAACAGACGGCATATGAGCTGGAACGCATCCGCAAGTCGGCGCGCATCGCCCGCGAAATGGGGCTGACCGTGGTTGCGGGGCACGGCCTCAGCGTCCTCAACATCGCGCCATTCAGGGAGCTGCACGACATCGAGGAGGTCAGCATCGGCCACGCCATCATCTCTCGCGCCGTGCTCATCGGGCTTCCGGCAGCCATACAGGAAATTCTCGACCTCATCCGCCGATAACGCTATGGAACCGAAACATCCCGACATCACCATCGTCCTCGCCACCGGCAACAAGGACAAGGTTCGCGAGCTGAAGCCCGTGCTCGAAGGCCTGGCCTCCGGCATCAGCGTCCGCTCGCTCCAAGATCTTGGACTTGACATCGACGTGGAGGAGACCGAGCCGACCCTCGAAGACAACGCCCGGCTCAAGGCGGACGCGATCTTCGAGCTGGTCGCGCCGCGCCTCGACTGGTTCATCGCGCTGGCCGACGACACCGGCCTCGAAGTTGACGCGCTCGGCGGCGCGCCCGGCGTTTACTCCGCTCGCTACGCGCCCGTGCCGGAGGGCGTCGCAAGAACCTACGAAGACAACGTCCGCCACCTGCTCTCGGCGATGCAAGGCAAAAGCGATCGCACGGCCCGCTTCCGGACGGTCATCGCCATGAAGGGGCGTCTGCCCGTGACGGAGGGCGGCGCGATGCTCTTCGACGAAACCACCGACGGGCACATCGACGGCGTCATCACCACAGAGCCGCAGGGGGACGGAGGCTTCGGTTACGACCCGGTCTTCGCGCCGGAGGGGATGGAGCGCACCTTCGCCCAGCTCACCATCGACGAGAAAAACGCCATCAGCCACCGTGGCCGCGCTGTCATGGCAGCAGCAAAGCGCATCGGCGAGGCCCTTTCACAATGCGGAATCAAATAACCGAAGTCACAACCATCCAATGAACCTCTTTCAGGCCATCATCCTCGGCATCGTACAAGGTCTCACCGAATTCCTGCCCATCAGCAGCTCGGCGCACTTGCGCATCGTACCAGCCCTCATGGGATGGGGCGATCCGGGTGCAGCTTTCACGGCGATCATCCAGATCGGCACGCTCGCGGCGGTGATGATCTACTTTGCAAAGGACATCGTCTCGATCAGCGGGGCGGTTATCTCCGGCATCTTCAAGGGCAGACCACTCGCAACGGACGAGGCACGAACGGGCTGGATGATCGCCGTCGGCACGATACCGATCGTCGTCTTCGGCCTCTTGTTCAAGCACGAGATCGAAACCGTTCTGCGCTCGCTCTACATCGTCTCCGCCTCGATGATCAGCTTGGCACTTGTGCTGGTCGTAGCCGAGAAACACACCGCCAATCGCACCCGCAACGGGCGCAGAGGCAAATCGATCAATGAACTCAGCTGGACGGACGCCATCATCATCGGACTGGCCCAGGCGACGGCGCTCATTCCCGGTTCGTCGCGCTCCGGCGTCACCATCACCGGCGGGCTGTTCCGCAACCTCGACCGAGAAACCGCCGCGCGCTTCTCGTTCCTGCTCTCACTTCCTTCGGTCTTCGCTGCCGGAATGCTCGAACTGTACCAGACCCGGCACGAAATCATGTTATCGACACACAACATCATCAACCTTGTGGTCGCAACTATCGCCGCCTTCATTGTCGGCTACCTCTCCATCGCCTTTCTGCTCAACTACCTCAAGCGCCACACCACCGGTATCTTCATCGCCTACCGCCTGATTGTCGGCATCGGCCTCATCGTCATGCTCGGCACCGGCCACCTGCTGCCCATGTGACAAGCGCGGCTGCCTGGCAGTCGCAGATCAGACTGCGCTGTTCAATCCGTCTGATCTGCGCCCGTAAACGATGTGCTCACCTGGAGGAGCTGACTCGCTGGCGGATACGTGCGCGATAGCGCAGAGGGCGCCGTCTGCCGCACTGCAACTTTCTACCACAAAAATTATTGTTAATTGTGTACAACAGAGAAGGAAATTTTATTATATAGTCAGATTAAAAAAACACTAAACAAAACTTTGGCCATGCCATACAGCTCGTCAGGTGTAGGGCATAATGGCTTTGATAAAGCAGATTTACACATACACACCAAATGTTCGGACGGTCTGTTCACGCCAGAAGAGATCGTGCGCAAGGCGGTTTATGCCGGGCTGAAAGCCATCAGCATCACCGATCATGATACCGTTAAGGGTATAGACCAAGCAAAGCCATTAGCACTCGAATTGGGTCTGGAGCTTATCCCCGGTGTAGAGATGAGCTCGGCCTACAAAGGGTATGACATTCATATCCTGGGTTATTTTTTTGACTATCAGCAATCCGAGCTGAAGCGTTATCTTGACCACTGCCGCCTTCTCCGCACGGAACGGGCTGAACGCATGGTGCAGAAACTGGCGAAGATGGGCGTCAAAATCGAGATCGAACAGATCATCATGAAGGCCCAGAACGGCAGCGTGGGGCGTCCGCACATCGCGGCGGTGCTTCAGGATGGCGGCTTTGTCAAAAGTTTCAGCGAAGCTTTCAGCAAGTACCTCGGCTCGCACAGCCCAGCTTACGTCAAGAGCATCGAAACGCATCCGGAAGAGGTTATCCGCCTCATCAACGAAGCTGGCGGGCTGTCGTTCCTCGCCCATCCGGCGCAGAACGTGCCCGATGAAATCCTCCGGCAGCTCATCTCCTTCGGACTGGACGGTCTCGAAATCATCCATCCTTCGCATGACACGTACCGCCAGAACTACTACCGCGAAATTGCCAACGAGTACTTCCTGCTCTTTTCGGGCGGCTCGGATTATCACGGCCTGAAAGATCACGAAGACAACTTCGGCCAGGTATGGATCCCCTATGAATGGGTGACCAAAATGAAAAGCCGGCTTGCCCCGGCAGCCAAAGAGTGAGATTTTTCCGCCCTTTGGCTGAAGATTCGGTCAGGTTTTCATATACTTGCACCGGGACGCCATGCACTGCGTTTTTTTGATGAATTGACCCTGTAATTATGGCAGCAACGCTCATCGGTAACCTCTTGGAAAGCAAGATGCTCCGCTTCAAGGAGTTTGTGCTGACCATGCAGGAATTTTTTCATTTCGCTCTCCGGGCCTTTGCTACTCTGCCCAAGGCAAAGCGCTACTGGCGTGACGTGCTCGACCAAGCGCTGATCTGCGGCGTCGAGTCGATTCCGATCGTGCTGGTCAGTTCGATCTCCATCGGAGCGCTGATGTCGATGGAGGTGGGCAACCTGCTTGAAGAGTTCGGCGCGAAAACGATGCTTGGCCGCTCTACCTCAAACGCGGTGCTGCGCGAGCTCGGACCGCTCTTGATGGGCCTGATGCTTTCGGCGCGCTATGGATCGCGCAACGGCGCGGAACTTGGCGCAATGCAGATTTCCGAGCAGATCGACGCCCTGCGCGCCTTTGGCACCGACCCTATCGCCAAACTCGTCATGCCGAGGCTGTTGGCTGCGCTCATCATGTTCGTACCACTCATCGCCCTCTCCGACTTCGCCGGATTGCAGACCGGTGCCCTTGTCGCCCAGTTCTACCACAAGCTCGACCCCGGTATCTTCTGGAATTCGATCTACCCGAGGCTACTGCCCAAAGATTTCGTCGTCAGCTTCCTCAAGGCTCCGGTCTTTGCCATCATCATCACGCTGGTCAGCAGTTTCAACGGCTTCTCGGCGCGAGGCGGCACGGCGGGTGTAGGCCGATCGACCATCAAGGGCATTGTGGCTTCGTCGGGTCTGGTGCTGGTAGCCAACTTCTACGTCTCGAAACTCGTGCTCGACATTATGCACTGATATGATTGAACTCCGGAACGTCACACTCAGATACGGCGAAAAGGTGATTCTCGACAAGGTTTCGCTGACCGTGCAGGACAACACCATCAAGGCGATACTTGGCCCCAGCGGCGTCGGCAAGAGCACGATCATCAAGCTCATGCTCGGCCTCATCAAGCCCAACAGCGGGCAGGTATTCGTCGATGGGGTGGACATCACTCCACTCAAGGAGACCGACCTTTACCCGATACGGCGCAAAATGGGCATCGTCTTTCAGGGCAACGCACTCTTCGACTCGATGACCATCAGCCAGAACATGAGTTTCTTCCTGCGCGAGAACCTCCGCCTGCCCGATGAGGAGATAAACCGTCGTGTGGTCGAGCAGCTCCGCTTTGCCGGACTCGAAGGCTACGAGGATCAACTCCCTGAAAGCCTCAGCGGCGGCATGAAAAAGCGCGTGGCGATTGGCCGGGCGCTGATTTTCAATCCAAAGATGATCCTCTTCGACGAGCCGACCGCCGGACTCGATCCGGTCAGCTCGCGCAAAATCCTGAACCTGATCGCCTCGCTCAAAAAAAGCAACGACCTCGGCGCGGTGTTCGTGACCCACATCATTGACGACGTCTTCGCCATCGCGGACGAAGTCGCCGTGCTGTACCAGAGCAAAATCATCTTCGACGGCCCGACCGGACAGCTGCACGATTCGCAGCACCCGTTCATCAAGTCGATCCTGTCGGACAAAATTCTCGAACTTTAATTTTTTCAAGACCCCTGCGATAGCATGAGAAATCTGAAAGAACTGAAATGGAGCGACCTGAAAACCGGCATCTTCTTCCTGCTTGGGCTCGGGTTTGCGGCCTATCTCGGCCTGGTAATTGGCAAAAACACGAGCGTTTTCACCGGCGTGACCACCATCAAGGTCATGACCAGCAACGTCAACGGCCTGGCCGAGAACAACTACGTTGCAGTCGCGGGTAAAAAAATCGGCACTGTCTCGCGACTCGACTTCAGCACACAGAACGACTCGCTGTTCGTGGTAGCTGAACTGAAGTTGCAGAACGAGTATGCAAACCTCGTCACCAAGGACTCGAAGGCTTCAATCCGCTCCCTCGGCGTGCTTGGCGACAAATATATCGACATCAAGGCTGGCACCGGCAAACCGGTCAAGGAGGGCGATTTCATCCAGCTCGTCCCGGAAGATGGCCTGACGGGTCTTACCAACAATGCCAAAAATACTGTTGAAAAACTAAATACGTTGCTCGACAAGCTCAATAACGGCGACGGCCCCGCCGGGCGACTTATTTCAGACAAACAGATGGGCGAAGACCTGCAAAAAACCGTGGCCAACCTGCGCAAGAGTTCGGACGAGCTGACCAGAGTCAGCGCGGAACTTCACAACGGCAAGGGGCTGCTGCCGAAGCTGATCAACGACAAGTCACTGGCCGACAACACCGAGCAGACCATCGTGAACCTGAAAAACGCCGCCGCCGAAACCGAAACGCTGATGAAGCAGCTCAACGAAGGTAAGGGCACGCTCGGCAAGCTCAACAGCGATCCGGCGCTTTATAACAACCTAAGCAAGACGCTGATTTCGCTCGACACCCTGCTCATCGATCTGAAGAAGAGGCCGAACCGGTACGTGCGCTTCACGCTCTTCTGACCGCATCCCGAACGCTTATGCGCCTGTTCCGGAAACTCATTACCGCCTGCGCTTGCGTAGCTATTCTGCTGATGGCGACTGCCGTTCCGGCTAACGCAGATGCGACGGATTTCAGAAAGCTCGATACGCTCATGAATGGGGCCGTGCGCGATAGCGTCTTCCCCGGCGCGAGCCTCGCGGTGATCTACCGGGGCAAAACAGTGTTCCACAAAGCGTTCGGTCACTTAACCTACGATCCGCACAGCGCTCCTGCGGACACAACAACAATCTACGACGCTGCATCGCTCACCAAGGCGGTTGTCACCACCAGCATCGCCATGCAGCTCGTCGAGCGCGACTCGCTTGACCTGCGCGCCCCCGTCAGCCGTTACCGGCCCGGATTCGCCTGCAACGGCAAGGAGCGAATCACCATCGAGCAGCTCATGCGCCACACCTCGGGACTTCGGGCACACACCTACTTCGCCGAAACCTGCGCCACTCGCGAGGAGGCGCTGCAAGCCATCGACCGCGACTCTGTCGTATCCGTACCGGGCGCGAAGACCGAGTACAGCGACCTGAACTTCATTCTGCTCGGTAGCATCGTCGAACAGATCACGGGCAAAAGCCTCGCGGCCAACTTTCACACCCGCTTCGCCGCGCCGCTCACCATGAATTCGACCATGTTCACACCGCCACTGTCACTTGCCGCTCGCATCGCGCCAACCGGCGAGGATGGCATCTGGAAGCTTCCGCGCCCGCGTCCGCTCGTCAACGACCAGAACGCCGCGCTGCTCGGGGGCATCTCAGGCCACGCGGGGCTCTTCACCACGACCGGTGACCTGACGAAAATGGTGAAAATGCTGATGAACGGAGGCCAACTCGACGGCAAGCGCTACATCAAAGCCTCGACGGTCAAACGCTTCCGGGAACGAGGCGATACCCCGAGAGCGCTTGGCTGGGACCTGGTCACCCCGGGAGGGAAATCATCCGCAGGCCACTACTTCTCTTCCAACTCCTGGGGCCACCTCGGCTTTACCGGCACAAGCATCTGGGTCGATCCGGAAAAAGATTTAGCGGTAATTCTGTTAAGCAACAGAGTTTGGCCGACGCCGGAGAATATCAGGATTCGCAAGTTCCGACCCGTGCTGCACGACACGGTGGTGGAGTGCCTTGAGGGGAGATAAGAAATTCTGCTTTTGAGATTTTTCCTTTCGATTTTGATCCCAATTTCTGTTCTAAGCAAAGATCCCGTCCATCGGCACAATCGGCAATGGCCTTTGCCGTAGCGACTCTTTCGCGGCAATGGCGTTCGCCGCCTGTCGGCCTGTGAAAGCGGCGGCTTCCATCAGGAAAACCGGGGCATTGGTGCTTACCCAGTCGCCCGCGAGGAAAAGGTTCGCGTAGGGCGTTTCGACACCCGGTCTTGTGGCGTGGTCGCCGGGGGCCCAGCGGGTGAAGTTGGATTGCATCATGAAAATTTCGTGCCGGATCGTGGCGCCTTTCGACTCCGGAAACATAGCGTACAGCTCTTGCAGCATCGCAGCGCGGATCTCCGGCTCGGGGCGAATGTCTTGCGGCGCGACGGCGTAAGCGTGCAGCTCGACGACGCAGCCGCCGATGCGCTTCGCCCAGTCGATGAAGGGCTGCTGGAAGCTCGAATAGAAGGTGATCGAGTCGGTGTAGGTGTAGCCCGACACGGTATAGAACGGGAAGTCGGCGGACGGAAGCGGACGGTCGAGCCAAACGCGCCAGACGACGTAGGGATCGGCCTCGCCAAGCGCAGCCACCCGTCCGGCGAAATCGCGGTTGTCGGGCTGGCTACCGGCGATCAGCTCGCGAGTGCCGCGCACGTCCGAAGCCACGACGCAGTAGTCGCACGGCAGCTCTTCGGCGGTAACGACCACCGATGACGAGGCTGTCGAAGCCTGTTCGATAACGAGCATCTCCCCCGCTTCACGCACGTCGAGCCTGGCGAGCGGCGCTTTCGGCGGGCCGCTGACCGGCACCCCTTCGGCGTTGAAGCGGCCATCGTGGCAAGGGCAGTGAAAGCCGCCCGTTCCAGCCTCGGGAGCCACCGGACACCCCATGTGAGTACAGCGCCCGTCGAGGGCCACCCACGCCGCGCCGAGCCGCGCCACGAGCATCGGAATCCCCGCTTCGGAGGTATGTTGCAGCCACCCCGTCACCGGTACCTCGCGCTTCGGAATCGAAGCAATCGCGCCGCTCGCAGCCCCCGTGCCAGCGAGACGCACCGATTTGACGCGCCCATCCTGCATCGCGAGGTTCTGCACCTTTTGCCCTTTCAGCACCCGCACGCCCATCGACATTAGCTTCTTCTCCAGCGGATCGATGAGGGCACTCATGCAATCCTTCGTGGTGATTCTGAACGACAACCCCTCCGGACTGCCCATAAAGTAGAAATGGAAATAGCGTATCGCCTCGGCTGCCGAAAGCACCTCCATGCGGTTCATCGTGGCGTCCGAAAACGGGTGCAGCACCGTGTCGATGAAAGCCGGAAGCACCTCGCCGCGCTTGCAGTAGGTCATGAAATCGATGCTGTCCCAGTCATGAAAGGTGCGGTCATACTGGTAGCGGAACATGCTGATGACCGGCCACAGACCGGGGTAGTCCTTTAGGAACGAGGCGATATCGAGCCGTTTGGACTGCTGCACCACCGACAGGATGTTGAAAGGAAACCACTTGGGCGTCTGACCGAACACCTCCACCTGCCGGTCGCTGAAAATGACCGGATAGCCGGGTGAAGCGGTGAACATCTCGCTGCCGATGCCCGCCGAGGCGAACATTTCGTTGAGGTTGTAGTACTGATCGAAAAAGCCGTGAAAGCCGTGCTCTACCGGAAACCGCTCGCCAAGCGCCTCGATAGGCCAGCCAGTCAACTTGCCGCCAAGTGAAGGCGAGGCCTCGACCAGCGTCACCTCGAAGTTCCGCCGCGCCAGCTCCAGCGCCGAGCTGATGCCAGCCAGACCGCCGCCGATCACCACCGCCTTCTTCGGCGTCGTCAGCTTCTCGGGCAGCTCTGAGTTGTTCTTGCCGGAGGTGTCGAACACCGCCTTGCGCGGTTGGTAATAGCCGACAAGACTGGCAGTTGCGGCGGTCAATGCGCCCGCGCCGATACTGGCGCGTTTGAGAAAATGCTGGAAAAACTCGCGTCGCTGCATGAGGGAAGTAGTGGCGGTTCGAAAGATTGCGGAACAACTACGTGAAGTTGACTCGTATATTTAAGCATTATTGGATGATATCGCAACCGGGAAGCAATCAACGATGTCTGAAACGCTCAATGATTTAAAAGGAGTGATCCGCCGGAAAGCCCTCGAATTCGGCTTTTGCGCCGCCGGGTTTGCTGACGCAATGCCGCTTTCCGAAGCGCTGGAGAAGTATCGCACAATGATCGACGAGAAGCGGCACGGCGAGATGGGCTACCTCGAAACCGGCCTCGAAGCACGCGCCAATCCAGAACTGCTTCTGCCCGGCGTAAAAACCGTCATCTCCGTCGCTTTGCCGTGGCCCGCGCCTGTAAAGTCCGGCGCAATCTCCGGCTACGCCGTCATGGCGGACTACCACCGCGTGGTCGGTGACCTGCTCCATGAGCTGCTCGATTTCATCCGTTCGATCTGCGCGCAACCGGTCCACGGACGAGCCTGTGTGGACAGCTTGCCCGTGCTCGAAACAGGCTGGGGCGAAGCCGCCGGAATCGGGCGCGCCGGCAAAAACTCGCTGCTCATCGTGCCCGGTTACGGCTCGCGAATTTTCCTCGGTGAGCTGCTGCTCGACCTCGAACTCAAACCCGACACACCACTCGAATGGAACCCCTGCGAGGGCTGCACTGCCTGCCTCGACGCCTGCCCCACCGGAGCGCTCATCGCCCCCGGCAAACTCGACGCTACCCGCTGCATTTCATACCTGACGATAGAGCTGAAACGCGACTTCACCGACGAGGAATCGGCGATGACCGAAGGCTGGCTCTACGGCTGCGACCACTGCCTCGACGCCTGCCCACACAACACCATTGGCGTTGATAGCGCGTACTCCGGCTTTCAGCCAAAAGAGGAACTCGTCAACCTTACCCCTCAGCAAGCCCTCGAGCTCACCAACTCGCAATTCCGGAAGCTTTTCGCCGGAACCCCAGTCCTCCGCCTTGGCATCAAGCGACTGAAACGAAATGCAAGAGCGGTACTTGCAAAAACGAACAAATAGTAGTTCATCATGGACACCACCACCATTCTCTGGATCACCTCCGCCCTCCTGCTTATCGCCGGATTCGCAGGCCTTGTGCTGCCAGCATTACCAGGCGTTCTGCTGATCTTCGCCGGTCTTGTTTTCGCCGCCTGGGCGGAAAACTTCGCCTACGTCGGCTGGGGCACGATCACCATTCTTGGCGTGCTCACCGCGGCGGCTTACCTCATCGATTTCTTCGCCGGACTTTTCGGCGCAAAACGTTTCGGCGCAGGCAAATACGGCGTCATCGGCGCAGCAATCGGCACCGTGACCGGCCTCCTTTTCAGTCTGCCCGGAATCATCATCGGGCCTTTCATCGGAGCCGTCCTCGGCGAACTCTACGCCCAGAAAGACCTCCGCACAGCCAGCACAGCAGGATTCGGAGTCTGGATCGGCATGGCCATCGGCATCGCCGTACGGGTCGCCGTGGCGTTTGTTATGGTCGGGGTGTTTTTAGTGGTGAGATTTGTGTGAGAAGATGCGGGCCTGACTGGCATCGCTCAGAAAGTAAAAAAGGGAGCAGGAACAACGCTCATTGCACTGTCCCTGTTGCCTTTGCAGTTCTATGTCCCGTCTCGCTACCTCAGTGCTTGAAGTGCCTCATGCCGGTAAACACCATCGCCAAATTGTTCGCGTCGGCTGCTTCTATGACTTCGTTGTCGCGGATCGAGCCCCCGGGCTGGATGACGGCGGTCACTCCGGCTTCGGCAGCGGCGAGAAGGCCGTCGGCGAAGGGGAAGAAGGCGTCGGAGGCGACGACCGAGCCTTTCAAATCGAGGCCCACTTCCGAGGCTTTCCAGCGGGCGATCTTCGAAGAATCGACTCGCGACATCTGGCCTGCGCCAACACCAAAGGTCTGGCGGTTCTTGACGTAGAGAATCGTGTTGGATTTGATGTGGCGGGCAATCTTCCAGGCAAACATCAGGTCAGCCAGCTCTTCCTCGGTCGGCTGGCGCTTCGTCACCACTGTCAGCTCTTCGGGGGTGACCATCTTGCTGTCGCGCTCCTGCACGAGCATTCCGAACGGCGTGGACTTGAACTCCCAGCCCGCTTTCGGCAGCGGCTGCTTCTGGAGCACGAGGCGGCGATCCTTCTTCTTCATGAGCAGATCGAGCACGCCCTCCTCGAAGGCCGGAGCGATGAGGATTTCGGTGAAGATTTCGTTGACCGCGTTGGCCGTCTCCATGTCGAGCGAACGGTTGAAAGCGATGATGCCGCCGAACGGGGCCTGCGTGTCGGTCGAGAAGGCCTTGCGGTACGCCTTGCAGAGCGTCGGAGCCTGCGCGACGCCGCACGGGTTGGTGTGCTTGACGATCACCACCGACGGCTCTTCACCGCGGAACTCCTCGATGAGGTCAGTTGCGGCAGCGATATCGAGCATGTTGTTGTACGACAACTCTTTACCGTGCAGCTTCTCGAAAATCGCGCCGAACGAGCGCACTCCGTTACCGTCGTCCATTTTATAAAGTCCGGCGCTCTGGTGCGGGTTCTCGCCGTAACGCATCCCCAGCTCTTTTTCGAGCCGGACGGTCATCGTATCGGCGGCGGACTCGATTCCAGCAGCTTTGGCCATGTAAGCCGCGATGGCCGTGTCGTAGCGCGAGGTGAGCGCATAGACCTTCGCCGCGAGCGTCAGGCGGGTCGCCCTCGTGGTCGCGCCGCCGTTGGACTTCATTTCTTCAAGCACGGTGGCGTAATCGGCGGCATCGGTGATCACCGTGACCGACTCGTTATTCTTCGCCGCGCTGCGCAGCATCGACGGGCCGCCGATGTCGATATTTTCGATCGCCTCCTCGAAGCTCACGTCCGGCTTGGCAATGGTCGCCTCGAAGGGATAGAGGTTTACCGCCACAAGGTCGATGAACTCGATGCCGTTCTCGCGCGCAGCCTGCTGATGCTCGGCATTGTCACGCACGGCAAGCAGGCCGCCGTGGATTTTCGGGTGAAGCGTTTTGACCCTGCCGTCCATGATTTCCGGAAAACCGGTGATGGTCGAGATGGATTGCGCGGCGATACCGGCATCTTGAAGCGCCTTCAGCGTACCACCGGTGGAGAAAATTTCGACACCCATCGAGGCCAGTTCACGGCAGAAATCGACGATGCCGGTTTTGTCGGAAACGGAAACGAGCGCCCGTTTGATGACAGGATCAAGCATGAGCAGAGAGTTGTGTTGTGTTCGGAAAGCAAAAATAGACCGGGAATTTACAAAAATCCGCGATTATACCGACCGGAGAACTGCGACTCCGCGCAAAGCACACTCCCAACCGAACCGTTCACCGGGAACCTTTCAGCTTGAAAAAAGCAGCGTTCGGGTGCATATTAGAGGAAATTCACGAAATCCTTTGTACGCGATCTGCATGAGTGACAAGAAAAACGGTTGGCGGTATTCTGCTCGGGAACGGGCTCGAACTTCAAGGCGCTGTTCCACGCGATCATCGAACACGAGCTGCCCGCGGAAATCGTGCTTTGCCTGTCGAATCGCTCGCAGTGCGGCGCGGTCGATTTCGCGAAAGAGTATGGTATCGAGACCCTGCACCTCTCGGAAAAACAGTTCGGCACGAATGACGATTTCGCCCATGCAATGCTTTCGGCGTTACAGGAACGGCAGATCGACATGATTCTGCTTGCCGGGTATCTGCGCAAGATTCCGGACGCGGTGATTGCTGCCTACCCCGAGAAGATCGTGAACATCCATCCATCGCTGCTGCCGCAGTTCGGCGGGCACGGGATGTACGGAATGCGCGTGCACGAAGCGGTGATCGAATCCGGCGAAACCCGGAGCGGCGCGACGGTGCACTTCGTGAACGAGGAGTACGACAAGGGCCGGATCATCATGCAGAACCATGTGCCGGTGCTGCCGGGCGACACCGCGGAAACGCTGGCCGAGCGGGTGCTCCGGTGCGAGCATCGCCTCTACCCCGCCGCGCTCGAAAAACTGCTTGACGAGCAGCCATGAGCACGGAAACGACCCTCCACATCAGCGAGATTTTCCACTCGATCCAGGGCGAGTCGTCCTTTGCGGGCTGGCCATGCGGTTTCGTGCGGCTCGCGGGATGCGGCCACGGATGCCGCTACTGCGACACGGCATATGCTGAGAAGCAAGGCACAACGATGACGGTTGACGAAATCGTGCAGCGCGTGCTGGCGTTCGACGCGCCGTGCGTTGAAGTGACCGGCGGCGAGCCGCTGCTCCAGCCGGGCGCCTTCGAGCTGCTCACCGAACTCTGCGATCGGCATCCAGCGGTGCTACTCGAAACAGGCGGCTTCCTGCCGGTGGATCGCGTCGATCCGCGCGTGCACGCGATCATCGACATCAAGGCGCCGTCGTCGGGAGTCATGGAGCATAATTGCGCCGCCAACTTCACACTCGCCCTCAACGAGCCGGAACGCTTCGAATTCAAGATCGTCGTAGCCTCGGAGGCGGATTACCTGTGGGCAAAATCGTATATCGCCGGGCACGGCATCCTCGGCAAGTGCTCGATCATCTTCGGCCCGGTGTTCGGCCAGCTCGAACCGCGCCTCCTCGCTGAGTGGATTCTCTGCGACCGCCTCCCGGTGCGGATGCAGCTCCAGCTGCACAAGTACATCTGGCAACCCGACGCTCGAGGTGTATAAATGACGAGCCTCTCCGTCATCGTGCCGCTCTACAACGAGCGGGAGTCGCTCCCCGAGCTGTGCACCCAACTGTTCGCAGCGCTGAACAGTCCCGATCTGGCGCGATGCTTCGATGCACCCTTCAGTTTCGAGGTGATCATGATCGATGACGGTTCGACCGACGGCTCCGACAAGGTGATCGAAGAGCTGATTGCCGGGAAACCGGAGATTCGCCTCATCTCATTCCGACGGAATTACGGAAAAACCGAGGCACTCTCGGCGGGCTTCCGCGCTGCGTCGGGCGATGTGGTCGTGACCATCGACGCCGACATGCAGGACGATCCTCGGGAGATCACCAGCCTTGTTCTGAAAATGAACGAAGGGTTCGACCTGGTGAGCGGATGGAAGCGGGAACGGAACGACCCGATGAGCAAAACCATACCTTCGAAGCTCTTCAACCTGACGACGCGCATCTTCAGCGGCATCCCGCTGCACGACTTCAACTGCGGCCTGAAAGGCTACAGCCGCGAACTCGTCGCTTCACTCGACCTGCACGGCGAAATGCACCGCTATATTCCGGTGCTGGCAAAGTGGAAAGGATTCCGCGTCACCGAAATTCCCGTCATGCACCACGCTCGCAAGTTCGGCGAAAGCAAGTTCGGAGCATCGCGGTTCCTGCCCGGCCTGTTTGATTTCCTTTCGGTGATGTTCATTACCCGCTACCTCAAACGTCCGATGCACTTTTTCGGCATGATGAGCCTCGGCAGTTTTTTCTTTGGCCTCTGTATCAGCCTTTACGTCACCATCGAAAAGTACGTTTTCGACAAACCGGCGGGCAACCGGCCGATTCTGTTCCTCGGCATACTGCTCATCATCCTCGGCGTGCAATTCTTCTCGACCGGCCTGCTCGGCGAGATGCTCTCGACCCGGCCATCGCGCAACGGCGGGTGGTCGATCCGCCGGACGGCGAACCTGCCGGACGAGATCGTGGAAAAACTGACCGATTGAACCTTCGATGGCAGATCGTCGTTAGCCTCTGATTCACGAAAACCTCCAAACCAGACGAACTATGAAACGGGTCGGCGCCCATGTCAGTATTGCCGGAGGCGTCGAGAACGCCCCGCTGAACGCACAAAAGATCGGCGCGAAAGCGTTCGCCATGTTCACCCGCAACCAGCGCCAGTGGCACTCCGCTCCACTTTCGACAGAGTCGATCGAAGCGTTTCGACGGAACTGCGAGGAGGCAGGATTCCTGCCCGGCCACATCCTGCCGCACGACAGCTACCTCATCAACCTCGGCGCGCCCGAAGCCGACAAGCTCGAAAAGTCCCGCAAAGCGTTCATCACCGAAATGCAGCGCGCCGAAGCGCTCGGGCTCACGATGCTGAATTTCCACCCCGGCAGCCACCTCAATCTGACTGACGAAGATGCCTGCCTCGCAATCATCGCCGAGTCGGTGAACCTGTCACTCGAAGCGACGGCGGGCGTGACGGCGGTAATCGAAAACACGGCAGGACAGGGCAGTAATCTCGGCTGGTGCTTCGAACATCTGGCGCGAATCATCGAACTGGTGGAGGACAAATCGCGCGTCGGCGTCTGCCTCGACACCTGTCACCTCTTCGCCAGTGGCTACGATTTGAGAACGCCGGAAGCATTGGACGCAACGCTGGCCGAGTTTGACCGCGTGGTAGGAATGGCTTATCTGAGGGGAATGCACCTGAACGACGCCAAGCAGAAGCTCGGCAGCAAGGTTGACCGGCACGAGTGCCTCGGCAAGGGAATGATCGGCATCGACGCCTTCGCGCACATCATGCATCACCCGGCGCTGGAGGAGATACCGCTGATACTCGAAACCCCCAACGCCGAGGGCTGGCCCGAAGAAATTGCGATGCTCTACAACTTCACCAACGAATAGCCGTTTATCCCTGCGGCAGCGCTCAGGAAACGCGCAGGAAGCGCGCCACTGACCAGGTGCTGCCGAAAAAGCCGAGCACGATGCCAAGCAGGACAAGTCCCGGATAGATCACATAGGTCGATGGATGCAGTATCTGGTAGATCGCCGGTTCGTAGCGTAACAGCGCCTGCTCGAAAATGAGCCAGAGACCGAGCGCAGCAAGCCCACCCGAAACCAGGCCCTGAATGATCCCCTCGAAAAGAAACGGCGCACTGATGAACCAGCGGGTCGCACCAACCAGACGCATGGTTTTGATCCGGTCGCGGCGGGCGTACATGGCAAGCTGGACGGTAAAGGCGTTCAGGATAATGGTCGCCAGAGCGATCACCCCGCCAACTCCTGCAGTGATGAGCGTAAACAGGCGCGCGTTCCTTTCGATACCCCTCAGATACTCTTTGTTATAACGGATATCGAGCCCCCCGTCGAGCGCCGCGATCTGTTTTTCTATGTGCGCAATACTATCCGGAGCAGCGTAACCCGGCTGAATGCTCACTTCGACAGAACGCGGCAGCGGATTCATGCCGAGAATGCCCACGACATCCGCCCCAAAGTCACGGGCAAACCTTGAAGCAGCTTCGTTGCGCGAAATGAATCGGGTTTTGGCGATCCCGGTGATCGCTTTCATCCGTTCGGTCAGCGAATCGGCCTGAAGATCACCGGTACGATCATCGAAAAAGACCTCAAGCTCGACGCGCGAACGAACCTCGTGAATCAACTGGTAAAAGCTGAAAGAGACCGTCCCGAAGAGCCCAAGCAACAGCAATGAAAAAAAGCCCGTGGCGATGGTCACGCTTGCCGGCAACTTGGCCCGGCCTATTCCTGCAAACCCTTCTTTGATGCTGTAGAAGAAACTCATAACCTCAGTTTATTCTTCTTCTTTGGAAAATTTTATATCGAAGATTCAAAAAAAGCTGTTGGAAATCCAACTTTTTTTTCAGATTATTAGTCCATCACGATGGGGCTATAGCTCAGTTGGTAGAGCATTTGCATGGCATGCAAAGGGTCAGGAGTTCGAGTCTCCTTAGCTCCACAGAAATCAAGTAATAAGAAGCGCAGCTGTTACACTGCGCTTTTTTATTGCACCGCCTTTACACTCAGGCACGCTTCGCCTTCCGCCCGACTCCCGAAACGAGAAAAATCATTCCCACCAGCAAGGAAGCTCCGAGACCAGCCGCAATGTTCAGCACTCCCGCAACAGCCACCGTGGCCGGGTTCAGCCGGATGACCGCCCCGGTGATCGGAACCGCCGCAATGTGAGCGATTGCCGTCAGAACAGTGAAAAGAAAGCTGCTCGCGATTCCTCCCGCGAAAGAGACAAAATAGCGCTCGCGCTTTCCCTCTTTGACCGCTTTCTGCCGCTCAAGCTGCTTGAGCGAACCCGGATCGAGACGGTTTTTCACGGCCATCGCCACGAGCGCGATGACGATCAGCACCGGCACATACAACAGATACACGATCAGCGTCGCGGCACCGTCAGGCAGGAATCCGCCAGCATCGAGCCACGCCGAAGCCTTGCCCAGCATCCACGTAGAAGTAAAAAGAAAACGCTCCCCCAGAGCAGGGTAATGAGAATCCAGGTCCATGGCGACTGGGGTGCGGGTTTTTTGGCTACAGTGTTCATAACTATTTGCGTTGAATGTTCTTGCGGGCGATGGCTTCCATACAGACAAACGACGTAAGCAGCCATTCAATTCCTTCAGAGTGTAAACCTGAAGAATAACAATGGTATCTGGTGCGGCTGGACATGGTACGACCTGATGCAGTGAAAAACCAAACGCGAGCGCTTTTGCCTGTTTGATTGTTTTTAATTTTGGTCTTGATATATTAGTTTTACGTGCCTCTCAGAGGCAAAGATTTTACACAATCTTAAGATTTTACTGATATGTGCGGAGTTTTCGGCGTTTTTAATTCAAAAACTCCCGCCGAAGATACCTTTTACGGTCTCTACTCCCTTCAACACCGGGGGCAGGAAGCTGCAGGTATCGTGGTAGCTGAATACAACAAAGCAAAGAAAAAAACACTCTTCAAGCAGCACAAGGGGCCTGGTCTGGTTTCGGAAGTGTTCAGGGATGAGCAGATTTTCGAGAGCCTGAGCGGCTATGCCGCCATCGGACACAATAGATACTCGACTACTGGCGCATCAAAATCGAACAACAATATCCAGCCCTTCTCCCTCACCTACCGCTCCGGAAGCCTCGCCATCGCCCACAACGGAAATCTCACCAATTCAAGAGCGCTACGCAAAGAACTGACCGAACAGGGCGTGATCTTCCAGGCCTCATCGGATACAGAAATTATTCCGCACCTGGCTGCGCGAAGCAAGGAGAAGGAGCCGCTGCACCAGATTTACGATGCCTTGAGGCAGGTAGAGGGAGCCTATTCGATCGTCATTCTGGCCAACAACCAGATGATTGCCGCCCGCGATCCATACGGCGTCCGTCCTCTGGCCCTCGGCAAGAAAATCGATCCGTCAACCGGAGAGATGGCTTACGTCGTGGCAAGCGAAACCTGTGCCTTCGACATCATCAAGGCTGAGTACATCCGCGACATCGCGCCGGGGGAAATCCTCCTGATCGATCACCTCGCCGTGGACAACGAAAAGCCGGTTTCGCTCTACCTTCCGCCAGTCGAGCGCAAGGCCCGCTGCATCTTCGAGTATGTCTATTTTGCCCGTCCCGATAGCTTCATTTTCCGGAACTCGGTGGACAAGGTGCGCCGGAACCTCGGAAAAAATCTCGCGCGCGAATCGACCATCGAGCGGCAACCGGATGAAAAGGAGTTGACCGTTGTTAGCGTACCCGACTCGTCGAACACGGCCGCACTCGGCTTCGTCCGGGAGAGCAACAAGCTTGGCAAACCGGCCCGTTTCGAGCACGGCCTCATCCGCAATCACTACGTTGGACGCACCTTCATCCAGCCCGGCATCCAGAGCCGCGAAATCAAGGTTCGCTCCAAATACAACATCGTGCGCGGCGTCATGCAGGATCGACCGATCATTCTTGTCGATGACTCGATCGTGCGCGGCACAACGGCCAAAATGCTCATCAAGCTTGTTCGGGAGGCCAATCCCGCGGAAATCCATCTGCACATCAGCTCGCCGCCGATCACCAATCCCTGCTTCTACGGCATGGACTTCCCGACCAAGCGCCAGCTGCTCACCCACATGCTTGCTGATGCCGAGCACGAGCTGGGTGACATCGAAAAGATCAGAGAGTACATCGGCGTGGATTCACTGAGATACCTCTCCATGCAAGGACTCCTGAACAGCGTACCGAAATTCGAAGGTGAAGAGTGCGGCTACTGCACCGCCTGCTTCAGCGGAGATTACCCCATCCCGATCACCGACGCAACAACCGACAAAGAGGAAAACGACTAAGCCTTCCTGTTTGCTGAACGGAAAAACAGCACCAGATAAAAAAGCCGTCTTCGCTTCCAGGCCGGACGGCTTTTCTTTTTGAATGGAAAAACGAAAGGCTGCCCGGTGTGGACAGCCTTTTCAATCTGTGATGATGCCTCCCGAAGTCTTGAAGCTTTACTTCTTTGTCTGCTTGAATTCAATCCTCACCGAGGTGTGCGGCACGGCTTCGAGGCGCTTTTTGGGAATCGGCTTGCCCGATTTGGTGCAGATGCCGTAGGTCTTGTTACGGATGCGGTCGAGCGCCTGATCGATGTAGTGTAGGTATTTCTCGTCACGGGCGATGAACATGAAGCGCTGCTCGCGATCCATAGTTTCGGTGCCGTGATCGGCCATGTGCATCGAGTAGTTCGAGTTGATCGAGTCCTCGACGCTCTCCTCGGACAGCGATGAACGCAGAATATCGAGATCGCGTAACACCTCATCACGCCGCTTCAGCAGAAGCTGCCTGAAGTGTTCGAGCTCCTCGTCGCTCAGGTAAGTCCTGGTCAGTCTGGTCTCTTCCGTAGGCTCCGCAGGGCTTTCCTGAACAGGGCTGGTTTTCTTCGACATGATGGTCATGGTTTAGAGGTTCCAACGGCAACCCAGCGGTAAACCGTAAAAACACGAAGTTATATAATACGATCACGAACCGGATTTTTCAAGCGACAACTGGCACAATTCATTGTTGACCTGCTCCGCGCCATCGCCAGGCTGCGAATCGTCGAGCGGCAGCAGTGCAATCGACGTGGCAAGCGTTTCATCCATAATATAGGACTCGCTCTTCCTCGCCGCCGCCAGCAGCTTTTCGCTGCCCGCAATCGTCAGGGCGATACGGTCGGTAATTTCGAGACCACTCTCCTTGCGGAGCGTCTGAATGCGGCTCACCAGCTCGCGGGCCAGGCCGAGCATCTCAAGCTCTTCGGTGATTTCGGTGTCGAGCGCCACCATAATGCGGTGCGCGTCGTCCGCCGCCACGAGCCACCCCTCGATGTCCTCATGCACAATGTCAACATCCTCACGAAGCACAGTGCAGATGCGCCCGCCGAGATCGATCTCGATGGAGCCTTCCGTTTCGAGGCGCGAAATCTGCTTGCGACTCATGATCCTGATCTCCTCGGCCAAGAGCTTCATGTCCTTGCCAAAGCGTGGCCCGAGGGTCTTGAAGTTGGGCTTGGCCTTCTTGCTGATCACAGAGCCATCCTCGTCCTCGACATACTCGATCTTCTGGACATTGACCTCTTCCTTGATGATGTCCGACACCAGCTCGTAGGCTGCGCGAGAACCGGGTTCGGCGGCGACCAGCAGGATGCGCTTGAGCGGCTGGCGCACCTTGATGGCGGCCTTCTCGCGCATGGTGCGCACCAGTGAGGTGATGATCTGTGCCTTCTTCATGCGCTCTTCGAGCGCCGCGTCAATGCAGTTTTCGTCCGTCACCGGCCAGTCGGCGAGGTGCACCGATTCGGCTTTCGAGGTTTCGCCGACGCTCTTCAGGTCAAGCCAGATTTTTTCGGCGATGAACGGCACGAACGGAGCGAGCAGCTTCGAGAGCGTTTCGAGCACCGTGGCGAGGGTCTGGTAAGCCGAGAGCTTGTCCGGCCCCATCTCGCCCTTCCAGAAGCGCTTGCGCGAGCGGCGGATATACCAGTTCGACAGGTCATCGACCGTGAAGTCGCCAATGAGACGGCACGCGCCCGTGAGGTCATACTGCTCCATGCGGCTGGTCACTTCAACGATGAGCGTGTTGAGGCTGGAGAGCACCCAGCGGTCGAGCTCTGAGCGCTGCGCGAACGGAATGGCGGCCTCTTCGTTCCGGAAACCATCGACGTTGGCGTAGAGCACGAAGAAGTTGTAGCTGTTGATAAAGGCGCGGAAGAACTTGCGCTGCTCCTCCTCGATCTCAGCGGCGTTGAAAAGCTTCGGGCGCCACGGCGGGCTGGTGATCATGAGATACCAGCGAATGGCATCCGCGCCGTACTGCTCCATCGACTCGAACGGATCGACCACGTTGCCCTTCGACTTGGACATCTTCTGGCCATTCTTGTCGAGGATATGACCATTGACGACGAGGTTCCGGTAGGCCGGACGGTCGAAGATGAGCGTCGCGATGGCGTGCAGCGTGTAGAACCAGCCGCGCGTCTGATCCACGCCCTCGGCGATGAAGTCCGCCGGAAAGGTCTTGTCGAACAGCTCCTTGTTCTCGAAAGGATAGTGCAACTGCGCGAAGGGCATCGAGCCGCTGTCGAACCAGACGTCGATCAGTTCGGGCGTGCGTTTGAAACGCTTGCCGTCGCGGATAAAGTAAATGCGATCCACGAAAGGCTTGTGCAGGTCGAGTTCGACGAGACCCTTGTCGAGCGCGTCGCCGAGATTCATCGACTCGCCGTCGATGTCAATGAAACCCTCGCGCAGCTCCGCGACGGAACCGACCGCAAAGAGCTTGCCCGAGTCGGGGCCGTCGCCGATGGCGAAGTCCTCGGCAACCCAGACCGGCAGCGGCGTGCCCCAGAAACGTTCGCGGGAGAGCGCCCAGTCCTTGTTCTCTTCGAGCCAGTTGCCAAAGCGTCCCGCGCCGATTTCGGAGGGATTCCAGTTGATGGTCTTGTTCAGTTCCACCATGCGCGGCGCGATGTCGGTGGTGCGGATATACCACGACTCGCGGGCGTAGTAGATCACCGGCACATCGTAGCGCCACGAGAATGGGTAGGTGTGCTGGATCGTCTCGCGGCGGTAGAGCTTGCCCTCCTCCTTGAGCCGCTGCATAATCGGCTTGTCGGCCTCCTTGAAGAACATGCCTTCGTAGTCGGGAACCTCGGCGGTGAAGCAGCCGTTACGCGCCACTGGCTGAAGCATCGGAAGCTGGTACTGCTTCGACAGCTCGTAGTCATCCGCGCCGAACGCCGGAGCGATGTGCACAATGCCCGTACCGTCGCCGGTCGAGACGAAGTCGCCGCACGCCACATACCAGGCACGGCGCTCGGGCGAGAAGTAGTTGAAGAGCGGCTCGTAGTCGCGTCCTTCAAGGTCGCTGCCTTTGCAGCGGTCGATGATTTCCCATGCAGACTCGTCGCCGATCTTCTCGACAAGCACCGACAGGCGCGATTCGGCAAGAATCAGCACCTCGCCGGTTTCGCGATGCTTGACGCGCACGTAGTCGATGTCACGTCCGACGGCAAGCGCGACGTTCGAGATCAGCGTCCACGGCGTGGTCGTCCAGACGAGGATGCTCTCATCCGAATCCTTCAGACGGAATTTGATATAGACGCTCGGATCCTGTACCTCCTTGTAGCCCAGCGCCAGCTCGTGCGAGCTGAGCACGGTCTCGGACTTCGGATCCTGCGGCACGATCTTGTAATCCTTGTAGATCAGCCCCTTGTCGAAAATGGTTTTCAGCGCCCACCAGACCGACTCGATGTAGTTGTTGTCGCAGGTGATGTAGGGGCTGTCCATATCGACCCAGTAGCCCATGCGCTCGGTCAGCTTGCCCCACCCCTCGCGGTTGTCGTCGATGTGGTGATAGACCAGCGCGCGCGCCTCGCGGTTGAACTCGCCGACGCCATACTCCTCGACATGCGACTTGTTCTTCAGGCCAAGCTTCTTCTCGACGGAAATCTCCACCGGCAAGCCGTGCGTGTCCCAGCCCGCCTTGCGCGGTACCTGATAGCCCTGCATGGCGTGGTAGCGGCACACCACATCCTTGATAGTGCGGCTGAAGAGGTGATGCACGCCGGGCTTGCCATTCACCGTCGGCGGGCCTTCGTAGAAGGAGTAGATGCCCTTGGGCGCATCCTTTTCAAGGCTCTTCCTGAAAATATTCCGTTCGATCCAGAACTCACGGATTTGGGCCTCCATGGCGCTGTAGGAAAGGCTGGACGGGTACTCGGGATAGGTGTCGGGCATGGCTTGAGAAATGTCAAACTGGAAATATCGTAAGCGAAAAGCAGGTTATGGCCCGTTTTCGCGGAAAAGTCTGAATATACGAGAATCGGCAGGAAAAGAGAAAGGCAGCCTTCGAGCGGAGAAGACTGCCTTCAGGTGCTATGCGAGGAAAAGTCCCGGCAAAGGAGAATTACTGCTGCTTATTGTCAATCGAGTTGCTGATGCCATTGAGAATCTGGTGCGCGACAACCGTCATCGAATCGAGCGCCGAGGCGACGACCTTGCTCAGAGGTGTCAGTGCTCCGTCGAGCATCGTGCCCAGACCGACAAGAATGGTCGCAAAATCACCCTTCACGACGTCACCAACCGGCTGATTCTGGTTGGGAGATTTCATTTCTTCAGCCATATGCTACCGGAATTTTGATTGAAAATCGTCTGGAATGCCGCATTATCGCAACAGGTCAATGTATCACAATAATCGTTGCTCTCAAAACCTTCCCCCTCTTCTATGGGACTTAAAGACCCTATGGAAATTATAAACTTATAAGTCCTACAAGAGAAGAAAATGCAGGAAAGGCAACTCCTCCCACTGCTCACAGTCGTCCGTAGTGATCTTCAAACCGAATGATATCGTCCTCGCCGAGGTAAACGCCCGACTGCACTTCAATGAGTTCGAGCGGCTCGTCGCCGGGATTTTCGAGCCGGTGAAGCTCTTCGACCGGGATGTAGATCGACTGGTTCGCCTCGAGCGGCACCTGTTTTTTCCCGACCGTCACCAGCGCTCTGCCGGTCACGACAATCCAGTGCTCGGCGCGTCTGCTGTGCATCTGCAAAGAAAGCGCCGCGCCAGGCTTGACCGTGATGCGCTTGACCTTGAATCGTTCGCCCTCATCGACGGTTTCGTACGAACCCCATGGCCGGTAGACCCGCCGGTGGATCAGCGGCTCTTCGCGCTCCTGCAACCGGAGCTGCTCGACGATGGCCTTGACCTCCTGCACCTTGTCTTTCGAGGTGACCAGCACCGCGTCGGCGGTTTCGACGATCACCTGCTCTTCGAGGCCGACTGCCGCCACCAGCCGGCTGGTGGCGTGGATGTAGCTGTTCCGAACTCCGTGCGTCAGCACATCACCACGCTTGATGTTGCCCTCGGCATCGCGCTCCTGGGCCTCCCAAAGTGCCGACCACGCGCCAACATCGCGCCAGCCTGCCTGCATGGGCACAACCACTGCGTTGGAAGTTTTTTCCATGACGGCATGGTCGATCGAATTTGAGGGACAGGCTGCAAAGGCCTCGGGATCGAGCCGCAGAAAATCGAGATCTCGCCGGGCATTTTCGAGGGATTTGCGGCATGCGTCGAGCATTTCGGGCGAGGAAGCTTCAAGCTCGGCGAGATAGATTTCTGGGCGGAACAGGAACATGCCGCTGTTCCAGAAATAGTCGCCCGAAGCCACGTAGCCTTCCGCCCGTTCAAGGGATGGCTTCTCGACGAATTCAGCGACAGGACGGGTCACTCCCATGGAACCGGCAACCGCCCGGATGTAGCCATACCTCGTTTCAGGCGCGGACGGCACGATACCGAAAGTCACCAGACTGCCGGACTCAGCCGCACTCCGTGCCGATTCAATCGAGGCAACAAAGCCTTGCCTGTCGAGAATGACGTGATCGGCAGGCAGCAAAAGCATAAGCGCTCCGGGATGGCTTGCGGCTATGGTCAGGGCTGCGGCCGCCGCTGCTGGCGCCGTATTGCGTCCGAAAGGCTCAAGAATGATGGCCGCTCCGGCGTCGGCATTGATCTGCCGGAGCTGCTCGGCAACCAGAAAGCGGTGCTCGTCGTTGCAGACGCAGGTCACAGGCCCGACCTCTTCGATCGATTCGACCCGGAGCACCGTGTCCTGAAGCATGGTTTTTCGCCGAAAAGCGGCAGAAGCTGTTTCGGGTACAGGGCTCTCGAAAGCGGCCAGAGCCTCGTTCCGGCGCCACCGCTCAAAATGACAGGCATGATCATAGGCGAAATCTCAATACTTCAATACAATTATCGGATCCGGATATTCCGCTCCACGCTCAGCGGGCGGCGTACATCTTTTCATAGTAGCGCTGATAGGCTCCCGACGTCACCTCGTCGAGCCAGGCCTGATTTTCAAGATACCAGTCAACGGTTTTTTCCAGCCCTTCCTCGAAGGTCACAGACGGCACCCATCCAAGCTCGCGTTGCAGCTTCGAGGCATCAATGGCGTAGCGAAGATCGTGGCCCGCACGGTCGGTCACGTAGGTGATGAGCTTTTCGGACTCCCCCGCCTCGCGACCAAGCTTGCGGTCCATGATGCGGCAGAGCAGGCGGATCAGGTCGATGTTCGTCCACTCGTTGTGCCCGCCGATGTTGTAGGTCTCGCCCGCCGCTCCGCGATGGAAAATTTCGTCGATGGCTCGCGCGTGGTCTACCACCCAGAGCCAGTCACGGACGTTCAAGCCTTGGCCGTACACCGGCAGCGGCTTCTCCAGGCGAATGTTGTTGATGAAGAGAGGAATCAGCTTTTCCGGGAACTGGTGCGAGCCGTAGTTGTTCGAGCAGTTGCTAATCACCACCGGCAGGCCGTAAGTATCGTGGAATGCCCGGACAAAGTGATCCGAAGACGCTTTCGAGGCCGAGTAGGGGCTATGCGGATCGTAGGGCGTGGTTTCCGAAAACATCCCCTCGCTGCCGAGCGAACCATAGACCTCGTCGGTCGAGATGTGGTAAAACCGCTTGCCCTCGAACTTGCCTTCCCACGTGGCGCGCGCGGCGTTGAGCAGGTTCACCGTGCCAAGCACGTTGGCAATCACGAACTCGACCGGGCTTTCAATGGAGCGATCCACGTGCGACTCGGCGGCCAGATGAATGACTGCATCGAAGCAATATTTTTTGAACAGATCGAGCAGAAATGAGCCATCAGCGATATCGCCCTTCACGAACCGGTAGTTCGGATTCGATTCGACATCTTTCAGATTGGCCAGATTGCCCGCGTAGGTAAGCTTGTCGAGATTGGTGATCGTGTAGTCCGCATAACGATTCAAAAAGTGCCTGACCACATGCGAACCGATAAACCCCGCACCACCGGTAATGAGAATATGCATAGTTTATAAGAGAACATTGTAGGGGCAACCCTGGCGGTTGCCCTGCCACAAATTATTGCGCAATGCCTTGTAAAATCGATCCGCTCACGCCTGACCACCTTCCCGAAGCTCCTCAAGCATCCGCAGCAGGCTGTCGTGCCAGTGCGGGATTTCAAGCCCCAAGGTACTCTTGATTTTTCGCTTGTTCAACACGCTGAAATGAGGCCTTTTGGCTGGCGTCGGGTAATCGGAGCTTTCAATGGGCGAGACCTTGCACGGAAGCCCTTCGGCATCCATAATCGCTTTGGCAAAGTCGTACCAGGAACAGACCCCTTCATTCGAGTAGTGAAAAGTCTCGCTGTAGCTCCGAGCCGGATCGCATTGGCCGAAAATCGAAACGATCGCCCCGGCCAGATCTGCCGCCCATGTCGGGCTGCCCACCTGATCAAACACAACGCCAATCGACTGGCGCTCGCTACCAAGACGAAGCATCGTTTTCACGAAGTTCTGCCCGTAAACCGAGTAGAGCCAGGCGGTGCGTAGAATGATATACGAGCAGCCGCTCGCACGGATCGCCTCTTCACCCTCCCATTTGGATAAGCCATAAACACCGCAAGGCGCAACCGGGTCATCCTCGCAATAAGGTCGGTTCGAGCTGCCATCGAAGACATAATCGGTTGAAATGTGCAGCAACAGTGCGCCAACCTCCACTGCAACCGAAGCAAGCACCGCAGCGCCATCACGGTTCACCCTGAACGCTGCTTCCGCGTCGCTCTCGGCCCTGTCCACCGCCGTGTAGGCTGCGCAGTTGACAATCGCACCGATCTGTCGATCGCGGCAAACACGCTCCACTGTCAGCGCATCGGTGATGTCGAGTTCCGGCAGCTCCATGAAAAACCATTCCCGCCAGCCATGCACTTGTTGCAGTTTTTGCAGTTCGGAACCAAGCTGCCCACGGCTCCCGGTGACAAGAATGTTCATTTTTCTCTGGTCGGTATAAGCGGTTCGAAAAATATGCTATGCGTCCAGCACAATGCCATCAATATCATGCAGCATCGGCTGACGAAGATCCTTTTCCGAAAGGCTCATATCGCTTTCCGGCACGCCCCATTCTATGCCAATAGCCGGATCGTTCCACCGGATGCCCGCATCGTGTGATGGCGCATAATAATCCGTGCATTTATAACTGAACACTGCCGCCGCGCTCAGCACCGCAAAGCCGTGGGCGAATCCAGGCGGAATCCACATCATCCGGCGATTGCTCTCATTGAGCAGTTGGGCAGCATGATGACCGAATGTTGAAGAGCCCTTGCGTATGTCGACAGCCACATCAAGCACCTCGCCCCGGGTCACACGGACAAGCTTGCCCTGCACATGCGGCGGTTTCTGGTAATGCAGACCCCGGACAACGCCATAGCGTGAAAACGATTCGTTATCCTGCACAAAACGGTGGCATCCGGCGTGCTGCTCGAATATATCCTGCCGGAAAGACTCGCAAAACCAGCCGCGTTCGTCGCCGAACACCTCTGGCTCGAACAGAAGAACGTCAGGGATTGATGTCCGGATGATCTGCATAGGTTACAGTACCGCTGATGGATTGATGTTCAGATTCTCCGTTCCAGAAGATTGAGCAGATACTGCCCATACTGGTTCTTGAGGAGCGGCGAGGCGAGACGTTCGATGTCGGCATCGCCGATCCAGCCGTTCCGCCAGGCAATCTCTTCGGGGCAGGCTACCTTGAGCCCCTGCCGCTTCTCGACGGTTTCAATGAAGTTGCCTGCCTCCTGGAATGATTCGTGCGTGCCGGTATCAAGCCAGGCAAATCCACGCCCCATGATGGAACAAACCAGATCGCCGCGGTCGAGGTACGTCTGGTTCACCGAGGTGATCTCGAGTTCCCCTCTCGACGACGGTTTGACGCCGGCGGCAATGTCAATCACATCGTTCGGATAGAAATAGAGCCCCACGACAGCATAGTTCGATTTCGGTTTTTCAGGCTTCTCGACGATGGAAAGCACCTCCCCTGCCGAATCGAACTCGACGACGCCATAACGTTCGGGATCACTGACATAGTAGCCGAAAACCACCGCTTTTCTCCGTTTCTCGACCGCACGAACCGCCTCTTCGAGCATCCCGCTGAAACCATAACCAAAAAAGATGTTGTCGCCAAGCACAAGACAGACATCATCATTGCCGATAAAATCGCGACCGAGAATGAACGCCTGCGCCAGTCCGTCGGGCGAGGGTTGAACCATATAGGAAAGGTTGATACTCCAGTCGCTACCATCGCCGAGCAGCTTGACGAACGAAGGCTGGTCCTCGGGGGTGGTAATAACGAGAATCTCCCTGATACCGGCAAGCATCAGAGTGGTGAGCGGATAGTAGATCATCGGCTTGTCGTACACCGGAAGCAGCTGCTTCGATACGCCCTTGGTCACAGGATAGAGGCGGGTGCCTGAGCCTCCGGCAAGAATGATACCTTTCATGGTGGTTGTTGATCTTCGGCCAACGATGGTCATAATTCCGCCGCGCAGCTTCTCAAGCCACTTGGCCACTTAATCTATTATATAATTTTTTTCTTTTTTAATCGCGCGTTCAGAGGAACTTCTGGCCCCAAAACATTAAATCCGGAACCATTGCGCTGACAGCTTACCTCATGCAATAGTACACGACCAAAAGCACCTATTTACCAAAAACACTCCTGAAAACCGTGTTTCAGCCGGAATCAATTATTGATTAACTTGTTTGTACATCTGCAAAATCCAGAGATCGCCAAACCTGCCATATGAGCACCGATAGCCGTACTTCCGCGAAAGAACATTTCTACATCAACAGGGTGGCGAGGGACCGTTATCACCTCGACGATCCTGATCTGCTGCGACTGCCCGGCGACCGGCGCGAGGCGATGGCGCAATCCGAACGGCAGACCGAGACGATCAACCAGCGGTTGCGCCTGATCGAAGGCGACGGCGCCAAACCGTTGCTGCCCGCGCAGTTCCACGGCATGAAGCTGCTGCACGAGCTGCAACACCATGTGATCGACAAGGTCTCGGGCCTGCATACTCAGGCGCTGGCCGTACTCGACAGCGAAGCCTCGAACTGGAATGCCGCCGAGTATCTCGGCAGGTTCGTCAAACGCTTCCCCGCCGGGGAGATTTACCACTCGAAAACCGCTGCCGAAACTTGGCTGAAAAGCCCCGCCAACCGCTCGAACGCCCTCGAAGAGGTCTACCTGGTCTGGCTCAACAACCGGAATCCGGCGCTGAAGCAGTTTGCGGAGCTGATTTCCGACCAGGAGCTGCACGGCGACCGGGCCTACCCGCAACTCGTCAGGGCGATGCAGCACACCGTGCAAAACGCTGGCCCGGTCAGCAACCGGGAGGACAATCTGGAAGAGCTGCTCACGCGCCCGTTCCGGCACGCACCAGACTCGTTGCTCGACCAGCTCCGTTTTATCAAGCTGAACTGGCAGGACTTGCTCGCCGACTCACCGTGGCGGGAGCTGCTCGACGAGGCTATCGTGCTGATTGAAGACGAAGATCGCTACCTCTTTTTTGAAAATCTCGCTCAGAATCAGACCACTCATGGCGGCACGTTCGGCGAAAAGGAGGCGCAAGCGCCCTCCTACACCGACCTTGCGAACGCTCCGGCGCGTTACTCGCACGACTCGTCGTGGATGCCGGAGGTGGTGATGATCGCCAAGAGCACCTACGTCTGGCTCGACCAGCTCTCGCGCCAGTACGGTCGTCACATCGCGCGGCTTCAGGACATTCCCGACGAGGAACTCGACCTGCTCGCCGACCGAGGCTTCACCGCGCTGTGGCTCATCGGCTTGTGGGAGCGCAGCTACGCATCGCGGAAGATCAAGCAGCTTCAGGGCAATCCGGAAGCCAAAGCGTCAGCCTACGCGCTCGAAAGTTACGACATCGCCCACGAGCTGGGCGGCTATGACGGCTACGTCGATCTGCGCAACCGAGCTATGCAGCGCGGCATCCGGCTGGCCAGCGACATGGTGCCGAACCACACCGGCATCGATTCGGAACTGGTGCGCAACCGTCCCGACTGGTTCCTCTCATCGAACGTACCGCCCTATCCGAACTACACCTACAACGGCCCGAACCTGAGCGCCAGCGACCGCTACGGCATTCACATCGAGGATGGCTACTGGAACCGTTCCGACGCCGCAGTCACCTTCAAGCGAGTCGATCACATGACCGGCGACACGCGCTACATCTACCACGGCAACGACGGCACCACCATGCCGTGGAACGACACAGCGCAGCTCAACTTCCTCAATCCCGAGGTGCGCGAAGGGGTGATCCAGCAGATTCTGCACGTCGCCCGCATGTTCCCGGTAATCCGCTTCGATGCGGCGATGGTGCTGGCAAAGATGCACATCCAGCGCCTCTGGTTCCCGCTGCACGGCCACGCGCCGGGCATTCCGTCACGCGGTGCCTGCTCGATGAGCATGGCCGAGTTCGAGGCCGCCATGCCACAGGAGTTCTGGCGCGAAGTGGTTGACCGCGTCGCCCAGGAGGTGCCCGACACGCTGCTGCTCGCCGAAGCGTTCTGGATGCTCGAAGGCTACTTCGTCCGCACGCTCGGCATGCACCGCGTCTATAATAGCGCCTTCATGCACATGCTCAAAAAGGAGGACAACGCGGGCTATCGCGGACTGATCAAAAAGACGCTGGAGTTCGACGCGGAGATTCTGAAGCGTTACGTCAACTTCATGAACAACCCCGACGAAGACACGGCCATCGCGCAGTTCGGGCGGGGCGACAAGTATTTCGGCGTCTGCATGATGATGGTGACGATGCCGGGCCTGCCGATGATCGGCCACGGCCAGGTGGAGGGATTCACCGAAAAATATGGCATGGAATACGCCAAAGCCTACTACGACGAGCACCCCGACCACGAGCTGGTCGAGCGGCACTACCAAGAAATCTTCCCGGTGATGAAGCAGCGTTCGCTGTTCGCAGAGGTCGCGCACTTCCAGCTCTTCGACCTCTACGCGCCCGATGGCGGGGTCAACGAAAACGTCTTCGCCTACACCAACCGGCACGAAGGCAAGCAGAGTCTCTTCATCTACAACAACCGCTACGACGCCTCCGAAGGATGGATACGCCTCTCCGCCGGACGGCTCGAAAACGGCTCGATGCAGCAGACGCTGCTCGGCGACGCGCTCGCGCTGCCCGGTGAGCACGGCAGCTACGTCATCTTCCGCGATCAGAGAAACGGCCTGGAGTTCATCCGGTCGTGCTCGCAGCTGCGAAATGATGGTCTGTACGTCGCGCTTGGCGGCTACCAGTACAATCTCTTCATGGAGTTCCGGGTCGTCCGGCCATCGAAGCTCAAGCCGTACGATCAGGTCTGCGAGGAGCTGAACGGGCGGGGTGTCGCTTCGGTTGAAATCGAAGCACTCTCGATGAGCCTGCGACCGATTCACCAGATCGTGGCCGCAGCAATCGAAGGCGTTGTCAAAGTGAAAAAGAGCGCATCCGGCAAACCGGAAAAGCTGTCTGCAGAGTTCGGAAAGCAGTGCCAGACTATGCTTGAAGCCGTCGCGGAACGCTTCGCGGAGATCATGGAGCAGCCGCTGACACAGCCCAACGACATCGCCGAAAAAGCTGCGGAGAGCTACCTCTGCGCCCTGCGCTGCGAATCACTGCTCGAAGAAGCGGAGAACATCAAGCGCGTGCAAGTTTCGCTCGGTCTCGACGAAAAAACAGACGAAGCATTTCACTCGCTGGCAAAACCCCTGATCGCCCTTAATTGCATTCAGGATATGGTACGCGAAAACGGGCTTCTCGAAAAGCAGATCATCGACCAATGGTTGCTCGGCAACACACTTGAAAAGGTCTTCGCCGAGAAGTCCGCCACCTGGCCGGTCAACGGCGCGGAAGCCGTTGATCTCATCTCCTGCCTGCTCTCGCGAAGGACAAAATCCGGCAGCGATGAAACTCCGGATGAGCAGCTCATGCAGTCGATCCGAGCACTCCATGAATCGGGGGAGCGCCACTTCAGAACCTTCATGCAGGTACAGCACCTGCACGGCAAAGAGTGGTTCCGCGAACGCCGGCTCAGTCTCCTTGCCTCATGGATCATGGTGCAGAATCTGATGCTGAACGAACCGCTGAGTGGCAAAACCGTTTTGCAAACATGGCTGGACGCCATCGACAAGCTCGAAATGTCCGCTTTCATCAGCGGCTACGAACTGGGAGCACTGCTGAAACCGGTAGCAGGCAAAAAGTAAGCCTGTCATCCACAACGTCCGCTTCCCGCTAAAAACGCCAAAACGAAAAAGCCCGGAAATCCGGGCTTTTTCTGTTTGCATATCGAACTGATCACTTATTTCGGCAGGTGCAGAACATAAGAGTCATAGACCCTGTAGGTGTTGATAAGCAGAAAAGCCAGAACCAGAAGACCAAAAATGGTGAACATTGGGCTTTTCTTCTCCTGCGAAGCCTGACGATCGAGGAAAGGGACCAACATCCAAGCAACGCCGCCGATGGTGAAGAGCACGATAGCGAGCAGCTCGCCGCCCTCGAACTTGAAGTCCTTGAGCAACTGGAACTGCGCCCAGAAGTACCACTCCGGCTTGATGCCGAGCGGAGCTGGGGCCAGCGGATTGGCCTTGACGCCAAGCTCCCAGGGGAACATGACCGCCAGATAGACGAGCAGGGCAAAACCGATCAACCAGCCGATGCCATCCTTGGCAAGAAAGGTCGGGAAGAACTTGTCGTAACCCTTGATGAGGCCAGCCTCTTTGTAACCGATCGGCGAAGAGGTGCCAAGCACCTGCACGAGGGTCAGGTGAGCGGCCAGCACCAGCATCACCAGGCCCGGAAGCAGCACGACGTGCAGCGAGAACATGCGGGTGAGGGTCTCACCGGAAACATCGGGACCGCCACGCAGAATCTCGACGAGGAAAGCGCCGCCCGGAGCCACCTTCGGAACCTCAGTGCCAACCTGGGTGGCGAAGAAAGCCAGCTCGTTCCAGGGCAGAAGGTAGCCGGTGAAGCCGAAGCCGAGGGTGAGCACGAGCAGAATAAAACCACTGACCCACATCAGCTCACGAGGCTTGCGGTAGGACTTCATGAAGAAGGTGCTGAACATGTGGATGAACAGCATCAGAATCATCAGGTTGGCGCTCCAGGCGTGAATCTGGCGGATCAGCCAGCCGAAGGGCACCTCTTTCTGAATAAAAACAAACGATGAAAATGCCGCCGCGTCGGTCGGTTTGTAGTACTGAAGAAGCAACAGGCCAGTGAGGATCTGGATAATAAAGAAAAACAGCCCAAGTCCGCCGAAATAGTACCAGAAGGAGAGGCGATGCTTCGGCACCTCTTTGTGCTTCATGTAATCGATGATCGGCGTGAGCACGTAAAAGCGCTCCTGGAACCATGAGGCCAGGCCGCTCATTTTGGAATCCTTGAAAGGATTCGGATCCGGACGATCTACCGGAGGTTTGTAAACGCCACCAGGTGCGGCGGCAGCCGGTGCCGCGGGCTTGGCAGGCGCTTTGGCGGCAGGTTTTGCCGCGCCTGGGGCCGCCGGTTTCGGCTTGGCAGGCGCAGTACCTGCGGCCGGCTTCTGGGTATTTTCAGCCATATGAGTTGACTCCCTTGATTTTCAGGTATTGATTAATTACGCTATCGAGACGACGATGCTGTCACCCTCGACCTTGGCTTGGTACTGTTTCAGCGGCAAGGGCTGCGGACCTGAGATAATCTGACCAGTCTGCGTGTACTTGGCGCCATGGCAGGGACATGCCAGCTGGTCGGCGGCTTCATCCCAGTGCACCAGGCAACCGAGGTGCGTGCAGACGGCGCTGACCGCCGTAAGGTTGCCGCCGTGGTTGACAACGATGACCTTGTCCTCGTTGAACTGGTAGATTTTTCCCGTGCCGTTCGGAACTTCCGAGGCTTTGCCAACCGTCATTGAGTTGACGATCTTAATCTTTTTCACGGGAGGAATGATATACTTCACAACCGGATAGAGCGCACTGACAGCAACGATCGCCCCCACTCCGCCAACAATCTTGTGCAGAAAGCCTCTGCGCTCAAAATCGACTCCATTGAGTCCCTCTTCACGAGGTTTGCCGCCGGTAACCGCACCGACTGAAGCGGGAGCGGCTCCCTGACCCAGCGAACTCATTCTTGCCGGGCTTTTGAAATTACCAGTTTGCGCCATTACTATCTATCTCCTTTAAATGACTTGAGTTGTATGAATCAAGAAAGCATCGGCTGCCTGACGGCATCTCGTGAATACTTCACCGAAACGTGCCCTTGTTCAGGCCTGATGAGGATGCCGGAAACACGGATTGGTCGTAAAGATTGACACCGAATTTAAAATTTTTTCCTATTTATCCTATTAAACCTTTCAAATCGGTGCTTGAAAAAATTGTACAGGACATACATTGCAGATCGCTTGCCAGCACGCCAGACACGACTTGCCGTAAAAAATTGCATCAGCCTCGACTTCAGCGGCGCAGGATTCAGAAACTCGGAGATACCTCTAACCTCCTCCTGCGCCTCCTCCCCGATCGTCATTGAGAGCAATGAGGTGTACCGGAGGTAGAACGGGCCGGTGTCGAGCGCCTTTTGATGCTGCACCTCCACGCTGACGCTTTCCGCTTCGAGCCGTAACGTTTTTCCGTGAACCGGCGCAAACAGCCCTCTCGTAAAGCGGCTCTCGCGGACACGCACTGCGTCAAACGTTGACTGCCGCCCAGTTTCATGATCGAGAAGCATAAGTACCGCCTGTGGCTTGGCGGAACAGCCGCGCAAAAAAACCACGTAATAGATCAGATCGTAACGTTCTGAAAAGGTCCGCCCCCAGTACCACCGGTCGATGGATTCGTACATCGGTACGGTGCCGAGATTGTGATCGTGGTAGCCCCGCCCACGGAATTGCAGAACCTGACGATTGTCCGACGAAAGCGATTTGATATCGAGCAGGCCATGCACCTCGGCTTTGGGGACGCTCAGCACCCACTGGTGACGGAAATCGACGCCATCGTGCACATCCGTATCGAGGTGATAATCAAAACGGTGCAACGGACGGAAAGAGAATGAAGCCTGAACCGAGCGGTCTCGAGCCGGGAACGAAAAGTCAATGCTAAGGCGGTATTCATCTCGTTGAGGATCATAGACAAAACGGTTCCCGTCGAACCGCACACCGATTCCACCATCTTCGGAGGCGAAAAACTCACGCCCCCTTCCTTGATGAAATTGATGGTTTCGCAACCATCCTGATAGAGCTGAAAGCTGAAGCCTCCGTAGTCCAGCGGATAAGGCTGGTCGTCCCGGCGATGGGCTTTCCACTCCTCGTAATGGCTCAGGTAGTAGGGCGAGAAAGCAAACCCGGCAAACCAGATAAAAACCACGGAGATTCCTTCTGATTCATCCTCGGCATCGAAATACCACCACTCGTAGGAACCCGGAGCATCAAGCCGGTGCCATGCCTCCTGAAGAGAATCGGTCGTGATGTTCATACCGGAAGCTGAGGATGGGAGAACGGGCTGACGAAATCACCGCACAACGGGCATGGGGGCTGAACAGCCTGCACGAGAGAGATTGAAGGAAAAAGAAGGACTCGGATGCGCATATCCAGGACTTGGCCAACGATCTTATTAAAGCCGTAACTAACCGCTATGAGACAGTAAAAACTTCATCAAGATAGCGCTTTCCCGTCATTTAATCACCACCAGCAAACCGGAGAATGAGGCGCTCGCCTGTCTGTCGATCCATTCAGGAACTCCACCGCAAGCAGCGAGACAATCAGAGCCACCCCTGTTTGATGCACAACCGAACTGCAAAAAATAGCCCACAGAGGCAAAAACTATGTGCCGACCGGAAGGCTGAAAAAGAAAGGGCGGAGCGCCATAAAAGCAAAAACCCCTGAAAATTCAGGGGCTTTGAGAGCAGTTTTTCTGGTGGACAGAGAGGGAATCGAACCCCCGACACAAGGATTTTCAGTCCTTTGCTCTACCAACTGAGCTATCTGTCCAATTGGAGTGAGGTGAATATAGCAATTGCCTTTTTAACGCCAAACAAAAAGAACTTTTTCCGACCACGGGGCACCGGAATGCCCCGCGGTCAGACGATCAGGCTATACCGGCACTTCAATTCGCTCGATGGCGCGGCGGATCCTGCGCAGCACTGTTTCCTTGCCAAGCACTTCGAGCATGTGGTAGAGGCTCGGGCCAAAGCTGACACCGGAGACGGCGATCCTGAGCGGATGAATCAGCACGGCGGGCTTCAGTCCCTTCGGAGCCACGAAAGCCTTGAGCTGCGCCTCGATATTTTCGGCAGTAAAGTCGTTGTTCGCGTCGAGCACCTCGACAAACTCCTGAAGCAGCGGCGGCACGTTCGGCGTCCAGCGCTTGGCCACGGCCTCCTTCTCGTAGCTTTCCGGCTCGAAGAAGAAGTAGCTGCTGAAGGTCACGAACTCGTGCTCGAAGTTGACGCGCTCCCGCATCAGCTCGACCACCTTGGCGAGATAATCGTCGGAAGTGATGCGCTCGACAGACATCTCCGGCGAAAGCTCGGCCAGCTTCGCCTGAAGCACCGGCTTGATGTTGCCCACGATCTTTTCAACAGGCCGGGTCTTGATATACTGCTTCTCCAGCCACGAGAGTTTTTCAACGTTGAACACAGCACCAGCCTTGCCAACCCGTTCGAGTGAGAACTTGGAGATCAGCTCATCCATGCTGAAAACTTCCTGCTCGCTGCCTTCGCCTTCGTTCCAGCCGAGCAGCGCCACGAAGTTCACAATCGCCTCGCTGCTGTAGCCCTTGCGCATGTAATCCTCCACGGCCACATCACCCTGGCGCTTGCTGAGCTTGGAGCGGTCGGGATTGAGCAAAAGCGGCAGGTGCGCGAACTTCGGCGGCTCCCAGCCAAAGAATTCATAGAGCAAGAGGTGCTTCGGCATCGATGGCAGCCACTCCTCGCCACGGATGATGTGAGTGAACTCCATCAGGTGATCGTCGATGACGCTGGCGAAGTGGTAGGTCGGAAAGCCGTCAGACTTCATTAGCACCTGATCGTCGATGGTGGCGGAATCGAACTCGATCGGACCGCGAATCATATCCTCGAACCAGACCGAAACGTAGTCCGGCACCTTCATTCTCACCACGTAAGGCGCGCCCTCGGCGAGCTTTTTCTTGATTTCGGATTCCGGCATGTTGCCGCCCATGTCTTCGGGAAGCCACTTGCGGTTGTACTTGGGCTGAAGCCCCTGCTTGAGCTGGAGTTGGCGATTCTCTTCGAGTTCCTCTGAGGTCGAAAAGCAGTAGTAGGCGTTCTTGTCTTCGAGCAGGCGGGTGCAGTAGTCGCGATAGATGGAAAGGCGCTGCGACTGCACGTAAGGCCCGTAGTTGCCGCCGTGCATCGGGCTTTCATCGGCGATGATGCCAGCCCATTCGAGCGTACTGATGAGGTTCTTTTCAGCATCCTCGACCTTGCGGCTCTGGTCGGTATCCTCGATCCGGATAACGAAATCCCCGTTCATTCTCTTGGCGAACAGATAGTTGTACAGTGCGGTGCGAAGACCGCCGACATGGAGATATCCCGTTGGAGATGGGGCAAATCGCGTTCTAACCTTTTGACCGGCCATAATACGAAAGATCAGGTGTTAAATAATTTCGGCAGATTGTGACGTCAGGCGCATCTTCCGAAAATCTGAACGTGCAGATATTCCAAGAGCGCTTTCGAAACGCAGGGAATTTAAAAAAATTCTCACTGCATTTGGCAATAACAAGAGAATTTGAACAACCGTGGAACAAAAAGCTCCGGCAAGCGCCCGATGGCAGCCATATCTCCGGCTGCGGCAAGAAAATAACGGTGAAAAAACCTTGCGAGAGGCGGTTTGCGATAAACTTTTTGGTTTCCACCATAGTTTTACTTTTAATTACTTATTATTCCGTAAGTTATCTTGCGTTACCAAAACAACTCCCGATGCAGTCAAAGAAAAGCAACGGCAAGGCTCCGCAAACCCGGCCCGGCAACCGTTTCATGCCGCCAGACAGAGGTACGGATCCGGATGACCGCTTCCCCGGAAAAGAGGGAAACGGGGGCAGATTCCCCGGGTTCATCCTTTTTCTGATGCTGGCAGTGCTTGGCCTGTTTGTTTTCCAGCGCTTTTTCTCCCAGGACATTTCCCCGGAAATCTCCTATAATGAGTACCGTTCGATTGTTTCCGAAGGGTCTCTGGCCGAAGTAACCGTCAAAACCAGCCAGGACAACTCCGCACTGCTGACCGGAAAGCTCAAGGCGCCCGACAGCCTTCGGCTGACCAGTGGTTTCACTGTACGCTCCGACCGTTTTATGGTCAGGCTTCCGGGCTTCGACCGTTCCCAGGCCGACAGCCTTTCGGCAAGCGGCGTCCAGCTCAAGATCACCCAGAGTAGCGACGAGTTTTCAAATTTCCTGTTGCTCATGCTGCCGTGGATACTTTTCGGTTTCGCCTACTTCTTCATCTTCAGACGGATGTCGATGCAGAACGGCGCACAGAAAAACATCTTCAGCTTCGGCAAGAGCCGAGCCAAACTCATCAGCGAGTTTGACGTCAAGGTAACGTTCAACGATGTGGCTGGTGTTGATGAAGCGGTCGAGGAGTTGAGGGAGACCGTGGAGTTCCTCATGAATCCTGAGAAGTTCCAGAAAATCGGCGGCAAAATCCCAAAAGGCGTGCTGCTTCTCGGGCCTCCCGGCACAGGGAAGACCCTTCTTGCCAAAGCAATTGCCGGCGAAGCCAAGGTGCCATTCTTCTCGATCTCCGGTGCAGATTTCGTCGAGATGTTCGTCGGCGTCGGCGCGGCGAGAGTTCGGGATTTGTTCGAAACCGCCAAGAAAAACGCGCCGTGCATCGTCTTCGTCGATGAGATCGACGCTGTTGGCCGAAGCCGTGGCGCAGGTCTCGGCGGCGGCCATGACGAGCGTGAGCAGACGCTGAACCAGCTCCTGGTAGAGATGGACGGGTTCACAACCAAAGACAACGTGATTCTCATCGCCGCCACCAACCGCCCAGACGTGCTCGATACCGCACTGTTGCGCCCCGGCAGATTCGACCGGCAGGTGGTCATCGACAAGCCGGATATCCGGGGACGAGAAGCAATCCTGAAGATTCATACCCGGAACACCCCGCTTTCGGGAGATGTCGATATAGCCGTCATCGCCAAAAGCACGCCCGGCTTTTCAGGCGCAGACCTGGCCAATCTGGTCAACGAAGCAGCACTTCTGGCGGCGAGAAAAGAGCAGACAGAAATCACCGTAGCAAATTTCGAGGAGGCACGCGACAAGGTGCTGATGGGGCCAGAGCGGAAAAGCATGTTCATTTCGCCCGACCAGAAAAACTTACGGCCTATCACGAGGCGGGTCACGTGATCGTCTCGAAGTTCACCAGCGGCTCCGACCCGATCCACAAGGTCACGATCATACCGCGGGGCCGCAGCCTCGGCCAGACCGCCTACCTGCCGCTCGAAGACCGCTATACCCAAAACCGGGAGTACCTGATCGCCATGATCACCTATGCACTTGGCGGTCGGGCAGCAGAAGAGCTGATCTTCGACGAAGTAAGTACCGGCGCTGCCAACGATATCGAAAAGGCGACCGAGATCGCCCGAAAGATGGTGAAAAACTGGGGTATGAGCGAAAAGCTCGGCCCGATCAATTACGGTGACGGACACAAGGAGGTCTTTCTCGGCAAAGACTATTCGCATGTAAGGGAGTACAGCGAGGATACGGCTCTTCAGATCGATGTCGAGGTGCGCAGCATCATAACCGAATGCATGGACAATGCGCGAAAAATTCTTACGTCGCATGTCCGGATTCTGCACGAGATGGCTGCCCGTTTGATTGAAAAGGAGTCGCTCGATTCGGAGGAAATCGACGCTATCGTCAGTTCGGAAACAGCTGTTGCAAACTCTCCGGCATGAATGCCGCTGACAGCGTAACAACAGAATATCTTTTTTTGACAAGCATCATGCAGTATCTCATTCTGTTCATCACGGGAATCGCCGCAGGTCTCTTGTCCGGCATGTTCGGAGTGGGCGGTGGCGTGATCATCGTTCCGGCGCTTATCTTCTTTTTCGGCATGAGCCAGCAAACCGCCAGCGCGACGTCCCTCATGGCGTTGCTGCTGCCGGTCGGACTTCTCGGCGTATACGAATATTATCAGGCCGGCAAGATCACGACGGAGCACATCTGGTTCGGACTGATCGTCGCCCTGGGCCTTTTCGCCGGCGCTTTCTTCGGCGCAAAGCTGGCCATTGAGCTCTCAAGTGACCTCTTGAGACGAATGTTCGCAGTATTTCTTGTATTAGTAGCAATCCGCCTTTGGTATTAACCAGCAGTATTGGCAAACCTACAACCCAAGCACACACTACCATGGGACAGACAACCACCAAAGCCGACCTGGTGAACGTGATCGCCCAACGCACAGGTCTGACCAAAAACGAAACCGAATCGGTCGTCGATTGCTTGTTCGAAAGCATCATCGACTCGCTCAAATCCGGAAAACGCATTGAAATCCGGGGATTCGGTTCGTTCAACATTCGCTACAAGAGTCTCAGGCAGGCTAGGAACCCCAGAACGGGTGAGAAGGTGACCGTCGAGCCAAAAAATGTGCCGACCTTCAAAATCTCCAAAGAGTTCAAGCACGCGGTCAGCGAAAGCCTGAAAGCCGACGAATAACCGCCACGGCAACACAAATCCGGCGAAGCGATGATCTTCACCGGAGGATATCCCATGCAAAAGGATCGGGGTATTTCAGGATAACGGCGAAACGGAGAGAGTCAGTCACTCTTGTCTTGAGTGCCGGATGAGAGTGACCGTGCGTTTAATGGCTTTCGATCCTGCCGTTTGCTGTCTGGAACGGCAGGAAAAGCGTGGCTACCAGTGGAACAGCACAAACCAGATGATGCCGAATACCGGCAGCAGCACCGGAATCGAATAGCGGTAAATATACTCCACGAAAGAGGGAACGTCGGCCTCGGTCTGTTCGGCAATGTTCTTGACCATGAAGTTCGGGGCGTTACCAATATAGGTGAACGCGCCAAAAAGACCGCACCCACCGATATTGCCATGAGATAAAGCATCGAAGAGACATCACCGGCAATCGGTGATTCCATGCCCCGGGAAAACTTCACGACATCGGCAATGCTGTTGGAATCGAGACCAAACTTGCCAAGCGCTCCGGCCAGAAAGTTCAGGTAGGTCGGTGCATTATCCAGCACGCCGGAGAGAATTCCTGTGAACCAGTAGAACTTCGTGACCGTGAATTCAGCTGCATGGAACTGCGCATACGCGCCAATCAGCTGAAGCGCAGGAATCATGGAGGCAAAGATGCCCACGAAAAGGAACGCGACCTCCTTGATTGGCTCGAAGTTAAACTCGTTGCCCCCGAGGGCATCCTGATTGGCCGTCCTGTAGGCCACGACCGCGATCGTCAGCATGATGACCTCCCTGACGCCAAACGGCACATGAAAAATCTCCTGGAGACTCGGAAATCCCGGAATGACGGCAGGATCGAGAAAGATCGAGCCGATAAGAGGAATCAGGTAGAGGAAATTCCTGCGTCCGGTCAACGTGATGCGGCCAGAATATTCCTGCTCGGCTTCGCGCTTCCCTGCCTTCAGATCGAGCACCAGAAAAATAGTCGTAAGCAACCCGATCGTCACCAGCCAGGGCAGCCAAAGATGCTGAATCACCCAGAAGAACGGTACGCCGCGCAGAAAGCCGAGAAAAAGCGGCGGATCCCCGATCGGAGTGAGCGCACCGCCGATATTGCTGATGATGAAGATGAAAAAAACGATATGAAATGGCCTCAGGCGTCCTTTGTTGACCCTGAGATACGGTCTGATCAGCAGCATCGACGCGCCTGTCGTGCCAACAATATTGGCAAGCACCGCGCCAAACAACAGCATAAGCGCATTAAGAATCGGCGTTCCCCGCCGTTCGATTTTGATCAGGATGCCTCCCGCTACAACAAAGAGCGAGGATATCAGGGCGATGAAGGAGATGTACTCTTCGAGGGTGTGCAGCAGCATGTGCCCACCATGTTCCGCCATGAATGCGTACCAGAGCGCCACGGGTACCCCCAGAACGATCGAGACCTTCTGATAATGGTGTTCCCAGAATCTCGGATAGAAAAGCGGACCGGTAGCGATCATCAGAAGCAGCACCACGAACGGTACCGCCAGCCAGACCGGAGGCAGGAGGGAGGAGTGCTCCCCACCTCCGGATGCGCAAAACGCTACGGCAGGAAAGGCCAAAGAAAAAATAAGCGTAGCGGCCGCCACCGCGCTACGCTTCAAAAAATCAGAGCAATAAGCCATGAGTCATTCGAGATCGAAAGGTATCAATCACCTTCGAACTCTGTCAGGGAATAGATGTTATAGCCTTTTTCACGAATCTTCTTTTCACCGCCAATATCGGGCAGGTTGACGATAAAGGCCATGCCGGCCACGACACCGCCGAGCTTCTCGACCAGTCCGGCAGCGGCAAGAGCCGTGCCGCCCGTAGCGAGAAGATCATCAACCAGAAGCACGCGGCACCCTTGAACAAGGGCGTCGGTATGCATCTCGATCTTGTCGGTACCATACTCGAGCTCGTATTCGAGCTGCACCACATCCGCCGGAAGCTTTCCTGGCTTTCTGACCGGCACGAATCCCTTGCCAAGCGTATAGGCAAGCGCGCCGCCGAGAATGAAACCCCTGGCCTCGATACCCACGATCACATCGAAATCGACTCCGTTGGACAGATAGTGCTGGGTCATGTTGTCGATCACCAGGCGAAAACCAACCGGATCCTTGATAAGGGTGGTAATATCACGGAACATGATCCCTTTTTTCGGATAATCGGGAACAGTGCGAATTCTGGATTTGATGGGCATAACGGTGGAGGGTTTTTCTGATTTGGTAAAAACTGCCAGAAACGGGGCGCCTCCGATGCCAGACCTCGGGAAGGCGCCTTCTGCTTGGAAAATTTCAAGATAAGAGTCTACCCTGTAATTGCAAACCCTCTCCGAAGCCATCGATGATCACCTCCCGCACCTGACCTCGCAACTCCCCTGCGCTGGTATCGACACTCACCCGGAGGTAATTTTCGCTGTAACCGCTCCATCGCACGGATCCTCCAGGAAGCACCGTGACCTCCTCGAACAGCACCTTCAGGAAACTGCCGATAAACGCTCCGGCAAAACGCCGTTCGATCTGCTCACCGATCACTCCAAGCCGGGCCGCTCTCGAAGACGCTTCAGTAGAAGGTATGCGAATCAGCTTTTTTCGGCTATTTCGGCAAAAAGCTTCGTGCCGGGCCTTGGCGAACAGGTAAAAACATGCAGGTAGGCAACCGGCAAAGACTCGATAAAACGGCACATCTCTTCAAAATCGCGTTCGCTTTCACCGGGATAACCAGCCATCACATCGGCACCGATAGCGCACCCTTTGATCGAAGAAATCGCCTTCATGAGACGTTCGCGATAGAACGCCGTATCGTAATGCCGCCTCATCAACCTGAGTACCTTGTCAGAGCCGCTCTGCAACGGCAGGTGGAAATGGGGCATGATCTTGCCGGAAGCCGCAACAATATCGATCAACTCGTCATCGAGCAGTTGCGGTTCCACCGAGCTTATTCGAATCCTGCTGACGTCAATCGTTTCGAGACGCCGGAGCAGACCGGACAGGCGGATATCTCCATCCCGGTAATCGCCAATATTGATACCGGTAAGCACGATTTCACGATAACCGGCATCGGCAATTTTTTGAGCCCTGTCGAGCACCGTTGAAAGAGGCACCGAGCGCGAACGCCCCCTCGCCAGAGGAATCGAACAATAAGCGCAACCAAAACTGCAACCATCCTGGATTTTCAGAAAAGCTCTGGTTCTTCCCTTTTCAGGTTGAGAAAGCATCGAGCAAGCCGGATGGGCGACTATTGCCTTATCGGTGGGAGACACCTTTATCAAAGGTTCGGAATCATCCGATAAAGATTCGCCACCGTACCAAGCGATGTCAAACTTGTCAGTTGTACCAAGCACGAATGAAACGCCCTCAATATCGGCGATCCGTTTCGGATCAAGCTGAGCGTAGCAACCAATTACCCCAACCCTGCTTCCCGGATGATTTCTTATGATTTTTCTTATCTGTTGTCTTGACTTTCGCTCTGCTTCACCGGTAACAGCACAGGTATGAATAATGATCACATCAGCCCCGTCATCGATTGCATTCAATTGCCACCCATTGGAAACCAACGCATCAACTATGGACGATGTTTCAGCATAATTCACTTTACAACCAAGAGTTACCGCAGCAACACTTTTCTGTTTCATAAAACATATGATCTTTTTAATCAACGGAATAATAACAAAAACACCGCAAGCTGAGCGCACAACTCATATACATTCATAATACAGCACTTGCATTATAGTCCAAAAATTAACTCATATTTTTTTTATTGCAGTATTGCATACAAACCTGTTATATTTCTTTCGTTTTCCAAACTATACCTGTTACACAAGCAAATCATGAACACTATGAAAAAAGAAGCTGCTCCGGACAAATTCGATCTTTACATTCTGAATGTAGATGAATTCAAGGCACTGAACCAGCAGAAAAATGAGCTAAAGGAAAAAATTGCTGAAATGCAGCGTCAGTTTGAAGAAAGCATTCAGCCTTACGAAGCCGAATTGAATGCCATTATAAAAAAGCTTGAAATCAATCTTTCAAAAATGGAAGGCGGTCCGGCAGCAAAGCCGGCAAAGGCCAAGTTCGGACGCGGTAAACTCGGTATATCGATCAAGAATCTGCTTCAGGCAAACCCGGATAAAGCATTCAAACCACGTGAAATCGCTGCTGCACTTCAGACGAAAGGTACCGCAGTCAGCCTCTGGTTCAACAAATATGGCAATCAGGATCCTGAAATCGAACGCATTCCTGTTGGAGAAGGTGGCAAACGCTTTATCTATCAGATCAAAAAATGATCGAAAAAACAACGAAATAAAACACATTATTTTTTCGACAAAAAGGCTATCCAAGACGATGGCCTTTTTTTATTTCTCATACAAGCTCATCATCATCTCAATAACCGATATGTCTCCGGTTTTTTGAAAAATTCATGGCAAGACCAACCATCATCATGTTCGCGACCAGCGACGAACCACCATATGAAATAAACGGAAGGGGAACACCGATAACAGGCATGACGCCAATAGTCATACCGATATTGATCACCACATGAGTCAGAAGCAACGAGGCATATCCGGCAAGCAACAGTTCGACGAAACGGTTCTTGATGACTCCGACCATCCAGACGAGACGAAGCACAAGAGCCACAAAGAACAGAAGCAATAACGTCGAGCCAAAAAACCCCAGCTCTTCGGCAATCACGCAGAAAATGAAATCCGTCCACTGCGCGGGAATATATCGAAGCTGCGTCTGGGTGCCGTGAAGAAATCCCTTGCCAAAAATCCCGCCTGAGGCAATGGCAATTTTAGCCTGAAGCGCATTATAGCCCGCGCCCTGAGGGTCGGCTGTCGGGTCGAGAAATATTTGTATTCTCTTGATCTGGTGAGGCTTGAGAATAATCGAGGTAAACTTCCAGGTCAACAACCCACCCAAAAAGCCACCGCCGGTAACAAGCAACTGGTGGATATAAAACTTTTGCCTGAACAGAACAAATATGACCATCGAAAGAACAGCAATGGTGGCAAGAATGGTCAAATTGAAAAACCCCGAAAGCATCAAGGCCACCGGAACCACCGCGAGCAGGATATAGTACAGGTCGAAACCGGCGAGAACAATCATGGGAACTATGAATGACAGGCAGGTCAGGGTCGTGCCCATATCCGGCTGAAGCATGATCAGACCGGCGGGAACCAGCGCCATGGCAAGCACTTTGCCCAGATCCATCATGTTGCCGATGTCGGTCTGGTCATCGGACAGAAACCTCGCCATCGCGATGATGGTAAACATTTTGGTCAGCTCGGAGGGCTGAAAACTGAACATGCCAATGCGCACCCAACTGGTCTGTCCGGCGATTTTCCTGCCGAAAACCAGCACGACGACAAGCAGAAGCAGACCGGCGGCATAGAGGATATAGGCATTGTCTTTAACAAAACGATAGTCCATAGAGTACATGACCGATGTGGCCATGACGCCGGCCACCGCCCAGAGGAGCTGCTTGTAAAAAAGAGAAACCGATTCGGCAGAACCATTGGTAGCGCTGTACACGGCCATAAGCCCCATGACAATCAGTCCCGACAGGGGAGCCAGGAGCCATAAAAGATCGAATTTATTGTGCTTTTCCATCACTTGTCAGTAAAGAGGAGAGAGATCATGTTATCTTGCCGGAAAACAGCTCCATAAACCACCGGAACAGGTTTTCAACGCATATCCCTGCTCCCGAATCATACAAGAAAAATCATTATTGTGCAGCTACCACCATTTTCTTGCGGCCACGTAACCTTTGTCGGCGCGCCAAACGCGGGCAAATCGACCCTGCTGAACCGTCTGCTGGATCACAAGCTATCGATTGTCACCCCAAAACCGCAAACGACAAGAAAAAAATTACCGGTATTTACCATGACGACCGGAGCCAGATCGTCATTCTCGACACCCCCGGCATCATGGAGCCGAAGCAGTCGTTGCACGAGTCGATGCTCGAAATCACCCGGCGCTCGCTTCGGGAATCGGATACCATCGTGGCCCTCATCCCGTTCCAGAAAGGCGACGAGCCCTTCGACCGGAAGTTCGCCAGCGAACTGATCGAACAGTGGGTAAAGCCCGCAGGCAAACCCTTCGTCATCGCGCTGAACAAAGCCGACCTCGTGCCGGAACCGACCATAAAAGAGGTGCAAACGGAGATCATAAGCAAGTACAAGCCCGTGGCGACGCTCGCCCTGTCAGCCCTCACCGGCGGCAACATACCAGAGCTGGTCGAGCTGCTCAGGCCACTGTTGCCGCTCGACGAACCGCTCTGGCCGGACGACATCCTCAGCACCGAACCGGAGCGCTTTTTTGTCGGCGAGATCGTCCGCGAAAAAATATTCCTGATGTACGGACGGGAAATCCCCTACTCGACCGAGGTGGTCATCGACGAGTTCAAGGAACAGCACGAAAACGACCCGACCCGCAAAGAGCTGATCCGCTGCTCGGTGATCGTCGAGCGCAACAGCCAGAAGCAGATCATCGTCGGCCAGCAAGGCTCGGCCATCAAAAAACTCGGCCAAGCGGCCAGAAAAGAGATCGAAGAGCTGCTCGGCAGACCGGTGTACCTGGAGATTTTCGTAAAAATCCGCCCAGACTGGCGCAAAAAAAAGAACCTCCTGAAGAGTTACGGGTACTAAGCAAAGGTGGACTGGGTGGACAAAGCAGCGGAAAACTTCTTTTTCTTTCTTGTCCACAGCGTCCACAAAGTCCACTGCCCTCACCCCAAACAGAAAAACCCCTCCACTATGGAAGGGGTCTTTCCGGCTTTGGCTGTAACAACCGGTGAAAAATCAGCGGCCTTTCGGCTGCGGCTCAAGCTCGGCGCTGGCGGCCTCGATCTCTTTCTTCTCGTTCGGATGAGCCTGGAGATACGCTTCGATCTCCTCTTTGCTCTTGTCCTTGAAATATTCAAGAGCCGAGAGAATGATGCGCTTGTTCTCCTTGTCGAACTCGATGACGCGGAGCGGCAGCTCGTCACCAATCTTGAAGGAGGAGTGAATATCCTTCACACCACCCTGCAACAGGTGCGACACCGGCACGAAGCCATCGACTTCGCCGGGGAGAATGACGATGACGCCCTTCTCGATGATCTGCGAAATAGCGCCATTGCATTCTGCGCCGACAGCATACTTCTGCTCGAACTCACCCCACGGATCGTTGTTGATCTGCTTGTGGCCAAGCGCAATGCGGCGTGCGTTGACGTCGAATTTCAACACCTTGACTTCAAGCTCCTGGCCCTTCTTGACCAGCTCGCTGGGGTGGCGAATCTTCTTGGTCCACGACAGGTCGGAGATGTGCACCAGACCGTCAACGCCAGGCTCCAGCTCGACGAACACACCGAAGTCGGTGATGTTGCTGACCGTGCCCTTGTGCAGCGAACCCTCGACATACTTCTCGGAGAGGGCGATCCACGGGTCTTCCGACACGCGCTTCATCGACAGCGACAGCTTGGTGTGCTCCTTGTCGATGTTGAGAATGATGACCTCCACATCCTGATTGAGCGACACAAACTGGCTCGGATGCTTGATGTGCTGCGTCCAGCTCATCTCGGAGATGTGCACCAGACCTTCGATGCCCTTCTCGATCTCGACAAAAGCGCCGTAATCGGTGATGGAGACAACGCGGCCCGTAGCCTTGATACCAACCGGATATTTGATTTCGATATTCTCCCACGGATGGGTTTCGAGCTGCTTCATGCCGAGCGAAACACGCTTGGTGTTCTCGTCGAAGCCGACGACCACAACCTTGATCGGCTGGTCGAGCTCAACCACCTCGGAAGGATGGTTGATCCTGCCCCAGGTGATGTCGGTGATGTGAACCAGACCATCCAGACCGCCGAGATCGACAAAGATACCGAAGTCGGTGATGTTCTTGACGGTGCCTTCGAGAACCATGCCGACCTTGATGTTGGCAAGCATCTCCTCACGCTTGGCCGCATACTCCTCTTCGAGGATGACCTTGTGGCTGACAACGATGTTCTGGGTGACCGGGTTGATCTTGACAACCCTGAAGTCCATCGTTTTGCCGACGAGCGCATCGAAGTCGCGAACCGGCTTGACGTCGATCTGCGAACCGGGCAAGAAGGCCTCGACACCTGACAGGGAGACCGTCATGCCGCCCTTGACGCGGTTGATGATCTTGCCGTTGATAATGGTGTCGTTCTCGATTGAATCGTAAATCTTGTCCCAGATGCGAAGCACGTCGGCTTTCCTCTTGGAGAGGATGAGCTGCCCCATCTTGTCTTCGATGTTTTCGAGATAGACCTCGACCTCGTCGCCGACCTTGATTTCGTCATCATCACGGAACTCAAGAAGCGAAACGATACCTTCCGACTTGAACCCGACGTCGATGGTGACATCCTTGTTGGAGATCGAAACGATACGTCCTTTCACAATCTCCTCTTCGGTAATCTCGGAGAGGGTGCTCGTGTAGAGCGACTCCATCTGCTGCAGTTCGGAGGGCTCGTAGTGAGCGAAGATCTTGACTTTTTTCTGCCCGGCACTTTCGGCTTCGGCGTTTCCAGCGTTGTTGTTTCTGACATTAATGTTTTCCTTCCTCTCTGATAGATTTGCCGTCAGCCGCGAGAGATTTCGACTGCCGGTTTTTATGGTTATGGATATGACACGAAAGAACACTTTATACTTAACAAAGGCAATGCGCCGTCACCTGCCTCATTACCTTACAATTTTATTAACCAGGTCGTACACAAAGTTAACCTGCTCGTCGATGGTCATGTTCGAGGTATCGAGCAAAACCGCGTCGGGATGACGCTTAAGCGGCGCATGGGTTCGCTGTTCATCATCGCGATCCCGCTGTTTTATCTCCTTTTCGAGCTCCTCGACCGAAGGCACCGCTGCACCACCTGCCTTGAGCGAAAGCTCGGCATGGCGCCGTTTGGCGCGTTCCGCCGGATCGGCGACAAGAAAGATTTTCAGCTCAGCGTCGGGAAAGATGACGGTACCGATGTCACGGCCATCCATCACAATACCGCGCTTGCGGCCCATCTCCTGCTGAAGCTCGCGAAGCTTGTCTCTGACCGGCTTGAGGGAACTGATGAAGCTGACCTCACGGCTGACCCGGTTCTCCCTGATCGCTTCGGAGACATCCTCCCCGTCAAGCATAACCCGCTGCCCCTGAAACTGAATCGTGATCGTCCGGAGCAGTTCGGCAATCCTGGATTCGTCCTTGCGAAGAAGGTCGAGCAAACCTTCACGGAGCACCTTGAGCGTAACCGAGCGGTACATGGCTCCGGTATCGATGTAGGTGTAACCCAGCTTGCCAGCAAGAATTTTGGCAGTCGTGCTCTTACCGGAAGCGGCCGGTCCGTCTATGGCGACGATGATCGGTTTCTTTTCGATAGGATTCTCCAATGCATTTTAAAACAGCCTGCAATTGTAAAAAATTAATTTGCTTTTTCCAAACGGATTGATTACATGTTAAAACCGTTTTTCTCAACAAACATCTCCGCCCATGTCACTTCGCTGCGGCATTGTCGGTCTGCCCAATGTCGGCAAATCGACGCTGTTCAATGCCATCACGGCCAAGCAGGCCGAAGCCGCCAACTACCCGTTCTGCACCATCGAACCCAACGTCGGCACCGTGCTGGTGCCCGATCCGCGCCTCGGTGAACTCGCCCGCGTCGTCAAAACCCCGGTCATCGTACCTGCAGTGCTCGAAATCGTCGATATTGCCGGTCTGGTCAGAGGCGCCAGCAAAGGCGAAGGGCTTGGCAACCAGTTCCTCTCGCATATCCGCGAGGTTGACGCGATCATTCACGTGGTGCGCTGCTTCGAGGATCCGAACATCATCCACGTCGAGGGCAAGATCGACCCGGCAGGCGACATCGCCACCATCGAGACCGAGCTGATGCTGGCCGACCTCGACAGCATGGAAAAGCGCATCGACAAGCTCCGCAAGGGCGCCCGCAAGGAGAAGGAGCAGCAGGCGCTGGTCGATCTGGCAGAGAAGATCGTGGCCGGCCTCGGCGAGGGCGTACCGGTGCGCAGCATTCTCGAAAACGACGAGGAGCGGGCGATGGCGAAGCAGTTCTTCCTCATCACCGCCAAGCCGGTGCTCTTCGCCGCCAACGTGGCCGAGGGCGACCTGCCCGGCGGCAACGAACACACCGCGACGGTCGAGAAGATCGCGGCGAAAAACGGCTCGAAGATGCTCATCATCAGCGCCAAGGCTGAAGCGGACATCGCCGAATTGCCCGAAGAGGAGCGCCCGGACTTCCTCGAAAGCCTCGGCCTCGAAATGTCAGGCCTCGACCGCCTGATCATGGCTGCCTACGACCTGCTCGGCCTGCACAACTACTTCACGGCAGGCGTCAAGGAGGTTCACGCCTGGACGATCCGCAAGGGCGCAGCCGCCCCGGAAGCCGCCGCCGCGATCCACTCTGACTTCGAGAAGGGCTTCATCCGCGCCGAGGTGATGGCCTACGAAGACCTGATCGCCCTCGGCTCGGAGCAGAAAGTGAAGGAGGCCGGCAAAATGCGCTCTGAAGGCAAAGAATATGTCGTCAAGGATGGTGATGTGATCACTTTCCGGTTTAACGTGTAAAACGCCATGCCGCAGCACAAGATTTCAGCCGACAGCCCGATCGGCATTTTCGACTCGGGCATTGGCGGCCTCACCGTCGTCAAGGCGGTGCAGGCCGCGCTGCCTGCCGAGCGGCTGATATACTTTGGCGACACGGCTCGCGTACCGTACGGCCCGAAATCGCAGGTCACGATTCGGAAGTACGCCCGCGAGGACACCGAACTGTTGATGAAGCACCAGCCGAAGCTGATCATTGTGGCGTGCAACACCGTGTCGGCGCTCGCGCTCGACGTAGTCGAGCAAACCGCCGGAGGCATTCCGGTCATCGGCGTACTGAAGGCGGGCGCGGAGCTGGCTGCCAGGCGCACGAAATCGGGCCGCATCGGCGTCATCGGCACCCAGGCCACCATCGGCTCGAACGCCTACACCTGCGCGATTCGGGATGAAAACGACGCGCTCGAAGTTTTTCCGAAAGCCTGCCCGCTCTTCGTGCCGCTCGCCGAAGAGGGCTTCATCGACCACCCCGCCACCCGACTCGTTGCCGAAGAGTACCTGTCAGCCTTCGCCGGAAAGGAGATCAACACGCTGGTGCTTGGCTGCACGCACTACCCGATTCTCCGCAAGGTCATCGAAAGCATCGCCGGGCCGGAAATCACCATCATCGACTCCGCCGAAGCGGTCGCCGAAAAAGCTGGAGAACTCCTCTCGGCTCGTGGCATCTTGAACCAGAGCGCCGAAAAAGCACTGCCGCACCTCATGGTCAGCGATCTTCCCCAGAAATTCCGCGAACTCTACCGCCTCTTCATGGGGACCGAACTCCCCGACGTCGAGCTGGTCGAAATGTAGGGGCAATCCCTTGCGGTTGCCCTGTCCCGAAAATCCGCAAGGTTCCCGCAGATCTGTCGGAACGGACTGTTCTGTCAGATCACCACCTCATTGCCTTTCCCATTTTAATTGTATCTTTTCCGGCAAAATCTGAACCTTGAAAGGCGCGGGCCTTACCATTCCGGAGAGACGATCGTGAAAATCAATCTTGACAGAACATCATCCGGCTTCTGCATCGGCGTGCAGGGCACGATTCACGTTGCCGAAGAGAAACTCGCAGAGGCCGGCGAGCTGTACTGCCTCGGCGACGTGGTGCACAACGAGGTGGAGGTCAAGCGGCTCGAAGCGCTCGGCATGGAGACCATCGACATTCCGGCGTTCGAGAAGTTGCGGAACGCCGAGGTGCTGATCCGCGCTCACGGCGAGCCGCCCTCGACCTACGAAACCGCCCGCCGCAACAACCTCGCAATCACCGACACCACCTGCCCGGTGGTGGCCAAATTGCAGAAGACCGCGAAAATGCTGCACCAGCTCGGCTACCAGGTAGTGATCTACGGCAAGAAAGTTCACCCGGAGGTGATCGGTATCAACGGCCAGTGCGACGACGAAGGCGTCGTCATCAAGCACCCCGACCTCTCCGATGAGGCGGAAATCGCCCCGCTCGACCTCAGCCGTAAAACCGCCCTGATCTCCCAGACCACGATGGACGTGCCTGGCTTTTACGAGCTGAAGAGGAACCTCGAAAAACTCTTCGCCGAACACGGCCACCGCAACCCCGGCACGGAGAGCGGCGAGTGGATGGCCGTACGCGACATCGACATCACCGCCGAAAAAACCGGCGCTCGCGCGATGCCGGAGCTTGTTTTCAAGGACACCATCTGCCGCCAGGTTTCGAGCCGCAACGGCAAGCTGCGCGACTTCGCGCTGGCGAACGACTGCATCGTCTTCGCGGCGGGGCGCAAAAGCTCGAACGGCCAGGTGCTCTACTCGATCTGCAAAGACGCCAATCCGAAAAGCTATTTCATCGAGGATGTGGATGAAATCCAGCCCGAGTGGTTCGTCGGCAAGAATGGCAAACCGGTCGAAAGCGTAGGCATCTGCGGAGCGACCTCGACCCCCATGTGGCTGCTCGAAAAGGTGGCCAACCATATCGGCAAGACCTTCGGCGATGACTCCGCCAACCCGGACGCATGAATGCAACCAAGAAACGTTACCAACCATGAAATCTGTCAACCTCACCATCGATGGCCGCAACGTGCAGGCGGCTCCGGGACAGACCATCCTCGAAGCGGCTCGCGACAACGGCATCCGCATCCCGACGCTCTGCTTCCACAAAGAGATCGAAGCGACCGGCTCGTGCTGGATATGCATCGTCGAGCTCAAGGGCAAGAACCGCTTCATCCCCTCGTGCAGCACGAAGGTAAGCGAAGGCATGGTGGTCGAAACGCGCAATGCCGAGCTTGACTCGATGCGCCGACAGAGCCTCGAACGGCTCCTCGCCCGGCACTGCGGCGACTGCCTCGCGCCATGCGAGCTGGCCTGCCCGGCAGGTTGCGACATTCCCGGATTCGTCGCGGCCATCGCCAAAGGCAACGACCGCGAGGCCATCGACATTATCCGCCAGACCATCCCGCTGCCGGGCATTCTTGGGCGTGTCTGCCCCGCTCCGTGCGAAGAGGCGTGCCGCCGCCACGGCGTGGACGAGCCGGTTTCGATTTGCGCCCTCAAGCGCTTCGCCGCCGACCGGGAGATGGCCTACGGATCGGAACTTCCGGAGCGCAAACCGGTCTCCGGCAAGCGCGTGGCCATCGTCGGCGCTGGCCCGGCGGGACTCACTGCTGCGTGGTTCCTCTTGATCGGCGGGCACGAGGTGACGATTTTGGATGCGAACGAAAAAGCGGGCGGCATGATGCGCTACGGCATCCCGAAATTCCGTCTGCCCGAAGCAGTGATCGACGCCGACATCGAGCCGCTGGTAAAAATGGGTGTGAACTTCCGCTTCTCGACCGTGTTCGGGAAAGATGCTGTACTGGCGGAGTTGCAGAAGGAGCACGACGCCGTGCTGCTCACCATCGGCGCAAGCCAAGCCTCGAAACTCGGCATTCCGGGCGAGGAGCTTGACGGCGTACAGAGCGGCATCGGGTTTCTTGCCGACGTTGCGGACGGAACCGCCGCCGCGCCCGGCAAGTCGGTGATCGTCATCGGCGGCGGCAACACATCCATCGATGCGGCGCGAACCGCCCTGCGACTTGGAGCTGATTCGGTGACGATTCTCTACCGCCGCGGACGCGAGGAGATGCCCGCCAACCGCCTCGAAATCGAAGAAGCGGTCGCCGAAAGGGTCGAGCTTCGTTTGCTCACCGCGCCGGTTGCAATTGAAAAAAGTGAGGATGGCCTCGTCGTCACGGCGGTGAAGATGCAGCTCGGCGAACCGGACGCGAGTGGCCGCCGTCGTCCGGTTCCCGTCGCCGGTTCGGAGTTCACGCTCCGGGCCGACACGGTCATTTCGGCCACCGGCCAGCAGGTTGACCTCCCGGCTGAAGCGGCGTCGGGCGTCGGCACTGAGCGCAACGGCAAGGTCAAAGTCAATGATGGATCGATGCTCACCGGCGCGGCGGGCGTCTTCGCGGCGGGCGACTGCGTCAGTGGCCCCGATCTGGCCATCGAAGCTGTCCGGCAGGGCCGCCTGGCTGCCGAGGCCATCAACCGCTTCCTGAACGGCGGCGATCCGGCAGCGACGGGAGCGGCGATGTTCAACTCATCGTACGGAGCGCGAGACAAGGCCCCGCACCAGTTCTACGACCGGGCGAGGCCTGCGGCGCGAGTGGCCGTACCGGAGCTTGAGGCGGAATCGAGACGCAGAAGCTTCGAGGAGGCGGTGACGGGGTACAATCCGGAACAGGCCCGCGAGGAGGCCAAGCGCTGCCTGCGCTGCCGCTGCCAGGCGGTTGACAATTGCCGCCTGCGGAACCTCGCCACAGCGTTCGGCGTGGCGACTCCGGCCACCGAAGAGACGCACGAATACTTCAGCATCGACCGATCGGGCAACATACGGTTCGAGCGGGAGAAGTGCGTCGATTGCGGCGTCTGCATCCGCACGATGGAGTCGGTTTCGGCAGATGCAGTCTCGATCCGGGAAGAGCTGATCGATCACTGCCCGACCGGAGCGATCAGCAGATAAGATGGCTGATAACTCGCGTTTCTGTCGTCAGTTATTCTCTTCTTTCCGAGGGCGGTCTTCACTTTTGAAAAGCCAGTCGACCGCCCTCATCACTCCTTCACCCTTGTGGACGGCCTGTTTTACCGACTTGCCCGCCTTTTCTACTTTTTCGGCGGGGTTGCCACCGTGCCAGCTTACCCAGGCAACGTAGAGAATGCCAAGAGCGGCCAAAACAATCAGAAAGCGCAGAATCCGCCGAGCGAACGAGAGCACGATCAAAAGCGAAAAGATCACCGCGATGCCAAGCACCACCGGATGAGCGGTCAGGTAGTTGATAATCGTAGTCATGGTTTGCAGGTCATAAATATTCAAGCAGCACGGTGGCCACATGGCGTGAGGGCAAATCGGAGGAGAGCCGCGCACGCGCCTCCCTGAGTTCTCGCCGCATCGACGACAATACGACGTCATCACAAAGAATTTCCAGCGCTTTACGGCTAATGTTTCCGGCGTTGGCCTCGTGCTGGATCAGCTCCGGCACGGTCTGTTTTTCCGACAGCAATCCGCAGGCAACGATGTTGGCGAGCGCAATGTTGTGGAGCTTCACCAGCCGCTTGCCGATGAAGTAGTTCAGCGGCGAGGTTTTGTAGAGCACCACCATCGGCACGGCGAAGCAGAGCGATTCGAGCGTCGCCGTACCGGAGGTGACCAGCTCCAGATCACTGTACTGCATTACTTCGTACGACGTGCAGTCGAGCGGCTCGATGCCCGCCTCGCGGAGGTGCCGCTCGTAGAGCGCCGGATCGATATGCGGCGACCTGCCGAGCAGGAAAACCGTCTTGCCCTGCTCGCCGATGCGTTTTGCCGCGCCGAGCATTTCGGGAAAAATCTTCTCGATCTCCTGCTTACGGCTGCCCGGCAGCAGCCCGACGGTGCGGACGGCTGGATCGATGCCCATCCGCGCGAGGAACTCCGGCTTTGGCGGAAACTCCAGCTCCGCCAGCTCCTCGACGACCGGATTGCCGACAAACTCCGCTTCGATGCCGTGGCGACGGTAAAACTCCACCTCGAAGTCGAAAATCACCAGCAACCGGTCAACGCAGGCACGAATCTTCTCGACCCGCCGCTCCTTCCAGGCCCAAACCTGTGGCGAGATGTAGTAGATCACTGGAATGCCCTGCTTCTTCAGAAACGCCGCGATGTGCAGGTTCATGCCGGGATAGTCGATCAGCAGCGCCGCATCGGGCTTTTCCCGCACGATGGCCGCTTTGAGTTCACGGATCACCTTGCGCAGAAACGACGCGTGTTTGAGCACCTCCACGAAACCCATGATGCTCATCTGGTCAGTGGTATAAAGCAGCTCCGCACCGAGTTCGGCGAGCTTTCGCCCGCCCACGCCGAACACTTTCGTATCAGGCCGGGCTGCGAGCAGCTCGCGCACGGGACCCACCGCATGAAGGTCGCCGGAAACCTCTCCAGCCAGAACGAAAAGCTTCTTCCGGGGCATCGTCTGCGTTGATTGCATCATCGAACAGGAAACCGTATTTTGTGTCACGTTACCGCGCCTGTGTACAGGAAGAGGAACCGGCAGATGCACGAAAAGAGCCAGTAGCCAGTCAACACCATTATATCAAATCTACTATAGAATGCAAGTCAAATTCGGAACCGATGGATGGAGGGCAATTATAGCCAAAGAATACACTTACGACAATCTCAAGCTGGCTGCTCTCGCTTCCGGTAAATATTTTCTCTCGCATCCGGACAAGTCCAACGGCGTCTGCGTCGGTTACGACACGCGCTTCATGTCGAAGGAGTTCGCCCGTTTCACAGCGGAAGTGCTCTCGTCGATAGGCCTCAAGGTATTCCTCTCCAACAGCTTTGTCTCCACACCGGCGGTTTCATTCTACACCAGGGAACACAAACTCGCTGGTGGCGTCATGATCACCGCCTCGCACAATCCGCCGATCTACAACGGCTTCAAGGTCAAGGCCTCCTACGGCGGGCCGGCACACCCGGAAGTGATCGACGAAATCGAGAAAAATCTGCCCGGCATCGATCCCGCAACACCGGTAAAACCAGCGGAAAACCTGATCACCATGACCGACATCAAGTCGGAATATATTGCCTATCTCGAATCGAAGCTCGACCTGAAGCTGATCCGCGAGTCGGGACTGAAGATCGCTCACAACGCCATGTACGGCGCGGGTCAGGACATCGTCACCCGGTTGCTCGACGAATCGATGGTCAACTGCTACCACTGCTCGCTCAATCCGGGCTTCGACGGCATCAATCCCGAACCGATTCCGCAATACATCGCTGATTTCGTGGAGTTCTTCAAGGAGGTCGAGACCGACGTAGCCATCATCAACGACGGCGACGCCGACCGCATCGGCATGCTCGACGAGAAGGGAGAATTTGTCGATTCGCACAAACTGTTCGCCATCGTCCTCAAATACCTTGTCGAACAGAAAGGCCAGCGTGGTGAGGTGGCCAAAACCTTTGCCCTGACCGACATTATCGACAGAATCTGCCAGAAACATGATTTGAAAATGCACCTGTTGCCGGTCGGCTTCAAATATGTCAGCCGCCTGATGACCACCAACGACATTCTCATCGGTGGTGAAGAGTCCGGCGGCATCGGCATCACCTCGTTCCTGCCCGAGCGGGACGGCGTCTATACCGGCCTGTTGATGCTTGAAATCATGGCGCGACGGCAGAAAACGCTGACCGGTCTGGTCGAAGAGCTGTACGACGAGTATGGATTTTTCAGCTACAACCGTCTCGACATGAGGGTCGCAGAATCGAAGAAAGCGGCCATCATCGAAGCAGCGTCGGAAGGCAAGCTGAAGAGCATCGCCGGTTATCCGGTCACCGGCTTCAACGATCTTGACGGCTTCAAATACCATTTCGAGGGAGGCTGGCTGCTCATCAGGGCCTCGGGCACCGAACCGGTGCTCCGGATCTATTGTGAGGCCGATTCAACCGAAAAAGTCGAAAAAGTACTCGCGTTCGCATCGAAACTCGCTTAAAACAGCGCAAGAAACCCGGCAGGATGGCGTCCTACCGCGTGGCATTCCGCCCGATACCGGACAGTTCCGGAAAGCGCGAAACGCTTGCGGTTGACCTGAAAGACGACCCTGCGCTTTGCTTTCAACGCACAGGATTTACCGGAAATTATTTTCGATTTGCTCTAACATTTGTCTATTGCAGCAGCAGGCTTCAACATCAGCGGAGCGATCATTCAGCGAACTTGTCGCCGAACACCAGGATATGGTCGTCAACACCTGTTACCGCTTCGTTTTCAATCGCGAAGATGCCGAGGATCTGGCGCAGGAGGTATTCATTGAAGTCTATCGATCGCTCGACAAATTCCGCGAGGAGTCGAAACTCTCCACCTGGATCTACCGGATCGCCGTCACCAAGTCGCTGGATCACCTACGCCGCCTGAAACGCAAGAAGCGGTTCAGCTCGCTGAAGCGGGTCATCGGGATTGACGATCCGGCGGACTCGATACTAGCCGCCGATGATGACAACCCTGCCGACGTGCTCGGCAATAAGGAACGCGTGGCCGTGCTGCAAAACGCGCTCGACGGATTGCCCGACAACCAGAAAACAGCGTTCCTATTGAGCAAGCAGGATGGCTACAGCAACCAGGAGATTGCCGACATCCTCCAGACCACTATTCCGGCGGTCGAGTCGCTGATTCACCGGGCAAAAAAAATCTGCAATCGCGTCTTGAACGTCACTACCGGTCGGCAGAGTGAACGCTTCTTTCGACACAAGATTTAAAACGTTTCGACGTCACATTTGATAGCAACCGAAAAAAACATGAACAGAACTATCGAACAACGCAACGCCGAGGTCAACAAGACCCTTGAATTGCTGGACCAGATGCCCAGGGTGGAGGTAAATCACCTGTTCAGGGCCAGGCTCATGCAGCGGATCGACGGGATGGAGACCGGAAAATCTTCCGGAGCTGCTCTGTTTGGCGGCGCGTTGAGTCCGAAGCTCGCCTTCATGACGCTCCTGATGGTGCTGAATATCGCTTCGGCCCTCATGCTTTTCATGCACGAGACACCGCAAGCAACCGGCTCCTCGGGAACCATCGCCGAATCGTTGAGCGAAGATTACGGCGGCCCGGCGCTCTCCTATTACGACGATCAGTCGGCTATTGGCCGCTGACGCCTGGAGATGGATACTTTGGACGGCAACAGCCTGCAAGAATGAAACGCATCGCGCAGGCACTCTCTTGTGGTATTAATTATCAATGATTACGATGGACTTTCTCTCTTCCAAGCGCTTCGTCACAACAGCCCTTGTGCTTTTGGCCATTCTTAACGTCACGTTGCTGGGTGTCCTCTGGTGGCAAAACTTTGTCAGCAGCAGTTACCGTTCGGTTGAAATCACCCGATTCTATAGCGGAACCAGCCCGCATGGGGGGAGCAAACTGGATCTGACTGATCAGCAAAAAACGGCATTCAGAAAGCTTCGACAGGAACATTTCCGCAAGACCATGCCCGCTGTGCAGAAGATTATCGAATTCAAAGAAGAGATGATCTCCGAAGCGGTCAAGCCAAATCCCGACCAGACCAAAATCGCCGCTATCGCCGACAGCCTCGGCAAGCGACAGAGCTGGCTCGAAAAGGCTCTCGCCCTCCATTTCCACGAACTTGCCGCGCTCTGCACACCGGCCCAGCGAGATTCTCTGGAAAAGCTGCTCAGCAATATCTACACCGTCAGGTACCAGAAAATGAGTTCATGGAGAGGCCGACCCCATCGGGAAGATCGGGAAGACAATCATCGAGGCTCAATCCCTCCATCAGTTTCTGAACCCTGATAATCCGGTAACAGGCATGACTGTCCAGCAACATTTCAAGTGGCGTGTCTTCATCAGCACAGGGCTGGTGCTGATCTTTCTCGTGATGCTCATCTCAGGCATCGTACGCTTTGTCTCTCCACCAGAAAGGGTGGCAAACTGGACTGACTGGAATATCTTTTGCCTGACCAAAAAAGGGTGGTAGAACCAGCACGTCGTCTTTGGCTTCGCCTTCATCATGGTGTCGATCTTCCACCTGTTCGTCATCAACTGGAAAGCATTCCTCTCTTACATCAAAACCAAAGCATCGAAGGGTTTGAACAGCCCCGCAGAACTTGTAACCTCGCTCCTTCTTTTTGCCGAACTTGCCGCCATTCGAGCAGATCATCGCGCTCGGTGACCGGCTTTCAGCCTCCTGGGAGAACAAAACCGGCGGGCCGCCCGTGCCTCATGCCGAAACCCTCTCCCTTGAAGAGCTTGGAAAACTACCGCAGGTGGGCGCGTCGGCTGAAACGATGATCGAAAAGCTCCGCGCGGCGGGCGTGAAGGTGCAGAGTACCAGCCAGACGCTGCAAGAGATTGCGGAAGAGAACGGCCTGGAGGTGCAGAAGCTCTACAACATTATCATGGAGGGCAGGCAAACCGGCGGACTTCAGGGTTCCGGATGGGGCCGCAAAACGCTCACGGAGGCCGCCGAAACCATCGGCGTCTCGCCGCTCGCCCTGCAACAGGCCCTGAAGCAACAGGGCATCAAAGCCTCCCCGGAAGAGCCGATTCGCGACATCGCCACGAAAAATGGCATGGAACCCTCCGAGCTGGTCAGCCGGATCAACCGGATGGCTGAAAAGCGGTAACGGAGATCGAGGACTTCAACGGCGGGGACGACAGATCGCGCCGTACAACTCGGGACGCCGGTCGGCGAAAATGTCGTTGAATTCGTTGAAGCTTTTGTCGCGGCATGGCTTGGGATCGATCTCCGCCAGCAGCACCCGGTCGACTTCAGCATCAGCAAGCGTAACTATCTCGCCCTGCGGATCATACACCGCCGAACATCCCTTGAACAGCAGCGTCTCATCACCCCTCGTTTCAGTACCGCACCGATTGGCCACGGCGACGTACAGCTTGTTCTCGATAGCGCGAGCGGGCATCACCTTCTTCCACGCATCGGTGACGAGATTGGACGGACAGGCAATGAGGTCGGCCCCGTCAAGCGCCAGCACGCGCGACACTTCGGGAAAACGCCAGTCATAGCAAAGCATGATGCCGATGGAAATGTCGAGACGTTCGTCGCGGATGACCGGAAAGCCGGTATCGCCCGGCTCGAACACGAACCGCTCCTTGTAGAAGAGATGCGACTTTCGATAGACGAGCGGTTCGACAATGCCGGGCCGGAACACAAACACCGAATTGTAGAAACGCTCTCCCGCCACCTCCGGCATACCGGCGATGATGATCGACCGCTTTTCATCGGCGAGGCGCTGGAAAAAAGCACACGCCATGCCGCCCGGCGCTTCGGCGAGCGGCGCAAGCTCTTCGCGCGAAACGAAAAAATAGCCGCTCGTGCACAGCTCGGGCAAAACAACGATGTCCGCATGCACCGGATCGAGCAGCTTCCGGATCGCTTCGAGATTCGCCTGGCGTTCCCCGAGACGTGGCGTGAACTGGACGGTAACGAGGCGCATCATCGAGTACCGGAACCTCCCGCCGGACGCAATTTTCTCTTTACCATCCTCACGACAGCCGACGCCTCGTTGCGGAAAATGAGCACGCCGAGAGCCAGATAAAGCAGTACAATCAGCAGTTTCACCATCATCGCGAGCAGGCCGCTGATCCCGAAGCCGGCAAGCCAGACGAGCAGGTCGTCATGCCATACTGCGAACGCCAGCCCGGCACCGAGCAAGAGTGACAAACGGCCCCAGTCATAGTTGATCGGATAAAACCTCACCGAGTACCACCCCATGCAGAGGCACATCACCGCCGTGCCGAACAAGATAGCCACCGCCGCACCATCCATGCCGCCAAGCGGAATCAGAATCCAGCACCCGACGGTCGTCACTGCGGCACCGGCGAAGGTCACCACGGGCAGATATTTGGTCTTTCCGGTAATCAGAATACCTGCCGACAGGTTGGTCGAAATCATGTCAAATACGTAGCTGAAAAAGATCCACGGCAGAATCGACATGCCCATCCAGTATTTCGGCGGCAGAAGATAAAGCTTGCCGCCCCAGTGGTAGCGCACCAGATCGGGCACGAAAAAGGTGCAGGCCACGGCGAGCACGATCACCGCAATCCCCGAAAGGTTCATCACCTGCTTGAAGAGCGGCTTGGCTTCTGGATCGTCGGCATGTTGCAGAAAAAAGGGCTGCCATGCGAAGCGGAAAATCTGGATGAACATCTGGAGCGCCACACCAAATGCCGCCACCCGCCCGTAGATACCGGTAATATCCGAAGCCTGGAAACCCGCGCCGTACAGCCGGTCGATATCCTGCTGCGAAATGCGGATCAGGAGGTTCCGGTCGATCAGGTGGATGAGCAGACCTGCGATGCCAGTCGGCACGTAGGGCAGACCGATGCCGAGCAACTGCCGGTACATGCCGGGCGAGAAAGTGGGTTTGAGATTTTTGAATACCGGCAGAATGAAAAGCAGGCTCACCACCGAACCGAGCGCCTCGCCGATGAACACGCCGGAGAGACCCGCATGAAGTCCGAGAATGAGCACGAAGGTACTGATCACGCCGCCAACCACGCCCATCACCTTGGCGAGCGCGAACGGAATCGCCTTGCGTTTCAGCCGCAGTTCGGCAAACGGTACGACGAGCAGCGTATCGAGAAAAAGAATCGCGGCGGCGTATTGTATGTAGATGCCCGAACTGGACGCGAGGCCGATGGCTACGGCAATCGACGGCGCAAAGAGCAGCATCAGCGCCGAAAAAAGGATCGATGTAACAAAGAGACTGAAGAAAGCGGTCGAAAACAGCGAGCGTTCGTCCTCGTTCCGTTTGATGGCGTCGGAGGCGACCTTCAGGTAGGAGGTTTCGAGACCGTAGGTGAAAATGACGTTCGCCAGGGCGATGTTGGCGTAAACCACCGCCTGGATACCATTATCGAAGGTGGTCAGCTTGTTGGCGTAAAGCGGAACGAGAACATAGTTAAGACTGCGGGCCAGAATGGTGCTCGCGCCGTAGATGACCGTATCCTTCGCGAGAAGCTTGAGTTTGGAGAACATCCGCTGGGTAGCTGAAGGTAGCGGTCAGTTCTTGCCGGTCGCCGGGCCGATCGAGCCGTTGGTTTTGGCGGCCTCCGCCTTCTGCTGCCGGACGGCGTCCATATCGACCTGGAACTTGCCGTCTTTCTGGATGACCGGAATCTTGGAGATCACCTCGCGCAGATGCGCCTGCGCTTCGGCCTGCTGCTGCTTCATCTTTTCGAGCTCTTCACCCGTCAAACCGACCGGATTGTCCTTGTCAATCAGGCTGTCCTTGAACGATTCGATCTCCATGTTCTGCTCCATCTTCATGTGATTGACGAACTTGGAGAGAAAATACATGAGCAGAAAAAAGACCGACAGAGCAAATCCGAGAATTAAAATCCAGCTCATAATCCGCAAGTTATGGTTAGCATGAACAGTTTCCGGTAACTGTGCGAAGCCGCCGCGGCGCGGTAACTCCGGCGCTTCCGGTCCGGGCTTTGAAAATATCATGAATTTTCCGGATTATAGCGCTGAATATCGGATTAAAAATGAATATTTCCAGCTTTTGGCGGCGAACCGGATCGCTGCTGCCGAACCCATACCAGCGATGATGAAAGAACAAGCAACCACCATACAGGAGGGCAAGAGCATTCTTCTGCAGGAAGCCGAAGCCGTCCGCCTGATGAGCGAGCGGCTGGACGAGAACTTTTCCAGAGCAGTTGAACTGATGCTCGCCTGCACAGGCAAGATCATCATCTCCGGCATGGGCAAATCGGGCATTATCGGCCAGAAGATCGCGGCAACGCTCTCATCGACCGGCACCACGGCCATTTTCCTCCATCCGGCGGAAGCGGCGCACGGCGACCTCGGCGTGGTTTCGGAGGGCGACACGGTCATCTGCCTCTCCAAAAGCGGCATGACCGAAGAGCTGAACTTCATCCTCCCGGCGCTCCGGGAGCGGAAGGCGACCATCATCGCCTTCACCGGCAACCCTCGCTCCTACCTCGCGATGAACGCCGACGTGGTGCTCGACACCGGCGTCGATCAGGAGGCGTGTCCATACGACCTCGCGCCAACCAGCTCAACCACGGCGATGCTCGCGATGGGCGACGCGCTGGCGATCTGCCTCATGAAAAAGAAAAACTTCACCGACCAGGAGTTCGCCCTCACCCACCCAAAAGGCTCGCTCGGCAAGCAGTTGACGATGCGAGTCAGCGACGTAATGGCACAGGGAGAGGCGCTACCCGTCGTCAGCGAGAGTGCGACCATCTCGGACCTCATCCTCGAAATGACCTCCAAACGCTACGGCGTCAGCGGCATCGTGGATGCGGAGGGCCGACTGACCGGCATCTTCACCGACGGCGACTTGCGGCGACTGGTGCAGACCGGCAAATCATTCCTCGACAAGAAGGCCTCAGAGGTGATGACCCCCAACCCGAAAACCGTCTCAACCGACATGAAGGCCAAAGCCTGCCTCGAACTTCTCGAAACCCACCGCATCACCCAGCTCATGGTGTGCGATGAAAAGCGGTGTCCGGTGGGGATAGTTCACATCCACGATCTGGTGACACTGGGGTTGTAGTGTTTCTCAGATCTGTCTGCCACCAATAAAAAGAGCGCCCGAAAGCGCTCTTTTTATTGTAACTGGACTGAAGAAAGCCATCAAGCTCTGCCGAGCGCCTTCAGCATTGCTTCGCCGATGTCGGCGGGGTTTTCGACAACCTTGATGCCTGCTGCTTCCATTGCTTTGATCTTCTCTTCGGCGGTGCCTTTGCCTCCGGAGACGATAGCTCCGGCGTGGCCCATGCGGCGACCGGGAGGGGCAGTGCGGCCTGCGATGAAGCCAACGACCGGCTTCTTGAAATATTTCCTGATGTACTCGGCAGCCTCTTCTTCGGCGCTGCCGCCGATTTCGCCGATCATGACGAGGCCTTCGGTGTCGTCATCCTTGGCGAAGAGCTTGACGGCGTCGAGAAAGCGGGTGCCGATGATCGGGTCACCGCCAATGCCGATGCAGGTGGACTGGCCGAGGCCGACTTCGGTGAGCTGGTGCACCGCTTCGTAGGTCAGGGTGCCACTGCGCGAAACGACGCCGATGGTGCCCTTCTTGTGGATAAAACCGGGCATGATGCCGACTTTGGCTTCGCCGGGGGTGATGACGCCGGGGCAGTTCGGACCGACCAGCACTGCGCCCTTCTCCTGCACGTAGCTGTAGGCTTTCATCATGTCATTGACCGGAATGCCTTCGGTGATGCAGATGATCACCTTCAAACCGGCGGCAGCAGCCTCCATGATGGCGTCAGCGGCGAACGGCGCGGGCACGAAGATCACCGTCGCGTTGGCTTCGGCCTTTTCGACAGCCTCCTTCACGGTGTCGAACACCGGAACCGGGCGGCAGAATTGATCTTTTTCGTTGCCATTATAGAGAATACCGCCTTTGCCGGGAGTGACGCCAGCAACGACGTTGGTGCCATACTCCAGAATCTGCGAGGTGTGGAAGGTTCCCTCGCCACCGGTGATTCCCTGCACGACCAGACGGGTATCTTTATTGACCAGAACGCTCATATTTCCATAATCTTTTGTGGTGATGAAAAAAGCCGTCAGTTGGACGGAACTGTCTGACACAAGGTCTGGAGATGGCGGGCGATGCCGAGCATCTTGCCCTCCTCGAAAAAGTTGCAAATCAGATGAACGCCAACTGGCAGGCCGAGGCTGTCGAAGCCGACCGGCACGCTGATGGCGGGCATTCCCACGATGCTGGCCGGAACGGTGAAAACGTCGGCCAGGTACATTTCGAGCGGATTGTCCATCTTGTCGCCAATACCGAAAGGCGGAAAGGGTGAGGTCGGCCCGAAGATCACATCGACCTTCTCGAACGCTTCGCGATACTTGTCCTGGAAGACGCGGCGCACCTGCTGCGCTTTTTTGTAGTAGGTATCGTAGTAGCCCGCCGAAAGCACGTAGGTACCCAGCATGATGCGACGCTTGACCTCCGCGCCGAATCCCTCGGTGCGCGAGTTGACGTACATGCTCGAAAGGTCAGGCGAGTCGGGCGAACGGTAGCCGTAGCGCGCACCGTCGAACCGTGCGAGGTTCGAGGAAGCCTCGGCGGTGACGAGAATGTAGTAGGCTGCGATGGCGTAGTCGCTTTCAGGCAGGTCGATCTCGACCAGCTCAGCGCCAGCATCTTCGAGCTTTTTCAGACCCGCCTTGACCACTCCGGCCACGTCGGCATTGAGGCTCTCGGGAAAAAACGCGCGCGGCACACCGATGCGCAGTCCCTCGACGGAGACGTGATCCATCGTGGCGTCGTACTCCGGCACGTCGTGGTGCGACGAGGTTGCATCATGCTCGTCCTTTCCGGCGATGACGCCAAGCACGAGCGCCGCATCGTCACAGTTCGCGGCGAGCAGGCCGATCTGGTCGAACGACGAGGCGAAGGCGACGAGGCCGTAACGCGAGATGCGGCCGTAAGTTGGTTTGAGACCAATGATGTTGCAGAAACCTGCGGGCTGGCGAACCGAACCGCCGGTATCAGAGCCGAGCGCTACCATGGCGAGATCATTGGCCACCGCCGCCGCCGAGCCGCCGGAGCTGCCGCCGGGCACGCGGGTTTTATCGTAGGGATTCGGCACCGGACCGATAGCAGAGTTCTCGTTGGAACTGCCCATCGCGAACTCGTCCATGTTGGTGCGTCCGACAAAAATGGCATCCTCGGCATGCATCCGCTCGATCACCGTGGCGTCATAAACGCTTTCGTAACCAGCGAGAATCTTCGAGGCACACGACAGAGGCGCACCCTTCATGGCGATGTTGTCCTTGATGGCAATCGGCATACCGAAAAGCACCCCGGGGGCCTGGCCGCGCTGAAGCTTGCCGTCAAGCTCGCGAGCACGAACCATTGCCTCGTTGTGAAACACAACGGTAAAAATATTGTCGTCGCGGCGGGAATCGATGCGCTGTAAATAATCTGAAATCACCTGCTCACAGGTTAGCTCACCTGAGAGCAGCCTGGACCTGAGGTCCTCGTAACCATGAAACTGCACGTTTATTCGGCTGGATTATAAATTGAAGATCGTTCATCTGCATGTTGCGGCGGGACAACAACTCCTGCGGATAGAGGGCGCTGCCGGCCGGAAGAGTCCAGGGGGCTCTGCCGCCATGAAGTTTGTATAATAATAAATAACTGTCTATAATTCAATTTGATGGAGGTTGCGCGCTTCAAGGATGATAACGAACCCCCTCTAAAAGCCGCGAGGTCCGATGAACAGCATTAACCCTTGGATTTTCCTACTCTTACATGCCCCAGTGGTTCACATCGAAATCTGATCCTGAAGATACCCGAATCCAGGAAACGCTGAAATCATCCTGCGTGCTTCCCCGGCATATCAGCATCATCATGGACGGAAACGGCCGATGGGCGAAAATCAAAGGCAAGTCGCGCATTGCAGGCCATGTGGCTGGTGTTGAATCGGTGAGAGATGTGGTCGAGGCATCTTCTCAACTCGGCATCGAAAACCTGACGCTGTTCACCTTTTCGATCGAGAACTGGAAAAGACCGAAACCTGAAATTTCGGCCCTGATGAAGCTGCTCATCAAGGTGCTCAGAAAAGAGGCCGTGAAACTGCTTGAAAACGATATCCGATTGGAGGTTATCGGAGATATGGAGATGATCCCCGATGACGTGCACAAGACACTCGATGAAACCATAGAGCTGACCAGAAAAAACCGAGGCATGGCCATGACCATCGCCCTGAGCTATAGCGGAAAATGGGATATCACCCAGGCGTGTCAGCACATCGCCCGTCAGGTAAAACAGGGTTCGCTCGACCCCGAAACCATAGATGAAAATCTATTTGCTTCGTATCTTTCAACCGAATCAATGCCCGATCCTGATCTGCTGATACGAACCAGCGGTGAGTACCGCATCAGCAACTTTATGCTCTGGCAAAACGCCTATTCCGAAATCATTTTCAGTAACACCCTTTGGCCCGATTTCCGGCGCAACGAGTTGTATGAAGCCATCCGGGAGTTTCAAAAACGCGAACGACGGTTTGGCAAGACCAGCGAGCAACTGAAAACCAATGAAGTAGAATAACGCCGAACTGAAACACAGAACCAATCAGCCCTTTCATGAAAACGACACCATTTCCACCAGACAGGTTATCAGCACTCCTGATTGTTCTGGCTCTGCTCAACATCCCCTCATCTTCGGTTTTTGCCAAGGCAAAGCCTTCGGCTCCGGCAAACAGCTCCGTTACAGCGCGTCCGGCAGCAGCCGCCATACAGGAAACCCGCACGCTCACCGTCCGCGAAATCACCTTCAGCGGACTTCAGACCATCAAGGAGTCTGAATTGCTCAAAAGCCTGCCCATCAAAATCAATGACCAGATTACTGTCCCGGGTCAGGAGATTCCCGGCGTGCTGCAATACCTTTGGAACCTGCAATATTTCAGCAATATCCAGATCGAACAGACCGATCTTGGCGGTGGCAACATCAAGCTGACCTTTGTCGTCACCGAGCTCCCTCTCCTCCAAAGCGTCGAGTTCCAGGGCAATCACAAATTCAAAACAAAGGAGTTGCTGAACACCGCCAATCTGAACCCCGGACAACGGATAAGCAACCAGGAGCTTTTGAACGCCGAGAACAGAATCGAAAAGCAGTATGCAGCGAAAGGCTATCTGACAGCAGGCGCGGAGTATCGACTCCAGAATACCGGCGAGAACAAAGTCAAAGCGATCTTTACCATTCACGAAGGCAGCAAGGTTGTCATCGAAAAAATCAGATTCCACGGCAATACAGCGTTCAAAGAGGGCAAACTCCGGGGTGTGCTCAAAGAGACCACGCAGAACTCATGGTGGCGAAAAATTTTCGGGCAGCCCAAACTCGACAAGGACAAGTTCGAAGAGGACAAGAACCTGTTGGTTGAATTTTATCGCGACAATGGCTATCGCGACGCACGCATAGTCAAGGACACAGTCACCTACACCGATGACAAAAAAGGGCTTATCCTCGATATTTACGTCGAAGAGGGGCCAAAATATCATATCAGGAACATCACCTGGATCGGCAACACCAAGGATTTCGCCACGACCCAGATACTCAATACCACATTCGGCGTCAAAAACGGTGACCTGTACAGTGCAAAAAAGATCAACGAACGGTTGAACTACTCCCAGGATCATTCCGATGTCAGTTCACTGTACCTCGACCGGGGATACCTCTCATTCAGAGCACAACTCGAAGAACAGGTGGTGCAGCCAAATCAGGTCGATCTGGTCATCACCCTGACAGAAGGCGACCCTTACACGCTGAACATCATCAACATCAAGGGAAATACCAAAACGAAGGATCACGTTATCCGGCGGGAACTCTATACTGTTCCGGGCGACACCTTCAGCCGGAAGAACGTCGTCAGAAGCATCAGGGAGCTCTCGATGCTCAACTATTTCGACCCTGAAACCCTGACACCGGACATCCAGCCAAACCAGAAAAACGATACGGTCGATCTGACCTATAATGTGACAGAACGACAGACCGATACCTTCAACGCCGCCATCGGCTACAGCGCTTCGAGCGGTGGCACCGGATCTCTTGGTCTGACCTTCAACAACTTCTCGTTCGGAGACCTCTTTCATCCGTCGGCATACCGGCCACTGCCCCACGGCGACGGACAGAGACTCGCCGTGCAATGGCAGTTCGGCTCCAACAACTACCGGACCCTTTCGCTGTCAGCAAGCGATCCGTGGGCGTTCGGCACCCATACCTCCCTGGGGTTCACCGCATTCAAAACCAAGCAGAGCTACGATCTGACTAATAATGGAGTCAGTGACGCCACGAAAACAATCAACCAGTACGGCGCTAACATCACCATCGGAAGAAGACTCACCTGGCCAGACGACTATTTCGCTATCAGCTGGCGACTGAGCTACCTGCATACCAAAGGCGGCTTCGTCAGCTTCCTCAACGAGACAGATGCGCCTGAGGAGGCCGAGGAGTTCTCAATAACCCAGACAATCAGCAGAAACAGTATCGACAACCCGATCTATCCGCGGCATGGAAGCAAGAGCGTCTTTACTGCCCAGTTGGCTGGAGGTGTGCTACCCGGAACGATCAACTTCTACAAACTGATCGGAACAACAAGCTGGTTTTTCCCGGTATCGAAAGACCTGATCGTCAACGTATCCGCACAGCAGGGTTACCTCGACACCTTCAGCAAAGATGACTATATCCCCTACACGAACTACTTCTATATGGGCGGCAGTGGTATGTCGTCCCTGCCGACCATCCCGCTCCGTGGCTATCCTGACCACAGCCTCGGTCAGAAGTTCGATGGTGAAACCGATCTGTACGGAGGCAGAATCTATTCTAAATTCACCACCGAGCTTCGCTACCCGCTTACGCTCAGTCCTTCGGCGAGCATCTATGCCCTGGTTTTTGCAGAAGCGGGCAATCTCTGGGCTGATGCATCAACCTTCGACCTGACCGATCTGAAAAAATCAGCCGGTATCGGTCTGAGGCTCTACCTGCCTATCATCGGCCAGATCGGTATCGACTACGGTTACGGGTTTGACTCCGCTCCATCAGAACCGGATAAAAAGTCTCAAGGCTGGAACTTCACCTTCTCGTTCGGTCAGCCCAACGACTGACCGTTCTTTTCTGTAAACTGAAAAAGCCATGACTAGAAAATTTTTAGTCATGGCTTTTTTATGGCTCCGAAAGAATTTGCGGGTGCACTAAAAGATGGCTACGCCTCACCTTCACCACCCTTCCTGAGACGCGAAAGCTCGTCTCTTATTCGCGCCGCCTCCTCGTAATCCTCACGGTTGATCGCCTCTTCGAGCTTGCTGCTCAGCTCTGCCTCAACCGATTCACCTTTGGCGGCTTCCTCCTCACCCTCGTGCTCGACAAGCTCTTCAACGGAAGCCTGCTCTTCATCTTCTTTCTGGCGCTCCTCGACAATGCCGGCTTCGTTCATAATCTCTTCCGAAACGAAAATCGGAGCACTGAAACGAACCGCTATGGCAATGGCATCGCTCGGCCTCGCATCAATTTCATGCACCACGCCCCCCATCTCGCAAATAACTTTCGCATAAAAGGTTTCGTTGTGCAGTTCATCAATGAACACTTCATTGACATGAAGATCGAAGGCATCGGCAACTTGCTTGAACAGGTCATGAGTGAACGGGCGAGGCGGCTTTATGTTTTCGAGCTTGAGAGCAATAGCCTGAGCCTCGAACCCGCCAATAATGATAGGCAATTTGCGTTTGCCTTCCACTTCATAAAGAATCAGGGCGTAGGCGCCGTTGGTATGCGGACTCGTTGACAATCCGAGAATATCAACCTGAAGTTTGTGCATAATGTCAGGAACATTTATCGTTTCAGCGGAAGCGGTGTTATGCCGTGAGTCTGTAACGAAAAAGTACTGTTAAACATTTCTCAATCAAAGAGGAACGCTGCTATTTATTTGTCAGCGTGAACCTTAAAGGCCGCCGCTGTAAAGCGAACAGCTTAAAGGGAACGACCAGCCGAGGCAAGATGCCGCATACTTGAAGATGAGCTTCTTCACGACAACAAAAAAGCCGCGTATTGCGGCTTTTTTGTTTATGTGCCCGAGAGGAGATTCGAACTCCTACACCTAACGGCGCCACCCCCTCAAGATGGTGTGTCTACCAATTCCACCACTCGGGCATTTTGTATGTATTTCAGGGAACAAATTTGTACCCAGTGAGAATAGAAGGACTCGAACCTTCGACCCACTGCTTAAAAGGCAGTTGCTCTACCGACTGAGCTATATTCTCAACCAAGCTTCACGGCTTTTTACAAGCCTACTTGTTCTGGTACCGCAAACGCTTCTTGTGCCTGTTCTTACGGCGCATCTTTTTGCGTTTGTGTACTGCCATTTTATGGCGTTTTCTTTTTTTTCCGCAGGGCATGAATAGTAAATTCTTTCCTTTGTTTTAGAAGGCAAGTAATATAGGGTCTCAAGGGAATTCTTCCAAATTAAAAATGCCCGAAAACATTTTTACTTCGGAAGCTGCTTCAGGTCGAATCCGATGGGCCAATCTGACGAATAAGATAAGACAGATAAATCAGGTCAAGCGTTCATGTACTTGAAGAACTCTTTGTTGTCCTTGGTCTCGACGATCTTTTCGCGCATAAACTCCATGCACTCGATTGGATTCTTGTCGCCGAGGTATTTCCGAAGCAGCCAGGTGCGCGACAGCTCTTCTTGGGTAAACAGTAGTTCCTCTTTGCGGGTTCCTGAGCGGAGAATGTCGATGGCCGGGAAAATTCTGCGCTCCGACAAGCGCCGGTCAAGCACAAGTTCCATGTTGCCGGTGCCCTTGAACTCTTCGAAGATCACGTCGTCCATGCGCGAGCCGGTATCGACCAGCGCCGTAGCGATAATGGTCAGACTACCTCCCTCCTCAATGTTTCGGGCTGCGCCGAAAAAGCGCTTCGGCTTGGTGAGTGCGTTGGCGTCGATACCGCCGGAGAGAATCTTGCCGGAGTGCGGAATAATGGTGTTGTGCGCGCGGGCAAGCCTGGTGATGGAGTCGAGCAGAATCACCACGTCGTGACCGACCTCGACCAGCCTCTTGGCTTTTTCAAGCACCATGTCGGCAACCTGCACGTGCCTCTCCGGATCTTCGTCGAAAGTCGAGCTGACCACCTCCGCTTCCACGCTGCGAGCCATGTCGGTCACCTCCTCAGGGCGCTCGTCGATAAGCAGCACGATGAGATAAACCTCTGGATGGTTTTTGATGATGGCGTTGGCGATCATCTGCAACAGAATGGTTTTACCAGTCTTCGGCTGGGCGACGATCAGTCCGCGCTGGCCTTTGCCGATGGGCGTGAAAATATCCATGATGCGCCCGGAGTACTCGTTCTGACGGGTTTCGAGCTTGAGGCGCGAATGGGGAAAAAGCGGCGTCAGGTTCTCGAAGAAGGGACGCTCGCGGGTCACCTCGGGATCCTTACCGTTGATGGTGTTGATCTTCAGCAACGCAAAGAAGCGCTCCCCCTCTTTCGGCGCCCTAACCTGACCGGAGACGGTATCGCCGGTTCGCATGTTGAAACGCTTGATCTGTGAGGGAGAAACGTAGATGTCGTCGGGGGAGGAGAGGTAGTTGTAGTTCGAGGAGCGCAGGAAACCGTAGCCTTCGGGTATGACCTGCAACACTCCGGTATTGACCATTACCTGCCCACTCTCGGAATCAGGATTTTTCAGGGACTGCGCCTCGATAATCTTGTAGATTAACTCCTCCTTCCGAAAACCGGCGGTAATCACGCCAAGCTCTTTGGCGATAGCATTGAGTTCATGAACCTTTTTCTTCTGGAGTGCATTGATGTCCAGGCCTTTGGATACCGAATTGTTCGACATTGTTGATTGGTCAACGCTTAATGGTTAAGTATGCAGTAAAAGAACTGCCTCATGCGTAATCACTGAGGAGAAACAACGGGATCATCGTCGATGGCCGCCGGATATGGTGAATGACACCTTCGATCCTGTAGGAAGCGACATGAAAATGAGAAAAGAAGCCGTATGAGGTAAGATGGTATGTAATGAAACCGGATTTACCAGGAGAACCGCCAGAGGAAGGCCTCGACCTTGGCTGGAGAATCTCAGAGGTCAACACGAATATAAAATATTTTATGTAAAAACAGATGAATCATATCGTGCCAGCCGATGCGCCCGGTGAACGAAACCGCTCCATAGCCGCCACCTCTCCGGAAAGATAGAACGAACCTGTCACCAGAATCATATCTTCGGGTTCGACGCGCTGATCGAGAAATTCCAGCGCTTCGGCAACCGTCCGGCACGAGCTGACCTGCTGCGCCCCTGACTCCGCGCACAAGCGCTCCAGCTCCTCCGCCGGAAGAGTCCGCGCTGTGGGTAGCTCCACAGCGACAATTTCGTCGGCGACCGGGGCGATATGGTGGACAATACCGGCAGCATCCTTGTCAGCAGCGACACCGATAATCACGTACAGAAAACGGAAATGGTCCCGTATCTCCAGAAGCGCCTGGACGGTTTTCTGCATCCCTTCCGGATTGTGGGAGACATCAAGCATCACTGCCGGTTTGTCCGCGATGCGTTCCAGGCGCGCCCGGTAACCTGAAGCGCCAACCCGTGCCAGACCATCGCCGATATGTTCCCACGAGATACCCTCGGAACGGGCGGCCATGACAGCAAGGCAAACGTTCGGCGCATGGAACGATCCGGTCAGCGCAGCCCGAAACTGCCGCGACTCCCCGCCATCGAGTGCGATTCGCAGGGCGAGAGCGCCCGGACAAACCTCCTCCACCGACCACTCGGCCTCCCGCTCGACCTGGTGCAGCTCCGCGCCCGCCGCTTCGGCAACCTCGCGGATCGGCGCGAACGCCTCGCCCGCTTCCGGCACGGCGGTAAACACCCGAGAACCTGGCTTGATGATCGCCGCCTTCTCGGCAGCTATTTCCGGAATGCTCCCGCCGAGCCACTCGGTGTGATCCATGCCGATGCTCGGGATGATCACCACGTCGGATTGCACGACATTGGTCGCATCGAGCCGCCCACCCATGCCGGTTTCGATCACCGCGGCATCGACGCCTTCATCGGCGAAAAAGGCGAACGCCATCGCCGTGGTCGCCTCGAAAAAAGTTGCACCGGTTTCGAGCACCACCGGTTGCAGCTTTGTACAGTATTCAGCGACTCGCTGCCGACCGATCTGCTGGCCATCGATGCGGATCCGCTCTGTGAAATCGACCAGATGCGGCGAGGTAAACAGGCCGGTTTTGCGGCCCGAGGCGCTGAAGATCGAGGCAACGCACGAGGCGACCGTGCCTTTGCCGTTGGTTCCGGCGACGTGAACAATCGTGCCGAGCTTACGCTCCGGATGACCAAGCGCGTCAAGCAGCGTTTCGATGCGTTCGAGACCAGGTTTGATGCCAAAACGGTGAAGGGGAAAAAGGAAATCGATAGCTTGCTGGTAATCCACAGTGACTCAGGAGTTATTGTGAATAGCGGTGAGCGCAGCCCTGACAACCTCTTCGACCGACAGGCCGGGGGAAGTCTCCAGAATGCCCGAAATGGCTTTCTGAGCCGCTGGCTTCGGAAAACCGAGCGTCATGAGCGCCGCCAAAGCATCTTCATTCAGCTGGATGGCGTGAGACGCACCCGCTGGCTTGCCGCTCGTCGCTGGCTGGATTTTGAGAATCTTGTCACGAAGTTCAAGAATGATACGGGCGGCGGTTTTTTTGCCCACACCAGTAATGCCGTAAAGGGTTTCCGGACGATTGGCGACAATCGCTTCCTGGATTTCGCCAACGCTCAGGCCCGACAGCGCAGCCATCGCCAGCTTCGGCCCAACGCCGCCGATGGTAAGCAGCAGACGGAAAAGCTGAAGTTCCTCTTCGTCGAGAAAGCCGAAAAGCTGCTGAAGATCCTCGCGAATGTAGTGATGGGTAAAAAGACGAACCTGGCTCCCCTCCGGGGGCAACCGGCGGCTCGTGCCGGACGAGATGTGCAGAAGGTAGCCGATGCCGGATACCTCGACAACCGCCTCCTCGCGGGAGACCGTTACCAGCTCACCTCTTAAAAATGCGAACATGATGTATGGGATGGACGATACCCGGCTCGCGAACCTTTAGCGCCAAGAGAGCGCCGGTTGCTGGCCGGGTATGATTGAATATAAAACATCGCCCAATCGCGACACGCTTGCGAAAGGCCGATGATCAGCCGGCAGTCGGCGTGTAGTTGTTAAGCACTTTGGTCAGCTGTGCTTTCTTGCGCGAAGCCTTGTTGGCGTGGATGTAACGCTTGACACCAAGTCTGTCGAGCTTCTGCACGGCAGCCTTGTAGGCCGCCTCGACTTCACTCTTCGCGGCATTGGCATCGATCAGCTTCTGCATGTTTTTCAAAACGCCCTTGAGTTCTTTTTTACGGGCACGGTTCCTTTCATTTCTGCGCGCTGCCTGTCTGAGTCTTTTTTCGGCTGATTTGTGTAGAGGCATAACCTTGTGCTATTATAATAATATCTTGTTAAGAGTGTGCGGTATCCGCAACAAAAGGCATGTAATATACGAACCTGCCTCGAAAATTAAAAATATCGAAACAAATTATTGACAGAATCCGCCAGACTGACGAGCAGGCTTCGGTGTTTTTTCTGTATATTCCCGCAACAAAACAGCATATCCCTGTCAACTCTCACGATTATAAGCCAATGAGCTTGATGATCAGCGTCTCCGGCATCCGCGGCGTCGTCGGCAAGAGCCTCACCCCGGAAAACCTCACGGCCTTCACCATGGCCTTCGCCACCTGGCTCAGGCGGCGGAAAGAGTCCCGGAACCCCGGCTCACAGTCCAAACCGAAAATCGTCATCGGCAGAGACAGCCGTCCGACAGGCGGCGTCATCACCGGGCTGGTCTCCAACGCACTCTCGCTTTGCGGCTGCGATGTGATCGATGTCGGCATGACCACCACCCCAACCGTCGAGATCGCCACTGTCGGCGAAGAGGCTGACGGCGGCCTGATCGTCACCGCCTCCCACAACCCCGTCGAGTGGAACGCGCTGAAGATGCTCAACGAAAAGGGCGAATTCCTCTCCGCGCCGGACGTGGAGGAACTGCTCGACATCGCCGCCGAAAAAGCGTTCGACTTCGCCCGATGGGACGGCATCGGTGCCGTAACGGCAAACGGCTCGTGGGACGCCGTGCATATCGACCGAATCCTGAAGCTCTCCTACCTCGACATCGACCTCATCAAAAGCCTAAACTTCCGGGTGCTGATCGACGCCGTCGAGGGGGCCGGGTCGTTCATTGTGCCCGAACTCTGCCGCAAGCTCGGCATCCGCGAGATCAAGACCCTTGCCTGCGAAGGCACGGGCATCTTTCCGCGCAACCCGGAGCCAGTCGAAGAGAACCTTCGCCAGACAATGGAGATTCTCGCCCGCGAGAGCTGCGACCTCGGCATCATCGTCGATCCCGACGTTGACCGGCTTGCGCTCGTGTGCGAGGATGGCACGCTCTTCGGCGAGGAATATACGCTGGTCGCCTGCGCCGATTTCTACCTGAAGCACCACAAAGGCCCGGTGGTCAACAACCTGTCGAGCAGCCGCGCTCTCTTCGACATCGCCCGCAGGCACGAGGTGGAGTGCTTCAGCGCGAAAGTCGGCGAGGCCAACGTGACCGAGGTGATGAAAGCAAAAGGCGCAGTGATTGGCGGCGAAGGCAACGGCGGCGTCATTTTGCCGGAGCTGCACTACGGCCGCGACGCGCTCGCCGGCATCGCGCTCTTCCTCCAGGCCTTCGCCGGGTGGAAATCCGAAACGGGCGGCACGCTCTCGCAGTTCCGCAAAACCTTCCCCGACTATTTCATGTCGAAAAAGAAGGTCGAGCTTGCGACGCTGACCAAAGAGGCGCTCGGCAGGATTTTCGACACCGTGGCGGCAAATCATCCCGAGGCAGAGTGCAACCGGCTCGACGGCCTCAAACTCGACTTCCCGGAAGGATGGGCGCATCTTCGCCCCTCGAACACCGAGCCGATCGTCCGGATTTACACTGAAGCCTCGACACAGGCAGAGGCCGACGCCCTCGCTGCGAGCTTCATCGATGAGATCGCAACCGCCGCCGCATCGGCAAATCCGACCGAGGGCTGACCGGCATGAGAATGGGAGCAGGCGCGGCCTCGGGATTCCGCACGCAGCAGGACGAAACCCTCGGCAATCGGAAAAAGGGTTCCGTTGACCGCTATATCATCAAGCGGCTTCTCGGCTACATCAAGCCCTTCAAGGGGCTGGTCGCAGGCGCGGTGGCACTGACCGCCGCCGGTGCAATCCTGACCCCGCTCCGCCCCTGGCTGACCCGCATCGCCATCGACGACCACATCGCCAAAGGAGATCACAAGGGACTCGCCGTCGTCAGCCTCATCATGCTGCTCGTGGTCGTGCTCGACGGACTCAAGCAGTACGCCGCCACCTGGCTGACGCAGCTCATCGGGCAGAAAGCGGTTTACGCGATCCGGCTCGACATCTTCCGCCACTTGCAGCGCCTGCCGATCCGCTACTTCGACCGCAACCCGGTGGGCCGCATCATCACCCGCACCACCAACGACGTCGAGGCGCTCAACGAGATGCTCTCCAGCGGACTCATCACCATCATCGGCGACATTCTGCAGCTGCTCTTCATCGTCGTCATGATGTTCCTGACTGACTGGCGGCTGACACTTGTCGTGCTGAGCATTCTGCCGATCATGATCTACTCGACCATTTTTTTCAAGGACAAGGTACGCCAGGCGTTCCTCGATGTCCGGACACATCTGGCCCGTCTGAACTCCTTTTTCCAGGAGCACATCACCGGCATGAAGGTGGTGCAGCTTTTCGCACGGGAGGAGGCCGAGTTCCAGAAACACTCCGCAATCAACGCCGACCACCGCGACGCTAACATCAAAACGGTCTTCTACTTTTCGATCTACTTCCCGCTGATCGAGTTCCTCAGCTCTGCGGCGGCGGGACTGGTGCTCTGGTTCAGCGCGACGCGGATATTGCAGGCTGATCTGTCGGTGGGCGTGGTGGTGTCGTTCGTGCAGTTTATCTGGCTCTTCTTCCGCCCGTTACAGCATTTGTCGGACCGCTTCAACATCATGCAGACCGCCGTCACCAGCTCCGACCGTATCTTCCGGCTGCTCGAAGAGCCGCTCGATCCCAAACCGGCGAAGAGCGCCCGCTCGCTCGATTCGTTCCGGGATCGGATCCGTTTCGACAAGGTGTGGTTCGCCTACGACGAGGGAAACTGGGTGCTGCGCGACATTTCGCTCGATATCCGGGCGGGCGAAACCGTAGCCATCGTCGGCGCGACCGGCAGCGGCAAGACCACGCTCATCAACATTTTGTCACGATTTTACCCGTACGCGAAGGGTTCAGTGACGATTGACGGCATTGAGCTGAGCGACATTCCCGGCCATGATTTGCGCAAACTCGTTGGGGTGGTGATGCAGGATGTAGTGCTCTTCGCCGGTTCGATTCGCGAGAATCTCTCGTTCGGCGATCCATCGATTTCGGACGAAAAAATTCGGGATGCGGCGCGAATCGTTGGGGCGAACCGATTCATCGAAAAGCTGCCGGGCGGCTATGACTACCGCATCCGCGAGAACGGCTCCGGTCTGTCGGCGGGCCAGAAGCAACTCCTCGCCTTCGTGCGGGCGCTGCTCTACAACCCCGACATTCTCGTGCTCGACGAAGCCACCAGCTCGGTCGATACCGAAACCGAGTCGCTCATCGAACAGGCCACCGACCGCCTGATGAAGCACCGCACCTCGATCATCATCGCTCACCGGCTTTCGACGATCCAGCACGCCGACAAAATCGTGGTGCTGCACAAAGGCACCATCCGCGAAACCGGCACCCACCAGGAGTTGCTCGCCCAGCGCGGTTTGTACTACAAGCTGTATCTGCTCCAGCACCCGGAAAGAAGCAGAATAGAGGGGGCGGCGTAAGAAATAGGGCTATTGGGACTGTTGGGACAGCAAGAGCGAAAAAGAAAACCGATCTCCGATCCTTCTTCCTCCCAAAAGTCCCACCAGTCCGAAGAAGCCCAACTACCACAGCAAGGCAAACCCCGCAACCTCAAAGATTACTCTCCCGCAGCACCTTGACCGGCTCCAGCCGGGCAGCTCTGAGCGAGGGAATCGCTGCCGCAATCGTACTGATGATAACCGTCACGATAATTACGAAGAAAAATACCAGGGATTCCAAGACATGCTGAAACCGCTTTTAGTGAGCGGTCCCTGCGAGCTTTCGATGTGCAGGCTGGCGAGAACGCCGATGGAGCCGGTCGCCATGAGACCTCCGGCAAGCGCGCCGCCGAGGCCGACGAGAAAGCCCTCAAAGACAAACAAACCCACCATCTGCGCCGACGAGAAGCCGAACGACTTCATAACAGCAATGTCGCGGCTCTTCTCGAAAACAGTCGTCACAAGGATGTTCGCCACGCCGAAACCCGACACCACGCCGACAAACCCCACCAGCGACAGCACGATGGAGCCGATCCGCTTGAAAAGCACCAGTACACTGGCATTCTCCTCCTGCCAGGTCAGGCACCGGTAGCCGGTCATCCGCTCCAGATCGCGGGCCAGCGGCGCATCATTGAGCGGATCAGCGACCTTCAGCGCTATGCCGGTAACCTTGTTGGGCGGCATTCCCTCGACAATCTGGCCAAGCTTGAGCGACGAAAGGATCGTGTTATCGGCCGCGTTGATGCCGGTAAAGAATATTCCGGTGACCTTGCCCTGTCGACTGCGTCCGTCGGGCGTAATGATGGTGATCTGGTCGTTCAGCTCCACACCGAGATCTGTGGCCACGGAACTTCCGACCAGCAGCGCGTCGGGGGTTTTTCTGAAGAGCACCAGATCGCCGGAGGTAAGGCTCCGCCCGATGTGGCTGATACGATCTTCGCGATCAATATCCACCCCCTTGAGCACCACCGGCTGGGTGCGGTTCCCCTTGACCGCGATGATCTGCGACTCGACAAACGGCGACGCGGCGGTAACTTTTCCGGAAAACGCCTGAGATGAAACAATATCGAGGACTCTCCCGTAGTTACGCACCTCCTCGGGTTCATCCCTGCCGATGTTGTCCGTCACAAAAGCCGTTCTCGAAACGGCTAACGAATCAAAGAGGTTGGTCGGCACCGGATCGATCTTCTCGCCTTTGACCCGGATATGCGGCGCCGCGTCAATAATGGTTTCGGTGAACGAATCGAGCAGCCCTCTCGTCAGCGAAATGGTGGTGATGAGCACCATCGTACTGACAGAGACAGCAAGCATGGTGGTCAGCGTCTGGCGCTTGCGCCCGAGAATGTGCCTGATGGCTATATCGAACAGGGTTCTGAACATAAGGCGCAAACCGGACAAGCCCGAAAAAAGTTATGGGATATTTGCCATAAGTTATACTTTACAGAGCACCTCTGAAAATCGTTCAACTTAGGAGCCGCCTCCTTTCAATGCAAGAGACAAGCGCAACCATAACCGCCGAACGCAAGCACAGCCACGTCGATATCTGCCTGAACCGGCCGGTCTGTTTCGACGGGCAGGATACCGGTCTTGATTCCTGGAGATTTGAGCACAACGCCGCGCCTGAAGTCGATTTTGCGCAGATCGACCTTTCGACGGAGTTTCTTGGCCATGCTATAGGCTTGCCGCTGATGATCTCTTCGATGACCGGCGGCTACGGCGATGCGCTTGCGCTGAACCGCACCCTCGCCGAAGCTGCCGAACAGTTCCGCATTCCGCTCGGCGTCGGCAGTATGCGCCAGGCGCTTGAAGGAGCGGCGCATCGTGAAAGCTTCTCGATTGTCCGCAAAACCGCGCCGTCCGCTCCGATCTTCGCCAACATCGGCGCGCCCGAAGTAGCCGCCGGACTGAGCCACGAACAGCTCTCGATTTTGATCGGCCTCATCGAAGCCGACGGGCTCATCGTGCATCTCAATCCGGCGCAGGAGCTGTTCCAGCCGGAGGGCGGCACCGACTTCAGCGGATTTCTCGACCGGCTGCACGACATCACCGCCACCATCGGCGTGCCGGTGATCGCCAAAGAGGTAGGCTGCGGCATCTCGGCGACCGTCGCCCGGAAACTCGCCGACGCGGGAGTCAAGGCCATCGATGTGGCCGGAGCGGGCGGCATCAGCTGGCAGAAGGTCGAAGAGTGCCGTTACCTCGACCGCTTCGGCCACGAGGAGCGCTTCAGCCCATCGGCGCTCGATGAATTTCTGAACTGGGGCATCCCGACTGCCGATTGCCTGACCGGCATCCAGACGCTGAAGCGGCAAAACCCGGAGTACGGCGCACTCAGCGTTATCTCGTCGGGCGGCATCCGCAACGGCCTCGACATCGCCAAATCAATCGCGCTCGGCGCGGACATCGCCGCATCGGCGCAGCACCTGCTCAAGGCCCTGCACTCGGGGAGGCTTGAAGAGACGATCCGCACTTGGGCGAATGATCTCCGCGCAGCCATGTTCCTGACCGGTTCAGCCACAACGACACAGCTCAAACACGCACCAATCTACCGTAAACCCTGACGACAGCAGTCATGTCCTCACCGATTACCCAAGCACAGGTTGAAAGCAAGTACCAGCAATACCACGCGAAGATCAACGAAGCGCTTGCCGCGTGCTTTCCGAAAGAGAAGCCGGCAACCCTTTACGGTCCGGCGCGCTACATCCTCGAAGGAAAGGGCAAGCGAATCCGTCCGTTCCTGACTCTGCTCGCCGCCGAAGCGGTCAGTGGCAAGTCCGACAACGCACTTGGCGTGGCCCTCGGCATCGAGGTGCTGCACAACTTCACCCTGATGCACGACGACATCATGGATGCGGCCGATCTGCGCCATGGCCGCCCCACCGTGCACAAGCAGTGGGATGTCAACGCGGCGATTCTTTCGGGTGACATGATGATCGCCTACGCCTACGAGCTGGCGCTCAAGGCGATCAGTTCCCGCCACGCCGAGATGATCCACATCTTCAACGACGCCAACATCACCATCTGCGAAGGGCAGGCGCTCGATATGGAACTCGAACAGCGCAAGGATGTCACCATCGCCGACTACCTCGATATGATCGCCAAAAAAACCGGACGCCTCATTTCAGCAGCGCTCGAAGCGGGCGGCGTGGCGGGCAACGGCACACCGGAGCAGATCGCGGCGCTGGTCACCTTCGGCGAAAAGATCGGACGCGCCTTCCAGATTCAGGATGACTATCTCGACATCATGGCTGGCGACGGCAAATCGGGCAAGGTGCCGGGCGGCGACGTCATCAACGGCAAGAAGACCTGGCTCTTGCTCCGCTCGCTGGAACTGGCCGAAGGCACTGACCGCGAGCTGCTACAGTCGATCTTCGACAACAACGGCACCTCGCCGGAGAACGTCCCGGCGGTCAAGGCAATCTTCGAGAAGTGCGGTGTGCTCGACGAGACCAGGGCGAAAATCAACGAGGATACCGCAGCGGCGCTGGCAGCGCTCGACGCCCTTCCGTTCGAGGAGGGACGCGGCTATCTGAGAGGCTTTGCCAACATTCTCATGAAGCGCGATTTCTGAGCTTGTTTCGGGGGGCCACCCCTCCCCCGAACTCTCTTCAACTCCCCTGCCCCAACCATGACCACGATCCCTGAGCCAGGCGCAGCGCTTTTGCTGCTCATCGTTTCGCAGCTTCCCGGCATCGGCCCATCGAGAGCTCGCACCCTGCTGAACCGTTTCGGTGCGACCCCCGCACTCCTCGAAGCGGACTATGACGCCCTGCGCCAGATTCCCGGCATCGGTGAAACCATCGCCCGCGAAACCGCCGAGCGGCTTGCCAGCCCGGCATGGCTGCAGAAAGCGTATCAGGCAGCCGAAGAGCAACTCGCGCGGGCGGAACGGCTGGAAGCCTCGGTCGTGACCATCCTCGATCCGGCCTATCCACCGCTCCTGAAAGAGATTTACGATCCGCCACTTCTGCTTTTCGTTCGCGGCAATCCCGAGGCGCTCTCTTTGCCCTCGCTCGCCGTCGTCGGCACCCGTAAGGCCACCGCGTATGGCAAGCAGGCCACCGAATTCATCTGCCGCGAAATGGTAAACAATGGTTACGCCATCCTCAGCGGCCTGGCCTACGGCATCGACATGATGGCGCACCGCTCAGCGGTGGAGAGCAATGGCGTAACCGTCGCCGTGCTCGGCTGCGGCATCGACCGCATCTACACCGACCCCGCCGGGCGGCTCTGGCCGAGGATACTCGAACGAGGCGCGATCGTCTCGGAAGAGTGGATCGGCATCAAGCCCGAACCGGGCAATTTTCCGCGAAGAAACCGCCTGATCGCCGGCCTGACCCTCGGCACGCTGATCGTCGAATCGGACATCAAAGGCGGCTCGATGATCACGGCATCCTATGCCCTCGAACAGAATCGCGAAGTGTTCGCCGTGCCGGGAAGCATCTTTTCGAACGCCTCACGCGGCACCAACTACCTCATCCAGCAGAACCATGCCAAGCCCGTATTTTCCGCCGAAGACATTCTCGCCGAGCTCAACCCGGCGCAAAATCCTGCGCTGAGACCACATCCCGAAGCTTCCGAACCGCCCGACCTGAACATCGAGGAGTCGTGCATCGTCGAAGCGCTTCAGTCGGGCGCAATGCATATCGACCTCATCGCCGAAAAAACCGGTCTGAAAATCGACGTCCTGCTGGTACATCTTTTTGAGCTTGAGCTGAAACGGATCATTGAGCAGGAGGCCGGGCAGATTTTCAGAAAACGTACCCCCTGAAACACTCAAAAACCGAACGGTAACGACAAGGCAGAGAATGTTTCTCCAATCCTGTTTTTCTCGGCTTCAATAGTATTTTAAAACCGGAAATGTTACTTTTCGGGGTAACGATTCGATGACAAGACAAAGAACCGTACACGCTGTATCATGAAAAACCTAAACACACCGATAATGTCAGATTTCAAAGGAATCAAGAAAGCGGTATCAGGATTTCTGTTCATGTCGCTCACGCTCGGCATGACCTTCTCGGCTCCACAGGCTTTTGCTGCCGATAATGCCCAGAAAATAGGCGTGGTCGATTATGGCAAGATTTTCCAGATGATGCCGGAAACCAAAGCCGCCGACCAGACCCTCCAGACGATGAAAAACCAGAGCGGCGCAGAGCTTGCCAAACAGCAGAGCGCGCTCCAGAGCGCCATCCAGGCTTATCAGAAAGGAGGGAAACCAAACGCAGTCAAAGAGAAAGAGCTGCGCACTCAACAGGAGAACCTGCAGAAAAGCGCCATGGAAAAACAGAGGCTGCTCGCTCAGAAGGAGCAGGCACTTATCACCCCTATCCGTCAGAAAATTGACGCTACCGTTGCCGCTGTCGCTAAAAAGACGGTTATAGCATGATTTTTGACAAGAGTGCCCGTGTATACGGCGATGACCAGTCCGATATCACCTACAAGGTGCTCGACCAGCTGAACATCAAGTAACATTCTCCTGGAAGCCTTTTGAATTTTCGCCGGACAACTTTTTTTTTCTGGCAATAGTGTTCAGTGCCGCTGGCTGTAGCGCTCCCAAAAAGGAGGCTCGCACGCCGGCGGCTGCTGTTTCAACAAAAGCTGATATGCCTTCCCAGGAAAGCTGGAATGTCACCCTGGTGGTTTCTGACAATGGGAGAACCAAAACGATTGTCAGCGCCCGCCATGCGGCGGAATACCGTCAGGGAGAGAAACAGGAAATCCGGCTCGATGGAGGAATCAACGTACAACTGATCAACCGTGACGGCACCGCAACCCTGGTAACGGCAGGTCGAGGCATCGTGCATGACAACCAGGATATCGAAGCATTCGATAACGTCGTCATCCGTTCAGCGGACAACACGGTCATTCGCACCGAACATATCACCCGATCAAGCAGCAACCGTATGATACGGTCAGACAAATATGTCACTATTTCAGGCCCCTCCCGTACCATACGGGGCTATGGCTTTGAAAGCGATGACGCTATGAAACGGTACAGAATTTTTCATGCCAGCGGTGAAGCCTTATCAAAATAACTCGACTCTGTTTGCGCCGTTATGAAATTACACATGCTCAAATCCAAGATCCACAACGCCATAGTCACCAGTGGAGACCTGGAATACGAAGGAAGCATCACCATCGACAAAGAGCTGCTTGACATGGCCGATATGATCGCCAATGAAAAGGTGCTGGTTGTCAATAACAACAACGGTGAGCGATTCGAGACTTACATCATCGAGGGAACACGCGGACTGCGCGAAATCCAGCTTAATGGTGCGGCGGCCCGTTGCGCGCTGCCCGGCGACGAGATCATTATCATGACCTTCGCCGAAATGGAACCGGAAGAGGCGCGCAACTGGAAACCGATGATTGTCATCGTTGACCGGATGAACAATCCAAAGCGACGCCACAGGGTAGGTTCCGAAGACGAATATCTCGGCTGAAGCCGTCTCAACCCCTCACCAAAAACGTTATGAGTCTGGCAATCGTCATCATGGCCGCCGGTAAAGGCACGCGAATGAAATCGGATCTCCCGAAGGTACTGCACAAGGCCAACGGCAAGCCGCTCGTGGCGTATGTCATCGAAAAATCGCAGGCGCTCGATCCCGACAAGATTGTCCTCATCATCGGCCATCAGGCAGAGCTGGTCCGAACAGCAACCGCCACGTTCCCGGTCGATTATGCCTTGCAGGAGCCTCAACTCGGTACAGGCCACGCCGTCATGCAGGCTGAACCGTTTCTGAAGGATTTTGAGGGAGAGATTGTCATCCTCTCGGGAGACGCACCACTTTTCACCGGGCGCACACTCAGAAAACTGATCGACTTCCACCGTTCGCGGCAAGCTGTCGCCACAGTACTGACCGCCGAGATGGACAATCCAACAGGATACGGGCGGATCATCAGAAGTGATGCGGGTGAAGAGGTGCTCAAAATCGTCGAGCAGAAGGACGCCACGGAGGAAGAAAAAGCGGTAACTGAAATCAATTCAGGCGTGTATGTGTTCAACGCTACCGAGCTGTTTTCCGCCTTGCACGGCATCACCAACAAAAACGCCCAGGGAGAGTACTACCTCACCGATGTGTTCGGAATCTGCTTCGGAAAAGGCAAAAAGGTGTGCGCCTTCAAGGTAGCCGACGCCAACGAAATCCGCGGTATCAACACACCTGAACAGCTCAGGGAAGCTGAACAACTCCTCCAAGGCGACGAGTATTTGTGAAGCTGTCGGCCCGACCGATCCGACAGGCCTGATCTACACAACCTGTACGTCCTATTCGACCGCCAAGATCTATTCTTAATAAAGAAACATCGGCTTGCCCATGACGCTTCGCATCTTCGGACGATAGTAGCACAGGTCGTACAGTTCGCTGATATCGACCTGCTTGGTGTTCGCCGACACCTCTGCAAGCGGAAGACAGGTGTAGATACCCTGCTGAAGCGCCACCATGACGCCGAAGGTGCCTTCCGCGATCAGCTCCACGGCCAGCTGTGCAAAATTGAAGCCGACCATCAGATCCAGAGCATCTGGAATACCTGAACGCATCAGATAGCCAAGCGGCTGGCAAATGACATCCTGCCCAGTCAACATCGAGATGGTTTCGCGGGTCAATTGGCCAATTCCGGCAGGCTCATGGCCATCCTCGTCGTACCGCCGTCCGCAATATTCGATCATCTTGCTGCCAATCATCCGCGCGCCTTCACTGATAGCAATCATGGCATATTGGCTCGGATTGGCTGCCTTGTCCTGAATGACATAATCAGCGAGAGTTTCGGGGTCGAAAGGGACTTCCGGAATGAGGGCGCGATCAACACCGGCCAGGTAGGCACTGACGAGGCAGGTCTCTCCGGTGCTGCGTCCGAACAGCTCGACAATGGTGATGCGCTCGTGCGAACCGGAGCTGGTACGGAGCTGGTGAATGTACTGGACACTGCGGGTGACGGCCGTGCCGAAACCGATGCAATAGTCCGAGCCATAAACATCGTTGTCCATCGTCTTTGGCACGCCAATCACCTTGACACCAGCTTTGGCCAGGTGATCGGCGTAGCCGATTGTGTCGTCACCACCGATGACAATGATGACATCCAGGCCGAGCGCATCAATACTCCGCAGCACATGATCGGTCAGATCAAAGTTTCCGGAGTGATGCAAGCCCGTGCGCAACAGGTGTGGCGAGTTGCGAAGAAACGGGGGAATCTCGTTTTTTTTGAGGTTGCCGGGATTGATGCGGCTGGTGTGAAGCAAGGTGCCGCCGGTACGATCGATTCTGCGGACAAGCCCGGAATCAAGATCGGCGATATGCTCCGCGCGGGATGCCGGATCATCGGGATCAAACGCCAGAAGGCCATTCCAGCCCCGGCGGATACCGGTCACCCGGTAACCCTTCTCGGCACTGATCGTTACGATGGTCTTGATGCACGCGTTGATACCGGGAGCGTCGCCGCCGCCGGTCAAAACACCGATATGCATGGCAATTATCCCGTCAAAGAGTTGGGGTGCAAAAAAACGGCAAGAACCGGCTTACTTCCGCGAGCGTCTCGTTTTTTTGAGATCGCTGCCAGCGGCAAGCTCCCGGCGGGAGTCTGATGCGATATCGCTGGCCGTGCGGGTATCAATGTTTTCCGCCGGCGACTGAAGGCCGGTGGCGTTCATGGAGTAGAACTCGATCAGGTTGCCGTCGGGATCCATCACGAAAAAGGCGCGCCCTTCGCGGCGATGCGCGGGCTGGGTCACCAGGTGCACGCCGCGGTCATCGAGATAGACGGCGGCCTCATCCACCTCGGTGTCAGAGGCCAGCCTGAATCCGAAGTGATCCACGCGGATGTCGCGCGCATCGGCTGTGCCCGGCGTTTCCGCCTTGACCAGCACGAGCATGTCGGAATTGATCCGGAGGTAGGAGATGTTTGCCCCGGCGCGGTGATCGACCCGAAAGCCGAGAATTCCGGCATAGAACTCTTCGGACAACCGGACATCGTTGACCCGAAGCGTGATCTGGTTAATCCCCGTCAGATTCATCTTCATCCCCGTTCTCCGCTACTTTCGTTTCGGGACTCTTTTCGAGCACATAATCGTACTGGTGATCGAGATACTGCGCCACCGCCTGCTGTGACGGCTTTTCGCGGCACTCGAACTCCACGCTGATGGCGATCTGCTCGGGAAACACCTTCTCCGATTCGGACTCCGACGCGGGGTTCCGGATCATCTCCTTGTAGGGCATCAGGCGCTCTTCGAGTTCAGCCCGCTCCTCCTCGTGAATCTCCCTCGCTTTCTTTGAAATGGCTACAACGGTTTCGTAGAGATTTCCATGCGTACTTCTCAGCTTGTTCAAATCGACAGGTTTGACCGACATGGCAATAGTGCGTTATGGTTGTGGAAGAAACTCGGCGATCCGCGCCGCAACCGCATCGACGGTGCGCCCGAGATCGTCGTTGACCACGACAAAATCAAATTCTCCGGCATGAGACAGCTCCATCTCCGCCCGTTCGAGACGGGTCTTCAACGCCTCGGGGCTCTCGCTTTCGCGAGCCTGCAGGCGGCGGGCAAGCTCCTCCATGCTCGGGGGTTTAAGAAAAACGAGTAGCGCCCGGTCCCCGAAAATCCTCTTGAGGTTCAGCGCGCCCTTGACATCGAGATCGAAAAGCAGATTGCGGCCCGCTTCGATCGCCTCGCTGGTCTTGTCGAGCAGCGTTCCATAGAAGTTACCGAAAAAGAACTCGTGTTCGATGAATCCGTTTTCAGCGATCTTTTTCTCAAACGCTTCGCGGCTCAGGAAGTGGTAATCGACGCCATCACGCTCGCCTGAGCGCATCTGGCGCGTCGTGGCCGAAACTGAAAATTCGAGAGAGCCGAGACGCTCCATCACCAGCTTGGCCACCGTCGATTTGCCGGTGCCCGACGGGGCGGAAAAAACGATCAGCCTGCCCTGGCCCGAAACCTGTTCTGCGCTCATAGGCTTATTCGATGTTTTGCAGCTGCTCCCTGACCTTTTCGAGTTCCTCCTTGATGTGTACCACCTTCTGCGAAATGTCCGCATTCTGCGATTTCGAAGCGATGGTGTTAGCCTCGCGGAGCTGCTCCTGCAGGAGGAAATTGAGCTTGCGACCAGAGCCGCTCGAACTGTTGTTCAGCTCTTCAATGAAAAACTTGTTGTGGCTGTTGAAACGAATGCACTCCTCGGTAATATCGAGTTTCTCGGCAGCAATGACGATCTCCATTTCAAGGCGATCCTTGCTGTACTCGACATCGCGACCGGCAATCGCGCTGATTTTGGAGGCCAGCCGTTTGCGGATCGTTTCGAGATTGTCCGCGGCAATCTCGCGAATATCTTTGAGCGTGCGTTCGATTTCGTCGATCCTCGACAGAAAGTCAGCCGCAAGCTCTTCGCCCTCTTTCTGGCGCATCTCCTTGAGATTACCAATAGCCTCAATAAGCGCTGACTGGGCGATAGGCCAGATTTCGTCCGGGTGCTCCAGAATGGTATGGTCCGACTCGAAAATTTCGGAAAAGCGAAGGACATGATCGAGGGTGACCGGAGCTTCGATTTCCGCCTCCCGGCGGACGGTTTCAAGAAGAGACTTGTAGGCCCTCACTTTTGAAGGGTTTACAGTCACCGGTAACTGCTCGGCCTCTTCGAGCTGAAGCTGGACAAAAGCCGATATTTTGCCTCGCTGGAAACTGGCGCGGATCAACTCCCTGACCTCCAGCTCCCACGACAGCAGCTGCCTGGGCAGCTTGACCCCGATTTCGGCAAAACGATTGTTGACCGAGCGAAGTTCGACAAGCACCTTCATACCCTTTTCCGAACGCTCGGCACTGCCGTATCCGGTCATGCTTTCCAACATACATTCACTCTGTTACATTCTTGAAAATACCTGCGGAGAGCAGTCTCCGCAGGCTTCGGGCAACCCGGTTACTTACGCAAATCGAGCTCGGCGAGCACCTTGCGGTAACGTTCGATATCGACCTTCTTCAGGTAGTTCAGCACGCGCTTGCGTTTTCCGACCAGCATCAAGAGGCCACGGCGTGAGTGTTTGTCTTTGGGATGCTGCTGAAGGTGACCGGTCAGATCGGCGATCCTGCGGGTGAACAGGGCAACCTGCACTTCCGCTTTTCCGGTATCCGTCGCAGAATCACCAAACTTCGTAATAATCTCGGTTTTGTGTTCTTTTGTCAGACCCATGATGTTTGCTCTGTGATATGTTTGTAAATAACGAAATAAAAAATGGCCCTTAATATAGCATTATTTCTTGCAGAATCCCGCCTCTTTTTTATCGAGTTCGAGCTGCGCCCGGAGTTCGTCGATTGAGGCGAAGCGCCTCTCTTCCCTGATAAAATCGAGCATCCTCACGATCAGAAACCGTCCATACAAATCACCTGAAAACCCGATGATGTGAGCCTCAACCCTCACCTCGCCATCTGCCGATATGGTCGGACGACGGCCAATGTTCATCATGGCAGAGTACTCCCTGCCGTCGATCTCGACACTGGCGGCGTAGACTCCATGGGCCGGAACCATTTTGCAACGGTCGGGAAGGGCGAGATTAACTGTCGGAAATCCGATGGCGCGACCAAGTTTGTCGCCTTCGACCACCATGCCGCTAATCGCGTACGGCGCCCCGAGACATTCGTTGGCATCCCGTATCTTTGCCGCTTCAAGCAATCCCCTGATCCGGGTGCTCGATACCGGCGAACCGGCAACGATCACTTCGCCGACCACATCGACGCTGAAACCGCACTCCGCGCCAAGCGTGTGCAGCGTCTCTTCGTTGCCACTCCGCCGTTTGCCGAAGCCGTGGTCATAGCCGACGGTGACATGGCGCGCGCCGAGCATCTTCACCAGCACTTCGCGGATAAACGCTTCGGAGCTTTTCGAGGCGAACTGCCGGTCGAAACGCACCACGAAGAGCAGGTCAATCGGCATCGAGCCGAACTGACTGATCTTCTCGTCGAAGGTTGTCAGCAAGCGCACCGGACAGCCATCGCTACCTTCGAGCACGATTCTCGGATGCGGCTCGAAGGTCACCACGACGCTTCTGAGACCCAGCTCTCTGGCGTGTCCGATCATGGAACCGACAATCTTCCGATGGCCGACATGCAGTCCGTCGAACGAACCGATGGTCACCGCCGATGGCTCCGGTGAAAGCTGAATCGGTAAACCGGTTACGGAATCAAGGACCGTATCGCCCTGCAAAACTACGACGCGCATACTCCCTGCTTTTTTACTCTTCGATGGCCGAAGCGGCACGGGCTATTTCGTCAACGACAGCATCGACGCTCATCGCATCCGAAAGCTGGTACTGACCAATCGCAACCCGTTTCAATGATTTGAGATAGCCGCCAACGCCAAGCAGTTCCCCCAGTTCATGGGCAATCACCCGGATATAGGCACCCTTGGAGACCCTGGTGTAAAAATAGACATACGGCAACTCAATACCGGTAATCTCGAACTGGTGAATCTCGATCTGGCGAGCCTTGCGCTCCTTGACCTCGTGGCCCTGCCGCGCCAGTTCGTAGAGCCGCTTGCCGTTGTGCCAGACCGCCGAGTGCATCGGAGGCTGCTGCATCCGCTCTCCGGCCATCGATGCTGCGGCCTCAAGGATGGCCTGCCTGTCAAGATGCGAAACATCCCGGATGTCGTACTCCTCCGACTCCGTGTCGTGGCTCGCCGTTTTCGCGCCCAGCCTGATCGTGCCTTCGTAGGCTTTGTCGAGCAGTTCAAGCGATGAAATGGTCTTGGTTTTGCGCCCGGTGGCAAGAATCAACAGGCCGGTGGCTTTCGGGTCGAGCGTGCCGCAGTGACCAACCTTCCGCTTTGCGCCATTGCGCTTGTACGCGCCGCGAATTTTGGCTACCACGTCGAACGAGGTCCAGTCGAGCGGCTTGTCCACAAGCAGATAGTCACCCTCTTCGCTCAGGATGGGCATGCGGCATTGTTCGCTCATCGTCGTGGTCATTCCGGACAATACGGGTTACGGCTGCTCTTGATCCCGGGCAGGCTTGACCGATTTGAGCAGTTGCTCGATCCGGTTGGCCTGCTCGAACAGACGGTCTTCATAGAACTCAAGCTCAGGAATCCGCCTGAACTGGTGGCGGATTTTCGCAGAGAGCGTCTTGCGGATCATCTTGTTTTCGGCATCCAGATACTCCATCACCTCTGCTCGCTGCGCTTCCGAACCGATCACCGACACATAAACCCTGGCGATGCCAAGATCGGCCGTAATCCTCACCTCGGTCACGGTAACCAGCGGCCCGCTTCTTGGCAGCTCTTTCTCGAAAATAGCACTCAACTCCCGCTGCAACAGCGAGGAGACTTTATCGGTACGTATTGACATGAGGGCTCTCCTTTCAGCTCAGAGCTTGCGTTTCTTCTCGACGATCTTGTAGGCTTCGATCACGTCGCCCACCTTGATATCGTCGTATCCTTTGAGGCTGACGCCGCACTCGTAGCCGGCATCGACCTCCTTGACGTCATCCTTGAAGCGTTTGAGCGAGTCGAGCTGGCCTTCAAAAATCTGCACGCCGTCGCGAAGGAGACGGACTTTCGAGTCGCGCGGGACTTTGCCTTCCAGCACGTAAGCACCGCCGACATTGCCCACCTTCGGCACCCTGAAGACCTGGCGGATTTCGATCGAACCGAGGCTCTCCTCGTGCAGTTCGGGCGACAACATACCTTCGAGCGCCGTCTCCACATCTTCGAGCACGTGGTAGATAACGCTGTAGAAGCGCACATCGAGGTCTTCTTTCTCGGCGAGCCGCTTGGCGTTGACGTTCGGGCGCACCCGGAAGCCGATGATGATCGCATCCGAAGCGGCGGCCAGCAGCACGTCGGTTTCGGTGATCTGACCGACACCCTGATGGATGATCTGCACCTTGACCTCTTCGTTGTGGATCTTCATCAGACCGTCAGCCAGCGCCTGGATCGATCCGTCGGTATCGGCCTTGATGATGACGCTCAGCTCCTTTTTCAGGCCCTCCTTGATCTGGCGGGCGATGCTGTCGAGCTTGACGCGGGTGCTGCGGCGGAACTCGTGCTCACGTTTGATGATCTGGCGTTTCTGGGCCAGGTCGCGGGCATCGCGGTCGGAGGCCATCACGGTCAGCACGTCGCCGGACTGCGGCATATCCTCGAAACCGAGCACGCGCACCGGCGTCGAGGGACCGGCCTCGTGAATGCGCTTTCCGCGTTCGTCCATGAGCGCCCTTACCTTGCCCAGCGAGTTTCCGGCCACGAACGGATCGCCAACCTTCAGGAAGCCGCGCTGCACCAGCACAGTCGAAACCACGCCTTTGCCTTTGTCAAGCTCGGACTCGACAATGATACCGCTGGCCATGATCTCTCTCGAATAGTTGCCCTTCAGCTCGCGGATTTCCGCCTCGGTGAGCACCTTCTCCATCAGCTCGCTGATGCCGATGCCCTTCTTGGCTGAAATCTCCTGACACTGGGTTTCACCGCCCCAGTCCTCGACCAGCACGCCCGCTTCGGAGAGCTGCGTCTTGATCTTCTCGACGTTTGCCTCGGGCTTGTCGATCTTGTTGAACGCCACGACGATCGGCACGCCCGCCGCCTTGGCATGGTTGATCGCCTCGACGGTCTGCGGCATGACGCTGTCGTCGGCAGCCACCACCAGAATGACGATATCGGTCACCTGCGCACCACGAGCACGCATGGCGGTGAAGGCCTCGTGACCCGGCGTATCGAGGAAGGTGATGTGGCGTCCGCCATCGAGCGCAACCTCGTAGGCGCCGATGTGCTGGGTGATGCCTCCCGATTCGCCCGCAACCACGTTGCTTCGGCGGATGTAGTCGAGCAGCGAGGTCTTGCCGTGATCGACGTGGCCCATGATGGTCACCACCGGAGGACGGGTCTGCAAATCCTCTGCGTTGTCCACCAGCTCTTCGGTCGTCGTCGCCTCGATTTCGGAGATGAACTCGACCGCGAAACCAAATTCAAGACCGATCAGCTCGATGGTCTCTTTGTCGAGACGCTGGTTGATGGTCACGAACTTGCCCATCGAGAAACACTTCTGGATGATCTCCTTGGCGGTCAGCCCCATCAGTTCGGCAAGCTCGTGCGGCGAAGCGTACTCGGTCACCCTGATCAGAGTCTTTTCAGCCTCACGCATCGCTTCGGCCTCCTCGAACTCGCGTTCGCGTTCCATACGGCGCTGCTTACGGAACTTCTGGCGGGAGCCGGACGAACTGCTGTCATCCATGCCGCTGATCGTGGTCTTGATATTCTTGGAGATGACCTTGTCGTCAACCTCGACCTTCTTTTCTTCTTGGCCTTCTTTTTCTTGACACCGGCATCCTCTCCGGCAGCCGTAGTCTCGCCCTCACCAGAACTCTTCACGGCTTTCTTTTGGCTGCTTCACTATCTTCGCTGCCAGCGCTCACCACATTTTCAAACTCACCCTTGAGTTCGACAGCACTCTCTCTGAAGCTCTTCTTGCGAGACCTCTTTTTCCGCTCCGCTTCGCTGATGACATCAATCGTACCAAGAACCGTCAGACCACCGATCTTCTGCGGCGCTTCATAGGTCTGCATCGACTCGGGCAGAGTCTGAACCAGCGGCATCACAACTTCCGGTCCTGCGGTCTCCGCAACAGGCGCCTCAACCACCACAGGTTCTGCTTCAGCAACAGGCTCGGCAGGCGGCGGCTCGGCGGCAACAGGCTCGGTGACAGATGGCTGGTCGGCAACCGGTTCCGGCTGCGGCGTGGAAGCAACCGGAGGAACGGCAGGCGGCTCGGCGGCAACGGGCGTTGTTACGGTTTGCGGAGGAATCTCGATTTTGACTTCGGGCGCATGCAGCACAGGCGCCGGAGGAGGAGCGATGCTCAGGCTCTCCTTGAGCTGCTGCTCCTTTTCGTACGCTTTCCTCGACTGCTCTTCGAGCCTGGTCAGGCGCTTCTGCTTTTCAGCCCTGATCTTGCGGGTCTCATCGACCTGCTTTTTTTCCTGGCTGAAATTGCCGAAAATCATGTCACGCATCTCCTCGCCCACCATTGAAGAGGTCGAGGCAACCTTGCCTCCTTCCTGCTTGACAAACTGCAGGACCTCCTGGGGACTGACCTGCAGCTCCCTGGCAATATCACTGATGCGGTACCTTATCTGTTTTTCCTCGATAGCCATTGGCCTCTCCTGGATGATTATCCTCTTGCCGGAATTCCTTCACAATCCGCCGCCCTGACGCCTGCCTGGAAATTCCATGGTAATTCTCAGTTTGTTTCTTCGTCCAAGCGCTCTTCAGGATTCAGGCTCTCGCCCATATCCATGTTCTCGCCCATGAGCAACCTGTTGCGGCTGTCGTCGAGGAGCGCCTTGAACTCATCCTCGCTGAACTGCTCACGCACCGTGCGGTAAATCGTTTCGGCAATCTTCTTCCAGTACCGCTTCTCATCGTCGGAAATCCTGCGCTCACGAAGCTTTGTGGGCTTGCGCCCCTTGTTGAAAACAAACAGCTCTTCGGTTTTCGGGGCACCGATCAGCGCCTCCTCGATCTTTTCGACGCCCCCTTGCAAAATCTTTTTTGCCGTGTCGAGGCCGCCATCGAGCAGCTGGTAGATCATGTCGTCGCCAAACTCTTCCCGGAACTCGATGATATCGATGTCGTTCGGATCTTCGAGCGACTTGTCGATCACGTCGCGATAAACATCGATTTCGTAACCGGTCAGCTTTTCGGCCAGATGGATGTTGTTGCCGTTCTTGCCGATGGCGTACTTGATCTGGTCGGGCTTCAGCATGACGCGCGCCTTGCGGGTCTTCATGTCGGCGTGCACAGTCATCGGATCGATCTTGGCTGGCTGAAGCGCGCGGGCAATGAAAACCTGCGGCTCGTCGGTGTAGTAGATAACGTCGATGTTCTCGTTGTTCAACTCCTTGACGATGCTCTGGATGCGCTTGCCGCGATAGCCCACCGTCGCGCCGACCGGGTCGATGCGCGAGCTGGTCGATTCAACAGCCACCTTGGCACGCTCGCCCGGCACACGGGCGATGCCCTTGATGACGATCAGGCCATCGAGAATCTCGGGAACCTCGCTTTCAAAAAGCTTGTAAAGGAAGCGGTCATCAACGCGCGAAACGATCACCTTCATGCCGCCGTCCGGCTTCTCGCGCTCCTCGACGGTGCCGTCGTCGTTGCGCACATTCACCTTCTCTCGCTCGATGCGCTTGACGTACAGCTTCATGCGCGGCGTGCGGCGCGGATTGTCCTTTTTCATCATCTCCGCCTTCGGCAGCACCAGCTCGACGCGGTGATCCTTGGAGGTGTTGTAGGTGAAGATCACCTCGTTCGGCCTGACCTGGTAAACCTCACCGGCCACCACCTCGCCGACCTTTTCGAGGCAGTCCTCGTAAACGGCCAGGCGCTCCAGGTCGCGCACTTTTTTCTGCACCGACTGCTTGATGATCTGGATCGACTTGCGGGTCAGGTAGTCATCGAGCTTGATCGGCCCCTCTTCGTAATAATCGCCGAGTTCAAGTGAATCGTCGATCTTGCGAACCTCGTTAATATCGATTTCGATGGTCGGAAGATCGACGTCATCGACAATTTTCTTCAGAATATACACCTCGAAATCGCCACGCTCGGGATTGATGAAGATATTGGCCTCAACCTCGGGATCGTAATCTTTCCTGAGCTGTTTCTGGATGATCTCCTTGAGCAGGTCGGCAATGTCCATCTTGACCGCGGCGCTCTCGGAGCGCTTTTCCAGAAAGATCTTCGACTGCTCGATTTCCCCGAAAGCGCTGGCGATCTGCGCCTTCTGATCCTGAGTTTCACCCTTTAGCTGCTTTCTTGGCATCGCTGTGTGATCTTTATTGATATAAAATAGTCTGCGATTCGTTTTTGCACTTCACGGAACTATGACCTACAAACCGGTCAGCACAACCACCTTGACGACATCGACGAGGCGAAGCGTCAGCGGCGGCTCACCAGCAGTTCTTTTTTTCCTGCCCTCTTTGACGGCCTCGATGGTGATCGAGGGCTGCTCGACTTCGGGCCCAACGGCGGCTTCGAGCAATTTGCCCGCAATCTCCTTCGGCTGCCCCTCTTGGTCGAGGTAGTTCACCCGGATCAGACGGCTCAGATGACGCAGATACTGACGCTGCACCTGAATCGGCTCGCCAATGCCGGGGGATGAAACCATAAGATCGAACTCTCCGCTCGAAAGCATGATATCTTCTTCGCACGCTTCAAGACGCGCCCTGATGGCCCGGCTTAACTTTGCACACTTATCAATGCTGACCCCTTTGTCGGTATCGACGGTCAGCTCGATTTTCCTGCCGCCCGCGCGAATAGCGGCTTCGACAACGTAAATCTCTTCACCGGTTGTGGCAGAGAGTTCAGCGATCGTTTCGCCAATCGCCTTCTTTATCAAGTCATCCGTCATCGTATCAATTGCTTCGCTCGAATTTCCGAAAACAAAAAGTGGGGATCCCCCACTTTCAGAAACTTTGCTTCTAACAGGCCAGTGCTCCAGTGAGCCATAATGTATAAAAAAATCGAACACAAGCCAAACAGCTGTCGTGCAATCGGCAAAAGATCACTCCTTTTGTTTGATCTGGCTGTCGATCACCTCAAACTCGGCCTCTTCAACAGGCTCCTCCTGCCTGCGCAAAGAGGAAAAAGATGAAGCGCTACCCGATACGCTATTATACCTGTTGACGGTAAACGTCAAAACGATCAGCCGCCACACAAACCGCACGGCCAGCCACAGGGCTATGAGAAGAAGAATGAATTTCAACATGATGAGCGATCGATGAGCGATTTTCAGTTTTTGTCATGTTCCCGAATGTAAATAAAACGGCAAATCTGCGGGGATCCAAAAAATCCACCAACTGAGCCAATACCTACGACTGCACAAAAGGCTTTGATGCTCTTGATCATCATTTGACGTGATATGGCTATAACTGTTATTATCCAAATAAGATAAGGATTTCTGCCGACAGAATGATGATCTGCTGGGCCTACGCGCCGGAATTGATATGTTCTCAGGGAAACCTGCCACAAACCGACTTAATAACCTTTTGAAACTAACGCCCGTAAGCATTTTGGCGATCTTCATCACACTGTATTGCCGTGAATCTCCCAAGTCGGTCAGGAGCAGACTACCAGTTGCAGCAAAGAAATTGCATGGTTAGCGTTCATGAGACTTGCGTTGTAACAATTGATTTTTCTTATATTTAGCTCCATAAGGGCAATGGAGTTCGCCATTAACCGCCCGCAAGGCTAATAACTCCTACACAGATTCAACAACCATACAGTGGTGCGTTCGAAATGGGGGGAGTTATTGTTTTTCTGGTTTTGACGGTTTCCTCGATAGTCTTTTCCGCTACTGTCCCGCTACAGGTTTTTTTGGGTATTTCACGCTACATTTCCCTTCAATGTCGTAGATTGCCTCCTGATTGGCCTCGTGTATGGGATCATCGAAAAGCTTGTCCTCTTTTCTTCAGGCTGGCGCTTGATTCCTGTCGCTGGCCTTTATAGTGAATTCACGCCATTACTTTTTGTCCGCAACATCATCAATCCAATGCCACATCACGATCCTGCATCCGGAGGTTTGTGTATTGACGCTGTATCAGGATGGACGATCACGGGGGCGCGGGCTGTACTGAAAAAGGCATTTCGCATTGGAACCCAATTCGCTCATAGCAATTCATTATTAAAAAATATTTTATGAAAAAACGATACTTATTGCCATTACCCTGATACTGGTAGCTGGTGGATATTTTTTCTTTTTCTTCACCAATTTTTATGAGGTTGATCATGGTGTGCTTTACCGGTCGAAGCAGATGAATGCTTGGCAGCTTGACGATACTATCAGAAGGTATGGCATCAAAACAGTCGTCAATCTTCGGGGCGCGTTTCCCGACGAGCAATGGTACCTGGATGAAATTCGGGTATCGAAAGCCGATCTCGCCGAGCATCTCGATTTCCGGCTTTCGGCGGCCCATTACCTTGCTCCGAAATCTCTCGACAGCATTGTCACTATTGTGGAGTCTGCCCCCAAACCTGTTCTCGTCCATTGCCAGGGCGGAGCGGATCGAACCGGCCTTTTCTGTGCCGCGTGGAAATTGAAAATCGACAAGAGTTTACCGGAGGATGCTGCGGGTCAACTTTCGGTACTGTATGGACATATTCCTTACATGTACGACAAAACCGAGGAGATGGACAGAAGCTTTGCCGATTACACCCGTTTTGTGCGATCACTTAAATGAAAAAAAGGATGATGAGATGAACAGAAAAATCGTTGCACTGCAAGCCATGGAAATTCTGGATTCCCGTGGCAACCCTACCATCAGGGTTTTTCTCTCGCTCGATAACGACATTCGTGTATCCGCGTCGGTTCCTTCGGGAGCTTCGACGGGCGAACATGAGGCCGTCGAGTTGCGCGATACTTCAAATACCAGATATGGCAACAAGGGTGTTTTACAGGCCGTCTCCAACGTCAACCAGATCATCGCACCTCAACTTGTTGGCTTGGACCCATGCTGCCAGGCAGAAATCGATCGACTGATGATCGAACTCGATGGCACTCCGAACAAGGCAAAGCTTGGAGCCAATGCCATCCTTGGCGTATCGATGGCTGTCGCTCGTGCTGCTGCGGAAAGTTCGGGACTGCCTCTGTATCACTATCTCGGCGGTCCGGGAGCGTTCTGCTTGCCGGTTCCGATGATGAATATCCTGAACGGAGGAAAACATGCCGACAACAGTGTCGATTTTCAGGAGTTCATGGTCATGCCGACAGGGGCTCCGTCTTTTACCGAAGCTTTGCGATACGGAACGGAAACATTCCATGCCCTCAAGGGAATCCTCAAGAGCAAGGGATACAGCACCAGTGTTGGCGATGAAGGTGGGTTCGCCCCAAATCTGCAGAGCAACGAAGAGGCCTGCGAAGTCATTATCGAGGCGATCGAAGCCGCAGGATACCAACCGGGACAAGACATTTCAATTGCTCTCGATCCTGCTGCCAGTTCGTTTTATGGTAATGGCAGCTATCATCTCGAAAAGTCAGGACTCGGACAGAAAACGAGTGCCGAAATGACCTCGCTGTACCAGAGCTGGATCGAAAAGTATCCGATCGTCTCGATAGAAGACGGGCTGGATGAAAATGACTGGGCCGGGTTTCAGGAGCACACCGCAAAACTGGGCGGGCAGGTGCAGATTGTTGGTGACGATATCCTCGTGACCAATACCCGCTTCATAGCGCGAGGCATTCAGGAAAAGACGGCCAATGCCGCCCTCATCAAATTGAATCAGATCGGAACGGTCACGGAAACCATCGAGGCTATCCAGCTTTGCCGGCAGTCAGGATGGGGGTTTGTCATTTCACATCGTTCCGGTGAGACTGAAGATTCCTTTATCGCTGATTTTGCGGTTGCCATGGGCGGTCGACAGATCAAAACCGGTTCAGCTTGCCGGAGTGAACGTATAGCCAAATACAACCGCCTGCTGGAGATTGAGATGGAGCTTGGCAAAGCTGCTGTTTTTGAAAATCCCTTTAAACGCAACAGATAAGGCTCTTTCAGCAATGGTAGGAAAGTACGCCGAGCTCATCCGGGAAGTTACGGAAATCAATGACGCAATCGGTGCGCCGAAAACCACGCGTTCCGTCGAACGGCTTCTGGAAGAAGAGGACGGTTTTATCTACGTTGCGGCACTCGGGCAGTTCAAATCGGGAAAAAGCTCGTTGATCAACAGTCTTATTGGTGAACCACTCTTGCCGGTCGGCGTCGTGCCATTGACCTCGATCGTTACGTGTGTGAAGTATGGGCCGGTTCCCAAGGTGACCATCCAGTTCACCAGTGGCGAGGGACTTGAGACCTCTCTGCAGGAACTGCCGAAGTATGTCACCGAGAAGCAAAATCCTGACAATGTCCACAAGGTCTCCCTTGCTATTGTCGAGCATCCGGCCCTGGCTGATTATCGAAAAGTCGCGCTGGTCGATACGCCAGGGCTTGGAAGTCTGTACCGGCACAACACTGACGAAACGCTGCAATGGATGCCACATGCTGGCGTTGCGATGGTGAGCGTCAGCGCAGAGCGTCCTTTAGGTGACGACGACCTGCTGCTGTTGAAAGGTATCGTCAGGTATTGCCCCTTTATCTATTTCGTCATCACCAAAACAGATCTCTTCAAGGATGCCGAAATTGAAGAGATAAAGACGCATATCTCCTCGGCGGTGAATAAGCTCATGGGCGATAACGTGCCTGTCCTGCTGTATTCTGTCAATCAGGATGAAGCGCGGCACCGAACGGAGGTGATGAAGCAGGCAATTAAGCCCCTTCATGATAATTTTGCCGCAAAGTACGACCAAATCGTACGAAGAAAGCTCCTGACCGTCATTGAAGAGAGTGTCGGGTATAACGAAGTCGCCCTTCAGGCAGCCTTGATTCAGAACCAGAACAAGGAGGTCATCAAAGGATTGCTTGATGAGATCAAAGACAATCGGAGCTATTACGAACAGGAGATGCGATTGTTCGCAAGTAATTTCAAGTCTCTTGCAAGAACGAAACTCGAAGCAATCGTCTTGCCTTTTGCTGCTGGTATCAGAGCAGAAGTGTTGTCTGCCTTTACTCGCGAGTATGCATCATGGCCGGGTACGCTTGCCGAGATATCGCAACAGTACGAGCAATGGCTGAAAAACAGAATGAGGGCGGAAATAGCAAAGGTGAATGAAGAGGTGTATACGAGGATTGAGGCATTGATACACGAAATGCTCCGTCACTTCGAATATGCGGCCCGGCAGTTTCGCGTTCGTCTGGAAGAAAAAGTGTTTGAGCTTTTGGGCGTTCAGCTTCCGGAAAAATCATGGCAACTCGATTTCGCTGGCATCGAAAAGCCCGATATTGCCGTTTATCGGGCGTTTGATACCCATCTTGACATGTTCATATTCTTTCTGCCCATGAGCCTTTTCAGATGGTTGTTTTTAAAACACTTCCAAAACAAAATCCCGAGAGAAGTCGAGAAAAATCTTGAGCGATATATTTCATCGGTCAATCTGAAAATTTTCAAGCTGATCGATAACATGCATCGCCAGGTCTCAAGCTATGTCGGCAATGAGATCGCCAATCTTGAGCGTGTGCTTCAGCGTGATGCATCAGGACTCAAGCATCTGACTGACAACAAATCGCGTCTTGAGGAGATGAGCCGGCTCCTTGCCGAGTCGCGAAGCGAAAGAGATTGAGCCCTGCAAACGAATAACTCAAGATGAAAAAATGAAAAAACCTGTCGAGCAGCTGTTTATCGTGTCATACATCGTGAAGTGGCTCGTCCTTGTCTTGCCTGTTTCCCTGACGGTCGGCTCACTTGTCGCGTTCTTTTTATGGCTGCTTGAAAAAGCCATAACAATCCGTTTCGCCAATCCGTGGCTGCTCTTTTTGTTGCCTGTCGCCGGAGTGTGCATTCATGCGCTCTATGCCTATGTCGGTAAAAATGCAGAGGGCGGCAACAATCTCATCATGGATGAAATTCATGAACCGGGCGGCGGCGTGCCGTTCAGGATGGCTCCGCTGGTATTGCTCACGACCGTGATCACGCACCTGTTTGGAGGTTCTGCAGGCAGAGAGGGGACCGCCGTTCAGATCGGGGGCAGTATCGCGCAGTTTTATGGCCGAAAGCTGAAACTGTCACAGGAAGATGTTAAAACACTCCTGATGACCGGCGTTGCTGCTGGCTTTGGGGCCGTTTTCGGCACGCCGATCACCGGCACCATTTTTGCCCTCGAAGTCCTCGCTCTGGGACGAATCAAACATGATGCGCTCATGCCCTGCTTTATGGCTAGCGTCATGGCTGATATTGTCTGTTCCGCATGGGGCATTCATCACACGCATTACCATATTGATTATGTCGGCAAAGAGATAGTGTTTCTGAACTTTCTCCATTTCGATGTGCTCTTGCTGCTCAAGGTGATTCTTGGCGGCGTGGCCTTCGGTCTGGTTGGCTCCCTGTTCGCCGAGTTCTCCCATGCTATTAAAAATGGCAGTAACCGGCTGATCAAAACAAAATGGCTGATTCCAGTTGCCGGTGCCCTGACGATCATTGCCCTGACATACTTGTTGGGCACGCAGGACTATTTGAGCCTCGGCGTGACCAATCCTGATCCGAAAGCCGTATCGATTGTTTCGTGTTTCCATGCGGGCGGAGCCACTTATTACAGCTGGTTATGGAAACTGCTTTTTACGGCCATCACGCTTGGCACCGGTTTTAAAGGGGGAGAGGTGACGCCGCTGTTTTTTATTGGCGCGGCGCTTGGCAATACACTGGCGATGTTGACCGGAGCGCCTGTCGATCTCATGGCTGGCTTGGGTTTTATCGCCGTGTTTGCCGGTGCTACCAATACCCCGATTGCCTGCACACTTATGGGGGTTGAGCTTTTTGGCGCGAACAATGTGCTCTACTATGCAGTCGCCTGCTTCACTGCCTATTATTTCAGCGGCCATTCAGGCATTTATCACGCTCAACGAATTGGCGTACCAAAAATCGATGAATTAAGGCATCATGCCGATACGACCTTGCGGGAATTGCACCAGAAACGGATGAAAAAGGGATAACATGTCGAACAAAGTCAAACATCACTCTCTCGGAAAGCTGGTGATTTATATCGCTCCAGCGCAGAAAGTCAAACATGCAAGCAAAAGCCTGTTTCGCAAGCTGTTTCCCAAGTCCGTCTACATGCATTTGATCGAAGATGCCAAAAAGGACGGTATTCTTAATGCTTCGGCGCATACGACGCATACGAGCTTTACGACAGACGGGAAGATTATTTCATTCAGTGTGGAGAGCGATAATGCAAAACTGGCGATGTGTGTGGAGCTGGTGGATCAACGCGAAAAACTCGAGGCATTTTTCCTGAAGCATCGGGAGTCATTGCGGGGAAACGTTGTCATCTACAAGAAGGTCGAGTTTTGGGATGTTGACTGAAGAATCACATAACGCGCACGGAAAGCGCCTTTTCGGCTTGAGCCGGAACGTCTTTATGGCCGGGCTGGTCAGTTTTTTCATGGACGTGAGTTCGGAGATGATCTATCCGCTTGTTCCGCTGTTTCTGTCGAGCATGCTGGGGGTGAACAAGTCGATGATCGGGCTGATCGAGGGAAGCGCCGAGTCGACGGCGAGCCTTATCAAGGTGTTTTCCGGCTGGATTTCCGACCGGCTGGGAAAACGGAAAGGACTCATGCTTGCCGGATATGCAGTATCTACCTTGAGCCGCCCGCTTGTCGCAACCGCCGGAAGCTGGCCGCAGGTGTTCGCCTCGCGGCTTGTCGATCGTTTCGGCAAGGGCGTCCGCACCGCGCCTCGTGACGCGATCATCGCTGAATCCACCGAGCAGTCCAGCCTTGGCAGAGCCTTCAGTTTTCATCGCTCCATGGACACGATGGGGGCTGTTGCCGGGCCGGGAATCGCCTTTATCGGGCTTCAGATGTACCACAGCAGTTACCGTCAGCTTTTCTGGCTCTCGATGGTACCGGGGCTTCTCGCTCTACTGATCATCGCGCTCTTCATTACCGAGAGTAAAAAAGCCGTGCCATCCAGCCCATCGCAGAGCCTGAGGCTTTCTCTCTCCGGCTTCAGTGGCCGGACACGATTCTTTTTTCTGATCGTCACACTTTTCGCGCTTGGCAATTCCAGCGACGCATTTCTGATTCTCAGAGCCAGGCAACTCGGCGTTCCCATAACGATGATACCGGTGGTCTATCTCTTGTTCAATCTCATCTATTCCGTGACGGCCATTCCCGCCGGGATCGCTGCCGACAGATACGGCAGGAAACGATTGATTTTTGCCGGCTTCCTGCTCTTCGCAGGGCTCTACAGTGGATTTGCGCTGGCGAAAAGCCCGATGGCTATCTGGGTGCTGTTCGGTTTCTATGGGGTGTTCATGGGTTTGACCGAAGGAATTCAGAAAGCGTTTCTCGCGACGCTCGTACCCGAATCTCTCAAAGGCACGGCCTACGGGATTTATGCGGGAGCAATCGGCATTGCCGCGTTGCCTTCAAGCTTTGTTGCCGGGTTGCTGTGGGACAAGGTCTCTCCGGCGGCGACCTTCTGGTTTGGGGCGGTTATGGCAGCGATTTCGGCGATGCTGTTTCTGATGCTCATCATCGGAATGCGTGACAAGTCATCTGCCATAGAATAGGTGACAGACAGTTGGCCACTCTTTCATCACAGCCATTTTTCAATCACCGCAGGTATGGTGATTTACTTCCCTTTGAGCAGAGCAATCAGGCGCTCCTTGTCGATCCGGTGCTTGAAGGCGAGTTTGCCATCGACGAAAATGACCGGAATGTCGAAGCCGTAGCGTTCGACGAGGTCGGCGTCGCCGGAGATGTCCCGCTTGTCGATGTCGAACGGAATACGCTTTCGCACCGCTTCGAGCACTTCGAGCGCCTGGTCGCAGAGGCAGCACTCCGGCTTGCCGTAGATGGTCACCTGCGGCTTCACGGCCTAAACGACTCCCGCGCCGCCGGTTCGCGCAGCACATCGATGATGGCGTCGAGATCGAGCGAGGTCTGCTCCGAGGTGACGAGGTTCTTGAGCGTGTAGACGCCCGACTCGAATTCCGACTGGCCAACGAAAAGCGCGTAAGCCGAACCCATTCGGTTGGCATCACGCATCTGCGCTTTCATGCTCCGTCCGGCAAGGTCGATCTCGGTTTTAATGCCCGCCTTGCGCAGATGGAAAGCGACCTGCATGGCATGCCCGACAAGCGCCTTCTGCTGTATGACGACGTAAACGAGCGGGCCGCGAGGATTGAGCGTCGCGAACAATCCCTGCTTCTCCATGACGATCATCAGCCGCTCCATGCCGACGGCGAAACCGACCGCGGGCAGATCGTTTGGTGATCCGAGTTCACGGGCCAGGCCATCATAGCGCCCCCCGCCGCCGATGGCGTCCTGCGCGCCAAGCTCGGAGCTGGTCACCTCGAAAGCCGCGTGGCAGTAATAATCGAGTCCGCGCACCAGCAGGTAATCGACGTCGTAGGCGATTTGCCTGTCGTCGAGATAGGCGAGCACAGCCTCGAATTCAGCCACAGACTCCGGCTTGAGCGAAGCGTAGAGCCTCGGCGCGCCCGCGATCATCTCCTGCAAAGCCGGATTCTTCGAATCGAGGATGCGCAGCGGATTCTTTTCGAGCCGCTCCTTCGACGCCTCGTCGAGCTCCGACTCGTAGGGCTTGAAGTAGCCCCGGAGCGTCTCGCGGTAGCGCGCGCGGTCGTCAAGGTCGCCAAGCGAGTTGATGCGCAGCCGCAAGCCGTGCAGGCCGAGCGTCTCGAACACCTGCATCATGAAGGTAAGCACTTCGGCCACCGCCGCCGGGTTGGAGACACCGAGCAGCTCCGCGCCGAACTGCGTGAACTGGCGCTGACGGCCAGCCTGCGGGCGCTCCTTGCGGAACAGATCGCTGATGTACCAGAGCTTGTGCACCGGTGCTTGCGAGAGCAGGTTCTTCTGCAAGCAGGCGCGCATCACCCCGGCAGTCATTTCCGGACGAAGCGTCAGGGAGCGTCCATTGGGATCGGGAAGAAAGGTGAACATCTCCTTGCCGACAATGTCGGTGGTCGCTCCTATGCCGCGCTGGAAGAGCTCGGTGTACTCGAAAACAGGCGTGCGGATTTCGCTGAATCCGTACAGCGCGGCTACCGAGTGGACAACCCCCTCGACATAGTGCCATCTCGAAATCTCATCGGGAAAAATATCCCTTGTCCCTTTCACTCCCTGGAACTGCGTCATAGCTGCCTTGCGGTCATCAAATTAAATCTGGGGTAAATCCTTCTCCTCTTCGTGAAAAAGGGCGAGCACCTCGCCGGGAGTTGCCGCGTCGATAATCTTGCGACGGACATCGTCGCGGCCCGCGAGCCTGGTAATGCGTCCGAGCAGTTTGAGATGCTCGGCAAGCATGGTCTCCGGCGTGGCAAGCAAAAACACGATCTTCACCGGCTGGTTGTCGATCGACTCGAAATCGACCTCATTGGAGAGCGTGGCGAGTGCCAGCACCGGTTCGGTCACAGCCGAGGTCTTGGCATGAGGCAACCCGATGTTCTTGCCGATACCCGTGGACATCTCCCGTTCCCGCTTTCGTACATCCTCGGCAAGCTGCTTTAAATCCCTGACCTTGTCATGACCAGCCAGCATGGCGATCAGCGTATCGATCACCTCGTCCTTTGAACTGGAACCGAGATTCAGGTTGATGTGCTTTTCTGTGAGAAGGGCTTCGATTTTCATGATCGATCAGCATTGCAGAGTGTGGAAGCAAGATCGTAAACCGCATTCTCCGGAGCATGTTGCCGACTGCCGCCGAACTGGAAAACCGGACTGACCGGAAACAGTAAAAACCCGCGTACAGTCTGGCTGCCGCAGGCGATCCGCTCAGAATTCCAGCAAACCGGAGATCACGATACCGTCAACAGAGGAGTACCTCTAAAAAACAGAACCGGAATATAAGAAAAACATTCTTTTATGTACCGGCATCAACCGGCGAAAGATCACCAGTGATGCGCGAGAAAATAGAGCAGCGGGGAAACGAACATCACCGTATCAAAGCGGTCGAGCACACCGCCATGCCCCGGAATGAGGCCCGATGAGTCCTTGACCCCGGCATCACGCTTGAACATCGACTCCAGCAGATCGCCAGCAGGCGCAACCGCGCCGATCAAGAGACCAGCAGCTACTGCCCGGCCATCCGGACAAGCGGAGATGTACGTCGAACAGAACCATGCCGCCGAGGCGCTCCCGGCAATACCAAAAAGGTACCCCTCCCAGGTTTTTTTCGGGCTGATGCGCGGAAAGAGCTTCTTTTTGATAAACTTGCCTCCGAATCCGCGTCCTCCGAAATAGGCAAAAATATCCGCCGCCCAGACGCACAGCAACATGAGCAGCACCAGCGCCTGACCGGAACCCGCGTTCACAGCATCCGAAAGACGAAGCCTGAGCAGTGCGCCAAAGCTCAGGTTCACGTAGAGAAAGCCGACAAGCGTCGCACCGAGGTTCATGAACTGGGATCCCTGATTCCGCCATATTTCAAGCACATACAGGAACATGACCACGGCGAGAATAGCCTCCCAGTAGCCGATGAAGCCGTAATAGAAATCGAGCTGCACAAAGGCAGTCAGCGGCAGCAGAATAGCAATCGACGGAGGATGCGCCCGATGCGTGGCCAGGCGCCAGAACTCCCAGGTCGCCATGAGGCTGAGCGCAAGCACCAGCCCCAGGAAGTACAAACCACCTTGCATATTGAGCCAGAGCAACAGCGGAATGCCCACGATGGCAACCGCCACTCTCTGCATGAGATTGCTTTGCATCAAAACTGAGATTTTCAGCGATGCCTGCCTGGCACCGGGTTATTGGCATCCTGCAATGCCGGCCTCACCGGAAAATACCGGATCAACAGAAAAAAAGAGACAACGAAACCACCACAAGAGCCCACCACGGCCAGGAAACAAGCAATCCGGAAGACGGATCAGTTGCGCTGCCTGAGTCGATGCCGCTTTTTAGCAGAACGAGCGCAGCCAGATTGTTGGTGCCGTGCGCGACGACGGGAACCAGGAGATTATCGGATTTCCAGTAAATATATCCAATATACCACCCGAGCAAAGTCAGCGGCACGAAATTGAACCACTCCATGTGAAACAGGGCAAACACAATCCCTGTCAAAAGCACCGCCCTTTGCGGAGAGAGGCTCAGAGCAAAACTTTTCTGGATGTACCCGCGAAAAAACAGCTCTTCGCAGATCGCCGGAGTCAGGACAAGCACAAGAATCGACAGGACGCTCTCCCCGATCGACGCCCCTCCGGCAAGTTTTTTGAGAAAAATGTCAAGTGTGGCCTGCTCCTGCAGAAGCGACTTCCCAAAAGTGCCAAGATAAGGCAGCAGAAGCGTCTGCAACTCGACGATGCTGTAGAGCGCGGGTTGCAGCAACAGCATTCCGGCACCGGCGATCAAAGCAGGTTGGCTGCCGCCTTGCTTGCCGATACCCAGCCACTCAAACGTTGCATGGCCGAACAATCCGGCGCCGGAAAAACGCCTTGTAAACCAGAACACCGGAAGCGCAAGCACCACAATCTGCCCGAATGCCTGGGCTACCAGAAGACGCACCACGAGCGAATGGTTTGCCGCTTCGAATCCATTACCGAAAGGGTTACCGCCCGCAACTAGTATGGTCAGAAGCGCGCCGACAAGCGGATAGGCGGCCAATACGAAAAGCAAAACCAGAATCGTGTTGAAAAGACGAGGCCGTCCATACTGCTTCGGGTCGTCAGTAAAATTCATAACGCGTGGTTCAGTGATTAATACATGATTTTAATCATCCAAGGAAGAAGATAGCCTATTTCTGTTATTGCCGACAATTAACAAACATCGCTCACGTTTTTATCCTGAATTCAACGCTTTTTTTACCAAAAAGCTGATTATCTTCAGGGTCACAAACACATTCCCGGCGCAGGCTAATCGCCAGACTAGCGTATTTGCTCCCGAAAACAGCCCCACAGATGGGCTTCAAATCATACACTCTGCATGAAAATCCTCGTTACCGGCGCTGCCGGATTCATCGGCTTCCATCTTTGCGAACGACTCGCGTCAAGGGGCGATGAAGTGGTCGGCCTCGACAATATCAATGATTATTACGACCAGCGGGTCAAGTATGGACGCCTCGCCTGGTCGGGCATCGCTGAATCCGCCATCGAATACGGCAAGACCGTGCAGTCGTCGAAATATCCCAACTACCGTTTCATCAAACTCAACCTTGAAGACAAGGAGGGCATCGACAACCTGTTCAAAACAGAAAAATTCGATGCGCTCTGCAACCTCGCTGCCCAGGCGGGCGTGCGCTACTCCCTTACCAACCCTGGTTCTTACGTCAGTTCGAACATCGTCGGCTTCGTAAACCTTCTGGAGGCCTCGCGCTACAACAGCCTCGGCAACTTCTGCTATGCGTCAAGCTCATCGGTCTACGGCCTGAACGAACACCAGCCATTCTCGGTGCACGACAACGTCGATCACCCGGTCAGCCTCTACGCGGCCAGCAAAAAGTCCAACGAGCTGATGGCCCACACCTACAGCCACCTGTTCGGCATTCCGACCACCGGCCTGCGCTTTTTCACGGTTTATGGCCCCTGGGGACGCCCCGACATGGCGCTCTTTCTCTTCACCAAGGCCGCGCTCGAAGGCCGACCAATCGAGGTTTTCAACTACGGCAACATGCAGCGCGACTTCACCTACATCGACGACATTGTCGAGGGAGTCGTGCGGGTGCTCGACCATCCGGCCCGGCCAAATCCCGACTGGAGCGGCGCTTCGCCCGACCCCGGCTCGTCATCCGCCCCTTACCGGGTTTACAACATCGGCAACAACAAGACGGTCAAGCTGATGGATTACATCGAAGCACTCGAAAATGCACTCGGTGTCACCATCGAAAAAAATCTGTTGCCTATCCAGCCGGGCGACGTGCCTTCGACCTGGGCCGATGTCAGCGATCTGGTCAAAGACTTCGACTACAAGCCAGAAACAACGGTGCAGGAAGGCGTCAACCGCTTCATCGCCTGGTACCGCGAATTCTTCAACGTCTGAACGTTCGCCGACAACCTGTAGCCGGACAGAAAAAAGCCGTGGCCGGAGTTTCCAACTGCTCCGGCCACGGCTTTCCCCTTTTCCCCTTCAGCGAAAAACCTGATGACCCCCGCGTTATACGGACGCCTTCGCAAGCCTCGCGTCAACCGACAGCAACCGGTACAGCAGCACCAGCACCATGATCGCTCCAAAAAACAGGTACGATTGTAGGAAATTCAGGTGGGTATTCGCGAACTGATCGGTAAACGTCTCCAACTTCTGGCTCACGAGAAAATAGGCAGTCATCAGATACGCCTCCGTCCATTTGCCAAACGGCCTGCGAGCAATGGCCGCAGGAATAAGCACCGCGAATATTGGCAGCAATATGCCGTAATGGTGCTCCCAGGCGACCGGCGAGGCTATCGTGACGCTGAGGAAAATCAGCGCCAGATCCAGAAGCTGAGGCCGATGCCGAACCCGCCAGAACAATGCCACCCCCAGAATGACGGCCGAGCTGGCAACGGTCGTGTAATAAACTGCCGGATTGTAGGCGGGAAAGCTGTCTTCGACCCATTCGAGGTTGTTTCCATTGAACAGCAGCCGGTTCATCACGCCGTTCACTGACTGGTTCGGGAAAAAGCTCTCGCCCCTCCGGCTGATAAATCGCAGAACATCGATATACCCGATGACATTGTGGAATCCGTACGCCAGCACCGAAACAGCCTGCAATATGCCCGCCGTCACCACCAGGGCAACGGAAAACCTCCACTCTTTCCTGAATGCCGCCCACAGCAGCACAACCGCATATTGCGGCTTGATCGAGCAGCAGAGACCAACCAGAAAACCGGCAAGAATTTTACGGTCCTTGCTCCATGCAATCAGGGCAGCTGCCGTCAGACAACTGAGTATGGTCTGAATCTGCCCAAGACAGTAAAATATAGACAGGGGATAAAACAGAAAGACAGAGGCCAGGCTTATCAGCAACAATAGATAACGTGACTTTTTCATGCTTTCGAAGCCAATCCGCTCTCCCTGTTCACCATAGCGGGATGCTGTGTCGAAAAGCAGATAATAGATCATGAAGCCCATAGCGATCAGGCCGATCCAGGAGAGAAGATTCATCGTGATCGTGATGGAGTTTCTGTCCATCGAAAACAGCTTCTGGAGTATATCCACAATGAGAAGAGAGCTCAACGGATACTGGAACTTGACCCTACCTGCAAAAAAACACGGTGGTAAAGAGACGCTTGATTCTGCGGATCAGCCCTCAACTCATTCAGCGCTTTGAACATTACCTTCCATGAATCGTCATCGTTGTTTAATTTGAAGACATTCAACGCCTTGAGCATATATCCCGCCGTCGTGGTCTCCTGCTGATGGAACCAGACAGCCAGCACAGCACTGACCAGCACAGCACTGACCAGCATCGTCAGCAACAGCAGATAGCTCCGGTTGAGCAGAGAATGTTCCCTGTACTTTTTCAGCCTGAACCCGTCAGGAGCACTGTCCGAAAACAAATACAGGAACAGAACCGCTGACAGCACGGCCATCACCAGAATTGACACTATGATATTCACGAAAATTTTTTTACTGTTACCGAGTCTTTATTCACTAAAATATTACTGAAGAGCACCCTGAAAAACTGATTATTGAACTAAATTCCTTGGCATGATTTTTCATGGAATTCGCTTGACACTGACAATATGCAACTACGCTCAGACAGATTTCATCCTTTAACGCCCAACCCTTGCGGGAAATCAGCAAGTACGCCCTCCTTTTGAAAAAACGGACAACTTTTTGGCTTCACCTTGCACCGGCTTCAGATACAGCTCATGGCTAAAAACCTTGCCGGGCAACATGATCCTGTATCGGTCATATACTGACTGCGATTATTCTAATTAGCCTGTTCGAGTTGCACTTTTTTCAATGTTTTTCCTGTAAAAAAACATTGATTTTAAAAATCAGCTTTTTTCCCGGCTTTTCAACAAAATTAAAGGTTGCGATAGAAACAATTATCAGTAGCCCGGCATACAGGTAGAATTTTGATTCTTCACTTACATTCAAATGAGGTGCAACATATCTGTTATAAAGTATCAATACTGGCTCCTGAAGGATATATAAGGCATAGCTTGACTCTCCCAGGAGAACAAAAAAACGCGACGACAAAGTTCTTGCAATAAAGTTGTCTGAGTATGCAATGCTTAATATCGTTATTATAAAGAGCGGCGAATAAAAGCTGGATTCATAAGCCAAATGGAAACCGATATGGTTGAGAAAAATATTCGGGTTTTGCAGAGAAAAATATGTCATATACAGCATTGAGAGCATGGCGATCAATGAAAACGCACCTCTCTTTGAAAAAAGTCTCTGTGTTTTACATAGGCATATCCGCCGGTGACCCCTAAAAGAAAACTGCAATAATGTGATAAAGGAAAATAGTAAACAAAGTCATGCAAGGGAAATGGACCGTTATTAAAAAATTATCAGTTATCAAATTCGACAGTATTGCCTGTGTGAAAATATAAAACACCATAGACAGCAAGGCTAATCGCGCGACCGATACTTCGCTTTTTCTGATTATGAACAGAAAAAGAGGAAAGGTTACATAGAAAAATACCTCTACAGATAAAGACCAGCCGGGAAAGTTGAAGCTAAGAGGGTATGGTGGAAACCACGACTGCAAAAATGTCGCCGACAATAACAATGCCGTAATGTTATTATTGTTAACACCATATTCATAAGCTGCTGACAATGAAAGCGCCAATATATATACCGGAACTATTCTCGCTACTCTCGACACATAATAATTTCTCAGCTTTTCATCTTTTTTATGGTAGTGGCTTATCATCAGGACGAAGCCGGATAACGCAAAAAAGAATGTAACCATCTGAGGGCCAGAGATGATAAATGGTGCAAATACATTTGCCAAACGGGTATAATCTCCGAAATGAAAAATAATAACTATAAGGGCGGCAATAAATCTGAAAAACGTTAGAGCCTCAATCCTCATTTTGCTCTCTGAAGCCATTATTTTGTCCTCCAATAATTAATCATATGATTTCTATTCAAGATAACTTTGTATTGACTTTTATCGAATAAGAGGTATGCGCCAGATGTCAGGAGGACATCCTGATCCATTATCAAACAACCTCCATCAACTGAAAATGGAGCCACGGCTTTTTGAGTCTGAATACTCCACTTCACGCTAACCTGCGGCGATAGCGTGTGATACATTGGCATCACACCGTTCAAAAACAGAGTTTGTGTTACCCGTTGATCTTTCACATGATCGGCCAGCATTTCACGCATTCGGCTTACCGAACTTCGTACAGAACATAAAAGGGAGTCCGCTTCAACAGCTCGCAGGAGAGCGAAACGTTTTCATCTGGAACATGCAAAAGCACGTAACGGATGCCATGCGACTTGGCGTATAAAACCATCTCCTCAGGCGTATGCAGGGCAGCTACCTCATAGTATCGCGTAGACCACTGATAGTAAAATGACGGAGACCACATGACCGCTGCTCCCTGTTTGAAGTCCACCCATATCTTCCGGCGTGCCTGCATCTGGAAATAATCGGTATGTCCGTTGTCGTCCATCGGCAACAAAAACGGGCCACGAAGATCGCTGCTGCGTATCCAGGAGATCATCTCCTCCCAGCTCTGGTTCATGGGCATATTTTGTTCAGCAAGCTCTTCTTTTTTGAAACTCTTGACCTGATAACCGGTGAAGGCAACCGTATAGCAAAGCAACAGGAGCACCACCACGCTACCAACTGCCATGTGGCGGTAGTGGCTGAATACCAGAAGTCCAAGAATCCCAAGGAACAATGCGAGTTTCCCCGCCTTAATCAGAATGAAAGGATATGGAGGAACGGGAGAAAACAGGGCGAACACAAACACCCCGACGCAGAGAAGTGCAAGCGTGCCGCGCCACGCACTGATCCGCCGGAACACTCCCAACCCCTCAAAGTGAGTAATAACACCCTCTCGGGTAAATGCCAGAAGCATCGAAGCGATCATCACGATCATACCGATGACCCTGACATGCAGCAAAGCGAGGGCAAGCAACGTAGCTGCGCCAAGGGTTCGCATCGCCAGCTCCTCTTTGTTCAGCAACAGCCTCACCCCCGCCAAAGCGATCACCACCGTCGCCAGCGCCTGTCCGAGACCCGCCGCGCGGATCAGGTGCAGATTGAAGACGAAACGGTTATTGAACAGATAAGGCAACGGAATGCCCACCAGCAGCAGCAACAGCGCACCGAGCTGAACAGCGATCCAGAAGCGGCGGTTCGGCAGATGCCTCGTCGCCAGAAGGCCGGCAGAGACCAGCATGAAGTGCTTCAGCACCAGCATCGGGTCAGCCGACTCAATCAGGAAATGCACCGAACAGTACGAGCGGATGTAGTCGATGTAGCTGAAATCGACCTTTTGGTGCTTGCCGTTAACGATGAAATAGATCCAAAGCGCCACCGGCAAGGCAAACAACAAAAACCCTGCCGCAGCTTTAAGAAGCACCTTCACGGTAAATGGCCGCGTCACCAGGAGCAGCGCCACCGTATTCATGACCAGAAGCCAGATGCCGACGAAAGCGTTGACCGAAAACGCTATCCCCACCATTGCGTAGGCCAGAGCGATCCGGTCTTTGTAGAGCAATCCAACGGACAGAAACACGAACACCCAGGTCAACTCGGTTTGCGTGAAGAATGGCACGAACATGTCGTGGTCTCCGATGATGGAGCTGCCTTGCAGCAAGGGCGTCAGCGCCAGCACGGTCATGACCAGCAACAGTTCGACCGGCTTCCGGAATCCGGCGGCTCTCGACAGATAGACCAGCCCCGCAAACCCGGCAATCTTGCTCGCCAGGCTCACGAAGTAAAAAACCTGCCGGACATTCTCCTCGGTGGTAAAAGCCCTCATGACCGGCAAGGCGATGGAAGTGAAGTTTTTGAGCGTTGCGTAAAACGCATCGTTGCGAAACTGGGGCAGATCATAGAGCTTCAGTACATACGGCACGTGAAAAACGTTGTTGTAGATGCCGAACTGAAAGCCGACCAGCATACTCACCACGTAGCCAACTACCAGCGGAATAAGCACATAGCTGACGATGCTCCATATCTTTTCAGGCATATGGCCGTTGAAACCATCTGCCGTTGAAACCATCTTTCATGCTAAAGAATATCAGGAGTTACGACAATCACCGGAAGGTACGCCAATGCTTTTCGGTGATACCGGGAACTCGATTGAAAAAAACCGGGGTGTTCGGGGAGAGCGGCAACATCAGGAAGAGAGCGGATGACGAAGTTACCGGGCACAACATCAACCGCGAACGACAGCGTCTGACGCGGATCATCAAAACCGCTTCGGCGGGCGGAACAACAGCGCTTGACCGGATCGTGCATCACCATCCGCCTCAGGAGTTCGAGATAAACCAGACGCCGAGGCAGATCATGCCGACGCCCACGCCTCGTGACCACGACAGGTGTTCACCAAGAACCGCGCCAACCGCTGCCGTCACCACAAAGCCAATTCCCACCAGCGGATACGCCTTGCTCACGTCCCATTTCGAGAGCACCCACAGCCAGACCACCGCGCCGATTCCGTAAAGCAGGAAGCCGCCAACCACGAACTTGTCGGTCAAGACCGTTAAGAGGGTCTTCGTCGAGAATGGCTGCTGCATCGCCGTCTTGACGGCATCTGCCGACATGCCCGCCTTGAGCGAAAATTGCGCAGCCGCTGAAATCAGGATACTGCAAAGTGTAACGATAAAAGTATTCATGGAAGTAATTTGATCGAGATAAAACGGGCCATGATCGTCACGACGATCATAAACAGCACAATGACCTGGCTCCCCTTGTCTGTAATGGCGAAAATCACCGGATCGTCATGCATTTGTCCGCGGGAAGTCATGATCCACAACCGCGACTGCCAATAGATGAGGGCAATGGCTATCAGCCACAACATTTCCGGCGTTGCGTACCGGATAATGGTTTCTGGGGCGCTGATAAACAGCCCGAACATGACCACCGCAGCAAGGGCCGAGCCAATACCCAGCGGCCACAAAACCCTCAAATCTTCGACCCGGTAATCACGACCGTAGGTGCTCATCTTCCCCTTCTCGTCCATCGTCACCAGTTCCGAACATCGCTTGACCAGTGCAAGGCTGAAAAAATAAATACCGAGAAAGCCATCAGCCAGAAGCTCGTCACCACTGAAGTTGCAATCGATCCCGCCAGAATACGCAACGTATAAAGCAGGGCAAGCATAAGCACATCTATCAGCACAAGCTCCTTGAGCACCAGCGTGTAGAAGACCGTCATTATGACGTAAAGCAGCAGCATGAAAAAAAATCCCTGCGAGAGCGACAACGCCATCGTAACAGCGACCACCATGAGCACGACACTCATGACAACGCCGCTGATAATCGATAGTTTTCCGCTCGCAAACGGACGAAGGCACTTTCGAGGATGAGCACGATCGTTCTCGATATCCAGGAGATCATTGAAAATGTAGGTGGACGAGGCCGCCAGCGAGAAAGCGACAAACGCAACCATGACATGGAGCAGTCGGCTTATACTCGAAAGATTGATTGCCGTCAGCAACGGAACAAAGAGCAGAAGATTCTTGAGCCACTGATGCACACGCAGCGCTTTCAGCAAAACCTTGAAGTCCGGGGCAGGCCACTTGAACTCGCGTTCAACGGATACCTGCTGCCGCATTGACCGGGCAACTTGTGAGGGAACCCCCACCAGAATAGCGTGCTTGCATGCCCTCCAGATGGGAATATCCGCCCGGCTGTTGCCGGCATAGACAAACTGCTCTCCCAGACTCTGACGAATCGCCTCCAGCTTCGCTTTGCCTTTCAGATTGTGCGTACCATCGGTGGCCAGCACCTCGTCGAATATATCGAGATGAACCGATACGGCTTCGGCAATCGAACGGTGCGCGGCAGTGGCCAGCACAAGACGGCGACCCTTGGCCTTTTCTTCTTTCAGATACTGGAGAAACGTTCGTTATACGGCAGCAGCTCCCCTGAAATACTGCTGTGATCGGCGATGCGACTCTTGAAGACGGCTCGTTCCTGCCGTCCCAAACCGACGACTCTGAACAGATTGAGCGGCGACTTCCGCACATACTTGAGAAGAGACTCGACCAGGGTGTCGGTAGGGGTAAGGGTACCATCGAGGTCAACAACTATGGGAAGACTCATTATCCTGACTCTTGCAAGTTAGCTATTGAGCAGGCCGACCTCTCAATGGCCCGGCATAACGTCAATAGCCGAAGAATACCAGTACTGCTTGCAGCATCTCCGAAAAAATGAATACTAACCATCGCACAAAGGGCTGTGCCGTCATCAATGATTAATTTGTGACGAGACTCTGGATTTCAGCCAGAGTGGAAATTCGGACGAATGCATGAAACTGCGTCAATACAGCAAATGGTCAGTATTTTATCTTAATAAACGCTTTGAAATACAAATCTCAAACACCTGAAACATATAAACTTGCGTTTGATCAAGGAATTGATACAGCTAACATCTCTTATCCAGACCTCTTACCGCCATGACCAGCACAGATAGGTTAGCAGAAAATCACGATGATTTCTTATCTTAAAAGACAAAAATTCTATGCCATTCGGGTTTCTGACCTGAGCTTTACCCGCAAGGAATGAACATTCGCATCGCCTATCCGTGGAATAAATCTCCAGCAAATCCATAGCCAACTATCAGAATAAAAACACTTAACCGGCAAAATGGAGAACACCAAAATCGCGTTGATCGGCTTGGGCTACGTCGGCCTGCCTCTCGCCGTCGAGTTCGCAAAAAAATTCCCGGTGGCCGGCTTCGACATCAAGCAGGAGCGGATCGAAGAGCTCAACAACGGGTGCGACTCGACGCTCGAAGTCGATGCGGAGGCCCTCGGCGCGGTGCTCACGGCGAGCAACCCGCTGAGCGCCGATGGCGACAAGGGCCTCTTCGTCACCTCCTCGATCGCGGAGATCGCCAAAGCAAACATCTACATCGTCACCGTGCCGACGCCGACCGACAAACACAACCGCCCCGTGCTCACCCCGCTCATCCGGGCGAGCGAAACCGTCGGGCGGGTGCTCGATAAAGGCGACATCGTAATCTACGAATCGACCGTCTATCCCGGCGCTACCGAGGAGGATTGCGTGCCGGTGCTCGAACGGGTCTCGGGCCTCTGCTTCAACCGGGACTTTTTCGTGGGCTACTCTCCCGAACGGATCAACCCCGGCGACAAGGAGCACACGGTCGCGAAGATCAAAAAGGTGACCTCCGGCTCAACGCCCGAAGCCGCCCGCAAAATCGACGAACTGTACGCTTCGGTCATCACGGCGGGCACGCACCTGGCCTCGTCGATCAGGGTCGCCGAAGCGGCCAAGGTGATCGAGAACTCGCAGCGCGACATCAACATCGCCTTCGTCAACGAGCTGGCGATGATCTTCAACCGCATGGGCATCGACACGCTCGACGTGCTCAAGGCCGCCGGGACGAAGTGGAACTTCCTGCCGTTCCGGCCCGGCCTGGTCGGCGGCCACTGCATCGGCGTCGATCCCTACTACCTGGCGCAGAAGGCTCAGGAGTACGGCTACCATCCGGAGATCATTCTGGCGGGCCGCCGCCTGAACGACAACATGGGTCGCTACGTCGCCTCGGAGGTGGTCAAGCTGATGATTTCGCGGGATATGAAGGTCAAAGGCGCGAAGGTGCTCATGCTCGGAATCACCTTCAAGGAGAACTGCCCCGACATCCGCAACACCCGCACGGTCGATATTGTGGCCGAGCTGCGGGAGTACGGCGCGCAGGTGCACATTCACGACCCCTGGGCCAACCCGGAGGAGGTGCGGCATGAATATGGACTCGACTGTATCGACGCGCCGGTCGAAGGCGGCTACGACGCCATCATTCTCGCCGTCGCGCACGCGGCGTTCGCGGAGATGGCTATCGGCAAACTCCGCTCGGGCGATAACGCCGTGATCTACGACGTGAAGGGGGTGCTGCCAACCGGCACCATCGACGGCAGATTGTAACGGATGAAGCTTCTCTTCGTCAACTCCGCGCGGGAGTGGGGTGGCACCGAAAAATGGACGCGGATGGCCACCCGCAAGCTCTCAGAGCAGCATGAGGTCTCGCTCATCTATCGCAAGGAGGTGGTGGGCAAAAACTTCGACCTGCCGAAATTCCGCCTCCCCTGCCTCAGCCACATCGATCTCTACACGCTCTTGCGGATGGTGGCGATCATTCGCCAAAACGGCATCGAGGTCGTCATCCCGACCAAGCGCAAGGACTACCTCCTCGGCGGTCTGGCGGGCAAGATCACCGGCGTGCCGATGATTCTGCGGCTCGGCGCGGACCGCAAGCTGAAATGGCCCTGGCAGCGCTTCATGTACCACACCCTCAGCAGCGGCATCATCGTCAACGCGAGCAAAATCAAAAAGACCCTGCTCGAAACCGGCTACATACCCGAAGCGAAAATCCGCGTCATCTACAACGGCCTCGACACCGCCGAACTCGACCGGCGGCGCTCGGAACAGCCCGTCGCCAACCCATTCCCGGTGACGATCACCGGGCTTGGGCGTCTGACGTGGAACAAAGGGTACGACTTTCTCATTCGCAGCTTCGCGCGCTTCGTCAAGCACACCGGCAACCGCGACGCGGGAATCGTGCTGATCGGCGACGGGGCGCAGAAAGAGGAGTTCACCAAACTCGCCGCCGAGCTGGGGCTGCGGGAGCGCGTGCTGTTTCCGGGCTTCCAGCAAAATCCTTACCCGTGGCTCGCCGCGAGCGACATTTTCGCCGTCACCTCGACCAACGAAGGCTTGCCCAACGCCCTGCTCGAAGCGATGTACCTCGGCAACGCGCCGGTCAGCACGCGGGCGGGCGGCGTCGAAGAGGTGATCGACGACAGCCTCAACGGCCTCCTGCTCGACTACGGCGACGAGGAGGCGCTGTCGAGTGCCCTGCAACTGCTCGTCGAATCGCCGGAGCGCCGGGCGGAGTTCGCGCGGCAAGCGAAGGCGCGGATCATCGAACAATTTTCGATGGAGCGGATGGCAAGCGAAATCGCCGGCTTCTGCCGGGAGGTGGCGGGAAAACGATGAGAACGCAACACACCGGACAATGACAAATTCCGCGAACAGATGAATCAATGAATTTCCTCTTCCTGAACTCCGCGAGCCGCGGATGGGGCGGCAACGAACAATCGATCTCCCTGACCGCCAAAATCCTCTCGACGCAGCATGAGATCGTCTTCGCCTACCGCGACGAGGAGATCGGCAGCCATCTGCACTTCCGGAAATACCGCCTCCCCTTTCTCTTCGAGGGCGACCTCTACACGATCTTCCGCCTCACGCAGATTGTCCGGAAGCACCGCATCGATGTGATTATTCCCTCCAAGCGCAAGGATTACGCCATCGCGGGCATCGTCAGCCGCCTGTGCGGAACGCTCAACATCCTCTGGCTCGGAGCGCGGCGCGAACTGCAAAACAACCGGGTGAACCAGCTGGTTTACGAATCTCTGGCGGACGGCATCATCGTCAACGCGCGGCAGATCAAAGAGACGCTCGCCAAGAGCGGCGTCGTGACTGAAAGGAAAATCAAGGTGCTCTATCGCGGCATCGACTCGACAGTGCTGGAGCGCTATCTGCAACCGCCCGGCAACGAAGCCGGAAGGCCGATGATGATAACCGCGATGGGGCGGCTCGACAAGAACAAGAGCCACGACCTGCTCCTGCGCGGTTTCGCGCGCTTTCTCGACATGCGGCCCGGCATCGACGCGCGGCTGGAGATTCTCGGCGAAGGCAACGAGCGGGCCAATCTCGAACGGCTCATCGCTGAACTCGGTCTCGAAGGACGGGCCGTCTTGCGCGGATTTTGCGCCGATCCATATCCTGACCTCGCCTACAGCGACGTGTTCGCCATGACCTCCGAAACCGAGGGACTCTCCATCGCCCTGCTCGAAGCGATGTACCTCGGCAACGCGCCGGTTTCGACTTACGCCGGAGGCGGCGTCACCGAAATCATCGACGACGAAGAGAACGGCCTGCTCTTCGAGCATGGCGACGAAAAAGCGCTTGCCAGCCACCTGCTCAAACTCTACCTTGAACCGGAGTATCGACGGAAAATCGCCGAAGCGGCCCGCAAAAGCGTGGTCGAACGCTACTCGGCGGAGCGCGTCGAGCGAGAGATCGTCGCATTCTGCAAGGAGCTTCAAGCATCGAAACATCCATGAACATTCTCTTCATCAACTCCATCGGCCGCAACAAATTCGGCGGCGGCGAAAAGTGGATGGTCAACGCCGCCAAAGGCTTGACCGATCGCGGCCACAACGTGGTGCTCGCCAGCAAGCGCAACTCCCGGCTGCTGGAGTACGCCGCCGGGCGCGGCGTCCGCACCGAAGCGATGGAGATTCGCGGCGACTTCAGCCCGCTGGCGACGCTGAAAATCGCCGCATGGATGAAAAAGCACCAGACCGACATTCTCATCTGCAACCTCAACAAGGATGTGCGCGTGGCGGGCCTCGCCGCGCGGCTCGTCGGGCGACCCGTGGTGCTGGCGCGCCACGGGATGCTCTTGTGCAGCAAGAAATGGAAGCACAAGCTCTCGCTCACCCGCCTGACCGACGGCATTATCACCAACAGCCGCACCATCAAAGAGGCCTACGCTGGATACGGCTGGTTCGACGAAAATTTCGTGAAGGTGATCTACAACGGCCTCACGATTCCCGGCAACGTCACGGCCTTCGACTTCGCCGCGCGCTACCCCGGCAAAAAGATCATCTACAGCGCCGGACGCCTCTCGAAGCAGAAAGGCTTTGAGTACCTCATCGCCGCCGCCGCCATGCTGCAACGCAAGCGCAACGACCTCATCTTCGCCATCTCGGGCGAAGGCAAGCTCGAAGCTGAACTGAAAAGCAAGGTCAAAGCGCTCGGAATCGAAGACACTTTCGTTTTCCTCGGCTTCACGCCGGACATCTACCCGTGCCTGAAAGGGTGCGACCTCTTCGTGCTGGCGTCGCTGTTCGAGGGGATGCCGAACGTCGTCATGGAGGCGATGGCGATGCAGAAGCCGGTCGTCGCCACCGACGTGAACGGCGCGCGCGAGCTGATGGGCGCGAGCACCGAAAGCCTACGCTGCGACACGGGCCTTATCATCCCGCCGAAAGATCCGGCGGCCATCGCCGAGGCGATCGAAAAAATCATCGACAACCCCGCAGCGATGGCGGCGTTCGGCAAGGCCGGGCGCGAGCGCGTCGAAACGCACTTCACCGTGCCGATCATGGTTGACAATCTCGAAAAGCATCTGAAAGCGAAGCTCGCCGAAAAAGCGCGACGGGGCTGAACGGAAAAAGGGAGCGTGACGGCTCGTTGTCACGCCTCGTCCGAGGCGGGGTAACGCGGAACGAGATGCTCCAGCTCTGGCTCGGTGGTGAAAAGATTGTAGCGACGGGCCAGCTTGCGGAGCACCTTGACGTCGGCGAACACATGCTGCGGCAGATCGCGCCCGTGGATGTGCCTGCCATCAAGATATTCGTCCCGTTTCTGAGCGCCGATGCCGCAAATGACGTAATCGGCATCCCGGCCATGATCGGCGATAGCAAAGACAAGCGCGAGAATGCCTGTCGATGGCCGGAACACCGACCCGCAATCCTTGCGTCTGTCGAAGAGGCGCTTGAGAAAAGTGCTGGTCAGCGAGCCAGCATAGCGGATTTTTCTCCGCATCGAGAGCCGGAAGAACTCGCCGGAGACAATCGGATCGTAACAGCCGCTGAGCCTGCCGACCAGCGCCCGCCGCTCATGCGCCGCCACCGCCTCGACCGGCAAGCGGAACCCTGCCTCGGTGAGCACCTCTTTCAAAAACTCGAAATAGCCGCTTCTCGTCAGAATCATCTTGTCGGGCCGCGACGCGATAATCATCTCCCACTGCCGCACATTCATCTCCCGGTTTGGCGCTCCCTCCCGGCGCTCCTTCGGATGGATCGAGTCGGGACTCAACACGCTCACAACCTGCGTGAACCGGCTGACCGCCTCCGCGTAGTAGCCGATAGCGGCGTTGGCGCAATAGACCGCGTCTCCCAGAGGAATATCCGCACCCGGTTTCGAGCCGAGCACCACGACCAGCTTTTTTTCAAGCTCATGGTTTGAAAAGATTACTGCCAGGAAAATCGATGGACCTGCATAAAGATAAAAAATGGCGTACATTGATTGCTCGGTAACGCAGCCGATCATGAAGAATCCAGAAAAACCAGCCCGGAGATGAAGCCCCGAAAAAAGAAGAAGCGGCAGTTCCGCCAGCTTTTCGCTCGCTCGCTGCAACGCCTCGCGCCCGCCCGAAGCGGCAGCGCCGAATTCAGCGGCCCGCTGCGCTCCGTCGCCATCCTCGCGCAGGAGAAGCTCGGCGATTGTGTGCTGCTCACGCCGCTCGTCCGGAATCTTCGCTGCGCCTTTCCCGATCTCGAAATTCACCTCATCGCCTTCAGCCGCGCCTCAGCGAGCTTCTTCATGAACGACCCGGCGGTGACGGCGGTGCATCTCGTCAAGAAACAGCCCCAGCGCTATTTCCGGGAAGTGCTTTCGCGGAAGTTTGACCTCCTCTTCAACACCAAGGATCACCCATCGACGCACTTTCTGCTCCAGTCGGCGCTCATCCGCGCCCGCTTCAAGGTGGGGCACAAAAACCCGTTCCACGAGGGCCTTTACGACCGGCTGCTCGACCTGGAGTTCCACAGTCACATGGCGGCGAAAAACTGCGCCCTTCTGCCGCTGCTCGGCGTCGCAGATACAGAGACATGCCGCCCATCGCTGCCCGCGATGCCGGTGTCGAACGAGATACGGCAACTGCTGCGTCATCTGGATGGCCTACGTCCGATCGGCATCAATATCAGCGCCGGTCAACCCAACCGATACTGGACTGAAGAAAAGTGGAAAACACTGCTCGGCAGTTTTCCCGGCGAGCGCTTTGTAGTGCTTTCAGGGCCTGACGATGTCGAGTCCAAGCAGCGTCTCGAAGAGAAGTGCCGCAACGTCATCGAAACGCCGCCCACCAACAACCTGTACGAAGCGAGCCTCATCGTCTCGAAGCTCCGGCTGCTCGTAACGCCCGACACCTCAATGGTGCACGTCGCCTCGGGAGCGGGCATTCCGGTTGTCGGTCTGTACCGCGAAGCACCGCAGGACATTTCGCGCTTCGGCCCCTACGCCGTGCCGTACGAACTGGTCGTTTCGACAACGGGAGAAGTAAGCGGCGTTGAGCCTGGCGAAGTCGCCAGCGCCGTGCGGCGGCTCACGGCCCGCGCCATTGGGAAAGAAGCGTGAAATCGTCTAAATTAACGGGCACAATGTCTCCGATCAAGCATCGCCCCTGCACATGACCCTTGTTCTCAGCATCATCGCCATCCCGCTCCTCGCTGGACTCGGCTTGCTCGTCAAGTACCGCATCAAGCGCTGGAAGCAAAAACAGCGGCGGCAGCAAAACGATGTCTGGTCGATCGGTTTGTATGAAGGGCCGGATCCCGTCACGCTCGCGCCCGCCGCCGGAATCCGCAATCCGATCCTGACGGCGAAGGAGGTCACCGATGTGCCCGCGAGATTCGTCGCCGATCCGTTCATGATAGAGCAAAACGGAGCGTTCCATCTTTTTTTCGAGCTGCTCAACACGAAGCGGAAGATGGGCGAAATCGGCCATGCCGTCAGCGACGACCTGAAAACATGGCGCTATAGCCACGTCGTGCTCCGGGAACGGTTCCACCTCTCCTATCCCTATGTTTTTGAACACGATGGCGAGATGTACATGATTCCCGAGTGCGCCAAATCGAAATCGATCCGGCTCTACAAGGCAGCCTCGTTTCCGGACGACTGGCGGCCAATCGTGACGCTCCTGCATGGCGACAAACGCAAGGTGCCGCTGCTCGACCCGTCGATCGTCTTCCACGACGGCCACTGGTATCTCTTCAGCTACATGCGCAAGGTGAACAATCTCCATCTGCATGTCGCCGAAACGCTCACCGGCCCGTGGCGTGAGCACCCGGCAAGTCCCGTCGTCAGGAACAGCGACCACTTCGCGCGCCCCGGCGGACGAGTCGTCAAGAGCGGCACGGAACTCTACCGCTTCGCGCAGGACGGCCTGCCCCATTACGGAAGCAAGGTATGGGGATTCAGAATCACCGAGCTGACACCAACTTCCTACTATGAGGAAGCGGTCTCCGAAACCCCGGTTATCCAGGCAGGCCAAGAATCCTGGAACAACATAGGAATGCATACCGTCGATGCTCACAGAATGCCAGACGGTCGCTGGATCGCGCTGGTTGACGGACTGGAAGACAAATTGAGGTCATGATGAATCAGACGCTTCAAATGCAGGCAGGCTTCACGGCAAAATGATACCTATTGAAAAGAAACAAATCCGAGAACTCCCAATGATCCGGATACTCTGTCTGCATCTTGCTGAAAACCAGGCCAGCTACCGTTACCGCGTCGAGCAGTTCCTCCCCTACTGGAAGGAGTACGGCATCGATATGCAGCCACTTCGCATCACCAGCAAAAGCTATCCTGAAAAACTCTCGATTGCGCTGCGTAGCGGAGAGTACGATTACGTCTGGTTGCAACGCAAGCCTCTCTCGCCGTTGTTCACGTCCATCATCGCTCGCAACACCAACCTGATCTATGATTACGACGACGCGCTCTATGCCGTTGAGAGTTACCGCAAAACAAAGCCCAAACCCACTCAGCCCGGATCGAAACAAACCATTCAACGGCTCAATATGGTTCTAAAATGCTCGTCGCTGGTCTTTGCAGGGAGTCACGCTCTATCCGAGTATGCCAGCAGATTCAATCCTGAAAACACGTTCATCATCCCGACCGCCTACCAAAAACTTCTGGAGCCCCCGTCACCAAAGGCGACCGATGAGACGGTCACCATCGGCTGGATCGGCAACACCGGAAACCTCTACTTCCTCTCCAAGATCGACGAAGCGGCATTTGCCATACAGTCACGGTTCCCGGATTCAAGGTTTTCGGTCATGAGTGGAAAAGCGCCAGAAGGGCTGAAAACGAAATGGGAGTTCGTCAAATGGTCGAAAGAGGGTGAAAGCGCATGGCTCGATTCTATCGACATAGGTATCATGCCACTGGAGGATGATGAGTGGAGCCGTGGCAAATGCGCCTTCAAGCTGTTACAGTACATGGCGCACGGCAAACCGGTCGTGGCCTCGCGGGTGGGGGCGAACATCGACGCGGTCATTCACGGCAACAGCGGCTTTCTTGCCGCCTCGGAGAAAGAGTGGGAAGCCGCCTTCGAAACGCTGGTCTCGAACCCCGAAGAGCGGCTCCGCATGGGTGAAAAGAGCCTCGAACACTTCCTCTCGACCTACGAACGAGAGCAGGTTCAGCAACGGATGGCTACGATTTTACACGAGCATTACAAACAACACGCTTATAACCGGTAAACAAAAAAATCGCAGATGGATCTCAATATTTTTGACAAAATTAAACTTCAGAGAATATCTGACAAAGGCACCGTACCCTGGGACATACACTCGAGCAGCTCATCGTATTTCAATGCATAATGAAAGCCCCAATTATGGCGTTTGTTCAGACGGCTCATACGGGCCATCCTGTCTTCATATTTTTTTGCCATGATTTCAGCACCAAGAACATGACTGTAATGAAACCATAGCCCACCGACAAATTCTGAAAGATTCTTCCCTTTTGGCTTACATCGATGCGCTCCTGGCTTGTAATTTATTTCACGTAATTCAGGTGAAAATATAGCAGTCTTACCCTCTTCCGGACCACAAAGAATATCCATATTTTCTGGTAAAAGCGAGAAATCATTTGCAGGCCGTGTTCTATTCGCTGAATACACCCTATAAGCGTTCGTCTGCCTGATTATATTTGCGTTGGCTTCATATGCCTGATCAAGGAGCGAATCGAGCCCTTGCGGATGATAGATGATTTCATCCGTATCAATGACGCCCACATAACGCGCTTTACCGCGAGCCTTTTTCCATGCCTTGTTCTTTATTCGCTGAAACACCTTGTCCTTGAGCTGGCCACCGGTATTGAAACGCTTGACGGTAACATTGGGGTAGCGTTTGCAAATATCCGGAGATGAGTCTGTTGACATATTATCCCAGACAAAAATCCTCTCTGCAAATCGGGAATAATAATCAAGCGTGAACGGAAGCAGCAGCTCCTCATTATAACACAGCATGTAAAGCCAAAAACGATCCATAATATTTTTTCACCAAATTATTTTGTGTCTTTTTTCATAATAATATGATAAGACATAGCGACGAGACGCCTTCAAAATCGTCTTGCGGATACGTCGAAGCTCCGGGTAAGCCCCGTACATCTCACCTCGACAATTAAAAAACTCCTTAACCAGCTTTTGAAGGTGACTTCTGAGCAATACTCGATAACAACCATAACGACCTTTCTTGTATATAATATGGTCTCGCTCAATGTAATCAATGAGAAGGTTTGTATTAAGAATTGCATGAACTTTTTTATCATTCACAACTTTAATGAGTTTCTTTTCAACCTGGCATTTTGAACGCAACATCGCCAAAACTTTGTGAGATTCATTTGAATCATGAAGACGCCAAACCGACAATGCTCGCTCACGGTAACAATAGGTCGGAATAGAGTTAATAACGATTCTTAAATACAGATCCCAGTCATCATGAGGCTGGGCAAGAGAATCGAATAAACCCACATCATCAAATACCTTTCGATGAACCATTGGCACAGAAGAGTAAATAAAGTTAGCTTCTGATAAATTGAGCAGAAAATCACCCTCGCTAGTTTTTCTCTGATATGTAGATGAAATTTTTATCGTTTTCTTATTTTTAAGAATATTGTTCTTTTCATCAACAATGTCCACCGGAGAGATCACCATGCAAATATCGCCAAGAGCAGGTATCATATCCGTTTGCTCCTTCAGCTTGTCGGGATACCAGTAATCATCCTGATCCAGAAACGCGATGTACTCGCCACGGCATTGCTTAATGGCAAAATTTCGCGTCGCGGCCACACCTTCATTTGGCTTCGTGAACACCCTGATCCGATCATCGTCCGGCAAAAAGGTCTTGAACTCATCACTGCCACCGTCATTGACCAACACCAGTTCAAGCACAGGCGTCGTCTGGCCAAGCACCGACAAAACGGCCTGCCTGAAAAATTCAGGCTTGGGATTGTACACTGCCATAACAGCAGATACTGAAAAGGAAGCACCTTCATGATTGGGTTGCAAAGAGCAGCTCACGGTAGTATAGGTTTGTTTTGCAGGGGTAAATGAAGGCGGGCACTCAGGGCTATAGTAGGGTTTTAAGAACAAAATAAGAAAATGCAAGTAAAGCTCAAAACACTTGACAAAGCACAACAAAATCACGCTGGTTTGATCGGCGAACAATTCCCCTTGTTTCGGATTATTGAATTATATTCAGGTTTGTGCCATATGAACGAGGGATGTGCCTATCCATGAAGATACTGCTGAGAATACTTCGCTACCTGGCTCCGTCGAAAGGGAAAATCGCTCTGGTCATTGTTGTGAGCATGTTTACCTCACTTTTCAGCGTCGTGTCGATCTATTCGATTCTTCCGTTGCTCAACGAGGTTTTTTCCGCCAACCAAACGCCCCTCACAGCCGAACCAGCGACCACCACCCGTCCAAAGTTGACCCTGCAAGAAACGAAGCAGCCCAAACCGGATCAGTTTTTATCGACGACGCATGCAACCGGCAAAAACCTCGAAGGCAAAACCGTCAAGAGCAAAGCCATTCAGCTGAAAACCTGGGCTCTCGAAAAGTTCCAGGCAATGTTCAGCGCTCCTACCAAAGAAGAGACGCTCCTAAAAATCTGCCTGTTCCTGATCTCGGCATTCGCCCTCAAAAACCTGTTCATCTACCTAAACAAGCAGATCATTTTCCGCATCCAGACCAAAACCGCCAAGAAACTCCGTGATGACGTCTTCAGCAGCATCATCGAAATGCAGCTCGATTACTTCAACAAGAACCGGGTCGGCAACCTGATGAACTACGTCTATAACGACGTTGAAAACGTCAACAACAGCATCAGCTCGACGTTCGTAAACTTCCTGCAAAACCCTTTTTCCATTATTGTCTTTCTTACCGTGCTGCTTGCACTGAGCTGGCAATTGACCCTTTTTTCAGCAGTCACGTCGATCGTTATCCTTTTGCTCGTCCGCAGGATCGGCAAAAACATCAGGGGGCTGGCGCGCCGTTACCAGGTAAACATGGGCAACATGAACTCTGTATTGCAGGAAAAATTCAACGGCATCAAGATCATCAAATCCACAGCATTCGAAGAGGTCGAGTTCAACAAGTTCAAGGCATTCACCAAAGAGTTTCGTACGCTCGGCATACGCATCTCGCAGCTCAAGAACATGATCGGCCCTCTCAATGAAACGCTCATGATTGCGGCCATCGCCATGGTGCTCTGGTTTGGCGGCCTGCAGGTCTTCAACGGCATGATGACCGCCAATGAACTCCTGGTCTTCGCCTTCACGTTGTACTCGACCATGGGACCGATCAAGCAGCTTGGCGAAGCAAACACCGCTATCGAGGCTGGACTGGTGTCGGTCGAGCGCCTGTTCGAGGTGCTTGACACCGAACCAGAGATTGTCAACGGCAATCGCCACATCAGCTCGTTCAACAAAGCAATTCGTTTCGAGGATGTCTGTTTCAAATACAACAAGGAGGAGCCCAACGCCCCGAACATCCTCGATCACGTCTCTTTCGAAATCAAAAAGGGTGAAATGGTAGCACTCATCGGCCAATCGGGATCAGGCAAATCGACAGCTGTCGATCTGCTCATGCGGTTCTATGACGTCGATTCGGGACGCATCACCATCGATGACATTGATATTCGCGAGTTTGATTACAAGCAGTTGAGAAAGATGATCGGTGTGGTCAGCCAGGAGGTGATTCTGTTCAACGACACCATCGAGCAGAACATCGCTTATGGCGTCCATGAAGAGATTGAGCACGGCCAGATCGAAAAAGCCGCAAAGCTGGCAAATGCGCACCAGTTCATCATGGAAAAAGCCGATCAGTACAACACCATGATTGGCGATCGCGGCATCCAGCTTTCGGGCGGCCAGCGCCAGCGCATTGCCATCGCCCGCGCTATGGTCAAGAATCCCGAGCTGCTCATCTTCGACGAAGCCACCAGCGCGCTGGACAACGAATCGGAAAAAGTGGTGCAGCAGGCCATCGACCAGGCCATGGAGAACCGCACGGCACTGGTTGTGGCGCATCGTCTTTCAACTATCAAGAATGCCGACCGGATCATTGTCATGGAACGCGGGCGCGTCATCGAATCCGGAAGCCACACAGAGTTGCTCGAAAAGAATGGCGTGTACAAGATGCTCTACGACATCCAGTTTGCCGGTCAGGTGGCCGATCAGCAAAAAAACAATGTGATCTGAAAAACCATACCTGGCCATGACGCAGTATCATGGTTAACGCTATAGCATTTAAGCATTTACATATTTCAACGAAAACGAAAAACAATGAAGATAGTCGGAATTGTTTTCGCCAAAAATGAATGGGGATTAATCGCTGTATCCATTTCACATGCTCTGATAAACCATGTGGACGAAGTCTATGTGGTTAACCACGCCAGCACAGACCAAACATTTAATGGCCTGAACCATCTTAAAAAACTCTGGGGAGAACGCCTTCACATTATAACAATCAACAATATCGGTTTTTTCCAAGAGGAAGCAACAAACACAATCATACAGATATCAAAAAAATCCAATCCTGACTGGATATATGTTTTTGATGCCGACGAATTCTTATTAGCAGACGAATCAACTTCGTTAAAAAAAATACTATCAAATACAGAAAAATGTTGCCAAGCAATCAGATACACAGTCAACAACTATATCTCAACAAGACATTTTAATGACCTCATACTCGACAACTACAAAGATATTATTTATAAATCCGTCATCAATCCAGATATAGAGAAAAAGGTAAACAAGCGTTCATATAAACGCCTCACAAAAAATAAAACAATCCCCGAATTGATTTATGATGGAGATGCCACATTTTTTGACATACCATTTCCTTCAAAAGTAATCATAAGATTCAGTAATTTCTTACAGATAACAGCAGGGGCACATGCAGCCCGTCACTTCAACGGCAACATCCAAGGCAAACACGCAAAAGAAATCGAAGCAGTTCATTTAACCTATCCGACAAAAAAACGCCTGCTGAACAAGGCAGAACGTGGAAAATTTCTGATAAAAACAAATTTCCCCCAAGCCATGGCTGGCAAAATCAACTTGTCTACAAAATAGCGCAAGAAGGGCGGTTAGACTGGTTCTGGGAGAAGCACTCCATCTCTGACAAGCCAACATCAAAAAACTTGGGGCCTGCGCACATCATTGACAGACGATTCAGCGAAATCATAACCAGAACAACAGATTTTCTTGAAAAGGGTTTTCAATCCAGAGACCTCTCAATGATCGGCGACAAAACAATAGAGAATGACAGAGGAAACGAAACAAAAATAAGTATAAGTGAGACAATTGTTCTATTAGAAACCCTGCAAAAACAAAACGCCGCACTAATCGATAATTTTTATAAAACTTTACAAGAAAAACCATTATACAGATTACTAAAAACAGCAAAGCGCGTCGAAAGAGAAATAAGAAAAAGAACAAGATTTTGAAACTATTGACAGACTCAAAACGCCCATCACTTACAACAAAATATAGAGTTGATTAACTGTATTTTTCATTCGGCGCCACCTTTTGGCCGTTGACTTTCTGACTTTATGCAACACCTTAATGAGCCGCCCACATATCGACATATCAAATCTCTGCTTCTCTTTTTCAAGTGCTGCCTTTTGCTTTATCAGCTCCTCCTTTGTTATATGAAAAACACCATACCTGAACCGAACACCAGAACTGTACCTGTAAGAAAAAGACGACAGGGGCTCAAGGGTATAATCATTTTTCCAGAGGACATAGGTAAAACTGAGCTGATCTCTTCTCGAATACCGCTCCACCCAATACCACCATTCTTCCATAATAGTGATCACCGTTGAGCTGGAATGGCGTCGAAAAATGATATTTGTCTCAAATAACCCGTTTGCCTTTGGAAAACCATCTTTTTTTATCAAATACTCCTGTCTTCCCATGACGTCCGGATCATCCTTACCAAGCTGACGACATGCATCAAACTCATCATAGATGCAATTCCTCTCCGGATGCAACGAAGAAGCTATCAAGAGGTTGGCGCTTAGCGCCCTGTCTATATCATTAAAGATATCTCCATCCACAATATCAATATTAGCATCAACCCACAAACTCACCCCATGTTCCGGAAACAGGAGATGAGGATGCAGTTTGTGCCATCGCTGATTTCTAACATCATCAAGCTTTTCAAAGCGCAATGGCCTGATTTCCCATTGAGCGTTTTTTTCATTTTGGATACCCATATTATCCGAAAAACAGACATAATCCCACTCAGGACTGATAAACGTATGGTTCAGTAACTCATCATACCCACCGGTAATGCAGGTGTAGATAACACCTTTTTTCCCTGCGCTCATAATTTGTGTGCTTCAATAATTAAGGGTACTGAAAATCCACGTTTTGCCTCAATCACAACCCCGCTTCCAGCGGTCGTGCAGCCAGAACCACTCTTCGGGGCGGCGGCGAATCTGCGCTTCGATCGCACTGGTGTATCGAGCGGCAAGGATGGCGATGTCCGTCTTGTTGAAGGAGAGATCGGAGGTATCGATATGGGTAAGTGTGATGGTGTAGCGGCCATCACCGTTGCTGGTGCATATGGGCACAAACAATGGCACTTTCGCCCGGAGCGCAAAGAAGGCTGCACCGTGGAACATGGTGGTGCGACGGCCAAGAAACTCGCCGAAATTGGCCTCATCCGGATCAGACTGGTCGCCGAGAATAGCCAGCGTACCGCCGTTCTGCAACAGGCGCAATCCCTCCCGGATCGACTGCTTCGGATAGACCACACGGTTACCGCGCATGGTCCGGTAATCGTTCATTTTGCGGTCAACCCGCTCATTGTGCAGCCGCTTGACGATGATGGTGACGGGGCAGATCAAAAGGCCGAAGGCCGTCGCCATCAACTCCCAGTTGCCGTAATGGGCCGACACCATCACTGCGCCCGTCTTTCCGCTGCGTTGCCACTCCCAGAAAGCGTCGTCGCCTTTGATATCGACCAGCGAGGCAGCATCGCCGCGGTTGCGGATCAAGGGCAGTCGCAGCACTTCGAGCAGCGTACTGGCAACATTGCGATACATGGCCGTCGCAATGCGGCCGATCTCTTCTGAAGATTTTTCAGGGAAGGTCAAGCTGAGGTTCCTGTAAACCATATCCCGCCTGAGCCCGATGCCCCTGTGTATGAAGTCCCCGATAAAACAGGCCAGGCGGCGGGTCTGTTCCCGGCTCAACATACGAACCAGAGCGCCGAGCAACATGACCACCCCGTAGGTCACGATATCCAATGCCGGGCGCATGGTGCGTTTCACTCTCTTTCTGAGCCTGTTTCGATCGATGCTCATGCAACACGCACCTTATTCATATTCATAACCGCCATCCATTGAAATCATCCTTTATCCCGGAAAACGGGCAGAAAAGGCCGCGCTGCACCTGAAAAAGCAATCCTGAGCGCAAAACCTTTCTGAAGGTACGAAACCGGAGAAAACATGGAAAACACGAAGTGCTGCCCCGGTCAGAGAATAGCGCAACAACGGCGGGCGACAAATTTCACCGGCAATGAGACGCCCGCGAAAGGAGCGAACAACTTTTTAGGGACTCTTGAGTCTCGAATTATATTTAATTAATATGAATTAGGCCTGAAATCTGAAGACCCGGAAAGAGAGATGCCCCCCAAAGTGCTCACCCGAGACGAAATCGTACTGAAGACCAGAAACTGGCAGGCTGCCGGAGAAAAAGTCGTATTCACCAACGGCTGTTTCGACATCCTCCACGCCGGTCATGTGCGCTATCTTTCGGCAGCCCGCCAACTGGGCGACCGACTCGTTATCGGGCTGAACACTGACGCTTCGGTCAGACGGCTCAAAGGCCCGAAAAGACCGGTGGCGGCGGAGCAAGACCGGGCCGAAGTGCTCTCGGCGCTGGCGTCGGTCGATGCCGTCACGCTCTTCGACGACGATACGCCAGAAGCGCTGATCGAATTGCTCTTGCCGGACATTCTGGTCAAAGGAGCTGACTGGCCGGTCGAAAAAATCGCCGGAGCCAAAACCGTCATCGAACACGGCGGCTCCGTTTTGACCGTGCCGCTGCTCGAAGGCCGCTCGACAACCGGCATCATCGAGACCATCATTCAACTTCATTGCCCCCAACAGACCGGTGGATAGAGTCAAGAAATTCAGTTTTTTCGTGATGACCGCCGCATCGGCCGTCGTCATCGTTCTCTGCATCGCCGCCGCCCTGGTGCTCAACAGCGGTATGGTGGATCTGTTCGCCAAAAAACAGCTCCTGTCGATGTTCAACAATGAGTACCGGGGGCGGCTCGAACTGAAAGAGGTCAAACTGCGCTTCCCTGACGAGCTCACCCTCGTCGGTCCCGGTATCTTCGAGGAAGGAGCCGCGAAACCCGTGGCCCGCGCAGACAGACTCACCCTGAAGTTCAATTTTCTTTCGCTCCTCAAGCCGAAGATCACGCTGTTGTCGTTCAGGGAAGTCAATGTCGACGGTGGCCAGGCCAGCATCGTCGAGTATCCCGGAGGGCAGCTCAATATCGGGAAAATCTTCACAAGAAGGCATCCGGAATTGCCTCTGGTGCTGGATATCGAAAAGTTTCGCGCCAGACAGCTCAAACTCAGAAACAGCGCGCTGTCGTGGAAGCCAGCCAACGCGCCCGCTTACCGGCTGCAAAATCTCCAGCTCGACATGTCGAAGGCTTTTGTTGCCAAGTACGAGTTCATGGGCACAATCAGGCAGATGCAGTTCACCATGCCTGACCGTGGGCTGACGCTCAAAAAGGGTTCCGGATCGCTGGCCTTTTCCTCGGTGCGGAGCGACGTGCTCGGTCTCGACCTCGAAACCGCAAAAAGCCACGCAAAGCTGTCGGTCTCCATCGACGGACTCGATATCTTCTCCGGCATCTCGAAAAAGAGCCTGCTGAACAAAAAAACATTCATCCATGTCGAGTCGCTGGGCATCGACACCTCCGAGCTGAACCGGTTCATCCCGATTCCGGCGCTGCCCTCCGGCGTGTACCGCATGAAAGGCGATGCGAAAGGCACCTTCAGCGACCTTGAAATCCTGCCGACGAGCATTGAATATAACGGCAGCCACATTGCGTTTCAGGGTAAAATGCTCAACATTCTCGACCCGGAAAGCCTCTCGTTCAACCTGCAAATCGACAAATCGAAGCTCTCTTCGGCACTGCTCACGAAAGTAATCACCGACGAGCGTTTCCGCACGCGCGCCAAAGAGGCTGGCGATGTGAACTTCAGTGGCATGTTGAGGGGGCGGCTCGATCAGTGGATAACCGGCATCGATTTCAAGACCGCCATCGGCAGCGGATCGACCAAATTTGACACAAAGCGGCTGGGCGGTGGAAAGTATCAGCTTGACGGGGAGTTCGACATTGAAAAAACCGAACCGAACCGGCTGCTTGGCATCAGGGGCGTTAAGAGTGGCTTTTCCGGTTCGGGTTCGTTCAACGGTACCGGCAGCGCTTCCGGCATCGAAAACGCCCATCTCGAAACCTCCGTAAAGAGCGCGTTCTGGCAGCAGCAGACTATCTCGTCAGGCTCGATCACCCTCGACCTGAAGGGCAAGAAGGCCGATCTTTCAACTGACCTCAAAAGCCCTGATGGAGCCAGCCTCATCATGGCGGGCCTCATCGATTTCTCAAGCCCGGCGCCTTCTTACAGTGCCGGCGGCAGCGTCAGAAAACTCGATCTGTCCAAAGCCACCACACGTCAGGATTTCAGGAGCGACCTGAACGGCCGGTTCGACCTGAAGGGGCAGGGGTTCGATCCCGCCTCTCTGAACATCAAGGCCAGCTTCGTGCTGGAGCCGTCGTCGTTCAGCGACTTCCACTTCAGGGAGCGCTCGACGATTTCGGCCAGCATCGTGCAGAACGCCGGCTCCTCGGCGGTGTCACTCGAAAGTGAAGCCGTCGACCTCGCCGTCCAGGGCTCTGCGTCGATGAGCCAGATGATTGAGGCCCTTCAAATGGCGGCGGCCTGCGTCGCAAGAGAAACCGGCAGCACCACAGCCATTCAGCTTCCACGCGGGCCCTCGCCCTGGGCCTTCAACTACAGGCTTGCCGTGCGTGACCTCACACCACTCAAGCCTTTGCTTCCGGCAAAAGAGTTCCGGTTCAAAGGCTCCGCCTCCGGTAAAGCCTCCTTTTCGGGAGGCCGCCTCTCGATGGACACCGCTCTCTCCAGCACCACGCTTTCCAACGGGCCATCGTTCCAGCTGGGCAACACTGCGATGACGGGATCGATGGAATGCACGGCGGGTGGCGTTGCAGCGGCTCGTCTCTCCGGCACAGCGGGCACGATAAACACGTTCGGCAGGGAGCTGAAAAACCTGCGCCTGGTGTCATCGTTCGACAATGGCCGCCTCGCGGCCTCGCTTGATCTTGCCATGCCCCGGTTCTCGGAAAAGCTGAGCGCGGTCTTCACTGCCCGGCGCTCCGGCAACGCTGCCGCCGTCTCCATCGACAGGCTTGCCTTCACCACCCCGAGTGGCGTCTGGCAGACCGCGCCCGGCAGCACACTCGATGTCGCAAAAGAGTTTATCCGTTTCAACCACGTCAGATTTGCGAAGGGCGCGCAGTCGCTGCAACTGGACGGGCTGCTCAGCAACAGCGTCTCCGGAACCTTTCGCGGAACGCTCTCCGGCATCAACCTGACCGAAGCGAAATACTTTCTGCCCGACTCCGCGCTGAAGCCAATGAGCGGCACCGTCAACGCGGACTTCACAGTCAGCGGCGCACCCGGTTCGAAGACGAGCGACCTCGACCTGAGAGGCTCCGGCGTCACCTGGGACCAGCTCAATGTCGGTGCGGTGCACGTGACGGCCCGCCACGCCGGAAATCAGTTGCGTTTTGACTACGAAAGCCGGGGCGCGGCTGCGCAAGCCGGAACTACCGCGACAGTACCGGTCAACACCATCACGGGTTCCGGGACGGTTCCGCTGGTACTGAACTACTCGCCAGCAGAGGTCAGGATACCCGAAAACCGGCCAATCAATATCGCCATGCGCTCGAACGACCTGTCGGCCGGCATCGTCACCTACATCGTCCCGATCTTCGACCATGCCGAAGGAGTCATACCGACCGACCTGCGTGTCACCGGCTCAATGCCGAAACCAAACATCTACCTGACCACCCGACTCAGGGATACCAGAATCCGGATCGCGCCGACGCAGGTCACCTACCAGATTAACGGCCAGATCACCGGAACGCCTTCGCGAATCGACCTCGGCCGCATCGAACTCAGAGACACCGAGAAGGGTTCCGGCACGGTTAGCGGCATGATCGGCCTCGACGGGCTGAAACCCGTCACGGCCAACATCAGCGGTACGCTCAGCGACCTGCTGCTCTACAACAAAAAGGACATGAAGGACGACACCTCCTTCGGCACCATCCGTGGCACGAGCAACAATCTTCGTTTCTACGGCGAGCTGACCGCACCTGTCGCCGAGGGCGATCTCGTACTGACCTCAACCAATTTCAGCCTCTACCGCAAAGGATCGAGCGAAGGCGCCAAATACATTGGCGTTGAAAAATACATCACCTTCGTGCCACGCCGCCCCTCGCCGAAACTGGCTGAAACAAACGCACTACCGGAAAAACTGGAGTTTCGCTACAACCTGCTCGACATCCTGCAAATCAAGAATCTCAGGCTCTCGAACAGCGCGCCGATCAAAGGCACCATGATTTTCGACCGGATCAGGGGCGAGCGGATCGAAGCGACGATGAACAACCTGTCGCTCGTGGTCAACAAATCAGGGCAACGATTCAGCCTGTTCGGTTCGATCGATATCTCCGGCGGCAAATACACCTTCTCGAACACAAGCTTCGACCTCGAAAACAGCGGCTGGGTAGCATGGAATAACGAAGAGATCAGGGATGGCCACCTGGTCGACATCTATGGCGGCAAACAGGTAACGGTGACCGACGCGCAGACTGGCGAGCGCGACAACGTCCGCCTGCTCATCGCCGTCAGCGGCACCATCGAAAAGCCGGACGTGCGCATGGGCTACTACCTGAACGACGACTCACAGCCCTACTCATCAGCCAACATGATCGGGCGGCAGGCAAGCCACGTCGATCCGAACGCCGACCTGAACGTCATCTCCATGCTCTTTTCAAGGCAGTGGTACCTCAATCCGGAGCGGCAGGGGTCCAGAGGAGTCAGCCCCGTATCGAGCGTCGGCATCTCCGCAGGCACCGGCCTGCTCTCCTCGCAGATTTCGAGCATCGTGCAGAATCTGGCCGGACTGGAGAGCTTCAACGTCAACCTCGGCACCGGCGCGAACGGCAACCTCAGCGGCCTGGAGGTCTCCTACGCCATGCTTGTGCCGGGTACCGGCGGCAAGGTGAGGTTTGTCGGCACCCACACAACACCCGTCGCGGGCAGCAGCACCACAACGAACTACTACAACGGTTCTTCGCAGAAGATCGAGTACCGCGTCACCCCGAAGGTCTATGTCGAGGCGTTCCGCTCTTACGGCATGACCACCAGTGACGCCACCTACACCAACCTGCAGAAGCCGACCGAAAACTGGGGCGTCAGCGTCTCGTACCGAGAGAAGTTCCACACCTGGGGCCAGTTCTGGGATCGTCTGTTCGGAGGAAAAAAGAAGGAGCAGGAGAAAGAGAAAGACAAAAAAGAGTAAAGCTTCGTACACTTGTTATTTTTCATACCTTTAAGAATATTTCCACAGAACGGAACCATCGATTCCTGAGTCAACAGTGCTGACTGGCAGAAACATTCTTCTCGGCATCTCCGGCGGCATCGCTGCCTACAAAACGCCACAACTGGTCAGGCTTCTGAAAAAGTCGGGAGCCGACGTGCAGGTGCTTGCCACCACCTCGGCACTGAAGTTCGTCAGCGAACTGTCGCTGGCGACCGTGTCGAACCGCCCGGTGCTCACCGGCATCTTTACGGCGGATACCGAAGGCGAGTACACCCGCCACATCTCGCTTGGCGAGTGGGCCGACGCCTTCGTCATCGCACCCGCCACAGCCAACACCCTCGCGCGTCTCGCCACCGGGCTTTGCGACGACATGCTCTCGCTCTGCTTCCTCACCCTCCGCCCCGACAAGCCGGTGCTGATCGCACCCGCCATGGACGGCCATATGTACAACTCCCTCTCGGTGCAGCGCAACCTTTCGACGCTTGCCGAAGAGGGCTGCCGCATCCTCGAACCCGAAAGCGGCTCGCTCGCATCGGGCCAGTGCGGGCTTGGACGGATGCCCGAACCGGAAACAATCTTTGAGGCACTCGCCGGAATGCTCGCCACGCCGGAAAAATCGGCGCTCAACGGCAAAACGGTGGTCGTGACCGCCGGGCCGACACGGGAGAAGATCGATGGCGTGCGCTTTCTCTCGAACTACTCCTCCGGCAAGATGGGCTTCGCCATCGCCGCCGATGCGGCCCGGCGCGGCGCGGTCGTGCGCCTCGTGACCGGGCCGGTCAACCTGCCGACGCCGCCGGGCGTGGAGCGCATCGACGTCGAGAGCGCGGAGCAGATGCTCGCGGCAGCCCGACCGCTCTTCGACGACTGCGATCTCTTCATCGGCGCAGCAGCAGTGGCCGATTACCGCCCCGAAGCGTCGGTCGAAGGCAAGATCAAGAAGAAGGATGCGGAGATGGAGATTCGTCTTGTCAGGAATCCGGACATTCTCGCCGAATTCGCGACGAACCGGAAGCCCGGTCAGCTCGCCGTCGGCTTCGCCCTCGAAACGGCGGGCGGCATCGACTACGCCCGAAAAAAGCTGACAGACAAGCAGCTCGACCTCATCGCCTTCAACATCTACAATGGCCATACGTCAGGCTTCGAGGTCGATACCAACGTGTTGACCCTGCTCGGGCGCGACGGCAGCGTCACCGAACTGCCGCTGCTCTCGAAGGAGAAGGCCGCTGCGAAGCTGCTCGATGCGGTCGAAACCATCCTGCCACGTTAATTTCAAAGCACGACGTTTCATGATAACGCAGGAATCCCTTTTCGACCCCGTTCAGGAAGAACCAGCGCAGCCGAACTCTCCGGAGCAGGGTCTCGACGATCTCCGCCCGATCACCCTTGAATGCCGCAAGTGCCGTCTGGCAGAGACCCGCAGGAGCGTGGTGTTCGGCGAAGGGAATCCCAAAGCCGGTCTGTTCGTTATAGGTGAAGCCCCTGGAGCGGATGAAGACGCGCAGGGCCGCCCGTTCGTAGGCCGCTCGGGCCAGCTGCTCGACAAGATTCTGCTCGCCATCGGCTTCGAACGCAAGGACGTTTACATCGGCAACATCATCAAGTGCCGTCCACCGGAGAACCGCAATCCGCTCGCTGACGAAATCGACTGCTGCAAACCGTGGCTCATGCAGCAACTTGAGATCATCAACCCGAAAGTGCTGCTCCTGCTCGGCCGGGTGGCAGCCAACACCATTCTCGAAAACACCCAGTCGATGGGTTCGATGCGGGGCCGCATCATCAAGTGGAAAGGGTTCGACTGCGTCGTCACCTACCACCCGGCGGCGCTGTTGAGAAATCCGAACTGGAAGCGCCTCTGCTGGGAGGATGTGCAGATGCTCCGGGCGCATTACGACAAGGTCTGCCCGAACGGCTGACCGGATATGGAAATCATGAAAGGACGAGGAAAGCACGAGGAATGAAGCCGCGCGAAGCACAAGTAGATTTAAGCCGTGACATCGACTTCAGCAAGGAGAGCCGTGTGCCTCCCTATTCGCTGGAGGTCGAGCAGGAGGTGCTCGCCTGCATCCTGCTCGAAGACGATCCGATCGAACAGGTGATCCAGATTTTCGGCGACAACGGCGAAGCGGTCTTTTACGAAAAGCGCCACCAGATCATCTACAAGGCGATGATGCAGCTCTACCAGAAGCGGCAGGCCATCGACCTCATCACGGTGAGCGAAGAGTTGTCGCGCATGGGTGAGCTGGAGAACATCGGCGGACGCCCCTACCTCGGTGAGCTTTCGGGCAAGGTGATCAGCTCGGCGAACATCGAGTTCTACGCCCGGCTGGTGAAGGAGAAATACCTCTACCGGCGGTTGATTTCGATTTCGTCGCACATTTCGAGTGCGGCCTACAACACCTCGATGGACATCTTCGACCTGGTCGAAAACGCCTCGCAACAGTTCTTCAACATTTCGCAGGCGGGCGTCAAAAAAAGGCGACCAGCATCAAGGAGCTTCTCAAGACCGCGACGAGGATGATCGAAAATCTCGGCTCCTCCCACTCGTCGGTCACTGGCATCGGGTCGGGCTTTTCGGAGCTTGACGAGTACACCGCCGGATTCCAGCCTTCGGACATGATCATCATCGCCGCCCGTCCATCGGCGGGCAAGACAGCATTCGCCCTCGCACTCGCGCGCAACGCGGCGGTGAACTTCAATACGCCGGTGCTCTTCTTCAGCCTCGAAATGGCGGAGATTCAGCTCGCGCTCAGGCTGATGTGCGCCGAGGCGTACGTCGAGTCGCAGCTCGTAAGACGCGGCCAGATTTCGCCGGAGATGATGAACAAGATCATCAACAGCATGGATTCGCTGGCCGACGCCAAGCTCTTCATCGACGACACGCCGGGCATCTCGATTATGGAGCTGACCGCCAAGACCCGCCGGATGAAACAGGAGCATGGCATCGGCATGGTGGTGGTGGACTACCTCCAGCTCGTCACGCCGGTCAGGGATGGCAAGTCGAACCGCGAGCAGGAGATCGCGCAGATTTCGCGTTCGCTCAAGGCGCTCGCCAAGGAGCTGAACATCCCGGTCATCGCGCTGGCGCAGCTCAACCGTTCGGTTGAACAGCGCTCCGGCGACCGCCGGCCGCAGCTCAGCGACCTTCGCGAATCCGGCTCCATCGAGCAGGACGCTGACATGGTCATGTTCCTGTCGAGGCCGGAGATGTACGGCATCAAGAACTTCGAGGACGGCTCCTCGACCAAGGACATCGCCGAGGTGGTCATCGGCAAACAGCGAAACGGCCCGATCGGCACGGTCAGGCTGCTCTTCCTGAAGAACTACGGGCGCTTCCAGTCAACGGCCAACAGCTACCTGACAGCCGCCGATAGCGGACAGCCGCAGCCCGAACCCGCCCGTGGAGGCGGCTATCTGGAGGCATCGCTGCCCGAACCACCGCCGCTCGACATGGACAGTTTCATCAACAATTCGGACGCTGCACCTTTTTAACCCTGCTGGTCATGGTTTACAGAAAAGCCCCGAAATCTTCCGGCGACGCGCCGGACTCACACGCAAGCTCCAGCGATCACCCCGCTACGTCAGGCAAGGAGCGCCAGTATCGAGGCATCGGGAGCGCGAAAGGGTTCGCCATCGGCGAGACCTACAAATTCGTCAAGGAGACCATCGAGCATGAAATCGCCGAACTCTCTCCGGAGAACATCGAACAGGAGGTCGAGCGCTTCATGACCGCCCTGCGCCGCTCGGAAAAAGAGCTGAAAAAGATCGAACGGGTGACCACCCGCAAGATCGGGCGCTTCTACTCCGACCTTTTCCAGGCGCAGATCATGCTGCTCGAAGATCCGGTGCTGATCGAAACCATCACCCGCCGCATCCGCGCGGAGATCAAGCCCGCGCATCTGGTCATCGAGCAAGAGTTCGACAAGTACCTCGACAACTTCATCAACTCCGACGACATCATCTTCCGCGAACGGGCCGCCGACCTGCACGACATCAAGGAGCGGATCATCCGGAACCTGCACATCCGCAAGCTGCACTCCTGGGTTCCCGAAGGCTCGATCGTGGTTTCACATCACCTCTCGCCGGCAGACATCATTCTCTTCAGTCGGAGCAACATCAAGGGTTTCGCCACCGACACCGGCGGCAAAACCTCGCACATCTCCCTGATCTGCAAATCGCTCAACATCCCAATCGTGGTCGGTCTGGGCAACTTTTCGCAGAAGGCGGTTTCGGGCGAACGCATCATTCTCGACGGCAACGCCGGACTGGTCATCACCAATCCGGAGGAGGCAACCGTCGATACCTATCTCAGAAAGCGGGAAGAGGAGAGCCGGCGCGAGGCCGATGACTCGATCATGGCCCACCGCCACGCCTTCACCCGGTGCGGCGCCAGAATATCGGTCTGCTCGAACATCGATTTCAAGGAGGAGATCGAACATCTCGATTCGATGGGTGCCGAGGGAGTCGGGCTGTTCCGCACCGAGAATCTCTTCCTCGATGACCTCAAGCCACCCAAAGAGGCCGCGCAGCAGGAGTACTACCGGGAGATGGGCGAGATGCTCACGCCGAAGCCGCTGGTCATCCGTCTGTTTGACATCGGTGGCGACAAGCTGATCTACTCGCCGGTCAAGGAGCCGAACCCAAACCTCGGCTGGCGTGGCGTAAGGATTCTGATCGACGTGCCGGAGATTCTCGACACCCAGCTCCAGGCGGTCATCAAGGCCAACATTCACGGCAACATCGACGTGCTGATCCCTATGATTTCGTCGGTTGAGGAGGTCATGCACATCAAGCAGGCGATCGAAAAACATTACAACACGATCAAGACACACGCCCACGAGCCGCTCGAAAAACCGGGCATCGGGGCGATGATCGAGCTTCCGGCGGCGGTCGAACTGATCGACGAAATCAGCCGAATCGTCGATTTCGTCAGCATCGGCACCAACGACCTGACCCAATACACCCTGGCCGTTGACCGCAACAACCTGATTGTGCAGGATCTGTTCGAGAAGTTCCACCCGGCCATTATCCGACAGCTCCACCGCGTCATTACGACGGCGCAGAAAAACCACTGCCGGGTCTCGCTCTGCGGCGACATGGGTTCCGACCCCCTTGCCACGCCATACCTCATCGGATGCGGCCTCCGGGAGTTCAGCATCGTCAGCTCTGATATTCCGGCGCTCAAGGCGATGGTGGGTAAATACACGGTCGAGGAGTGCGAAGCGCTTGCTGCCGAATGCCTCAAACTCTCCAGTGCATCAGCAATCAAAGCCCGCCTCGAAGCGTTCGTCAAGGCGCACTGAACGCGACAAAAAAAGGAGGGCGGACATTCTTGGCCGCCATCGAATAGCAGGTCGGGGGTTCCCGTTTTGCTTTCGAGACAACTTCAATGCCATCATGCATTGGTTATCAATAATCGATAGTCTCCCCGCCAATAAAAAAGCCGCCCGGATAATTTCTGAGCGGCTTTTTGCTGTTCCAGCAGCGGGTCTCTGCCTGGAAGCAGTTACCTGAAATCCTCGATCTTGGAGTTTCGGCGATAAGCGTTCAGATATTCGGAGAGGAATTGCTCCTGCCTGACCTTCATCAGCTGCGGCAGCACCTTCTGCTTCTCGGCGGCAAGATCGATGCCCGGCGCAAGCTGGCGGCTGCTCAACTGCACGAGCGCATATCCGCCGCTGCCCTGAACCGGCTGCGAAAGCGTGTTGAGCTTCATGCCGGCCATCGCCTCCACGAGACGGGGATCGACGCCGTACCCGTCGATATAGTCATCGCGCCAGCGAATCTCCTTCGAGGTGATTTTGTGCAGAGACGAGTCCTTTGCGGCAATGGCATCGAGCGAGCCGCCAGAGCTTTTCGACAAAGCGACAAGCTTGGCTTTCAGCGCCGCGCCCTGTTTCTCCCGAACCAGTTCGTTTTTGATCATCTCCTTGAGCTGGGCATCGAGCTGATGATACCCGGTATCGTTCTTCGACAGCAGCTTTGCGACCACAAACCCCTTGTCGGCATCGAGCACATCGGAAATATCCCCCTCTTTGGCCTTGAACGCGAATCCGGTAATGGCCTCCCCCATGCCCGGCACGGCAAGCAGGCTCTGGCGCGTAAAGTCGCCGGTTTTGCCCACTTCGAGCTTTTGCGCCGTGGCGGCCGCTTCGAATCCCTTGGACTTGGCCTCGGTCTGGAAGGTCATGGCATTCCGCTTGATTGACTCGGAGGTCTGCGTGGACGCCTTGATCTGACGGGCGACCTCCGAGGCGACAATGCGCCGGTTGTCGAACCCTTCTATCTTAATGAGATGCAAACCGAACTGGGTCTGCACCGGCCCGACAATCTGACCGGGACGTCCGGCGAACACCGCCTGGGCAAACTGGGGTACCATGCGATCTTTGGTGAACCAGCCTACGAAACCGCCATTGCGGGCGCTGCCGGGATCCTGCGAATATTTCGCGGCCAGCGAGGCGAATGACGCACCTCCCTTCAGCTCCTCGGAAATCTTTTTGAGCAGCCCCATGACGCGCTGGGCATCAGCCTGGTCCGCAGGATTGATCCGGATCAGGATATGTGACGCGCTGGCTACCGGTTCGCCGGTCGAGACGCTCTTGATCTTGAGCAGGCGGTAATAGCCCTGGTCAGCAACCGGACCAACAATCTGGCTGGGCGCAAGTTTCGGTGAACCGAACACCGCGTTTCCGGCGGCTGGAGAAAAATCGGCTCTTGAAAGAGACTCATTCGCCGAATTCGGTTTATCGCTCTGAATCTTGACAAACTCGCTGTCACTTGCCGCCGAGGCGAACTGCGGAATCAGCCCGTCGATCTCCTTTTTGACCTGAAGGCTGTCCTGCGCGGAGGGGGTCAGCGGGAAGAACACAAATTGAGCGCTGCGCACCGGATCCTCCTTGAACTGCGCCTTGTGAGCCTCGTACCACGACTTGATTTCTTCATCCTTGACCGGAAAGTTGCTTTCAGCACCCGCATAGCTGTACGGGAACGGAATGAACGAACCGGCAAAGGTTGTGAACTGACGCTGAACCACTTCGGTAAGCTCGGGATCGGTGACGACAACCATAGTCCTCAATGCCATAACCAGCTTGTTGACCATGAGTTCACGCTTGACCGCCTCCTGGGCATTGAGCCAGAAATCTTTGGCTTTCGGATCGCTGCGAGCCTGTTCAAGCAACTGGCGGTCGATCTTGCCACTCCTGGGATCGGTGAAGTTCTGGCGGATGATCGCCGGAGGATTGAGGTCACTGTTGACCGCATCGAGCACCTCCTGATCGGTCACCCCAATTCCATATTTCTTGAGCAGCTGTCCGATGAGTGCCTGATCGACAGCGTAATTCCAGGCCTGCTCGCGGAACTTCGCATCAATCCCGGAGGTGATTTCAGCTCCCGGATTGCTTTGCCGGAAACCGGCGACCAGGTTGTTGTAGAGCGCTTCGTATTCCTTCATGGAGATCGACTCGCCATTGACCTTCCCGGCAACGCCCGCTTTGCTGGTCGGGCCGGTGAAGTTCATCCCCCACTCAAAGACGATCAGGGCAAGGAACGCTGCAACAAGGACAAAGAGCACAATATGCGTTTTGTCCCTCAACTTGCTCATTAGTGCCATAACTTGTTTTTTCGGTCTTACTGTTATTCGTTGTTATCTCCCCAACCTTCACGCCCGCAAAGCGGCACAAAGGCGAAGCTGTGAAATATTTCATGTTCGAACCGGTCTCCCCTGCGCCGAATCACGGTCATCTGCTGTGAACCGAGATCGCCCACCGGCACGATCATCACACCACCGTCGGCAAGCTGGTTCATGAGCGTGTGCGGCTCGTGAGGCGCAGCGGCGGTCACGATGATGCCGTCGAACGGCGCTTCCTCCGGCCAGCCGAGCGTTCCATCACCGAGACGCCGTTGAACAGGCAAATCCAGCGCATCGAGCACGCGCCCTGCCCTTTCGTACAATCCGGCGATCCTCTCGATGGTGAATACACGATACCCCAGCGCGTCGAGAATAGCCGCCTGGTAACCCGAACCGGTGCCAATTTCCAGCACCTTGCCGGACGGAACACGCTCGGCGAGCAGCGAGGTCATGTACGCCACCGTGTAGGGTTGCGAGATGGTCTGGCCGAATCCGATAGGCATGGCTCTGTCGCCGTATGCGTAGGGCCTGCTTTCCTCATCGACAAAAAGATGACGCCTGACCATCCGGAACGCTTCAAGAACGCGGGCATTTCTGATGCCGTAAAATTCAAGCTGCGCCACCATCTCCTGGCGCTCCCGCGCCATGTCGCTATCCTGTTGCCTCTTCATCCATCCCGTAACCTGTTCCAATCAGCACGGCATCATGGAATTCGTAGAAGATTCGCTACTATTGCATCTGACAAAAGATAATGCAATTTCGGCCAATGCAGTATACCATTTTCGGGCAGAATTCCCGACAGGGGAGCTACATCTTGCTGATCGAACTCGACCGCAGGATCAAGGTGGCGTTCGGCAAATTTCGCAAAGGGAGGCCGCTCGAACTGCAACCGGGCCACTATCTCTACGTCGGTTCGGCGCTCGGCAGCGCGAAAGGGCGCTCCCCGCTGGCTTCGCGACTGCTCCGCCACGCTTCGAGAAGCGATGGCAGACCGGCGCACGCCATCCGGAGCGCGTTGCTCGATCTTTTCATGTCATGGGGATACCGAGTGCCTGCTGGTCGGGGGATGAAAAAACTGCACTGGCATATCGACTACCTGCTCGACCGTCCCGAAGCTGAAATCAGGCACGTTTTTATCTTTCCGGGAGAAACGAGACTGGAATCGCAACTTGCCGAACTGCTCGCCGCAATGCCTGAAACTTCGCCCATCGCCGACCGCCTCGGCGCGCAGGATGCCACCGCTGGTACGCATCTTTTCAGGATTAACGAGCAGGATGCCTTGTTACCGCGCCTCGAAAAAGCAATGCCGGAACTGATCCGGCAAGGCTGAACGTTTTCACTTCTCCTTTTCGAGCAGCGCTTCGACGAAGCTCTTGCGGTCGAAGAGTTGCAGGTCGTCGATCTTTTCGCCGACCCCGATGTACTTGACCGGCAGGTTCAGTTCGCGGGAGATCGAGAGCACGATGCCGCCTTTTGAAGTGCCATCGAGTTTGGTCATGATAAGGCCGGTGACGTTGACGAACCTCGTGAACTCGCGGGCCTGCTGCACGGCGTTCTGGCCGGTGGTGCCGTCGAGCACAAGCAGGACTTCGTGCGGCGCTTCGGGAATCTTTTTCTTTGCGACGCGCATGATCTTGGCCAGCTCCTCCATCAGGTGGCTCTTGTTATGCAAGCGCCCCGCCGTATCGACCAGCACCACATCGGTGCCTTTGGAGACCGCCGAGCTGACCGAGTCGAACACCACCGAGGCGGGATCGGCTCCCTGCCCCTGGCCGATGATCGGCACTCCGGCGCGGTCGGCCCAGATCTTGAGCTGCTCGTAGGCGGCAGCGCGGAAGGTATCGGCGGCGGCGATCACCACCTTTTTGCCCGCCTTGTCGTAGTTGTGGGCGAGCTTGGCCACGCTGGTGGTCTTGCCTGCGCCGTTGACGCCGACGATCATGATCACGTAGGGCCTGGCCGGGAGTGGTGCGTCGAAATCGACCGGATGTTCGTGGCCCGATTCGACAAGCAGGTTGCGAATCTCACCCATCACCATCTCGTTCAGCTCCTCCTCCGAACGGTAGGTTTTGCCTTTGGAGCGCTCGGTGACCGCATCGACAATGTCGAGCGTGGTCTCGACGCCCACGTCGGCAGCAACGAGAATGTTTTCGAGCTTTTCGAGGAACTCGTCGTCCACCTCGGTCTTGCCCTTGGAAACAAACGCCAGCTTGTCGCGAAGCGTATCGCGGGTTTTGGTAAGCCCCTCCTTGAGGCGCGACAGCCCTAACTTGTCAAAAAAGCCCATGGAAAATGAGAAATTGGCTATGTTACCGGTCGAAGAACCCGGATCGGATTACGGGTAGAAATTAATGTACGCAAATATATGTCATATAAACCTATTTCCGAGATCGGCGAATTCGGCCTCATCGACCGGCTTGCAAAGATTACCGCCCCCTCCACGAACCAGAGACCGGAACTCGTCGAGGGCATCGGCGACGACTGCGCGGTGTGGCAGCTCGGCGAGTCTGAGGTGCAGGTGGTCACGACCGACCTGCTCGCCGAGCATGTCCACTTCGACCTCTTGACCACGCCTTTGCACCACCTCGGCAGCAAGGTGATCAGCGTCAACGTCTCGGACATCTGCGCCATGAACGCCATGCCGGACTACGCGCTCGTCTCGATCGCCGTACCGCCGAAAATGCCGGTCGAGATGGTCGAGGAGCTGTACAAAGGCATCAACCACGCCGCCGAAGTGTACGGCCTCGTCATCGCGGGCGGCGACACCTCGTCGTCGCCGTCGGGCCTCTTTATCTCGGTTTCAATGACCGGAACGACAACGCTGGAACTGCTCACGTTGCGCAAGGGCGCATCGCCGGGTGACCTCGCCTGCGTTACCGGCACGCTTGGCGGTTCGACCGCCGGACTGCACCTGTTGCAGCGAGAAAAGGCGACGATGATCGAGCAGATGCGCAACAACGAACCCTACAACAAGGAGGTAATGGCCGAGTTGCAGGAGTACGCCGAAGCGATCCGCAGCCACCTGCTGCCCGAAGCGCGCATCGACATCATCGACTTTTTCAGCGAGAAGGGCATTGTACCAACCGCCATGATCGACATTTCAGACGGCCTCGCCGCTGACCTCGCTCACCTCTGCCGCCGCTCCGGCGTGGGTGCGAAGATCGACGAGAGCAAGCTGCCGGTACTGCCCGAAGCGCGCGCCGTGGCCGAAGAGTTCCAGCAGGACGTCTTCGACTGGGCGCTCACCGGCGGCGAAGACTACCAGCTCCTCTTCACCGTGCCGAAATCGCAGTACGACCTCGTCACCTCGCACCGCGAAATCACCGTCATCGGCGAAATCACCGAAAAGGAAGAGGGCATGATGCTGACCGACATCTTCGGCATGACCATCGACATGGCCGACATGAAACGGGGATTCGATCACTTCGCGGAGTGAGGACGAGAGGGCAAGCATAGATCATTTGCCATCCCGTAGGGGTAGACCTGCGTGTCTGCCCTCCCCGGAAACCCGACAAATCAGAAATTTCCCAACTTGTGTAATCACCGTGAAAAGAGTAAATTAGCCGACCTCACAGTACAAAGGTTGCCGAAGTGGCGGAACTGGTAGACGCCCGGGACTTAAAATCCCGTGTTCAGCAATGGACGTGCGGGTTCGATTCCCGCCTTCGGCACCAACTCTCTCTCACTCCCCAAAAAAGGGCTTCAGCTTCATCCCCGCGATAAACACGGCAAACAGCACGGCTGCGAGCAAGGCCGTCGCCGCGCCGAACCAGAAGGCCGCCGCTGGCGAAACCTTGTCCCACAACACTCCGGCAATCAGGCTCGACGGCAGCGCCGCGAATCCGACGGCTCCGGCATAGAGGCCAAATGCCGTGCCTTTGAGGCCTTCCGGTATGAGCGTGGCGAGAAACGCCTTCTGGATCCCCTCGGTCAGCCCCATAAAGACGCCGTACAGCGCGAACAAAACCCACACGGCAAGCGGACTTCCCGCCACGGCAAACCCCGAGTACAAGACGGCGAACAGCACGAATCCAACGAGCATGAGCCGCTTGCGGCCATACCGATCGGCGGCGATTCCGGCAGGAATGGCCGTGATGGAATAGACGAGGTTGAAGAGCAGATAGACGGCGGGAATCATCGCCGCCAGAACGCCGAGCTGCCCGGCCCGGAGGATCAGAAACGCATCGCTCGAATTGCCCAGCGCAAAGACCGCGACGATCACGATGAAAAACCACGCCCGCCGGTCGAGCTTCCCGCTGCCGGTTGCCCGCGGAGTTTCGGCGTCAACCTTGACCGGAGCTTCCCATTTCTCCCTGATGAAAAAATGATGATAAGCACGGCGAGCACGCCCGGCAAAATTGAGAGCCAGAAAGCTGACGGGTAACTGCTGTGGTACATCTGAAGGCCGATAAAAGCGATGGCCGGGCCGACAACCGCGCCCATCGTGTCCATCGAGCGGTGGAAACTGAAGGCGCGGCCAAGCCATGCCGGCTCGGTGGAATCCGCGATAATAGCGTCACGCGGGGCGGTGCGGACGCCCTTGCCGAAGCGGTCAACCAGACGCGCGGCCAGCACCTGATGCCAACCACCAGCCAGCGCCATCAGCGGACGGCTCAGCGTCGAGACCGAATAGCCCGCCAGCATCAGCCGCTTGCGCTTGCCGAGCCGGTCGGAGTACCAGCCGGAGAACACCTTGACGAGGCTCGCCATCGACTCGGCGCTCCCCTCGATGAGACCGATCATCGACTTGTTCACCCCCAGCACGCTGGCCAGAAAAAGCGGCACCAACGGGTAGATCATCTCCGAACTGACGTCCATGCAGAAGCTGACTAGCCCGGCAAAAAAGACGTTGCCGCTCAACCCGAAAAAGCGCCTCTCCTGCTTCATCTCCGTCCGTTTTAGGTTTGACGATCACCGCGCCCGTTAATTGCTCCCAGAACAAGAAACCGGAAACGCCACCGCAGAAAGAGATTGGGCTAAAGCCCTGCTTTATTTTGCGTTATCCATAAACCCCGGACTGAAGTCCGGGGCAATTGTTCAGCGTTTCAATCACCAGAGTAATAACCTCTTTAAACACCGGAACAACCGCCACAAATCCATCAGCGGCTCATTCAGGATGCGACTACCACGGCACGCCGCTGTTCCGCCCGGTGGTTGAGCGTGATCGCCACCACCATGAGCGCGAGAATCACCAGCGAGGAGCTGATGCGGTCGAGCGCAAGGCCGCCGTGCGCGAGCGGCTTGGTGAGCGTGTCGCCGAGCGTTGCGCCGAGCGGGCGGGTCAGCACGTAGGCCGCCCAGAAGAGGATGTTGGGCGAGATGCTCGTCTTGTAATACGCGATGGCCACCGCGACAATCAGCACGCCGAAGAGCAACGCGCCAAGCTGGAAGCCGAGGCCCAGGTCGTCAGCCACGAAATCGCCGAGCGCCGTGCCGAGCGTGTTGGAAACCAGAATGGTCAGCCAGTAAAAAAGCTCGTCGCGCCGGTCGGCAATTCCCTCGAACTCGATCCTGCCCATCACCCTTTGCCAGATAAACAGCACCAGCAGTACGCCGAGAAACAGCACAATCGAGGAGCGAATGTAGCCCAGCGCGAGCGTGCGGTCGAGGTAGTCCGACATGGTGGTGCCAACGGTCGTCGTGGCGGCCACCACCGCCCAGTACCTCGCCGGATGGTAGCCTTCGGAAAAGACCTGAAAGAGCAGCGCCACCGCGAAAAAGACGAGAAAGATCAGGCTCCCCTCGGCGTACCCGAGCTTCATCGACATGGTGACCGCATCCCCGCCGGTCTCGCCGAGCGTGGTGGCGAGAATCTTGATCCCCCAGAACATCAGCGTCACCTGCGGCACCTTGCTCAACGCCTGGGCAGCGCCATCATCTTTATTCATAATGTTTTGCAGCATTGCTTGTTCCCTCCTCTGTCGATTGGATCATTCGCTTCATGGATCAGGATACGAAACGAGAATTAGCGCAGAGTTAGGAACGGCATTTCGTCACCGCAAAATCGCCCCCTAATTCCTGCCTAATCTTCGCCTGCTACTTTTCCTGCAATAGTCTGTAAAACCATCGGTTACGACTGACAAAAATTTACCCGGCCTGCCGAACTTCAGATACCGTCACCATGATCTCCATTTTATGCCTGCACCTTTCGCCGCACCGCCCGAGCTACCGTTACCGGATGGGGCAGTTCTTGCCTCACTGGCATCACTACGAAATCCATGTCGATACCCTCTGCGTATCTGGAAAAGAGGCGTTGAAAAACACCGCCAAGGCGCTGGCTGTTTGCGGGAATTACGATTACATATGGATCCAGCGCAAGGTTTTTCCACCACCCTTCCTCTGGCTGCTCTCCCGCAAAGCGAAAGTGATTTTCGATTTCGACGATGCCATCCATGTCAAGCAGGTCATGCTGACCGGAAACCAGAAACCCGAAAGCCTGTTGAAGCGCCAATGGATCGCCCGCACGCTGAAAAGCTCTTCCATTGTGCTGGCAGGCAGCGATGCGCTCAAGGATCATGCAGAGCGCTACAACAGCAACGTGCATCTGGTGCCGACGCCGTTTGAAGCGCCGCCGCAAAAATTCAACGGCCGCAAAAAGAAAAAACCGTCACCGTCGGCTGGATCGGCGTCAACGCCAACCTCTATTTCCTCAAACAGATCGATGAAACGCTCGGCCTGCTCGCGGAGAAGCATCCGTGGGTGCGGTTTTCGCTGATGAGCGGAAAAATGCCGAGTGGAATGAAAACGCCGTGGGAACTGACGCCGTGGTCGTCAGAAAGCGAAAAGCAGTGGCTCGCCCGGATCGACATCGGCATCATGCCGTTGACCGACGACGAGTGGTGCCGGGGAAAGTGCGCCTTCAAGCTGATTCAGTACATGGCCCACAGCAAACCGGTGGTCGCCTCGAACGTCGGCGCGAACAGATCGACGATCACCAACGGAGTCAACGGTTTTCTGGCAGAGAGCGCGGAGGAGTGGCTCGATGCGCTCGAACAGCTCGTGCTCGATGAGGAGCTGAGAAAACGGATGGGCGCGGAGAGCCGGAGAATCCATCTCGAACGGTTCGAGCGGGCGGAGGTTCAACGCAAGATAGCCAGCCTGATAACGGAGCACCACCGTTCGGCAAACGCCGGATGATCAGCACACCGGCGATCAGCGACGCACGCCGTGCCGCTCTTTCAGGAAAGACTTTGCCTCTTGACTGCTGTCATTGCGAGGCATTCCGACTTGTCGGTACACGACACCGCACACGGACAATGAACAATGCACTCCTGCGCGATAACAGATAATGTAAGACTTGTTTTTTCTGTCATTCTGAGGAGGCTTGCCGACGAAGAATCCAGTTTTTTCGAGTAGTCCTGAGGCGTTTCGACTGGATTCTTCACTGCGTTCAGAATGACAGAAAACCTAAAAGCAAAGCAACGTTACAGCAAATTCATGCATGTTCATGGAAAGGAACGAAGTGACGCGACAATCCATCTCGTACCGAAAATCCGCATGGATTGCTTCTCCCGACAAGTCGGGATCGCAATGACGGGCGTTATTAATCCGGCCATAATAAATCGCAATCTTCCCAAAAAGAAGAAATTGGGCTAAAGCCCTGATTTATTTTGTGTTATCAATAAATCCCGGACTGAAGTCCGGGGCAATTGTTTGACAATTTTTATGGCCGGATTAACAGTGGTTAAAGCTCGACAGGCTGGATGGAGTGAAACTCCCGCTTCCGGCGCTCACCCGCGTTCACGACCTCGCTGACGGTAGCGGAACACCGTGCCGTGGCCATCGGGGCCGGGCAGCACGCGGAGGTCGCCGCCGAGCGAGCGGGCTGCTTCGCGCGCGATGGTCAGGCCGAGGCCGCTGCCGGGCTGTCCGGAGCCGGGTGAGCGGTAAAAGGCGTCGAACACCCGCTCCCGCTCACTCTCCGGAATGCCGGGGCCATTATCGATCACCTCCGCTACCCCATCGCCGTTTTCGACGGCAAGCCTGACCGTCACCGTGCCGCCCTTTTGCGTATAGTTCAGGGCGTTTTCAAGCCCGTTTTTCAGAATCAGCGTGAAGCTTTCCGGATTGCCGTCGAGCAGCATCGCGCCCGGTTCGTCGAGTCCGAGATCGATGCCGCGAGCCTCGGCCAGCGGCAGGTATTCGGCGATCAGCTCGCGGACGAGCGCCGGGAGATCGACCGGGGCCGCGCCGGAGGGGTGCGCCTGCACCCGCGCCAGATCGAGAAGCTGCGCGGTGAGCTGGCGGGCGCGCTCGATGCCCGACTGGAGCGGCGCGAGCCGGGCGCGCATCTCGTCGGCGCTTGACGCCTGCCGCAGGTTCTCCGCCTGAAGCGAGAGCGCCGTCAGCGGGCTGCGCAGCTCGTGGGCGGCGTCGGCGATGAAGCGCCGCTGCTGGCCGAGCAACAGGGCAATGCGTCCGAGCAGCCGGTTGATCGCCTCCACGAACGGCATGATCTCTTCCGGAAGATCACGCTCCGGCAGCGGAACCGGCTGGCCGGGCTGCTGCTGGTCGAGCAGATGTGAAAGCGTAGTGAGCGGTTTGAGGCCGGAACGAACAATGAGCATGACCAGAAGAGCCATGACCGGCAGCAGCAACAGGCCTGGCACAAGCGTGCGCAAGGCGCTGTTGAGCGCGAGTTCATCGCGGGTATCGGTCGGCTGCGCGACCGCCGTCATCGCGGACGGCCCGTGGACGATGAACACCCGCACCAGCTCGCCCTCCTGCCGGAGCGTGTGAAAGCCGGGAGCGAGATGTCCGGCAAGCCAGCCCGGCGCGGATCGGTCAGTGAAATGAAAAATCGCGATTCTGGACTCGGAATCGCTCAGGGTGACGGGAGCCGAAGCGTCCGGCCCGGCGGTATCCCACTCGCCGCGAGACTGAAGCACCGCGATCTGGAAAAGCATGTCGTCCTGAAACTCCTTGGCCTCTCGGTAGGAAAAATAGAACGATGCCGCCGCCGCGACCAGCGCCGCCAGCACGATCGTCCCGGCCAGCATCACCGTCAGCCGCCGTTGCAAGGAGGGCGTCACGGCTGTTTTTCGACCATCCATCCCGCGCCCCGTATGTTTTTGATGCTCGTCGCGCCGAGCTTGCGGCGGAGCTGGTGGATCAGGTAATCGATGGCGTTGCTCTCGACCTCCTCATCCCAGCCATAGACCCGCTCTTCGAGCGCCGAGCGGCTCAGGATCCGGCCCGGCTGGAGCAACAGCGCGTGCAGCACCGCGAACTCGCGCGAACTGAGCACAGCCCGCTTTTCGCCGCAAAATGCCGTGTGGGTGGCGGGATCGAGCTTGATCTGGCCGTTGCCGATCAGCCCTGAAGCCTGCCCGCCCTGTCGGCGGATCACCGCCCGGAGCCGCGCCAGCAGTTCGTCGAGGTCGAACGGCTTGACAAGGTAATCGTCCGCCCCCAAATCCAGCCCCGCGATGCGCTCGCTGAGGCCGTCACGCGCGGTGATGATGATAACGGGAATCGAACTCCCGCCCTGGCGGAGCGCCGCGAGCACCTCCAGACCGCCGCGCCCCGGAAGCCCGAGGTCGAGCAGCACGGCCTGATGCTCGCCATACCGAAGCGCCTCGGCAGCCTCGTCGCCACGGCGAACCCAGTCAACCGCGTATGCCGCATCTTTCAACGCCACGCAAACCGCTTCACCGATCATGGCATCATCTTCAACAAGCAACACTCGCATAACTTCTCGTTTTTTCATCAACCGTTGCGGCTCGAAAGCCAAGGAGTTCGGATAAACAGAAATAACTGAAACAGGCTCGGACATCGGCCCGGGAAAGAGGAAAACTCCCCCACCTCCGAACCTCAGCCCGCGCATCTGTTTCAGCACACCACAACACAACACTCAGAAGAAAGAACAGGTCGCCCGAAATGAGCGTTCCATCAGCCGGTTAACCATGGCGACATCCAGGCGTTCATAAAACCCTTTACCGGGATAGCGCAACCGCTCTGGCAGAAATGGCAAACGGATCTGTTGACCCTTAATCTTCTGCATCATGGGCATCGTCACGATCCGCCTTGTCCACATTTGCCGCGAGTATCCGGCCATTGTCCTTGTCAACCCGAACATCCAGCACCTTCGCGCCATCGACCACCTCGACATCGTAAACCGGCTGGCCGTTATGCTTTTCAAGCTCGGCGCGAACCGCACGTCCCCGCGTAAACTTCTCGGCGGCATTGACGGCCTGCGACAGGCTGATTGCTGGCTTTTGCAGTGTCAGCGCATCATTCCCGGATTCCGCCGCATAAGCCGACTGCGCGAACATGCCGCCAAACACCCCGGCCGAAAGCATAACGCCAACGGCCACATAACCATAACGTTTCATAATCATCACTCCTTGTTTGATTCAATTATCAACGCGATCATCCGCGTCAGGAGTAATGGTACGAAGGGAGAGTTAGGGGGGAATTAGGTGGGAGGGTGGGCGGAGGGATATTGATTTGGACGACCTCTGATTTTCCAAAAAGGTTGCCGAAGTGGCGGAACGGGTAGCCCGGGACTTGAAATCCCGTGTTCAGCAATGAACGTGCGGGTTCGATTCCCGCCTTCGGCACCAAACTTCTTTCAGCGCATCATCTACCCTACCTCTGCTCGAAAACGCCATCCATCGTTTCTACTTTAGAAAAAACCGCCCGCTCGAGCCAAGCTATCAGGATATATGACTTTGGGTAGATCAAACAAAGGAGCTACACAGAATATCGAGTTCATGATAATAAACAACGTCCCCAATCAACGTCACGAACCTATGGATTATTGAACGTATGAATCGATAATGTTCCATCTCGCTTTAGGATTCCAAATTCCAACGCTGCGGGGCGGAAGGAGTCGTCGTTGTACAGCGGTCGGTTAAAGCAGAATGTTCCTGGATAGCGCCGGCAGTAACGCTCCATCGATGTAAACAGCTTGCCTTCCTCCGAGCAACCTCGATTTACCTCTCGATTCTGAGCAAATATATTTACATCAAGGCTGCCGCCAAGGCTATGAGCGATGAAATGTCCTTTATCGTCTGTTATCCGAAGATGTCCCTTTGAAGGTTGACCCCAACCACGTTGACGCGAGGCGCTACGCCTAGCTGGCGTGGGATCAGACCAACCCCATACAGCAACGACTCGATCTTCGATTGGATAGTCAGCTCTCGGATGCAGGGATTCGATCTCTGAGAAGTGGTCGATGGCGTACTCGAAATTGCCTAAAGGAAAACGCCACAAGTTCGTCGGGCGTGATGTCGACATGCGATACGCATGTGCCCATTCGTCCGGCAAGCATGCCTTTAAATGCGCGGCGATGGTACCAACATCCGAGGATGGTACCATCGCGAGGATGCCTTGGTAGTCAATATTGTAGCCCCTCACGACCTTGACGCACAAAATTAATTAGAATGCGCAGATTCTTGATTTTCAGCCCATATAATGGGATGCCATATTCAAATTCAATAAGCCAATGTTTTCTCGGCAATATTACCAATAATCTGCCATCTCGCTTCGATGGTGTCCGCCGACAAATCAGCGCCGCACTCCCATTCGATGAAGTATCCTCCATTGCTCACCTTCATAAACTCGTCATGGTCTCGAAGATCGTCAAACGCTTCATATTCCAGATAAGGCGCAACATCGAAAAGGCCAACACGGCCATCTTCCGCGACAATCGACAACACCCAATCCGGTTGTGGATGAACTTCTGCAATTCTCATTGGTCAAGCCCCTTTATTGGAAATGGTTTCTTACCATTTACAGCCAGATTCCAGTCTGCCAGCAAATCATCATGATGAATTTCGATCCACGCGACAACCAGCTTGTGCTTGCTTGGCGGCAACTCACCAGCCAGAAGTGTACCGTCAAGAATCGAGTACACGGCCACTTGCCCCTGATAATCAGCATGGATGTGTGGCAGATGATGTTTCTCGATGTCACGAAAGAACATCCGGATAAGAATCCCGTAAAACATTGAAATCGTTGGCATTCTACCCTTTACTTTGGATTGTTCATGCTACGACGAGCCGCCTTTCGATTCGGAAAAAAGAAGCTGGCGATTTCAGAAATCTAAACAACATTCGCAGTTCGTCAAAAATGCGGGCCATCCGACCAGCCTCCCCGCCATTTTTTCATCCCCCCCAATCCCCACCCCAACCGTTGCAATCCGCCCGCGCTCTCCCTACCTTAAAAAATGGCCACCAGACACCCGGCCATGAGAGCTGTCACCGCTCTCTTTCTCTTACTTCTAAGCACAACACGCATGAGTACAGAGCCTACCAAAATCCTCCTCGGCGAGGATGAAATGCCCCGTCAATGGTACAACATCCAGGCCGACCTTGCCTCGCCCATGCCGCCGCCGGTGGGGCTGGATGGCAAGCCGATCGGGCCGGACGCGCTGGCCAAGGTGTTTCCGATGAACCTGATCGAGCAGGAGGTAAGCACCGAACGCTGGATCGATATTCCAGAGGAGATTCTCGGCATCCTCAAACTGTGGCGGCCTTCGCCGCTCTATCGCGCGCGGCGGCTCGAAGCGGCGCTCGGCACTCCGGCCAAAATCTACTACAAGAACGAAGGGGTTTCGCCCGCCGGAAGCCACAAGCCCAACACGGCCATCGCGCAGGCGTGGTACAACCGGGAGTTCGGCATCAAGTACCTCACCACCGAAACCGGCGCGGGGCAGTGGGGCAGCGCGCTGGCGATGAGCTGCAAGCTGATCGGCATCGAGTGCAAGGTGTTCATGGTGCGCATCAGCTTTGACCAGAAGCCGTTCCGCAAGATCATGATGAAAACCTGGGGCGCGGAGTGCATCCCCAGCCCGAGCCCGCTGACGGCCATCGGGCGCAAGATTCTCGAAGAGGATCCCGACACGCCGGGCAGCCTCGGCATCGCCATCAGCGAGGCCATCGAACAGGCGGTCGAGCGCGACGACACCCGCTACGCTCTCGGCAGCGTGCTGAACCACGTCATGCTGCACCAGACCATCATCGGCCTGGAGGCGCGGAAGCAGTTCGAAAAGATCGGCCGCTACCCGGATATCGTCATCGGCTGCGCGGGCGGCGGCTCCAACTTTGCGGGCATCAGCTTCCCGTTCCTGTACGACAAGATTCACGGCAAGGAGGTCAAGGTGATCGCCACCGAGCCTGAAGCCTGCCCGACGCTGACCCGCGCGCCCTATACCTATGATTCGGGCGACGTGGCGATGATGACGCCGCTACTGCCGATGCACAGCCTCGGCCACACCTTCATCCCACCAGCCATCCATGCGGGCGGTCTGCGCTATCACGGCATGGCCCCACTGGTGAGCCACACCAAGCAGCTCGGCCTGATCGAAGCCACCGCGCTGCCGCAAACCGAGTGCTACGAAGCAGCCCTGCTCTTCGCCCACACCGAAGGATTCATCCCCGCTCCGGAGACCTCGCACGCCATTGCGCAGACTATCCGCGAGGCCAAACAAGCCAAAGAGGAGAGCAAGGAGAAAGTAATTCTGATGAACTGGTCGGGCCACGGTTTGATGGACTTGCAGGGCTACGACGCCTACATGTCGGGCAAAATCAGCGACTACGCGCTGCCGGAGGAGATGCTGCAACAATCGCTGGCCGCCTCGCTGGAGGGACTTCCGAAAGTGCCGGACTGCTGATCGGGAGCCTGGCTCCCCGATTCGAAAAGCACGGGAAGAAATCGCAGATCACACGCAAACCTTTTGCCAACCGCCAACCGGTAAAAAAAGCCGCCTCGAATGGGCGGGCCTTTTGCATATTTCTGGCTTCGGGAAGCCATACGGAGTTCAGCGCCAGCGATCACGGATTAAAGCAACAGTGCCCCGGCATGAACACTGGGGCACTGTTGTAATCATGATACTGACGAGAGAATGGAACCGCTTACTCTTTGTCGAGCATCTCCTCTTTCTTGCCCTTTTTGGGCGGAGGCTCGGCAGTTCCATCGGTGAAGCGCAGCTCCTTCTCCTTTTCGTCGAAGGTGATCTGAATCACGCTGCCTTCGGTGAAGCGGCCCTTGAGCATCTCCTCTGCGAGCGGATCCTCGACATATTTTTGCAAGGCGCGCTTGAGCGGCCTTGCGCCGTATTTCTGGTCGTAACCCTTCTCGACAAGGAACTCTTTGGCCTTCTCGTCGATCCGCACCTCGATGCCCATCTCCTTCAAGCGCTTGAAGAGCTTGCCAGCAGTGATGTCAATGATCTTGAAAATATCCAACTTTTCGAGCTGGTGGAACACGATCGTGTCGTCGATGCGGTTCAGGAACTCCGGATTGAACACGCGCTTCAGGGCGTCCTCGATGGTTGACTTCATCGCCTTGTAATCACCCGTCGCGTCCGAGGGAGCAGCAAAGCCCATGCCGCCACCGGAGCTGAAGCTCTTGATCTCCTTCGCGCCGATGTTCGAGGTCATGATGATGATCGTGTTGCGGAAATCGACCTTGCGGCCAAGCCCGTCGGTAAGCACACCCTCGTCGAGCACCTGGAGCAGGATGTTGAACACGTCGGGATGCGCCTTTTCGATCTCGTCGATCAGCACCACCGAGTAGGGTTTGCGGCGCACCTTTTCGGTGAGCTGGCCCCCCTCTTCGTAGCCGACGTATCCGGGAGGCGCTCCAACCAGGCGGCTCACCGAGAACTTCTCCATGTACTCGCTCATGTCGGCCCTGATGAGCGCATCCTCGCTGTCAAACAGATAACGGGTCAACGCCTTGGCCAGCTCGGTCTTGCCGACGCCGGTCGGGCCGAGGAAGATGAACGAACCGATGGGACGCGACGGATCCTTGAGGCCCGCGCGGGTGCGCTGGATCGCCTTGGTGATCTTTTTGATCGCCTCGTCCTGGCCGATCACCTCTTTCTTCAGCTCCGCCTCCATGGTGAGCAACTTCTTCGACTCGGACTGTGCCACCTTCGCCACAGGAATGCCCGTCATCATGGCGATCACCGAGGTGATGTCGTTTTCGGTCACGTCATAGACGCTCTCCATCGACTGCTCTTCCCAATCCTGCTTGGCGTGGTCAAGCGCTTCGAGCATGTTCTTCTCCTTGTCGCGCAGACGGGCGGCCTCCTCGAAGTTCTGCATCTTGACCACCTTGTTCTTCTCGCTCTTGATCTCCTCGATGGACTTCTCAAGTTCGAGAATCTCCTGCGGCACGTGAATATTGCTCAGGTGCACCCTTGCGCCAGCCTCGTCCATGACGTCGATGGCCTTGTCGGGCAGAAAGCGGTCGGTGATATAGCGCTCCGAGAGCTTGACGGCCTTCTCGATGGCGTCCTCCGAGTACTGCACGTGGTGGTGCGCTTCGTACTTGTTCTTGATGTTGTTCAGAATCTGGATGGTCTCCTCAACCGAGGTCGGCTCAACCATGATCTTCTGGAAGCGGCGGTCGAGCGCGCCATCCTTCTCGATGTACTGGCGGTACTCGTCGAGCGTGGTCGCGCCGATGCACTGCAACTCGCCGCGAGCGAGTGCGGGCTTGAAGATGTTGCTCGCGTCGAGCGAACCGGACGCGCCGCCCGCACCAATGATGGTGTGCAGCTCGTCAATGAAGAGAATCACGTCACGCGAACGCTCCAGCTCGTTCATAAGCGCCTTCATGCGCTCCTCGAACTGGCCGCGGTACTTGGTACCCGCCACGAGCGCCGCGAGGTCGAGCGCCACGACGCGCTTGTCGTAGAGCACGCGGGAAACCTTGCGCTGCACGATCTTGAGCGCCAGACCCTCGGCAATGGCGGTCTTGCCGACACCGGGTTCACCGATCAGCACCGGGTTGTTCTTCTTGCGGCGGCTGAGCACCTGCGCCACGCGCTCGATCTCCTTTTCGCGCCCGATGATCGGGTCGAGCTTGTCCTCCATCGCAAGGCGCGTGATGTCGCGCCCGAAGTTGTCAAGCACTGGCGTCTTGGTGCGCTCGCCGCGCTTCGGCTCGGACTTTTTGGACGGTCGTTCGGATGCACTGCCCGTGAAGTAAGAGCCCTCCATCGGAGGCTCGTCCGCTTCACCGCGCCCGGTCGTGATGCTGGCCAGCTCATCCCTCACCAGATCGTAGGTGACGCCGAACTGTTCGAGAATCTGAGAGGCGATGTTGTCATCACCCTTCAGGATCGACAGCAAGAGATGCTCGGTGCCGATAATGGTTGACTTGCAGATCTTGGCCTCCAGATAGGTGATCTTGAGCACCTTTTCAGCCTGCTTGGTCAGCGGCACATTGCCCATCTGCGTGGCCGGAACCTTGGGATGGGTGTTCTCCTCGATCTTCTGCTTCAGCTGGAAAAGATCGACTTTGAGGTTTTTGAGAATTTTGGCGCCGATACCCTCACCTTCCCGGATCAGTCCGAGCAGAAGATGTTCGGTGCCGATGTAGTTGTGCCCCAGACGCAGCGCCTCTTCGCGGCTGAGCCTGATCACGTCCTGAACTCTATTCGAGAAATTTCCTTCCATTTATGATCCTGTATCGCTAAAATTGACGGGAGGCTCCCTGAAATGCGCTGTAACTCTGGCTATGAAGTACGACCGAGAAGAACCGAGCTATTATCGCTACATTCAGTTAAATAACTATAATTAAGACGTCATCTCAAACCAATTCCTTCGATTAAAACAGTGGTGAGAAATTAATCGTTTCAGCCCGCATTGAGCACCATGACCGTCACCCATATTCTCCTCGATGACCAGAACCCCCTGCACCGCGAACTGCCGATTTATCGAAGCGGCAAGATCAACACCGTCAGGCTTTCCGACAAGAGCTACGAGGTCTACGATTCGTTGGCAATTTCCGGGCACGATTACAGCGCCCTTTTTCATTACGGCGTGATCGAGCAGCTCAACGACCTACCATTCATCTCCGAAGCGAACAACGGGCTCGACAGCTGGGACGAAGCGTTTCTGCCTTCGGGTGCGATCGGCAGAATGCTTGAAACTCTCGACGGCTGTATGGAACAGATCGGCGTGAAAAGCCCCGAAAAGGTGATGCTCGGCTGGCAGGACGATCCGGAACGCATCGCCTACTGGCGTGAAATCGATCCGGCAGAGGCGCTCGGTTTTCTCAGGGATTTCCGAAAGTTCGCCGCCAAAGCAGCGAAAGAGGGCTATGACCTCGAATTCATTCTGTAACGGCAACGGCTGGATAACTGCCAAACAGGGCAGACACGCAGGTCTGCCCCTACAATGCAATTGTCAATTGCCTCCCCTTGCCATTGCCAGCGGATCAGGATGCAGAAACTTGTATCCCAGTTTCTCGACGACCCTGTCACTGTTGACGATCTTGAAGTGGCTATCGCTGGCACCCTCTTCCGGCAACGCGGTCAGACCGTGACTCTCGGCGGCGGCGGCGTAGAGTTCACCGCGGGTCGGATGAAGCGGCGCGCAAGCGTTGAAGGTTTCGCCCCAGGTCTCCTGCCGGATAATTTCGGCGATGATATGCACGCAGTCATCCAGATGAATGAGGTTCACCGGCTGGGCGGGATTAGCGATCTCCGTCATGCGCTGTATAAACTCCGCAGGATTGCGGCCGGGACCAATCAGCCCGCCAAACCTCACCACTGTAGTGCTGAAAGAGGGCTCCGAGCGCAGCATCTCCTCGACATACATCAGCGCCCGCCCAGCGGGCGAGTCCGCCGCGTCGGGATCTGCGGCGTCAGATTCGACTACCTCGCCACCCGATGCGGGATAGACTGAGGTTGAGCTGACGAACAGCACATGCTTCACCGGCGAATCGGCAAGCGCGTCAATCAGCAGCGAAATCTGGCCAACATGGTACTCGACCACATCTTCACGCCGCTTGGGCGGAATGTTCACCACGAGGATGTCGCAGTCCAGAAACAAGGCAATATCACCCTCGATGCTCTCGTCGATGGCAATCCGGAATGGCTCGACACCGGCCTCTTTCATTTTGGTGATTTTCGCCTCGCTGGTAGTCGAACCCTTGACGGCATACCCCTCGCCAGCCAGAAAACGGGCCAGCGGCAAACCGAGCCACCCGCAACCGAGAATGCTGATGGGTTGTTTTTCAGACATAATGATGAATTTCAGAAGTTCAGAATCGCCCGTGACGGCGGCCAGGTTTCATGCCGGCTTTTTGTCTGGACAATGTATTCATTCCTCGTCAATTCTGAGCTATGCAGAATCCTTGTTGCCTCATTACCGTTGCTCAAGAAACGTTCCAAATGTGCATTGAAAAACGAACCCATCAAATTGTTGTGCTCCTGCAACTAGTGATAAAAAACGTCAAACCAGCAAAACGAATTTCAACTACGTCTATATTTCTATACATTAAAAATGTAGTTGTCGTTTTTCCCTCACCTATAAACTGAAGGATCATGAACACCCCTACCTTCGACAGCAGCACACTTGCGCTCTCACCAGAAACAATGCCATCTATGCACTGTGACACGTGGGATCCGGACAAACCGACAGCGCAGCCCGGCAAAATCTCCATGCACTGCGACACCTGGACGCCTGACGAACCGTCAAAACGCACCGGCAGGATCTCCATGCATTGCGATACCTGGGTACCCGAACCCGAAGAGGGAGACAAGTAATCATTCCGACACCTGCGGCAAGAAGCTGGAATAGCTTCTTGCCGCAGGCAACGTTTGGTTATGACAACGGTGCTTCAGCCATCACCTCTTTCCCGATCCACCACCCAGACAACAGCAAAAGGAGCGGACTCCGCAATGCCCGCATACGCCATTGAACAGAAGGGCGATGTAACCTTCCTTCAGCCGTCATCAGGCAAATTCTTCGTCGCGCTCGACAACCGCTGCGGCCGATGGCAGATGTTCGACGGCAATGCGTCCGAAGCGCAAAAAGCTGAAATCGCGACCAGCCTGAAAGAGTCACCAACCCCGGTTCCACCAGAGTCAGATGAGTTCTTGGAGGTGGTCATCTTCATCACCGACCGCTGCAATCTTGGGTGCGTCTATTGCAAATACGCCGACCTGACGCAGGTCTCGGATGTGCGCGGCACCGATGTCGGGAACATCTGCCGGACGCTCGGAGAGCTGATTGATGGCAAAAGGCGCATCGCCATCACCTTTCAGGGGGGCGAACCGCTGCTCATGCACCGCGAGATCGACCAGATCTGCGCCTTTCTGACCGGCAGCTTTCCGGAAATCGAGTTTTCGTTCGCCCTCCAGTCCAACGGCACCCTGCTGCATGACGCCATTCTGGAGACGCTGAAACAGTACGATATCACAGTCGGCATCACCATTGACGGCCCTGCAAGCCGGCACGACCTGGCGCGCCCGTTCAAAAACGGCGAAGGGAGCTTTACGACGATCACAAGCAATCTCGAACGGCTACAAAAAAGCAACGTGCGTTGTGGCGTGCTGTCGGTTATCCGCGATCCGGACGAACTGATGGCACTGTTCCGCTTCAACCGCGAGAAACTCGGGCTTAACTCTTTCTACCTCAAGCCACTGGAGTTCGCCGATTCCGGCGCGGAAAGCAGCGAGGAATTCTCCGCCTACTACGGCAAGCTGGCCGACCATCAACTCGAGCTGATGCGGGAACTGATCCGTATTCACACCACGCCGGGAAAACGGGTTCACGAACAGATGCTTAAAACCCTACTCGGCAAGATGTTCACTCCTTCGTTCTACAACGACGGCTGCATCAGAACGCCATCGTGCGGCAGCAACGAGCGCTACAAGAGCATCAATTGCGACGGCTCAGTGCAGTGGTGCGCCCATCTGAAAAATCAGCAGGATAAAGCGGTAAAGCAGGCCTCGAAAGATCGCTACGGCTTCTGCGCCAACTGTCCGGTCAGCTCGATTTGCCTGTCGTTCTGCCCCGCCGTGATCCCCGGCTACCGCCACGGCCAGCCTGAAGCCTGCTATCTGCCGCTGGCCAAGCGCTTCTGCGCATACCGCCGCCAGATGATGATGGGGCTGTTCGAGCTGATGCACGAAAACATGCAGGCCGTCACCGCCTGTTTCATGCAGGGCTGAATCCGCCATGAAGAGCGACCCTGAAAGGATGCGAACTGCCTTGCGCTCAACCGGCATGAAGGTTTGCGAAAAAACCCGTCAGGGCAGTGAACTGCCGTTTGTCACCACCATGCTCTTCGCTGGCGAAACTCCGGAGAGCGACTCCTTACCGCTGGTCTCCGGGCAAGGCATCACCGCCGAAGCCTCGCTTCTGAGTGCGTATGGTGAACTATTCGAGCGGCTCCAGAACAACTTCCTCCTCTCCGGCTACCGCCACGCTTGCGTATCGGAAGGGGGCTACGAGCGGCTGCCCGAGCGTTGCCGGAAGCGCCTCGACGAGCGCGGCGGACCGCTGGAGTTCTTCATCGCGCCGGATGAGGTGTGGGTGACAGCAGAGTCGTTCGTTTCCGGAGAACGCTCCGGTTCCGCCGACTTCATGCCTGGCGAACAGATGTCCGCCAGCGGTGCATGTGCCGGCGAGACGCTCCTGACGGTGCCATTCTACTCGGTGTTCGACGATTCGGCACGACTCTGCCCGATCGAGCGGATGCTCTTCACCAGCGGCAGCACGAGCTGCGCGGCCGGGCAGACACTCGAACAGGCCATCGCAAAAGCGCTGTTCGAGCTTTGCGAACGGCACGTGTTTCGCCGGATTTTCATGGATGAACCACCGCTGCCGCTCATCCCCCGCCAGCTTTTGCAAAACACTGAGGCCGCGCGGATCATCGAAGCCATCGAACAGCGCGGCACAAGCGTCACCCTTCTCGACAGCTCGCTCGGCAAGGGATTTCCGGTCGTCGCCGTGCTGCTCATCGACCGCCAGCGGCAGCGCTACAACTGCAACCTTGGCTCTGCCACGACGCTGCCGGAGGCAATAACCGGAGCATTGAAAGAGTTGTACGACGGCTGCGACGACTTCCACAGCCTACAGCTCTCCGGCCTCGGCGATCCGTTCGAGGCGGCGACCACCGAAGAGCGCCACAACCTGCGCTTTGGTAACTACTACGCAGCCAAGGCGTCAAGTACCGGCCTGTGGCCGAAATCGCTCTTCGCCAGCCGCGAGTCCGCACCGGAGCAACTCCGGAAAGTCTGGAGCGACGTCCTTGCCGCCCACCCGCTCGAAACCCTGCTCGAACGCTTCGCGAGCTGGACGCCAGCGCTCTACATCCGCGACGTTTCGTGGCTTGGCATTCCGTCGGTCTACTGCTACGCGCCCGGCCTGAGCGAGGTGAACTACGCCACGGGCCGCAATGAACTTGCCATGCTGCTTGAGCTACGAGCCGAAAGCGAACGCCTGCAAAGCCCCGGAGACGTGGAGATGAAACGGTTGCGGCGAATCATGGAGCTTCACCGAAGCCTGAAACGCATCGCCCTGCCAGCGCCACTCAGGCTGCTGAACGGCTTTGCGTGCCAGAACCTCCCTAGCAGCACCCGCCGGCGGGAAGCAACGCTGCTCGCCGCACTCGGCCAGGTTTTCGGCGACGAAACGCCACGAGATAGATCGATGCTGGATCGATGCATCAGTGACGGCAACCGGCTTTCGGATGAAGGCTTTTCAGACGAAACCGTCGACTTGCGACTGCGGCGACTCTACCCGGACAGTGTGGTCGATCTTGCCGCCAGATGCCAGCAAGCCCCGCTTTCCATCATCGAAGAGACGCTGCAAAAAATCGAACTTCCCGAAGATGAGGCGGCTTGCGATGACTGCTCGTTCCTGCGCACCGTTGCAACGACGAGGCAGCTTCAGCAACGCTACCGCGCAAATCTGCCCGATCAGCGCCATCTGGCTGAACTCTTCGCAACCGGGAAACAGGAGCAGCCATGACCATCGCCCTCAGCATCTTCCCCTGCTTTTCGGACAAAACGCTCCCGCTCGGTCTGGCCTGCATCAAAACCGTGCTCGACGATGAAGGCGCAGCCACCGAAGTGTTCGATTTCGACCTCCTGCTGAGCATCGAAGACCCGGCGCTTTACTACCAGCTCCATCGCCTCGGAGCCGATCCCGGCACTGCGCTCGACGACCGGATGATCAACTTCATCGGTTATCGTCCCGACCTCACCCTCACAGCGCTCTTCAGCCCGCCCGAAGAGGCGCGGAAACGGTTCGAGGCGGATGGGCTGGAAGAGCTTTTCGACCAGCTCAATGCGTTCCTCGAACACGCGGCCGCCCGCCTGCTCGCAACTGAACTGGAGCAGATATGGCTCTCTACCTACATCAGCAATCTATGGGTTTCGATGCTCGCCGCGCGGAAACTGCGTGAACGTTCGAAGGCGATAATCGTGTTCGGGGGCCCGGCGGTTTTTCCGGAAGAGGTACAGCGTTTCCTGCTCGGCAACAACTTGGCCGACAGGGTCGTCGTGGGCGAGGGAGAGCTAACTGCTCGAGAGCTGATTCGCGCAGACGGCAGGCCGGTGGCGGGCGCAGCGCAGATGGTCGATGGCGAGTTCCGGTACGAGCCGCACCGGGAGTGGCTGAAGCCCGAGAAGTTCCCGATGCCCGATTTCCGCGGTTTCCCGTTTGCCGACATGCCTTTCGACGCCTACCTCAACAGACGCTTTGAAGGGCTCCCCGTCTCCTTTTCGCGAGGCTGCGTCAACGGCTGTATCTATTGCTCGGAAAAGCAGATATGGAAGCGCTTCCGCCACCTCTCACCCGAAACCTCCGTTGAGCGGCTTGGGGCATACAAAAAGCGCTTCGGCATCAGCCTGTTCTACGTTTGCGACAGCCTTATCAACTTCAGCGAAGCATGGCTGTCGGAGTTCTGCGACCTGGTTGTGTCGAGCGATCTGCAACCGCTCTTCACCTTCGCCTTCTGCGACCTGAAGCACCTCCGCCCGGAACTGACCGCAAAGATGGCCGCGGCAGGATTCACGAGGATAACCTTCGGACTCGAAAGCGCGTCCGAAGCTGTGCTGACGAAAATGCACAAAAAGCTTGACCTCGACCTCGCCCGCGAGAACATCGTCGAAGCGTCGAGAAACGGCCTGTCGGTCCATGTCTCCACCATCATCAACTTTCCGGGCGAACAGACAGGCGACGCGCTCGACACGATCCGGTTTTTCCGACAGATCGACCGGAAGCTGGCTGATGACAATCTGCCCGCGACGCACCTGCCCCGACGAAGCCTCAGCAACCGCTTCCGGCTCGAACCCGCCTCGGCCATCTTCATGCACCCCGAGCGCTACGGCATCCGAATGGAACCGCTCGAAGCGCCATGGACGCAGCTCGGCAGGGAAACTGTCCGACTGGCCAAAAAGTGGTGCTCGTCCGACAGTCCGGAACAGCTGGAGTGGAATGCCTACCTGCTCTCCGGATTTTCAAAAAACCCCCGTCCTTGGCACCTGAGCGACGAGCAGTACCAGCGGCAGGCTGCCGCAATCTCGTCGCTCATCGACCCGCTAAAGCACCAGTTCACACTCTCACCGCATGTCGTTCTAAACCGCCCCGCTTCGGAAAACAGACTCGTCCTGCACGACTATCGAGAAGAATTCCAGCTCGATGACCGGCAATCCCAAGTCATCAGGCTGCTGGCCAAAGGCGAGACGCTACAGGAGATCGCAGGCAAAACAACAGACCGCGCCGACCAGGAATCGGCCGGTTCGGTCAGCAATTTCGTGCTGTTTCTTTATGTGAGAGGTATTGCACGGATCACCGGGAAGTGACCGGCTTGAGCGACTGATGATAGAGAACCAGCGACTTCATCTGCACCGATTCGAGCGGCAGGGGTTTCCCCTTCAGTGCGCCAACGATACAGGTATTGATCTGTTGAACCAGATTCGGATTCTTCCACGCATTTTCAACCCCCTTGCCCGATGGGTGGCAGCTCGCGCAGGTTTTGGCGCCGGTAGCGCCGCCAAGCGATGGATCGTTGAACAGTTTTTTGCCCAGCGCCACGGAGGGAGTTTCCGCCGCATGGGCAGTCAGACCCATAACCACCATAGCCGTGGCAAGCATCGCCGCTTTCAGTGACTTCATCATTTGAAATGCTCCTTGTTGATTATTGTTTCCAGGAAAAGCCTTTCACTAGGGGGCACTACTCCTGCCAATATAGCCAACAATACCGACGGGATGAAAACCGCACACCCGCTGAGGGGTAATTATCTGAAAAAGGCTTTACTTTGTCATCAAGTCCACTCCGTCTATTTGCACCCTGCAGAACCCCTCATTCCCCTTTCGCCTCAGCGATGAGCCGGTCGAGGCAGGCGCTGCACACGCAGGTTTCGTAGCGCTCGGCGAGGTAGTTTCTGACCGAATCGGGCACCACGCGCGTGGCGCACCAGCATGAGGTGGACATGCCGCAGGTGAATTGCTCGCCGCACATCGGACAAACGACAGTTTTCGGCGTGCCTTCGCCGGGATGATCGTTGTGTGTCATCTTCTCTGGATTGAATGGTTTACGATGTGAGCGTCTGCCGCAGCGCCTTTTGCCATCCCGCCAGCAGCGCGTCACGTTCCGCCTCTGGCATCGCAGGAGTGAAGACCCGCTCAACGCTGTTGAGCACGCGCAGTTCGTCAGTAGAGCTCCACACTCCGGCTTCGAGGCCCGCGAGGCAGGCCGCGCCGAGCGAGGTCGATTCGATGTTACGCGGGCGGTGCACCGGAACGCCGAGCAGGTTGGCCTGGAACTGCATCAGGAACTCGTTGCTCACCGCGCCTCCGTCGACCGTGAGCGACTGTGGCTGAATGCCGGTGTCGGTCACCATCGCGCGGAACACGTCGTGCGACTGGTAGGCGATCGACTCCAGCGCCGCGCGGACGATGTGCGCCCGCGACGAGCCGCGCGTCAGGCCGGTAATCGTACCCCGCACCTCCATGTTCCAGTGCGGCGCACCGAGGCCGACGAAGGCGGGCACGACGTAAACCCCGCCGTTTGATTCGACCGAACGGGCAATCGCTTCGGACTCGGCGGCGCTCCGGATGAGCTGCAAGCCATCGCGCAGCCACTGCATCACCGCTCCGCCGATGAACACCGACCCCTCCACCGCGTAGCAGCTCCGCCCCGCGCCGTCGAGCGCGAGGGTGGTCAACAGACCGTGGTTCGAACTCACGCACTTCTCACCCGTGTTCATCACCATGAAGCAGCCGGTGCCGTAGGTGTTCTTGACCGACCCCGGCGCGAAGCAGCACTGCCCGAAAAGCGCCGCCTGCTGGTCGCCTGCCACGCCCGCAATCGGCACGCCATCGAGCACCGGAATCGCCCGAACAGCGCCAAACCCGCCCATCGACGGCCGCACCTCCGGCAACATCGACTCCGGCACGCCGAACAGCTCACACAGCTCCGCATCCCACTGCCGCTCGTGGATATTGAAAAGCAGCGTCCGCGAAGCGTTGGTCAAATCGGTCGCGTGAACCTCTCCACCGGTCAGCTTCCAGATGAGCCACGTGTCGATGGTGCCAAAAAGGAGATTCGACGGATCGGTCTCCGGATGCGCATCGAGAATCCAGCGAATCTTCGTGGCGCTGAAGTAGGCGTCCACCGGCAACCCGGTCTTCGCGCGAATCGCCTCCTCCTCGCTTCGGTAGCGATGGCACAGCTCCGCCGTCCGTCGGCACTGCCAGACGATGGCACGGTGCACCGACTCTCCGTTCCGCCGATCCCACACTACGGTGGTCTCGCGCTGGTTGGTGATGCCGACCGCCTCGACCGGCTCGGAGCACGCGCCCCGCACCTCGGCCACGCACTCGACCACCGTTTGCCAAATCTCCTCCGGATCGTGCTCAACCCATCCCGCCTGCGGGTAGCATTGCGTCAGCTCTCGATACGCGCGGGCGAGCACGTTGCCCGAACGGTCGTAGATCATGCAGGTGGTGCCGGTCGTGCCCTGGTCGATGGAAAGAATGGCCATAGGATTTGCGAGGAAAGGTTCAACGTGCTGTTGAAAAACAAGATACCGATTAAAGGAAAAATTCCGATCCACGGACAATGCGGCAATTGCGCAAAGCGTCGCCAAATCTTACTTTCAAGGCGCGTCCAAACTATACTCCGACAAATCTCGACCATGCCGCAACCGACGACCGACATCGCCATCCAGACCGACCGGCTCACCCGCTCGTTCGGTTCGCTCGTAGCGGTCAAGGAGCTGAGTTTGACGGTGCGGTCGGGCGAGATTTTCGGGCTGCTGGGGCCAAACGGGGCTGGCAAGACGACGACCATCAAGATGCTCACCACCATGCTGCCGCCGTCGAGCGGCGCGGCGACCGTGGCCGGATGCAGCATCCACGGCGAGAGCATCGGCGTGCGCAAGCGCATCGGCTACGTGTCGCAAATGATTTCGGCGGACGGAGGGCTCACCGGCTTCGAGAACCTCCTGCTCTTCGCCCGCATCTACAACGTGCCGCGCCGCGAGCGCACGCAGCGTATCGACGAAGCGCTCGCCTTCATGGGTCTCACCGACGCGCGAGACAAGCTAGTGCGCACCTACTCCGGCGGCATGATCCGGCGGCTCGAAATCGCCCAGTCGATGCTCCACCGTCCGCGGGTGCTGTTCCTCGACGAGCCGACCATCGGCCTCGACCCCGCCGCCCGCCTCCAGGTCTGGAAACGGCTGAAGGAGCTGCGACACGCCTTTGGCACCACGATTCTGCTTACCACGCATGACATGGAGGAGGCCGAGGAGTTATGCCACCGGATCGCCATCATGAAGGAGGGAGTCATCGCCGCCGAAGGGTCAGCCGACGAGCTGAAGCGGCAGGCGGGAACCGACTCGATGGATCAGGTTTTCATTCACTTTGCAGGAGAGTTCAGTGACCACGCGACCAATTTCCGCGACATCGACCGCGCCCGCCGCACCGCGAAACGGCTGGGCTGAACGGTACAGCCCGGCGGAGTTCCTGCGCGGCACGGCGGCCATCGTGGCCACCGAGCTGGTCAAGCTGCGCCGCGACCCGTCGGAAATCCTGACCCGCTCGATCCAGCCCGCGCTCTGGCTGCTAGTGTTCGGCCAGGTCTTCGGGCGGCTCCACGCCGTGCCGACCGGCAAGCTCGACTATTTCAGCTTTCTCGCGCCGGGCATCCTGGCGCAGAGCGTGCTCTTCATCGCGATCTTTTTCGGCATCAGCGTGATCTGGGAGCGCGATCTCGGCATTCTGCAAAAGCTGCTCGCCAGCCCCTCACCGCGCGGGGCGCTGGTGCTCGGCAAGGCGGTGTCGGCGGGAATGCGCGCGCTGGCGCAGGGGGTGATCGTCTATCTGATGGCCGCCGCCATGAGCATCCGGCTCAACTGGTCGCCCTTGGCGCTTGGCGGCGTGATGCTCGCCGTCATGCTCGGCGCGGCGCTCTTTTCGACCTTCTCGCTCATGATCGCCTGCCTCGTCAAATCGCGCGAACGCTTCATGGGCATCGGCCAGGTCATGACCATGCCCCTCTTCTTCACCAGCAACGCCATCTACCCGATCTCGATTATGCCCACCTGGCTCAAAATCGTCGCCCACATCAACCCGCTCTCATACCAGGTTGACCTCCTCCGTGCGTTGATGGTAGTAGGCGGCACCAGCACCTTCGGCATCGGGATGGATATGCTGATATTGACCGGAATGCTCATCGCGCTGATCGTCGTGACATCGAAATTGTATCCGACGATTGTGCAGTGACACCCTTCACTCCCCCTGCTTTTCGGTGAGATACTTCCAGTACTTCGCAGGCATGTTGGACTTCTGGAGGCGGGGGTTTTTGCGTTCGGGGATGGCGATGGTTTTGAAAAAGGCTTGCCAGAGCTGCTGCACTTGTTGCTCCTCCGGGGAGAGTTCCGGGCGACTGAACTGTTCGAGAGTACCGAAGCTGAGCGCGTGGCCGTCCCAGTGGGCAGCGCTGTGGCGGCGGGCGTCGTAAATGAACCACTCCTGCGCGCGCAGGCGGCGGCTGAAGTGGCGGGCAAGGGGCTGGATGACGTTGTGGTCGGGCTCCATCCGCGCCAGCCAGCTGCCGTCGCGGAGCTGTTCGAAGCGCAGCAGCCCCTTCATGCGGTGCAGCTCGCGACTGGCCTTGCGGGCGATTGCAACGACCGCCTTGACGTCAGGATGCGTCAGATAGCCATTGACCCGGTCACCGTGCTCGAAGGCGAGCGCGATGTAGCGCAACAGACTCGTCTCCAGCTCGCTGGTTTCGGCCATCGTGAAGTACCACAGCGTCTGCACAGCGTCGGGCGCTCGCTGCCGGAGCCGCTGGAAAAGCGCTTCGGCAACGGCGGGATCGGTGCGCAGGAACAGCCCCTCCTCGAACAGCGTGTCCTGACGGACGGAAAGCACAGTCATTTCAGGATCATCGCCGCTTTCGAGAATCGCGCCAATGGCCGATACCAGTCCTTCAGGCGTTCCATCGTAGAGATACCTGTACATGGCAATCAGGCGAAAAGCCCAGGCAACACGAGCTGCCGCGGCTGTTTCTGCTCACTTCCGTCACCAAGCAGCAGCCGCTGGCGGAGGCGAGCGGGCTGCTGGTCGATCTTCTCGAACGGACGGCCCGAGCAGGTAATGAAATACTTTGCCCGCTTCATCACCACGCCGATCTTCTTCATCCCCTCGTGCGTGACGGGCGCGAAGCGGCGAGCGGCGATGATGCGCCTGGCCGAGGTGATGCCGATGCCGGGCACGCGGAGCAGGGTAGCGTAGTCGGCGCGGTTGATTTCGACCGGGAAGAACTCCGGATGGCGGAGCGCCCAGGCGGTTTTTGGATCGAACGATTCGTCGAGGTTCGGCGCGTCATCGGAGAGAATCTCCTCCGCCGAAAAGCCGTAAAAGCGCAAGAGCCAGTCAGCCTGGTAAAGGCGATGCTCGCGCAGGAGCGGCGGCGCGGAGAGCACCGGCAGGCGGTTGTCGTCGTTGACCGGCACGAAGGCCGAGTAATAGACGCGCTTGAGGTTCATCTTGCGGTACAACCCCTGCGAGAGCTGGAGGATCTGGAGGTCGGTTTCGGGACTCGCGCCGATAATCATCTGCGTGCTCTGCCCGGCGGGGCGAAGCGCGGAGCGTTGCTGCTTTTGGAGCGTTCGACGAGACTCACGCCAGCCTCCGCGCCGATAAGCTTCATAGGGGTCAGAATCGATTCCTTGCTCTTCTGCGGCGCAAGCCTGCGCAGTGACTCGTTCGAAGGCAGCTCGATGTTGACACTGATGCGGTCTGCGGCAAGCCCGGCGCGGCGGATCAGTTCTGGGCTGCTTCCCGGAATGACCTTGAGATGGATGTAGCCGCCGAAGCGCTCCTCGTTACGCAGCATTTCCGCCACGCGCACCATCTGTTCCATCGTATGGTCGGGGCTCACGTTGACCGCAGAGCTGAGGAACAGGCCCTCGATGTAGTTGCGGCGGTAGAAATCCATCGTCAGATCGACCACCTCACGCGCGGTGAACGAGGCGCGCGGCACGGGATTGGACGAACGGTTGACGCAGTAGGCGCAGTCGTAACGGCAGTCGTTGGAAAGCAGGATTTTCAGGAGCGAAATGCAGCGTCCGTCATCCGCCCACGAGTGGCAGATGCCCCCCTGCGAGGTGTTGCCCATTCCGCCGCGCGGCGTATCGGTGCTGGACCCGCTCGAAGCGCACGAAGCGTCGTATCGCGCAGCTCCCGAAAGGATGGTGATTTTTTCCTGAAGCTCCATAGATCGAATATATAAAGGAGGAGCAGAAAAGTGACAAGCAACGTGCAGGAGCAACCCTTGCGGTTGCCCTGAACTCTCCGCTATAACCGCCCAAGCTTCCCGGCACGCCGCAGCAGAAGCTCAACCGTCCGTTGCGCTCCGGTGACCACCCCCGGCAGAGACTGGCCGGGAAAGATCGAATCTCCGACGAGGAACAGATTGTCGTACTTCGTGGCCGGGCCGCGCACGCCGAAAAGCGAGGTCTGCGCGTAGCCGCCGACCAATCCATAGCGACGGCCCGTCCATGCCTCCCACGAATATGGCGTAGCGGCTGTAACCGATCGAATTGCACCACGAGCTTCCGGCAACTGCTCGTAAAGCAGCGCCAGCGCCTGCTCGGTGTACTCCCGCTTCAGCGCGTCATACGCCTCGCGCCCCTGCTGCAACGCCGCGAACCACCGCTCGGGCCTCGTGTGGGTTGAGACAGTCACCGCTCGCTGCCCCTCAGGCGCTCGCCCGGCGTCGCTCGCGGGGGAGGCCGAGACGAAGAGGCTGCGGCACTCGCCAAGCTCGCCCTCCGGCGCGACGATCTGGAGGTGGTCAGCTCCGGCGTGCTCGAAAAATGACGCATCGACGCCGAGGTAGAGCATGAATGCGCTCCAGCCGTTGGAGACCGGCGCTTCCCGCTCACCCGACCGACGAAAGTCATCGAGAATTTCGAGTGAATCAGGGGTAAGGTTGGCCACGATTGCATCGGTTGACAGAGCGTCGCCATCGGCGGTTTCAACGCCCAGCGCATCGCGGTTGATGGTGTCGAGCCGCGTCACCTTCTTGCCATACAGCACCGCCCCTCCATCGCGTTCGATGGAGTCGGCAAGCCGCCGGGCCACGGTGCCGATGCCGCCCTCGACACGCCATGTTCCGGCAACCGGCAGGTCAAGCGCAATCGCGGCGTTGAGTGCATTGGTGTAGCACGAGGTGGTCTGCGCGGAGATCAGAAGCTGGGCGTCGATGAAGCGCACAAAATCCGCATCGGAATCGAGTCCATACGAAGCGAGCCAGTCAAGTGCGGTGCGCTGCATGAAGGGCAGGAGAAAAACGGAGTCCGGCAGGCTAACAAATGCCCGAGCGGCAAGTGCGGCAATATCCGGCAAGCCTGAGGCCGGCCACGGCAGGGCGGCGGCGGACAAACGCCAGAGCGTGCGGGCAAGCCGGGCCTGTTCGCCCCAGAAAGCTTTCGAGCGAGGGAATCGGTCAATAATGTTATCGCGGGAGGAGAACAGATCAAGCCGCAGGCCACGGTGGCGGTACTGCCACGCCAGCGGCTCGGGATGCACTGGCCAGTCGATGCCGAGTTCGCGGCCAAGCCGGTCGAGCGGCCCACCGGAGTGGAATCCGCAGCCGACGGTCGCACCCGCATCGAACCGGTAGGCTCCGGACGAAAACGTCGCCGCACAGCCACCGGGATAGCGCTGCGCTTCGAGCACCACCACCTGCATACCCCTGCGGGCAAGCAGCGCTCCGGCGGCAAGCCCGCCGATTCCGGCACCGATGACGATGCAGTGCAGATCAGACAACTTCATGCGGGAAAAGCGGCGAAGATTAAAAGATTTCTCTCTTGATAATCGCCGTGACGGAAAGAGAATTCCCGTCAGCCTTCGTGCAGCATCAGATAGACTCGCGTTCGGAGTTGATCTGGCGGCGTTTCGGCAGGATTGTCGAGATAGATTTCATACGCCTCACCACTCAGCTCAAAGCCATTATCGTCAACCCACTTCATGAGCGCATCGTACACCCCTTCGATCTCGCCGTACGGGCCGATGTAGAGGCTGCTCGCGGCTTTGCCCGAGGGAGTCGAACCGGCAACAACGCGGCCTTTGCCTTCGACTTCGCCCTCGACAGGAAAGCCGAATTCGATTTCGAACGAACCGGTGCTCATGCCATAGTAGCGCGCGAAGGGCGGCCCCAACGGCGATTTGCCCTGGCCTGCAAGCAGTTGCAAAATCTCATGGTAACCGGTCTCAAACAGCGAACCGAGTTCGCTCATGGTGGTATGCGTGCGGATAAGCAGGGCTGGAACCGGTGCAAGTTCTTTCAGCTCGCACACGAACTGGCATTCAAAGTCCATAAATGATTTCCGGTTTTTGTTGAGAAAGGAACTCTTCCGGATACTGAAGGAGGGGAAAACTTGTCGGCGTAGCGGGATTTGAACCCACGACCCCTACCACCCCAAGGTAGTGCGCTACCAGGCTGCGCTATACGCCGATTAAGGACTGGATTATAAGAAGTTTCGGGAAATTACCATAATTATTTTTTTAACCGGAAAACTCCTCAATCCGCATCCAGACTGGCCTTGCTGCGAAAATGATGCTTCACGAACTCGATGGCTGGAATCATCAGCGATACGACGATAATGCCCACGATCATCAGTTTCAGGTTGGCCTTGATTACCGGCAGTTGTCCGAAAAAGTACCCGCCATAGCTGAAAATCCCGACCCAGAGCCATGCCCCCGCAATGCTGAACATGATGAATCTCGGATAAGGCAAGGCCCCGACGCCAGCCACAAATGGCATAAAGGTGCGGACAATGGGAATGAAACGCGCGATGATGATGGTCTTGCCTCCGTATTTTTCGAAAAAGCCGTGCGTTTTTTGCAGGTGCTCCGGGTTGAAAAAGGCCGACTTTTCGAAATGGAACACCTTCGGCCCGAGACTTCTGCCGATCCAGTAGTTGACCGTATCGCCCAAAAGCGCCGCCGCCGTGAAGATGACGAAGAGCCAGTGCGGGCTGAGCTGCGACATCGGAATCGCGGCGAGCGATCCGGCGGCGAAGAGCAGCGAGTCACCTGGCAGAAACGGAAAAACCACCAGACCGGTTTCGCAGAATACGATCAGAAAAAGGATTCCATAAAGCCACAGACCGTACTCTGAAGCGAGAAGCTGAAGATGCCCGTCAATGTGCAGAATAAAATCGGCAAGTTTCGAGAAAAGCTCCATGGAAGTAAAATCTATGGGAAGTATTTGTAAATAAGCGCATTACAACAGGATTTGTCTGATTGACGAAATCCGTGCAGCAAGCGATAATATACCGCTATAAAAGCAATGTCGAGCCTGAAGCAGACAGGTATCGCAATTGTCATGAGCCATAACCTGATGTTCATTCATAATTCAGCATTCTATATGGTATATTTCAGCTCAGTTTTTCGCAGAGCACGCAAACCACCATGCGAACCTATGAGCTACCTTACGTCATCGCGTTGCCGTCTCTTCTATGAGGATACGGCGGAGAACGATCCTTCGCAGCAAGAGAAACCGGCGATCCTTTTCGTCAACGGCTGGGCAATTTCGTCTCGGTACTGGAAGCCTGCCATCGAATTGCTCAGGCAGGATTTCCGCTGCATCACCTACGACCAGAGCGGCACGGGCAAAACCTCCATCGACGGGTGCCGTCCCGACCTGACGATTGGCGGATTCGCCGATGAGGCCGGTGCATTGATCGAGCATCTCGGGCTCGACAAAAGCCGCAATCTGCATATCGTCGGCCACTCGATGGGCGGCATGGTTGCCACTGAGCTTTGCCTCCGGTACAAGGATGCGCTGCTCTCATCGACCATTCTGGCCTGTGGCATTTTCGAGGAGACCCCCTTCACCTCGCTCGGCCTGATGTTCCTCGGCGGTCTGATCGACGTATCGATGAACTTCCGGAACATTTTTCAGGTCGAGCCGCTGCGCACACTCTTCATCAAGCGGGCGGCCACCGGGCACATCAGCAAGGAATACAGTGACATTATCATCGAGGATTTCACCACTTCGGACAAAGCGGCCACCAACGCGGTGGGCCATTTCTCAATCGATCCCGAAGCGCTGCGAACCTACACCAGGAGCGTCATCGAGATCGCCTCGCCGGTGCTTTGCTGCGTAGGCATGGCCGACCACACCATTCCCCCCGAAGGCACCGTCACGCTGTTCGAAAAGCGCAAGGCGTCAGCAACTTCACCGACAAGGCTCGTACAGTTCATGCACCTCGGCCACCTGCCGATGCTCGAAGATACGCCGCGTTTTGTCGACGAGCTGAAAAAACATTTTGATTTTGCACAACATTTTTATAAAAAGACTCAGCCCGCCGCGCCGCTGGCCGAACGGGTGCAGATTCAATGAAAGCACTCAACAGGGCAACTGCCACTGTTGAAAGCAGATGGTTATGATTTACTATCCTGAAACTTTGTTAACGTGAGTAAAAAAAGTGTCATGAAAGTTGCCGGTCTTATTCTTGTTGCCCTTCTCGGTACCGGCACGCTGTTCGGCATCGACCTTTTCAAAGGCCTTCCGAGTGTCGAAGAGCTTGAACATCCCAAGCCGGAGCTTGCCTCGCTGGTCTATTCGGAAGATGGCAAGCTTCTGCACAAGTTTTTCCTGAAAAACAGAACCTTTGTGCCGCTCAGGTCGATTTCGCGCTGGGCTCCGGCGGCGCTGATCGCCACCGAAGATGTGACGTTCTACCAGCATTGGGGCGTCGATCTGCGGCGTCTGGCCATCGCCTTCGGCGAAAATATCATCAAGGGACGCACCCGCTGGCAAGGGGCCAGCACCATCACGCAGCAGCTCGCCAAAAACCTTTTCCTGACCCAGGAGCGCACCCTGAGCCGCAAGGCCAAAGAGCTCGTCACGGCGGTTCAGCTCGAACGCACCTATACCAAAGACGAAATTCTCGCGCTCTACCTGAACACCGTCTACTTCGGATCCGGCGCTTACGGCATCGAGTCGGCGGCCCAGACCTATTTCGGAAAACCGGCCAGCCAGTTGACCATCCCCGAGAGCGCCACCCTGATCGCTACGCTGAAAAATCCGACGGCATACGATCCGTCCAAGTATCCATCCGCTTCGCTATCACGACGGAACCTGATCATCGGCCTGATGGAAAAAGAGGGCTTCATCACCCATGCCCAGACCGTCAAAGCCAAGGCCACACCGCTGCTGTTGCATTACACTCCGGTCAATCATCAAGGTCTTGCCCCCTATTTCACCGAATACCTCCGCCAGACCATCAAGACAGCCTCGATGCTCGAAGGCATCAACGTTTACAGCGACGGCCTGACCATCCAGACCACGCTTGACAGCCGGATGCAGCAATACGCGCAGCAGGCCATCGCCGCCCAGGCGGCATTCCTGCAGGGGCAGTTCGACAGAAGCTGGAGATGCCCCGAGTCTCTCAAGACACAGTTCATCAAGGAGAGCGATAGATTCAAGGAGATGGTTGGCGAAGAGGGCATTCCTGAAAATGTAGCGCTGGCCCGCCTGAGAGCCGATGCCACCTGGGTCAAGAATCTGCTGTATAACAAAACGAGGGTGCAGATGGCTCTCGTCGCCCTTGACCCGTCGAACGGCCATGTCAAAGCGTGGGTTGGCGGCACCAATTTCGGGCCAGACGACTACCGCTACCAGTTCGACCATGTCTGGCAGGCCAAGCGCCAGCCCGGCTCCGCCTTCAAGCCATTCGTGTATGCGGCGGCCATCGACAAGGGCATCCCGGCAAACTATCGGATTCTCGACCAGCCACTCGCGCTGAAAAGCGGCAATGGCGGCATGTGGGTAGCCCGCAACGCCGAAGGCGGCTCCGGCGGCATGACAACACTGCGTGACGCGCTGGCCTATTCGCTGAACCAGGTCACGGTCAGGCTGGCGTACGAGTTCCTCAGCCCGTCGGAAATCATCAGCTATGCCCGCCGCATGGGCATCAGCTCTCCCATGCAGCCCAACCTGTCGATCGCCCTCGGCACATCGGAAGTCTCGCCGCTCGAACTGGCCAGAGCATATACCACTTTTGCAAATAACGGCACCTGGTGCGACGTGCTTCCCGTAACCAAAGTGCTCGACAAGCACGGCCGGGTGATTGCCGAACACCAGCCAAGCAGCCATCTGGGACTCGACCCGGCGACCAACTACATCATGGTCACCATGCTCAAGGATGTAATTGACCGTGGCACGGGTATCGCCGCCAGGGCCAGATACGGCCTCGACATGGAGGTTGCCGGCAAAACCGGCACGACACAGAGCCATAGGGATGCCTGGTTCGCAGGGTTTACCCCCAAGCTCGTTGCGGTAGTCTGGGCAGGATTCGATGACGAACGGGTTCATTTCACCTCGATGGAGTATGGACAGGGCGCCAGAGCGGCACTACCTGCCTGGGCAAACTTCATGAAAAGTTGCTACGCCGATCCGGCGCTCAAGCTTGAAAAAACCTACTTCCCGATGCCCGACAACGTTATTGCCGTGCCGACTGCAGGCTCATCGAGCGAGCCGTCCGACGTGCTGAACCGTAACGTCTCTGTCGAATATTACACGCCGAAAGGCTACTCCCGCTACCACGCCGGCGACTTCAACAGCAATTCGACACCGGTCAACTCGGGCGCGATCGAGCTTCAGGACAGCACTGGCACGCAGAACATGCCAGCACCGGCACCAGCACCGCCACAACAGTTTTAACCAATACATTACCCGGTTTCAAGATTAACCATGGCAACATCCCTTCAATCGGTCATCGTGCTCGACTTCGGATCGCAGTACACCCAGCTCATCGCGCGGCGCATCCGCGAGATCGGCATCTACTCCGAAATCTTTCCCTACCACACGAAGGCCGACCTTATCAGGGAGCATCAGCCGAAAGCGATCATCCTCTCCGGCGGTCCGAACAGCGTGTACGACGAAAAGGCGTTCATGCCCGACCCGGAGGTGTTCAGCCTCGGCGTGCCGGTGCTCGGCATCTGCTACGGCCTGCAGGCTATTGCCAAGCACTTCGGCGGCAACGTCGAGAGTTCGCCGAAGCAGGAGTTCGGACGCGCCAAAATGCTGGTAAGTCATGACGAGAGAGAAAGTTTGCTGTTCCGCGACATTCCCGATTCGGATGTCTGGATGAGCCACGGCGACAAGGTAACGAAACTGCCCGACGGCTTCCGCATCACGGCCAGCACGGCCAACGCCGAAATGTGCGCCATCGAGAGCTTCGGCCAGAAGGCCGCGCTGAAAGTCTATGGCTTGCAGTTCCACCCCGAGGTGCAGCACTCGCTCTACGGCAAGCAGCTCCTCTCGAACTTTTTGATCGACATCGCGGGCATCATGCCGGACTGGTCGCCGAAAAGCTTCATCCAGCACCAGATCGAGGAGATTCGCAAAGTGGCGGGCAACTCGACCGTGGTGTGCGGCATCAGCGGCGGCGTCGATTCAACCGTGGCCGCCGTGCTGGTCAGCAAAGCGATTGGCGAAAAGCTGCACTGCGTTTTCGTTGACAACGGCCTGCTCCGCAAGGAAGAAGCCGTCAAGGTGATGGAGTTCCTCAAGCCGCTCGGTCTGAACATCTCGCTCGCCGACGCCTCCGATCTTTTCCTTGGACGACTCAAGGGCGTAGCCTCGCCGGAGAAGAAGCGCAAGATCATCGGGCGCACCTTCATCCAGGTGTTCGAAGAGAATATCCATGACGAGAAGTTCCTCGTGCAGGGCACGCTCTATCCGGACGTCATCGAGAGCGTCAGCGTCAAGGGGCCATCGGAAACGATCAAGTCGCACCACAACGTCGGCGGCCTGCCGAAGCGCATGAAGCTCAAGCTGATCGAGCCGCTGCGCGAGCTGTTCAAGGACGAAGTCCGCGCCGTCGGACGCGAGCTTGGCATCGCCGAGGACATTCTGATGCGCCACCCCTTCCCCGGCCCCGGCCTCGCCGTGCGCGTGCTCGGCTCGTTGACCAGGGAACGCCTCGACATACTGCGCGACGCCGACCAGATTTTCATCGACGAACTGAAGGAGAGCGGCCTCTACTCAAAAGTGTGGCAAGCCTTCTCGGTGCTCCTGCCGGTGCAGTCGGTGGGCGTGATGGGCGACAAACGCACCTACGAAAACGTGCTGGCATTGCGAGCCGTAGAATCCACCGACGGCATGACCGCCGACTGGGCGCACTTGCCGCACGACTTCCTCGCCAAAGTCTCGAATCGCATCATCAACGAAGTAAGAGGCATCAACCGCGTGGCGTACGATATTTCGTCCAAGCCCCCGGCGACGATTGAGTGGGAGTGAGAAGGAAAAAGATTGTTAGATATGAAAAAACCCCGTCGATTTCGGCGGGGTTTTTGGTTGGAAAGAAAACGAATTGGAGGACGATAGCCAAGTTAAAACTAAACTCTGCAACGCTTTATTGGGCATTAGGTTAACCGTTGGGTAAAGTTGTTATAGGCGCTACCGGCTACCGTTCTAGTTCCGCTAAATATTCTTGGTACTGAGGAGTTTTCTGATACAGGTATCCTGAGACTTCCTCTGTATTTCGCTCTGTTCTTTCAAGCAACTCCACAAGTCTCTCCAAATTTTCATTCACTGATTCGTGTATGTAGTACTGCTCACGAAGGCGATCGGATATTTCCCAGCATATTGCAAATATAGCCGCAAGAAAAATGAGAACATTGAATGGTTGGGAAACAAACAACGCGACTGCCATGAGTCCTGCACTAACAAGCCAATAATTGAAGTCGCTGCGTTTTCTGTTTTCCAAGCGGCTCATGCGTATAATATCTAAGTGTTTACTCAAGCTTTCTTTTAGCGGCAGGTTCTATTAGTGTCATTTGTCAATCTCATTCCCCTTTCAGCACTCTCCCTCGCCAGTAATCAGGATGGCGGCGCAGATGCATCACGGCAATGATCTGAATAAGCCGATCTTTGACACGATAAATCACGCCATACGGAAAGCGGTAAACAAGGTAGCGTCTGATGCTGCGGTCTTCGTAGAGAAAAGGCCAAGCCGAAGGAGATTCCCGTACTTTCTCAATGGCCCGATCAACGTCGATGATGAATTCTGTCCCGAGATTTACTGCTCGCTCTTCGTACCATAAGCGGAAGTACTCCAGTTCAGCATAACCCTCGTGATGGACTTCAACGCTGTACATTAGCGTTTCGGTAAAGTCTGTCCCGAACCTCTTCCCACGGAATGCTTCTCGCAACACCCGAGTCGAGATCGTGAATTCGCCTCTCAATCTCGATCTGCCAGGCTCGATCTACGTTCTCATCCACTGGCGCATCGAGACTGGCGATCAAAGCCTCCGCTATCCGCGCCCGTTCGGTATCTGTTTGCCTGAGCGCATTGCTCAGTATCCTGTCCGCCTCGGTTTTAATCATCATTCGACTCCTTCACTTTGCTCATTTCATCAGAAATCTGATTCATTTTAAAAATGTAAACAACGTTCGCACTTCGTCAAAAACCCAGCCCCGCCCTCTCCCCCTCTTTTTGCAGGTTCGCAAAACAACGCTATCTTTCCCCGTGCTTCTCCCGCAAACCGGGCGACGCCATAAGCCATTACAAGACAATGCCTTGCCGCTCTCCCTCCGCTCAACGAGGGGCTAACCGAGATTTCCAGCACCATGCGCGAACTGCTGCTCATCAATATTTCCGGGCCGGACAAGCCGGGCCTGACCTCCAAGATCACCGAAGTGCTTGCTCGCTACGACGTGCCGGTACTCGACATCGGCCAGTCGGTCATTCACAACCACCTCTCGCTCGGAATGCTCATCGAAGTGCCGAAAGAGTCAGTCTCCGCGCCGATCCTGAAAGACCTGCTCTTCACGGCGCACACGCTCAAGCTCGAAATCGATTTTTCGCCCATCACGACGCGCGACTACCACAAATGGGTCGGCGAACAGGGCAAGCCGCGCTACCTGCTCTCGCTGCTCGGCAGGAAAATTACATCGGAGCATCTCGAACGGGTCACCACGCTGGTCGCCAGCCACGGCTTCAACATCGACACCATCAGCCGCCTCTCGGGCCGCCTGCCGCTCAAAGAGGAGCGCGATTCGGGCAACACGAAGGCTTGCATCGAGTTTTCGCTGCGGGGCGCGCCCGCAAACGAAGAGCAGTTCAGGGCCGAAATGCTGGCAATCACCAACAGCCTCGGCATCGACATCGCTTTCCAGGAGGACAACATCTTCCGGCGGACGCGGCGGCTCGTGGTGTTCGACATGGACTCGACCTTGATTACGTCAGAGGTGATCGACGAACTGGCCAAAGAGGCCGGATCGGGCGAGCTGGTCTCGGCAATCACCGAGCAGGCGATGCGCGGCGAACTCGATTTCACCGAAAGTCTGAAAAACGCGTCGGCACGCTGGCGGGTCTTGAGGAATCGACGTTGCAGAAGGTGGCCGAGCGCCTGCAACTGACCGAAGGCGCGGAGCACCTCTTCCACAACCTGCACCGACTCGGCTTCAAAACCGCCATCCTCTCCGGCGGCTTCACCTACTTCGGGCGCTATTTGCAGAAAAAGCTCAACATCGACTACGTCTTCGCCAACGAGCTGGAGATCGTGGACGGCAAAATGACCGGCAACGTCATCGGCCAGGTGGTGGACGGCAAGCGCAAAGCGGCGCTGCTCGAACAGATCGCCGCCACGGAGCACATCCGCCTCGAACAGACCGTGGCGGTCGGCGACGGCGCCAACGACCTCCCCATGCTCGGCAAAGCGGGCCTCGGCATCGCCTTCCGCGCCAAGCCCATCGTGCGCGAAACCGCGCGGCAGTCGATCTCGACGCTGGGTCTCGACGCGATTCTTTATTTAATGGGGTTCAGGGATCGGGATTCGCTGGAGGTGTAGAGAATCCATCGTTCCCGGCGTGCCGAAATCCCGAGGCCTGCCGTCAGTACCCCCTCATGTTCCCGAAGAACAGTTCTTTTATGATATATTGTTCATGAAAGCAGCTTATCGGCTCTCTATCCTCAATCTATAACAGAGTTTTGCTCCCATGAACAAACCGCTGGTTGTGGATCTTGACGGAACCCTGTTACGTTCGGACATGCTCATCGAGTCCGTGCTCGCCTATTCGAAAAAGGGCATCAGACCCGTGTTTCACATCCCGTTCTGGCTGCTGGAAGGAAAAGCGATCCTGAAAACCCGGCTTGCCGAAAGGGTTGACCTGTCGGTTGAGGCGCTACCCTATAACACAGAGGTTATCGATTTCATCAAACAGGCAAAGCGGGAACAGCGCCAGATCGTCCTTGCCACCGCCACGCACAGGACTTTTGCCGAGAAGATCGCCGAACATTTAGGATTGTTCGATCTTGTCATTGCCACTGAAAACGGCATCAATTTGTCGTCGCGGTCAAAAAGAGACTGCCTGATCGATCAGTTCGGGGAAAAGGGATTTGACTACATTGGAAATTCCCATGACGATGTGGTCGTCTGGAATGCGGCTGACAAGACCTACCTTGCCGATCCTGAACCCGGAGTCAAAAAAAAGATGGACCTGCAAGGGAGTGTTGCCCGTGTCTTCCAAACAAGGCAAAACGCCCTGCAAACCTTTTTCCGAGCCTTGCGCCCACACCAGTGGCTGAAAAATCTTCTGCTCTTCATTCCGCTCATCGCTTCGCATCAGCTCAGCAATATCACCCTTATCGCCGATGCGTTGCTGGCGTTCGTCCTTTTTTCCATGACCGCATCGAGCGGCTACCTGATCAATGACCTGCTCGATCTGGAATGTGACCGGCACCATCCCAGAAAACGCAACCGGCCGCTCGCCTCGGGCGAACTGCCAATTCTGACCGGACTGATTGCAGCTCCGCTGCTTTTCCTGGTTTCATTATCCGCGTCGCTGATGCTGTTATCCACGGCATTCACGATTTCACTCGTCACCTACTATCTGCTGTCTGTTTTCTATTCCCAGTACCTGAAAAAGATCCCTCTGGTTGACACCATCATGCTGGCAGGCCTCTATACCGTGCGGATTCTTGCCGGCGCATTCGCCTGTTCTATTGTACCGACATTCTGGATACTCGCATTCTCCGTCTTCTTTTTCCTTAGCCTTGCCATGCTCAAACGTTATGCTGAATTACTGGACCTGCAGGCAAAAGGTGATACGGCAAAAATCAGCGGTCGTGGCTACTACCCGAGTGATATTCAAATCATCGCCAGTCTCGGCACGGCCTCAGGATACCTGTCAATACTGGTGCTTGCGCTGTACATCCAGGATGCAAGAACCATTGCGATGTACAAAACTCATGAGCTGATCTGGCTTGCCTGCCCTATCCTGCTTTTCTGGATCAGCCGTATGTGGATGCTCACTCACCGTGGCCAGATGCACGATGACCCTGTCCTGTTTGCCATCAAAGATCGCACAAGCCTGGTAACCGCCGCCCTTTTCGCGTTTGTATTTTTCCTGGCCATTCTTGTTTAAGATATTTTGATGCGCAATGAAAATCTCTGCGTTATACACTCTTTTTGCAATATTGGCGACCGCCGCGAATATAGAGGTTCAGGATATAGCTATCCGATACTATTCCGGCCCGTATGCCATAGCCATTTCAGTTGGTCTCGGCACTATTGCAGGTCTATTGCTCAAATACATGCTTGACAAGCGCTATATCTTTCTGTTTAAAGCTGAAAACCCGATTCATGACACCCAGACATTCCTGCTTTATAGCATGATGGGAGGGGTTACCACACTGATCTTCTGGAGCTTTGAGTTTGGGTTCAACCATCTTTACCATACGAGAGAATCAAGATATCTTGGTGCTGTTATCGGCCTGGCAATCGGATACGTATCAAAATACCAGCTCGACAAGCGATTTGTTTTTAAACAGGAGATCGCTGCATGAAAATGTCCGGATGGGGAAAATACCCTGAAATTGAAGCACAGGCACTGACACCTTCTACCGAAAAAGCACTACAAGACCTCATCGGAACCGAGAGTTATGATTGCGTTACTCCGAGAGGGCTTGGCCGGAGCTATGGCGACAGCTCACTTGGCAAGCGGATGGTAAAAACGCTCCGTCTGAACCATATGCTCTCTTTTGAGCCGCAGTCGGGTCTGCTTCATTGCCAGTCAGGCGTCAGCCTTGCCGAGATTCTGGAAGTTTTCGTACCGCGTGGCTGGTTTTTACCGGTAACACCCGGCACAAAACAGGTGACTGTCGGCGGGGCTATCGCCAGTGACATCCACGGAAAAAATCACCACATCGACGGCTGTTTCTGTGATCACGTTGATTTTCTTGATCTCCTGACCGGCTCAGGGGAGATTATCCGCTGCTCTCCTCATGAGCAGGTGCAACTCTTCCATGCGACCTGTGGCGGTATGGGACTTACCGGAATCATCCTTTCAGCAGCGATTCGCCTCACACCGATAAAAAGCGCTTACATCGACCAGGTCACCTTCAAATCAGCCAACCTCAGAGAAAGCTTTGAACTCTTTGAAAAACAGGCTGAACAGCCCTATTCCGTAGCCTGGATCGATTGCATCTCCAGCGGCGAAAAGCTTGGCCGATCACTGCTCATGACCGGCAAGCACGCAGAACATGGAGCACTTGCCGCTCATCATAATCCTGGGCTTTCGGTGCCTCTCGATCTGCCGTCGTTCATCCTGAACCCATACTCCATAAAAGCATTCAATACACTGTACTATCACAAAGTAAGGCAACGGGAAACGCATGCAACGGTTCATTACGATCCGTTTTTCTATCCGCTTGACGGAATTGGTCACTGGAACCGGATGTATGGCAAAAACGGCTTTACCCAATATCAGTTCGTTATTCCGAAAGAGGCCGGCCTACAAGCCATGGACTTGATTCTTCGTACCATTGTCAACTCGAAAAAAGGTTCATTTCTTGCCGTGCTCAAAGCATTCGGCAAAGAGAACCGTAACCTGCTGAGCTTTCCGATGGAAGGTTATACCCTCGCTCTCGACTTTAAAATCGAACCGAATCTGTTTCCGCTTCTTGACCGGCTTGATGCCATGGTACTCGATCATGGGGGCAGGCTCTATCTGACAAAAGACGCAAGGATGAACACTGAAACCTTCAGAAAATGCTACCCGAAATGGGAAGAGTTTCAGAATATCAGGCAGCAATATGGTGCCCGACATACATTCCTCTCAATGCAATCACAACGCCTGGGACTTGACTGATGCAGAATATCCTTATCATCGGCGCAACATCCGCTATCGCTGAAGCGACGGCGCAACAATTTGCAGCAAACGGCCATCGGTTTTATCTGCTCGCCCGCAATGAAGAGCGCCTGAAGACCATCGCTTCAGATCTGCTTGTCAGAGGCGCATCTGCTGTTGAAACCGCCCTGTTTGATGCGAACGACACAGCGAACCACCGGACTGTACTCGAAAAAGCAAAGGCTACGATAGGTTCTTTCGACACAGTTCTTATTGCCCACGGCACTCTTGGCAATCAAAAAAAGTGTGAAACCGACCCTGAGCTGGCGCTGAAAGAACTTCAGACCAATGCACTGAGCACGATATCGTTACTTACCTACATAGCAAACATCATGGAACAACAGCACCATGGCACAATCGCCGTGATCAGTTCTGTTGCGGGTGATCGGGGACGGCCATCCAACTATGTCTATGGAACAGCGAAGGCCGCCGTCACGACCTTCTGCGAGGGACTTCGTGCCCGCCTTCACAAAAGCGGTGTTCACGTGCTGACCATTAAGCCCGGCATGGTCGAAACACCTATGACAGAAGGCATTTCCGCACCGGACATTCTTTTAGCAAAGCCAGATCAGATCGCCAGCGATATTATCAATGCAATTGAAAAGAAAAGGACGTTCTTTATACCCCGTGGTTCTGGAAATATATCATGACGGCCATCATTCATATCCCGAATACCATATTCAAAAAGTCTTCGTTATAATCCTCAAGACCATATTCCAGAACATATCAGAAAATTGCCGAGAATCTGGTTGCAACTCCTGTCAAACCAGTGTCTTCCCGCTGACTACTCAACATACTCCACGAAACACTCGAACTCGTGCGGATCGGGCAGCGTGATCGCGCCGGAAGGGCAGACGGGCTCGCAGCGAGTGCAGAGGACGAGGCAGTTGTAGGGGTTGGCCACCTGCATTTTCGGGCGTTTCACCACTGCTGCGTCCGGCTCAGGAACGCCGGGCGCAAACACGCCGGGGCGACAGAACTCAGCACAGGCTTCACAGCCATTGCAAAGATCCTCATCGATGGTGGGATACCATGCAATCTCCTCCCTCGGCACAAGCAGTCTTTTCTTCATCCCCACACTCCCATTATCAATTAATCAAGATACTCCACGTACTTCTCGAAATCTTCCTTTTTGGCAGAACGATTGCGCCGGAGGTGCAGATGGGTACGCAGCGGTCGCAGAGAACGAGGCAGTTCATGGGGTGAGCAACGATGAGTTTCGGGCGGTGGATGCCAGTCGGATCGGGCTCACCAAGCTCGAAGACGCCGGGCTTGCAAAGCACCTTGCAGTCACCGCAGCCATTGCAAAGCTCTGGCTTGATGATCGGATACCACGGAATCTCTTCGCGCGGCACGAGCAGGCGCTTTTTGCGTTTCGCCGATGCCTTGTTCCCTGCCGGCGACTTTCCGGCAAGCGTCGTCTCAACCGCTTTTTTCCACGACTCGTCCGGATCAACGCACGACTCCTCGTTTTTATTCATCGAGCGCGACTTGAGCGCACGCCGCAAATTGCGGATGGGCACCAAGCGACAGCCATCGCATGAGGGCTTTTCACATCGTCCGAAAAACAATCAAGAATCAACATAACTCATTCATTTTCAAACCGTTCATCACTGTAACGCGGCCTTGACCGACGCGACGAAAGCCTCGATGGCCTTGTCGATTCCCAGAGGCTCCTTGCCTCCCGCAGTCGCCAGTTCGGGCTTTCCGCCGCCGCCGCCCTTGACGCACGCCGCAGCTTCGCGCACCAGCTTGCCCGCATCGAGTTTCAGCGATCTGACCGCTTCGTCCGACGCGAACGTGACCAGCGACACCTTGCCATCCGCAACGCTGCACAGCAGGCCGACCGCGCAGGGCACGCGCTCGCGAAGCGCCACTGCGGCCTGGCGAAGCTCGTCACCGCCGACGCCGTCGAGCCTCTCGGTCATGACTCGGCATCCGGCGATCTCCTCGCCTCCCGCCAGCGACGCGGCCAAACGGTCGAGCAATCCGGCGAGGCGGCTCTCCTGAAGCTGCTTGTCGAGCGACTTTTTCTCTTCGAGCAACTCCTTGATTTTCGGGCCAGCCTCTTCGTCCGCCTTGAGCTTCAGCAAATGCTTGATCTCCTGAAGGTTGCGGTACTCCTGCCAGAGCAGCGCTTCGGCTGACGCGCCCGTGACCGCCTCGATGCGGCGGATACCGGCGGCGACTGACGATTCGCTGACGATCTTGACCATGCCGATCTGGCCGATGTTGCCGACGTGGGTGCCGCCGCAGAGCTCGATGGAGATGCCCGGCACATCGACCACGCGCACGCGGTCGGCATACTTGTCGCCAAAGAAGGCGAGCGCACCGAGAGCGAGCGCCTCTTCGTAGGGCACGTCGGCGTGCTTGGTGACGGCTACCGCCTTGCGGATCTCAGTGTTGACCTCGTGCTCGACCTGCTCCAGTTCGTCAGCGCTGACCTTCGAGAAGTGGCTGAAGTCAAAGCGCAGGCGCTCGGGCGTAACCAGCGATCCTTTCTGCTGTACGTGCTCGCCGAGCACCCTGCGCAGGGCGGCGTGAAGCAGGTGCGTCGCGGTGTGGTTGCGCTCGGTGGCGACGCGGCGGTCGCGGTCAACGGCGGCCTCGACGGAAACCACGCCATCGAAGCTCACGTCGGCGGGTGTTATGGCGCAATCGCGCACCTTGTCATGCGCCGAGGTGACGACATGGACGATCTGCTCGCCATCCTTGCGCGTGTCGGTGACATCAAGACGGTATCCGGCGGTTTCGAGCGTACCGTGGTCGCCCACCTGGCCGCCGCTTTCGGCGTAGAAAGGTGTGCGGTCGAGCACCACGAGCAACCTGTCGCCGCTGCCTCTTGCCGCCGCGAGCCTCGCCTCAATTTCGAGCGTCTCGTACCCGACAAACACGGTCGGCTGCACCTCCGCGAAACGCTGCCACTCACCGCCGTCGTCCGGCACCTGCATCTTGTCCTTCCGATCCATGCGGGCGCGGGTCTTCTGCTCCGTCATGCAGTGCTCGAAGCCCTCCTCGTCGATGCCGAGGCCCACTTCGGCGGCCATCAGGCGCGTCAGGTCGAGCGGAAAGCCGAAGGTGTCGTAGAGCTTGAAGGCGTCCGCGCCAGAGATGGTGGCGCTTCCGGCAGTTTTCATCCCGGTGACTACCGCGTTGAAAATTTCAGTGCCGCGCCCGAGGGTGACCAAGAAGCTCTCCTCTTCGGCGCGGATGATCTTTTCGACCGTCGCCTGCTGCTTTTCGAGTTCGGGAAAAACGTCACCCATTGTGCGCACCAGCACCTCGACCATTTTATACATGATCGGCTCGTGGCAGCCGAGCGTGCCCGCGTAGCGCACCGCGCGGCGCAGAATGCGGCGCAGCACGTAGCCACGTCCCTCGTTGCCGGGCATCGCGCCATCGGAGAGCGCGAAGGTGAGGGTGCGGCAGTGATCGGCGATCACGCGCATGGCGATGTCGGTCGGGCTGTCGAGAGAAGCGGTGTACACCGCGCCGGTCAGCTCAGTGATGCGCTCGAAGAGCGGCGCGAATACGTCACTATCGTAATTCGAGGATTTGCCCTGCAACACGGCAGCCACGCGTTCGAAGCCCATGCCGGTATCGACATGCTTCTGCGGCAGCGGTTGAAGAGTGCCGTCGGCCTGACGGTCGTACTGGATGAAAACGAGGTTCCAGAGTTCGATAACGCGGTGATCACCGACGTTGACGAGCGGTCCGCCCGAACCGTCGGGCGTGAGGTCGATGTGGATTTCCGAGCAGGGGCCGCACGGGCCGGTCTCACCCATCTCCCAAAAGTTGTCCTTGTTGCCAAACTTCAGGATGTGCGACGGATCGATGTCGGTCTCTGTTTTCCAGAGTTCGAGGCTCTCGTCGTCGTCCTGATAGACCGTTGCGTAGAGGCGCTCTTTCGGCAACTTCCAGACCTCCGTCATCAGCTCCCACGCCCAGCCAATCGCCTCCTTTTTATAGTAGTCACCGAATGACCAGTTGCCGAGCATCTCGAAAAAGGTGTGGTGATAGGTGTCGCGGCCGACATCTTCGAGATCGTTGTGCTTGCCCGAAGCGCGGATGCACTTCTGCGTATCGGCGGCGCGGACGTACTCCCTCTGGCCCTTGCCGAGAAAAACATCCTTGAACTGGTTCATGCCGGCATTGGTAAACAACAGGGTCGGGTCTTCCGCCGGAATGACCGGCGCGGAACGCACGATGCGATGCTCCTTGCTAGCAAAAAAATCGAGGAACGACTGCCGTATCTCTCGTGAATTCATAGGTATCTGTAGCTTGCGGGCATCGGGGAAATCAGTGACGGAAATCCGGCGACACCCTTGTGGGTTGAGCTGCGGTGCACGCCAAAGAGCTGACTGCAGCGTTTTTCGGCTCGAAATTTACGGTTTTTCAGCCCCGATGCCAACGGATTTTATGAGGAGCTGCTCCGACCGGAAACCCCGAGAATATTGGCCACGACAACTGGTCTTATTGAATAAAGAAGCTATATTGGTTGGTTAATCGAAGACGAGCAGAGCTGGTGAACTTCGTGGTGGGTTTTATAAGTCCTATAGGGCCTGTAGGACTTATAAAACCTATTCTTCTCTTCAACCCTAAAGCGCAAGAGGCATTATGAGCTGGGGAATCGAAAATCCGAAAAAGAGGAAAGACATCCTCGACCTGATGGATATTGGCGTCAGAAAAACCATGGCCAATCTAAATTATGTCAACGAGGTACCCAAAAGCACCAATGGTTGCTGGATGGACCAGATTTACGGCCTGATGCGCTGCGACATCTGCGACCTGAGCAATCAGTGCCCCGTCAGGGAGGAGGAGGAGTGGCAGGCCTGGCTGAAAGAAAACAACATGGTGGTCGAGAAGAAAAAAGCAGAATAACCCTCGCATACTCTTGCATCGACAGCCGTCGTGCCGTATATTTTTATTTAGGCTAAAAATTGCCTTGGGTTAAGTATTGTCTGCCCGAACCCGCCGTTAAGAGAATTTCTCCATACAACCACGACATCATCTCTTTGCAGTGACCAGGTCATGTGCGGGAGTTTTTTTGTCGTCCAGAACTTTTTTTCTGAAAAAAGGAAGAGGGGCTACCCATGAGTGACACCGCAATCTTAAACAAAAATGACATGGTAATATCAAAAACCAGCGTGTCAGTGCTTTTTGCCGGCGACTCCGGTGACGGCATGCAGCTTACCGGCACCCAGTTCGCCAACACGGTGGCCGTTTACGGCTCGGATCTGAACACCTTTCCGAACTTTCCGTCGGAAATCAGACCGCCGGCCGGTACCGTCGCAGGCGTCTCAGGATTCCAGTTGCAGTTCGGAACAACCGGCGTCTATACTCCAGGCGCAAAGTTCGACGTCATGATCGCCATGAACGCTGCCGCGCTGAAGGCGAACCTGAAGAACCTGCACCATGGCGGCATCATCATTGCTGACAGTGACGGCTTCGACGCAAAGAACCTGAACCTTTCCGGTTACGGCGAAGCGAACAATCCGCTTGAAGACGGCACGCTGAATGATTATACCGTCTTCAAAATCCCGGTGGTCAGCCTCACCCGCAAGGCTCTTGCCGATACCGGCCTGAGCGTCAAAATCATCGACCGTTGCAAAAATATGTTCGTGCTCGGCGTTCTGTACTGGCTCTACAGCCTGCCGCTCGAAACCACGATTGAGACCCTCAAATCGAAGTTCAAAAACAAGCAAGACATTGCAGACGCCAACATCAAGGCCGTTAAGGCGGGTTACAATTTTGGTGACGAAACCGAAATGTTCTCGCAACATGGCCGCTTCTGCGTTGCACCGGCACAGAAAAAGCCGGGCGTCTATCGCCGCGTGACCGGCAACGAAGCTTCGGCTATCGGTCTTGCCGCTGCCGCCAAAAAGGCTGGACTGGAACTTTTTCTCGGCTCCTATCCGATCACCCCGGCTTCCGAAATTCTCCAGACCCTTGCCGGACTGAAGAAGTGGGGCGTCAAAACCTTCCAGGCTGAAGACGAAATTGCCGGCATCCTGACCAGCATCGGCGCGGCCTATGGCGGCGCGCTTGCCGCCACCAGCACCTCCGGCCCTGGCCTTGCGCTCAAAACCGAAGGCATGGGCCTTGCGGTCATTCTCGAAATTCCTCTGGTCATCATCAACGTCATGCGCGGCGGCCCGTCAACCGGTTTGCCGACCAAGCCGGAACAGTCGGACTTGCTCATGGCCATGTACGGACGCCACGGCGAAGCTCCGATACCGGTCATCGCGGCCATGTCGCCGGTTGACTGCTTCTATGCAGCCTACGAAGCCGCGAAGATCGCCGTCGAGTACATGACCCCCGTCCTTTGCCTCACCGACGGCTACCTCGCACTCAGCTCCGAGCCGATGCTGGTGCCGTCACCGGACGAGCTCGCATCGATCACTCCCGTCTTCTCACCGGAACGGAAAGCCGACGATCCCGCATATCTGCCGTACAAACGTGACGAGCGCGGCGTCAGGCCATGGGGTATCCCCGGCACACCCGGCCTTGAACACCGCATCGGCGGTCTCGAAAAGCAGAATGAAACCGGCCACGTTTCGCACGATCCGGAAAACCATGCACTCATGACCAGATTGCGTGCTGAAAAGGTTGCAAAGGTCGCCGATATTATTCCCGATCTCACCATCGACAACGGCCCGGAAAAAGGCGATCTGCTCATCCTCGGCTGGGGTTCGACCTACGGAGCCATCAAGAAAGCCGTCGAGCAGGCTCGCGAATGCGGCCTCGACGTCGCCCACGCGCATCTCCGCTATATCAACCCGTTCCCGAAAAATCTCGGCACGATGCTCGGAAACTTCAAGAAAGTGCTGATTCCCGAAAACAACTGCGGGCAGCTGCTCAGCCTCATCAGAGACAAGTTCCTCATCGAACCGGTCGGCTTCAGCAAGGTTCAGGGCCTGCCGTTCAACGAGATGGAAATCGAAGAAAAAATCACCGATATCTTAAAGGAGCTCTGAATCATGACCGATACACATACCTGTCTGACCGCCAAGGATTTCACGTCGAACCAGGAACCGAAATGGTGCCCCGGCTGTGGTGACTTCATGGTTCTCCAGCAACTCAAGAACGCGATGGCCGAACTGTGCCTGAAAACCGAAGAGGTTGTCGTGGTCTCGGGCATCGGCTGCTCGTCAAGGCTGCCGTACTATATCAACACCTACGGTGTGCATGGCATCCACGGGCGCGCCATGGCAATGGCTTCCGGTCTGAAGGCTGCCCGCCCTGATCTCAGCGTCTGGGTCGGCACTGGCGATGGCGACGCCCTCTCCATCGGCGGCAACCATTACATCCACACGGTCAGAAGGAACCTCGACATCAACGTCGTGCTGTTCAACAACGAGATTTACGGCCTGACCAAGGGACAGTACTCGCCGACCTCGAAAGTGGGTTTGAAAACCGTCACCTCTCCGACCGGCGTGGTGGACTATCCGATCAACACCATCGCCCTGACTCTCGGTGCGGGCGGCACCTTCGTGGCCCGCGTCATGGATCGCGACGGCAAGCTGATGAAGGAAATTTTCAAGCGCGCCCACGCCCACAAAGGCACCTCGATCGTCGAGATTTATCAGAACTGCCCGATCTTCAACGACGGCGCTTTTGGTCCGTTCAGCGACAAGGAGCGGAAGGACGACACAACCCTCTACCTCGAACAAGGTCAGCCGCTGGTCTTCGGTGCGAACGGCTCGAAGGGCATTCGCCTCGACGGCTTCAAGCCGACAGTGATTGACCTCGAAAAATCGGGCATTTCGAAAGATGATCTCTGGATTCACAACGAAAACGACCTCATCAAGGCCAACATCCTGTCGCGCTTCTTCGACGACCCGAACAGCACTGAGGAGTTCCTGCCGAGGCCGTTCGGCATCTTCTATGTGGAAGACCGCTTCACCTACGAACAGGCGCTCGACGCCCAGATCGGCAAGGCGCAGGAAAAAGGCGAAGGCACGCTCGAAGAGCTGCTCGCCGGCAACAGCACCTGGACGATCAACTGATCGTACTGCGACATACCAGCAGAAAACCCCGGTTCATCGCCGGGGTTTTTTGGGGCCAAAACTTCGATGAACGATGTGGACTTGGTAAACGGCGTGAACAGGACGAAAAAACGATGACGTAAAAAAAGCAGACCTGACAAGTAGAGACTGCTTTTTGGGTTTCGCTTTGAAAGACTGTCAGCTCTCTTCCCACACTCCCATTGAGGAGAACTTTGCGATTCGTTCGTCCACCAGCGTACGAGCATCTTTTGTGAGCAAACCCTGCAACTCCTCGATCAGAATCGATTTGAGCGCCGCTGCCATTGCTTCGGGATTGTGATGCGCTCCACCGAGCGGTTCGGTCACGATCCGGTCGATAATGCCTTGGGCCAACAGATCGTCCGCCGTGAGCTTGAGCGCTTCGGCCGCCTGCTCCTTGTAGTTCCAGCTCCGCCAGAGAATCGAGGAGCAGCTTTCGGGCGAGATGACCGAGTACCAGGCATTTTCAGCCATGAGAATGCGGTCGCCAACACCAATGCCGATAGCGCCTCCGCTGGCACCTTCACCAATAATAACGCAGATGACCGGCACTTTCAGAGCAGCCATTTCATAAAGGTTGCGAGCAATGGCCTCGGCCTGTCCGCGCTCCTCAGCCTCGATGCCGGGAAAGGCCCCCGGAGTATCGATCAGCGTAATGACCGGTTTACGGAATTTTTCCGCGAGCTTCATGAGGCGGAGCGCTTTGCGATAACCCTCAGGCTGAGCCATGCCAAAATTCCGGTAGAGATTCGACCGGGTATCGCGCCCCTTCTGGTGACCAATCACCATGACGCTCTGCGAAAAACCGGCAGATTCGTCCTCAAGCCGGGCAAAACCGCCGATGATCGCCTTGTCATCGCCAAAGTTACGATCACCTGACAGCTCGACGAAATCCTTCATCATCATATAGATGTAATCAAGCGTATAGGGACGTTCCGGATGCCGGGCCAGCTGCACCCTCTGCCAGCGGGTCAGATTCTTGTAGATCGTTTTGCGAAGCGATTCGACCTTTGCTTCAAGCGATTCGATCTCGCGCTTCAGGCCTGCGCGGCCTTCCGACATTGAATCGACCTCGCCGCTTTTCAGATAAACCCTCATTTCATTGAGCTTCTCTTCAAGCTCATAAAGGGGTTTTTCAAAATCGAGAACTACTTTCGCCGCCATAGTATGCTTGCTCCTTAAAAAAAAGTCCATCACTGCTCATGCGAATGATGGACCTTGAAAAATCGTTCGATGGGCTTGTAAGCTCCGGTAATGGCTCAGCAACCGACCTCTTCTTTCAGCGCTTTGCCCGGTTTGAACTTGACAACCTTCTTGGCGGCAATGGTGATGGTCTTGCCTGTCTGGGGATTGCGGCCCTGTCGCTCTGCCCGGTCGCCAGTGGTAAAAGTACCAAAACCCACCAGAGTCACATCATCACCGCTCTTCAGGGTTGAGGTCACCACATTGATGAATGCATTGACCGCTCTTTCAGAATCAGCCTTGGTCAAACCGGTCTGCTCTGCAATCTGTTCTACTAACTCGGCTTTCGACATAAGTAGTTTACCGTTTAAATATTGGAGGAAAATCAGGTTACCTATTTCCAATTACTACAATAATTCAATTTAAAGACTGCCAAACAAACATCCAATTTGTTTTTCTCCCTTGTGCCAAGCGGGTCTTGGCTTGTCATTGTTATTCAGTTCTGGCTGTGTTATATTACATATCTTTAACTTTTCAACCTCGATATTCAGGCTCAGTACTGTATCGCCTATCTGCAAGTCAAGTCATGGTTTCAATCAGCAACGTCTCAAGAGGTGCCATCATCCGTTGGAATGGGGTGCCGCACAGCATCGAAAGCCTTGTCCACCGTACACCTGGCAACCTTCGCGCCTTCTACCAGGCCAGCATGAAAAACCTCAAGACAGGCCGCAACGTCGAATACCGCTTCAGCGCCTCCGAACAGGTCGATGTCATCGTCACCGAGAGAAAGAAATACCAGTACCTCTATCGTGATGGTGAAGACTATGTCATGATGGACACCGAAACCTTCGATCAGATCAATGTGCCAGAAGTGGCCATCGGTTCGGCCTCTCGTTTCCTCAAGGACTCCGTTATGGTCGATATCGTTTTTGCCGATGACGGCTCGATCCTCGAAGTTGAATTGCCGACCTTCGTCGAACTCGAAGTCACTGAAACCAGCCCTGCAAGCAAGGATGACCGCGCCACCAGCGGCACCAAGCCGGCCATCGTCGAAACCGGCGCCGAGGTGAACGTGCCAATGTTCATCCAGACCGGCAGCATCATCCGCATCGACACCCGTAGCGGCGAGTACATGGACAGAGTTAAGAAGTGATTATTTTGACTGTTGTTACCGAATTGCGCGTAAAATCATAAGACCACAATCATGAACCTCAAGGAAATTCAGCAGCTTATTGAGATCGTCAACATTTCCTCTCTTGATGAGGTCATCATCAAGGATGGGCAATCCGAAATCACGCTGAGACGAAACAACTCGAAAGTGTCAGCTGTTTTGCCGACCGCGCCTGTCATCGCGCAACAACCCGTTCAGGCTCCTCAGCCCGCAGTGCCTCAGGCCGTGCAGGAACAACCGGCTCCGGCTGCCGCCGAGCCTGCCGCGAGTGATCTGATCGAAATCCATTCACCTATCGTGGGCACCTTCTACCGCTCACCATCCCCGGATTCTCTTCCGTTTGTCAACGAAGGCGACAAGGTCAAAGCCGGTGATGTGCTCTGCATTATCGAAGCCATGAAGCTGATGAACGAGATCGAATCGGAGGTTTCAGGAACCATTGTCGAGGTTCTCGTCGAAAACGGCCAGCCGGTCGAATACAATCAGGCTCTGTTCCGAGTCAAGCCATAACTTCAATACTCACTGCACCTTGTTCAAGAAAATACTCATAGCCAACCGTGGGGAGATCGCCTTGCGGGTCATGCATACCTGCCGCGAGATGGGCATTTGCACCGTGGCCGTCTATTCGACCGCCGATGCCGATTCCCTTCATGTCAGGTATGCCGACGAAGCGGTCTGCATCGGGCCGCCACTTTCGAGAGAGAGTTACCTGAATATTCCGCGAATCATCGCCGCCGCTGAAGTCACCAACGCCGACGCCATTCATCCCGGCTACGGCTTCCTTGCTGAAAACGCTGATTTCTCGGAAGTTTGCCAATCCTCGAATATCAAGTTCATCGGTCCCTCGGCTGACATGATCAACAGGATGGGCGACAAAAACACCGCCAAATCGACCATGATCGCGGCAGGCGTGCCAGTCGTTCCGGGAAGTGAAGGGCTGGTCGAAGATGTGGCTCACGCCATCAAGACCGCCAAAAAGATCGGCTATCCCGTCATTATCAAACCGACGGCTGGGGGCGGCGGAAAAGGCATGAGGGTGGTTCACGAAGAAAGCCAGCTCGAAAAGAATCTCAAAACCGCCCAGAGCGAAGCCGGCATGGCCTTCGGCAACAGCGGCGTCTATATCGAGAAGTTCCTTGAAAATCCACGCCACATCGAAATCCAGATTCTGGCTGACCAGCACGGCAACGTGGTGCACCTCGGCGAACGCGACTGCACCGTGCAGCGCCGCCACCAGAAGCTGATCGAGGAGACCCCGTCGCCGGTGGTCAGCGAAGAGCTTCGGGCGGAGATGGGAGCGGCAGCCATCGCAGCAGCCAAAGCGATCAACTACGAAGGCGCCGGCACCATCGAGTTCCTGCTCGACAAGCACAAGAAGTTCTATTTCATGGAGATGAACACGCGAATCCAGGTGGAGCATCCCGTGACCGAGCAGCGCTACGACGTCGATCTTGTCCGCGAGCAGATCTGTATCGCTGATGGAGCAAGTCTTGCCGGAAGGAGCTTTGAGCCGAGGGGCCACTCCATCGAATGCCGCATCAACGCCGAAGACCCCGAACACCTGTTCAGGCCTTCGCCCGGCGAAATCCAGGTCTTTCACACGCCCGGCGGCCCTGGTGTCCGGATCGATTCGCACTGCTACGCGAGCTACGTCGTGCCATCGAACTACGACTCCATGATCGGCAAGCTCATCGTCACCGCCCATAACCGGGACGAAGCGATCGCCCGCATGTCCAGAGCGCTCGATGAGTTCATCGTCGTGGGGATAAAAACCACCATTCCCTTCCACAAACAGGTCATGCACGACCCTGTGTTCCGAAGTGGAGAGTTTGACACGAGCTTCCTCGATAGCTTCAGGTTCGAAAAATTGTAACCCTGAACAAAGAGAACTCATAACCTCTCTTCATACTGCACCCGACCATTTTCAAACCCTGTAGCCATTTATTTACTGAATGGCTACAGGGTTTGATCATTATGTTTCCGGTAGAAAATCCCCGAAGCAACCAACCCTATGCCTGACTTGTCCATAGGCTCAATTTTATCCAAGCCTCTGCCGTGGCGAAGGGCCATTTGAGGCTGCGGCTTGATTTTCTTCGATCCTTAGCGCACATAGCCTGCTACACTTCCGTCATGGTATCGATTCGACGATTCAGGTATTGCCCTCCGCCAACCCCAACCTTCAGCTTACGGCTGGTATTGAAGTTCGCTGCTCTCTCTTGCTGATAAGCTTGCCGGGATTTTCGGGACTTTTCAGCTTTCGAGAAAACAACGAAGCATTCTCAGGGAATACTCGCGGCCACTGCTCCGATCCGCCGGCTTGAAGCTGCGTCCAAGCGGATTCCGTTACAGGAAGCTTCGGTCGCCGAGGGTTTCAAGAACAAAAGTTGTTGCATTCAAGATTCAACATTGCACAAAAAAAATGCCGCCCTGTTTGAGTTACAGGGCGGCATTGCTCTAAATAAGATGCCGTTATTTCTCTCGCCTTACACTCAGTTCTCCTCGGCTGATGCTGACTCAACAGCTTTAGCCTCTTCAGCTCCGTTGTTGCGAAGCCGGATTGAGCGGTATTTGCGCAAACCCGTACCGGCCGGAATGAGCTTGCCGACAATGACATTCTCTTTCAGACCAGCGAGGTGATCAACCTTGCCCGCGACAGCAGCGTCGGTCAGCACCTTGGTGGTCTCCTGGAACGAGGCCGCCGAGATGACGCTTTCAGTCTGCAACGCGGCGCTGGTAATACCCAGCAGCACAGGATGCGATGTTGCCTGAAGCGCTGGCTCGACGGTGATGAGCAACTTGTTGTTCCTGCGCAGCTCGCGGTTGAGCTTGGTGATGTCTCGCTGCTTGTAAAGTTGGCCCTCAATGATCCTTGCCGGAGCGTCACCACGGTCGATCACCCTGACCTTTTCGGCCACGGCTTCGTTGGCTTCGATGAAGGTGCTTCGGTCGATCAGGTCGCCCGGCAGCAGATCGGTATCACCCGGCTCTTCAACGCGCACCTTTTGCAGCATCTGGCGGACAATCACCTCAAGGTGCTTGTCGTTGATCTCCACGCCAGCGTTGATCTGATACACCTTCTGAATTTCGTTGACCAGATACTGCTGCACGGCGTTGGGGCCCTGGATGCGCAGGATGTCCTGCGGTGAGACCGCGCCGTCAGTCAGCGGATCACCCGCCTTGACCTCGTCCCCTTCGGTGGCAAGCACGTGCTTACCTACCTGTACATAGTACACCTTCTCTTCGCCAAAGTCATTCTTGACCTTGATCTCTTTGCTGCTGCGGCGCTGCGAACCAAAGCTCACGTAACCGTCGATTTCAGAGACGATAGCCGGATCGGTCGGGATACGCGCCTCGAACAGCTCGGTCACCTTCGGCAGACCGGCCGTGATGTCACCACCGACGCGATCGAGGTTCCTCGGTACCTTGGCAATAATATCGCCAGGCACGATCTTCTGGCCGTCCTCGACATAGAGGTTAGACTTGATCGGCACCGGATAGGTCTTCCTGATCTCTCCAGACTCGGTCACAATGGCGATGCGCGGTTCACGAGTCTCGGATGCACGCAGCTTGGAGCGCCAGTTGATAATGGTGTGCTGAGCAAAACCGGTCTGCGGATCAACCTCCTCCTTGTAGGTAACGCCTTTTTCGATGTCGATGAACCTGGCGATACCCGGCATTTCGGCGATGATCTGGGTACTGTTCGGCTCGCTGCTGAAGAGTACCTGATCCTTGCGCACGATCTGGCCATGCATCACATTGATGTGCGCGCCATGCGGTACGACGTAACGCTTGAGCACCTTGCCAGAATCGGGGTCGATGATGTTGAGCTTGCCGTTTTTCTGGATGACAATCTGCCGGGTCTCCTCGACGCCGTCCTCGGTAATGATGGAGTGCTCAACGCTCTTGACATCTTCAAGCTCGACCTGACCTTCGTAGAACGCCTTGGTCTCGGTTTCAGAGATACCGCCCTGCGCCGCACCGCCCTGGTGGAACGTACGGAGCGTCAGCTGCGTACCCGGCTCGCCAATGGACTGCGCCGCGATCACGCCGACAGCCTCACCGATTTCGACCAGCTTGTGCACCGAAAGGTTGGTGCCGTAGCACTTCGAGCAGATACCCACCTTGGATTCGCAGGTAAGCACCGAGCGGATTTCCGCCTCTTCGACGCCCGCCGTGTCCTGGATCAGGTCGGCCAGTTCGTCGGTGATGATCTCGCCAGCCTTCACCACGACATTGTCGGTGGTGACATCGACGATGTCGCGAGCGGCGACGCGGCCTTTGATCTTCTCGCGGAACTTGATCTGGCCGCTGGTCTCCTCCTCGATGTTGCGCTCCACGTGCAGACCACGGGTGGTGCCGCAGTCGTCGATGGTGACGATCACGTCTTGCGCCACGTCGTGCAGACGCCTCGTCAGGTAACCGGCGTCAGCCGTCTTGAGCGAGGTATCGGAAAGGCCCTTACGCGCACCGTGCGTCGAGATGAAGTATTCGAGCACCGTCAGCCCCTCCTTGAGGTTCGAGATGATCGGGTTCTCGATAATCTCGCCCGGCTGGCCGGACATCGACTTCTGCGGACGGGCGATCAGACCTCTCATGCCGGTGAGCTGCCTCACCTGCTCGCGGGAGCCTCGGGCACCCGAATCAAGCATCATGTAGAGCGGGTTGAAGCCGTCACGATCCTTCTTGAGTTTTTCGTACGACTCGTCGGCAACCAGGTTCGAGGTCTTCTGCCAGACGTCAACGATCTGGTTGTAACGCTCGTTGTCGGTCAGCGTACCGCGGTTATACTCCTTGATAACCTTGGCGCTGTCGCGCTGGGCGTTCTTGATATGCTTCACCTTGGTTTCAGGCACGATCGCATCGGACAGGCCGATAGAGAGACCGCCGCGCATGGCGTAGCCGAAACCGACCTCCTTGATGTTGTCAAGGAAATGCGCCGTCTCGACGTTGCCAACTTCGCTGGAAAGCTGGGCGATCAGCTCCTTGGCCACCTTTTTGTTGATCAGCTTGTTGATAAAGCCGATCTTTTCAGGCACATGCTGGTTGAAGATCACTCGGCCAACCGTGGTGACCAGCAGCTTTTTCTGCTCGATCTGACTCTTCAGCCACGCCTTCTTCTCCTCCTGATTTTCCGGAAGCATCGACTCGACCAGGCGCACCGGGTCGAACACCTGATCGACCTTGCCGTCGTACTTCACGAAAATCTGCGCATGAAGCCCCACACGCTCCTCGTTGTAGGCGATAATCACCTCTTCCATCGAATAGAAGAGCTGGCCTTCGCCCTTGTCGCCAGGACGGGATTTGGTGAGGTAGTACATACCGAGCACCATGTCCTGCGAAGGCACGGTAACCGGCTTACCGGACTGCGGCAAAATGAGGTTATGCGACGAGAGCATCAAAAGCGACGCTTCGAGCTGCGCCTCCTCAGAGAGCGGCACGTGCACGGCCATCTGGTCACCGTCGAAGTCAGCGTTGAATGCCGTACAAACGAGCGGATGAAGCTGGATCGCCTTGCCCTCGATGAGGGTCGGCTGGAACGCCTGAATGCCGAGACGGTGCAGGGTCGGTGCGCGGTTCAGCAACACCGGCCGACCGTCGATCACCTTTTCGAGCACATCCCAGACCACCGGGTCTTTCTTGTCGATGAGCTTCTTGGCCGACTTGACCGACTTGGCGATGCCACGCTCGACGAGGCGGCGGATGACGAACGGCTGGAACAGCTCGATAGCCATGCTCTTCGGCAAACCGCACTGGTGCAGCTTCAGCTCCGGACCAACCACGATAACCGAACGGCCGGAGTAGTCAACACGCTTACCGAGCAGGTTTTGGCGGAAACGGCCCTGCTTGCCCTTGAGGGCGTCGGAGAGCGACTTGAGCGGACGGTTGGACTCGCCGGTCTTCACCGCATTGGCCTTGCGCGAGTTGTCGAACAGCGCATCGACAGCCTCCTGCAGCATGCGCTTCTCGTTGCGCAGAATCACCTCGGGAGCGCGGATGTCGATCAGCTTCTTGAGACGGTTGTTACGGATGATCACGCGGCGGTACAGATCGTTCAGATCTGAGGTGGCGAAGCGGCCGCCTTCAAGCGGCACAAGAGGACGAAGCTCCGGCGGAATGACCGGCACGACCTCCATCACCATGTATTCGGGCTTGTTGCCCTCGTAGATATACAGCTCCGGCGACTCCTCTTCGAGGAACAGGCCGGTTGACTTCTTGCGGATCCGCTTCTGCGGCTCATAGCTTTTACGGAACGCCTCGACCACTTTGAGGCGCTTGAGGGCGTCGGCGCGCTTCTGCTCCGAGCCACTCTCCTTGAGCACCTTGCGCAGATTCACCGCGATCTCGTCGAGGTTCAGCCCTTTGAGCAGCATGTGAATCGCTTCACCACCCATCTTGGCGACGAACTTGGCCGGATCGTTGTCATCGAGATCCTGGTTGTCCTCGTACTCGGTGATGATCTGGAAGTACTGCTCCTCGGTGAGTCGATCGAACTTCTTGATACCCTGTTTCTCGCCCGGCTCGCCAGGGTTGATAACCACATAGACTTCGTAATAGATAATGCGCTCGAGCTCCTTGGTCGAGAGGTCAAGCAGCGCACCGATCTTGCTCGGCACAGAGCGGAAAAACCAGGTGTGCACCACTGGCACGGCCAGCGAGATGTGGCCCATGCGCTCGCGGCGCACGCTTTTGGTGGTGACTTCCACGCCACAGCGGTCGCAGATGATGCCCTTGTAGCGCACCCTCTTGTACTTGCCGCAGTAGCACTCCCAATCTTTGGTCGGGCCGAATATTTTTTCGCACATCAGGCCGTCACGTTCCGGCTTGAAGGTGCGGTAGTTTATGGTTTCCGGCTTGAGCACCTCGCCACGCGAATGGGCCAGAATGCTCTCCGGAGAGGCGATGCTGAACTTTATCTTCGAAAAATCACCCTTGAGCGGTGATGATCCCTGTGAAAATATCATGGTCGATATCCCTGTTAAAACAACCTTGAAATTATCCTCGTAACTGTTATGCGCTTGCCGGAGCACAGCTCCGGCGCGCCGTTTAATCTGTTCAGGGCACTCTGTCGTCGATCCTGATCTCGAGGCCAAGACCTTGCAGCTCCCTGACAAGAACGTTGAACGATTCAGGCGTTCCGGGTTCCGGAAGATTCTGTCCCTTGACAATCGCTTCATAGGTTTTGTTTCTGCCGATAACGTCATCGGATTTGACCGTGAGCATCTCGCGCAGAATGTTGGCCGCGCCGTAGGCTTCGAGCGCCCACACCTCCATTTCACCAAACCTCTGGCCGCCGAACTGCGCTTTACCGCCGAGCGGCTGCTGGGTGATGAGCGAGTATGGGCCGATGGACCTGGCGTGAATCTTGTCATCGACCAGGTGGCTCAGTTTGAGCATGTAGATGTAGCCAACCGTGACCTCATCATGGAACTGCTCGCCGGTACGTCCGTCGAACAACTTGACCTTGCCGTGCCTAGGCAGACCGGCCTTTTCAAGGTACTCCTGCACCTCGGTGTAGGTCGCACCGTTGAAGATCGGGGTCTTGAACTTGACACCGAGCTTCTTGCCAGCCCAGCCAAGCGAGGTTTCATAGAGCTGGCCGATGTTCATACGGCTCGGCACACCGAGCGGGTTAAGCACGATATCGACCGGAGTTCCATCAGCCATGAAGGGCATATCCTCGATCGGCAGAATCTTGCCGACCACACCCTTGTTACCGTGACGGCCGGCCATTTTGTCACCCACCTGGATTTTCCTCTTCTGGGCAATATAGACCTTGGCCAGCTCCTCGATGCCGGGCGGCAATTCGTCGCCGACGTTGATTTTGTACTTCTCGTTCTCGCGCTCATCGGACAAATCTTTCAGCTTGAGGCGATATTCGCGAATCAGGCGGACAACGTTTTCATTGGTCTTCGCTCCGCTCACAATGCCTTTCGAGAGATCGATCGATTCGAGGAACGGCAGGCCGTTGAATTTGGCCAGCAGCTCGTCGCCAATGACCGTGCCTTCCGGCACGAGCACTTTGCCTTTATCGCTGGTAATCGCCGCGCTCTTCTTGCCGTCGAGATGCTGCTTCATCCATTTGGCAAAGCGCTTGCGCAAATCGGCCTCTTTCAGATCGAACTGTTTGTCGATGGCCTCGAGCTTCTCTTTGACGTCCATGCCGATCTTCTTCTTGCGGCTGAAGAGCTTGGTCTTGATGATAATGCCCTTCATACCAGCCGGCACGTGCATCGAGGCGTCTTTCACGTCGCTCGATTTGTCACCGAAGATGGCACGCAGCAGTTTCTCTTCCGGTGTCGGGTCGCTCTCGCCTTTCGGGGTGATCTTGCCGACCAGAATGTCGCGCTCCTTGACCTCGGCGCCGATTCGCACGATGCCGTTCTCGTCGAGGTTGCGCAGGGCATCCTCGCTGACGTTGTAGATATCGCGGGTGAACTGCTCCTCGCCACGCTTGGTATCACGCACGTTCGATTCGAACTCGTGCACGTGGATCGAGGTGAAGACGTCGTCATAAACCAGCCTTTCGCTGAGCACAATGGCATCCTCGAAGTTATAGCCGCGCCAGGGCATGAAGGCCACCAGCACGTTCTTGCCAAGCGCCAGCTCGCCATTGTCGGTCGAGGAGCTGTCGGCCAGCACATCGCCGGTATTGACCCTCTGACCGTTACGTACCAGCGGACGCTGCGAAATGCAGGTGTCCTGGTTGGAGCGCTTGAACTTGATGAGCGTGTAAACCTTGACGCCCTCGTTGGGATCAAGAAGGGAGACTGTATTGTTTTCCGGATCGAGGTCGTAGCGCACTTCGATGCGATCCGCCGTGACGCACTGCACCACGCCGGGGCCTTCGGCTACGATCACCGCGCGAGAATCACGGGCCACCTTGGCCTCCATGCCAGTGCCAACGACCGGGGCGTCGGGCACAAGCAGCGGCACTGCCTGGCGCTGCATGTTCGCGCCCATGAGCGCCCGGTTACCGTCATCATGCTCAAGGAACGGAATGAGCGCAGCTGCCGCGCTGACAATCTGGACCGGAGAGACGTCCATGTAGTTGATCTCCTCGGCAAGCACCAGCGGGTAGTCACCTTTGGTTCTGGCCTGCACCGATTCGGCGGCGATCCGGTTGTTTTCGTCGAGTTCAATGCTGACCGGCACGGTGATCTTGTTCTCCTCATCCTCGGCGGAAAGCATCAGCACCTTGTCGGTCACCAGACCTTTATCGACCACGCGGTACGGGGTCTGGATAAAGCCCTTGTCGTTGATTTCGGCATAGACCGACAACGACGAGATCAGACCGATGTTCGGACCTTCAGGGGTCTCGATCGGGCAGAGACGGCCATAATGGGTGTAGTGAACGTCACGTACCTCGAAGCCTGCACGCTCGCGGGTCAAACCCCCTGGACCAAGTGCCGAGACGCGACGCTTGTTGGTTATTTCGGCCAGAGGGTTGGTCTGGTCCATAAACTGCGAGAGCTGGCTGGTGGCGAAGAAGCTCGACACCACACTGGATACGGTACGGGCGTTGATCAGATCAGCCGGAGCAATCTTGTCGGTGTCGCGCGAGTTGAGCTTTTCGCGGACATTCTTGCCCATCCTCGCCAGACCAATCACGAACTGCGCGGCAAGCTGCTCGCCCACCGAGCGCACGCGGCGATTGGCCAGGTGATCGACGTCATCGACCTCGGCCATACCGTTGACCAACTTGATGAGATAGTTGATAACCGCAATGATATCGTAGTGGGTCAGCACGAGAATATCGTCGCCGATCGGCTCCTCGGAGTAGGTGCTGATCGTCTGGAGAATGCGTGCGTAAATGGCATCAGAAAGCTCCTTCAGCTCTGGCTTTCCAGCGAGATAGTTCGTGAAATCGGAAAGCTCGGTCTGGAGTTTCTTCTGGATGCGGTAGCGTCCGACATCGCCGAGATCGTACTTCTTCTGGTTGAAGAAGGTGCGTTCGAGGAAGCTTCTGGCAGCATCGATGTCCGGCGCTTCGTTGGAACGAAGCTCTTCGTAGACGATCTCAAGCGCCTCTTCCTCGGTGGCGGAGCTGTCATTGAGAATCGTGTTGATAATGACCGACTTGTCCACACCCTTCTCGGGAGAGGTGGTCTTCATCACCTTGACTGTTTTGTAGCCAGCCGCAACGATCTGGTCCATGATCTCCTCGGTGATGGCTGCCCTTGCAGGAACCACCTCGCCGGTCGTCATGTCAATGATATCGGAAGCCAGATACTGGCCCAGAAGCTGTTCGCGCTTCGAGCTCTTGGACGAAACCTCGACCTCCTCGACCAGATCGAACAGTCCGAGAATATCCTCATCCTTGGCAAAACCGATCGCCCTGAGCAGCGCCGTGACCAGGAAGTTTTTCTTCTGGTCGATATAGACAAAAATCTGGTTGTTGATGTCAGTCTGGAACTCGATCCAGGAACCGCGGGTCGGCACAATCTTGGCCGAGTACATCTTCTTGCCGTTGGGATGCACCGCCTCGCTGAACACCACGCCCGGCGAACGGTGAAGCTGCGCCACCACGACGCGCTCGGCGCCGTTGACGATAAAGGTACCCCTTTCGGTCATGTAGGGAATCCTGCCGAGATAGACCTCCTGCTGGATGGTCTCCTTCCAGTCCGGCTCATCAGCCTCGTCCTTGTAGGAGAGTTTGAGCTTGATCTTGAGCGACACATCATAGGTCAGACCGCGCTCGATGCACTCCTCAACGGTGTACTTGGGCTTGTCGAAGCTGTAGGAAATATATTCCAGGAGATAGAGCCCCCTGGTATCGGTAATGGGAAAGGCGCTCCTGAGCACTTTTTCAAGGCCCTGATCCTTGCGTTTTTCAAGGGGAACGCTGTCCTGGATGAAATTATGAAACGAATCGAGCTGTACCTTGAGAAGATCGGGGGGGGTTACGATACTCTGGATCTTAGAAAAGTCAATACAGGGTGTTGGTGTTGCATCAGCCACTTTCACATGCACCTCGCTTTTAGTCAATTGCAGGGAGTACTTAACAGTTTATGGGCAATTCTCTCTTTCGGGCTTTTTCCGCTCGGTTTCCGCCACATCACACTTCAGCGGCATCAGCCTCGCGCCCTCTTTGCTCCGCGCTCCAACCGGTACTGTCGCCTGGCGCTGCACTCCTCATGTTCCGACAGGACGGCACATTCAGGCTCCGCACTCCGGCGTCAATCGAATCGCTCACGACAGTAATCAGTGGTACCCTTTGGTCACTACAAGATTCGCAAATACCCTTTCCGGAGTGGATATCCATCCGCGGATATGGTGCCGCCGGACGGAAAACATATGCATTCATTTACACAAACGGACAAAGCTCCGTCCCGGGTCGGCACGGAGCTTGTCTGTCATTTCGCCTGGTGAAGAATCACTGCAGCTCAACTTCAGCGCCAGCCTCTTTCAGTTCTTTGGCGATCTTCTCGGCCTCGTCCTTGGAGACAGCCTCTTTGACGGTCTTCGGAGCACCGTCAACCATGTCCTTGGCCTCTTTCAGGCCCAGACCGGTGATGGCACGGACAACCTTGATGACGTTGATCTTGTTGGCACCGGCAGACTTGAGCACGACGTCGAATTCGGTCTTCTCTTCTGCAGCGGCAGCTTCACCGGCAGGAGCGGCCATAACGGCGCCAGCCATAACGGCAGGAGCAGCGCTCACGCCAAACTTCTCCTCAAGTGCTTTCACCAACTCTGAAGCTTCGGTAAGGGTAAGTTTACCAATCTCTTCTACAAGGGTTTCGATAGATGACATTATTTCCTCTCTCAGTTTGAATTGAAAATATTGAAGCTTTGAGTGCGTAATTCGTTTATTTCTCGAGCTTTCCGACCTGATCGATCACGGAAACGAGGTTTCTCATCACCGCATTCATGACCATCGGCACAGAAGCAACCATGTTGTTCACGAGGCCGGCAAGGCGACCGATATTCTCGGTCTTGCTGAGCATCTCGGAGAGCTGCGGCAGCGAATCGGGGCCGAACACCGCGCCATCGATCGAGGCCATCTTGAACTTCAGCGCGTCGTTATCTTTGCTGAACTTCTTGATGATCTTTGCCGGAGCAATCGGATCATCGTAAGCAAACGCCACTGCAGTGGTGTTCTTCAGACCGGCTGCCAGCTTGTCAGCATCGGCGGCATCCTTGAGCGCCTTTTTGATCAGGGTGTTCTTGACAACCCTGTACTCGATACCAGCCTTGCGAAATTCGAGGCGAAGCTGGCCCATCTTCTGGACATCGAGTCCCTGGAACTCGGTAAAGTAGAAGCCCTGCGACTTCTGGAACTTCTCTGCTATTTCCTGAGCGATCTGCTCTTTTGTATCACGCTTCATCATATCAGTGCACAGTCTTTAATGTTAGGCAACAAATTTATCTTTCTTCACCTTCACACCGGGGGACATAGTGCTCGAAATGGTGATCCCCTGGAGGTACTGGCCTTTTGCAGCCGATGGCTTCAGGCGAACAACCTCTTTGATGAAGCTGGTGATGTTAGCGGCAAGGTTTGCGCTGTCGAAAGAGACTTTGCCGACCGGGGCGTGGATGTTGCCCGCTTTGTCAACCCTGAACTCGATTTTACCGGCCTTGACCTCTTTGACGGCTTTGGCGACATCCATCGTGACCGTACCCGATTTCGGATTCGGCATCAGGCCGCGTGGGCCGAGGATTCGGGCAACCTTGCCGAGCTGACCCATGACATCGGGAGTCGCAACGACCACATCGACATCGGTCCAGCCGTTCTGGATTTTCTCGATATAGTCTTCGAATCCGACGAAATCGGCACCAGCCTCACGAGCCTCTTCAGCCTTGTTCTCTTTGCAGACAACCAGGACGGAGACGGTTTTACCCGTACCGTGTGGAAGCATCACCGTACCGCGAACGACCTGATCGGCATGACGGGGATCGACCCCGAGCTTCATGGCGACATCGACCGTAGCGTCGAATTTGGTGGTGGTGATCTCCTTGACCTTCTCGATGGCTTCCGCGAGCTCATACTCCTGAGCGCGGCTCACCTTCGCACTTGCGTTTCTGTAATTCTTTCCTGCCATTGACATTATGATATTAGTGGTTGTAAAAGCGGCTTGTCAGGCCTCCCACGAAAAAAAACTTGCTTCTCAGCCCTCGACGACGATACCCATGCTGCGGGCCGTGCCCATAACCATCCGGGTCGCACCTTCGAGATCAACGGAGTTCAGATCGGGCTTTTTCAGCTCAGCGATCTTGCGCACCTGATCCATCGTGACCGTACCAACCTTGTTGCGGTTCGGCTCGCCGGAACCCTTCTGCAGCTTGGCTTCCTTGAGCAGAAGCACGGCGGCAGGCGGAGTCTTGGTGACGAAGGTGAAGGACTTGTCGGAGTAGACCGTGATCACCACGGGGATGATCATGCCAGCCTCAGACTGCGTCTTGGCGTTGAACTGCTTGCAGAACTCCATGATATTCACACCCTTCTGACCGAGCGCCGGACCGACGGGGGGAGCAGGATTCGCACCTCCTGCAGGAATTTGCAACTTGATGAACCCTGTTATCTTTTTTGCCATAAATTATCTCTCTTTCAACAGCTTGAATGAATATTACGAGTTCTGTGCTCCCTGTTACTGCGAAACCGGCTTGACCTGGGAGAAATCGAGTTCGGTCGGGGTGCTCCTGCCGAAGAAGTTGATCATGACCTTGACCTTCATCCGCTCGGTGCAGACATCGTGCACAATCCCGGTCAGCGAACTAAATGGCCCGTCGATCACCTTGACCGAATCGCCAACCTTGAAAGGAGCCTCAACCACCGCACGGTGCTCTACCGCTCCATCGGGGACGAGAATCTTCTCTACCTCATCGGGACGCAAAGGAGTGGGATTATCATCGACGCCAAGAAAGCCCATGACCGATGGAATATCCATGATCAGGTTTCGGGTCTGCTTGTCGAGCACGGCTTCGATCAGCACGTAGCCGGGAAACGCGTTCTTGGTCAGACTGCGCTTTTTGCCGTTTTTAACCTCGACGAAACGTTCGTAGGGGATGTAAACCTGCTTGATGCTTTCGGAAAGACCGCATCGCTCGACCTCCATCTCGATACTCTCTTTGACCTTGCGCTCATGGCCAGAATAGATCCTGAGAGCGTACCAATGAAGTTGCGGGGGATGCTGTTCTTTCACCACCTGTTTTTTGGCGCTCATCTCGTTACCTCGAAAATCTCCTTAATCTTACAATAATTTTCCCATCACCGTACTGATGACCCAATCCACTGCAAAGGTAAACAAAGCAAGAATGCCTGAAACCGTCAACACAACAACCGTCATATCCGTCACCTCTTCCCTTGTCGGCCACGACACCTTGCGCATCTCGCCGACAACATCACGATAGTACTTATCAGCCTTCTCGATATATTTCTTCATGATTGAGCAACGAGGTAAAAGATCGTGAACAGCATTCGAATCCAGCCTGTCTGCACGTCAGGAGGGACTTGAACCCCCAACCTGCGGTTTTGGAGACCGCTGCTCTACCAATTGAGCTACTGACGTATAACCGCTCCTCCAGGAACCGGAGCTGATGATCGGACTTGAACCGATGACCTCTTCCTTACCAAGGAAGTGCTCTACCGACTGAGCTACATCAGCTTGTCACCAACAAAAGCAAGTGGGTAGGGGGGATTCGAACCTCCGAAGACATATGTCGACAGATTTACAGTCTGTTGCGTTTGACCGCTTCGCTACCTACCCATGTACTGGCGCGTCGAGCTGGTGATGGGACTCGAACCCGCAACCTGCTGATTACAAGTCAGCTGCTCTACCAATTGAGCTACACCAGCAGCTCACTAAAAATACAGGGCTGGTAATATAACAGCCCGATAAAAAAATGCAAAAGGAAAAATAAAATTTCAGGAAAAGCCGCGGCTAAAGTGAACTTAATTGACGGAATGAGCATAAATGACGGAAATCGCGACAGGAAAACCACACGGCACGTACCGTCATCACTCATTACTCTCCCCCCCTCTCCCTGGCTCCGGCGAAGATATCGGCCAGCAACACCACGATTTTCCGTGGTGCGAAACGCTGGGAAAAAATCATGAGACGATCCAGAACAGTCGGCATAATCAGCATCTGTTTACCGGCAAGCCCTGTGCGGACAGCCTTCACGACCACCTCCGGACTGGAAACCGGCGTGACGATGCGGCTCCGGTCGTGGCCGGCACGGCTGTAAAAGAGATCGTTGTCGAGGAAGCCGGGACAGACAGCGAAGATTCGGACGCCAGTGCCCTGAAGCTCGATAGAGAGCGCTTCGGTCAGATTGACCACAAACGCCTTGCTGGCGGAGTAACAAGCCATGCCCGGCACGCCCTGGAATCCTGCCAGCGAGGCGATGTTGACCACCGCGCCCCGGCGGCGGGCGCGCATCGCCGGAAGAAACCGGCGGATCAGCGCGGCCACGGCGACCATATTGACCGAGGCCATCTGCACGAACGCCTCTTCGTCCATCCGCTCAAAGTTGCCCGCTATGGAAAACCCGGCGCAGTTGACCAGCTTGTCGATGGCAAGCCCTCTCTCCTCGCAGAATCCGAAAACCTTCGACGCCGCGCCAGCCTCAGCAAGATCCTGGCAGCAGACCTGCGCCTCAATATCGCATGAGCGACGCAACTCCGCAGCCAGCGTGTCGAGCTTATCCTGCGAGCGGGCAACCAGCACGAGGTTGTCACCCATTCGGGCAAACTCTTCGGCAAGTCGCCTGCCTATACCGGTGGACGCGCCCGTAATCAGCGTATAAAAGCTCATACAGGATCGACCCACTTGCCGTTCTGCCGGATCAGCTCAATCAGCCGCTCAAGCGCCTCTGCCTCCGGCATGTTCTCCTCGACACACTCTTTGCCGACGTAGAGGCTGACGCGCCCCTTGCCGGAGCCGACGTAGCCGAAATCGGCGTCGGCCATTTCGCCGGGGCCGTTGACGATGCAGCCCATGATGCCGATCTTCAAGCCTTTGAGGTGAGAGACCCGCTGCTTGATGAGCGCCGTGATCTTTTCAAGCTCGAAGTAGGTTCGGCCGCATCCGGGGCAAGAGATGAACTCGGTTTTGGACATCCTGATTCTGGCCGCCTGAAGGATGTTGAAGCAGAGACTCACCTCTTCGCTGGCCGGCATATTTGTCTCAAGCGCAATGAGGTCGCCGATGCCGTCGCAGAACAACGTGCCCGCCTGGATGGAACTCTGGATCAGCACGCCGGAACGCTCCCCGTCGAGCCGACGGTAACGCACGGCGAGCGGATAGTCGATCCCGGCTTTTTTCAGCTCGAGCGCGAGCTTTCTGGTAGAATAGAGCGGCGCATCGGAAACGATAGAGAGCATGACCCGCTGCAAACCTCTCGCTTTCAGCTTGGCAGCGAGACGCACCAGCACCTCGGCAGGCACATTCTCCGAAGATTTTTCGTGGATAAAGCAGAACTCGATAGCGGCGTTCCGATCGTGGAGCGATTCAATCAAGCCGGTGCCAAGCGTTTCACCCTCGACAATATCGACCCGCACCCGTCCGCAGAGCGGCAACAGCGCCGGGACAATCGAGGTATCGGCAGTCGAAACGACGATCTTTTCGCGCAAACCACCAAGCGAATCGAGCAGCCCCTCAAGCAGGGGAATATCCTCGGCGCTGCCGACCCCAACGCTCACCAGCTCCGAGCGGATCGCGTCCGCTGGCTTGTCCGGATCGAGCCTCCCGAGAATCTCTTCGCGGAGCGATTCCGTATCGGTAATTGGCGCATGGGCGGCAGTTTCAACCCCGGGCAAGGCATCGCCTCCGACCGGTATGCCCGCACCATCGATGCTGATGGAAGGGCGCCGCGAGTAGCTGAATGGCTCGAACGGCAGTTGCACATGCCCGGCGTTCTTGCGTTCGTGCTCGACCACGTGCTTGACCGGAAGATGCGCCCGGTCACCCCGCACCAGCAGCATATCGTTGTATTTCTTGACGATAGCGAAACCGACCGGCACTTCGTTGACTGGATCCTCGGTCAGCGACACGCGAATAGTGTCGCCGAGGCCATCTTCGAGCAGCGCGCCGATGCCCATCGCCGACTTGATGCGCCCTTCATCGCCATCGCCCGCCTCGGTCACACCAAGATGCAGCGGATAGGCGTAACGCAGCTCCGCATCCGCGCGGGCGACGAGCAGCCGGTAGGCCTGGATCATCACCCGGACGTTCGAGGACTTCATCGAAAAGAGCTGGTCGTAATAGCCCTCGTCCTCGCAGATTCGGGAGAATTCGAGCGCCGCCTCGACCATGCCTTCGGGCGAGTTGCCGTAGCGGCTCACGATACGGTCGGAGAGCGAGCCGTGGTTGGTGCCAATGCGCATCGAAACGCCGAGCGCCTTGGCCTTCCGCACCAGCGGCGTGAACTCCTCGCGCACCTTGTCAAGTTCGGCGCGATACTCCTCATCGGTGTACTCCTCGCTCGAAAACTTCGCGCCGGTAGCGTAGTTGCCCGGATTGACGCGGATGTTCTCGACGAACTCCACCGCCTTCATTGCAGCTTTGGCTGAAAAATGAATATCAGCCACCAAGGGAGTATCGATACCATCCCGCCGGAGCTGCTCACGGATGTTTTTGAGATTCTCCGCATCCTTCTCGGTCGGCACGGTTAACCTGATGATTTCACACCCCGCCTCGTACAAGCGCCGGCACTGCTCCACCGAAGCCGCCGTATCCATCGTGTGAGCGGTGGTCATGGACTCCACCCGAATCGGCAAATATCCGCCAAGGGAGATCGTCCCGAAGGGCACTTCCCTGGTAACTCGCCGGCGATAACTGTACACCGGTGTCGGATAATCGATGACATTGCCCGAAACAAGGCGCTCTTCGCTCATAAGAAGGCTGGTTGAAAGTGATTGAAGATGATCCTGAAGGTAGCCAATGGCCGGGATAAATAAAAACCGGGGGAAAGACGGGGGAAAAGAGAACAATAAATGCCGAATTGTGAATAAAAGATGAAAACCGGGCAGGCTATGCCTTTGGGTTCACTATCTGGCCACAACGTCCACTCTCAGTCCATGTCCAGCGTCACTTTTCCCTTATAATAAAAACGGTCTCGCCTTTTTGTGGAAGTTGAAACGCTCCCGTGCGACCTTTTCGACACTGTCAGGCTGGTAGGCATTTTTGATCGTGCTGCGAAGTTCAACGATCTTTTCCTGCTCTTCGGCCTGAAGCTTTTCGAGCTTCCGGTTCTCCAGCTCCATACTGATGCGGGTCGCAAGGCCGTAGTCTCCGAAGACGAACCCGATGGCCGCAAGCGCGAGGAGGAGCCGAATCACGGACTTTTTCGGATTCAGCCGGATAAGGTCCCAGAGTTCCGTCAGGTATTTTGTCATGAGCCAGTAGCAGTTTTCAGCGCCATGCCTGCCAGATCGACAGGCATGGCGCCTCGAAATGGTTCCAAAAACAGCAATCCGCCGCCGTCAGACCCGGAAGGCCGTAATCCCAGGATAGACCGCCGTGCTGCCAAGCGCTTCCTCGATTCTGAGAAGCTCGTTGTACTTGGCCATGCGGTCGGAGCGTGACATGCTGCCGGTCTTGATCTGCCCGGCGTTGGTCGCCACGGCGATCTGCGCGATGGTGATGTCTTCGGTTTCACCACTGCGATGGCTGATGACCGAGGTGTAGCCATTGCGCTTGGCCAGCTCGATGGCCTGAAGTGTTTCGGTGAGCGTGCCGATCTGATTGACCTTGATGAGGATCGAATTGGCAACGCCCTTCCCGATGCCTTCGGCGAGGCGCTTGCTGTTGGTCACGAACAGGTCGTCGCCCACAAGCTGGACACGACCGCCGATCTTCTCAGTGAGCATCTTCCAGCCCTCCCAGTCATCCTCGGCCATGCCGTCTTCGATGGAGATGATCGGATAGCGGCTCGCCCAGTCGGCCCAGTAGCTCGCCATCTCTTCTGACGAAAGTTCGCGTCCGGAGGATTTCTTGAAAACGTATTTTTCTTTTCGGCGTCGTAAAACTCGGAGCTGGCCGGATCGAGCGCAATCATCACGTGACCGTCACCAAGTCCGCCCTTGTCGGTCGGAGTTCCCGCTTTGTAACCGGCCAGACCGATGGCCTCGATCACCAGCTCGATGGCCTGCTCGTTCGACTCGACGTTCGGAGCGAATCCACCTTCATCACCCACCGCCGTGCTCAGGCCGCGATCGTGTAGGAGTGACTTGAGTGAGTGAAACACCTCTGCCCCGCACCGGAGCGCATCGGAGTAGCGCTCGAAGCCGATCGGCATGATCATGAACTCCTGAAAATCGACCGTATTGTCGGCGTGCGCGCCGCCATTGAGCACGTTCATCATCGGCACCGGCAGGGTTTTAGCCGTCGTGCCGCCTATGTAGCGATAGAGCGGCAGGGCCGAATATTCGGCTCCGGCCTTGGCGCAGGCGAGTGAAACGCCGAGAATGGCGTTCGCGCCGAGTTTCGACTTGTTCGGCGTACCGTCAAGCTCGATGAGCTTCGCGTCGATAGCCTCCTGCTCAGTCACGTCCATACCCAGCAAAGCATCGTTGATCAGGGTGTTGACGTTCTCGACAGCCTTGAGCACCCCCTTGCCGAGAAAAACGCTCTTGTCCTTGTCCCTCAGCTCGACCGCTTCGTGAACCCCCGTCGAAGCGCCGCTTGGCACGGCCGCGCGACCAAAAGCGCTTTCGGTATAGACATCGACTTCAACGGTCGGGGTGCCGCGCGAGTCCATGATCTGACGAGCGTGAATCCTGGTGATGACTGACATGGTTCGGGTATTTAGAATTGAATGAAGAACAGAACTGAAAAGATACGCAATGGTGCTCATTGTTCGGAAATCGTATCTCATTTTATCGATAACAAAATAGGTTTCCCTCCCGCCGGGTAGCGAAGGCCACTTTTTTTCACTAAGTTTTCAAATGCTGCCCGAGACTGACTCTTCCGCGCGACGCTCTGTCAGTCTGGAAATCGCCAAAAGCAGGCGGCTCCGTTAAACCAATCCAAGAAAGGAGTAAAGACATGCAAGCTGTTCCAATGGATCAATTGAGGAACATTGTCGTTACCGGCCATTCCGGCACCGGAAAAACCATGCTGTGCGAATCGTTCGCCCTCTGCATGGGAGTCATTAACCGGCTCGGCAGCATTGAAGAGGGTACGACTCTGTCAGATTACGCTGCCGACGAGACAGAGAGAATGCACAGTTTGAACACCAGCCTCATTCACGGCGTATGGAATGAGAAGAAAATCAACATCATCGATACCCCGGGACTGCTCGACTTCCACGGTGACGTCAAATCGGCCATGCGGGTCGCCGATACGGTGCTGATCACGGTCAATGCGGCAACTGGCGTAGAGGTCGGCACTGACACAGTATGGGAGTACACCAGGGAGTACTACAAGCCGACCATGTTCGTGCTCACCAAGCTTGACGCCGACCGCGCGGACTACGACACGACCATCGACGCCTTGCGCGACCACTTCGGTAGCCAGGTCACGCCGATCCAGTTTCCGGCTGAGGAGGGACTCGGACACCACATCCTGATCGACGTGCTTCTGATGAAGCAGCTCGAATTCAACCCCGACAAGCCCGACAGCATGGTGGTTTCCGAGATTCCCGACCTGTACCGCAAAAAGGCCGAAGAGCTGCACCAGCAACTGGTCGAAGCGGTCGCCGAAACCGACGAGGAGCTGATGAACCACTTTTTCGAGGTCGGCACGCTCACCGAAGACGAGCTTCGGGCCGGCATCAAATCGGCCCTCATCACCCGAACCTTCTTCCCCGTGTTCTGCACCTCCCCGCTCCACCTCATCGGCTCCGAAAGACTCCTGAACGCCATCGTCAACATCTGCCCCTCTCCCATCGAGCGCGGCCCGGAACATGCGTTCTGCTCGGTCATGAACGACGAAAAGCTGCTGCCTCCCGATCCCGACGGCGCGACCATCGCTTTTATTTTCAAAACCATGTCGGAGCCGAGAGTGGGCGAAATCTCCTACATTCGCGTTTATTCGGGGCACGTTGAGAGCGGACACGAACTGATCGACGTCCAGACCGGTCAACTCGAAAAGCTCGGGCAGGTCTACACAATGCTGGGACAGAAAAAGATTCCGGTGGACAAGCTGCTGGCAGGCGACATCGGCATGGTGGTCAAGCTAAAGAACTCGCACACCAACGACACGCTCGCCGACAAAGGGGTGGATTGCCGGATCAGCCCGATCATCTTTCCGGAACCGGTACTCTCCTCGGCCA